>CAVOXZ010000016.1:0-118599 GCA_963700555.1 uncultured Chloroflexia bacterium
TGGTGAATGCCGCGGGGCCGTGGGCTCACGAGGTCGCGGCGATGGCCGGTATCGACCTGCCCGTCCGCGCCCTACGCCGGACGGTCTTCCGCTTCGAGTCGCCGGAGCACCACCGGGACGCCCCGCTCGTGATCGACACGTCCGGCGCCTGGTTCCGCCCGGAGGGCGACGGCTTCATCGGGGCGATCTCACCCGATCCCGCGGACGACCAGCCCGACCTGCCCCTCGACGCCGACCACGGGCTCTGGGAGGATCGCCTCTGGCCCGCGCTCGCCGCGCGCGTGCCGGCGTTCGACCCGCTGCGCGTCGGCGGGTGGGCCGGCTACTACGAGATGAACACGTTCGACCACAACGGGCTCGTGGGGGCGCTGCCGGACGTCGGCAAGCCTGCACTCGCGTACGGGTTCTCCGGCCACGGGTTCCAGCAGGCGCCGGCCGTCGGGCGCGCGCTTGCCGAGCGGATCGTCCACGGGCGGTACCGTCGCTCGACCTGTCGTCCGGCTTCGGCCGGATCGCGTCGGGTGTGCCGGTGGTGGAGCGCAACGTCATCGGTTGATCGTGGTGCATCGGGAACCCAATCCTTGAGCTGACGGGTCTAGGATACGGACACGCGGCCCCGCCCCCGGCCGCCCGTGCCCTGCATCGGAGGAGGCGCGTACGCACACGTGTTGCGGCCCTTGCCGGCCCTGCTCACGCTCGTCCTGGCCGTCTCGCCCGTCGCGGCCATCACCAAGGGTGGGGTCCCGGATGCCGGGGAGCACCCCCAGGTCGGCCAGATGCTGTTCTATGTCCCGGACGCGCCCAGCGGCCTCTACCCGGACCCGGGCGGCTGGTACACGTGTTCCGGCACCCTTGCCAGCGGCACGGTGGTGGTGACCGCGGGGCACTGCACGTTTGCCGTCGGCTCCGGGGGCGACTCGACGACCACCCCCGACAACCGCACCACGGCGGAGGGCGGCAACGGCTCCGGCGGCAACGACATGTGGTTCAGCCTCGTCGAGGACGGCAGCCAGTGGGACGGCTTCCCGGCCACCTTCGACGCGAACGGCGACCTCCAACTACGCAACGCAGCAGGCCCGCTACGAGGCACGCCGGGACTGGGCCAACGGCAGCTCGGACTGGGTCCGGGCGATGTCCTACCCGCACCCGGAGTACGGCGAGCTCGCCTTCTACCTGCACGACGCGGGAGTCATCGTCCTCGACGAGTCCCAGTCGGGCCCGTACGCCTCGATCCCGACCCGGGACTACCTGTCACGGTATGCGGGCCGGCGGAACGCGCACCGCTTCGAGGTTGTCGGCTATGGGCTCGAGAAGGTGCTTCCGTTCGCCGACTTCGGCGGCGACACGCGGATGAAGGCGGAGCCCCGCCTGCTCAACCTGACCAGCCACCCCAAGCGCACCTACATCCAGCTGTCGAACAATCCGAGCACCGGCGGTACGTGCTTCGGTGACTCGGGCGGCCCGACGTTCGACACGACCAGCTCGCTGTTGCTCGTGGCGGTGACCTCGTTCGGCTACAGCCCGAACTGCACCGGCGTCGGCGGCGCCTACCGGCTCGATCAGCCGGACGATCTCGCCTTCCTGGCCGGCTTCGGCATCACACCCTAGACCACGGCATCACCCGCATCCCGGCGGCCTGGCGGCTCCCTGCGCTGCCATGGCCGCCTGATGGGCGCCAGCGACCAGCGCTGTGGCAGGTGCGCGACCGCGTAGAAGGCCACGTACGCGTAGGCTGCGCCGGCGATCGCGTCGATCACCCAGTGGTCGCCCGTGTACACGACCGAGAACGTGACCATGCCCGCGTAGCCGAGCGCGAGCCAGCCGGGGCGCCCGAACGCGCGCCGCAGGAACAGGAAGGTGAGGAACGGGTAGCCCACGTGCAATGACGGGAAGGCGGCCACCAGGTTGGGGTTCACGTGGTCGAAGGCGAGGGAGTACAGGCGGCGGCCGTCGAACCCGATCGCGGCGGCCAGGGTCTCGAACGCATCGGGCTTGAGGTAGGCGATCACGGGACGTCCGTCGGGGCCGTCGAGCAGGCCGTCGTTCGCGACGTACCACGGCGGGGCGGCGGGCAGCAGCAGGTAGCTGATGAAGCCGGCCACGCTGAGCAGGACGAGCCCCGCCACGAAGTCGTAGTAGGCCGGGCGACGCCAGGCCCAGAGCACGAAGCCGGTCGCGAGCGGCAGCACGAAATGGAGCATGTAGATGACGGTCGCGACCATCGCGATCGCGTCTGCGCCGGTCTCCGGGTGCAGGGCGTCCTGGAGGACCTGCGTCGGAAGGACCCCCAGGAAGAGGATGCGCTCCGCCGTCACGAGGTCCGCGGCGTGAAGGGGGAACCCGACGTCATCGGCAATGCCGCGCATCAGCTCATAGGCGAGGAGCAGGACGATGAACGGGGCCCAGTCGCGAAGGAAGAGGCGGCCCCGGCCCAGCAGCACCGCGGCCAGGCCGAAGGCGACCGCCAGGAAATCGGGCGTGATCGACACCCCGGCCCCGATCATCACGGCCGCCACCAGGGCGCTGTAGGCCAGGATGCCGCCCACGAGAAGCCGGTCGTTGCGGCGCCGAAGCGCCCGCGTGCGGACCTCAGGGCTGTCGATGGCAGTGTCGGTCACGGCATTCATCGGCGTTGGTCGACTCTACTCCCGACTGCCGCCCGCGACTCGCGATGGCCGCCCGCTACACTCGGCCGATGACCGATCGACGCGACCTCCTTCGAGCGCGGCTGGGACGGGTGGGCGTCTGGAGCTTCGCCCTGCAGACCAAGCCCGCCCGCGCGGCGCAATCCGCGATCGCCGCCTACCAGGCAGCCGGCTACTCGGCCGCCTGGTTCCCGGAGAGCATCGGCAGCAAGGAGGCGATGGCCCACGCCGCCGTCCTGCTGGCCGGCAGCAGGGAGATGGTGGTTGCCACGGGGATCGCCAACATCTACGCGCGCGACGCCGCCGCGATGGTCAATGGCGCCCGGACGCTGGCCGAGGCATACCCGGGCCGGTTCGTGCTGGGAATCGGCGTGAGCCACGCCCCGTCGGTGGCGACGCGCGGTGGGACCTACGGTCCACCGGTCAGGACGATGTCGGCCTACCTGGATGCGATGGACGCGGCCACGTACGCGGGACCAGGGGACGCGGACCGTCCGCCGGTCCTGCTGGCGGCGCTGGGACCCCGCATGCTCGAGCTGGCCGCGGAGCGGACCGACGGCGCGCATCCGTACTTCGTCCCCGTGGAGCACACCCGGATGGCACGCGAACGCCTTGGCCCCGAAGGCGTGCTCGCGGTGGAGGTGACCGCCGTCCTCGACACGGACGCCGCGCCCGCTCGCGAGGCGGCTCGCACCTTCGCCGCCCGCTATCTCGGCCTGGAGAACTACGCGAACAACCTGCGCCGCCTGGGCTGGGCCGACGAGGACCTGGCGGGCGGCGGCAGCGACCGCCTGCTCGACGCGGTGGTGCCCCAGGGGGATGCGGCCACGATCGCGCGACGCGTCCGGGAGCACCTCGACGCCGGAGCGGACCACGTGTGCGTCCAGCTCCGGGCGGCGGACCCCGCGGATCTGTGCCTTGACCGCTATGCGGAGCTCCGCGACGCTCTCGGCGAGGTCGCGACGGCGCGCTAGCAGCACCCGCGCTCAGCCCGGATCGGACCGGAGCCGCGCGTACAGGACGAGGTCGTGGTAGGTGCCTCCGCGGAACTGGGCCTGCCGGTTGACGCCCTCGCGCGTGAAGCCCGCCTTCTCGAGCGACCGTTGCTCGGCCAGGTTGTCCACGTCGGTCGAGGCCTCGACCCGGTGGAGGTCCGTGGTCTCGAACAGGTGGTCGGCCATCAGCCGCTGTGCCTCGGTCCCATGGCCATGCCCCCGAGCCTCGGGCACCAAATCGACCCCGATCATCCACGCGTCCGACTCCGGGTTGGGACCGTAGCGGACGCGGCGCCAGCCGATGGTGCCGACCACCTGCCCGTCCTCGACGCGCTCGATCAGCAGCACGCCGTTGCGGTCGTCCCGAAGCGGACCCCGTGCCAGCGCCTCCCGATCAACCGGGTCCGGTTCAAGGCCGAAGTCGTTGAACCCGCCGTCGCGCATCTCACGGCGCCGGAGCGCATCGAACAGGTCGGCATCGGCGAGGCCCACGTCCCGCAGTCGGACGGAGGGGATGCCCGGATCTCCAGTCACGGGCGCGAGCATCCCGTCACGTCGCGGCGAGGCCTATGCGAAGAACGCCGTGATCGCGGCCGTATCGTCGGAGAACGCCCAGCGCTCGGTGGCCTTGCCATTCCTGATGTGGAAGACCTCCGCAGTCCGGTACACGAGGGTGCGATCGCCGCGCGTGGCGGTGGCGGTGCCGAGCGCGATCGCGTGGTCGTCGTTGGCGACCACGTCATGGATGTCGTACTCGATCGTCCAGTCGCGGGCACCCTCCATCATGGCCGCCTGGAGCTCGGCCTTGCCACGTCGCGGCTCGGCCCGGCCGATCTCGTGCCACACGATGTCGTCGGCCATGAAGGCATCAACGAGGGCCATCTCCTGCTCGGCCTTCGACATGTCGGTCTCGGTCATCGCCTGCATCGCGCGGCGGACCAGGGCAACGTTCGGGTGCTCGGCCATGGGGCCTCCTCGTGCTGGGGCGTTCGCGGCGGGGACAACCGCGGCGCGTTCCCGACCACCAGCGTAGTCGCTGAGGCAAGCGGTTGGCCAGGTCCTCACGGGGATCCGCCAGCGCGAGGGAGCCGGTCGAAACCGGATCGGCTAGACTCCACCACCGGACACGCGTGCGTCCCCTGGGGCATCGCCCTGACGTGTTCCGGTGACACGGCCCAGTCGCCCCGTCCCGGGCGCCTCGGCCGTGTTCTCGTTGCGGAGCGTGCCAGACCCGCCCGCGGGGTGAGACCGCCGGGCAGGGCGCCGGTCGGGTGACTAGGATCGACGCATCGGCGCCAGGCCGCCCGAACGCAGGCGGAGCGCGCCAGCCGAGGGGTCGATGCGATGGACCAGGCGAAGGCGCCATTCCCGGACCAGGCACGGGTCGTCATCATCGGCGGCGGCGTCATCGGCGCCGCCATCGCCTACCACCTGGCCAAGCTGGGCTGGAACGACACGGTGCTGCTCGAGCGCCGCCAGCTCACGGCGGGCACCACCTGGCACGCGGCCGGGCTCATCACCTCGTCGGGGATGGCCTCGGAGACGCTGCTGTGGATGGCCCGCTACACCAGGGACCTGTGCGTCTCGCTCGAGGCGGAGACGGGACAGGCCACCGGCTTCCGGGCGATCGGCCACCTGGTTCCAGCAGCCACCCCGCAGCGCCTGGAAGGTCTCCGGCGTGAGGCAGCGTTCTCGCGCGGCTTCGGCGTCCCGATGGAGGAGATCTCGCCCGCGGAGTTCGCGCGGATGTGGCCTGCGGCGAAGACCGACGACCTGATCGCGGGCTTCTATGTCGGCGACGAGGGACGTGTCAACCCGGCCGATCTGACCCAGGCCTTCGCGCGAGGCGCCCGCCAGAACGGCGCGCGGATCATCGAGGGCGTGACCGTCACCGGCATCACCCAGGCCAGGGGCGCCGTCACCGGCGTGGAGACCGACAGAGGCCCCATCCGGGCGGAGTTCGTGGTGAATGCCGCCGGCATGTGGGGCCGCGAGGTGGGCGCGATGGCCGGCGTCACCGTCCCGCTCCAGGCGGCCGAGCACTACTACCTGCTCACCGACGACGTGGAGTGGGCGCATCCCGACCTGCCGGTCATCGAGGACCAGGAGAAGCACGCCTACTACCGCGAGGAGGGTGGCGGCATCCTGGTCGGCCTGTTCGAGCCCGTCGCGGCGCCCTGGTCGCTGGACACGGTGCCCCGGGACGTGGCCTTCGCAAGCCTGGAGCCGGACTGGGCTCGGGTGGGACCGTATCTCGACATCGCCTTCGAGCGCATGCCGTCGCTGCGTGACGTCGGAATCCGGCAGCTGTTCTGCGGCCCCGAGAGCTTCACCCCGGACGTGTCGCCCCAGCTGGGCGAGGCGCCGGAGCTGCGCAACTTCTTCGTGGCCGCGGGGCTCAACAGCCTGGGCGTCCTGCTCAGCGGGGGCGTCGGCAGCCTGATCGCGCAGTGGATCGCGGATGGCGTGCCGCCGGTGGACGTGACCGGCCTCACCGTGGACCGCACGCAGCCCTTCGAGACCAGCCGCCGGTTCCGGCGTGACCGCGCCGTGGAGCAGCTGGGTGTCCTGTTCGGGGATGCGGTCTTCCCCACCTGGCAGCCGAAGTCGGGCCGGTACGTGCGCCGCTCGGCGATCCACGACCGGCTGGCCGCCGCGGGCGCGCGGTTCCTGCCGTCGGCGGGCTTCGAGTACGCCGACTGGTTCGACAGCGATCACTCGGGGGTCGTGCTGCCCGACGCCTGGGGGCGGAACCCGTCGTTCCCGTACCAGGCCGCGGAGCACAACGCCGTTCGCGAGGCCGTGGGCATGCTCGACATGTCGGGCATGGCCAACCTGCTCGTCCAGGGCCGGGACGCGGAGGCCGTGCTCAACCGCGTGTGCGCCAACGATGTCGCGGTGCCCGTCGGTCGGGTCGTCTACACCCAGTGGCTCAACGAGGCCGGCGGGATCATCGCGGACCTCACCGTGACCCGGCTCGGCGAGCAGCAGTTCATGCTGGTCGTGGCGGAGATCACCCACCGGCGGATGGCCCCCTGGATCCTGCGCCATGCCCGTGACGACGAGTTCGTGACCGTGACCGATGTCACCCCCGGCACGACGCTGATGACCGTCCAGGGCCCCCGATCACGGGAGCTGATCGCGTCGCTGACCAGCGCCGACATGTCCAACGAGGCGTTCCCGTACATGACGGCGCAGGAGATCGATCTCCACTATGCGCGCGTCACGGCGATGCGCGTGACCTACGTGGGCGAGCTGGGCTACGAGCTCCACGCGCCCGCCGACCAGGCGCTGACCGTCTACGACGCGCTGGTCGAGGCGGGGGAGTCCTTCGGCTTCAAGCACGTCGGGATCGGCGCGATGGGCAGCCTTCGGCTCGAGAAGGCCTACCGCGACTACGCGCTGGACATCGACAACAGCGACACCCCGCTGGATGTCGGGCTCATGTTCGCGGTGGCGATGGACAAGCCCGGCGGGTTCATCGGCCGCGATGCGCTGCTCCGCGCGAAGGAGGCGCAGGCCGGCAACCCGCCCACGCGCCGCCTGGTCCAGGTGCTGGTGGAGGACCCGGAGCCGTTCCTGTACCACGGCGAGCCCATCCTGCGCGACGGCAAGTGGTTCGGGCACAACCGGGTGGGCGCCTACGGGCACACGCTCGGCGGTGCCGTCGGCCTCGCGATGGTCGAGGACGAGGCGGGGCTCCCGGCCGACGCGATCGAGAACGGCCGGTTCGAGGTGGACATCGCGGGCGTGCGCTACCCGGTCCGCGCATCGCTGCGGCCGATGTACGACCCGGACCGGCTCCGCATCAAGGCCTGACCGGCGCCCGGTACGATGACCGGAGCGTCCGGCATCGTGGAGGGCAACGGGGATGACGTGGCAGGATCCCGGCGGCGACGCCGCCCCGGGTGGGACCCCAGGACCGGGTGACCCCGCGCCCGCGCCCCCAGGGCCGCCCGTCCCGCCGCCCGTCCCGCAGCCCGTCCCGCCTCCGGCCTGGGCGCCGCCGCCAGCGGCGCCGGGCTACGCGCCAGGTTCCACGCCGCCGGGCATGACCTGGGCCCCGCCCGACCCGGGCTACCGGGCGGACGAGGCGGGACTCCGGTTCGCGGACGTGCTGCCGCGCTTCGTGGCCTGGTTCATCGACATCCTGATCCTCGCCCTCGTGGGCGCGGCGCTGTCGTCCGTGTTCAGCGTCGTGATCCTCGGGTCGCTCGACTGGACCTCGTTGCTCAGCACCGGCGGCGCCGGGTTCGACGCGGAGGCCGCGGGACGCATCGCTCTGGTGTCATTCGCGGCGGCGGTGGTGGCGACGGTCGTCGACTTCGTGTACTTCGCATTCCAGTGGTCGAGCGGTGCCCGCGCGACCCTCGGCATGCGCCTCCTCCGCCTGCAGATCGGCAATGCGGCGGACGGGCGGACGCTCACGCTCCCCGAGGCCTCGCGCCGCTGGTTCGCCATGGGCAGCTGGCTGGACGTGCTGTCGACGGTGCCGATTGTCGGCGTGCTTGCGTCGCTGGGCCAGCTGGCCTGGTACATCGTCCTGCTGGTCACCACCAGCTCGCACCCGGCCCGGCAGGGGCTCCACGACCGGTTCGCGGGCACGGCCGTGGTCCAGACCGGGCCCACCGGCAACAGCCTGCTCGTCGGCTGCCTCGTGATCATTGGGATCCTCGGGCTGTTCTTCGTCCTCGCGATCGTTGCCCTGATCTTCCTCGGCGGCCAGGTGTCCACGATCCTGGACCAGGTCGGAACCTCGATCTGATGCAGGAACGCCCGCGCGAGTCGCTCGACCCCGAGCAGGTTGACGGCCTGCTCGACATGGATCCCGAAGCCTTCCGGGCGGCCGCGCACGTCGTGGTCGACCGGATCGCGGACTACCTCGCCGACGTCGAGCGCTACCCGGTGCTGCCGCCCATCGAACCCGGGACGATCGCGCCGCAGCTGCCCCGTCACGCCCCGGAGGCGCCCGAGCCGATCGCGGAGATCCTCGCCGACGTCGACCGCCTCGTGTTCCCCAACGCCACCCACTGGCAGCACCCCGGCTTCTTCGCCTACTTCGCGACCTCCGCGTCCGGCCCCGGGATCCTGGGCGAGTTCCTGACCGCAGCCCTGGGCCAGAACCCGATGCTGTGGCGCACCTCGCCGATCGGCACCGAGCTCGAGGGCGTCGTGGTGAGCTGGCTGCGCGAGGCGCTGGGACTACCCGATACCTTCGGTGGGCTGCTGCCCGACACCGCCTCCACGTCCACGCTGATCGCCCTCGCGGCTGCGCGCGAGCAGGCGGGCCTGGACGCCGCCGACCGTGGCCTGACCGGCCGCGGGGACCTGGGCCCCGTCCGGGTCTACGCCTCGCAGGAGGCGCACAGCTCTGTCGACAAGGCATGCATGACGCTGGGCCTCGGCCGGGCTGCCCTGGTCAAGATCCCCACCAACGAGCGGTACGAGATGGACGCGGCCGCCCTCCGCACCGCGATCGCCGCCGACCGGACGGCGGGGAGCCGTCCGATCGCCATCGTGGCGACCATCGGGACCACCTCGTCGACCTCCGTCGACCCGGTCGCTGCGATCGCGGCCATCGCGCGGGACGAGGGCCTGTGGCTCCACGTCGACAGCGCCTATGCCGGGGCCGTCGCGCTGCTCCCGGATCGGCGTGAACCGTTCACCGGCTGGGAGCAGGCGGACTCCATCGTCGTCAACCCGCACAAGTGGCTGTTCACGCCACTTGACGCCTCGCTCCTGCTCACACGGCGCATGGACCGGGTCCGGGCGGCGTTCAGCCTCGTGCCGGAGTACCTGCGCACGCTGGACCGATCCAGCCCGGTCATCGACTACACGGAGTACCAGCCGCAGCTGGGACGCCGGATGCGGGCCCTCAAGCTGTGGATGCAGCTGCGCTGGTTCGGCCTCGAGGGCCTGCGGCGACGGATCGCGTACCACCTCGGGCAGGCGGAGCGATTCGCGGCCTGGATCGACGCGGACCCGGACTGGGAACGGCTCGCGCCGGCACCCTTCTCCACGGTCTGCTTCCGGTTCCGTCCTGCCCGGCTGGCCGGCCGGGAGGACGACGCGGTCACGGCGGCCTGGCTCGACACCACCAACACCGCCCTCATGGACGCCGTCAACCGCACCGGCGAGGTGTTCCTGTCCCATACCCGGTTGCGGGACCGGTTCACGATCCGGATGGCCATCGGCAACCTCCGGACGGAGCCCCGCCACGTGGAGCGGGCCTGGGCGCTCCTGCGGCGCGAGGCCGCCGGCATCGACACCCAAGGAGCAGCACGATGAGCGAGCCCGTCGAGGTCCTGTACTTCTATCGCACGCGCTGGGGCTGCCACGACGAGTTCGTGGACCTGTTCCTGCGCAACCACTGGCCGATCCTGCGGACGCAGTGGGCGGCCGGCCGCTACACGAACGTCGAGCTGTTCACGCCGCGGTTCCACGGCGACGGGCGGGCGGACTGGGATGTCCTGGTCTCGATCACCTACCGCGACTGGGCCGCGATCCAGGAGCACGGCGATCCGTCGATCGTGACCCGGCTGTACCCGGACCAGGAGGCGTTCGTCGCCGAGGAGCGTCGGCGCTTCGAGCTGCTCGATGCGCACTGGGACGTGGTGCTGGAGGCTCGGCCGCTCGAGCGCTGAAGATCGCCCCGGTGCCCCCGGGCACCACCGTTGCGGCCGGGGTACGAAGGGGCCATTTCGGATCCCGGACCACCGGCGTACGGTGCCCGACATGGCGGACTCTCTGGTCCCCGCGTCCCGGTTGCGAAGGCGCTCGTCGTTCGTGAGCACGTTGCTGGGCCGGCCGACGCTGATGATCCTGGTCTACAGCCTGTGCCTGGTGCTGGTGGGGATCACGGCCAGCGCCCAGGCCGGAGTCATCACGCTCCAGTACCAGCAGACGGCGCTGGAGTCGGTGGTCTCCAACGACGCGGCCCTCGTGCGTGCGGTCGTCAACTCCCAGGTCAGGCTCACGGATCTGCCGCCGGCCGGTCCCACGGACACTCGACGGGCCGAGCTGACCGGCGTGCTCGGCGCGTTGGCCCAGCGGTCGGCGATCGAGCGCATCGAGCTGCGGGCGGTGGACGGGTCGCTGGTGGCGTCCGCCGGCCGGCCGGCCGGCGGAACCGCGGTCCCGGATGGCGCCGGGTTCGCGTCGGCACAGGCGGGCATGGCCTCCGCGGTCCTGGAATCTCCAACCGCGGTTGGAGCCGACGGCGTGCCGGTCGAGGGCAGCGCCCTGATCCGCGAGGACCTGCCACTGGTCGCCGGCGAGGCCGGCGTCCAGGCCGTGATGACGGTCTGGCGAGATGCCGAACCCATCCTGGGCACCATCGACGAGATGCGGCGCCAGGTCGTCGTCCTCACGCTCACGGCCGCCTTGATCCTGGCCGTGATCCTCACCTTCGTGTTCCACAGCGCCCAGGTGAGGATCCACCGCCAGACGGCGGCACTGCTCGACTCCGGTCAGCGGGATCCGATCACCGGGCTGCTCAACCACGGCGCCGTCGTGGACATCCTGTCGAGGTCGCTGCTCGACGCGCGGCTGGAGGCCGGTTCGGTTGCCGTCGCCCTGGTGGACATCGACAACTTCCGGCTCATCAACGACACGCTTGGTCACGAGGCCGGCGACGAGGCGCTGGTGCTCGTGGCTCGGCGGCTCGAGGAGACGGTGCCGCCCGGATCCGTGCTGGGCCGGTACGGCCCGGACGAGTTCCTCGTCTTCGCGCCGGGCCATTCAGCCGATCTCCTGCCCTCGATCGAGGCGGGGCGGGTCGCCGTCTCCACCGTGACGCTGCACAGGGTCGACAGCGACTCGATCCCGGTGACGATCAGCGCCGGACTCGCAGCGAGCCCTGGCGACGCGGCCGGTGTGACCGAGCTGCTGGCCCTCGCCGCCCAGACCCTCGCGTCGGCCAAGGTGAGTGGCGGCGATTCAGTCCGCACCCGCGAGCTCGAAGCGGATGCCGCCGACTCCCGTGCGTTCGACGTGTTCGAGGGCCTGGTGATCGCGATCGACACCAAGGACCGCTACACGAAGCGGCACTCGGAGGACGTGGCGCGCTACGGACTGTTCATCGCTGACCTGCTCAAGCTTGATGCGGAGCTGCAGCGGGCGATCCGGATCGCGGGCCTGCTCCACGACGTGGGCAAGATCGGGATCCCCGACAAGGTCCTGCGCAGGCCGGGCCGCCTGAGCCTCGAAGAGTCGGCGATCGTCCAGCAGCATGTCGCGCTGGGCGACATGATCGTCCGTGACCTGCCCGACATCGACATCGTCCGCGCGGGCATCCGCCACCACCACGAACGCTGGGATGGCAAGGGCTACCTGCACGGCCTGGCCGGTGAGGACATCCCGCTGATCGCGCGGATCCTCGCCGTCGGCGACGCCTTCAGCGCGATGACGACGACGCGGCCCTACCGCAAGGCGCTGGCCGTCCGCGAGGCGCTCGTCCGCCTGCTCGACGCCTCCGGGACCCAGCTCGACGAGACCATCGTCGTGACGTTCGTCACCGGCATGGAGCGGAGTCCGAGGGCGCCGCTCCCCGGGTCGCCTGCCGCCGTGCTGTGGACTCCGGCGGTCATGACCTCGCCCGAAGTGGCCGCATGACCGGCCCAGGCCGCCAGCGCCGGGACGGGCCGCGCGTCGACCGCCTCCGCGTGCTGACCCGACTCACCGTTCTCGCGTGGGTGACCGCGCTGGGACTCGCCACCGTCCCGGTCGTTGCCGGAGGGGCCGGCGCCGGTGCGCCGGCGGGCAGGCCAAGCCTGGACGCGAGGCCCGAGAAGACGTCGGCGACCTCGACGGCGAAGCCCAGGCCCACGGCGAAGCCCAGGCCCTCCCGGAATCCGAGGTCCACGGCATCGCCTCCGCCGATCGTGACGCCCGGGCCCACGGGCGAGCCGGAGCCCACTCGGAGTCCCCGGCCTACGCCCAGAGCCGCGGGATCGCCCACACCCCGGCCGACCCACGGAAACGGCGGCGTGCACGGCAAGCCCTCGGCCACGCCTTCATCCAACAGGGGAGGCGTCGCCCCCCGGACGAATGGGAGCGGTGGCACCGGTGGCGGTGGCCCGGCGACGAACGGGCGGTCTCCTGTCAAGGATGGTGGCGCACCTGCTGCCGCGGCATCGCCGCCCGACCCGTTCTCCGTGCCGGGGTCCGTCCTGATGAGCCGATCGAAGGGTGGGCCGGGCGAGGGCTCGGACAGCCTGTTTGGCGGATCCGTCTTCCTCGACTTCGACCTGGCGTCCTCGATCGACCTCCTCACGCCGGTGGCCCTGCTGGCGCTGCCGGGGCTGCTCATCGTCCTGTCGCTCGTCGCGCAGGTCGCCGGGGGCATCCTGTGGATCCCCATCACGCACCGTCTGCTCGGTGATCCGGCGGGGCCGCCGGGCGGACGCGGAGCTCGCCGGCCGACCTAGTACAGGTTGCCGGCGCCGGGGGTGTAGCTCGAAGCGACCACCGTGTCGGCCACGATCGTGTCGGCGTGCAGGACGCCGTTCGCGCGGGTCATCGCGGCATCAAGGGTGATGGTCGGGCCCGTGATCGTGGTGCCGCCCCCGTCCGAGGTCACCGGGCTGCCGGCGGCCGGCGCCTCCCCGGCGGGTCCGGGTGCGGCGTCCGCCATCGGGGCGATGTCGCTGCTCATCTCGTCGATCTCGACTTGGCGCTGCACGGTGGGGGCGACGAGCGCGGTGACGGCCGCGTTGCCGACCGTGCGCTGGAGGTGCAGCAGGCCCGCGGCCGACGCGCCCGCGTGCGCAAGGCGGGGGTCGCCGGGGCCGGCAATGGCGGGCCCGGCCTCGTGGCCGGCCGTCCGTGGAGACGCCGGGCGGCCACCTTGCTCGTCGAGGTGGTCGAGATGGTCGCGCGCGCCCGGCATCCGAGCCCTCCGTGCGTCGGTGGACCCGTCGATCCTAGTCCGGTCCGCGTCTCGATCCCATGTCCGTGGGTGCCGTTCGGCTGCCCGATCGGGCAGCGGTCGCACGCCGGGCGTCGTCCCAGCCATAATGGCGCCCTGTCCCGCCAGCCCGACAACCCGGAGGCCGACGAGCCCGTGCCGCCCATCACCGAGCTCACCCGCATCGAGCCAGTTCATCTCGCCCGCCTCGAGAAGCAGGGCATCTTCACCACCGGCATCCTGCTCGAGGTGTCGGAGACGCCCACGCGTCGCCAGACCCTCGCAGACCATGCCGGGGCGACCCTCAACGACGTCACGGCGTGGCGCGACGAGGCCCTGATGCTCAACCTCGCCGGCTTCGGCGCCTCGGAGCACCAGCTGTTCATCCAGGCCGGGATCGAGGGGCTGCACGACCTGCTGGCCGTGGATCTCGAGACGTTCCATGCCCGGGCCGCTCGCGCCGCGGCGGAGCTCGCGGTGGAGCCGCCACCCGCGCTCATGATCGAGACCTGGTGGGAGCAGGCGCGGACGCTCGAGGAGGCGTAGCGCCGACGCCGGTCGAGGGGTCCACGGGCTCGCCGCCGGCAACCGGTACCATCGCGCCCTGATGGCTTCCGTCCGCGGCGCGCTCGCCGCCCTCGTCACCGGCGTCGCCGCCGTGCTGGTGATCATCGCCCTCGCGATCCTGCCGTACCTGACCCCGGCATGGGTCGGCTTCGGTCAGACGCGCGCGGGTGCCGAGGCATGGACGGGCTTCACGACGGACCAGCTGCGGGCCGTGACCGGCCGGATCCTCGAGGACCTCGTGGTCGGGCCCCCGGACTTCGACGTCGCCCTCGATGGCGTGGCGGTGCTCAAGGCGTCGGAGCGGGACCACATGCGTGACGTCCGCGGGGTGTTCCTCGCCTTCTTCGCGGCGGCTGCCGTCGCCGGCCTGGTCCTGGTCGCGCTGTTCATGGCCTCACGCCGCTCGGACGCGCGCCGCCGCCTGTGGCATCGCCTGGAGGTGACGGGGTATGGGGCGGCCGCCGGCACGGTCCTGCTCGGGGTGGCCGGCCTGCTGGTCTTTGATGCCGCGTTCACGCTGTTCCACGAGGTGTTCTTCCCGGGGGGCAACTGGATGTTCGACCCGCGAACGGACCGGCTGGTCCAGCTGTTCCCGGAATCGTTCTGGGTCGAGTCAACGATCGCGGTGGGCGTGACGATCATCGCGCTGGCACTGCTCCTCGCGGCCGTCGCCCGCCGGCGCGGGGCCATCCGGCCATGAACGTGCCGATCGCCCGGCTGTTCGGGATCGAGATCCGGGTCTCCTGGGTCTGGGCGCTGCTGATCGCGATCGTGACCCTCATCGGTGCCGAGCAGGCGGGCTTCGTGGCACCGGCGCTGGCCGCGCCGGTGCAGTGGATCCTGGGATTCGTGGTCGCCCTCGTGTTTCTCGCAACGGTTGTCGCCCACGAGCTGGCCCACGCCCTCGTCGGGCGTCGCCGCGGCGTGCCGGCCACGCGGATCCAGCTGGACTTCGCGGGTGGGCTGGCGCCGATGGCGATCCAGGCCACGCGGCCGCGCGACGAGCTGCTGATCGCGCTCGCAGGGCCGGCGGTGTCGCTCACCGTCGCTGGGGTCACGCTGGGGCTGGCCCTGACGCTCGAGCTCGCCGGCACCCCAGCCGGGCTGCTCGGGGGTGGGCTGATCGTGATCGGCGGGCTCAACCTGATGCTCGCGGTGCTCAGCCTGCTGCCCGGGATGCCGCTCGACGGCGGCCGGATCGTGCGGGCGATCGCCTGGGCGGGGACGGGAGACCGGGAGCGGGCGGGGCGCATCACGGCCACCGTCGGGCGGATGATCGGATGGGCGCTGGTCGGGGCCGGCGTCGTGGCTGCCCTCGCCGACACGATCACCGCCGGCATGCTTCTGCTGGCCCTGGGCTGGATCCTCGCGACCGGCGCCGGCACCCTTGCCAGCCGGGCACGGCTCGAGCGGCTGCTCAAGGGGGCCACGGTCGCGGATGCCATGGTCGACGACACGCCCCGGATCGCGCCCGGTCTCACCGTCGACACGTTCGCCGAGCGGTTCAGCGGTGAGGCGAGGGTGAGCTGCCTGCCCGTCATGGACGGTGACGCGGTGCTCGGCGTGATCGGGGCGAGGGCCGTGCGGCGCCTCTCGCGCGGCCGGCTCGCGACGGCGAGGGCCGCCGACCTCATGCTGACACCGCCGACGGCACCATTCCTCGAGCCGACCGAGGAGCTGTGGTCGGCTGTCGAGGTGATGAACCGGCTGGGGGTCGAAGGCCTCGCCGTCGTCGAGGACGGGACGTTCGTGGGTGTCGTGATGCGCGAGTCGATCGGCAGGCTCCTTGCCCGCCGCGGCGCGCAACCGGCCGGTGCGGCAGGGCTCGACGCCCGCTAGGATCGGGGTCGAGCAGGAGGATGCATGGATCGCAGCGACGCCCCGCGCGTTGAACGCCGCCGACTCACGCACGTCGACCGCCGCGGGCGGCCGCGCATGGTCGACATCAGTGCCAAGCCGCCGACCGCCAGGCGTGCGGTGGCCGAGGCGGAGGTGGCGATCGCGGCAGACACGATGTCCATGATCGTCGACGGCGGCAGCGCCAAGGGTGACGTCCTCACCGTCGCCGAGCTCGCCGGCGTGATGGGCGGCAAGCGGACCTCCGAGCTGATCCCGCTGTGCCACCCCATCGCCCTCACGGACCTCGTCGTGTCGATCTCCCCGGACCGGATCGCGGGCGTGCTGCGGATCCGGGCGGAGGCAGCGACGACGGGCCCGACGGGCGTCGAGATGGAGGCGCTCACCGCGGCCTCGGTCGCGGCCCTCACCGTCTACGACATGGTCAAGGGCGTGGAGCGCGGCGTGGAGATCCGCGGCTTGCGGCTGATCTCCAAGACCGGCGGCAAGAGCGGCGACTGGTTCCGGCCCGCCCACGAGGGGGAGGGTCCGCGCCCGCGCCGGAAGCCCGGGGAGCGGATGGCGGGACGGATCGGGAAGCGGAAGCCGCAGGGATGAGCCCGGTGCGTGGGACGCTGGCCAACCCGTCGGCGCTCGTGCTCACGGTCAGCGACCGGAGCCACGAGGGATCCCGCGCGGATGAGTCGGGCGATCGGCTGGAGGAGCGACTGGTCGCCCTGGGCTTCGTCGTGGAGCGGCAGGTCGTGCCGGACGAGATCGCGCACATCGCGGACGCGATCCGCGATGGCGCCGCCCGTCACCGGCTCGTGATCAGCTCGGGCGGGACGGGCCTGACGCCCCGGGACGTGACCCCGCAGGCCACGGCGACCGTGCTCGACTACGAGGTCCCCGGGATCGCGGAGGCGATGCGCGCGGACGGACGCCGGCACACCCCGTTCGCGGTGATGTCGCGCGGTCTGGCCGGGGTTCGCGGTGGCTCGCTGGTGATCAACGTGCCCGGCTCGCCCCGGGCGTCGATGGAGTCGTTCGACGTCCTGGAGCCACTCCTCGTCCACGCCCTCGAGACGCTCGCGGGTCCGTTCGACCATGCTGCCGAGCGGGCAGGCGGGCGGGCGGACCTGCCGCCCGGCAACTAGGGAGGTCGCCACCGATGTTCGAGGCCTTCGCCGACGTCCCGGCCTACCCGCTCGTGTTCCCCGTGTTCTGGGGCTCGGTGGTCTTCTTCGGCCTGGCGATGGCGCGCCACCTGCGGGTGTTCGCGGTCGCCCGCAACGCGACCCCGTACGACCGGATCCCGGTCCGGCTCTGGGGAGCCGTTCGCTACGGCCTCGCGCAGACCCGGATGTTCCGGACCTGCCGGCCGGGCTCATGCACTTCGGGATCTTCTGGGGCTTCGTGCTGCTCACCATCGGAACGGCCAACATCGCGGTCGGCGGGCTGATCGGGACGGTGATCTCGGTCCCCTTCGACGGCCTGCTGTGGGCCGCGGTCAACGCCATGCAGAACGTGGTCGCGCTCGTGGTGCTCGCCGCGATCGCCTATGCGCTGTTCCGGCGGATGGTCATCCGGCCCGCGCGCCTGACGCACAGCCGGCACGCGCTCCTGGTCCTGTGGCTGATCGGGGCGGTGGTGGCCACCGAGCTGCTGGCCCAGGTGTTCGAGGTAGCCGCGCACGGGGAGATCGACGGGGCGTTCATCGCCAACGTCGCCGGGTCCGCGCTGGCCGGGGCGGGTGAGGGGCTCAACCAGGCCCTGTTCGCGACCCTGTGGTGGGCGCACATCGTGCTGGTCGCGATCTTCCTGGGCTACCTCCCGTTCGGCAAGCACCTCCACATCGCCACCGCGATCCCCAACATCGCGCTGCGCAAGCTCGCCCCGCGAGGGCAGCTGCCGGCCATGGACCTCGAGGCCGAGGACGCCACGTTCGGCGTCCGGACGGTCGCGGACCTCTCGTGGAAGGACCTCCTCGACGGCTTCACCTGCACGGAGTGCGGTCGCTGCCAGCAGGCCTGCCCGGCCTATGCGACGGGCAAGCCGCTCAACCCCAAGGCGTTCATCATGGGCATCCGCCACGAGGCGGTCGAGGCCGAGGCCGGGCTGCCGCTGATCCCGAACTCACCGACGGTTCGGGCAAGCTTCGGGCTCGACGACACCCTCCGCCCCGAGGCGGCCGCCCGGCCGCTCGTGGACACGGCGATCCCGTACGACGCGGTGTGGGACTGCCTGACCTGCGGCGCCTGCGTCGAGGCCTGCCCGGTGACCATCGAGCACGTGGACAAGATCGTGGGCCTGCGGCGGAACCTGGTGCTCGAGGACTCCCGGTTCCCGCAGGAGATCACCGGTGCGTTCCGGGGCATGGAGAGCGTCGGCAACCCGTGGGGCCAGCCGCCGTCCACCCGGCTCGACTGGGCGAAGGGCCTGCCGTTCGAGGTCCGGACGGTCGCCGAGGTCAAGGCCGCGGACGAGCTCGGCGGGCTCGAGGTCCTGTACTGGGTGGGCTGCGCCGCGGCGTTCGACGATCGCAACCGGCGCGTGGCCCGTGCCGTGGCCACCTGCCTCGACGCGGCCGGGGTCTCGTTCGCGGTCCTCGGCCAGGAGGAGAGCTGCACCGGGGACCCGGCGCGGCGGATGGGCAACGAGTACGTGTTCCAGATCCTCGCGGGCGGCAACATCGAGACGCTCAATCGCTACGGCATGGGCGAGCGGACGATCGTGACCGCCTGTCCGCACTGCTTCAACACGATCGGGGTCGAGTACGCCCAGCTGGGCGGCAAGTTCACGATCCGCCATCACAGCCAGTACCTGTCGGATCTCGTGGCCTCGGGTCGCCTGGTGCTGGGCGCGGACGGGCTGCCGAACCGGTCCGTCACGTACCACGACTCCTGCTACCTCGCCCGGTACAACGGGGTGATCGCGCCTCCCCGCAAGGTGCTGGGCGCGATCCCGGGCGTGGAGCTGGTCGAGATGGAGGCGAACGGCCGCCAGACGTTCTGCTGCGGCGCGGGCGGTGGCCGGATGTGGATGGAGGAGACGCGGGGCACCCGGGTCAACGCTGCACGGACGCTCCAGGTGCTCGACACGGGCGCATCGACCGTCGCCACGGCGTGCCCGTTCTGCATGGTCATGCTCCGGGACGGGCTGACGGATGCGGGACGCACGGACGGCGCCGACGCGGTGAGCGCGCAGGACATCAGCGAGCTGCTCGCCGCCGCCATCGCGCCGATGGGGGAGCGCGAGGTCCCGGCGGGGCGAGCGCTGCCGGTGGTCTAGCGGGGCTGGTCCTGCCCGGCGCGCGGTCAGCCCTTGAGGTCCGCTCCGCAGGCGCTGCAGGTCCGCTCCGTCCAGAGGTTGCCCATCCCGCAGTCTGGGCAGGCCTTCATGCCCTCGGTGGACACGCCGATGGGGGAGTCGGGGGCGGATCCATCGGCCGGCAGGCGGGGCCGGGTCACGATCCTCGCCAGCGCGACCATCACGACCACGAGCGAGACCACGAGGACGAGCAGGAACATCTGGTCCATGGCACGACACCCTGACCGGGGAAGCGTCGGGACCGCCCCCGGTGGACTGCCCGAGCGACTCCGGTTGCGCGCACAGCCTACGCATCCCGCGTGAGGTTGTCATCCCGGACGATCAGCGGCCCGCCCGGGTTCAGCCGGATGGGGATGCCGCTGCTAGCATGCCCCTCGTGAGCACCGAGCAGCCCGGTCATCATCCTGTGCGCCTGACGGAGGAGCAGGTGCTCCTTCGGGACGCCGTCCGCATCCTCGCCGACGAGCTCATCGCTCCCCGGGCGGCCCAGATCGACAAGGCGGCGGAGTGGCCCGACGACGTGCGCCGCCTGCTCGCGGACCACGACATCTTCGCGATCCCGTTCGAGGAGCGCCATGGTGGCCTCGGGGCCGATCTGCTCACGCTCTGCCTCGCGATCGAGCAGATCAGCCGGCACTGCGCGACCTCCGGCCTGATGCTCGCGGTCCAGGCGCTGGGCGCCATCCCGATCCAGGTCGCCGGCACGCCAGAGCAGCAGGACCGCTGGCTGCCAGGGCTGGCGTCCGGCAAGGAGCTGATCGCCTTCGGGCTGACCGAGGCGGACGCCGGATCGGACCCGTCGGGGATCCGGACGCGCGCGGTCCGCGACGGCGACGAGTACGTCATCAGCGGCGGCAAGCGCTTCATCAGCCACGCGAGCGTCGCGGACTACGTCGTGGTGTTCGCGGCCACGAACCCCGATGCCGAACGGCCCAGCCGGCGCCTGTCGGCCTTCGTGGTCGAGACCAGCCGCCCCGGGTTCAAGGTCACCCGCGTGGAGCACAAGATGGGCATCCGCGGCTCACCCACCGCGGAGCTCGCCTTCGACGGCGTCCGGGTCCCGGTGGGGAACCGGTTGGGCGACGAGGGCCAGGGGTTTGCCATCGCGATGCAGACGTTCGAGCGCAGCCGTCCGGGGATCGCGGCCCAGGCCGTGGGCATCGCCCAGGGGGCGCTGGAGGTGGCCGCCGCGTACGCGAAGGAGCGACGCCAGTTCGGCAAGCCCATCGGCGAGCTCCAGATGATCCAGGCGATGCTCGCGGACATGGACGCGTCGACCGAGGCGGCACGCCACCTGTTGTACACGGCCTGCGAGGAGATCGAATCCGGGAACGCGGACGCGGCCCGGTGGGCGGCGATCTGTAAACTCGTGGCAGGCGATGCCGCCATGAGGGTCACCACCGACGCGGTGCAGGTCCTGGGCGGGTATGGCTATATCGACGAGTACCCCGTCGAGCGGATGATGCGCGACGCGAAGATCACCCAGCTCTACGAAGGGACCCAGCAGATCCAGCGGCTCATCGTCGCCCGGTCGCTCCTCGCGGGAGCCTGACCGGGTCGGCCCTCGACCAGGGAGTGGTGCCCACGTGCGAATCCTCGTCCTGACCAAGCCGGTCCCGGATCCCGCCGCGGGCGCTGAGCGCCTGGGCCCGGACCATCGGCTGGACCGCGCCGCCTCGCCGACGGTGATCAACGGCAACGACGAGTACGCGCTCGAGGCCGCCCTGCAGCTCATCGAGGCGCACGGCGGCGAGGTCGTCGTCCTGACCATGGCCCCGGCCAACGGGACCGAGACGATTCGCAAGGCGCTCGCGATGGGCGCCCAGCGGGGCATCCTCGTCACCGACGAGGCACTGGCGGGCGCCGACATGCCGACCACGATCCGCGTGCTCGCGGCTGCCGCGAGCGACGTGGAGTTCGACCTGCTGCTCGGGGGCCTGGACACCTCTGACGGGGCCGGGGGCGCCGTGACGGCGGGCGTGGCCGCGCGCCTCGGCCTGCCGCTCCTCTCGGCCGCGGGCGCCATCGAGCCGGACGCGGGGGCGGGCCGGGTCAAGGTGCGACGCCTCACCGCCACGGGCTACGACCTGATCGAGGCCCCCATGCCCGCCGTGATCTCGTGCACCCAGGCGCTCGGCGCGCCGCGGTACCCGTCGCTCAAGGGGATCATGGCCGCCCGGTCACGGGAGATCCTCACCCGGAGCCTGGCGGACCTCGGCGACGGCCTGGCGCCCGCCGATGGTGGACCTGGGCAACCCGGGTGACTGCCGTCGAGCCGCCCGCCGCGCGGGCCGCGGGCCGCACGGTCTCGGGCGCCACGCCCGACGTCGCACGCGAGATCGCGGACTTCCTGGCCGACCGGAGGCTCATCTGATGCCCGTGACCATCCTTGCCGTCGCCGAGGTGGCCGATGGCACGCTGACCAAGCTCTCCACCGAGGTCGCGACGCTCGCGCGCCAGCTTGCCGACGCCGCCGGCGGGAGCGCCGTGGGTCTCGTGGTGGACGCGTCGCCCGGCGCGGCGGCCGATGCCATGGCGGCATTCGTGCCGCGCGTCGTCGCCGTCACCAACCCGGCGGTCGCGGACGAGGTCACCGCGCCGCACATCGCCGCCGAGGTCGCGCGCCTGCTCGAGGAGGGGGTGAGCCACGTCGTGCTGGCCGGGACCACGGATGGCCGGGACATCGCCGGGACGCTGGTCGCGACGACCGGTCTCGGGTTGCTCGCGAACGCGGACGACGCCTCGTGGGACGAGAGCGGGCCGCTCAGCCGGTCGAGCATCCTCGGCGGCAAGGCCACCACCATCAGCGCCTTCACGGCTCCGTCGGGCATGCTCACCCTCCGTCCCGGCGGCGTGACGGCAGAGGAAGCGGAGGGACCGGGCACCGTCGAGGCGCGCGACCCGGCTCCCCCTGCCGTTCCCGCCGCTCGCGTCCTGGACCGCGTCGCCGAAGCCGGTGCCGCTGCGTCGCTCGAGGATGCGCGCGTGGTCGTGGTCGGCGGGCGGGGTGTCGGGAGTCCCGAGGGCTTCGCGCTGGTCGAGGAGCTGGCGACGCTGCTCGGTGGTGTCTCCGGGGCGACCCGAGCCTCCGTGGACGCGGGCTGGGTCCCGTACGCCCGGCAGATCGGCCAGACGGGCCGGATCGTCAAGCCGGCGCTCTATCTCGGGCTCGGGGTGTCGGGGGCGATGCAGCACCGGGTGGGGATGCAGGCGTCGGAGACGATCGTCGCCATCAACCGCGACCCGGATGCCCCGATCGCCGAGGTCGCCGACCTGTTCGCGGTGGCGGACCTGTTCGAGGTCGGGCCCGCGCTGGCGGCCGAGATCCGCGCGCGGCGCGGCGGCTGAGCAGCGGGACGGGGGCGTCGATCGGCATGCCGTGGCCCACCCTGGTCTGGCTGGCGCTGCTCGTCGTCCTGGCGCTGCTGTTCGTGGTCGTCCTGCGCCGGGCGTCGATGCTGGTGGCACGGACGCGGAGCCTGGAGCGGTTCCAGGGTGCCGTGGAGTCGCTGGATCATCGCTTCGCGGCCGTGGTGGGACCGCTGGTCGCGGGTCTGGACGAGATCCGGCGCCACGCCGGTGATCCTGCCGCACTCCGCGATCAGCTGACCGAGACCCAGGCGGTGCTCGACCAGCTCCAGGGCGAGGCCGGCGGCCTGGCGGCCCCGGTCGGGCTGGTCGGGACCGCCACCGCGATGCGGGGTGACCTCGACCGGGCGCAGCGGGCGGCGTCCCTCGTGGAGCACGGCCTGGCCAGCATGGTCAACACCACCCTGGGGCGTGATCTCGAGGCCCAGACCTCGCTCAAGCGTGGCGCCCTCAACCTGCGCCACGCCCAGGGAGCCTTTGCCCTGCGTGCTCGCGAGGTGGCCGCGCTGCGCCCGGCGGACCTCCTCCCCGGAGCGCCCAGGCCTCCTGGGCGGGCTGCCGCGGGCGGCGACCCGGCCGACGGATCCGACGATCTCAACGGGAGCTTCGACCCCCGTATGTAGTGGTATCCTCCCCGGGAACCACAAGGGATAGTGGTGCGAGGAGGTCGGGACGGTTCATGCGCTGTCCGCAGTGCGGCACCCGGGACACGCGCGTGGTCGATTCCCGGGACCTCGATGAATCGGCCACCATCCGCCGGCGGCGCGAGTGCCCGTCCTGCACCGTCCGGTTCACGACGTATGAGCGGGTCGAAGCCGCGCGGCTCGTCGTCGCCAAGCGCGACGGGTCCCGCCAGGAGTTCGACCGCGACAAGCTGGCGTCGGGGCTCGCGAAGGCGCTGACCCGGCGCCCGGTCGCGGAGGACGCCGCCGAGCGGGCCGCCGACCAGATCGAGAGCGAGCTCCGCTCGTCGGGGCTGTCCGAGATCCCCTCGTCGCGCGTGGGAGCCCTCGCCATGGACAAGCTGCGAGCGCTCGACCACATCGCCTACATTCGCTTCGCATCCGTCTACCAGAGCTTCGAGGACCTCGAGGACCTCAAGCGCGAGGTGGACCAGCTGTTTGCCGAGGGATCACCCAAGAAGGGGAGACGCGCTCGATGAGCGTCCTGGCCGATCGCGACATCCGGGCCGAGCTGGAGGCCGGGTCGCGTCCGCATCGATCCCTACGACGCCGCGGACCTGCAGCCGTCGTCGGTGGACCTGCACCTCGACCGGAGCTTCCGGGTGTTCCGCAACAACCGCTACGCCTTCATCGATCCGCGGATGCCCCAGCCGGACCTGACCGAGATGCTGTCCATCGCCGATGACGAGCCGTTCATCCTCCACCCGGGCGAGTTCGTGCTCGGCCAGACCCTGGAATGGGTGGAGCTGCCGGACGACCTCGTCGCCAGGCTCGAGGGCAAGAGCTCGCTCGGCCGCCTCGGGCTGCTGATCCACTCGACCGCGGGCTACGTCGACCCGGGCTGGAAGGGCACCCTGACCCTGGAGCTCTCGAACGTGGCCAACCTGCCCATCGCGCTGTATTTCGGGATGCGCATTGGCCAGATCAGCTTCTTCCGGATGAGCTCGCCGGTCGAGCGCCCGTACGGCTCCAAGGAGCTCGGCTCCAAGTACCAGGGCCAGTCAGAGCCGACCGCGTCGGCCTTCCACGCTGACTTCGAGCGGGGGCGCAAGACCCGCGACGGCGCCTGACCGGTGGCCATCAACGACGCCGTCCACTGGAGCGCGGACCTCGGCGGCGGCACCCGCGTCGCGCTGGTCCAGGCCGGGACGTTCCGCACCGACGCCGGCGCGATCCTGGGGCCCGTGCCGTGGATCCTGTGGCGGAACCTGGCCGAGGGTGAGCTGGACGCCAACCGCCGGCTGCTCCAGGCGCTCAACTGCCTGCTGGTGGAGACGCCTGCGGGCCGGGTGCTGATCGAGACGGGCATCGGGGAGCGGCTCGACGAGAAGAACACGGCGATGCGCCAGTACGAGGGCACGCCGATCGTGCCGGCCCTGCAGGCGGCAGGCTTCGATCCTGGCAGCGTGGACGTCGTCGCCATGAGCCACCTCCACTTCGACCACGCCGGTGGGTTGCTGCTCGCTGACGGGTCCCGGGCGTTCCCCCGGGCGCGGATCGTCGCCCAACGGCAGGAGTGGGAGATCGCGCTGGGCGGCAACAGCCGGCTCGTGGCCTCGTACGACCAGCCCGAGCTGCGGCTTGTCGCCGACTGGGGGGCCGAGGGCTGGACCGAGGGCGACCGGGAGCTGCTGCCCGGCGTATCCGTCGTGCGGACCGGCGGTCACTCGGCCGGTCACCAGGCGGTGGTCGTGCGCGGGACTGGGCCGGGCGCCCGCTCGGTCGCCTTCTTCGGCGACCTGTGCATGCGTCCCTGGTCCGCCAACCCGCGCTGGGTGACGGCGTTCGACGACTTCCCGCTCGACTCCGTGGCGGTCAAGGGGGAGCTCTTCCGGCGGGCCGTGGAGGACGACTGGACCGTGGTCCTCAGCCACGAGGCAAGGATGCCGGTCGGCCGGCTGGTCCCGGACCGGGACCGCTACCGGTTCGAGGGCCGGTAGCCGGGCTGGACCGACGGCCCACAGCCGCCGGTTCCGGCCCTGCATCCGCCCAGGAATCACCACTGATGATCATCGGCGGCGTTGCGCGCCTACTCGACGCCGATTCCGTCAGGATGATCATCACTGGTGATCTTCCTCGCCATTTCCCGGCCCCCGAGCCTCCGCAAGGCGGACTTGCGCCCCGGAAAGGCGCCAGGGATCAGGGTTGGTGATCGTCCGGCCGGTAGGAGGGTTCTGCGCCAGGTGCTGATCGCACGAGCGACCCCCGCGTCCATGGCCCACGCGCGAGCGACCGCGTACCGGGCCAGGCTCACGGCGTCAGCGGGCAGCGGCCCCAGGTAGCCAGGCCTCGATCCGCGCGCTGGCGCTCTCCAGCGTCACCGGCCCGTTGATGATCTGGAGCACCGTTCCGTCGGACCCGATGACCACCTGCGTGGGCAGCGCGAACACCCGGTACAGGTCGAACGCGTTTGCGGACGCGTCGAAGGCGATCCGATAGCCGAGCTCATAGCGATCCGCGTACGCCTGGACGTTGTCGATGCTCGTCTCCTGGACGGCGATGGCGATGATCTCCAGCCCCCGGTCCCGGTAGGCCTCGTCGAGTTCGCGCAGCACCGGTGTCTCGGCCTGGCAGGGCGGGCACCAGGTCGCCCAGAAGTTCAGCCAGACGAGCTTGCCGCGCAAGTCCGCAAGCCGCACCTCGTTGCCGTCGAGGTCAGTGAGGGTCGCGACGGACCCGTCGGGCGAGGTCCATCTGAGCTCTGGCGCCTGCTGCCCGGGCTGAAGCCCGGTGGACGGGGACCCGACGAGATATGGCGTCGTGCCCGGCAGTGCCGTGGGGGGAACGCTGCCCGGTCCCGGCGCGATCGGCCGCGTCAGGACGACCAGGGCGACCACGGCGACGACCACCGCCAGGAGCGCGGTGAGCAGCTGGCGACCGGAGAACGGGCCGATCATCCCGTGCCGCTCCGGCGGCTGCGGCGAGGCGGGTCGAGGCCGGATCCCCTCGCCCTCGCTCACACGAAGGACACGAACTGGAACCAGCGCGGCAGGAGGACCAGCCAGTCGAACATCATCGCGACCCCGATCGCGACCACGAGCAGGCCGCCCACCAGCGACACCGCCCGGCCATGGCGGACGAGGAACCGCGTGAGGCCCCGGACGCGGTCGTAGAACGCGGCGATGATGATGAACGGGATGCCCAGCCCCGCCGTGTAGCCCACGAGGAGCAGCGCTCCCTGGAGCTGCGTCTCGGCGGTCGCGGCCATCGTCAGGATCCCGCCCAGCACGATGCCGATGCACGGGGTCCAGCCGATCGCGAAGATCGCCCCGAGCGTGAACGCGGCGCCCAGGCCCACGCGCTGACCCACGAGGCGGGTGCCCATCCGACCGCCGATGCCGCCTCCGCCCGCCGGGGCCAGCGACATCCCGCCGGTCGACGCCGCCAGCGAGGCCGACGCCCCGGCGTCGAGGGGACGCCAGGTGCGCTCGAGGATCGGGATCCGGATGATGCCCGCGAGGCTCAGGCCCATGATCACGAGAACCCCGCCGCCCACGATCCGGAGCGGCTTCATGTAGTCGGCGATCGCGCCCCCGGCGAACGCCGCCGTGACGCCCAGCAGCGTGAACAACGCCCCGAACCCCAGCACGAACGCGATCGCGTGCCGAACCGCGGCCCAGCGGGATGGGGTCTCCGTCCCGCCCTGCGCTGCCACGGCGACCGCGGTGAGCTGCCCCATGTACGCCGGGACCAGCGGCAGCACGCAGGGCGAGAGGAACGAGATCACGCCCGCGCCGATGGCGACCAGCAGGGTGTAGTCCGTCATGCCGCGGGCGTCCCGTCGAGCACGTCCGCGAGGAGGCGCCGGACCTTCGAAGGCGACGTGGCCAGCTCCAGCTCGTGCCCGCCGATCGCGATCACCGGGATCGTCAGCGCGTAGCGGCGGTGCAGCTCATCGTCCGCCTCGATGTCCAGCTCGCGCAGCACCGGCACCGGGAGCCCCAAGGCGCGGCGCTCCGCAAGCAGCAGATCCAGCGCGGCGCGCGCGTCCTCGCACAGGTGGCAGCCGGTCCGGCTGTACAGGACGAGGTCGGGGAGGGGAGTGGTCACGCCTCCGATTGTACGAGGGAGCCGGGATCCGCCCCGCCGGCAGCGCTCGAGCGTCGTGCGGGGCGGCGGTCCGCGGGGGTCGGTGCAACCGTAGAATCCGCTCCCATGCACCAGCCCACGCTCTACGACCAGGTCGGCGGGATGCCGTTCTTCGAGCGCCTCGTCGACCGGTTCTACGAGGGCGTCCGGTCCGACGACGTGCTCCTGCCCCTGTACCCGGAGGCGGATCTCGCCGGCGCGCGCCGTCGGCTCACCCTGTTCCTCGTCCAGTACTGGGGCGGACCAACCACGTATCTCGAGGAGCGAGGACACCCGAGGCTCCGAGCCCGCCACTCGCCGTTCTCCATCGGCCGTCTCGAGCGCGACCGATGGCTGTTCCACATGACGGAGGCCATCGACGCTTCGGAGGGTCCGCCCGACGCGCGCGACCGGCTCCGGGAGTACGTCACCCTGGCCGCCGACGCGATGCGCAACCGCGACGAGGAGCCCGGAACCACCTGACCGACGGCCCCCGTCAGGTACGATCGCGCTGCGCGCCCCCGTAGCTCAGTGGATAGAGCGCAGCCGTCCTAAGGCTGGCGTCGGCGGTTCGAATCCGTCCGGGGGCGCCATCCACGTCGGGCTCACCCGATGGCGCGGCCTCCGGGTGCACCAGCGTCGCCGATCCTACGATCGGCCGAGCGCGACCATCAGCGCCAGGATCGAGACGATGCCTGCCAGTTCCGCGGCGAACCCGACCCGCAGCCTGCGAAACGCGGCCTCGCCTCCCCGGGCTGGGGTGCTGTCGTCGTCCGCAGTCGCGTCGCCCGTGAGCCGTGCCGCGGCCCGACTCGTGACGAGGCCGCCGGTGGCGAAGACGGCGATCGCCACCACGATGGAGGCCACCCAAAGCATCCCGAATGGCGTGCTCACATCGTCAGGACCCCGGATCCGCCCGCTGGTGACGCCGAGCAGCAGACCCGTGATCCCGGCCAGCAACGCCGACCCGATCACCAGCTGCTCGGGCGCGAGGATCAGGCGCTGCACGAGCTCGGGACGCTCGTCTGGCGGCCGTCGTCCGACGTATGGGACGAGCACCAGGTTGGCGAAGATCGAAGCGCCAAGCCAGGACGCCCCGCCCAGCAGGTGGAGGAAGAGAAGGATCGGGCCAGCGTCCGTCACGATCGGATCCTCGGTCGGGGGACTTCCACGCGGGGGTAGGTCGTGCAGTCTAGCCAGCCGCACGCCGCCCGGGACGGTTGTTGGTCCTGCGCGTCCGACGCCGGGCGGACGCCCTGGCACTTCAGGCGTTCAACGGGAGCCTTGACGGTCAGCGAGCGTCGAAGGGTGTGTCACTCAGCGTCCGGCGCGAGCCACGACCGCGTAGGCCATGAACCACCGCTCGACCGATGTGGGCGTCGAGCCGTAGGCGTTGTCGCCGGCGAGCAGGTCGCACACGACCTCGCGTGCTCGGGCGATCTCCCGGCGGCGGTGGCCGGCCCACCGCGGGTCCGCCAGGGTGAGGTCGAGCTGGGCGAGGGCACGGGCCAGGGCCGAGGCCAAGCGCGCCTCGTTGCCGCCCTGGTGAGCCCGGATCGCCCGGCCGACATCGGCTCCGGCGTTGCCGAGCTGCGCGGCCAGCGTCATCGTTCCCCACCGCTCAGGCGTGAGGTCGGGGTGCAGGGTCACGGCACGACCACCCGGTCGACGAGCTCCGCGATGGCCACCTGGATCGCAGGATCCTCGACCGACCGCGTCCGGTTCCCCTGGCCGGGGCGCAGGTTGATCATGGAGTCGTACTCGAGGAAGTCCGGTGTCCCGTACTCGGCCGGGTAGAGGTTGATGCCCCAGATGTCGGCCTGGCCGGCCCCCGCGTCAAGGAGGAGCGCCTCGAGGTCGCTGTGCATCCCGGCGTCGACCGCGAGGAGGCCGCGCCGCACGTCGACGACGGCCTTGACGAGATCGCCGAAGGTGGCTTCCGCCATGGCGGCGAGCTCGGCGATGGTGATCCGCCCGGCAACGATCTGCATGGTGAGATGTTCGCGGTCCAGCGGACTCCGTGCAAGCGAGCGACGCTTGTCGCTCCGGCCCGTACGTGGCGCGGCTCGGCGCCGGAGGGTCACCCAGTGCTCTTGTCAGACCGCGGGGAGGGTCGAGCTCCTACCCGACCTCGAGGTACCAACGGCACCGGGCTAGGATGCGCAGATGACCGACGGCACGTCGAACGAGCCCGCCCTCACGCCGGACGCCGCCCGCAACCGCGCCATGTGGGATGCCTACAGCGACGAGTACCAGGCGAAGCACGCCGCGTCGCTGGCGAAGGACCGAGGGCTCCACTGGGGCAGCAGCCAGGTTCTCGAGTCGGAGCTGCATGTTCTTGGCGACGTCGCCGGCAAGGAGATCCTGGAGCTCGGATGCGGCGCGGCGCAATGGTCGATCGGGCTCGCGCGGGCCGGCGCCCGCCCGGTGGGGTTGGACGTGTCGACCCGCCAGCTCGAGCACGCTCGACGACTGATGACGGACGCGGGCGTGGACTTCCCGCTCGTGCACGCGAGCGCCGATGCGGTACCGCTCCCGGACGGCTCCTTCGACATCGTGTTCTGCGACCACGGCGCGATGACGTTCGCGGATCCGTACCGGACGGTCCCGGAGGTCGCGCGACTGCTGCGACCCGGAGGCCTGTTCGCGTTCAGCCACCACTCGCCGATCGAGACGATCTGCTGGGCGCCAGGCGCCGAGAAGGTCGGCGAGCAGCTCGGCCTTGACTACTTCGGCCTGTACCGGATCGACGACGGCGAGGACGTCTTCTTCCAGCTGCCGTACGGGGAGTGGATCAGGTTGTTCCGGGCCAACGGGTTCGTCATCGAGGATCTCATCGAGCCTCGCCCGCGCCCCGCCACGACCACGACGTTCCGCGACGAAGAGGAGCTCGCCTGGGCCCGGCGTTGGCCGGCCGAGTGCATCTGGCGTCTGCGTCGCGCGTGAACGCGCGCCAGCCGCACAGCCGAACGAGCGAGCGGCGCTCGCCGCGGTCCCGGCGTCCTCGGCTGGAGGTCTCGAAGGCGGCCCGGCCGGCTACCGGCTTCCTGCGAGCACGCGGACCGCCGGGAAGCGGGCGCATTGCTCATGCGAGGCCGTCAGGCACAGCGCCCCCTGGTGCTCGGGACCGATCTCAAGGGTTCGCATCGTGCCGGCCTTGCCGGGGATCAGCCGCAGCGGGAACGCGGCCGGGTCGTTGCCCGGCTGGGCAGGGGTGTGGCAGCGGTTCCTGGGGTCGGGGAAGCTGCAGCGCGTGGTGGGGTCGTTGCCGAAGCCGAGGAACGGGCAGACCGGATCAGCCGGCAGGACGGCAAGGGCGGGAACCGCCGCCTTGCGGCGCCGATCGGGCGGCGCGGGTTCAGTCGCGGCCTCGGCCGCCTTGCGGCGCCGATCATGCGGCGCGGGTTCAACCGGGGAGGCCGTCGCCTTGCGGCGCGGATCACGCGCCGGTGGGTCAGCGACGGGGGCTGTCGCCCTGCGGCCGCCGGGCGGGGGAGCGGCAAGCACCACGTTCGTCCTGGGCGCCGCACCTCCGGATCGAGCCGGGCCCTCGGCCATCACGGGAACCAGCTCCGGCGCGCGATCCGGCACCAGCTCCGGCGCCCCCTCCGGTACCAGCTGCGGCGCGCGATCCGGCACGCGACGACCTTCGGCGTTGATCTCCTGGCCGCAGCTGTAGCAGCGCTTGGCCTGGGGACGGTTCATCGAATTGCAGGCCGAGCAGATCCAGAACCCCTGCGAGGCGAGCGCATCGGGGTCATAGGGCGCGGCCTCGGAGCGCTGCACCACTTCGGACTCGCTGTTGAACGACCCGGAGAGGCGCCCCCGCTGGCCGCGGAGCACACGGGCGACGAGCCACAGGGCCGTCGGCCCCCAGAGCAGCGTGAGGAACAGGGCAAACCCGAGCTCAGGGCTCATCGTCGTGATCCGATACTCGCATTCCAGGCCATCCGTGACCGCTTGCTGTCGCCGGCGAGACGCTGCTCCGGGCTGGCATGTCGCCACGGCCACTCGGCCGGTCGGGAGGTCGTTCCACCGACCACGTGATAGTAGTGCATCACGTTCGGACTCAGGTAGCAGGCTTCTCCCACACGGACACGTGCGAGCGGCTCGCGCTCGTGAACGGCATCCGGGCCCAGTCGGCCCACCGGTCGCGCAGACGCAGACCCGCGATCCGCGCCATCAGGTCCAGCTCGGAGGGCCACACGTAGCGAAACGGGGTCGACGCGCGGGTGATCCTGCCGTCATCGGTCGTCACGTGGTGCGAGACCAGGGATTGGGTCACCACGTCGTACTCGTCGATCCCGACGTGGGTCTCGCTCACGTCGAACGGGACGAATCGCTCACCGGGCGGCAGTCGCTGGAGTGCGGGAACGCCGGTCTCGATCACGAAGCAGCCACCGGGGCGGAGGTGCGCCGCGGCGTTGACGAAGCAGTCAACCTGGGATTCCTGCGTTGTCAGGTTCTCGATCGTGTTGAACACCAGGTAGACGAGCGAGAACGTGCCGGCATCCGGGTGGCGGGCGGTGGCGATGTCACCGATGGACACCGGGATCGAGGCCTCATCCCCACCGGGCTTGGCGCGGAGTCGCGCGACCATCGCCGGTGACAGGTCGATCCCCGACACCCGGACTCCGCGGGCGGCGAGCGGCAGGGCCACGCGACCGGTGCCGATCGCAAGCTCGATCGCTGGGCCGTCCCCGGCGAGCTCCGCGAGGAGTGACACGGCAGGCTCGAGGGCCGACGGGTCGAACATGGCCGCCTCGTCGGCGTCGTAGGTCGCCGCGACCTCCTCGTCGAACCAGTCGTGGGCAGGCATGCGATGAGCGTAGCCGACGGCGGGCACGGTCCATGCTGGGCCTGCCGTGATCGCCTCGCGTGTCAGCGGGCGATGGGCAGCGGCAGGTCGTCCGCCAGCACCCGGTATCCCGACCGGAGCGACCCGTCGCGTCCGACGTCGAACACGTTGCGCTGGACGCGCTGGTCCACGACGAGCGTCAGCTCCGCGTGGAAGCCGCCGTCGCTCGGCTCAGCCATCGGGGGCTCGATGGGCGGGCCGGCCTCGAACCGGGCCCGGTTGGCCTCCTCGCCTGCGGACCCCGGCCTCCAGCGCAGCTCGCCGGCATCGTGGATCTCGCGCACGATGACCGACGGACCCCGGGTGACCTCCAGGAACGCCCGCACGTAGTCGAGGGCCGTCGACGGGTCCCCGATCTCGGCGCCCGTCGCCGCAACGAGGTCGACGAAGGCCGGCTGGTCGTCGCTGAGCAGGCGCACCTCGTCGTCAGGCCACACGCCCACGTGGGCCTGCATCGGGTGCTCAGCGTCGTCGTCCCGGACAAGCCAGGCGACATCCGACGCCACGCCCGGGATGGGCACGGGCTGCAGGACCGCCGTTCCCGCGAGGACCGCCGGTCCCAGACCGGCGCCGACAGCGTCCGCCAAACGCCGTTGCTGAGGACGACTCATCCGGGCACCTCCCCGGTCGCCGTCGGCGAGGGGCTGGGCGGGTTGTGCGCTGCGTCCCACGCGTTGCCGTAGTGCTGGGAATACGTGATGCTCCCGGTCGACGTCACGAACGTCCCGTCATGGAACCAGCTGGTGACCTCCGTGTCGCGAGTCCGCGTCCGGCAGCGGCGATTGATCTCGGCCCGGGTCATGGTCGGGTTGTTCGCTTCGAGCAGGTCGCGATAGGCGTAGAACGCGGTCCGATAGCGGTCGATGAGCCCCTGGTTGATGCCCGACCCCACCAGGCTGTGACCGGCAGCCTGCATCGGCACCGAGCCCTCGATCTGGCGAACCACGGCCTCCGCCTCATCGGCGATCTTGAGGCGGACGTACTCGTCGCGGCTCAGCGCCTCCACGTCGGCGGCCCGGCCCGACTTGAAGGTGTTCGCGTGCTGCGCCTCGTGCATCATCACCAGCGCCGCTGCGTCGACCGACAGGGTGCGGTTGATGAAGATCGAGCCTGCCCGATGGAATGAGCCGGTCCCGCTGAACTCGTAGTCCACGGGGATCGACCAGCGCCGGATGATCCCCAGCGCCCAACGGCCGGTGTCGGTGGTGCCTAGCAGGGTTTCGATCTGCTGTCGCCGGTCGGGCGGACGAAGCAGCCGCTGGGCCCTGGCAAGCTCGTCCCCGCTGAGGTCGTCCTCGAGATCCGCGTCGAGCGTCCGGCCGGTCAGCGTCGCGTAGGCGGCGGTGAGCGCACGGATCCGTGTCGCGTCCTGCCCCAGCCGGCCGAGCGCGGCGTAGATCGCGTCCTCGTCGGTGCCGAGCCCCTCGATCGCATCCCGGATGCGGGTGGCGATGGCCACGTAGTCCAGCCCGCCGCCGCCGGTCCCGGTGCCCGTGCCGGGCTCGATGTCCTGCGGCAGCGTGGGTCCGATGTGGCGCTGGACGGGGAGCGGCGCCGCGCGAGCGCCGGCACGTCGGCGCTCTCGAACCGGCGAGGTCCGGGCGGCGGCCGGTCCACGAAGGAGCTCACCGACGGCGCGGTTGCCGATGGAGCGCTGGAGGGCGGTGACCTGTCGGGCCTGGAACGTCGGACCGGGGGCCTGGTGCCGACCCTCTCGGGCCACGTCAGCGACCAGCTGCCGGACCTCGACATCGAGGGTGTCACCGCTGGGCGCGAGTGCCGGTTCGTCCGACGCCGGCCTTGCCGGCGCAGGCGCGTCGCGACGATCAGCGGGCCGCTTGGCCGCGGCCTCCCTGCTCACTGGCGACCGTTGGACGACGGATGAGCCATCAGGCAGCGAGTGTAGCGGGTCAGTCCGCCGGGCCCGCGAAGTAGGCGGCGTAGGCCTTCAGCATGGCGTTGCCCGTGTTCGAGCTGCCGAATGTCCGGTACAGGAAGCCCAGCAATCCCGGGGCGTCGACATCGCTGATGACCAGGCGGTGCGTGACGCCGTCGCCGGTGGCGGTGAACTCGTCGCGGAAGTGGGATGTCGCCGTCACCCGAGACCCGGCCTTGTATTCCTCGTCAAGCTCGACCACGACACTGCCGGCGGCTGTGCTGCGGGTGATGTTCGTCCGCTTCATGATCCCTTCGTTGGTCCTGATGGTGACGGAGTCGGGGCCCTGCTCGACGAGCTCAACGCTCGTGAGGCCCGGCATGAAGCTGATGACGCCGCGATAGTGCTCGCCGAGGTCCGACAGCGCTTCCTCCACCTGACCGATGCTGCACGGAATGTCGCTCCGGCCTTCGAACCAGACTGACATGGCAAGCCCTCCCTGGCGACGCTCCGTCCGGGCCCGAACCTGCAACCCCGCGACAAGTCCAAGCCTACGACCGGCTGTCCAGCCACGCGCCGGGGGTCGAAGCCACCGGGACCTGTGGGCGGACCACCTGCGGGCAACGGTGGGCGGAGGGCTGTGCCTGATCGATTTCGACGACGCCGGCCTCGCCGACCCGAGCGGGGAGCTCGCCATGATCCTGGTCGAGTTCGCCGATCCGGACCCGGGGCGGGCGCGGGTCATCCGCGAGGCGTACGCCGACGCAGGCGGACCGGGACGAATCACGGGACCGGCGGATTTCGCGATGCCGGCCGCCGCGCTGTGCCACATCCTCGAGGAGGGGTGCCGCCGGTGGCTCGCCGCCGCGACGGACGAAGACCGCGCGGACAACGAGGCCTGGGTGCGCGAGTTCCTCGACCGGCCCGTGACGCTGGACGCGATCGAGCGCCTGCTCTGATCGCAGCGCCGCAGCGAGCGGCAACGACCACCCTCCTCCGTGCCGCCTCGCCGGCGGATCCGGCCGGGCCCCCGAGCTTCACGGGAGCCGGGGTGTATGGTTCGGGTCCGCTGATGGAGGGCGCCATGCCGCTGTTCATGGATCGGCACGACCTACCCGGGGTCACCGCCGAACAGGCCGCTCAAGCCCACCTCCAGGACGTCGCGATGGAGGCCAAGCACGGGGTCCGGTTCCTGTCGTACTGGTTCGACGCGGACCGGGACGAGGTGTTCTGCCTGGCCAGCGCCCCGGCGAGCGAGACGATGGTGGTGGTCCACCAGGAGGCCCACGGGATGGTCCCCAACGAGATCATCAGCGTCTCGGAGGACAACGTCCTGCGGTTCCTCGGGCGAATCGGGGACCCGGTCGACGCCGACCAGGACACGAGCCCGTTCCGGGCCATCCTGTTCACGGACCTGCAGGGCTCGACGGCGCTGCTCCAGGCCGTCGGCGAGGCCGAGTTCATGGTCCTCCTCACCGAGCATGACCTCATCATCCGGCGCGCCCTCGTCAAGGCCCACGGCAGGGAGGTCAAGCACACCGGCGACGGGATCATGGCCTCGTTCGACGACGTCGGGCACGCCCTGGCGTGTGCGATCGCGATCCAGGACGGGTTTGCGGACCGGATCCGGGGCGGGGCCTCGACGGAGATGCGGGTCCGGGTCGGGATCGCCGCCGGCCAGCCGGTCGATCGCGACGGAGACCTGTTCGGGTCGACGGTGACGCTGGCCAGCCGCCTGTGCGATGCGTCGGAGCCCGGGCACGTGCTCACCTCGGATGTCGTCCGGGAGCGCGGGGTCCAGCACGGGTTCGCCTTCGACGAGGGCACCGACCGGCAGGTCAAGGGCTTCGACGGGCTGATCCGGGTCTTCGAGCTGGTTTCGGAGGCGCAGCGCGGTCGCGGCCCGGCGTAGGGGACGCCCAAGGGACTGCGGCCACGGGGGTCGTATGTGACGCGAGCGGCCCCGAGTGCCGCCGGACTCAGGTGCTCGAGGACGGCCGGCCAATCCCCGGTTCTTCTGCCATCCGAGCGGAGCGCGCCCTCACCAGGGCCAGCAGGGCCAGCGCGACGGCGACCACGATCGCGGCTCCCGAGACGACGACCAGCACGGCATCGAATGCCCCGCTGTTCACGAACTGGGTCACGATGAGCAGGATCGCGTAGGCGATCACGAGCAGGTTCGCCACCGCGAAGCCCCAGCGGGCGCCGGCCCGGATCGTCAGCGCGAACAGCCACAGGCCAAGCAGGCCGAACGGCAAGCCGCCGATCACGATGATCAGGCGCACGCCGACGAGCGTGATGGCGTCGAGGAACGACAACCCGAACAGGAGCGCGGCGGTGAGCAGGCCGACCCCCGCCCGAAGGGCGTCGATCTCGCCTGCGCGGCCGGCGGGCCGGTTGCCCATCCGGCCGATCACGAAGCCGATGCCTTCCGCGACGAGGTAGCTGCCGATCACGAGTCCGCCGACGAGCTCGCCGCGGCCCGGGATCGATGAGCATGTAGACCCCCGCGGCCCCGAGCAGCGCAGCCACCAGGAGCTGCAGCTGCCACCTGACGCCGAGCACCCGCGCGCTCGCTCCGCGAATCCTGCTGCCAGCCACCGTCGATGCCTCCGTCCCGTGCGATGCCCATTCGAGCGGTCGAAGCGTACTCCGGCAGCCATCGCCGGTTTCGCGCCGAATCGAAGACGCCCCCGGGCTGGACGGGTGTCCGGCCCGGGGGTGCAAGTAGCTGGCCGGGGACCGGCCGTGCCGACTCGAGCTACGGAAGCTCGTTCACCCGATCGGTGCTCGGCGGCGACAACGGACTGAACGTGCCGAGGTAGTTGACGAAGGCCTGGAGGTCGTTGCCGCCGTCGAGCCGCGGGGCGGTGATGGTGCCAAACGTCGTGAAGTTGTCGCCGCCATCCGCGAGGAAGTTGTTGACGGTGACCATGTACGTCGCGGCCGGGTCCAGCGCGACACCGTTGAGCTTCACGTTGCTCACGGCGACCGCCGTGCAGTTGCCGGCCGCGATCGTCTTGGCAAGGTCGTAGGTGAGGCCCTGCGACACGCCGAGATGCAGGAACGGCCGGCTCGAGCCGAGTGGCTGGCACTGTTGCTCGAGCACCGAGATGATCTGGGCACCGTTCATCGGGTAGGTGACGAGGGTGTTGCCGAACGGCTGGAAGGTGAAGGCCTCGCCGTAGGTCACGACGCCGTCGCCCTCACCGGTCGAGTTGGCATAGGTCAGGTCGGAACGCAGGCCCCCCGGGTTCATGAACGCGACCTGGGCCCCGGAGGCCGAGGTGGACCAGAGCTGGGCGTCGGCCACGAGGTTGCCCGCCGCCGACTCGACACCGCGGTCGGAACCGCCGACGCCGCCGCGGTTGATGTCGGCCGTGATCGAGCCGACCGGAGTGGTGCCGGCCGCGTCGTAGAGCGGCTGCCACTTCGCGATGATCGCCGTCTGCGCCGGATCGGGGCTGAGATCGGCCTGGACCACGACATGGTTGACGGCGGTGCTGCGGTTGCGGCGAACCTCGCCGGACCGCTTGTCGATCATGAGGTTGATCTCGGACACCACCCGGCCGTACGAGTAGGCACTGGTCACGATGCGCGGCTTGCCGGACGGATCGTCAAGCAGGCAGTTGTACGGCAGGTGCGTGTGGCCGGTGATGACGGCATCGATCTCCGGATCGAGCTCGTCGTTGATGGCGACGATCGGGCCGGAGATGCCGACGCAGGCGTCGACGTCACCCGGGGGCGGCGTCTGCGAGCCGCCCTCGTGCAACAGCACGACGATCGTCTCGACGCCCTTCTTCTTGAGCTTCGGGACCAGCTTGTTGGCGGTCTCCGCCTCGTCGAGGAAGTCCCAGCCAACGATGCCGGCGGCGGCGACGATCGTGTCGGTCGCTTCCAGCGTCATGCCGATGAACCCGATCTTGACGCCGTCGATCTTCTTGATCCAGTAGGGCGGCAGCGGCGTCTTGCCGGTGGTCTCGTTGACGACGTTGGCGGCCAGCCACTTGAAGTCGGCGCCGCCGTACGGGTTGTGCGGGAAGTAGCAGCCGTCAATCGGGTGGCAGCCGCCGTACTGCATCCGGATCAGCTCCGTGACGCCCTCGTCGAACTCATGGTTGCCCACGCTCGACACGTCGAGGTGCATCGCGTTGAGGGACTCCACCGACGGCTCGTCGTGGAACAGGCCGGAGAACGCCGGGGATCCGCCGATGAGGTCGCCCGCGGCGACGGTCAGGCTGTTCTTGTGGCCCTTGCGCAGCATGGCCAGCTGGGCCGCGAGGTACTCCGCGCCGCCGGCTGCGACGCCATCGATATTGCCCGGCGTGCTGGCCTCGAGATGGCCGTGGTAGTCGTTGAAGGCCAGCAATTGGACGGGGACGAACAGGCCCTTTCCGTTGCCGTGTTCAAAGCCGGGCGGGTCGGGCTGCTTGCCGACGGCCGTGGCCGCCGTGGCCGCCACGAGCAGGATGGCGGCAAGGATCGAGAGGACTCTGCGAGGTCCGGGGGTCATGGGCACACGTGCCTCCGTCTCGGGCTGTGGGGGGCTTAGGGGCGGTCCACAGCAGATGGGAATGGTACTCCGCGCCATCTCGGGGACCCCCGTCACGGCCTCCACCCGTTGCCTCCGGGCACCACTTTCGGGTGCCGTGGACCCATCTCTCCGTACGAGAGCTGGAACGTGACCGTCTCCCCGTCATCGATGGCGGGCATGCCGAAGTCGTCCAGCGCGAGGCCGTCGCCAACGCCGTCGGCATCAGAGCGGCCAGCAGGGGAGCGCCCGGCGTCGCCTCAGCCGATCACGAACCAGGCGACCTCGCAGTCCCCGGCGGCCGCAGCGGTCAGGTGGATGGTGAACGTGTCGGCGCCCGTGTTCCGGACGGCCCGCGCGATCGTGGTGGCGCCCCCGGCGCTCTCCTGGAGCGTGGCCAGCATCTTCGAGTTGGTGGTGACCTCCACCCCCGGGTTGATGACGACGCTGGCGTTTCCCGATTGGATCGTGGAGATGCCGCAGGTGCTGAACTCGGCCCGGCCGAGGACCTTGAGGCCAAGGCTGCCCGCCGCCCCGGACGCGGAGAACTGGCCGGCCACGCCGGTGGCGCCGTCCACGGAGCCCCGCACCCCGATCCCCGCCGGAGCGGTGGCGTGACCTGCGACGCCGACGGTGCTCCCGATGCCGTCAGCCGTCCCATGGACGCCGATGCCGCCCTCGCCGGAGCTCACACCCTTGACACCGGTGCCGAAGAGACTGCCATCGTCGCCGAACACGCCGATCCCAACGTCATCCGAGTTCGACTGCCCCCTGACACCGATTCCCCCGGCGATGCTGGCGGAAATGCCGTAGATGCCGGTTCCCTCGAAACTGAGTCCCTGCACGCCGACCCCATCGGGCGCTGAGGCCCAACCATCGACGCCGGCCCGGGATCCCTCGCCGAGGACGCCGACCCCCTGGGAGGACCAGCCGTGCACTCCCCAGGCCGGCCCGTGGCCCAGCACCCCGGTTCCGTCCGGGCTGTCCGCCTGCCCGTACACCCCGTAGGTCTCGCCCGACGTCGCCAGCGCGCGGCCCTTGACCGCGACCCCCGCCGTGCTTGCGCACGTCCCGAGCACCCCGAGCGTGGCACCGGTGGCCGCGGTCGCATGCCCCGATACGCCGATCCCGCCCGTCCCCGTTCCCTGCCCGCTGAGGCCGCGACCGGGACCGATGCCGAACACCCCGGCACCGCCACCGGAGCTGACCACTCCGCGCACACCGGCCGGCGTGCCGGATCCCGAGGTGGCGACGCCGAGGACCCCGTTGCCGTTGGTGTCGCCGGTCTGGCCCCAGACGCCGGTCGCGTTGCCCTGGGACGAGGAGGTCTTTGCCTTGAATGCCGTCGAATCGGAACTGTTGATGGTCGTCTGACCCGAGGTCTGGTTGCCCCCGCCGAGGGTCACCTTCGGGTCGGCGGCCGTGACGGCGTGCGGTCGGCCCAGCGACCCGACCGCCAGGCCGGCGAACCCTCCAAGGGCCGCGGAAAGGAGCGCGCGACGGCTCCGCGGGCGATCCTGCGTCTCGGTGGCGGGGACATCCACGATCGGCGCGTCGGACATGGCGGGCAAGAACCTCGTGTACGGTGGAGCCCTGGCCGCCCACCTCGGCCCCGTGCCTGCGTGCGCACGAGTCGGCGGAGCATGGCGGATGGCGGCCGGAGGATCAAGCCCCTATTGCAGATCCCGTCGGGACAGGTCACGACGTGCCCGTCGGCTGCCGGTACCCTAGGTGGCCATGGCGCCCGAGTTCATCTACACCACGTATCGCCTGGGCCGGCACTACCCGCCGGACCGCACGGTCCTCGAGGACATCTCGCTCTCGTTCTACCCGGGGGCCAAGATCGGCGTGATCGGGCCCAACGGGGCGGGGAAGTCCAGCCTGCTGCGGATCATGGCCGGCCTCGATGACGGGTTCGTGGGCGACGCCCGCCTCACGCCGGGATTCACGGTGGGCTTCCTGTCCCAGGAGCCGCAGCTGGATCCCGACAAGGACGTCAAGGGCAACGTGCTCGACGGCGTCCGGCCCGTGCAGGACCTGATCGACCAGTACAACGCAGTCATGGCGCGCTGGTCGGACCCGGATGCCGACTACGAGGCGATCGGCGCGGAGCAGGCGGTCCTCGAGGACCGGATCGCGGCCGCGGATGCCTGGAACCTCGAGCGGAACGTGGACATCGCGATGGACGCCCTGCGCTGCCCGCCGGACGACGCGGAGGTCGCGACGCTCTCGGGCGGGGAGAAGCGGCGGGTCGCCCTTTGCCGGCTCCTCCTCCAGCACCCGGACCTCCTCCTGCTCGACGAGCCGACCAACCACCTCGACGCCGAATCGGTGGACTGGCTGGAACGCTTCCTGCAGGAGTACGCGGGCACGGTCGTCGCGATCACCCACGACCGCTACTTCCTCGACAACGTCGCCCAGTGGATCCTCGAGCTGGACCGCGGCCGGGGCATCCCGTTCTCGGGCAACTACTCCGGCTGGCTGGAGCAGAAGCTGGCAAGGATGGCGGTCGAGAACAAGCAGGCCGACGCCCGGCAGCGGACCCTCGCCCGAGAGCTCGAGTGGGTGCGCATGTCGCCGCGGGCGCGCCAGTCCAAGGGCAAGGCCCGGCTCTCCGCCTACGAGCAGCTGCTGGCGGACGCGAGCGACGAGAAGACCGTCACCCGCGAGCTGGAGATCGCGATCCCGCCCGGCCCGCGCCTGGGCGACGCGGTCATCGACGTCGCGAACCTCCGCAAGGGCTACGGGGACCGGCTGCTGATCGAGGACCTGACCTTCAGCCTGCCCCGCTCCGGCATCGTCGGGATCATCGGCCCCAACGGCGCCGGCAAGACCACGCTGTTCCGGATGCTCGTGGGGCAGGAGGCCCCGGATGCGGGCGGCATCGAGGTGGGGAGCACGGTCCAGCTGAGCTACGTGGACCAGTCACGCGACGAGCTGCGGGCGGACCGGACCGTCTTCCAGGAGATCACCGACGGGGTGGAGGTCGTGAAGGCCGGCACGCGCGAGGTTCCGGCTCGGGCCTACGTCTCCAGCTTCAACTTCCGGGGCACCGACCAGCAGAAGCTGGTGGGCACGCTGTCGGGCGGCGAGCGCAACCGGGTTCACCTGGCCAGGCTGCTACAGGCGAACGGCAACGTCCTCCTGCTCGACGAGCCCACCAACGACCTTGACGTGGACACCCTGCGTGCCCTCGAGGCGGGCCTGGAGTCGTTCCCGGGCTGCGTCGTGGTCATCAGCCACGACCGCTGGTTCCTGGACCGGATCGCGACCCACATCCTCGCCTTCGAGGGCGACAGCCAGGTCCGCTGGTTCGAGGGCAACGTCAGCGACTACGAGGCCTTCCGGCACCGGGAGCTCGGCGCCGCGGCCGACCAGCCGCATCGCATCCGGTACAAGCGGCTCGCGAGCTGAGCTCAGCCGGCGTCGGCCGGCGAAACGACCCGTGGATAGCCCATCTCCTCCAGGCGGCGGCCCAGCAGGCGCACGAGCCATCCCGCCTGCCCATGGCTGATGCTGGCCTGCCAGCGGTCCGCGGCGCCTGCGTCGAACCCCGACTGACCCAGCTGCGCTCCCCGCGACGTCACCTCCTGCTCCAGCATGCCGGGCTCGGGCTCGATGCCCAGGAACGCGCACAGGCTGTCAACGGTCCGGACGGGCGCGTGGACCAGGTCCTCGAACCGCACCAGTCGGTACGCGTGCGGGAAGAGGCGGCTCAGGCGCCGGTGGTGCCGGACGGCGCCGGCCCACGCCCACGCGGTCTCGAGCAGGACGAAGCCACGAAACACCGGCGGCAGCCTGACCAGCCAGCGGTAGGGGACCGCGGTCGGCGCGTCCAGCCGGCGCCGGAGCTCGGACACGAAGACTGCCCGCGGATCACGGATCATGTGCACGACCCGGGCACCCGGGGTACCACTCGAACAGGGTGTCCACGAACGCGACGTGGGCCGGGGTCTTCTCGCCGACGATGGCCTTGCCCTTGGTGTCCGCGTACGTCCGCAGGAATGCGTCGAACTGCCCGCGCTCGGTACGGTCGGCCGCCACGCAGCCGCCGGAGCAGGTCCTTGCGTGGAACGGACCGCTTCAGCCAGCGCCAGAAGGGGGACACGGGTCGAAGCCTGGTGCCCTCCTGGAACTCGGCGGAGTAGATGCGGCGGACGATCTGCCGGATCGTCTCGTCATCCGCGAGGTCGCCATTGCGGCGGAAGACGTCGCGGTAGCCGCCACCGGGCAGGAGATGGCCGAGGTAGTGGTTCTCCGGGGCGATCCCCACGCGCGAGTGGCTGTTGAGCACGTTGCGCATCAGCGTGGTGCCGCTGCGGCTCACCCCGACAACGAAGATCGCCTCCGGTTCCGCCGCTCGATCCCGATCGCCCACGCGCCGGAGGGTACACCGGTCGCTGGCCAGACCGTAGGGGCTGTCGCGATCATGAGCCTGCTCACCGACGACTGGGGCTACACGGTCGACGCCGCCGAGCTCAACCCGAACGACCCCGTCGTCAACACCGCCTCCGAGGACATGTACCAGATGGCGACATGCCGGCGTGCTGGTCCGCTGTGCCGGGCCGTCCGGCACGACCACCGCGCGTCGCGCGCCGGATGGCGATACCGTCTGAGGGGGGCAGCCCGGCAGGAGGAGCGGTGGACGGAACGGCAAGCCTGGTCATCACGGCCGCGCTGGTGCTCTATTCGATCGGCGTCTGGAGCGAGCGCATCGGGGGGCGGCTGCGCCCGTGGCACCTCGCCTTCTTCTTCGGCGGGCTCGTGTGCGACACCATCGGCACCGGGATGATGTTCGACTTCGCCGGCGGGATGACGTTCGACGTCCATGGCATCAGCGGCCTGCTCGCGATCCTGCTGATGCTGGTGCACGCGGTCTGGGCGACGATCGTGCTGGTCCGCCGAGACGAGGTCTGGATCGTCAAGTTCCACCGGTTCAGCCTGGTCGTGTGGGCGATCTGGCTGATCCCGTACTTCAGCCCGATGTTCTTCGCGATGGCAACCTGACGCAGAGGCCGAGCTTCAGACGGGCGCGGACGTTCCGCTCACCCCGGGCTCGGCGAAGGTCATCGTCGAGAGCGCCGCACCGATCTGCCCGGCATAGCCGCGAATCGCGTCCCAGTCACGGAAGTCCCCGATCGGATGGGTCTTGAGCACCTGGGGGTCGATCGGGGCGTCCTCGGCCAGGCATCCGCCGAAGGTCCGGTGGTCGAGAGCGCCAAGACCCTGCGTGACCTCGGCTGCATGGGCCGAGATGGGCAGACCGGCCTGCGCCAGGCGCTCGTCGAGCGGCCCGCTGCTCCAGAGCCAGAGGGGCCTGGCCGCCAGGGCATCCCGGAAGCGAAGGACGAAGCGGCGTGCGTCACGTCGCCAGTGCGCAGCGTAGATCGCGCTGCCGAGGACGACAGCGTCCCACGCATCGAGGTCGGCGATGTCACGGACCGGGTGGGCTTCGGCCCGGGATCCGGCGGCACGCAGCTCGGCGGCGATGGCTTCGGCGATCTCGGCATTCGAGCCGAGCTTGGTCGCGTAGGCGACGAGGACGCGGGCAGGCACGGGATCCCCTCGGCGGTTGCCCATCGACAGCGATGGGCCGGAGGCCAATCTTGCCCGATCCCCCGTGTCGGTGCATCCGGGCACCGGGAACGCGAAACGGACCGGCGGAGTTCCGCCGGTCCGTTGGCTGCCTGGCCGGGCGCCTGGGCCCGAGCGGGTGGATCAGAGGGTGACGGGCACCGGGTCGGCTCCGGTTGCGACCCGCGGCAGGATCACCCGACATGAACCAGCGGCGGAAGCCAGCCGGGAACCGGGCGGCCAGCGCGCTGTCGAGGCCGTAGTACCGCCCCGCGCCGAGCCCGGCGACGGTGAGGCAGATCAGGGCGTAGGTGAGGTGCTGGTTGACGACGCCGTAGTGGAAGTCCCAGGCGGCGAGGAAGAAGAAGGCCATCATCAGGGCCCCCATCGCCGCGCCGAACCGGGTGAGCAGGCCGAGGACGAGGCTGAGGCCGATGCCGATCTGCCCGAACGGAACGAGGACGTTGATGATCCCCATCAGGCCCGCGTTGCCGGCGACCGACAGCCACAGGCTCTGGGTCGGATTGAACACCGTTCCCTCCGCGACCTCCCCGGCGACGAACGGCCAGCCGAGCGTGCCGGCGGTGGCGAACTTCAGGAAGCCGGCGGCGTCGAACGGTTGAGGGGCCACGAGCTTCTCCAGCCCGGCCCACAGGAAGATGATCCCGACGGTGATCCTGAGCAGCGCGACACCACGCTGGTGGATCAGGCCCGTGATGCTGCACGGTCGTACCTCCGACCCCTCCGTCCGGCGACTGCCACCGGCGGCCCTCATGCGGGGTCCGCTCCTGCGCCCCTCGCGGAGTCCGGACTTCGGGCTCATCGTGGGGGCCGACTGGCATGGTAACGGGGGGCCATTCGGACTACAACCGGCGACGAGCGGGGGCTGGTGCCCGTCGTACGCTTGCCCGGTGAGCGATCCCGCCGACTCGTCGGCCGCCGTCGATCCCGCCGCCGCCATGCCCGGGGCCGTTGCCCGCCTCCGGACATGGATCGTGACCGCTCCGCCGTATCCGGCGAGCCCTGCCGACCTGCGGACGGTGGACATCCTCGGCCTGCGGCTGCCGGTCCGCGCCACCGTCGCGGTCCTGGCCGTCTCGTTCATCCTGCTGCTCGACTACCACGGGCGGATCGACGGGCTCGTCGAGTCCTTGCTGGGTCCGTTCGGGGAGGGGATCGCCGCCGCCAAGCGGGTGCAGTCGCTGGGACGACTCATCCTCGAGGGGTTCGTTCCCCTGGCCCTGATCGTGCTCGTGCTCCGTGACCGACCGGGTCGCTACGGGCTCCGGCCAGGGGACTGGCGGGCGGGAGTCGCGATCGCCCTGGCGGGCTGCGCCGTGATGACGCCGGTCGTGCTGGCGCTCGTCCGGCTGCCCGCGTTCGCCGGGTACTACGCTCCGCAGGCGGCATCGCCCCTCGACGTGCTCCTCACGACCGCGCTGGAGGTCGTGCCGGGTGAGTTCTTCTATCGGGGGTTCCTCCTGTTCGCGCTGCTCCGGGTCGTGGGCCCGATCGGCGTCGTCATCGCCACCCTGCCATTCGCGTTCGTGCACCTCGGCAAGCCCGAGATCGAGACCCTCAGCACGCTGGGCGGAGGGCTCCTCTACGGCTGGCTGGACTGGCGCACCGGCTCGGTGCTGTGGAGCGGCCTGGCCCACACCTGGATCCTGGCGCTCGCCGTCCTGGCGGCGGGAGCCGTCGGCGGCCTGCCGGCCGGGTGAGCCGGGCCGACCCCGGCGCAGCGTCCGACGCACCGACGGGCGGGTCGCCGTATCCTCGCGGCGATGTCTCGCGACGATGCCCCTCCGGAGCTGACGACTCTCGCGGATGCGCGCGCCGCGGCGCGGCGCGACCGGGACTGGGCGACCGCCGATGCCCTCAAGGCACGCATCGAGGCCGCCGGCTGGAAGGTGATCGACACGGGCTCGTTCTACGACCTCGAGCGCGCCGCCGCGCCCGACATCGAGGCCGGCGGGATCGTCCGGTACGGATCGAGCGGCTCGGTCCCGTCCCGGCTCGCGGAGGCTCCGGTCGGCGTGGCCACGGTCGTCCTCGTCGTGACCGGTCAGGCGCGCGACCTGGCCCGAGCCGTCGGGGCGATCGGCGACCATGCGCCCGACGGCACGCGGGTCGTGGTCGTCGCCAACGGGGCCCCCGATGACATCGAGGGGGTTGTCGCGGTGCTGGACTCCACCGACCCCGGCGCCCCGGGCGTCGTCACCGAGGTCCTGCGCACGTCCGAGCGGCTCGGGTGGGCGGCGGCGCTCAACGCCGGCATCCGGCGGGCGACCGCCCCGCTGGTCCTGGTGCTGGATCCCTCGATCGAGCTGGTGGGCGACCTGGTGACGGTCCTGGCCGACGCGCTCGAGGACCCGGGCGTCGCCGTCGCCGGCCCGGCCGGGCTCGTGTCCGACGACCTGCGGGCCTTTCGGGCGGCCGCCCGGACGCGTCCGACGCGGATGCCATCGAAGGCATCGCCATGGCCTTCCGGCGGTCCGACTACGTGGAGCGGGGCCCGCTCGACGAGCACTTCCTCGACGAGCGCAAGCCTCGACGCGTGGTGGAGCCTGGTGCTCCGCGACCAGGCGGACGACGACCGCCGAGGACGCCCTGCCGGCGGTCGGCAGCCGTCCAGGTCGGGTCGGCGCTGGTCGTCCGTCACCCGCGACACGAACCAGGCGAGCCGCCCCCAGGCCGAACGCGAGCGACAGGCCCGCCGCAACCGCTACCGCCTGCTCAAGCGGTTCGCGACCCGCCGCGACCTCCTTGGCGGTCCCGGCCGCCCTAACGAACCTGCCCACGGGTCGTTATCAAGGCAGAGGCCTCGCGGATAACATCGTTCCCCCGGCGGTGTGGCACGGCGAGGCCTCATTTCCTGCCCTCCGGGGCAGGCACGTCGCAGGGCCTCATCGGCATCCGCCCGTATACTCCCGCCGTGCGAGCCTGGACCGAGATCGACATGAGCGATGGTGGTCCCGTGGTGCCGCCGTCTCGCCGGCGCCGCGTGATCATCGGAGCCATCGCCCTCCTGGTCGCCACCGGGTTGCTCGTCTCCGCCTGGCCGGGCCTTCCTGCCTCGGTCGCCCCGACTCCCGCAGCGGCTGCGGACGCGGACAACGTGACGATCGTGGCCGGGTCGCCGGCGTCGATCGACCCAGCGAAGCACGGGGACCTGGGCAGCGCGTCCTACATCAGCCAGCTGTACGAGACGCTGACCGCCGTCGACGCGTCCCTGGTCATCCGGCCGGCACTGGCCGAGTCGTGGGTCGTGAGCGACGAGGGCCGCCGCGTCACCTTCACCCTGCGCCCGGACCTGACCTTCAGCGACGGCTCGCCGCTCCGCGCCGGCGACGTCGTGCATTCATGGCGGCGCCTGTTCCTGCCCGGAGACCCGTCGCCGCTCGCGTCGCTGGTCGCCGATATGCAGGGCGCCCGCGAGCTGCTCTCCGGGCAGAGCCGCGACGTCACGACGCTCGGCGTCCGCGCCGAGGACGACCGGACGGTGGTCGTGGACATGGTCCGGGGCGGGGGAGACCTGCCGGCGATCGTCTCCGGCGCGCCATTCGCGGTCGTCCCGCCGTCGGTGGGAGATGACGAGATCGTTCCCGCACCCGGGGACCCTCGTCGGCAGCGGCGGCTACACCCTCGCGGGCATCGACGCCGACGCGTTCACCCTGAAGGCCAACCCCCGCTTCTGGGCCGGCGAGCCCGCCATCGGGACGGTGCGGATGCTGACGACCCTCAACGGGGGCAGCCCGGTGGACGCGTTCGTCGCCGGCAACGTGGACGTGAGCCCGATCAGCTACTACGACGCGTCCTGGATCGCGTACGACCGGACCATCGGGCCATCGCTGCGCTCGGATCCGTCCCTGTCGGTGACGTACTACGGGTTCGAGGCCCGCCGGGCGCCGTTCGACGACGCTCGCGTTCGCTCGGCATTCGCGATGGCCGTCGACTGGCGCCGCCTGGCCGCCCTGGACGAGCCAGGCTCGTCGGTGCCGGCGACGAGCCTGGTCCCCGCCGGCATCCCGGGGACGCCCGAGGGCGACTACCTGCCCGCGTTCGACCCGGTCCGCGCCCGCGCGCTGCTCGCCGAGGCCGGCTATGCCAGCGGTGCCGACCTCGGTCCGGTCTCGTTCATCGCCAACGGCGGGGGCTACGACGGCGGCGTGGTGGCGATGCTCGAGCAGAACCTGGGCGTGGATGTCGAGTACGCGGTGATGGAGTTCAACACCTACCAGGCGCGGCTGGCGACGGATCCGCCGGACATCTGGAGCCTGACGTGGGTGGCCGACTACCCCGGCCCGAACGACTTCCTCGGCGTCCTGCTGGGCACCGGGTCGACCGCCAACGAGGGCGGCTGGTCCTCGCAGCCGTTCGACGACGCCATCGCGGATGCGACCTCGGCCAGCGACGCGGCCACCGCCACGGCCGCCTACGCGAGGGCCCTCGAGATCGTCCGCGACGAGGCGCCGGTGGTGCCCGTGGCCTACGGGACCTCGTTCTCCCTGGTCCGCGAGGGGCTGCTGGGGGCCTCGACCACCGGGACCGGCATCCTTCGCCTGGCCGGCCTGGCCTGGGGATCGAACCCGTGAGCGGCCCGCGGGTGATGCGCAATCGCCTCGGTCACGCCGCGAGCCTGGCCGCGGCGCTCGTGGCCGCGACGGCGCTCCTGCTGCCGGTTGCGGCCCCGGCTCGCGCCATCGACGTCCCGTTCGCCGACGATCGGGCGATGCCGGCCTTCGGGCCGGCTGAAGGCCGAGGTGACCTACGGCGAGGGCATCACCTTCTCCATCCCGCTCACCGTGAGCGGTGCCGCTCGACCGGGTCGAGATCCGGCTGCGCTATCCGGGCAGCCTCGGCCCCTTCATCGAGGAGGTACAGGCGCCGGCCACGGGCACCGGGACCCTGACCTACCGCCTCGACACGACGGGTGGCGGCCACCTCGTGCCCAACACCCGGATCGAGGTCACGTGGGCGGCGTTCCCCGTGGGATCGGTCACGCCGGTGCTGTCCGCCCCCCTGACGGCCCGCTACCTCGACACGAACCACGACTGGCAGACGCTGCGGGGAGCGCTCGTGACCGTCCACTGGTACGACGGCAGCGAGGCGTTCGCCCGGAAGGCCCTCGACATCGGCGATGCCGCCGTCCAGCACACCGCGGACCTGCTGGGCGTGACCGAGACGGAGCGGGTCGACTTCTTCATCTACGGGGACCAGGCCTCGTTCCGGACCGCGCTCGGTCCCGGGACCCGGGAGAACGTCGGCGGCCAGGCGCACGCCGACATCCGGACCCTGTTCGCCCTGATCTCGCCCAATGCGATCAACGACAGCTGGGTGGGGATCGTCATCCCGCACGAGCTGGTCCATCTCGTGTTCGACACCGCGGTCAGCAACCCCTACCGGTTCCCCCCGCGCTGGGTCAACGAGGGCCTGGCGGTCTACCTCTCGGAGGGCTACGGCCCGTTCGATCGCAACGAGGTGGCCGACGCGGTCGACAGGGGCGACCTGCTTCCCCTGACCGCACTCACGGGCCAGTTCCCGACCGATCCCGACAAGACCAGCCTGGCGTACGCCGAGTCCGTGTCCGCGATCGACCACCTGGTGGGGATCTCGAACCAGGACACGCTGCTCACGCTGATCACCTCCTACAGGGACGGGCTCACCGACGACGAGGCGTTCAGCCGCGCGCTGGGCGTGGATGTCGCGGGCTTCCAGGCGGGCTGGCTGGCCGAGCTCGGTGCCGACGTGCCCAAGCCGTACGGGCCGGTCCCCAACCCGCCGGGCCCGGTTCCACCCGGCTGGGACGCCCCGGTCGAGGGGCAGCCCACGGCGGCTCCCGGCAGCAGTCCGGCCGCGGCAACGACTGGCCCCGGCGCGACACCGGGCGCCGCGAGCCCGGGTGAGGGTCCGGATTCCGCGGCCGGCGGCGATCCGGCGCTCGTGCTTGCCGCCATCGTGGCGGTCGTGCTGGTCGTGGTCATCGGCATGGTCATCGCCCGGCGGCGCACGGCCCTGTCATGAGTGCCCTGGTGGCTCGCGCGCGCGCCATCCCGAGCTGGCAGCTCACGCTGGGGGTCGCCCTGATGGGCCTCGGCTTCCTCATCGCCGCGCAGCTCGCGTCCGAGGGGCCGCGCGTGCGCTACACCAGCCAGGAGCGCACACCGCTCGTGGAGACCGCCCTCGACCTGCAGGCCCAGCAGGAGAGCCTCAAGGCGCAGATCCTCCAGCTGCGGGAGGAGATCGGCGGCTACGAGGCGGCGGGAGAGGGCGGCGCCGCCGTGACCCAGGACCTCAACCGCCAGCTGGAGCAGGCGAGGATCGCGGCCGGGCTGGCAGCCCTGACCGGGCCCGGTCTCATCATCCAGCTCGAGGACTCGCAGGCGACCGTCCCGGAGGGCGCCACCACCCGCGACTACCTGGTGTCCGGCACGGACGTCCTGACGGTCGTCGAGGAGCTCTGGCTGGCGGGTGCGGAGTCGATCGCCGTCAACGGCGAGCGGATCGCCGCGACGACGGCCATCGTGGACATCGGCGGCTCGGTGCTCGTCAACTCGGCATACATCGTGCCTCCGTACCAGGTCGCGGCGATCGGCCCGAGCGACCTGTTCGACCGCCTCGCGGCCTCGCCGGGGTTCGTGGACTTCATCCGCGCCCGGTCCGAGACCTTCGGCATCCGGGTCGGCTACGCGGAGGACGCACAGGTTGACATCCCGGCCTACGCGGGCGTGGTCAACCTCCGTCACGGGATCGTCCTGCCGGCCACATCACCCGGAGCGAGCGGGCAGCCCTCCACCGGCGGGGGCCAGTGATGCGCCACCGGTCCAGCATGCTGAGCTTCACCGCGGTCGTGGTGCTGCTCGGGTTCCTGGTGGTGGTCCAGCTGCGCTCGCGGGCCGCGGACGACGGCCTGAGCGGGCTCTCGGTGCCGGAGCTCGGCGAGCTCGTGGCCAACCTCACGACCCGCAATGACCAGCTCCGAGGCGAGATCCGCGTGCTCGAGACGCAGCTGGCTGCCGTGTCCCGAGCGGTCGAGGGCGGCGACACGTCGGCCGGGCAGATCCGCGCGGACCTGAACCGGATCCGAGGCTGGTCGGGCGCGCTCGGCGTGGCCGGTCCTGGTGTCCGGGTGCTGGTCGAGGGATCGCTGCCGGGCGACGCGGTGGAGCTCCTGCTCAACGAGCTGCGCAACGCCGGAGCGGAAGCGCTCGCCGTCGGACCGATCCGCCTGGTGCCCGGCGTGGTCGTCTCCGGGCCCGCGGGCAGCCTGGTGGTAGCCGACAGCCCGCTGGCTGATCCCCTCGAGATCTTCGCGATCGGCCAGCCGGAGACCCTGGGTGGGTCGCTCACGAGGGCGGGCGGCCCGATCGCCCAGCTGGCGGCCCGTCACCCCGAGGTCGTGGTCACCGTGAGCGTCGCCGACCGGTTGGACCTGCCGCCGACGGCGCGCAGCCTCGGGCCCATCCTCGGGACACCGCGCCTCTGAGCGTGGAGTCGGCCTCTGCTACCCTCGGGCCGATGTCAGGCCAGCCCGTCGTCGAGCTCTTCCTCGGCGACCTCATCCAGCTCAGGCGGCGCCACCCGTGTGGCGGCGACACCTGGCTCGTCGACCGCCTCGGCGCCGACATCGGCCTCCGCTGCGGGACGTGCAGCCGCCATGTGCTCATCCCCAGGCCCACGCTGGAACGGCGCATCGCCTCGTTCGTGCGCCGAGGGGATCCCGAGATCAGTGCCGCCGTGACCCCGGTGCGCCAATGATGGCCCCCCCGGCCGGATCCCTGACGGGGGATCCGGACCTGGGAGGAGGCCCGGAACAGGCCGGCGCGCTCGAGGTCTTCCGCAACCGCCCGTTCCTGCTGCTCTGGCTCAGCCAGCTGTTCACGCAGATCGGCGGCAACATGGTGCTGTTCGGGCTGACGGTCATCGTCCTCGAGACGACCCGCTCGAACACCGCGGTCAGCTTCCTGATCCTGACCTTCCTGGTTCCCGCGGTGATGTTCTCCGCGGTCGCGGGCGTCTACGTCGACCGGTTCGACCGGCGCATCGTCCTCGTCGCGACCAACGTGATCCGGGCCGCGCTGTTCGTCATCCTGTGGATCGCGGGCGACTTCCTGCTGATCCTGCTGCTCGTCAACGTGATGATCTCGACCGTGACGGTGTTCTTCGCGCCGGCCGAGGCGTCGATGATCCCGCAGCTGGTGCCGCGCCGGCAGCTGATCACGGCCAATGGCGTGTTCACCCTGACCCTCAATGCGGCGTTTGCCGTGGGCTATGCCCTGCTGGGGTCCATCGTGGTCACCCTGGTCGGTCCGCAGGGATTGATCCTGGTGGTTGCCGCGTTCTTCCTGGTGGCCGCCCTGTTCTGCTGGTGGCTGCCACCGGCACCCCCGATCGCAAGGCCGGCGCACGGCCGAGCCGGAGGAGCACCACCACCTCCTCGACTCCGACGCCGGCAGGGCGATGGGCTCGACGTTCGACCAGCTGCGGGAGGGCATCGGGTTCATCCGCGAGAACCGCGCCATCACCTGGTCGCTCGTCTACCTCGGGATCGCCGCGTCGCTGGTCGGCGTGCTGGGCGTGCTGGGACCGGACTTCGCGATCAAGTCCCTGGGCCTCGAGGCCAAGGACTTCGCGGTGGTCGTCCTGCCGCTCGCGTTCGGCATCGTGACCGGGATCCTGCTGCTCAACTCGTTCGGGCACCTGCTGCCCCGGCGGCGGATCATCGAGGGCGGCCTGATCGCCCTTGGCATCTTCGTGTTCCTGATCGTCGGGGCCGGTCCGCTCTCGAGGTTCCTGCAGACGGCCGAGGAGGCCGCCGGGCTCGTCTCGCTGGCCGACTTCACCTCGCTGCTCGCCCTGGTCGTGTTCATCGCGCTGCTGGCCGGCGTCGCCTACGCCTGCGTGGCCATCCCGGCGCAGACACAGCTCCAGGAGGAGATCCCGACCGACGTGCGAGGGCGCGTGTTCGGCGTGCTCAACATGCTGGTGTCCACGTCGAGCCTCGCTCCGATCATCGTCGTCGGCCCGCTCTCCGACCTGCTCGGGACCACGAACGTCCTGTATGCGGTCGCGATCGCCATCTTCCTGAGCGGCATCCTGTCGATCGTCCGTCGCGGCCCGCTGAAGCCCGCCGAGGCCCGCCAGACCGCGTCCGGCCCGATGAAGCCCGCCGGCCTGGATCCCGTCGCGGTGGCCACGGCCGCCGAGGTGGAGGCAAGCGAACGCCGGGCGGCGCTCAAGGCCGCCAGTGAGGCGCTCGCGGCGGAGGCCGAAACGGAGCCGGATGCGAGCAGGCTGGCGACGCGCGGAGCGACGTCGCCTCCAGAGGCCCTTGGGCGAGGCGATCCGTCCGAGGACGAATAGGACCATGTCGCGGCGCGGCCTGATCATTGCCGGGCGGATTGCCACCCTGGCCGGAGACGCGGGGCCCGGCTGGGCCGAGGCGATCGCGGTCGACGACGGGCGCGTGGTCGCGGCCGGGTCGATTGACGAGGCAACGGCGGCCCTGGACGCGGGGGCCGCTCGACTCCGGCTGGCGCCCGACGAGGTGGCGATCCCGGGCCTGACCGATGCCCACCTGCACCTCGCGGAGGCGGCGCTGGCACGGGCCCGGGTCCAGCTGGAAGGGACGGACTCGATCGATGCCCTGGTCGACCGGGTCCGAGCGGCGGTGGACGTCCGGAGGGACCCGGATCAGTGGATCGAGGGCGCCGGCTGGGACGCTGACACGCTGGGCCGGTGGCCCACGGCTGACGATCTCGAGCGCGCGGCGCCAGGCCGCCTGGCGGCCATCTGGGCGCACGACCACCACGCGCTCCTCGCCAGCCGGGCAGCGCTGGCCATCGCGGGGATCGATGAGGGCACGCCGGACCCGGATGGGGGCGTCATCCGGCGGGATCCGGACGGACAGGCAACCGGCGTCCTCCACGAGACAGCGGCGCGCATGGTCGCACGACATGTCCCTCCGGCCAACGCTGACGACATCGCCGCGGCGCTCGTCACGATCGTCGGGGAGCTCCTGGCCCTGGGTGTCGTCGCCGTCCACGACCCGGGAGGGCTCAGCGAGCGGGCGGACCTTGGTGGATCGATCGCGGCGTACCGATCCCTCGCGTCGGCGGGGACGCTCGGGGTGCGGGTCCACGCGTGCGTGCGTCCCGAGCAGCTCGACGCGGCCGTCCGAGGCGGGGCTGCGGAGCGGAGGCCCCATCGGGCCGGATCCGCTGGACCGCCTGCGCCTCGGCTGGCTCAAGACGTTCGCGGACGGGTCGCTCGGATCGCGCACCGCGGCGCTGCTCGAGCCGCTCGAGCGTGCACCGGGGGAGCCCGAGCCACCCAACGGCGGCTACGGCGTCTGGATGACGACACCCGACGAGCTGCGCCGGCAGGCAGACCGGGCTGCCGCCCTGGGGATCACGACCCAGATCCACGGGATCGGCGATGCCGCCGTCCGGGCCGCGCTCGACGCGCTGGCCCCGACCGTCGGCCGCACGGCCCTGATGCCCAGGGTCGAGCACACGCAGCTCGTGCATCCCGCCGACATCCCGCGGTTCGCGGAGCTCGGCATCGCGGCCAGCATGCAGCCCGTCCACATCCGCTCGGATGCCGGCAAGGCGCGGCGGCTGTGGGGGGATCGGGCCGACGCCTGGACCTATGCGATCGGAGCGCTCGATCGGGCCGGGGCCGTGATCGCGTTCGGCACCGATGCGCCGGTCGAGCCGGTCGATCCGTGGCCGGGTCTCGCCTGCGCGGTGACCCGCGCCGCCCCAGGCTGGCCGGCCGGGATGCCGCCGCTGGGCCCAGGCCATGCGCTCCCGCTGTGGCGGGCGATCCGGGCCGCCTGTCTCGACCCCGCGCTCACGGCCGCCGAGCACGACCGCGGCAGGCTGGTGGCGGGCCACCGGGCGGATATCGTGATCCTCCCGGCAGCGGCGCTGGCGGAACCGGCCGAGGTGGGAGGCGCGCTGTGGAGCGCCCGGCCGCGGCTGGTCCTGGTGGACGGCGAGGTGGTGGCGGAGCGATAGCGGGGCAGCCGTCGCCGACCGGGAGGCTCAGCCGTCCAGCGCGGCCTTCGCCTCGGCGAACAGGCCGTTGAGGATCCGCGAGGTGGACGGGAACGCGTGGATCGTCTCCGCGAGCACGTCGACCGGCACGCGGGCCCGGATCGCGAGCACGCACTCGTGGATCGCCGCCGAGGCGTCCGGGCAGGCCATCGCGGCCCCCACGAGCTCGCGCGTCGACCGGTCCACCACGATGGTCACGTGGCCGGTCTCCGCTTCGACGGAGAAGCCCTTGGCCGTCTGGGGGAAGGCCGCCACGCACTCGAACGCGTCAAGACCCGCTTCCAGCGCCTGGTCCAGCGTGAGGCCGACCGACGCCGCCTCGGGCGTCATGTACGTGGCCCGGGGCAGGGCGCGGTAGTCCGGAACCACGGCCTCGCCCAGCGCCATCCGCGCGACGAGCTCGCCCTGGTAGTGCGCCTGGTGGGTATGGAGCTCCGGCCCCGCGGGATCTCCCGCGACCCACAGGCCGTCTGCCAGCCTGAGCGAGCCATCTCGCCGATACGCAGCCGGCCCCGAGACCCGCACGCCGTAGTGCTCGAGGCCCAGGTCGTCGAGCGGGAAGACCCGGCCGACCGCCAGCAGGATGGCATGGCCCTCGGCGGTGGAGCCGTCATCGAGGTCGATCACGTGCGCGCCGTCGGCGCCCTCGCCGGCCCGGGCCCCCACCGCCCGGACGCCGGTCCGCACCCGGACGCCGTCACGGTCCAGCACGAACCGGATCGTCTCCGCGCTTCGCGGATGCTCGGTCGGGACCAGGCGCGGACCCGACTGCACGATGGTCACCGGGACGCCGAACCGAGCGTAGACCTGGGCGAGCTCGCAGCCGGTGGGGCCGCCGCCGAGGACGAGCAGGCTCCGGGGCAGCTCCCGGGCAAGCGTCGCCTCGCGGTTGGTCCAGGGCTTCGTGGCCTCCAGACCCGGGATCGGGGGGACCTTCGAGGTCGAGCCGACCGCGACGACGACGTGGCGGGCGCGCAGCTCGTGGGTGACCCCGTCGTGGGTCACCTCGACCACGCCGCGGGCCGTGATCCGCCCGGTCCCACGCCAGGGCGTCGCTCCGGCTGCGCGCAGCCGTTCGACGTGCGAGGCGTCATCCGGCTCGGCGGCGCCCGGAGCCCGGTTGACCATGTAGTCGCGACGGGCCGATGCCCGGGCCCACGAGTAGTCCGTCCCCGAGGCGCGCCGTTCCGCCGCGTGGAGCAGCGATTTCGAGGGAACGCAGCCCACGTGCGGGCAGGAGCCACCGAACCACTCCTGGTCCACGATGGCAACGGAGGCACCGAGGGCGCGGGCCTTGTGGGCAGCCGCCTCGCCCGCCGGACCGGCGCCGATGATCACGAAGTCCAGGGATTCCATGCCCGCCATGGTCACCGGCCCGTCAAGCGGTGTCCGGCGGGTGCTCCACGCTGGCGCCGGGCCTCGTACAGCAGCACGGCCGCGGTGGTCGACACGTTGAGGCTGTCGGCCACCCCCAGCATCGGCACCCGGACCGGGGTCACCGCCGGGTCATCCCATCCCGCGGCGAGCCCGTCCGCCTCGCTCCCGAGCACGATTGCCACGCCCCCGGTGAGGTCGACCTCGGTGTAGGGGAGCGGGGCGTCGACCCGCGCCGCGACAAGGCGGACGCCGGCGGTCATCAGCCGGTCCCGCACCTCGGGGCTGCCGCCGGCCGCGAGCGGCACCGAGAAGATCGTCCCCAGCGAGGCGCGCACGCGCGTTGGGATTGAACAGGTCCGTCCGCGGATCGGCGACGATCACGGCGTCCGCCCCGGCGCCATCGGCGCTGCGCAGCACGGCGCCCAGGTTGCCCGGCTTCTCGACGCCCTCGAGGACCACCACGAGGGGGTCCGGCGGCAGGACCAGGGCCGTCGAGCGAGAGGTCCGGGATCACGACCGTCGCCACGACGCCCTCGGAGCGGTCCCCGTAGGCCAGGTGGTCCAGCACCGGGCCCGAGACCCTGATCACCTCGGCCCCGGCCGCCCGGGCGCTCGCGACAGCCGCCGCGCCCTCCGGGGACAGCCGCGCCTCGTCGACATAGCAGTCCACGATCCTCGCGCCAGCCCTGGAGCGCGCGGGCCAGCTCGCGCACGCCGTCGATCAGCGTCTGCCCGGCAGTCTCGCGTGCGCGCCGGTCCCGCAAGGGCCGCCACAGCCCGGATTCGCGGGTTCCTCGTGCTGCTGATGGAGGCGCCGGAGTGGGGGACCGGCAGCGAGGGGCTCACCGGCGGGGCCCGCGTGCCCACGCGCCGAGCGGCAGGCGGGATCCGGCGCGGCTTTCCACGATCATCGCCTCCCCCTCGGCCGGCACCCCGAAGTGCTCCCGGACGAGTGCCGCCAGCCGATCGCCCTCCAGGCCCGGCGTGTGGGCACTCAGGAGCACAAGGGACGGCCGGGGTCCGGCCAGCGCGGCCAGGTCGGCAAGCAGGGGCTCGAGGTCCGCCTCGATCCGCCACGCCCCATCCCCGTGACCGTACGTCGGCGGGTCGAGCACCACGCCGTCGTAGTGGCGGCCCCGGCGACGCTCGCGCCGGACGAAGGCCCGGGCATCGTCCACCAGCCACCGGACCGGGCGCGCCCTCGAGGTCCGAGAGCCCGGCGTTGCGACGCGCCCAGGCGACCGCGGGCCGGGACGCGTCGACGTGGGCGACCCTGGCCCCGGCCCTGGCACAGGAGAGGGTCGCGCCACCGGTGTAGCCGAACAGCGACAGGATCTCGGGCGGCCTGCCCAGGGTCTCGGTCGCACGACGCACCTCGCGCCCGAGCCAGCCCCAGGTGGAGACGTGCTCGGGGAACACGCCCAGCTGGCCGCCCGCCGCGGGCCGGCACTCGAGCGTCAGGCCCCCGGTGCGGACCGTCCAGGGGTCGATCGGCTCGCCGCGACCCGGGCCCTTGCGGATCCAGGCGCCGCGCTCCCAGCGCAGGTCGGCGCGTGCCCAGTCCGCGGGCGGCAGGCGGGGGATCCAGTCCGCGACTGGCGCCGGGCGGTCCACGACCAGGGATCCGAACCGCTCGAGCCGGCGGCCGCCGCCGCAGTCGATGAGCTCGAGGTCAGGCATGGCGCCATCGTCGCACGATCCACGGAGACGGCGTGCGGAGCCGGTGTCCCGGCCCCAGGGCCCGACGCCGAAGCAGGGGTCGCCCCTGCCGGAACGACCACCAAGGCGCCACCGCAATCGTGTAGCGTGCTCCGTATCCACCCCGGCAAGCGGCGCAAGCGTTCCCGGGTTGGGGGGATCGGAACTGGCCCGATGAGGGTCGGGCCTGGATCGCGACGCTGTCTCCTGCCGGCACCACCCAGGAAGGGAGGAGGCATGGCCCGAGAGGATGAGGCCGAGCTCAAGAGGCTGCTCAGCGAGCGCCTGGAGCTGGTCAACAGCGACCCCACGTACGAGGGTGCGGAACCCACATCGCGAGACCAGCTGGTACTGGCCATCGTCGGTCTGGGCATCCCCGCGATCCTCATGATCGGAGGGTGGGTGCTCTATGGCGGCTAACGCTGGCACCCCCCAGGACGTCACTGCCATCCACAATGCCGTCGAAGGCAGCTGGCCGGTCGTGCCCAGGGAGCGGAACTGGGGCCTGATCGGCATCTTCGGCGTCACCCTGTCTGCCGGCATCGCCGCGTGGAGCTACTCGATCGGCGGCGCGGTCTCCTGGTACCTCCCGGCGGGGCTCGGCACCATCGCGATGCTCGCCGGCGCGCTCGTCGGCATGTACTTCGTGACGCTCGCCGCGATGCCGGTGAGCGTGAAGTACGGCATCGACACGATCGCCGCCAGCAAGCCGATCTTCGGCTTCCGGGGATCGGCGTTTGCGATCTTCGTGCAGTTCGCGTCGATCGTCGGCTGGAACTGCCTGCTGATCATCCTGTTCGGCCGCGCGACGGCGAACGTCCTCGAGGCGGCCGGGATCATCACCACGGACCTCACCTACGCGGTCTCGGTCGTCGTCTCCCTGGTGACCATCGCGATCGCCTACGTCATGGTCATCGGCGGCGCGGACTCCATCCGCAACAACTCGGTGTGGATCGCGATCGCGGTGGCCGCCGCGGGCGCCATCGTGTTCGTCATGCTCATCGTCAACACCGGCTGGGACGCGATCACGGCCGGCGAGCCCGCCTACGCCAGCGGCAACCTCCACCTCGACTACATCCTGGGCTTCGAGATCCTGGTCGCCACGGTCCTGTCCTGGTGGCCGTACATGGGCGGGATCATGCGGATGGGCAAGAGCGTCAGCCAGGCGATGCTGCCCTCGATGATCTGCCTCGGCCTGGTCACCGGTGTCGTCGGGCTCATCGGCCTGTACGCCAGCCTCGCCACGGGCGACGCCGATCCGTCGGTGTCGTTCGTCAAGATCACCGGCGTCTGGCTGGGCATCGTGGCCGTCCTGTTCATCGGCCTGGCCAACATCGGGACCGCCATCGTCGGCGTGTACGCCACGATGATCGGCCTCAAGCAGGTGCCCGCCCTCCAGTTCCGCCTCGAGTGGCGCTGGCTGGCGCTGATCGTCCTGGGCCCGGTGGCCCTGATCGCGGCCCTGATCCCCAACCAGTTCTACGACAACATCCTGACCTTCATGTACCTGCTGGGCGTCGTGTTCGCGCCCATCGTCGCTGTCCAGATCGTCGACTACTACCTGTTCCGCAAGCAGAAGGTGGACGTGCCCGCGCTGTACGACACGTCCTCGAAGAGCAAGTACCACTTCTGGCTGGGGGTCAACCCCGCCGCCTTCATCTCGGTCGCGGTGGGCATGTTCTCGTACTGGCTCCTGCTCGACCCGGTCACCTACGAGAACCGGTTGATCGTCAACGACGTCAACGCCTTCCAGTGGCTCAGTGCCTCCATCCCGGCCATCGTCGTGACGGGCGTGGTCTACTGGATCCTCACCCGCCTCATCGTCATCCCGATGAAGAAGGGCGGCTACGAGTAGCCTGACCCGGTTCCGGGGCGGCGGCGGGCATCACGCCCACGTCGCCCCTGGGCCCCACAGGGAGCACCACATGGCCATCGCAACACGGAATGCCCTCGAGAAGAAGGTCCTCATCGGCGGTGAGTGGGTCGAGTCCGAGAGTGGCGAGCGATTCGAGGTCTACTCCCCGGGCGACGGAAGCCTGGTCGGCACGCTGCCCAAGTGCACCGAGAAGGACGTCCAGAACGCGATCGCTGCGGCAACGGAAGGTCAGAAGGCGCTCGCCAAGCTGTCGGTCAAGCGGCGAGCGGAGATGCTCCACCGGGCGTCCGCGATTGCCGAGCGACGAGCGGAGGAGGACGCGATCGTCCTCTGCCGCGAGGTCGGCAAGACGATCCGCGAGGCCCGTGACGAGATCCGCACCTACTCCAACCCGCACTTCATCGAGGCCGCCGAGGGCCTCAAGCGGATGCGCGGGCTCGTCCACCCGTCCACCCAGGAGGACTCGAACGACAAGCGGATCCTCGTGACCCACGAGCCGATCGGCGTCGTGGGCGTGATCTCGCCCTGGAACTGGCCGAACGACATCCCCAACATCGCCGCCAGCCACGGCCTCGCGGCCGGCAATGCCGTCATCCTCAAGCCTGCCTCCACGACCCCGTTCTCGGCGGTTGCGGTGGCCGAGATCTACGAGGAGGCGGGGTTCCCGCCGGGCTCCGTGAGCGTGATCACCGGGCCGGGCCCCACGGTCGGCGCCGAGCTGGTCCGCAACCCGGGCACCAACGCGATCAGCTTCACCGGTGAGACGACGACGGGGGAGTACCTGACCCAGATCGCCGGCATCAAGCGCCTGCTCCTGGAGCTGGGCGGCAACGGCCCGCTGGTCGTGATGGACGACGCGAACCTCGACGCGGCCGTCGAGGCGACGATCACCGGCTGCTTCTACCTGGCCGGCCAGGTGTGCACGGCGTCGGAGCGGATCCTCGTCCACCACAAGGTCCACGACGAGTTCGTGGACAAGCTCCTGGCCCGGACGAAGCAGGTCAAGGTCGGCAATCCTCTCGACGAGGACACCGACATGGGCCCGCTCAACAATGCCCAGAACGCTGCCAAGGTCCAGGCGCACATCGATGATGCCCGCGCCCGTGGCGGCAAGTTCCTGACCGGCGGCGGCTCCAAGGGACTCTACTTCGAGCCCACGATCGTGGACGGGGTCACGTCCGACTTCCTCATGGCGCGCGACGAGACCTTCGGCCCGGTCGCGCCGATCATGACCTTCGGCACCATCGACGAGGCGATCGAGATCGCCAACGAGACGCCGTACGGGCTCCAGGGGGCCGCCTTCACCAGCAGCCTGCGCAACGCATTCCTGCTCGGCGAGGGCATCCGCTGCGGCACCGTGCTCATCAACGAGTCCAACAACTACTGGGACCAGCTGGCGCCGTTCGGCGGCATGAAGCGGAGCGGCCTCGGCCGCGAGCTCTCGGACTGGATCTTCGCCGAGCTCACCGAGGTCAAGCAGATCAGCATCGACATCACCAAGGTCAAGCAGTAGCAGACACCGGGAGCGGAGACGTGGTCCCGCTCCTGCCGATCCGCGGCCTCCCGCCGGCCGTCCCGGCCGGAGGCCGCGCATGCCCGAGGAGCCCTCGATGAGCAGCAACCTCCCCACCCAGGCCCGCGTCGTCGTGATCGGCGGCGGCATCGTCGGCGTCAGCATCGCCTACCACCTGGCCAAGCGCGGCTGGACGGACACGGTGCTGCTGGAGCGCAAGAAGCTCACCAGCGGGACGACCTGGCACGCGGCCGGGCTGCTCACCAAGCTCCGCGCCACCTACAACATGACGCTCATCGCGTCCTACGCCGAGGAGCTGTTCCGGACAGTCGAGGCCGAGACGGGCGATGGCACCGGCGTCCGGCGGACCGGCTCGATCCTGGTGGCCCGGACCCCCGGGCGCTGGGAGGAGGTCCGGCGCGGCCTGTCGATGGCCAAGATCTGCGGCTTCGACGTGGAGCTCATCGATGCGGCCGAGGTCAAGCGGATGTGGCCGCTCGCCGACGTCTCCGGCATCGTGGGCGCGGCCTACCTCCCCGCGGATGGTGTCGCCGATCCGAGCGACGCGACGCTGGCCGTGGCGAAGGCGTTCCGCATGCGCGGCGGCCAGGTCTTCGAGGACACGGCCGTCACCGAGGTCCTCACCCGGAACGGGCGGGTCACCGGCGTCCGCACGCCGGCCGGCGACATCGCCTGTGAGGCGGTCGTCAACTGCGCCGGCATGTGGGCCCGCGAGCTGGGCGCCCGCAACGGGGTGCGCATCCCCCTCCACGCCGCCGAGCATTTCTACCTGATCACCGAGCCCATCGAGGGCCTCGCGCCGGACCTGCCGGTGCTGCGCTGTCCCGACGACACCGCCTACATCCGCGAGGACACCGGCAAGATCATGGTCGGCTTCTTCGAGCCCGGCGCCAAGCCGTGGGGGATGGACGGCATCCCCGAGGACTTCAGCTTCGGGACGCTGCCCAAGGACTGGGACCACCTGGACCCGTTCATCGCGCTGGCCGCCCGCCGCCTGCCGCTGCTCAACTCCGTCGGGATCCAGCTGTTCTTCAACGGGCCCGAGAGCTTCACGCCCGATGACCGCTACATCCTGGGCGAGGCGCCCGAGGTGGGCGGCTACTGGGTGGCCGCCGGCTTCAACTCGGTCGGGTTCCAGTCTGGGCCGGGGGTGGGCCGTGCTATGGCCGACTGGATCGTCGACGGCCACCCGCCGATGGACCTCTCGGAGGTGGACATCCGCCGGTTCTCGCCGTTCCAGGTCAACCGGAAGTACCTCCACGACCGGACGACCGAGGTCCTGGGCCTGCTCTACGACATGCACTGGCCGTTCCGCCAGGTCGAGACGGCCCGCGACGTCCGTCACTCGCCCCTCCACGCGCGACTCGTCGCCGCCGGGGCGTGCTTCGGGGAGGCCGGCGGCTGGGAGCGCGCGAACTGGTTCGCGCCGGCCGGCGTGGAAGCCCGGTACGAGTACAGCTACGGGCGCCAGAACTGGTTCGAGCACTCGGCGGCGGAGCACCGCGCCGTCCGCGAGACGGTCGGCCTGTTCGACATGACCTCGTTCGGCAAGACGCTGGTCCAGGGCCGCGACGCCGAGCAGGTCCTCAATCGCATCTGCGCCAACGACGTGGCGGTGCCGGCCGGGCGGATCGTGTACACGCAGTGGCTCAACGAGCGTGGCGGGATCGAGGCGGATGTCACGGTCACGCGGCTTGACGAGACCACGTTCCTGGTCATGAGCGCGGCCGTGGACCAGGCGCGGGACCTCGCATACCTCCGGCGCCACATCCCGGCCGACGCCCACTGCTTCGCGACCGACGTCACCTCCGGATGGTCCGTGGTCAACGTCCAGGGCCCGCGATCGCGCGAGCTGCTCACGAGGGTGTCGCCGGCCGACTTCTCGAACGAGGCGTTCCCCTACATGACGTGGCGCGAGATCGAGCTGGGCTACGCGATCGTCCGGGCCGTGCGCGCGACATACGCGGGCGAGCTGGGCTACGAGATCCACGCCCCGACCGAGATGGTCCAGCACGTCTACGACACGCTCATCGCCGCGTCCGACGGCCTGGGCCTGCGCCACGCCGGGTACCACGCGCTCAACTCGCTGCGGCTCGAGAAGGCCTACCGGCACATGGGCCACGACATCACGGACGAGGACTCGCCGCTCGAGGGCGGGCTGGGCTTCGCCGTGGCCTGGGACAAGGCGGGCGGGTTCACCGGCCGCGACGCGCTGCTCCGCCAGCGGGAGGCCGGCCTCCGGCGCCGGCTGGTGACGTTCGAGCTCGAGGACCCGGAGCCGCTCCTGTACCACAACGAGCCGATCTGGCGTGATGGGGTGCTGGTCGGCAAGACGACGTCCGGCTGGTACGGGCACACGCTGGGCCACGCCATCGGGATGGGGTACGTGGAGGCCGGCGCGCCCGGGGAGGCCACCGCGGAGTGGCTGCTCGGCGGCTCCTACGAGCTGGAGATCGCGACCGAGCGGTTCGCGGCAAGGCCGTCGCTCCGGCCACCGTACGACCCGACGGGAGCTCGCGTCCGGGCCTGATCGCCAGGCCGTGCGCGCACCGGCTGGTGGGTGGCCCTGTGGTATCCTCCGCCGCCGAAGGGCGATTAGCTCAGCTGGTTAGAGCGCATGCTTGACATGCATGAGGTCACTGGTTCGAGTCCAGTATCGCCCACCACATCGCGATGACCGGGGCACGCCCCGTCCACAGCCCGCCAGAGCGTTGCGATCACCGGCTGAGAGTCGCAACCGGGCTCCGGGACGACGGCACCACCCGTGAGCGGCCGGCGAACCGGCCCGGGATCCGCCCGTTAGCGCGGCATGAGAGCGCGGAACCGGGCCGACCGGCGACGCGAAGGCGGGTGGAACCGCGGGAGGTCTGACCTCTCGTCCTGTCGGGACGAGAGGTCTTGTGATTCCAGGGGAGCGGATGTGATGGCAGAAGAGCAGGCGGCAGCAGTTGACGGTGCGGCGATCGCGGTCGAGGACGAGCTCGACTTCGACGCCCCGGACCGGGGCTCGGCGGACGAGCTGCTCGACGCGGGGGCGCACGCGCCCATCGACGCGATGCGCCATTCGACGGCGCACGTGATGGCCGAGGCGGTCCTCGACCTGTTCCCGGGCGCCCGGCTGGGGATCGGGCCCGCGATCGACAACGGGTTCTACTACGACTTCGAGCTGGCCAGGGCGCTGACGCCCGACGACCTCTCCGCGATCGAGGGCCGGATGCGGGAGTCGATCGCCGCCGATCACCCGTTCGTCCGCAAGGAGGTCCCGTTTCGAGGACGGGAGGGCGCTGGCGGAGGCCCAGGGCCAGCCGTTCAAGGTCGAGATCCTCGACGACCTGGCGCGGAAGGCGTCCGAGGCCGGCACGGAGGTGCCGCCGACCACGTTCTACGAGCACGGCCCGTTCATGGACCTGTGCAAGGGCCCGCACGTGCCTTCGACAGGGCGGATCGGCTCGTTCAAGCTGCTCACCGTCGCCGGGGCCTACTGGCGCGGCGACGAGAAGCGACCGATGCTCCAGCGCATCTACGGCACGGTCTGGGAGACCCAGGAGGAGCTCGACCTCTACCTCGCCCGGCGCGAGGAGGCGAAGAAGCGCGACCACCGCAAGCTCGGTGTGCAGCTCGACCTGTTCAGCTTCCACGACGTGTCGCCCGGCTCGGCGTTCTGGCATCCGAAGGGGCAGCGCATCTGGCGCACGCTCGAGACGGCCATGCTCGAGCTCCAGGAGCGGCGCGGCTACCAGGAGGTCTCGACGCCGATCGTCGTCTCGGAGCGGCTGTGGCGCCAGTCCGGTCACTGGGACCACTACGCCGACAACATGTTCATCGTCGAGTCCGAGGGCCAGAAGTTCAGCCTCAAGCCGATGAACTGCCCCGAGTCCACGTTCATCTACCGCTCGCACCTGCGCTCCTACCGGGACCTGCCGCTGCGCTTCAACGAGTACGGCCGGCTCCACCGCAACGAGCGATCCGGCGCGCTGTCCGGGCCTCACCCGAGTGCGCCAGTTCATCCAGGACGACGCGCACGTCTACGTCCGCCCGGACCAGCTGACGGCGCGAGATCGAGGCGCTCGTCGGGCGAGGTGAACGAGGCGTTCGGCTGGTTCGGGCTGGAGCCGCGGTTCGCGTTCGCCACCCGGCCCGACAAGGCGATCGGCGACCCGGCGCTCTGGGACCTTGCCGAGCGGCTGATCAGGGAGGCGCTCGACCGGGTGGCGGGCGACTACGCCGTCAAGCCCAAGGACGGCACGTTCTATGCGCCCAAGATCGACATCTACATCGACGACGCCCTCGGCCGCGAGTGGCAGATGGCGACCATCCAGATCGACCTCGTGATGCTGCCCGAGCGGTTCGACCTGACCTACATCGACGAGGACGGCCAGCCCAAGCGCCCGATGGCGATCCACCGGGCGATCTACGGCTCGCTGGAGCGGTTCATCGGCATCCTGGTGGAGCACTTCGCCGGGGCGTTCCCGCTGTGGGTCGCGCCCGTCCAGGCGGTGGTCATCCCGATCGCGGACCGGCACGTGGAGCCCGCCCAGGACCTGGCGGCCGAGCTGCGTTCGGCCGGCCTGCGGTTCGTCGAGGTCGACGCCTCGGACAACCGGATGCAGAACAAGATCCGCCTCGCCCAGGGCCAGAAGGTGCCGTACATGCTGATCCTCGGCGACCGGGAGGTGGAGGCCCGCACGGTGTCGGTGCGACGACGCGACGGCTCGCAGGAACAGGGCGTCACCTGGGCCGACCTGGCCGTCCGCCTTGGCGACGAGGTGCGAACCCGCGCGATCGGGTAGGGGGCCGGCGCGCCACGCCGTTCGTTGCGAGCGATCGAACCTGCGTGCTATCCTCCCGCGGCGACCGCACCGGGCGTTTGGCTTTGTGCGCCGCACGTTCAGCCACGACAACAAAGGGAACCACGACATCAGCCGAGACCTGCGCATCAACCAGATGATCCGTGTCCCCCAGGTCCGGGTCCTCGACGAAGATGGCTCACAGTTGGGCGTCATGCCCACGCAGCAGGCCCTGGCGATGGCGCAGGAGCGAGGCTTCGATCTCGTCGAGGTCGCTCCGACCGCGGCTCCCCCGGTCGTCAAGTTTCTCGACTTCGGTCAGTACAAGTACGAGCTGACCAAGCGCGAGAAGGAGGCGAAGCGGAAGCAGCGGGCGGTGGAGTTCAAGGAGGTCCGCCTGTCGCCGAAGATCGGCATCGGCGACTTCGAGACCAAGGTCCACCGCGCGATCGAGTTCCTCGAGGATGGTGACAGGATCAAGGTGACCGTCCGGTTCCGCGGACGGGAGCTCACGCACCCGGAGATCGGCCGGAATCTCCTCGCCAAGTTCGGCGAGGCGGTCAAGGAGCACGGAACCGTCGACCGGATGCCGGCGCTCGAAGGCAAATCGATGTTCATGACGCTCGCCTCGGTCCACAAGCCGAAGACCCACGAGCACCGCAACCCGGCGGGGAAGGACGGCGACACCAAGGCCGCCGAAGCCAGCCCCGCCCCCGCCCCGACGCCCTCCGCCGAGCCGGCGGTCGAGGCGGCGCCAGCAGGAGAGTGAGGCCAGCGTGCCGAAGATGAAGACCCACAAGGGGGCCCAGAAGCGAATCGGGGTCACCGGGTCCGGCAAGTTCATCCGGGTGAAGTCCTGGCGCGGACACCACCTCGAGCTGAAGTCGTCGCGCCGAACCCGTCGGTATGCCGGCAAGGTCGCTGCTGGGACCCGAGTCCCAGGAGCAGGTCCGCCGCCTGCTGCCGTACGCGTAGGAGCGCCCGATGGCACGCGTCAAGCGGGGCGTCACCGCCCACAAGCGCCACAAGCGGCTGCTCAACGCCTCCGAGGGGCGAACGGGCACCAACCGCAAGCTCGTCAAGCGGGCTCGCGAGTCCCAGCTCCACGCGCTGGCCTACGCGACCCGGGACCGGAAGCAGCGGAAGCGCGACATGCGCCAGCTGTGGATCATCCGGATCAACGCGGCGGCTCGCCTGAACGGCATCTCCTACAGCAAGCTCGTCGCCGGTCTCCGCAAGGCCAACGTCGACCTGGATCGCAAGGTCCTCGCCGACATCGCCGTCCGCGACGCCGCGACCTTCGGCCGGATCGCCGAGGTCGCCCGCACGGCCTGATCGTCCGCGATCACGCAGGCCCGAGCCCTCGACGTCGCCATGGCGCTCGGGGGTTCGTGATTCTCAGGACCCGGAACAGGAGCTCATGGATCTCGCCCAGCTGACATCCGATCTCCAGGCGCTGCGCACCCGGGCCGTGAAGGCCGCATCGGCGGCGCCGGATACGGCTGCCGTCGACGACCTCGAGGTCGGCGTCCTGGGCAAGAAGGGCGACCTGACGGCCATCCTGCGCGGCATCGGCGCCTTGCCGGCCGAGGACCGGCCGCGGGTCGGGGCCGTCGCCAACGAGGTCCGAGCTGCCGTCGAGGCGGCGCTGGGCGAGGCACGCGAGCGCCTGGGATCGGCGGAGCTCGCCACCCGCCTGGCGGCCGAGGCGCTCGACGTGACGACGCCCGGCCGTCCGATCCGGCGCGGGTCGCTGCACCCGATCCTGGAGACCGCGCGCGAGATCGCCGACGTGTTCGCCCAGTTCGGGTTCGTGGTCTACGAGGGACCCGAGATCGAGGACGACCTCACCAACTTCCAGATGCTCAACATCCCGCCCGACCACCCGGCCCGGGACCTGTGGGACACCCTGTACCTCGACCTCGATGGGCGCCTGCTCCGCACCCACACGAGTCCGGGCCAGATCCGCGTCATGCACCAGGAGCGACCGCCGATCCGGGCGCTGCTGCCGGGGCGCTGCTTCCGCTACGAGGCGGTCGATGCCAGCCACGCCTCGGAGTTCTTCCAGGTCGAGGGCCTGATGATCGACGAGGCCACGTCGATGGCGGACCTCAAGGGGCTGCTGGACCAGTTCGCCCACGCGATGTTCGGCGAGGACCGGGCGACCCGGTTCCGACCCGGCTACTACCCGTTCACGGAGCCGTCGGTCGCGTTCGACATCCTGTGCGTGATCTGCAACGGCGAGAAGTGCCCCGCCTGCTCGCGCACGGGCTGGATGACGATCCTGGGGGCCGGCATGGTGCACCCGGTGGTCCTGCGCTACGGCGGCATCGACCCCGAGCGCTACCAGGGGTTCGCGTTCGGGATGGGCGTCGAGCGTATCGCGAACCTCCGCCACCATGTCGTCGACCTCCGCGCGTACATGGAGGACGACCTCCGCTTCCTGGGAGCCTTCCGGTGAGAGTCCCGCTGTCCTGGCTCCGTGACTTCGTCGACGTCGAGCTCACCCCCGAGCAGCTCGCCGAGCGGCTGACGCTGCTCGGCATGGAGGTCAAGCACGTCGAGCGCTGGGGGGCCGACTGGCAGGGCGTCGTCACCGGCGAGCTGCTCACCGTCGAGAAGCACCCGCGCGCGGACCGGCTGAGCCTGACGACCGTGACGCTCGGCGACGGTTCCGAGCCGCTCGCGATCGTGTGCGGCGCCACCAACATCGCCCCCGGCCAGCGGATCCCGGTGGCGCTCCCGGGCTCCGTCCTGCCCGGTGATCGCCGGATCGCGCGCACCGAGAAGATGGGCGTCGTGTCCAACGGCATGCTGTGCTCGGGCGACGAGCTCAAGCTCACGGCCGACGCGGACGGGATCCTGGTCCTGCCCGCCGGCACTCCGCTCGGCGTTCCGCTGGCGGACCTGTTCGGCGACGTCGTGCTCGACGTTGACGTCAAGCCCAACCGCGGCGACGCCCTCTCGATCCTGGGGCTCGCCCGTGAGGTCTCGGCCGTGACCGGTGCCCCGGTCCGGATGCCCGAGATCACGGTCGAGGAGGGGAGCGGTCCATCGTCCGCCCAGCGCCTGGCCGTCCGGATCGATGATCCCGACCTGTGCACCGGCTTCGCCGGCCGCTGGGTGAGCGGCGTGACCATCGGCCCGTCGCCGGACGCGATCCAGATGCGGCTGCTCGCCGCCGGCCAGCGGCCGATCAGCAACGTGGTGGACGCGTCCAACTACGTGATGCTCGAGCTGGGCAAGCCGATCCACACCTTCGATGCCGCGGCGATCCACGCCGGCGCCGACGGACGCCCGACGATCATCGTCCGGCGGGCCGACGGCCGGGGAGCGCCTCGAGACGCTGGACCACGTGCAGCGCGACCTCGCGGACGACACGCTGCTGATCGCGGATCCGGCGGGTCCCCTGGCCATCGCCGGGGTCATGGGCGGCGCCACGTCCGAGGTGTCGGAGACGACCCGCGACGTGGTCATCGAGTCGGCGATCTTCGACCCGGTCAGCATCCGGCGGACCGCCCAGCGGTTCGGCCTGCGCTCCGAGGCCTCGAGCCGCTTCGAGAAGGGCCAGGAGCCGCGCCTGGCACGGCTGGGCGCGGATCGCACGGCGCAGCTGATCAGCGCCTGGGCGGGCGGCGAGATCGCGGGCGGCGCCGTGGACATCGCTCCCGAGGCGCCGCCGGCGGTGCGGGTCGCGTTCCGTCCGGCGTCGCGCCAACCGCCTGCTGGGGACGGAGCTGAGCGCGGCGGAGCAGCAGGCCCTGCTCGCGCGCGTCGGGATCGAGACCGAGCCCGCGCCGGCCGGCACGCCCGTTCCCGTCGCCCTGCAGCCCGAGCCCCTGACCGTGCCCTCGCTGTGCCGGCGAGGCGGTCATCGCCCTCGTGCCCAGCTGGCGCCGCGACATCGCGATCGAGGCCGACGTGGTCGAGGAGATCGCGCGCGTCCGCGGCTATGAGCTGACGCCGTCGGTGACGCCCGACACGGCGATGCCGCACTATCGCGCCTCGCCGCTCGAGGTCAGGGAGCTGGTCCGGGAGACGCTCGCCGGGGCCGGGCTGACCGAGGTCGTCACGACGGCCCTGGTCTCGCCGCGCCACGTCGAGACGTTCGTGCTGGCCCACGAGGTGCCCTCGGTGGGCGACGAGCCGCAGCCGGGGGGCGACCCCATCGCCGTCACCAACCCGCTCTCGCGTGATCACTCGCTGCTGCGCCGGAACCTGCTGGGCAGCCTGCTCGATGTCGTGGGCGTCAACCTCCGCCACGGGACCGAGGACGTCGCGGTGTTCGAGATCGGCAAGGGCTACGCGCGGACCGGTGGCGAGCCGCGGGAGTGGTGGCGCCTGGGCATCGCGCTCGTGGGCGCCGCCGAGCCTCCGGCCTGGAACCGTCGTGAACGTCCCTACGACCTCGACGATGCCAAGGGGATCCTGGACCTCCTCGCGCGGCGTCTCGGCCTGCCGCGGCCCGGGTATCAGCCGGAGTCGGGCGAGCCCCTGTTCCACCCCGGCCGGACGGCCCGAGCCACCGCCGATGACCGCCTCCACGCGCTCGTCGGCGAGGTCCATCCGGCCATCGTGGAGGCCTGGGAGCTGCGGACGAGCCGGCGCGTCATCCTGGCCGAGATCTCGATCGAAGGGCTGGCAGCGGGACGCCTCGCTTCCGAGCGTGCGATCGAGGTGCCCCGCTTCCCCGGCGTGGAACGAGACCTCGCGATCATCGTGCCCGAGGCGACACCCGTCCGCCTGGTCGAGGATCTCGTGCGCGCGCACGCCGGCGAGCTGCTGCGCCACGTTGCGCTGTTCGACATCTACCGCGGCATCCCGCTCGGCGGCGATGAGAAGAGCCTGGCCTTCCGGCTCCGCCTGGAGGCGCCCGACCGGACGCTCACCGAGGCCGAGGTGGAAGCCGCGGTGGCGAGCGTGGTCGCCGCGTTGCCCGGGGCCGGGGCTCGGCTGCGGGCATGACCGGGCCCTGCGCGCGGCCCGACCGGGGCGGCACGGCGAGCACGGCTGCCGTTTCCCGTTGCGGTCGGCTTGGACGCGCTGCTACGCTTCCGCTCGGATCATGGCCGGCGGGGGTTCCGGTCGCCGTCACGAGGGATGACGCGTGAACATCGTCGAGACCATCCAGTCGATCAACCTGTTCGACCTGCTGACCATCCTGTTCCTGTTCGCCATGTTCGTCCTGGGGTACATCCAGGGGTCCATCCGGCGGCTGGTCGGGACGCTGTCGTTCATCTTCTCGTTCTTCCTCGCGGCCCTGCTCTCGGTGCCGTTCGGCGACTTCCTCAAGTCGTACTGGACCAACTACCCGGACGAGTACTCGGTGATGCTCGGGTTCCTGGTCCTGTTCGGGGCCGCGGTCGTGGCGTTCTTCCTGGTCATCCAGGGCACCTACAGCAAGACGCAGCTGTTCGCGAAGTACCCGGTCGTCGACGAGATCCTCGGTGGCGTCGTGGGGGTCGCGCAGGGCCTGCTCCTGCTGCTGTTCCTGACCATCATCCTGGACCAGTACTTCCTGTTCGCGCCGACGATCGCGCGGATCGAGGAGGTGCCGTTGCTGCGGCCGATCTGGGAGTCGCTCAACGCCTCGACGTTCGGCTCGCTGCTCCACCAGCAGGTGATCCCGAACTTCGTGAGCCTCACCGGCTTCCTGCTCCCGGACTACCTCAGGGCCGTCTACGCCCGCTAGGGACCGGCCGTGACCGCCAGCACCCGCGACCGACCGCCACCGACCCTGTCCCGGGAGCTGCTCGCCGCCGATTCGCTCGACGCCGCGCGCGCGCTGCTCGGTGCCCGCCTGGTCCGTGACCCCGATCCGGGCGCGGCCACGGACCACGACCTGGGCGCCCGCCGGGTCGGCCGGATCGTCGAGGTCGAGGCCTATGTCGGCGAGGACGACCGGGCGTCGCATGCGCGCATGGGGCCGACCGCCTCGGAACCGGGTGATGTTCGGTCCTCCGGGCATCGCCTACGTGTACCTTGTCTACGGCATGCACCACTGCCTCAACGTCGTGACCGAGCCGCCGGCCCGGCCCGCGGCGCTGCTCATCCGCGCCATCGAGCCGACTCGAGGGCATCGCCGCCATGCGGGCGGCGAGCGGCGACCTCGCCGAGCCGCCGGTCCACCCGCCCGCTTGCCGATTCGCGCCTCGCGGCAGGGCCCGGACTCGTCGCCGCGGCCTGTTCCGTGGACCGCTCGTTCACGGGGCTGGACCTGTGCGACTCCGGCATCACGCCTGCGCCTCGAACCCGCACGCCAGGGCGACCGGCTGCCGGAGCTCGTGGCGGCCCCCCGGGTCGGCGTGGCCTATGCCGGCGAGCCGTGGGCTTCGATCCCGTGGCGCCTGCTCGACGCCTCGAGCCCGTCGCTCTCGACCCGGCGCGCCTGATGGACGAGCGATCGATCGCGCTCCTCGAGTACCCGGCCGTCCGCGACCGGCTGGCCGAGAAGACCAGTCTTCGAGCCGTCTCGGCGCCTCGCCCTGGCGCTGGTCCCGTCGAGCGACGAGGTCATCGTCGCGACGCGGGCTCGACGAGACCGACCAGGCCCGATCCCTGCTGCAGGACCGCCCGGGGGTCGGGCATCGGGGCCGCCCACGACATCGAGCCGTGGGTCGGCCGCGCGGCCCGTGGCGGCCGCCTGGATCCCGCAGCAGTTCCTCGAGATCGCCGAGACTCTCGATGCCGCCTCACGCCTTGCCACGACCCTCGCCGACGAGCGCCGGCCGCTGATCCGCGAGCTCGGCCGCCGGCTCCACTCGCTGCCGGCGCTGCGCAGCACGCTCCTCCGCTCGTTCGATCCCGCCGGGCGAGCTCCTCGACACGGCGTCGCCGCGGCTGGGGGCGCTTGCGCGCGACGGTGCGGGTGGCGTACGACCGCCTTCGACGACGCCTGGACTCCCTCGTCGGCTCGGAGCTCGGCGGCGCGCTCCAGGAGCCCATCGTCACGATGCGCAACGGCCGCTACGTCGTCCCGATCCGGGCCGACGCGCGAGCGCGGGTCAAGGGCATCGTCCACGACGCGTCCGGGCAGCGGCCAGACGCTGTTCGTCGAGCCGCTGGTGATCGTCGAGATGGGCAACGCGTGGCGCGAGGCCCAGTCCGCGGTCGACGAGGAGGAGGGGCGGATCCTCGACGAGCTGTCGGCGCTGGTCGGCGGCCACGCGGCGCTGCTGCGCGAGACGCTCGAGGCGCTCGCCCAGTTCGACTTCTGGGCCGCGAAGGCGCAGCTGGCCGCAGAGCTGGACGGGATCCGACCCGGAGACGGGCGAGCGGGACGAGGTCATCCTGCTCTCCGCCCGCCACCCCGGGCTGACCGGCCGGGTCGTCCCGATCGACCTCCGCCTGGGCGACGGCTACACGGCGCTCGTCATCACCGGCCCCAACACCGGTGGCAAGACGGTGGCGCTGCGCACGCTCGGCCTCCTTGCGCTCATGCACCAGGCCGGCCTGCACGTCCCCGCGGAGGCCGGGTCGCGCCTGCCGGTCTTCGTCGACGTCTTCGCCGACATCGGCGACGAGCAGTCGATCGCCCAGTCGCTGTCGACCTTCTCGGGCCACCTCCGGTCGATCACGCGGATCGTCGCGCAGGCGGGTCCCGCCACGCTCGTGCTGCTCGACGAGCTGGGCGCCGGCACCGACCCCACCGAGGGATCCGCGCTGGCGCAGGCGCTGCCTGGACCACTTCATCCGCTCCGGGGCGCTGGTCGCGGCCACGACGCACTACGCCGAGATCAAGGTCTACGCGCACGAGACGGCCGCGGCGCGCAACGCGTCGGTCGAGTTCGACCTCGACACGCTGTCGCCCACGTACCGGCTCACGATCGGGCTGCCCGGGGGCTCGCAGGCGTTCGCCATCGCGGAGCGGCTCGGGCTGCCGGAGGCCATCGTGGCCGACGCGCGCAGCCGCCTGTCCGAGAACCAGCGGGCGTTCGAGTCGACCCTGGCCTCCATCCGCACGCAGGAGCGCGAGATCGCCGAGGCGGTCGAGCGGGCGCAGTCGGCCGAAGCCCGTGCCGCGGAGGCGCTGCGGACCGCCGACGACGAGCGGCGCCGCGCCCGGCGGGAGCGCGACGAAGCCGTCAAGGCGGCGCGCGAGGAGGCGCAGCGGTTGATCGACACGCTCAAGGACGAGGTGGCGGGCGTCCGACGCCGGCTGGAGCGCGAAACGGTCACGCGCTCCGGCCATCGACGCTGCACTGGCCCGCGCCGAGCGGACCCTCGAGCGCCTGCCCGAAGCGCCGGCCGCGCGGGAGCGCACGGCCCCGGACCAGCCTCGAACGTGGCAGCTCGGCGAGCGGGCGCGCAGCCGGTCCGGCGGCTGGGAGGGCCGGATCGCGGCACTGGAGAAGGGTGGTACGCGGGCGACGCTCGAAGCCGGCGGTATGCGCGTCTCGGTCGCGGTGAGCGATCTCGAGCCCGCCCTCGGCACCGCCCTTGGCGGCAACGGCCCCTCGGCGGCCCCCGATACCGAAGCCGAAGCGGTTCGAGCCGCCACGCGGACGGGCAGCTCCCGGGGCCGAGGGACCGGGATCTCGAACCTGGGGCTGCAGCGGGCGCGGGCCGTCGCCTCGTCGCTCGACCTGCGTGGCGCACGCGTCGATGAGGCCCTCGAGGCGCTCGGACGCTACCTCGACGATGCCTCGCTGGCCGGCCTGGAGCAGGTGCTCATCATCCACGGCCTCGGGACCGGGGCGCTGCGCGATGCCGTTCGAGCGCAGGCGTCGTCCCATCCGCTGGTGCGGGACTTCCGCGCGGGCGAGCGTGGCGAGGGCGGCGACGGGGCAACGATCGTCCGGCTGTAGGCCGGGTGGCTCCCTGCTGAAACGGGGTTGCGCTGCGCCGGGACGATGGTCCTGATGGCGTTCGCCGCATCCGCTGGTACCCTCGGTGACAGGCGGCAACGCTTTCAGCCGGTCCGCCGCACCGAATCCGCAACCAGGAGGGGGAAGACCCGTGTCGACACCCCGCGAGACACCACCCGCCGACGCACCGACTTCCGAGACCACGGCCGAGCCGGAGGCCACCATGGCGGCGAGCCCGGCCGAGCCCGACGGACCCGCGGGGGTGTCGACCTCCGAGGTGCCGGATGTCCCTCCGGTTGCGGCCACCCCTGCCCAGGTCCCCGTCGCCGAGGCGACGCAGCCGGTGGCGGCACCGCGACCCGGCGCGTCCCCACTCCGCTTCCTCGTCCGCCTCGTCCGCCTCCTCTTCGCGGTCCTGCTCATCGCCGCGATCATCGTCGGGGTTGTCGTCGGCGGGCCCATCCTGTACGACCGCTACGTCGCCCCGATCGGGATGAACACCGCAGACCTGGGAGCCGTCCGCGACCGCCTCGCGGAGATCGAGACCCAGCTTGATGCCGCGGGGGAGCGCCAGGCGGCGCTCGACGCGCGTCTCGGCTCCGTCGAGGACCAGCTCGCCGGCCACGATCGCCGCCTGGCGAGCCTCGACGCCATCGCCGCCGACCTGGGGGCTGCCGACACGACCGCCGCGGACGCGATGGCCCGCGAGGTCTCCGTCCTCAAGGCGATGGAGCTGATGTCGCGGGCGCGGCTCTTCCTCTACGAATCCAACTTCGGGCTGGCGGCCCAGGACCTCTCCGCGGCGCGAGATCTGCTCGAAGGCCTGGAAGGAGGGACGTCGGGGGCGGATGCCGGGGCGATCACCACCGCCGTCAATCGCCTCGACCGCACGCTGGCCGCCCTGCCCGACTTCCCGGTGGTGGCATCGGACGACCTGGACATCGCCTGGCAGGCCCTGCTCGGCAACGTGCCGCCCGCGGCCACGCCGACGCCCAGCCTTGCTCCGGCGCCATCAGCGGCGGCGTCGCCGGGTGCCACGCCCGAGCCATCGTCGGGGCCACGCCGAGCCGGCACCCTGACGTCGCTGATCCGCCCGCGCCACGGCGGGCGCTCGCTACGGTTTCGGGGTCGGGGTCGGCTTGCCACGCCGCACGCCACCACCGCCGCCGGGGTTCGGTGTCGGCGTGGGCTCTGGAGGCAGCGTCGGGCACGGTGAGAGCGGGTCGGTGGACACGCACTCGGTCGGCGGCGGGGGTCCGATCGGACACTTCTTTGTCGGCGCGAAGGCCCCGCCCCACGACCGCCCGAACGGGTACCACGCGATGCCGTACCCGGAGCCGTAGAAGTACGCCGTGTACGTCCGTTCCGGGCCGCCGGTGACACCCGGACCTCTCGCGGCCCGCGCCTGCCATGCAGCGTCCGCGCGCTGCCAGGTCCTGAAGCCGGCCTCCGCGTTGCTGTAGTCGACGAACGACTTGGTCACCATGGGCCCGACGCAGCCCTCGCGCCACAGCAGGCCGCTCGCGGAATCGATGTCCACGATCCGCGAGTAGCTGGCGGATCTTCGTGGGCTCGGTCCCCGGGATGAAGAGCTCCTCGATCGTCCGCCCGCCGCGGGTCGGCTTCATGCCGGTGAACGCGTCGACGGTCGGCCGTGACCAGGCCCTTCGGCTTCGTCCGGGCGAAGCCCTCGATCTTCATCCCCTTCGAGACGTCGGACAGGATCGCGGACCACAGCGGTGCCGACGTGTCGAGCGAGAGCTTGCCGTCGTTGGGCGTGCTGTCGGAGTTGCCCATCCAGACCCCGGCCACCAGCGCAGGCTGGTCCTTGTCCGACGGTTGGGCGAGGTACCCGACGGCGAGCACGTCCTTGTTGTCGGTGGTGGTACCCGTCTTGTACGCGGCCGGACGGTAGGTGCTGCTCGTCACCCCGTCGGTCACCTTCCAGCGGGCCCAGAACGGGTTGACATCGCTGCGCGTGTTGCCGGCCAGGATGTCGGTGACGATGTAGGCCGCCTGGCGACTGACCACGCGCTCGCCCTCGACCTTGAGGTCCGCCGGCGGCCAGACCTGGGCGCCCGTGTCGTCGAGCACCTTCACGATGGTGTGGCGGGGCATCAGCACCCCCTCGTCGGCGATGGCGCCGAACGCGCTGATGAGGTCGATCGGGATGGACCTCGAGGGTGCCGATGCTCATCGACGGCACCGCAACGGCGCTGCCGAGGTACCGGATGCCGAAGTCCTTGGTGCGCTGGAACTGGTGGTCGAGGCCGTTGAGGAACCCGGCCTTGACGGCCGGCACGTTGAGCGAGAACTGGAGGGCGCTCCGCAGGAGCACCGGCCCGCGCTCGGCCCTGTCGGCCTGCGTCGGCGTGAAGGGCTTGGCGCCCGCCGGGGCGAAGTTGGTGACCACGTCCATGAACATCGTGGCGGCGGTCAGCGTGCCGTCATCGATGCCGATCGCGTACACCAGGGGCTTGAAGGCGGAGCCCGGCTGGCGCCAGCCGTCTCCGAGGACGTCGAACTGGGGCTGCATCTTCTTGCTGCCCTTGGCCGTGTACGACGCCGAGCCCGCGTACGCCAGCACCTCGCCGGTCCGGTAGTCGATCACCCCGGCAGCGGCGTTGTGCAGGTTGTGGCCGGACAGACCCTTGATCCAGTCCCACTCGCCGCGCGGGATCTGGCGATTCTTGAGCAGCTGGTTCTGGTTGTTGCTGTTGGGGATGATCGCCGCCGCGTAGACCCACTTCTCGACGATCCGCTGCATCCGGTAGTCGAGCGACGTGATCACGGTGTACCCGCCCGTGTCGATCTTCTCGCACTGGTTCTCGCCGCACAGCAGCTGGCCCAGCTCATCGCGAACCTTCCACACGAAATGGGGCGCCCGCCACGCCGCCGTCGCCTGCGAGGCGAGGACGACAGGCTCCGCCTTGGCCGCCTCGTAGTCGGCGGCCGTGTACGCCTTCCCCGAGAGCGGCGAGCGGGTCTTCATGAACTCGAGGATCTCGTTGCGCCGCTGGACCACCGCGGTCGTCGGCGGCACCACGAGGCAGGTGGTCGTCTTCCCGTCGGCTCCGGTGCAGTCCTCCTCGACCGCGTTCTGGACGAGGTCGTAGGCACTGGGCGACTTGGGAATGCCCGCGAGGATGGCGTACTGGGCCAGGCTCAGGTCCGAAAGGCCCTTGCTCCAGTAGCTCTGCGCGGCCGCGGCCACGCCGTAGCTCCGGTTCCCGTAGTAGTTGTTGTTCAGGTAGGACTGGATGATCAGCTTCTTGCCGTCCTCGCCCGGGTAGGCCTCGGTCAGCCTGATCGACTGGATGATCTCGCGCAGCTTGCGCTGGTACTTGTCGGCGCCGGGCTCGACGTCGGACGGGAGCAGCAGCCGGTTGCGGACGAGCTGCTGGGTGATCGTGGACCCGCCGCGCTCGTTGCCCTGGAGCGTGTCCCAGGTGGCCTGCAGGAACGACCCCAGGTCGAACCCCGGGTTCGACCAGAAGCTGTCGTCCTCGATCGCCGTGGTGGCGTCCACCAGCTCGGCCGGGATCTGGTCGAAGGTCACCAGCTCCCGGCGGTCGGAGCCGAGCCGCGCGAGCAGCACCTCGCCGGTCCGGTCGTAGACGCCCGTCTGCTGGTCGTAGTTGATCGACTCCAGCGCCTCCTGGGGGTCCGGGAGATCCCTCGCGAGGTACGAGTACCCGGCGACCGCGCCGGTGGCACCGGCGAGGCCGAGCAGGGCGATGGTGGTGAACAGGATCAGCGGAAGGGCGACCGCCACGTACTTGGCGGCGCCGCTGCCACGCGGGCGGCGCTTGTCGTTCAGGCGACGACGGCGCTGCCTCCGGGAGAGGCTGGTCTGCATTGCGGCCGTGACGATACCATGATGGGGATGGATCCCCGTTTGACCCGCTCGGGCCGGACCTTCGACGGTCCGGGTCCGCCTGCTGTGACATGTCGATGACCGCGCCCGGCGACGCGCGGCGGCGATCGCCTGGACACGCTGCTCGATGACCTGGAGTGGCGCGGGATCCTGCACGCCACCACCCCCGGCCTGCAGGAGCGTCTGGCCACGGGACAGGTCATCAGCGCGTACAACGGCTTCGACCCCTCGGCCGATTCGCTGCACATCGGGCACCTGATCCCGGTCCTCGGCCTCCTGCGTCTCCAGCACCACGGCGGCCGGCCGGTCGCGCTCGTCGGCGGGGGGACCGGGATGATCGGCGACCCGTCGGGCCGGTCGTCGGAGCGGAACCTGCTCGACGCCGCCACGATCGAGCGCAACGTCGAGGCGATCGGCGCCCAGCTGGAGGGACTGCTGGACTTCTCGCCCGGGCCGTACCAGGCGCGGATGGCCAACAACCACGACTGGCTGGGGTCCATCTCGCTGATCGACTACCTGCGCGACGTCGGCAAGCACTTCACCGTCCCGTACATGCTGGCCAAGGACTCCGTGCAGTCGCGACTCGAGCGCGGCCTGTCGTTCACCGAGTTCAGCTACATGACCCTCCAGGCGCTCGATTTCGCCACCCTGTATCGCGAGCAGGGCGTCGAGATGCAGATGGGTGGCGCCGACCAGTGGGGCAACATCACGGCCGGCCTGGAGCTGATCCGGCGCACGGCCGGGGAGGCCCACGAGCACCCTGCCCACGGGATCGCCTACAAGCTGCTGCTGTCGCCATCCGGGGCCAAGTTCGGCAAGAGCGAGGGCGGCGACACCGTCTGGCTGGACCCGGCACGGACGACGCCGTACGCGCTGTACCAGTACTGGATCAACGTGGACGACCGCGATGTCGGCACCTACGTCCGCTGGTTCACCACCTGGCGACGCGACGAGATCACCGGTCTCGACCTGCGAGGTGGCCGAGCGCCCCGAGGGCCGCGAGGCCCAGCGGCGGCTGGCGTTCGACGTCACCCAGCGGGTCCACGGGGAGGCGGCGGCGCACGAGGCCGTTCGCGTGTCCGGGGCCCTGTTCCAGCGGGAGCCGCTCGCCGACCCGTCGCTGCTCGCGCTGGTGTTCGCCGCCACGAGCGGGCCCAGCGTCACCACCGCCGTGCTCGGCGGCGGGACCGCATCGCTCCTGGCCGAGACAGGGCTGGCGCCGTCCCGGGGCGAGGCCCGGCGGCTGATCGCCGGCGGGGCGATCACGATCAACGGCCAGCGGATCACCGATGCCACTGGCGCCGTCTCCGACCCCATCGACGGGGAGTGGCTCGAGGTCCGCGTGGGCAAGCGCAATCGGGCCGTGGTGCGGGTCACGCGCGAGTAGCAGCTCGGCCCGCTGGCGGGCTCAGCCGGGACGCCGGCTCAGCCGCCGGGCGATCCGTGGCGCGACCGGAGCACGTCCATGACGGCACCGGGCTCCAGGCCTCGCTGCGCCAGCAGCACCAGCGCGTGGTACACGAGGTCACCGGCCTCACCGGCCAGCAGCGCCCGGGTCTCGGTGCGTTCCGCGCCGGCGGCTTCGGCCGCCTCGTCGTTCTTGGCCGCCAGCAGCACTTCGGTGGCCTCCTCCACGACCTTGCGGCCGGCGACGTCCACCCCGCCCTCGAGCAGCGCGACCGTGTAGGAGCCCGGCGGGCGCAGGGAGGCGCGCTCCGAGATCGTCGACCACAGCGCCTCCAGCCAGCGGAATCCCTGCGGTTCCAGGTCGACCTGCTCCAGCGGGACGTCGACGGGGCCCGCCCCCGCGACGGCCTCCGACAGCGCGTCGGGATCGAAGCAGGATCGTGTCTCGCGGTGACAGGTGGGGCCGACCGGCTCAACGCCGATCAGGATCGCGTCTCCGTCGCAGTCGAGCGCGAGCGACCGCAGCCGCAGCACGTGCCCCGACGTCTCGCCCTTCCGCCACAGGCGCCCCCGGGACCGCGAATGGAAGTGCACCTCGCCGGTGCCCAGCGTGGCCGCCAGCGCCTCGACGTCCAGCCAGCCGACCATCAGGATCCGCCCGTCGATGACGTCCTGGACCACGCCGACCACCAGCCCCGCGTCATCCCACGCGACCGCGCCGGGGTCAAGGCCTCGCTGGAGGTCCACGGGTCCCGGGCGCGTCAGCCCGGTCACGCCGCGGCTCCGGCAGGCAGCATGCGCACGGGCAGTCCGGCTGCAGCCATCACGTCCTTGACCTCCGCGATCGAGTACTGGGCGCGGTGAAAGATCCCGGCCGCGAGGACCGCGTCGGCCCCGCCGTCGCGGATCGCCTCCACGAAGTGGCCCGGACCGGCCGCTCCTCCCGATGCGATGACCGGGACCGGCACCTGCGAGGTGATCGCCCTGAGCAGCTCGATGTCGAACCCCGACCCCGTCCCGTCGCGGTCGATCGAGGTCACCAGCAGCTCGCCCGCGCCGAGCTCGACGGCCCGCAGCGCCCACGCGACCGCGTCGAGGCCGGTCGGCTCACGGCCGCCCTGGACCACGACCTCGAACCCGGAGACGGGCGTGACGTCCCGGCCACCCACGGTCGTCCGGCGCGCGTCGATCGCGACGACGACAGCCTGGCTCCCGAACCGCCGTGCGCACCGGGTCACCAGGTCAGGATCCGCGACGGCCCGCGTGTTGAGGCTGACCTTGTCCGCCCCTGCCCGGAGGACATCGCGCATGTCGTCGACCGACCGCACGCCGCCGCCGACGGTCAGGGGCACGAACGCCCGGCGCGCCGTGCGCTCGACGATGTCGAGCAAGGTGCCGCGGCCTTCCGGGGCGGCGGTGATGTCGAGGAACACGATCTCGTCCGCTCCCTCGCGGGCGTAGCGCTCGGCCAGCTCCGGCGGGTCGCCCTCATCGGTGAGGTTCACGAAGCGCGTGCCCTTGACCACGCGCCCGTCGGCGACGTCGAGGCAGGGGATGACCCGTCGGCGGAGCATCAGGCGGCCCGTCCGGTGGACGCATCGACGGCGCCGGCCACCACGTTGGCCACCAGCCGCAGGCCGGCGGTCGACGACCGCTCCGGGTGGAACTGCACGCCGAGCAGCCGGCCGCGCTGCACCGCCGACACGAACGGGGCTCCATGGTCGGTCTGGGCGAGGATGACGTCCGCGGCGCCCGGCGCGGGCTGGCCAACGTAGCTGTGGACGAAGTAGAAGTCCGCGTCGGGCTCGATCCCGTCGAACGCGGGGTGAGCTCGCCGCCGGACGACCTGGTTCCAGCCGATATGCGGCAGCGTCGGGGCATCGCGGAGGCGCATCGTCCGCCCGGGGATGATGCCCAGGGTCTGGGCGCCGTCCTCGTCGGAGCCGTCGAACAGGAGCTGGAGCCCGAGGCAGATGCCCAGGAACGGGCGATCCGCCTCGATCCAGGCCCGGATGGGCTCGATGAAGCCCCCGTCGCGGAGCCGCTCCATGGCCGGCGCGGCCGCCCCGACGCCCGGGACGACGAGCAGGTCCGGATCACCGATCTCGGCGGCGGTCAATGCCCGATGGACGCTCGCGCCCGCAGCGGCCAGGGCCTGCTCGATGGACACGAGGTTGCCGGCGCCGTAGTCGATCACCGCCACGGTGGGAGCGGCCGGACCTGACCTCACCCGAGCGCACCCTTGGTCGAGGCCACGCCGGCCCGCCGCGGATCCGGCTCGCAGGCGACGCGGAGCGCGCGGCCCAGGGCCTTGAAGGCCGCCTCCGCGAGGTGGTGGTCGTTGCGTCCCGAGCCGCGCAGGTGCAGCGTGGCTCCCGCGGTCCGGGCGAACGACTCGAGGGCATGGTCCACGAGCTGCAGCGGCAGCGTGCCGGCGCGCTCCGCCCGGAACGGGAGGTCGATCACGGCGTACGGGCGACCGCCGACGTCGATCACCGCCGTGGCCACGGACTCGTCCATCGGCACCGAGCTGTCACCGAAGCGGCGGATCCCGGCCCGGTCGCCGAGGGCCTCGGCGACCGCCGAGCCCAGGACGAGCGCGACGTCCTCGACCGTGTGGTGCTCGTCGACGTGGAGGTCGCCGGTCGCCCGGATCTCGAGGTCGAGCAGGCCGTGATGCGCAAGCGAGCCGAGCAGGTGGTCGTAGAAGCCGATCCCGGTCTCGATGTCCGCGACGCCCGATCCGTCGAGATCGAGGGCGATGCGTGATCTCGGTCTCGCGGGTCCGGCGGGTCAGCCGCACGCGGCGTGCCTCGCGCTCGATGATGTCGAGGGTGCCGAGCGGGGTGGTCATGCGCTGGTCTCCACGGGGATGGCGGGCAGGGTCGTCGTGATGGCACGGACCGCCTCGAGCAGGCGGTCATTCTCGTCGGGATTGCGCACCGTGACCCGGACGCAGCGGCTCAGCGGGTGATCATGGCCGAACGTGCGGGGCACGAGCCCCCGGCGCATGAGCGCCAGCGAGGCGGCCTCGGCGCGTTCCGCGGTCACGAGGTCCAGGAGGATGAAGTTGGTGTCCGACGGCTGTGGCCGCCAGCCGGCCGCCTCGAGCCCTTCGGCGAGGCGGGGGCGCTCTCGTCGGACCCGCTCGACGTTGCTCGCGCATCGCCGTCTGGTCGCGCAGCGCGTGGGCCACCGCCGTGACGGAGATCGTGCCGATCGAGCCCGGGGCACGATAGACCGCGATCCGCCGGATCGTCTCGCGCCGCGCCGACCGCGAAGCCCACCCGCAGGCCGGCCATCGCGTACGCCTTGGAGGCCGTGCGGACCGCGACCACGTTCGGGTACCGCTCGCGCAGCGGCACGACGGACGACCCCGTGAACTCGCTGTACGCCTCGTCCACCACGACCGCCGGCACGCCCGCTCCCGTCGATCGCGGCATCGGCGTCGATGCCGTCGAGCAGCGTCCTCGATGGCGCCGTCAGGCTCAAGGCGACCGGTCGGGTTGTTCGGGTTGCAGACCCAGACCAGGGTCGCCCGGCGGGCCGCCTCGCGCATCGCCGGGACGTCCATCGCCCACCCGTGCTCCTGACCGAGCCGGGGGACGGCGATCACGTGCCCACCCCGCTGCTCGGCGTGGATCCGGTACATCGGGTATGTCGGCACCGAGACCGCGATCGATTCGCCGGCCGGGAGGAACGCCTTGGTGCACATGTCGAGCACCTCGTCGGCGCCGGCTCCGGGCACGATCTCGTCGGCGGTGACGCCGTACGCCGCGGATGCCGCCTCCACGAGTCGCCGGTAGTCGCCGGGCGGGTACTCGGAGAGCGGTCGTCTCGAACACGCCGTCGGCGAGGATCGTCGCGAGCTCGGGCGGCGGGGCAGGCGAGGTGTTGAGGTCGAAGCGCAGCACCTGCGACAGGGGGACCCCGAACCGCTCGGCGATGCCCTCGTCGGTCGCCTCCCAGCTGTACGAGGCCGGGTCGGTGGGCGAGCTGACGGAGAACGGGCTGGGGCTCACGCGGCTCCCTCCTGGCCGGGCGTCGCCGGCGAAGCGCACCTCAACCGCGTCGCGGTGGGCGAGGAGCCCCTCCGCCTCGGCCAGGGTCCGGATCACGGGCCGCAGCGTCGCCAGGCCCTCGCGGGTGATGCGCTGGACCTGGTTGAACTTGCCGAACGCTTCCACGGCGAGGGGGCCGCAGCTGCGCGCGAGCCCGCCGGTCGGCAGCACGTGGTTGGCGCCCGATGCGTAGTCGCCCGCGGATTCCGGGGACCAGCGCCCCACGAAGATCGACCCGGCGTTGCGGATCGCCGCCACGGCGCCTTCGAGATCCGCGACCTCGACGGACAGATGCTCAGGACCGTAGCCATTGACGAAATCGATGCCCGCCTCGACCGACGGCACGAGGACGATGCGACCGTGATCGGCAAGCGCGCGCTCGAGGATCTCCCGCCGCAGCGCGCCGGCGAGCCGGCGGCGGACCTCGACCTCGACCGCGTCGGCCAATGCTGCATCGGGCGTCACCAGCAGGGCAGGGGAGTCGGGTCCGTGCTCCGCCTGCGTGATGAGGTCAGCGGCGACGGTGGCGACGTCGGCCGTCGCGTCGGCGAGCACGAGGCCCTCCGATGGTCCGGCCGGCAGGTCGATGCCGATCTCGCCCACCAGCTCCACCTTGGCGGCCGTCACCCAGGCGTTTCCCGGCCCGACCACGAGATCGACCGGCTCCAGGCCCTCGTCGGGGAGCCCGAAGGCGAGCGCTCCCACCGCCTGGACGCCCCCGGCGACCAGCAGGGCATCCACGCCCAGCAGGCCGGCTGCACCGAGGAGCACGGGGTTGACCCGGCCCCCGTGGTCCGCGGGGCTCGCCGCGACGATCGAGCCGACCCCGGCGACGAGGGCTGGGACGGTCCCCATCACGAGCGAGCTGGGATACGGCGCAGAACCCCCCGGGGCGTAGACACCGGCCCGCGCCACCGGCAGCCAGCGGCGCTCGAGCTCCACGCCGGCGACGATGGTCGTCCGCACCGAGGCGGCCGGACGCTGGGCCTCGGCGAAGCGGCGAACGTTTCCGATCGCGGCCTCGAGCGCGTCCCGTTCCCGCGTCCCGAGGGCATCAGCGGCGGCCGCCAGCTCGTCGCGCGGCAGGAGCAGCCGTCCGTCCTGATGGCCGCCGCCGTACCTGGCGCCGGCCTCCCGGACGGCGATCGATCCCCGGTCCCGGACATCCGCAAGAATGGCGCGCGCCCTGTCCCGGACGGCCGGGTCCGGGACGGCCCCGCGGCGGAACAGGGCATCGCGGGCGCGGAGCGCCGCGGCATCGGGGTCGCGGAGATCCAGCCGCGTCAGCTGCAGCTCGCTCATGGGAGGATCTTCTCGATCGGCAGCACGAGGATCCCCGAGGCTCCTGCCGCCTTCAGCCGCGGCAGCAGGCCCCAGACCTCGTCGGCGCCCACGACCGAGTGGATCGCGATCATCCCCTGGTGCGCCAGCGGGATCACCGACGGGGATTCGAGGCCCGGCAGCAGGTCCTCGAGCTCGGCGAGCTTGCCCGAGGGTGCGTTCATCATCAGGTACTTGCGTCCGCGGGCCGCGATGACCGAGCCGAGCATCGTCGAGATGCTGTCCAGCTCCTCCGCGCGCTCGCGGGTCGCCTGCGCGTTGGTCACGAGGATCGCCTCGGACGCCAGCAGGTCACCGATCGTGCGCAGGCCGTTCATCGCCAGCGTGGAGCCCGTGGACACCAGGTCGACGATGGCATCGGCGAGCCCGAGACGGGGGGCCACCTCGACCGCGCCCGAGAGCGAGATCACCTCCACGGGGATCGCCTGCTCGGCGAAGAAGCGGCGGGTGACGTTCGGGTGCGAGGTGGCGATGCGGGTGCCCGCGAGGTCCGCGATGGACTCGTAGGGGGCATCGGCCGGAGCCGCGGCCGCGAGGCGGCAGCGCCCGAACCCGAGCCGGCGGAGCACGGGCAGGTCGATCCCGGTCTCGGCGAGGATGTCGCCCCCGGTGATGCCGGCGTCCGCCACCGAGTCGTTGACGAACTCGATCACGTCAGCGGTCCGGACGAACAGGATGTCGAGCGGATGGTTCTGGACGCGGGCGACCAGGCTCCGGTCGTGCTCCTCGAACACCAGGCCCGCGTCGTGCAGGAGCGAGAGCGTGGAGTCGAGCAGCCGCCCCTTGTTGGGGATGGCGAGGCGGAGGCGCTCCCTCATCGCTCGCTGCCGAGGGGGTAGGGGACGGAACCCTCCGCGCCCCTGAAGCGCTCGAGCATGTCCCGGTAGCCACCCTCGCCGTGGTTGAGCCAGGAGGCGATCCGGGTGATCGTCGCGGTGCTGGCTCCCGTCCGCTTGCTGATCTCCGCGTAGTGCATCCCCGCGTCGAGGAGCCGGACCACCGCCCAGCGCTGGGCCATGTCATGGATCTCGCCCAGGGTGCACAGGTCGCGCAGGAATCGTTCCGCCGCATCCCGATCGTCGAGGCGCAGGATCGCCTCGACTAGTGCGTCCGTGTCCTGGGTCCGCCAGTTGTCAGCCACGATCCGTCCCATCCTCCGCCATTCCCCCGCGTATGATCCGCGTTGACCCTGCTGCCATGCTAGCGTATTAGCGTGCTACAACGCTAGCACACATGGGAGGATGCGGCGAGTTGTCAACGTTCGAGCTTCTGCCGGCGATCGATCTGCTCGGTGGGCGAGTGGTCCGCCTGCGCCGGGGGGACTTCGCCCAGGCGACGACGTACGGGTCCGATCCAGCGTCCGTGGCAAGCGAGTTCGCGGCTTCCGGCGCGACCTGGCTTCACGTCGTGGACCTCGATGGCGCAAGGGTGGGGGAGCCGCAGCAGCTGCAGCCCATCGCGGATGTCGTGGCCGAGGTCATCGGCCGGGCGCACGTGGAGGTCGGCGGCGGGCTGCGAACTGCGGCGGCCGTCGCCCGAGTGCTCGCGACGGGCGCGACGCGCGCCGTCGTCGGCACGGCGGCGCTGCGTGACCCAGGGTTCGCCGCCGAGCTCGTCGCTCGCCACGGACCCGACCGGATCGTGGTCGCCATCGACGTCCGAGATGGGCAGGCCCTTGGTGAGGGGTGGCGCGAGGGCGCCCGGGGGCTGCCGGCAGCGGACGCCGTGGGCCTGCTCGCGGATGTCGGCGTCGAGACCTTCGAGGTGACGGCCATCGACCGCGACGGCCTGATGGAAGGTCCCGACCTGGCCCTGCTGCGAGCGCTGGTCGCCCTTGATCGCGGGCGCGTCATCGCGTCAGGCGGCGTGAGCTCCATCGAGGATGTGCTGGCCGCCCGGGCCATCGGGTGCGCTGGTGCGATCATCGGCCGGGCCCTGTACGAGGGGCAGCTTGAGGTCAGCCGGATCCTGGCCGCGCTCGATCCGGCCGCAAGCTCAGGAGGCTGAACCGGATGAACAGGCGTCACATCCGCCGCGCCGTGGTCGCCCTCGCGCTGCTCGCGCTTGCCGTGGCCGTCGCATTTGCCGTCATGGCCCTCGAGGCGATCGCGGGGAACCGGATCCTCACGGCGACCATCGGCGAGGAGGGGATCGTCGCGATCGACGACACGCTTCCCTGGAACGTGACGATGGGTGCCATCTACCTGACCGGGTTCGCCGCCGGCCTGCTCACGTTCGTAGCCGGCTGGCGCCGTCTCGGACGATGACCGAGCGTCCGCGCCGGGCTGGCGGAGCCCGCCCGGCGGGCGTTGCCGTCGAGGAACGCTCCGCCTCTGCCTCAGTGGCCCTCGGCCAGCTCCTTCTTGTGGGTCTCGATGATCTTCTCCGCCAGGTGCGAGGGAACGTCCTCGTAGTGGTCCAGCGTTGCGCTGAACGTCCCCCGCCCGCCGGTCAGCGAGCGCAGCTCGGTCGCGTACGAGAACAGCTCCGCCTGCGGCACGTGGGCCGAGATGACCTGCATCCCGTCGGCGAGGTCCATGCCCAGCACGCGTCCCCGGCGGCCGTTGAGGTCGCGGTTGACCTCGCCCATGTACTGCTCCGGGATCCTGACCTCGACGGTCATGATCGGCTCGAGCAGCACCGGCTTCGCCTGGAGGACGCCATCCTTGAGCGCCATCGATGCCGCGATCTTGAACGACAGCTCGTTCGAGTCCACCTGGTGGAACGAGCCGTCGTAGAGGGTGGCCTTGAAGTCGATCAGCGGGTAGCCGGCGAGGACGCCCTCCGCGGCCGTCTCGCGGACGCCCTTCTCGATGCCCGGGAAGAAGCCCCTCGGCACGGCACCGCCGACCACGCGCTCGGCGAACTCGACGCCGGCGGCAGGGTTGGGCTCGAGCTCGAGCCACACGTCACCGAACATCCCGTGGCCACCGGTCTGCTTCTTGTAGCGTCCGTGCACCTGGGTCTTGCCCCGGATGGTCTCGCGATAGGGGACCCTGGGCGTGCGGGTGGCGATGGCGGCCCCGAACTTGCGCTTGAGCCGCTCGCAGATGACGGTGACGTGGGCCTCGCCGATCGCGCGCAGGATCTGCTCGCCAGTCTCGGATCGCTCGACCCGTGCCGTCGGCTCCTCCTCGAGCATCCGCTGGAGCGCCGGTCCCATCTTGTCCAGGTCTCCCTTGGACACGGGGTCGATCGCGACCTGGAGCGTGGGCTCCGGGAACACCAGTGGCGGCAGGCGAAGCCCGAGCTCGGATGACGACAGGGTGTCGCCCGTCTCGGTGACACCCAGCTTGGCGACGGCACCGATCTCGCCCGCAAGCAGCTCCGGGGTCGGCTCCTGCTCCTTGCCGTGGAGGTAGAGCAGCTGGCCGACGCGCTCGTCCTCGCCCTTGACCGAGTTGTGGACGGACCCCTGGCTCTTGAGCGTGCCGGCCAGGACCCTCAGGTACGTGAGCCTGCCGACGTAGGGATCGGCGGAGGTCTTGAACACGCGCACCAGCAGCTGGTCGCCGGCCACGTCGACCGACACGTCCTTGCCGGCCTTGTTGGTCGCGGCGTGCGGACCCTCCTCGTCCGGCGAGGGCAGATACCGCGCCATCGCGTCGAGGAGCGCGCCGAGACCGATGCCCTTCGCGCCCGAGGCCACCAGGACCGGCGCCAGGATCGACTCCCGGACCCCCTTGTGGAGGCACGCGTCCAGCTCGGCGTCCGAGATCTCCTCCTCGCCGAGGTACTTCTCGAACACGTCGTCGTCGGCCTCGGCCGCCGCCTCGAGCAGCTGGTCCCGGCGGAACGCCACCTCGTCCGCGAGCTCGTCCGGGATGGGGATCTCGACATCCGTGGTGCCATCGAACCGGTAGGCCTTGCGATGGACCAGGTCCACGTAGCCGGTGAACGTGTCCGCGGCGCCGATGGCGATGTGCAGCGGGGCGATCTTGTTGCCGAACGCCGCCCGCAGGGCATCGAGGGCAGCCGCCGGGTCGGCGTTCTCCCGGTCGCACTTGTTGAGCACGAAGCAGGCTGCGGTCCCGGTGTCCCTCCCGGTCCGGACGGCCGTCTCGAGCCCGGCCTCGACGCCACCCGAGGCATCCATCACGAACAGCGCGGCATCGGCGGCGTGGAAGCCCTGGATCATCTCGGCCACGAAGTCCGGGTAGCCCGGCGTGTCGACGATGGTGATCTCGTACTCGCCGTGCTCGAAGGTGCCGACCGCCAGGCTCAACGACCGGTTCTGCTTCTGCTCCTCGGGCTCGTAGTCGAGGTGCGCGGTGCCATCGTCCACCCGGCCCATGCGCGGGATCGCGCCGGCTCGAAAGAGCACCTGCTCCGCAAGCGTCGTCTTCCCGCTCCCGGCATGGCCGGCGAGCACGACGCTGCGGATGTGGGCGAGGTCGTGGCTCTTCAACGTCATCGCGCGCGGTTCCTCTCGGTAAAGTCCCCCGTGAGGCCGGCAGCCCGGCCGCGACGGGGCGGTTGGCGCTGGTGCGCAGTTGGCGACGCCCGGTCCTCCGGTGCCGGCAGGTGACGCCCGGATGCCGGTCCGACGGACGTTCTCCCCGATGTTAGCGGGTATACTCCCGCCCGATGTCCGGACACTCCAAATGGTCGACGATCAAGCGCCAGAAAGGCGCCAACGACGCCAAGCGCGGCGCGATGTTCACGAAAGTCGCGCGCGAGGTTGCCGTGGCCGCCCGCGCGGGCGGCGGCGACCCGGATGCCAACTACCGGCTGCGGCTGGCCATCGACAAGGCACGCTCGATCAACATGCCCGCGGACAACATCAAGCGAGCGATCGAGAAGGCGACCGGCGGTGGCGAGGCCGAGCAATACGAGGAGATCGTCTACGAGGGCTACGGTCCCGGCGGCGTGGCGGTCCTCGTCGAGGCGGCCACCGACAACCGCAACCGGACCGCGGCCGAGGTCCGCTCGATCTTCGCCAAGACCGGTGGCCAGCTTGCCGGCTCCGGCGCCGTGGCGTGGCAGTTCGAGGTTCGGGGCCTGATCACGGTGGACCGTGGCGCCGTGGACCCGGACGAGGTCGCGCTCGCGGCCATCGACGCCGGCGCGGCCGACATCGACACCGAGACCGACCCGGTCGAGATCTACACGGAGCCCTCGGAGCTGTATGCCGTCCGCAAGTCGCTCGAGGACGCGGGGATCACGATCGACGACGCGGAATCCGCGATGATCGCCAAGCAGACGGTGAGCCTTGACGCGGACCATGTCCGCAAGGCCCTGCGCCTGGTCGAGATGCTCGAGGACCTCGACGACGTCCAGCGGGTCACGACCAACGTCGACATCCCCGAGGACGTCCTGGCCGAGATGGCCGGGTGATCGTGCTCGGGATCGACCCCGGGACGGCCGCCATGGGCTACGGGATCGTGGAGCGGACGGGCGGCAGCCTGCGGGCGGTGGACTATGGGTGCCTCGTCACCAGTCCGGACCTCGACCTGCCGGAGCGCCTGCGCCGGATCCACGCCCAGGTCGTCGAGCTCATCGAGACGCACCACCCCGACCTCGTGGGCGTGGAGCGCCTGTTCTTCTCCCGGAACGCACAGACGGCGTTCGCGGTCGGCCAGGCCCGGGGCGTCGTGCTCCTCGCGGCGGCGCAGGCGGGGGTGCCCGTCCGCGAGGCCACGCCCAACGAGGTCAAGGTCGGCGTGACCGGGTACGGCGCCGCCGACAAGGCCCAGGTCGGCAGGATGGTCGCCGTGATCCTCCAGCTCGTCGACGTGCCGACACCCGACGACACCTCCGATGCGCTCGCGACCGCCATCTGCATCGCCAACGCGGAGCGACCGGGGGTGCAGGGTGGCGTCCCGGCAACGGCAAGGGCGGGCGTCATGGACCGGGCAGCCGTGGCGCCGATCGTGCGCGGCGAGACCCCATACGAGCGGTCCGTCCGCGAGGCGATCGCCCGCGAGGCCAACGCGAGCGCGAAGCCCGGCCGCAAGGCCGCCACGCCCCGGGCACCGGCCCGGCGTGCGTCCTAGCCGGGAGCCCGCTGGGTGATCGCCTCGGTCGACGGCGTGGTCGCCGCCATCGCGGCCGATTCGCTCGTGGTCGAGGTCGGCGGCATCGGCTACCGGGTGTTCACCGCGCCGGCCGTCATCGCGGGCGCGGCTCCCGGCAGCCGCCTCAAGCTCCACACGTATCACCTCGTGCGCGAGGACCAGCAGGCGCTGTTCGGCTTCCGGACCTCCGAGGAGCTCGGGTTCTTCAACCTGCTGCTCACGGTGACCGGCGTCGGACCCAAGGTGGCGCTCGCGATCGTCGGCTCACGGCCCACCGCGGACCTCCAGCTCGCGATCCTGCAGCAGGACCAGGCGGTGCTGGTCTCGATCCCGGGCATCGGCAAGAAGCTGGCCGAGCGGATCATCTTCGAGCTCAAGGAGAAGGTCTCGGCCGCCGGGATCGCCGCCGGCACGTCCGCCGCCGTCTCGACCGCCTCGGAGGGCGAGGTCGTCGGGGCGCTCCAGGCGCTCGGCTATTCGCTGGGGGAAGCGCGCGAGGCCTCGCGGCTCGCCCTCCAGGACGCCGGCGTCGGGGCGGGGCTCGAGGAGCGCGTCAAGGCGGCCCTGCGAACGCTGCTGCGGGACTGAGCAGCCACCGATGCGGATCGCCTTCGGCACCAACCCGGCCTACGGCCACGTCCTGCCGCTGCTGCCGCTCGCGCTCGCCGCGCGGGACGCCGGCCACGAGATCGCCGTGATCGGGGGCGCCAGCATCGGACCGGTGCTCGCCGCGCATGGGATCCGTCACATCGAGGCCGGCCCGGCTGACCTGCCGACGGTGTTTGCCGAGATCGCGGCTGGCGACCTGGCGGGTCCGCGACTCTCGATCCGGGTCTGGTCGGAGGGGTTCGCGGAGGTCGTCGCCCGGCCGCTCGCCCACGCGCTCTTGGACCTCGCATCGGGGTGGCGGCCGGATCTCGTGGTCCACGAGGACAGCGAGCAGGGGACGTGGATCGGCGCGGAACGGCTGGGAATCCCGCACATCGCCCTGCAGGCGACGGCCTGGCGGGGGCCGATGCGCCGGATGAGCGCCGAGCCGGCGGCCCGCATCCGGGCGGAGCTCGGGCTCCCGGCGCAGCCCGCGCTGGATTCGTGGAACCGCTACGGGTTCCTGACCACGCGCCCGCCGGCCCTCCGCGACCCGGCAGACCCGATGCCGGACGGGACCCTGGAGCTCCGGCCGGTGGCCATGGATGACGACGGCAGCACGGCCGCCCCGTGGCTCGGTCGCCCGCCGGCTGGCGACCGCCGGATCGCGGTGACGCTGGGGACCGTGGCCCCCGAGCGCCGGGTCCCCCTGATCACGACCGTGCTCGACGCGCTCGGGCCGCTCGAGGCCGAGATCGTCGTCGCGCTCGGCCCCGGGCTCGACCCCAACCGGTTCCTGCCCCGCCCCGACCACGTGCGACTGGTGAGCTTCGTGCCCATGTCCCGCCTGCTGCCGTCGAGCGACCTCGTGGTCTGTCACGCGGGCTCCGGGACGGTGCTCGCGGCGCTGGCTGCGGGACGCCCGATGGTGCTGCTGCCCATGGCCGCCGACCAGCCGGCCAACGCCGCCGCGTGCGCGGCCGCGGGCGCCGCCGTGGTCCTCGAGCCCGACCGGTGGGCGCCGGGCATCATCCGCTCCACCGTCGAGGCCGCCCTCGTGGATCCGGAGCTCGCGCGGGCGGCTGCCGCCGTTCGGGCCGAGATCGAGGCGATGCCCGAACCCGCGGCACTGCTCCCGGCGCTCGAGCGGCTCGCCACGGGCGCCTGACGCGTTCGAACATCTGTACCAAACAGGCTCCGGACCTGCTAGACTCCGCGCGATGACGGACGACCCCCTGAGCCTCCTTGCGGCCGGCGCCGCCGACCTCGGCGAGCTCGCCGTGGAAGGCTCCCTGCGCCCCCGGACGCTGGACGAGTACATTGGCCAGCGGGACGTCAAGGCGAGCCTCTCCGTGCTGCTCCAGGCGGCCAAGGGGCGGGGAGAGGCGGCCGATCACGTCCTCCTGTACGGGCCACCGGGCCTGGGCAAGACCACGCTGGCGACGATCATCGCCCGCGAGCTGGGCGTCAACGTGCGGTACACGAGCGGACCGGCTGTCGAGCGGGCAGGGGACCTCGCCGCCGTCCTCACCGCGCTCGATGACCACGACGTCCTGTTCATCGACGAGATCCACCGGCTCAACCGGGCGGTCGAGGAGATCCTGTACCCGGCGATGGAGGACTTCGCCCTCGACGTGATGATCGGCAAGGGCCCCAGCGCGCGAAGCCTGCGCCTGAGCCTCAAGCCGTTCACCGTCGTCGGCGCCACCACCCGCGCCGGCCGGATCAGCGGCCCGTTGCGGGACCGGTTCGGGATGACCTACCGGCTCGACTTCTACGAGGAGGAGGACCTGACCGCCATCGTGCGCCGCTCGGCCGGGATCCTGGGGGTCGAGGTGGACGCGGACGCCGCCCGCCTGATCGCGATGCGCGGCCGGGGCACGCCCCGGATCGTCAACCGGCTGCTGCGCCGGGTCCGCGATCACGCGGAGGTCCACGGGGACGGCCGGGTGCACGAGCAGGCCGTGGCCGAGGCGATGACCATCCTCGAGATCGACGACCTCGGCCTCGATGCCACGGATCGCAAGCTGCTCGCGGCCATCATCCAGAAGTTCGGGTCTGGGCCGGTGGGGGTCCAGGCGCTGGCCGCCGTCCTGGCCGAGGAGGCCGACACCATCGAGGACGTCTACGAGCCGTTCCTGCTGCGCCTCGGCTTCCTGGACCGCACCCCGCAGGGCCGCATCGCGACGGAGGCCGCCCGGGCCCATCTCGCGTCGCTCGGCTACGAGATCCCGGCTCCGCGCCGGGCGGAGCCCGAGATGCCGGCCCTGTGGGACGACCTGCCGGCCCGCTGAACGTGCCCGGCGCCACCCGCTTCGACGTCCTCGTCCCGCCGCCCGCGGACGGGTCCACGCGCGCGCGCCTGGGCCGTCTCGAGCTGCCGCACGGGGTCGTGGAGACGCCGCAGTTCATGCCCGTCGGCACCAACGCCACGGTCAAGGCGCTCCACCCCGACGAGGTCTCCGCCGCGGGCGCCTCGATCATCCTCGCCAACACGTACCACCTCTACCTGCGGCCCGGGCACGAGCGCATCCGGGACCTGGGCGGCCTGCACGCGTTCATGGGCTGGGACGGACCGATCCTGACCGACTCCGGCGGCTACCAGGTCGTGAGCCTCGGTGACCTGCGGGTGATCGACGACGGCGGGGTCACGTTCAAGAGCCACCTCGACGGCACCACCCACCGGTTCACGCCGGAGCATTCGATCGCCGTCCAGGAGGCGCTCGGCCCCGACATCGCCGTCGCCTTCGACCAGCCGGTGTTCCCGAGCTCGCCGCGACCGGTCGTCGAGGATGCGATGCACCGGACCCACCGCTGGGCGGAGCGCTCGCTCGCCGCGCACACGCGGAGCGACCAGGCCCTGTTCGGGATCGTGCAGGGCGGGCTCGATCCGGCGCTGCGAGAGGAATCCGCGCGGTTCATCGCCGCCCTGCCGTTCGACGGCATCAACATCGGCGGGCTGGCGGGTGACGAGACGCCCGAGGAGCGCAACGCCACCCTCGACACGACCGTGTCCTTCCTCGACGGCGATCCACGGCCCCGCTACCTGATGGGCCTTGGCTCCCCCCTGGACCTGCTCGATGCCGTCCACCGTGGCGTCGACCTGTTCGATTCGGTGCTGCCGGCCCGCGTCGCGCGCAACGGCCAGCTCTGGGTGCCGGGCGCACGGCTGAACCTGCGCAACACGCAGTACATGGACGACCCCCGGCCCGTCCAGGAGGGCTGTCCGTGTCCGCTCTGCACCCGGTTCTCGAGGGCGTATCTGAGCCACCTGTTCCGGGCGAAGGAGATGCTGGCGTACCGTCTCGCGACTTGTCACAACCTGACCTTCACCCTAGACTTCATGGTCAGGATCCGCGCTGCGCTGCGCACCGGAACCTTCCCCGTCGAGCTGGCCGGATTGCGCTCTCGCGCTGTTCGCATGAGTGGCGGCGAAGTGACCGCTAAGCCGGCGTGAAGTCCGTGTCGATATCGTCAGCCACACATCGAGGTGGGGACCATGGGATCTCGGGATCGCCCCTCCAAGGAAGCCAAGAAGAAGCCCAAGGAAAAGGCCTCTTCCCAGCCCAAGCTGTCGTCGCTCTCCGACATTCCGCAGCAGGCGGAAGTCATCAGGAAGCCACGCAAGCCGCGCTGGGACGAGGAGTCCGGCGAAGGCTGACGAACCGGGCGGACGGGGACCGGGTCCCGCTCCGTCGGGTCGGCCGAGGCCGCCAGGAGCGAGGACGACAATGACGGTCAGCGGCAGGGAGATCGACCGCAACGGTCCCAATCCGGAGAAGGCGCTCGCGGAACGAGGGCGCGCGGTCGATGCCGCGATCCTCGCCATCGAGAAGCAGTTCGGACGCGGCTCGATCATGAAGCTCGGCTCGGCCGAGCGGCAGGCGGTCGATTCGATCCCCACGGGGTCCATCGCCCTCGATCTCGCGCTCGGCGTCGGCGGCGTGCCACGCGGCCGCATCACCGAGATCTTCGGCCCCGAGTCGTCGGGCAAGACCACCGTCTGCCAGCACGTCATCGCGGAAGCCCAGCAGCGCGGCGGCATCGCCGCCTTCATCGACGTCGAGCACGCGCTCGATCCGGCATATGCGCGCGCCTGCGGCGTCAACGTCGACGAGCTGCTCGTGTCCCAGCCGGACACCGGCGAGCAGGCGCTCGAGATCACCGAGACGCTCATCCGCTCCGGCGGCGTGGACATCGTCGTCGTGGACTCCGTGGCGGCGCTCGTGCCCCGCGCGGAGATCGAGGGCGAGATGGGCGACAGCTTCGTCGGCATCCAGGCCCGGCTCATGAGCCAGGCCCTGCGCAAGCTCACGGGCGCCGTCTCCCGCTCCAACACGTCACTGGTGTTCACCAACCAGCTGCGCGAGAAGATCGGGGTCATGTTCGGCAACCCCGAGACCACCCCGGGCGGTCGCGCGCTCAAGTTCTACGCGTCGGTGCGCCTCGACATCCGGCGCATCGAGACCATCAAGACCGGCACCGAGTCGGTGGGCAACCGGGTCCGGGTCAAGGTCGTCAAGAACAAGGTCTCGCCGCCGTTCCGGGTCGCGGAGTTCGACGTGATGTACGGCGAGGGGATCAGCAAGGAGGGCGGGCTGCTCGACGTCGGCGTCGCCATGGACGTCGTCACCAAGACGGGCGCCTGGTTCACCTTCGGCGAGACGCGGCTGGGCCAGGGCCGCGAGGCGTCCAAGGAGTTCCTCAAGTCGAACGCGGACGTCGCGGGCGAGATCGACCGCCTGATCCGGGCCAAGATGGCCGACGTGGCGCTGCCCGTCGAGGGCATCGAAGAGGCCGAGTAGGCCCGCCGGCAGCCGGACCGGCCGCTGATGGACGACGAGCCGGAAGGACGACGCCGGCCTGCCCGACCGCGGGCGCGCAAGCCCACCTTCGCGGAGCGGCGCGAGCGCCGGGCGGCGGTGGAGGACGTCGCGGAGGTCCTCGATGCCGCCGCCCGCTTCCTCGAGGCCCGGCCCCGCTCGGTCGCCGAGGTGGAGCGCAAGCTCGGGGGCATGGGCTACCAGCCCTCGCTGGTGGCGGAGGTCGTGGAGCGCCTGGTCCAGCTCGGCTATCTCGACGACGAGGCGTTCGCACGGGCCTGGGTCGAGTCCCGGGATCGGGCCAGCCCGCGCGGCGAGCACGCGCTCCGGCGCGAGCTGTCCCAGCGAGGGGTGGACCGGACCCTGGTCGACGAGGTGCTCGCCGCGCGGCGTGACCGCCCGGCGAGCGCCCAGGCGTCGCAGACTCCCGACGAGGCCGCCGCAGAGCGGCTGCTCACGCAAGCGCCTGCCCGCCCTCCTGCGCGAGGGCGACCCTCGCCGGCGGCGGCAGAAGGCGTACGCGCTGCTTGCCCGATCCGGCTTTCCGCCGGACGTCTGCGGATCGGTGACCCGGACGGTCCTCGCGGCGGCCGTCGCGGGTGACGCTCCGGACGAGGACGACGAGCCGGGCCCGGACGCCTGATCGCGGTGGCCGTAGTAGGCTACGCGGCAACCGGACGCGGACCCTGAGGCCGCGATCCGGGCGAGCCGTGACACCGGTTGAGAGCCTGCCGGAGCCCGCGCGGGGCCCGTCGACTCCCGAGCCCAAGCGAACGCCGGTGTTCACGTAGCCCGAGCCCGATTCCGGATCACGCGCCCGGCGCATTCATCCCGCCGGGTGGGAGGAACTGAAGATGGAGTACGTCCTCGCCGTGGCGGCCGCATTGGTCGCGGGCGCTGTGGGCGTCGCCGTGGGATTCGTCGCCCGTGGGACGCTGTCCAACCAGACGCTCAAGTCGGCCCAGGACAAGGCCGCGCGGATCGTGGCCGAGGCGCGAACGCAGCAGAAGGACATGATCCTCGAGGCCAAGGACGAGAAGCTGCGCCTGCAGCGTGAGGCCGAGGACGAGGCGCGCACGAAGCGCACCGAGCTCCAGAACCTCGAGCGCCGTCTCCTCGCCCGTGACGAGCAGCTCGACCAGCGCGCCGACCTGCTCGAGGAGAAGAGCCAGAAGATCGTCGACCGCGAGCGCGACGTCGAGCGCCAGCGGGGCGAGCTCGAGCGTCTCAGCCAGGATCGCGTCGCCGCCCTGGAGCGCGTGGCCGGCCTGTCCGCCGACGGATGCCAAGGACATGCTCCTCGAGGCGATCCGCGAGGAGGCCGAGCACGATGCCGTCAAGCTGGCGCGGTCCATCGAACGACGCGCCCGCGAGGAGGCCGGCGACAAGGCGCGCGAGATCATCGTCACCGCCATGCAGCGCGTCGCCGCGGACCACACCGCCGAGCACACGGTCACGGTCGTGCACCTCCCCAGCGACGAGATGAAGGGCCGGATCATCGGCCGCGAGGGGCGCAACATCCGGGCGCTCGAGCAGGCCACGGGGATCGACCTGATCATCGACGATACGCCGGAGACCGTCGTCCTGTCGGGCTTCGACCCGGTCCGGCGAGAGGTGGCCCGGCTCGCGATCACCAAGCTGATCGCCGACGGCCGGATCCACCCGGGTCGGATCGAGGAGGTCGTCAACAAGGCCCGCGCCGAGGTGGACCTCGTGATCCGCCAGGCCGGCGAACAGGCGGTCTACGACGCCGGCGTGCCCGGGCTCCCGCCCGACCTCGTGAAGCTGATCGGCCGGCTCAAGTACCGCACCAGCTACGGCCAGAGCGTGCTCGTGCACTGCGTGGAGACGTCGCTCCTGGCCGGGATCATCGCCGCGGAGGTCGGAGCCGACGTGAACGCGGCCAAGATCGGCGGCCTCCTCCACGACATCGGCAAGGCCGTGGACCACGAGGTCGAGGGCCCCCACGCCGCCATCGGTGCCGCGATCGCCCAGAAGAACGGCCTGCCGTTCAAGGTGGTCAACGGCATCGCGGCGCATCACCAGGAGGTCGAATACGCCTGCATCGAGGCGCCGATCGTCCAGATCGCCGACGCGATCTCGGCCTCGCGCCCCGGCGCCCGCGGCGAGACGATGGCGACCTACGTCAAGCGCCTCGAGGATCTCCAGGCGATCGCCGACAGCTTCACCGGCGTCGAGCGCTCGTTCGCCGTCCAGGCCGGCCGCGAGGTCCGCATCCTGGTCCGGCCCGAGGAGATCGACGACCTGACGGCGAGCCGGCTGGCCCGCGACATCGTCAAGAAGATCGAGGACAACCTCACCTACCCGGGCCAGATCAAGGTCACGGTGATCCGCGAGACCCGCGCGGTCGAGTACGCGAAGTAGGGGAGCAGGCGCACACGTGACCGATCGCAACGAGCGTGCCGGGCTCGGCAACCCCGTCAACGGCAACGCGCCACGTCCACCCGGCGCGTGCCGGGTGCTGCTGATCGGCGATGTCATCGGCAAGCCCGGGCGGGTGGCGATCGAGCAGGCGCTGCCCGGCGCTGCGCGACGAGCGCGGGATCGACTTCGTGACCGCCAACGGGGAGAACCTCGCGGGCGGCATGGGGCTCACGATCAGCACCGCGCAGGCGCTGTTCGCGGCCGGGGTGGACGTGATCACCAGCGGCAACCACATCTGGGACAAGCGCGAGATCTACCCCTTCCTCGACGAGAGCGGACCGCGTGCTTCGCCCGCTCAACTACGGCACCCATGGCGTGCCGGGCCGCGGCTGGGGCACCTACGAGGCGCTCGACGGCTCCGAGCTCGCGGTCGTCAACCTCCAGGGCCGCACCACGATGCAGCCCATCGACAACCCCTTCACCGACGCGGACCGCCTGCTCGACGAAGCGTCGGAGCCGCTGCCGCCCATCCGCCTGGTGGACTTCCACTGCGAGCTCACCTCCGAGAAGAACGCCATGGGGCTCTATCTCGACGGCCGCGTGTCGGTGGTCGTGGGCACGCACACCCACGTGGTGACGGGCGATGAACGGATCCTCCCCAAGGGCACGGCCTACCAGACGGACCTCGGGATGACCGGGCCGTTGTGGAGCGTGATCGGCTTTCGGCCCGACACCGTCCTGCCCCGGTTCATCAACGCACTGCCCACGCGGTTCGAGGTCGGTGACGGGCCCGTGATCCTCAACGCCTGCCAGGTGGACATCGATCCCGCCACGGGGCGGGCGCTCCAGGTCGAGCGGATCAGCCGCCTCGTCGAGGTCTGAGCGTGGGTTCGCGCCACGAGGCGCACCCGGGCGGGCAGCCGTTCGTCGCCGGGGCCGCGGTCGCCGACTTCCACGCGCACACGACCCGGTCGGACGGCGTGCTCGAGCCGCTCGACCTCGTGCGCCAGGCCCACGACGTGGGGATCCGGCTGTTCGCGATCGCCGACCACGACAACCTCGCCGCCTACCGCGAGCTCGACCGCCCCCGGCGCCGCGCCCCTGCCCGACGGCCTCGAGCTCGTCGCCGCGGTGGAGATCAACGCCGTCACCGGGACCCTGGCGATCGACCTGCCCGAGGGCGAGCTGCACGTCCTGGGCATCGGCGTGGACCCGTTCGACGAGGCGTTCGAGACCGCGATCGCGGCCCAGCGCAGCGCCCGGCGCCACCGGTTCAGCGCGGCGATCGAGCGCCTGCGGTCGATCGGCCTGCCGGTGACCGACCACCTCCCGCCGGGCGTCCTCGAGAGCGACGATGCGCTTGGGCGTCCCACGCTCGCACGCGCCCTGGTGGCTGCCGGCCACGCCGACAGCGTCGAGGACGCGTTCCGCCGGATCCTGGGCGCCGGCCAGCCGGGCTACGTGCCACGATCGGGCATGAACCCGGTGGAGGCGATCCGCGCGATCCGCAAGGCGGGCGGGCTCGCGTCCATCGCCCACTTCGCCGAGGCACCACGACACCTGGACCTGCTGCGGGAGCTGATGGGGCACGGCCTCGACGGCCTCGAGACGCACCATCGATCGTTCGAGGCGGACACCCGGGCAGGCCATGACGGATCGTGGCCCGGCAGCTCGGGCTCGTCGAGACCGGCGGCACGGACCACCACGGGGACACCGCGTCGTACGCGGAGGACCACGCCCAGCTGGTGATGCCCGCCGAGCTGGTCGCCGGGCTCCGTGACGCCCTCAGGGCCCGGGAGCGGCCGGCTCGTCCTTGACGAAGGTCGGACGGAGGTCCACGGCGGCGCCGCGGCGCCGGCGGGCCACCAGGTTGAGCGCCTCGACGAACACCGAGAACGCCATCGCCGCGTAGATGAACGCCTTGTCCACGTGGATCCCCGCGCCATCGAGCAGCAGCGTGGTGCCGATGAGGAGCAGGAACGCGAGCGCGAGCATCTTGACCGTCGGATGCTCGTGCACGAAGCGCGAGATCGGCCCCGACGCCAGCAGCATCACGCCGACCGCGATCATGACCGCGAGGACCATGACCGGGATGTCGTTGGCCATGCCGATCGCCGTGAGCACCGAATCGAGCGAGAACACGATGTCGAGCAGGACGATCTGGACGAGGATCGCGCCCATGGTCGCGGTGCCGAGGCTGACGGCATGCCCCTCGGCGCCCTCGAGCGACTCGTGGATCTCCGTGGTCGCCTTCCAGATCAGGAACAGGCCGCCGCCGCCCAGGATCAGGTCCCGGATCGAGACCGGATGGTCGCCGATGGTGAACAGCGCCTGGGTCAGCCCGGCGATGAACGAGATCGTGAGCAGCAGCAGGATCCGCATGCCCATCGCGAGGACCAGGCCGACGGTCCGGGCCCGGTCGCGCTGGCCGACGGGCAGGCGCTGGACCAGGACGGAGATGAAGATGACGTTGTCGACGCCGAGGATGATCTCCATCACGGTGAGCGTGAGCAGCGCGACCCAGGCCTCGGGGTTCGTGATCCATTCCATCGGCGCGGAGCGTACCCTGCCGGGCGAGTGTCCGCCCGCCGGCGCCGCGATCCGCACTACCATCACCGGGTCATGACGTCCCGGACCCTGCCTGTGCTCGACACTGCGCCGCCGACCGCGGCGCCTGCGGGGCCGCGCGACGCGCCGGTGCCCCAGGACCGGCGGCTGGCGGAGTTCCGGCCTGAGCCGCGCGCCCTGCCGTCGTTCTTCGTCTGGACGCTCGGCTGCCAGATGAACAAGAGCGACTCCGAGGAGATGGCGGGACGCCTGCTCTCGGCCGGCTGTGCCGAGGCGGCGTCGATCGAGTCGGCGGACCTCGTGGTCATCAACACCTGCGCGATCCGCGAGGCCGCCGAGGCCAAGGTGATCGGCCGGCAGGGCCATCTCGGCCGGCTCAAGCAGGCGAACCCGGGGCTGCGCGTGGTCATGACCGGCTGCTCGGTCCGCGAGTCGAACCGCGCCGGGCTGGCGCGCCGCTACCCGGCCGTCGACCTGTTCCTGCGCCCGGACGAGGAGCCGGAGCTGGTGGACCGCCTGGGCCTCGCGTCCGCGCAGGCGCCGGTTGGCGCGCTCTCGATGACCGCGGCGACGACCGTCGTCAAGGGCGCCGCCGTGTCCGACGCGACCCACCTGGTGCGCGCGCGCGCGGACGCGATCGCCGGGGAGGCGGTCAGCCGCGGATCGGCGATCAGCGCTTGGCTGCCGATCATCTACGGCTGCGACAAGACCTGCACCTATTGCATCGTCCCGTTCAGCCGCGGCCCCGAGCGGAGCCGGCCGTTCGACGAGATCCTCGATGAGGCCCGCGCCCTCGCCGCGGCCGGCTACCGCGAGGTGACCCTGCTCGGCCAGAACGTCAACAGCTACGGCCACGACCTGCCCGCGGAGGAGCGCTTCGCGCACGTCTCGGTGGCGCGGACTGTGGGCCGCCGCCAGGACCGGGAGGCGCGGCCGGACCTCGCGGAGCTGATCCGGGCGATCGACGGCCTGCGTGATCCCCGCGGCGCACCGGCGATCCCCCGGCTGCGCTTCGTGACCTCCCACCCGTGGGACCTCTCGGACCGCCTGATCGAGGCCCTGGCCGCGTGCCCGTCGGTGTGCGAGTCGCTCCACCTCCCCGTCCAGTCGGGATCGGACACGATGCTCCGCCGGATGGGCCGGCAGTACACGATCGACCACTACCTCGAGCGGATGGCGAGGATCCGCGATGCCGTGCCCGGGATCTCGCTCTCGACCGACGTGATCGTCGGCTTCTGCGGGGAGACCGAGGCCGAGTACGCCGACACCCTGGCCCTGCTCCGGACGGTGCGCTTCGACCAGGTGTTCGCCGCCGCCTACAGCGAGCGTCCCGGGACGCCGGCGACGAGGCTCGCTGACGACGTCCCGTCCGCCGAGAAGCGGCGCCGGCTCGTCCAGCTGCTCGACGTCCAGGAGCGGATCGGGCTCGAGCGCAACCAGGCCTGGCTCGGGCGGACGGCCGAGGTCCTCGTGGACACGATCGTCCCGCCGCGCTCGCACGATCACGACGACGAACGAGGCTGCCTCCCTCCCGGGACGACCGGACGCGTTCGCCAACCTGCCGGCAGGCATGGTGCACCTCGCGGGCAGGTCCCGCGAGAACAAGCTCGTCCATGTCGCCGGGACGCCGGAGCTCCTCGGCGAGCTCGTCGCGGTGGCCATCGACCACGCCGGCCCGTACGCGCTCCGCGGCTCGCTCGCCGGCCGCTGAGCGCTGCCCATGACGCTCGCCCCGCTCGTCGTCATCGGTGGGCCGACCGCCACCGGCAAGACCGGGCTGGCCATCGGGATCGCCGAGCGGCTGCTGGGGCGCGGGACCCCGGCCGAGGTCGTGTCCGCGGACTCGCGCCAGGTGTACCGGGGCCTCGACATCGGCACGGCCAAGGCGACCGCCGAGGAGCGGGCCCGGGTCGTCCACCACGGGATCGACCTTGTCGAACCAGACCAGGCGTACTCGGTCGCGGAGTTCCGGACCCACGCGCTCGCCGCGCTCGCCGCGCTGGGGGCGCGTGGCGGGATCGGCATCCTCGCGGGCGGCACCGGCTTCTGGCTGCGGGCGGTGATGGCCGGCATCGACACCGACGCCCTGCCGTCAGACGCCGCCGTGCGTGCCGGCCTCGAGGCGGACCTGCTCGAGCACGGGCTCGCGGCGCTGGCGGCACGGCTTCGCACCGCGGCGCCGACACGGGCCTCGAGAGCCGACCTCCGCAACCCCCGCCGCGTCGTCCGCGCGCTCGAGATCGCGACGCTGCAGGGCGACGGGCCGCTGCCCGAGCCCATCGGGTACCCGGCGCCCGTGCTCGGCCTCCAGCTGGTGCTCGAGCCCGCCGAACACCAGCGGCGAATCCACGCCCGCGCACGCGCCCAGTTTGACGCCGGTCTGCTCGAGGAGGCCCGCGCGCTGCGCGAGCGCTTCGACCCTGGGCTGCCGGCCTTCTCGGCGATCGGCTACCGCGAGAGCTGGGCCTGCCTCGACGGCGCGCTGACGCTCGAGGCGGCCATCGAGCTCGACGCCCGGCGCAACGTGGCCTTCGCGCGACGCCAGCGGACGTGGTTCCGGCGGGAACCGGCGCTCGCCGTGGTCGATGTGCGAGACCCACCGGCACCCGCGGCGGCCGCCGCCGTCGACGCCTTCATCGCCGACCTCGACGCCGCGCGCTGACCCGGTCCGCTCGAGAGCCCCGAGTTGGGCACCCGGTATGCTGGATCGCATGAGCCCCCAGGAGACCATCGACCTCGCGCCGCCCGTGGAGAAGGCATTCCTCGTAGCCGTGGACACCGGGGACGACGCCGGGTGGACCGCCGAGGACAGCCTCGTCGAGCTGGCAGCGCTGGCCGAGACGGCGGGCGCGGACGTGGTGGGTGCCGAGTGGCAGAACCGCCGCCACGTCGACCCCAACTGGTACGTGGGCAAGGGCAAGGCCGAGGAGCTGCTCCAGGCCAAGTCCGAGACCGGGTTCGAGATCCTGGTTGCCGACGACGAGCTCAGCCCGGCCCAGCAGAAGACCCTCGAGTCGCTGCTCAACGTCAAGGTCATCGACCGCAGCCGCCTGATCCTCGACATCTTCGCGCTCCACGCCCAGACCCACGAGGGCCGGCTCCAGGTGGAGCTGGCCCAGCTCGAGTACCAGCTGCCCCGCCTGACGCGCCTGTGGACGCACCTCTCGCGTACCGGCGGCGGCATCGGGACCCGCGGTCCGGGCGAATCCCAGCTGGAGACGGACCGCCGGCTGATCCGCGAGCGGATCAAGAAGATGAAGGGCAAGGTCGACGACGTCCGCCAGCAGCGCGAGACGACGGCGCGCGGCCGGGACCGCCGGCTGTACCCCACGGTGGCGATCGTCGGCTACACGAACGCCGGCAAGTCGACGCTCCTCAACGCCCTCGTCGGGTCCGTCGTCGCCAAGGCCGAGGACAAGCTGTTCGCGACGCTCGATCCAACGTCTCGCCAGGTCAAGCTCGGCGACGGCCAGACGGTGATCGTCACCGACACCGTGGGCTTCATCCACAAGCTGCCCCACCAGCTCGTCGATGCGTTCCGGGCGACGCTCGAGGAGGTCACCCGCGCCGATGTCCTCGTCGAGGTGGTCGACGCCTCCGACGCCCATGCCGCGGAGCACCGGGCAACGGTCCAGGTCGTGCTCGACGAGCTGGGCGCCGGGGACAAGCCGCGGCTGACCACCTTCAACAAGGCCGACCTGCTGTTCCCTGGCGCCGACGGCGACCGGCCGGCGCCGGCGGTGGCGGGCTCGGTCCTGGTCTCGGCACGCACGGGGTTCGGGCTCGACACGCTGCGGGCCGGGATCGCGGCCCTCCTCTCCTCGCTGTGGGAGCCCGTGGACGTCGACGTCCCGTATGCCGCCGGCGAGCTGCTGGCCCGCGTCCGCGAGCGCGGCACCGTGGACCTCGAGTACGGCGAGCGATCCGTCAACGTCCGGGGCCGGATGGCGCCATCGCTCGCGGGCGAGCTGCGAGCCGTCGCCGACCGGTGGGCGGAGACCCTGGTCGAGGAAGGCGTGACGTCGTGAGCCCGCACGGCGGCACGGCCGTTCGCCGGGCAGGCACGGGTCGCCTTCCCGGGGGGCGACGCCTGACCTGGACCGTGGCCGACGGGCGCCGCGGCCGGCGATGGCGCGCGATCACGACGAGCGCCGATGGGCGACTGGTCGAGGGACTCCTCCTCGAGGCCGGGCCTGACGGATCACTGCTCAAGATCGAGGTCGCGTCGCCGGCCGGCCTGCTGACGCTCCACCCCGAGGTGGGGGAGGGGACCCTGCACGGCAACGTCGTCCGCGCGTCCGGGATCAGCCATCTCGCCCTGCCGTGGACACCAGCACACCTGTTGTTCGCGGGCAGCTCGCCCATCACCGGGGCCGTCGCCGCCGCCCGGCTCGAGCGAGACCTCCCCGCGGGGCAGGGGAGGGCCGTTCCAGCCGTCGAGATCGCGGGCGATCTCACCCTCCGGGAAGCCACCTGGCGCGTCGCCCGGGTGGGGGAGCGACGGTGGCGCCTGCTGGCGGCCGATGGGGGTCCGTCGGTGGCCGTCACCCTCGACGATGACGGCGTTCCGGCCGGCCTGGAGGATGCCGCGAGCTGGCCGCTGGAGATCGATCCACCCAGCTGAGCCGTTCCGGGCGTGGACAACTTGTGGACAAGCCCATGGATTCCGGAGGCGGCCGCCGCAAGTCGTGGATAACCCCATTGCCCGGGGTCGCGAGCGCCGCATATCGTGGCTCTTGCCCGAAGGGGCGGACGAACCAGCGACGGACCCGCAGGTGCTTGCACCGGCGGGGACGAACGGGACCGCAGTTGCTTGCAGCAGTGGAACCGGCGCCGGGGAGAAAGTTCCTTCGGGCGTTTTGCTGTCTCTCGACGAGGCCGTGCCACGACGCCCCACGAGAGGGTAGCGGCTGTGAAGGCGGGCGATCTCAGGCTGACGTTGAGGGGTCCCGGGCCTCTCGCCGGCACCGGGCCAGCGGTGCTGCTCGTGGGAGCGCTCGTCCCGTCGTTCCGGCCGCTCGCCGCGCTGCTGATCGTGGCCGGCTGGCTGGTCCTGCGCGGCTGGCGTCATCCGGCAGCCGTCGCCTGGGCGGGCGTGCTGCCGCTCGCCGTTGTGCTGGTCTGGCCGTGGGTGCTGGGCGCCGATGCGCCGCTGGGGGACCCGGCCTGCCGGGACCCGCTCTCGGTCATCGCCGTGCGTCGTGTCGCGGTGGCCGCCGTCGGTCTCGCGCTCATCGCGGGCCTTGCCGTGGCGCACCGGTCCGGATGGGTGGAGCTCGGGCTCCGGCGGCCAACACGGTTCGACGCCACCGCGGCCACGGGTGGCGGGGTGGCGCTCGTCGCTGCCGGCCTGTTCTTCGGGCCGCTGATCGCCCGGCCGTTCTTCGGCGAGCTCGACTTCCCCGTGCCCTTGGCCGCTCTTCTCCCGGCGGTGGTCTTCGGGGTCGCGAACGGCGTCCTCGAGGAGGTGCTCTACCGGGGTGCGATGCAGGCCTGGGTGGCTCGCGCGGCCCCGATGGCCGTCGCCATCGCCATCCAGGGCCTGGTGTTCGGCATCGTCCACGTCGGCCCCGAGGTCGTCGACCTGATCCCCGTGCACGCTGCGCTGCTCACCGCCGGGGGCATCGCCGCCGGCCTTGCGCGGTGGCGGTTCGGGTCGCTGTGGATCCCGATCGGCATCCACGTCGGCGCGGACATCGCCCTCTACGTGGGCCTGGCCTGTCGATCCGCCGACTGACGGCCCGGTCGCTCCTGCCGGCCGGATCGGGTGGGGGAGCGGCTGCGGGCGGCGAGTCAGGCCGGCGCCACCTCGAGGAGCACCTTGCCCAGCGGCAGGCCGTCATCAAGGCGGCGGAGGGCTGCCGCAGCTTCGGACAACGGGAAGCGGCTGTCGATGGCCGGCCGCAGGTGCCCTTCGAGCACGAGGGTGGTCAGCGTGGCGACGTCCGCCGCCAGGAACGGCTTCCACCACAGCATCATGCCGCTTCGGCGGCTGCCCGTCAGGCCGACCACCGGCCCGACCAGCAGCGCCTCGACCAGCGAGCGGCTGCTTCCGCCGAGCGTCACGTATCGCCCACCGGGTCGCAGCGCGCGACGCGTGTGGAGCATCGAGTGGTGCGACTCGACAGCCAGGATCCAGTCGTAGCGGATGCGTCCGTCGAGCGGATCCTGGGTCGTGTAGTCGACCACCTCGTCGGCGCCCATCGATCGGACGAAGTCCATCTTGGCCGGGCTGCACACACCGGTGACCTCGGCGCCCATCCATTTCGCGAGCTGGATGGCAAACGGCCCGACATTGCCCGAGGCGCCGTCGATCAGGACCCGCGAACCCGCTCGCACGGGGGTGCCGTCACGCGTGCGCAATCCCTGGATCGCCAGGATCGCGGCGTGCGGCAGTGTCGCGGCGACGTCGGTGTCGATCCCGTCGGGAATCGGCTGGAACGCCCGCTCCGGCGCGCACGCGTACTCGGCGAACGCCCCCGATCCAAAGGGGTACAGGTCCGCGAACGCCCGGTCCCCGGGCTTGAACCGGGTCACCGCAGGCCCCACGGCGGCCACGGTTCCTGCCGCATCGCATCCGAGACGCGGGTCGCGCGGCCGGCGCGGGCCGAGGGCCAGCCGCATCAACCCTGGCTTGGGCCACATCAGGTCGAGATCGGCGCGGTTGACCGAGGCCGCTTCGACGCGAAGGAGCACCTCGTCGTCACCGGGTACCGGGATGGCGACGGGCTCGACCTTGACCACTTCCGGGCCGCCGTACCGGTCACGGGTGACTGCCAGCATGCGTTCCATGGGTGTCCATCATAGGTTCGGCGCCAAAGGACTTCAGGTGACCCCGTCCGCCAAGGTGGTAGTATTACCGTCTGTAGTAATACTGGAGAGGTGATGCGCATCACGTCGAAGGGGCAGGTGACCATCCCCCAGGACATCCGGGAACGGGCGGGGTTCCTGCCCAACACGGACGTCGACTTCGTGGTCGATGGAGACCTCGTGTACCTGGTGAAGTCGTCGGAGCGGCGGCGTCCGACGCGGGGCGACATGCTGATTGGTCATCTGCAGCGGCGCCGTGGCCGCATCACAATGACGACGGACGAGATCATGGCGCTCACGAGGGGCGATGAATGACCCCCATTCTCGTTGACAGCAACGTCCTGATCGACGTTCTCGACGAGCCCGGGCCCTGGACATCGTGGTCGACAGATGCCCTGCGCCAGGCGGCCAACCAGGCCGAGATCGTGATCAACCCGATCGTGTTCGGGGAGGTCTCGATGGGCTTTCCGACGGTCGAAGCTGTCGACGACGCGCTTCCAGTCGCCTGGATCCGTCGAGAGGACATCCCGTACCCCGCGGCCTTCCTCGCAGGCCGGTGCTTCCTCGACTACCGCCGTCGCGGCGGGATGCGGAGCACGCCGTTGCCGGACTTCTATATCGGCGCGCATGCCGCCGTCGCCGGCTATCGCCTCCTGACCCGTGACGCCGGGCGGTATCGCACGTACTTCCCTCGGCTCAGCCTCATCTCACCGGAATGACCGCCGGCGGGCAGCCACGGGCTCGCCCTGCACGATTGGCACTTCCGATAAGGTAAGTTATGTCGCGCCTGCCACTAGGAGGCGGCGATTGCCCACTCGGCGGCAGCCAAGACCGCCAGACCGACTCGGTACGCATCCTCGACGTCAGTGAGGGTGACGGATGGAGGCGTTGAGTGGGAGACAGCGTCGCGTGCTCCGACTGCCATCCCTAGCCTTGAGACGCCAGCTGTCGCCGACAGCCGCGTCCACCGCTGACTTGTACGACTCCTCGATCGTGACACTCAACTGTCCCAGGGTGCTCGCGATTTCGGTGTGGGTTGCATTGCGGACCATGCCCTTCTCCCGAGCCGTATTAGGTTGACGACTGACCTCGTGCGCACCGCACCGCGGTCGACACGCGCGTAGACAAGTCGCGTGAGCTGTCTGCTCAATCTGCGGCGCACAGCACCAACACAATGTGCCGCGCAAGATACGTCGCTCAATCTGCTGCTGTATCTGGACCACGCCAACTCCTTCACGGCACGCAAGTGCTCACGGCATTCAGAAAGCGCGAATTGCCGTACGGGGAAGCAGTTCCATTGCAGACGGTCATTCCAGCCCGATGCGCCGCTGCACGAGTCTGAAGCGACGCCGCACAACGTCGGTGTCACTGGTGTCGTAGCTGATCAGTTCCGTGAACTCGCCCTCGTCGCGCAGCGCAGCCCACGCGTGGGCAAGCGCCGATAGGTCGGCGCTCGCGTGTTCTACAGCCGTGCCAAGTATTGAGTCGAGCGCCGCGACGTTGAGCCGGGTCTTCACGTGGAACGGACGGAGTCCGAGCTGTTCAACGACCGGTCGCCGTGGCGGCCCCGAACCGATCGCCTAGATCCTCCAGTTGCGCATCGGTCATCACCTGAATGACGTCCATGAACCGGTTGAGGAAGCCCTTCATCGACTTGGTGTAGGCGCGCCAACCCACGGAGAGCGCCAGTACCCTTAGAACGAGTTCCACATCCTTCAGGCGCTTGTCGTGGCCCCTCTGACCCAAGATCTTTCGCCAATCAGGATCATCGTTGAGGTTCGCGAGGAAGTCATACGGGCGCCCGTGATACACAGCCTTCCGGATTTCCATCGGGCTCAGCTGGGTCCCACCCGTGTTGAGGCGCTCGAAAATGAGGTACACGCTGCTGTGATCGTGAGGCTGAATTTGCTGGATCACTATCGATCGAAGCGGGGTGTCATCCAACCGGAGGCGATCGGGCTCGCTCAACGTGTCATCAGCTGCGTCCCTGCCAGCGAGGGTCTACACCGGCGAGCCTGAAAGGGCGCCGGTCGTCGAAGATCCCTCGATAGAACTGCGCCAGCGTGGAGAGTCGCTGTTGGCCATCAACAACGAGCAGCTTCTGTGTATCCCGTTCCTTGTACAGGAACACCTGGGGAACGGGGAGGCCGAGGAGGAACGACTCAACAAGGCGGCTCGCCTGCGGCAGGTTCCAGACGTAATCGCGTTGAAACGTCGGGATCACGAGCTGGCCGCTCTGCCACTTGTCTACGAGGACGCGGATCGTGTAGTCCGCTGGGTAGGATGTGATCTCAAAGTGCGCATCCTCGGCCGTTTCGGACTGAGCCGCAACCTCGGGTTCATCGCTCTCAGTTGGCTCAACGTCCGTCGCTTCGAGCTCGAGGTCAATATCAGCGGGAGCCTCCCCGTTCGCACCGGTCATTCGGTCTCCTTCGATTAGATGGACGGAGCACGTCGTAGGTTCTCTGTCAGGAGTCGCCCTAACCAGATCAGCGTCCGACAGGCTGGATGGCCACCCATAGGCGGTGATTGCCGTCTGTGTCGCAGCACAGACAAGGCAGTTGACGAGCCAGGCCGGACGCAGGTTGTAGAGATTCGTCAGGGTTCGTCGTTCACGGCTCCGCGGGATCGAGACTCGCGCGGGTTCAGCCAGCCGTTGCGGAGTTCGACGAGGCGGCGGGCAGCCTCCCCTACCCTGGCGCGCTGCTCGGGGGTCGGGTCAGGCGGGAACGGAAACGTCTCGAAGCAGGTGGTCGGCGTGTAGCGGAACGCCGACGCGAGCCTCGCGGAGCTGTGATGCCCGTGGCGCGAGCCCAGCGTTCGTGGACGCGGGAGTGCAGGATGCCGAAGGTGTAGTCGTCGTGCACGGCAAAGACCACGAGCCGGTGGTCCGGATGGATCGGTGGGGCTAGCCAGTCGAACAGCCGGTATTTCGACACCTGCGGCGTGGCGATGAAGCGGTCGAGGCCGCGACAGCGCGCGCCGCAGTGTCTGGTCGCGGGTTGTGCAGAAGCCACCATCGCGACCGGCAGCACTCCGCATTCACTGATTGACGCATCGGCAGGACGTGCAGGCGCACGTACTCGAAGGGTGCCTCATACAGCGCGGCTTCGCGCTCGGTCATGTCCACGCCGAAGTCGATGATCGACCAACCGCGATTGCGTCCGGTGAGATCGCTGCCGTTGGCCCATGGCCGGACGACCTCGGCGTTACTCCGCCCGTCTGGGTTGGGAGATGCAAGCAAGCGCGCGGCCACGTCAGGAGGGATGTCGAACGGCCCAACCTTGTGGTGCCCACATGGAAGCAATGCCCGCGGTTCTGCGGCAGCCGGTTCGCCGTCGTTACGTCGACGCCGGTCGTCAGGTCGGCGTTGATCGTCGTGACCAGTCTGCCCATCGAGCTCGCGCGCGGCGTCGCCGCCATCGTCCTGGCCGACGAAGCTGATATGGACGGCAGCGCCGGCGAGCACCCAGGGATCGTCGGAACGCGCGAAGAAGATGTCGCCGGTATTCTTGATCCGCTCCAGGACGCGCCGGTTCGCCCGTCCGCGGATGCCCTGCGTCGCGAGCAGGCCCCCGCGTCTCGCGCGCCCTTCGTGAATTGCGGCCCGTGCCTTCTCATGCCAGTAGCAGCAAAGGTCGACTCAGTGCGGCAGGCGGCCGTCGAACACGCGACCACAACCACTCGACGTACTCGTTCCCCAGCCCGCGACGCAGGAGGCTATCGCCCAGGAACGGCGGGTTCCCGACGATGAACTCGGCCTCGGGCCACTCGGCTTCCTTCGGGTTCGGCGGGGTCCGACAGGTCAAGCAGCGCGTCGCGGTTCTCGATGTGGTCCAGGGACTCGAGGATCGGGTCGCGGGCGTAGCCCAGGCCGTGGCGGATCATCCACTGGATCTCGCCGATCCAGACGGTCACGCGCGCGAGCTCGGCGGCGTAGGCGTTGATCTCGATGCCCAGGACGGCCTCGGGGCCGATCTGCGGGACCTGCATCGGCCGGCGCAGGACGAGCGAGCCCCAGTTGATGGCCTCGAACTCGAGGTCCTTGAGCGCCCACAGGCTCACGATCAGGAAGTTGCCGCTCCCGCACGCGGGGTCGAGCACGCGCACGCGCGCGCAGGCGCGTGAGGAAGTCCTCGAACACGGCGTTCGGGTCCTGGTCGCGCGGCGTCGCCTTGGTGACCTTGCGGCCGGACAGGAGGAGCTCGGTCACCCGGGTCTGCATGGCCACGAACTCGCGCCGCAGCGGGCGCAGGATCACGGGCTCGACGAGCTTCCAGATGGACGTCGCGGTCGGTGTAGTGGGCGCCCAGCTGGGCGCGCTGGTCGGGGTCGAGGCCGCGCTCGAACAGGGTGCCGAAGATGGCGGGCTCGATGAGCGCCCAGTTGAGCCGGCTGACCTCGAGCAGGGTGGTGATCTCGGAGCCGTTGAGCTCCAGGACGTCGGCGGTGTCGAACAGGCCGCCGTTGAACCAGTCGATCTCCTCGACGCCGAACAGGCCACCGCCTGCGGCCATCTTCTCGAACAGCTCGCCAAGGGCGCGCGCGAAGATGTCACTGCGACCCTTCGACGCCTGCGAGAGTCGGTGGAAGATGCCCTTCGGCAGCAGCCCGGCGTCCTCGGCGAACAGGCAGAACAGGATGCGGTCCAGGAAATGGGCGACATCCTGCGGGTCGTGGCCGCGGGCGCGGAGGCCCTGGGCGATCTCGGCGAAGTGCCGGGCGGCCTGCTCGGTGATCTGGGCCGGCACGAGGCGCGGGCGGAAGCTCTCTGGGCTGGTGAAGACGTCGCGCAGCTGCTGGAGGGCGTCGGAGGGGTCGTCGGCGGCGAGGTCGTCGAGGGTGATCGTCGTGAGGACAGGGCTCAGACCCGGTGAAGTTGCCGCGGATCTCGATCCGGTCGAGGTCGCTCACGATGAGCAGCGGCGGGTTGCCGAGGTCGCCCGCGTAGTTCAGCAGCTGGCGGTAGGCGGTCTTGAGGTCCTTCTTGGGGCCCTTGTACTCCCAGGCGAAGTGGTCGCGCTTCCAGACATCGGCGAAGCCGTCTCCCCCGCCGGCCTTCTCGACGCGCTTCTCGAAGGCGTAGTCCTGGCCGGTGGGGTCGGCCTCCGTGGGTCCTGGCTCCCCCACCATCGCGCACACGTCGAGGAAGTGGCTCTGGGCGGACGCTTTCTCGGTGGTGGTGACGCCGCGCCAGCGGGCGGCGAAGGCGGCGGGGGTCAGGGTCGGGGGCATGGGTTCCCTGCCCCGCCTGTCCGGTGGTTCGCCGGCCTCCGTGCCACCCGTCCTCCCCACTCACGGCCGCCGCGGCCGACTCCCCTACTCTACGCCGTGGCCCGGGGACGCCGCCCGCGTCCGGATCGTGTCACGCCGTCCACGCGAGATCTGTATCAGCCTCGTCCACCACATCGCGGGCGACGCTCCGCGCCGAACTCTGGGCCGCCGCAGCGACCGCGACGTATGTGTTTGACGGGATGAAGTCCCCGGTGCTGACAACGCCCGCCGCCCCGCCGGTGGTGCCCCTGAGCATGCGCTCGACACCCTGGCGGACGACCTCGGAGATGGATAGGTTGCGGGCGGACGCGTAGTCGCCGAGGCGCGCGAAGAGATCCACCGACATGCGAACCGCCACCACCGGTGCGCGGTTCCGGATCACCGGCTCCAGCTCCTCGCCGAGCTCGAGGTCCTCCGGGCGGATGTCGTCGGTCATGATCGACTCCTGTAGCGAGCTGCCTGCGCAGGGGTTGGCTCGAATGCCGTGACGGCACGCCAGATCCCATCGCCTACCTCTTCGAGCGGGACAACCAGGAGGCGTCCGTGGCTCGTCGGCCCCAGCATCACGACGGGGGCCCGACGCCCGGGCATGTTTCGGAAGAACCGGGGGCTCCGCTCGAGAACCTGTTGCACCTCGCCCGGGGTAACCCGGTGCAGGGCGAACTTGGCCTCGTTTTCCTCATCGAAGAGGAGTCCCCCGACGTCGACGTTCGGCGGCACTTGCAGGTCACCCTGTTACGGTATAACGTCCTGTAGGACAACGTCAATACGCCGACCCGACGAGGTTGACCCATGCAACAGGAGTTCCTGCTCCTCGCCGAAGGTGCGGAGGCCGTCAACGGGAAGATCTATGTGATCGGCGGTGGGGTCGACCGGCACTTCATCCAGGTCGGTGCGGATCGGCCGATCCAGCTGCGCGCTGACATCGCGGTAGGCATCCTGGTGGATTGGGGCGAAACCAACAACCGCTACCCGATGTCGGTGAAGGTGATCGACGAGGACGAGCACGTTGTCTTCGGGGTCGACGGGGAGTTCGAGGCGGGTCGCCCGCCGGGTGCCAAGCCCGGTCAGCCGCTCCGGACGGTGATGTCGATCCGAGGCCCCTTCCCGATCCCGGCGCCAGGCGCTTATCGGGTGCAACTCGAACTCGAAGGAAGACCGCAGACACCTGCCTTCCGCTTCTGGATCGACGAGATGGGCGCCAAGCGAGGCTAATCGTCCCTCCGCCTGCTCTCTCATCGGACTGCCAGCCCCTTCATGACCTCGGCGCGGCGCTCCTCGAGCAGCGGGCGGGCGAACGCCTCGAGCCCGGCGTGCTCGGCCCGATCTTGTCAGCCACCGCTTACCCCTTGCTCATCCCGCGCGCGCCGTCGCACCCACAGCAGCCTCAGGGTGATGATCGCGACGTAGCCGGCCCCAACCGCAATCAGGAGCGGCAGGGTGTGCCACAACCAGACCGCGTCATTCACCGTGGCTTGGGCGGCCTCGCAGGCGCTCGACCGTCCCACCAGCCGCATGCACGAGAGGAGCATCGACGCGTCGCCCACATCGAACAGAACGAGCCACAAGGCTGCGAGCGTCCACAGTGCGATCGCCGCCCCGAATGCCTTCATCGCGTGGAGCCCTCCATGGCGGGATCGTCCATCGAGCACCTACGTCTGCGTGCAGTGGTCGTGGTTATGGTCCGGCCGTGATCCGCGTCACGTGGCGGCCCGAGGAGAACGCTGTTGCCCTCGACGGTAGTATCCGCATCAGGGCCTCAAGCGTCATCACCGCGGGTCCGTGACCCGCTGCACAGCTGATACCGGGTGGTATCATTCCGCCATGCCGATGACCCTCCGCCTCACACCCGACGAGACCGAGGCGCTCCGCGAGACCGCCAGGAGAGAGCGCCGGTCCATGCAGGCTGTTGCCCGCGAGGCCATCGCGACCTACGTCTCGGGCCGGGCGCGGCTCCGTGACGAGCACCTGGCCCGGATCGTGGCGGAGGACGCCGAGCTGCTGCGCCGCCTCGGGTCCATGTGACGGCCTACCTGGACCTGGAGGACCTGCTCGCGGCGGCCGAAGCAGCCCTGGGACGTGCGCCGGAGGTTCGGGACATCGGCCTGCTCGAGGCCGCTGCGGCCAGGCCCCGTGCGACCGCGTTCGGCGAGGACGCCTACCCGGATCTCGATCGGAAGGCCGCGGCGCTCCTGCACTCCATCGTGGCGGGCCACCCGTTGGTCGATGGCAACAAGCGACTCGGCTGGGTCGCCGTGCGCCTCTTCTACCGTCTCAACGACACGGACGTCCGCCCCACCGCCGACGACGCGTTCGCGCTGATCACGGCTGTGGCGGACGGTGCGCTGGATGACGTCGGCGCGATTGCGCGTCGCCTGCGAGCCTGGCGCTCCTCACGGGCCGGCGACGCGGAGACAGGACGCACGTATCCAGGGCCGGTGGGCTAGTTCATCGATATATGGTACCGTGTATGGCATGGAACGCACCACCGTCTACCTGACCGAGCGGCAGAAGCGGTCCCTGGAACGGGCTGCCCGCGTCTCCGGTCGGAGCGAGGCGGAGCTCATCCGGGAGGGCGTCGAGCTGGTCACGGCTCGCCACGCCGTTGCTGAGCCGAGTCTTCCCCTGTTCGAGAGCGGCCAGCCAGACCTTGCGGAGCACGTCGACGAGGCGCTCCGGGGCTTCGGCGAGCGGTGATCATCCTCGACACCAGCGGGCTGCTCGCGGCCATCGATGCCAGCCAGCGACACCACCGGGCTGCCGCGGACGCGCTGCGTCGGTCCCCGGGGCCGTTCCTCCTCTCACCGTTCGTGTTGGCGGAGCTGGACTACCTGCTCGCGACGCGCGTCTCGGCGGCGGCCGCGGCTGCGCTCCTGGGACAGGTGGCGGCGGGGGCCTACAGGCTGGAGCCGATGGACGCCGTCGACGTCGCCCGGGCTGCGGAGTTGATCGACCGATACCGGGACCTCGAGCTCGGCCTCGCCGATGCATCGCTGGTCGTCCTCGCGGAGCGACACGACGTCGGCGACATCCTGACGCTCGATGAACGTCACTTCCGGGCCATCGTCGGCGCCCGCCGCCGCCCGTTCCGGATCCTGCCGGCCGACGCCTGACGGGCACACCGGGGCTGGCCGGACGTGCTTCGGATCCTCGGCGGATCAGCGGCCGGACGTGGCCGCGCGCGACGATCGAGCATCCTGGATCGTCGCCACCACCACGGTGTCGGACGCCTGGTCCCAGCGGTAGACGATGAGCATCCACGGCCACGGGCCCAGGACGAAACGGAGGCCCTCCCACCTGCCCCCGAGCTCGGGGCCGAGCTGCGGGAACTCGGCCAGCGGGGCGATCGCGAGCCGAACCCGTTCCTGCGTGCTCGAGGGCAGGCTGTGCGTCCGGATCATGGCGCGCAGGTTGGCCCGCGCCCGCTGGGCGATGACGACTCGGGCCATGGGCTCAGAGCGCGTCGAGCGGGATCACGCGTCCGGCGGCTGCATCGGCAAGCCCCGTTTGGGCATCCTCCCAGGCGCCCGGAATGGCGTCGAGGAGGGCAGTCACTGCGGTCGGATCAGGATCCGCCGCGTCGAGCGCGGAGGACAGGAGCGAGCGCGCGAGCGTCCCGGGGCTGAGATGGGTCCGCTCGGCAAGCCGGCGCAGGCGGACCGCGTACTCGGGATCGAGCATGACGTTCACCCGGTTCTGCTCCGCCATTGCTCCACTCCTGCACGGATTGCGTCAATCTGTGCGCAGGCTACGGGTCGTTCCACGATGCCGTCAAGGGCGAGGGTTCGTTGGCGCGAACGACGGCAACGATCTGACCGTCAGGTCAGCGACACCCAGGACTCGGGCGCGCACGCGATCGCGGGATCCCGCGATCGCTAGCTCAAGCGAAGCAGCCCGAACGTGGCTCCCTGCGGGTCCTGCACGATCGCGAACCGGCCACCCGGCATGTCGCTCGGAGCAACGAGCTCCGTGGCGCCGAGCCCGATCGCGTGTCCGAAGCTGTCCTCGACGCTCTCGACGTTGAAATACGGCATCCAGTAGCTGGGCACCTCGGCCGGGACGCCCGGCAT
>CAVOXZ010000017.1:0-159227 GCA_963700555.1 uncultured Chloroflexia bacterium
GTGCACGAGACGCGCAGGTCCGGCAGGTGCAGGATCTTCTGGCTCTCGGTGACGACCTTCCACTCCTCCTTCGTGTACCCGTTGTCGAGGAACACGTCGATGTGCGGAAGCGCGTTGAAGCCGATCACGTGGGGGTAGACGCTCGCGACCTTGGGGCGCCCCTCGGCGTGCGCCCGGATCTGCTGGTCGAGCTCCACGATGGCCTTCTGGCCGGTGCCCGCCACTGCCTGGTAGGTGTCCACCACCATGCGCTCGATGCCCACCGCGTCGCGCAGCGCCATCAGCGGTGGCATCAGCTGCATGGTGGAGCAGTTGGGGTTGGCGATGATTCCCTCGTGCCAGGCGAGGTCGTCGGGGTTGACCTGGCTGACGACCAGCGGCACGGACGGGTCCATCCGCCACGCGCTCGAGTTGTCGACCACGGTGCAGCCACGCTTCGCCGCCTCGGGGGCCAGGGCCTTGGAAGTGCCGCCACCGGCGCTGAAGATCGCGATGTCGATGCCTTCGAACGCCTCGGGCGTGGCCAGCTCCACGGTGATCGGCCGGCCGTTCACCGTCATCTCGGTGCCCGCCGAGCGCTCGGACGCAAGGAGGCGCAGCTCCGTGTAGGGGAACTGCTTCTCCGTGAGCACCTGGATCATGGTGCGGCCGACGGCGCCGGTGGCGCCGACGACGGCGACGATGAGCTTGTCTGGGGAGCTTCCGGGCACGGTCCGACCTGCTAGCGACGGGTTGTCGGGCACGGCGGCGAGTATACCAGCGGCCCTCCTGGCCTCACCCCCGGGCGAACGGCGCATCGAGGGCTGGCCGCACCTCGCGCAACGCAGGGTGGGATGACCAGACCCCCGCCGGCGCGTGGCGCCACACCAGTCGCCGCTCGCCGCCGTCGTCGTGCCTGGTGGACAGCAGATCCGACGCCCGGTGGTCATCCCGCTGCCTACCACGCACTGGGCGGACGATTTCGCGCCGGGTATCGGCCGGTCACGCGTCAGATCGCTGACCGGCAGGCATGATGCTGAAGGTCGGCCGCGGAATCCAGTGCCTGGGAGTCAGTCGCCCGGATTGGGATCCTGGCCGCGGAGCCGGCAGGCACAGGGGCCGGCTCATCGACCCACAGGCGCACAACGCTCGGAATCGAAGAAGCGCCCCCGGGCCTCGCGGCTCCGGGGGCGCCTCGCGTGGTCGCAGGTTACTGGGCGAGATGACGCTGCATCGCCGCCTTGCGCGACAGGTTGACGCGACCCTGGCGGTCGATCTCGGTGACCACCACCATGACCTCGTCGCCGACGGACACGACGTCCTCGACGCTGGGCACGTGGTAGTCGGCGAGCTCGCCGATCCGGATCAGGCCTTCCTTGCCCGGCAGGATCTCCACGAAGCAGCCGAAGGTCATCAGCCGGGTGACCTTGCCCAGGTACAGGGAGCCGACCTCGACCTCGCGGGTGAGGCTCTCGATCCAGGTGATCGCCTTGCGCGAGTTCTCGCCGGAGACGGCCGCGATCTCCACGGTGCCGTCGTCCTCGACGTTGATCTCGGTCTGGGTCTCCTCCTGGATCTTGCGGATCATCGATCCACCCTTGCCGATGATCTCGCGGATCTTCTCGGGGTTGATCTTGATCGTGATGATCCGGGGGGCGAAGTCGGACATCTCCTCGCGGGCGGCCGGCAGCACGGACGTCATCTTGTCGAGGATGAACAGGCGGGCCGCCAGGGCCTGCTTGAGACCCTCGCGGATGACCCGCTCGTCGATTCCCTTGACCTTGATGTCCATCTGGAGGGCCGTGATGCCCTCGGTGGTGCCGGTCACCTTGAAGTCCATGTCGCCGATCGAGTCCTCCTTGCCGAGGATGTCGGTCAGCACCACGAACTTGCCGGTCTCGGCGTCGAGCACGAGGCCCATCGCCGCGCCGGCCACCGGAGCCTTGATCGGCACGCCGGCATCCATGAGGGCGAGGGTCGAGCCGCAGGTCGAGGCCATGGACGTGGAGCCGTTGCCGGCGACCACCTCGGACACGAGGCGGATGACGTACGGGAACTCGTCGTGCGACGGGAGGACCGGCAGCAGCGCCCGGGCGGCGAGGTTGCCGTGGCCGATGTCGCGCCGGCTGGGGCCGCGCATCGGCTTGTTCTCGCCCGTGCTGTAGGGCGGGAAGTTGTAGTGGTGGAGGTACCGCTTCTCGGTCTCGGGGCTGATGGTGTCGATCCGCTGGACGTCCGAGGACGCCCCGAGGGTGGCGACGGTCAGCGCCTGGGTCTGGCCGCGGGTGAACAGGCCCGAGCCGTGGGCGCGCGGCAGGAGGCCAACCTCGACCGAGATCGGGCGGATCTCGTCGGTGGCGCGGCCGTCCATGCGGATGCCCTCCGACAGGACGAGCTCGCGGACGGTCTGCTTGTTGACCAGGCTGAACAGGCTCTTGCTGACCCGCGCGCTGCGGCGAGCGGCCTCCAGCATGGCTGCCGACTCCGCGGCGTCCTTGCGGGTGGCCCGGACGGCGGCCGTGATGCCGGCCTTCAGGGTCTCGATGCGGGCCGGCAGGTCCTTGCCGAACCAGATCAGCAGGTTCGCCGTCGCCTCCGCGTCAGGAAGGGCGCGGTGGTTCTCGGACAGCTCGATCCCGAAGAACTTGGCCAGGGTGCCCAGCTTGTAGTTCTCGAGATCCGGGTAGCCCTCGCGGGCGATCACCAGCGTGTCCAGGTACTTGCCCTGCTCCACGTGAGTACCGTCGCCGAGGGCCTCCTCGAGGAAGGCCTTGTCAAAGCCGACGGAGTGGCCGACGAACGGCGCGTCGCCCACGAAGTCGAGCGCCTTGCGGGCGGCCTCGGCCGGGGTCGGGGCGCCCTTGACGTCCTTGTCGGTGATGCCGTGCATCTGGTTGCCGACGATCGGGCGGCCGGGGTTGACGAGGGTGGACCAGCGATCGGTGATCTTGCCGCCCTTGACGCGCACCGCGGCGACCTCGAGCAGGTCCGCCATCTTGGGATCGGTGCCGGTGGTCTCGACGTCCACCACGACGAACTCGCCGCCCGCCTTCGCCAGCTCGGCGAACTTGAGCACGGAGGCGGTCGCGGGCTCGATGTACGGCAGGCGCTTGGGCTTGCCGACGAGCTCCCGGAGCTTCTCCTGGAGATCGATCAGCGGCTGCAGGGACCGGTGGCCGAACAGGATGGCCTCGGCCATCACGTCCTCGGGCAGGATCTTGACGCCCGCCTCGACCATCATGATCGCGTCGCGCGTGCCGGAGACGATCAGGTCAAGCGCCGAATCGGCCAGCTGCGGGTAGGTGGGGTTGAGGACGAACTCACCGTCGATGTAGCCGACGCGGACCGCGCCGACAGGCCCCTGGAACGGGATCTCGCTGATGGTGAGCGCTGCGGATGCGGCGATCGTGCCCAGGATGTCCGGATCGTTCTCATGGTCCGTCGAGAGGACGGTGATCACGAGCTGGATATCGTCCTTGTAGCCCTCGGGGAACAGGGGGCGGATGGGGCGGTCCGTGAGGCGGGCCGCGAGGGTTGCGGCCTCGGACATGCGGCCTTCGCGCTTGATGAAGCCGCCGGGGATCTTGCCCGCGGCGTACATGCGCTCCTCGAACTCGACCGTCAGCGGGAAGAAGTCGAGGCCGGGGCGCGGCTCGGACCGGTTCGCGGTCCCGAGCACCATCGAGTCGCCGTAGCGCAGGGTGACGGCACCGCCGGCGAGCCCGGCAAGCTTGCCGGTCTCGAGGATGAGGGTGCGATTGCCGAACTCGATCTCGAGCGTGGTGGGAGTGGGCACAGGTGAACGACCTCCTTGGTCGAGCGTGTGAGGATGCCTTGCGGCAGGTGGGGCCGGGTTGTCGCGAGGACCGGGCGCCGGATGCGTACGACCCCGGGACAACGCCCGGGGTCGGGATGCGGCTGGTCCTAGCGGCGAAGGCCGAGCGAGCCGATCACGGCTCGATAGCGAGCGGGGTCCTTCTTCACCAAGTAGGCGAGAAGGCGCCGGCGCTGTCCCACGAGCTTGAGGAGGCCGCGGCGCGAATGGTTGTCCTTCGGGAAGCGGCGGAGGTGCTCCGTCAGGTCCCGGATCCGCTCCGTCAGGAGTGCGATCTGGACCTCGGGCGATCCCGTGTCGCCGTCCTTGACGGCGTACTCGGTGATGACCTCTTGCTTCTTCTCCCGCGCGAGCGGCACTCGATCCTCCGACACGAACGATGGCGTGACTACACAATTTGTTCTTCGACCCGCGGAGGATAGCAGGGGTGCCTGCGATGTGCCACCCGCGTGGCTCCCGGCTCAGCGAGCGGCGGACGCGACCAGGCGCTCGATGACCCGCATGTTCGCGATGGCGTCCGACATCGGCACCGGTGCGGGCCGGCCCTCGAGGATCGCTGCCGCGAACGCGTCCGCCTCGCAGGCATAGGGGTCGGCGGGTGCCAGCTCGAAGATCTCGGTCCGGTAGCGCTCCGGTGCCTGGCGGCCGGTGGTGAGATGGATCCGCGTGGGCAGCTCGGGCGGGATGTTGAACGGGATGTCGATGGAGATGCGGCCCTCGGTCCCGTAGATGTGGACCCGCTGGTCGGGCTCGGCCTGGGTGGCGACGCTGAACGACGCCAGGCCGGCCTCGAACGCCATGGTCCCGCTGGCCAGGATGTCCACCCCGGACGCGGGGTCGCGGACGACCGACGCGGCAACGTCCACCGGCTCGCCACCGAACAGGAGGCGCGAGAGGTTCACGCAGTAGCACCCGATGTCCATCAGCGCCCCGCCGCCGTAGGCCGCGATGTTGCGGATGTTGGCCGGATCGTCGAGGTGGTACGAGAACCAGCTGTCGACGGCCACCAGTCGCCCGATCCGCCCCGCGGCGATCAGCTCACGAGCCGCAACCCACGACGGATGGTGGCGGTACATGAAGGCCTCCATCAGCAGACGGCCCGACGCGTCGGCGGCCGCGGCCATCCGCTCCGCCTCGGCGGTCGAGAGCCCGATCGGCTTCTCGCACAGGACATGCTTGCCGGCCTCGAGAGCGCGGATCGACCATTCGGCGTGGAGGTGGTTGGGCAGCGGGATGTACAGCGCGTCCACCTCGGGGTCCGCCAGCAGCGCCTCGTACGAGCCGTGGGCCCGCGGGATGCCGAGCTGGTCGGCGACGGACCTTGCGGTGTCCGCGTCACGCGACGCGATGGCGACGACCTCGCCCGTGGTCGATCGCCGGAGACCGGGGATCACCTTGTGGACCCCGATGCTCGCCGTGGACAGGATTCCCCACCGGATGCGGCTGGCCATGCTCGTCACTCCCCTGTGAAGGCCACGCGGACCCACGGTGTCGGCTCGGTGCGCTCCAGGCCAACCGAGCCGGTCTCGATCAGCGCGCGGTCGGGCGATCCCGCGTGGACGGGACCGACGACCACCCCGTACGCCCCGTCCGGGGGCAGGGCCACGGGCAGCGGGAACCGCAGCAGGCTGCCCATCCCGTGGGCTGAAGCGGGCTCCACCGCCTGGCCGACCACGCAGTGGTCGCGTCCGAGCAGCGCGGCCGCCGCCGCGAGATCCCCGCTGGCGATCGCCTCCCGGACGGCCGTGCTCCGGACGGGCCGGCCGTCGAGCTCGAACGGGGGCACGACGACGACCTCGAAGGCGCGCTCCCGGCCCAGCGCCGCCAGCCGCTCGGGCGTTCCCGCCCGCTGGTACCCGAACGCGGCGTCGGGGGTCATCAGGAAGCCGGCGATCGGCGTGCGGTCGGCGATCATCGTGACGAACGTGTCGTAGGTCGTCTCGCGCAGCCGCTGGTCGAAGTGGACGACGACCGTGGTATCCACGCCGGCCGCCGCCAGGCGCTCGAGGCGCTCGTCCGGGTCGCACAGGAGGGGCGGCGCGGTGCCGGTCAGGATCTCGTCGGGATGGTGGTCGAAGGTGATGACCACGGGCCGCGCCCCCCGTCGGCGCGCCTCCGTCACCAGGTGGTCCAGCAGGTACCCGTGGCCGAGGTGCAGGCCATCGAACACCCCCACGACGATGAACACCGGGGCGTCGGACCGGGGCAGGCGCTCGAGACCGCGCGTGACGTGCATGGTCAGGCCGGCTCGGTCGTCACGCGGCTCGTGGGGCGGCCGCCCTCCGCGGCCCGCTCGGCGAGGACCTTGTTCGGGTGGAGCGCCCCGGCCACGGCCCGGCAGACCGCGGCAATCCGGCCGTCGGGTCCCACGGCGAGCACGAGCGGCGCATCGCGCTCCACCAGGGGCGTCTTGGGCGCCGTGATCAGTCCCTCGCCGAGGCGGCGGACCTCGTCGAGCGTGACCCGGGCATGCGGCAGGTGCTCGAGCCCGGCGTCGATCGGCCGCATGACCCGCTCGATCCCGGCGGGACCGTCGGCGGCGTGCTCACGGAGCGATTCGAAGGAGATGGCGTCCTCGAGCCGGAACTCGCCGGACGCCGTCCTGACCAGCGCCCCGAGGTACGCGCCGCTTCCCAGGCGGGCGCCGAGGTCCCGGGCCAGCGCCCGGATGTAGGTGCCGGCCGAGCACGTCACGTCGACGACCGCGATCGGGCGCGCCGGGTCCGAGCCGTCCCACTCGAGCATGGTGGCCTGGTGGATCACCACGTCGCGCGGAGCGAGCTCGACGGGCTCGCCGCGGCGGGCCATCTGGTAGGCCCGTCGCCCCTCGACCTGGACCGCCGAGTAGTCTGGCGGCACCTGCCTGAGCGGACCGGTGAACTCCAAGAGCGCCCGCTCGACGGCCTCCCGGTCGAGGTCCGGCCCGTCGACGGGCGTCCGCTCGCCATCGATGTCGTCCGTCGTCGACGTGGCCCCGAAGCAGATCGTGGCCCGGTAGCGCTTGGTGCCGCTGAGGTGGTACTCGACCAGGCGCGTCGCCCGGCCAAGGAACACGGGCAGCACGCCGGCCGCGAACGGGTCCAGGGTTCCGCCATGCCCGACGCGGCGCGTGGATGACAGGCGCCGGACCAGCCCCACCACGTCGTGCGAGGTTGGACCCGAGGGCTTGGCGACGATCGAGGACGCCGTCCAGGCCCCCGCTCCGGTCCCGGGGGCTCAACGGCGGACCTCGGCGGCCAGGCGCGCCGCGACATCCCGGACGGCCGTGACCGCGGCCTCGAGGGGCAGTGGCACGGTGGCCCCGGCGGCGCGGGCGTGGCCCCCACCGCCCCAGGTGCCCGTGAGCACGGTGGCGTCGACCCCGCCCGGCCTGGTGCGGACGGAGAGACGGGTGCTCGCCGCGTCCTGCTCCTTGAGCAGCATCGAGACCTCGGCGAGCTCGGCCTGCGCGAGCAGGTCGATGATCCCCTCAGAGTGCGCCGGGATCGACCCTGTCTCCACCAGGTCCGCGGCGCGCAGCGTGGACCACACGACCCGCCGGTCGGGGGTGGTCTCGAGGCGATCGAGGACGCGGCCGAACAGCCGCAGGCTGCGCATCGGGCTTGGTGCGGTAGAGCCGGCGCGAGATGTCCGACAGCGGCGCGCCGGCCTCGACCAGCGCCGCCGAGACGGCGAGCGTCCGGGGCGTCGCGTTGGGGTGCGCGAAGGTGGCCGTGTCCATCACGATCCCGGCCATCAGCGCGGCGGCGAGGGCGCCGTCCCCAAGGTCCAGCGGCATGCCCAGGCGGACCGCGAGCAGCGCGACGAGCTCGCAGGTCGCGGCGGTTCCCGGCTCGATCCAGTCGGCATCGCCCGCAGCGCCATTCGAGGCGTGGTGGTCCACGATGACCCGGGGCAGGGAGCGGAACAGGTCAGCGTGCCTCAGCGCCACATCGCCCACGCGCTCGGCGGTCGCGCAGTCGGCGAGCACGAGCAGGTCATAGGAGGCGTCGGGCTCCGGATCCGTCTGGAACCGGTCCATCCCCGGCAGGAACGCATACAGCGGCGGCACCGGGTCCGAGGCCACGGCCGTCGCCCTGCCACCGAGCGCCTCCACGATCAGGCACAGGCCGATCACGGCGCCGAGCGTGTCGGCATCGGGGTGCTCATGGCTGACCGCGAGCACGTTCCGGGCGTCGCGCAGGCGGGCGAGCGTCGCCTCCGGGACGGCGTCGCGCGCCAGCATCGAGAGGTCCACGGCCCCGCTCATGCCCGGTGACTCCGCGGTGACCGGCGGGGTGACCCCGGAGGCGGGCCTCCCCGGCGGCCGGCGCCGCCGCCGGGGCGGCGCCCGGGTGCGGGGCGACGTGCCGAGGGGCCGGGCGGGATGGCGGGCAACGCGGCGTCCGCTGCGGGCGCATCTGCCGCCGGGTCCTCCGCGGGCTCGGCGTCGCCCTCGTGGGGAAGTCGCTTCACCGGTGTCGGCAGCGACTCCCTGACGGGCGCGATCTCGTCGGGATCGACGCCCTTCTCCAGCTCGTTGATGAGGTGCAGGACACGGGTCCCCCGCTCCGCCGAGTCGTCGAGGTGGATGTGCAACGCGGGGATCCGCCGGATCCGCAGCCGCTTGCCCAGCTCGTGGCGGATGAACGGCATCGCCGCCCGCAGCGCACGCAGCGTCTCGTCGCGATCGGCCTTCTGGCCGATCACGCTGACCCACACCTTGGCATGGCGAAGATCCGGCGTCGTCTCCACGTCCGTGATGGTCGCGAAGCCGATCCGCGGATCCCCGATCTCCTTGGCGAGCAGCGTGCCGATCTCCTGTCGGAGGAGCTCGTCGACGCGCTCCGTGCGCTGGCTCATCTCGTGCTCCGGCTGGCGCCGCGGGGAGTGGCTAGCCGGCGACCCGGCTGCGCACCTGGCTCGTGAAGCACTCGATGATGTCGCCCTCGACCAGGTCGTTGAACCCGGCCAGGCCGATGCCGCACTCCAGGTTCTGGGCCACCTCGCGCACGTCGTCGCGGAACCGCCGCAGCGAGTCCAGCTTGTCGGTCGCGATGAGCTTGCCGCCGCGGTACACCCGGGCTCCACCCGCGCGCACGATGCGCCCGTCGGTGACGAAGCAGCCCGCGATGACCGTGCTCTTGCCCACCTTGAAGATCTGCCGGACCTCCGCGCGACCCTCGACCACCTCCACGATCTCCGGCTCGAGCATCCCCTTGAGCGCAAGGTCGATGTCGTCGGTGAGCTTGTAGATGATGTCGTACAGCCGATAGTCCACGCCCTCGGTCTCGGCGGCGCGGCGGGCGGTGTCCGTGATCCCGGCGTTGAACCCGACGACGATCGCGTTCGAGGCCGTCGCGAGCATGATGTCGTTGTCGGTGATGTCGCCGGCCGCCTCGAGCAGGACGTTGATCTTGACCTCATCGGTGCTGAGCTGCTGGAGCGCGTGATTGATCGCGCCGAGCGAGCCCGACACGTCGGACTTGAGGATGATTCGCAGCTCCTTGGCCTGGCCGGCCTGGATCTGCTTGTAGAGGTCCTCGAGGGTGGCGCGCCCGGACCCGGCCCCGGCCGCGGCGGCGGCCGCGTTCTTGCGGGCCTCCACCCGGTCGCGGGCGACCGTGACGTCCTTGACGGCGCGGAGGATGTCGCCGGCCTCCGGGACGTCGTTGAGGCCGAGGATCACGGCGGCGGTGGCGGGACCCGCTTTCGCGACCCGCTTCCCCGTCGAGCTCTCGAGGGCCTTGATCTTGCCCCAGGTGTTGCCGGCGACGACGCTGTCCCCGACCTTGAGCGTGCCGGTCTGCACGATGATGGTCGCGACGGGGCCACGGCCCTTGTCGAGCCGGGCCTCGATGACGGTGCCCACCGCGTCCCGCTTGGGGTTCGCCTTGAGCTCCTGGAGATCGGCGACCAGCAGGATCATCTCGAGCAGCGACTCGATCCCGACCCGCGTCTTCGCCGAGACCGCGACCATCGGCGTGTCACCGCCGTAGTCCTCGATCACGACACCGGCCTCGGCCAGCTCGTTCTTGACCCGGTCCGGGTTGGCGTCCTGCTTGTCGATCTTGTTCAGCGCGATGACGAGCGGGACCTTCGCCGCCCTCGCGTGGCTGATCGCCTCCAGAGTCTGGGGCATCACGCCGTCGTCGGCCGCGACCACGATCACCGCGATGTCGGTCACCCGGGCGCCACGTGCCCGCATCGAGGTGAACGCCTCGTGGCCCGGGGTGTCGAGGAAGACGACCCGCTTGCCGTCCTTGGTCGTGACCTCGGATGCGCCGATGTGCTGGGTGATGCCGCCTCGCTCGCCGGACGCAACAGCCGTCGAGCGGATGGCGTCCAGCAGGCTCGTCTTGCCGTGGTCCACGTGGCCCATGACGGTGACGATCGGGGCGCGGTCCACGAGCAGGGCAGCGTCCTCCTCGTCCTCGTCCCAGAGCTGCTCCTTGGCCGCCTCGGCAGGCGCACTGCCCTCCTCGGCCTCATCCTCGCTGGCGGCCACAGCCTCCGCGACCTGGTAGCCAAGCTCCTCGGTGATCAGGGACGCCGTATCGCGGTCGATCAGCTGGTTGATGGTCGCGAAGATGCCGCTCTTGATGAGCTCGCGGATGATGTCGGCCGGGCTCGTGCCGAGCAGGTCGGCCAGGTCCTTGACGGTGATCGTGCCGGGCAGCTCGATCGGGCCGCGCTCGCTCGGGTCCACCACCGAGACGGCGCCCGGCGTGAAGCCGCCGGGACGGCGCGGGGGCTTGCGGGGGCCGCGACGGCCGCGGGTGCCGCTCCTACTTCGGGCCATGGGCTCCTCCTTGGGGATCGTCGGGTTCGGGGTCGGCGCCAATGGCGCGGTGATTGGCTGGGGCGCTCATGGCGGTTGCCGGTGCCCCCGGGGTCGAGGCGAGAGCCTCGATGAGGTCGTCGGGAATGGCGACCCCGAGCGCGTGATCCAGCGACCGCCTGCGGCGGGCGAGATCCCAGCACTCGGTGTCATGGCACAGGTAGGCGCCGCGGCCGGGCATGCGGCCGGTGGGGTCGATGACCACCGTCCCCTGCGGCGAGCGGACGACGCGGACCAGGTCGCGCTTGGGACGCGGCGTGCGGCAGGCAACACAGCTCCGCTCCGGGAGCCGTCGCGGCGAGACGGGCCGGGACCGACCGGCCGCCGCGGCGCCTACGACGACACCTCCTCGGAGGCCTTCTTCTTGCGGCTCTTCTTCGCCGGGGTGGCGGGCTCCCCATCCTCGGGTGCGGGCTCGGCAGGTGCGGCGTCGGCCATGGGTGCCATCTCGGGCTCGGGCTCGACGACGGCGTCGGCAGCGGCCGCCTCGACCGCCGGGGCAGGCTCGACCTCGGGCTCCGCGACGGTGTCCACGGGGGCCGTTTCAACAACGGGCTCGGCGACGAGCTCGGCGACGGCTTGGGCGGGCTCGGCGACGGCGTCGATGACAGGCTCGGCGACGGGCTCGGCGACAGGCTCGGCGACGGCCTCTGCAGCCGCCACGTCGCTCCGGATGTCGATCCGCCAGCCGGTCAGGCGGGCGGCCAGCCGCGCGTTCTGGCCCTCGCGGCCGATCGCCAGCGAGAGCGCCCGCTCCGGCACCGTCACGTTCGCGATCCGGTGCTCCTCGTCGATGCGGACCCCGAGCACCTGGGCCGGCGACAGCGCATTGGCAACGAACACCGACGGGTCGTCGTGCCACGGGATCACGTCGATCTTCTCGCCCGCCAGCTCCGCGACCACGGCCTGGACCCGAGCGCCGCGCTGGCCCACCGTCGCCCCGACCGGGTCGAGGCCCTCCTGGCGCGAGGCGACCGCGACCTTGCTGCGCGAGCCGGCCTCACGCGCGATGGCCTTGATCTCCACCGTTCCGGCGTGGATCTCCGGGACCTCGAGCTCGAACAGGCGGCGCAGGAAGCCCTTGTGGGTCCGGCTCACCATCACCTGTGGACCCCGGGCGCTGCGCCGCACCTCGAGCACGAACGCCTTGACCGGCTGGCCGATGCGGTAGTGCTCGAGCGGGCTCTGCTCGCTCGTCTGGAGGATGGCCTCGTCGCCCTTGCCCACGTCGAGGATGATCGCCCGCGGCTCCACGCGGCTCACGGAACCCGTGACGATCTCGCCCTCGCGAGCCACGAGCTGGTCGAAGCGCTGGTCGCGCTCCACCTCGCGCATCCGCTGGAGGATGATCTGCTTGGCGGTCTGGGCGCCGATGCGACCGAAGTGCTCCGCGTCGAGCTGCTCGATCTCGATGACCTGGCCGCCCTCGGCCTCGGGATGCGTCCTGCGGGCCTCGTCCACGGTCACCTCGACCATGGGGTCGTCGACCTCGTCCACCACGTGGCGGCCGCGGTACACGCGGATCTCGCCGGTGGCGGGCTCGATCCGGACGAAGATGTCCTCCTCGCCCGCGACCCGCCGATACGCGGCCTGGATCCCCTCCTCCACCGCGCGGATCAGCGCCTCCTGGGGAACCTGCTTCTCGGCGTTGAGCTGGAGCAGCGCACCGACGAAGTCACGACTCATCATGTGCCTCCCTGCTTCGCCCCTGGCCCCTGCGACGGCCCGATCCACACAAAGAAACGTGGGTTGGTCACCCACGTTCGGTGGCGGCCTCGTTGTGTTGCGCGGAGTATACACCCGGGCCCGTGGACCCTCAATCGAGGCTCGACCGCAAGTGACGTCACCCGACACCTGCTCCCGTCACCCGCTCCCGAGCGCCGTGGCCTGTGGCGCCACGGAACCGCCCGCTTCTCGCGTTCCCGCGACCAAACGCCGGCCATCGTGGCGTTGGGCGCCACGGGGGCGCCGGTCCCGGGTCTGGAGCCGGTCGAATGGGCCGCTGCGTGGCGTGGAGCGCCACGGGGGCGGATCAGCCGCGCGGGGCCATCGACGCGTGCCCGTACCGCCGCTCGACGTATGTCTCCATCAGGTCGATGAACTCGGCGACGATCCCGTCGCCGCGGAGCGTCCGGTCGAGCTTCCCATCCACGAACACCGGCGCCACCGGCGCCTCGAACGTGCCCGGCAGGCTGATCCCGATGTCCGCGTGCTTGGACTCGCCGGGGCCGTTGACCACGCAGCCCATGACCGCGACCTTGAGCTCCTCGACGCCCGGGTACGACTCGCGCCACTCGGGCATCCGGGCCTTGATGTGGTCCGTGATGTCGCGGGCCATCTCCTGGAAGAACGTCGAGGTGGTCCGGCCGCAGCCGGGGCAGGCGGAGACCTGGGGGAGGAACGAGCGCAGGCCCATCGACTGGAGCACCTGCTGGGCGACCTCGACCTCGAGCTCGCGGCCGGCGCCGGGCTCCGGGGTGAGCGACACCCGGATGGTGTCCCCGATCCCCTCGTTGAGCAGGACCGCGAGACCGGCCGTCGAGGCGACGATCCCCTTCATCCCCATGCCGGCCTCGGTCAGGCCCAGGTGGAGCGGGTAGTCGGAGCGCGGGGCCAGTTGGCGGTACGTGTCCACCAGGTCCCGCACGCCCGAGACCTTGGCCGACAGGATGATCCGGTCGTGGCGGAGGCCCGTCTGCTCGGCGAGCTCCGCGGAGCGCATCGCCGACTCGATCATGGCCTCGATCATCACGTCGCGGGCGTCGCGCGGCTGGGTCCGCTTCGCATTCGCCTCCATCAGGTCCGTCAGCAGCTGCTGGTCCAGCGAGCCCCAGTTGACGCCGATGCGAACGGGCTTGTCATGCTCGATCGCGGCCCGGACGATCGTGGCGAAGTTCTCGTCGTGGTACTTGCCGCCCACGTTGCCCGGGTTGATGCGGTACTTGGCGAGCGCCGCGGCCATCTCCGGGAACTCGACCAGGAGCTTGTGGCCGTTGTAGTGGAAGTCCCCGATGACCGGGACGTCCGAACCCAGGTTGTCACGCAGCCTGCGCATCATCTCGGGGACGGCCGCGGCGGCCTGCTCGGTGTTGACGGTCACGCGCACGAGCTGCGAGCCCGCATGCGCGAGGCGGGCGACCTGGATCGCGGTCGAGTCCGGGTCGGCCGTGTCCGTGTTGGTCATGGACTGGACCACGACCGGGTGGGCGGACCCGACGAGCACGCCCCCCACGTCCACGGACACCGTCGGCCGGCGCACCGGCCTGAGCGAATCGGGAGAGGTCATGGCGTGGCCCCGCCGGTCACCAGGCGCACGATGTCGAAGCCGGTGATCCAGATCAGCAACCCGAACAGGGCGATGAAGCCGACGGCATAGGTCGCCTGCTCGGCGCGAAGCGAGATCCGGCGGCCGTAGCGAGGGATCGCCTTGAGGACCAGCATCAGCATCCGCCCGCCATCGAGCGGCGGGAACGGCAGGAAGTTGACCAGCGCCAGGTTGGCCGACAGGATGCCGGCGACGTAGATCGTCATCACCAGGCCGCTGCCTCGGAAGGTGTCACCCAGCGAGGTCGCGATGCCCACCGGACCCGACACCGGTGGCGGCTGGGTCGGGTCGGCGACGAACGAGCCCACGAGGCTGCCCAGTCCGTCGATGATCAACCCGAACCAGCGGAACGTCTCCTGCCAGCCGATGCTCGCCGCCGCGCCGAGTGGCCGACCGGTGTACTCGCCGGTGAACGTGTACTGGAAGCCACCCTCGGCGGCCCGGATCCCCAGCGCGCCCTGTCCCGCGTCGATCTCGGCCTGCGAGCGCAGCGTGGCCTGCACCGTGTCGCGCGATCCATCCACCCGCAGGATGCCGAGGGTGACGGTCTGACCGGCCCTCGTGCGGAGATCCGTGATCGGCGACACCCCTTCATACGGGCCGAAGAAGTCGTAGCGAGTGCCATCGATCGTGAGGATCGCGTCGCCGCCCTGGAGCCCCGCGGCCGAGGCCGGTGATGCCGGCTCGACCTCCGCGAACTGCAGGCCCACGTAGGGGGTCGCGAACCACGCGATCGAGGTGAAGATCCCGAGCGCCAGCACGAGGTTCATGAACACGCCCGCGACCAGGATCACCAGCTTGGTCAGCAGGCGGGCCTTGCCGAACGAGCGCGGATCGAAGCCCTCGCCGCCGTTCTCGTCCTCGAGCTTGACGAAGCCGCCGATGGGCAGCCAGTTGAGCGTGTACTCGGTGCCGCGCGGGACCTCTGGGGTCTCCAGCAGCGCCTCCGATGCCGCCTCGTCGTCGCGCACCACCGCCAGCGCCCCGGCGCGGGCCCGAGCGTACGACTCGGTGTCGGCCGCCGACACGCCGCCGCGCCCCAGCGAGCGCGCCCTGGGCGGGAAGCCGATCCCGAACTCCAGCACGCGGACCCTCGCGATCCGGGCGGTGATGAAGTGGCCGAGCTCATGGAACAGGACGATGGCGCCCAGGACCACGATGAACAGGACGATCGAGACGATCGTGTCGACGATGGTCGTCATGCGGGACCTCCGATGGGGCCTGTCGCGAAGGCGGCGCGGACCTCGCGGTCCAGCTCGACGAGCGCGGGCAGGTCGGGCGCCTGGTCGGCTCCGCCACCGAACCGATCGACGGCGGCCTCGAGCAGGCGCGGGATCCCCGGGAAGTCCAGGGTGCGGTCAAGGAACCGGGCCACGGCGACCTCGTCGGCGGCGATCAGCGCGGCCGACGCGCGCGGGCCCATCCGTCCCGCCTCGCGGGCGATGCGCAGCGCCGGGAAGCGGGCCTCGTCGGGAGCGCGGAAGTCGAGCCGCGCGGCAGCCACCAGGTCCGGGGGCGTCGCCGGCGACGGGAGTCGCGCGGGATGGGTCAGGGCGTACTGGATGGGGAGACGCATGTCAGGGGTGCCGAGCTGGGCCTTGAGGGAGCCGTCGATGAACAGGACGGCCGAGTGGACGACGCTCTGGGGGTGCACGACGACATCGATGGCGTCGTAGGGCACATCGTAGAGCCAGTGCGCCTCGATGACCTCCAGGCCCTTGTTGGCGAGGGTGGCGGAGTCGATCGTGATCTTGGCCCCCATGGTCCAGGTCGGGTGGCGGAGCGCCCGCTCCGGGGTGATCGCCGCGAACTCGGCGACGGGCAGCTCGAGGAACGGCCCGCCCGACGCGGTGAGCACGAGGCGCGCGATCGCGGCTTGCGATTCGCCGACGAGGCATTGCCAGATGGCGGAATGCTCGGAGTCGATCGGCCGCAGCCAGGCGAGTGGCGTCGCCAGCGCATCCCCGGGCTCGGCGGCGGCCCGCTTGGCGGCATTGCGACGGGCCTCGGGCATGACCAGGTGGCCGCCCGCCACCAGGGTCTCCTTGTTGGCCGTGGCGACGACCTTGCCGGCCGCGAGCGCCGCCAGCGTGGGACGGAGCGACACGACGCCCCCGGTGCCGACGATCACGAGGTCGACATCGTCCCGGGTCGCGAGCTCGACGAGCGCGTCCGGGCCGGTCGCCCTGCGGGTGCCGGAGGGAAGGTCCACGGCGACCGCATCGTCGGCGACAGCGACGACGGCCGGGCCGAGGCGCCGGACCTGCGACTCGAGCTCCGCCGCGTTCCGGCCGGTCGCCAGGGCCACGACCCGGAACCGGTCCGCGTGCGCCTCGAGCACCTCGACCGCCTGGCGGCCGATGCTCCCCGTGGAGCCGAGCAGGGCGACGCCGAGGCGCCGCCCCTCAGCCGGCAAGCGCGACGACATAGAGCGCCACGACCGGGGCCGCGAACAGGAACGAGTCGATCCGGTCGAGGATGCCCCCGTGACCCGGGATCAGGGTGCCCGAGTCCTTGGCGCCGGCGGCGCGCTTGAGCATCGACTCGGCGAGGTCGCCCGCCTGGGCGGACAGGCCCAGCAGCGGCCCGAGGAGCACGGCGCCAAGCGGGTTCTGGCCGAGGGCGCCGAGCATCAGCCCGGTCACCACCGTCGTCGCCAGCAGGCCGCCGACGAGGCCCTCGATCGACTTGGCCGGCGAGATGTGCACCAGGAACTTGTGGCGCCCGATCTTGCGGCCGACAAGGTAGGCACCGGTGTCGTAGCTCCAGACGCCGAGCACCAGGAGCAGGATCCACCCCCGCTCCGAGCCGACCGTCGCGAGCGGCGCCCCGGCGGGCACCGCCGGGCCGAGCGAGGCGACCTGCAGGATGATCGCCAGCAGCCCGACGTACAGCGCGCCGAACACGGTCGCGAACCAGACCACGAGGCCGTCGCGCGGGTCCGTCCGCGCGAACGCACCGACGCCGGCCAGCACGACGCCCACGGCCACCAGCAGCAGGCCCTTGTCGCCGATCAGCCCCAGGGCCGCCTCGAGCACGAACGCGGCCGCGAGCGCGGTGCCGAGCAGCGGCAGCGAGGCATAGCCCGCGCCTTTCAGCAGCCGGAAGACCTCGATGCCGCCGATGACCGCGACCAGGACGAGCAGGGCGGCGATCGCCGCGGTCCCGATCCACAGTGCCACCAGGAGCACCGGGACGAGGACGAGCGCGGAGAGGGCGCGAGTCTTGAGCATGGGCTCCAGCCTAGCGGCTAGCGGCCAAACCGGCGGGTGCGGCGGGCGAACTCGAGCAGGGCCTCGTCGAGGATCTCCGGCGTGAAGTCCGGCCACAGGCAATCGGCGAAGTAGAGCTCCGCGTACGCGGACTGCCAGATCAGGAAGTTGCTGATCCGCTGCTCCCGGCCCGTCCGGATCAGGAGATCCGGGTCCGGCAGGCCCGTCGTGTACAGCGCGTCGCTGATGGCGCGCTCGTCGATCTGCTCCGGCGCGATCCCGGACGCGGCGAGCCGCCGGAACGCATCCACGAGCTCGGTGCGCCCGGCGTAGTTCCAGGCGACATTCAGCTCCAGCCGAACCCCCTGGGCCGTGCGCGCCAGCGCATCCTCGATGACGGCGCGGGTGTCGCCCGGGAGCTCGTCGAGCCGCCCGAGCAGCCGCACGCGCACGCCCTGCGCCGCGAGCTCGTCGGTCTCGCTGGCGATTGCCTGGGCGAGCAGGTCGAACAACCCGGCGATCTCGTCGTCCGAGCGGGCCCAGTTCTCGCGGCTGAAGGCGTAGATCGTGAGCATCGGGATGCCCCGCCGCACGGCGTGCTGCAGCAGGCCCCGCACCGCCTCCACCCCCGCGGCGTGGCCCTCGAAGTCGCTGACGCCCCTGGCGCGTGCCCAGCGCCGGTTGCCGTCCATGATGATGGCAACGTGCTTCGGCAGATCCTCGGCGGGCAGCAGCGGCGCATCGGCGGCGGGCGTGGTGACCTCCGGCGCATCCCGTCCGCCATCGCAATCGTGCGCGAGCGGAGGGGCGTCGGTGGGTCGCGCCAGCGTGCGGTCGGGCGCCTGCGCCACTAGACCTCCATGACCTCCTGTTCCTTGACGTCGCCCAGCCGGTCGACGTCTCCCACGGCGCGGTCCGTGATCTTCTGGAGCGTGTCCAGCTGGCGATGCACCTCGTCGGCTCCGAGGACGCCGTCGCGCTCCTCCTTCTTGAGGGCGTCGTTCGCCTCGCGCCGGAGCTGGCGGATCTCGACCCGGGCCTCCTCCATGCGCTTGTGGACGGTCTTGACGATGTCCTTGCGACGTTCCTCGGTGAGCGGCGGGATGTTGAGCCGCACGAGGGTGCCGTCGACGTTGGGCATGATGCCGATGTCCGACTTCATGATCGCCTTCTCGATGCTGCCCAGGACACCCCGGTCCCACGGCTGGATCACGATCTGGTGCGGCTCCGGGACGCTGATCGAGGCCAGCTGATTGAGCGGCGTGGGCGACCCGTAATACTCGACTTGGAGGCGCTCCACCAGCGCGGTGGATGCGCGTCCGGTGCGCAGGCCGTGGAAGTCTCGCTCCATGGCCTCGACCGCGCGGAGCATCTTGCGCTCCGCCTCGGCAAGGATCTCGCTGGTCATTGCGTGGTTCCTCCGTTGTGCGCGGAGATCAGCGTACCGACTCGATCGCCGCGGGCAACCCGCGTGATGTTGTCGGGCGCGTTGAGATCGAACACGACGATCGGCAGGTCGTTCTCCATGCACAGGGAGACCGCCGCTGCGTCGAGGACCTTCAGCTGGTCCTTGAGCAGGTCGTGGTAGCTGAGCGTCTCGTACCGCCGCGCTGTCGGATCCTTCATCGGATCCGCATCGTAGACCCCGTCGACCTTGGTGGCCTTGAGCAGCACCTGGGCGTCGATCTCGACCGCGCGCAGCGCGGCGGCCGTGTCGGTCGTGAAGTACGGGTTGCCGGTGCCGGCAACGAAGATGGTCACGCGCCCCTTCTCCAGGTGGCGCACGGCGCGCCGCCGGATGTAGGGCTCGGCGATCTCGTTCATCGCGATCGCCGACATCACGCGCGAGGGAACGCCCACTCGCTCGATGGCATCCTGGAGCGCCAGGCCGTTCATCACGGTCGCCAGCATGCCGATGTAGTCGCCGGTCGCCCGGTCCATGCCGCGAGCAGAGGCCGCCAGGCCGCGGAAGATGTTGCCGCCGCCGACCACGATGCCCACCTGGACGCCCATGGCGTGGACCGTCGCGATCTGTTGCGCGACGAACACGCAGAAAGCCGGGTCGACGCCGTACTGGCGTTCCCCGAGCAGCGCCTCGCCGGACAGCTTGAGCAGGATCCGGCGGTAGCGGAGCGAGTCGGGCTCAGGGGCGGTCGCCCGCCCCTTGCCAGGCTCGGACTCGCGACCGGCGTCCGTCACAGCTCCTCCCCGAGCGCGAAGCGCACGAAGCGGCGGACGCGGATGTTCTCGCCGATCGTCGCGATCTTCTCGGTCACCAGGTCGCGAACGGTGCGGTCCTCGTCGCGGAACGGCTGCTCCAGGAGGCAGACCTCCTTCTGCCACTTCGCGATCTGGCCCTCGACGATCTTCTCGCGGATGGCCTCCGGCTTGGCCTGCACGGCCTCGTCGGCCAGCAGCTCGGCCTTCTTCGCGCCGGATCACGTCCTCCGGGATGCCGTCCGCATCGACATACAGCGGGGCCAGCCCGGCCACCTGCATCGCCAGGTCGCGGACGAGCTTCTGGAACTCGTCGGTGCGGGCCACGAAGTCCGTCTCGCAGTTGACCTCGATCAGGACGCCGACGCGACCGCCGGTGTGGATGTAGCTGGAGACCAGGCCCTCGCGGGCCTCGCGTCCGGCCTTCCGTGCGGCGGCGGCGAGACCCTTCTCGCGCAGTTGGGCGACGGCCTTCTCCATGTCGCCGCCAGTCTCCTCCAGCGCACGCTTGCAGTCCATCATGCCGGCGCCGGTACGCTCTCGCAGCTCCTTGACGGCCGCGGCAGTGATCGCCATGTCTCGTTGTGCTCCTGTTTGTCCTGGTGAGCGCGCGGTGGGCGCGCGGGTGGGGTGGTCGGACGGTCGGGCGGGTGCGTGCGCGCCCGGCGGTCGGGCCCGATCGAGGCAGCTGACCGCCCGCCCGGCCGGGATCAGCCGGCGGCTGCGGTACCCGGATCGTCGGTGGTGGCGGCTGGCTCGTCGGTGGTGGCGGGCGTTTCCGGGGCACGCGGCGGCGGCTTCGGGGGCTGCCGGCTCCTTGGCGGCGGCAACCTTCCTGGCAACCGGGGCGACCTTCGCCGCAACCGGGGCGACCTTCGCCGCAGCCGGGGCGACCTTCGCCGCAGCCGGGGCCGGTGTCACGGCGGCCTCGGGGGCCTCGGCGGGAGCGGCGTCCGGCGTCTCGTCAGGCGTCGCGTCCGGCACGCGGCCGTCGCCCTTGGGAGCGCCGGGCAGCAGGTCCCCGTCGTCGAGGTCCGGGTCGAACGAGAGCGTGCCGCCGGCGGCGAGCTGTGCCACGAGGTCCGCAGCCGCGGCCTCGTCGAACTCGGGCTCGTCGAGCGCCGCCGGAGCCTCCTGGACCTCAGCCTCGGACGAGGCCCGCGCGGCGCGCTCGCGGGCGCCTTCGATCGCCGCGTCGGCGACCAGCTGGCACAGCAGGCGGATCGAGCGGATCGCGTCGTCGTTGGCCGGGATGATGTAGTCGAGCTCGTCCGGGTCGACGTTGGTGTCGCCGGTGCCGACGACCGGGATCTCCAGCTTGTTCGCCTCGGTCACGGCGATCCGCTCCCGGTGCGGGTCCACGATGAAGATGACGCCGGGAAGGCGCTTCATCTTGCGGATGCCGCCGAGCATGGCCTGGAGCTTGTTGAGCGTCTCGGTGAGCTGCGCGGCTTCCTTCTTGGGAAGGCGCTCGAAGTCACCGGCGAGCTGACGCGCCTCGAGCTGGTCGAGCAGGCCGACGCGCTTCTTGATGGTGACGAAGTTGGTCAGCATGCCTCCCAGCCAGCGCTTGGTCACGTACGGCTGGCCGGCGCGGATCGCCTCCTGCATGACCGGCTCCTGCGCCTGCTTCTTCGTCCCCACGAAGAGCACCGACTCGCCGTGGGCGACGGTATCGGTGACGTAGGCGAGCGCGGTGTCGAGGCGCTTCACGGTCTGCGCGAGGTCGATGATGTGGATGCCGTTGCGCTCCGCGAAGATGAACGGCTTCATCTTGGGGTTCCAGCGGCGAGTCTGGTGTCCGAAGTGGACACCGGCCTCGAGCAGCTGGCGCATCGAGATGGTGGGCACTGCATGGCCTCCTGCGGTTTGTCCTCCGCGGATCCCCGTCGGGGGCCTCGTGCCGGCGCGTCGGCCGGTCGTCGGGCACCGTCCCGTTCGGGTGGCGATCCACGTGTGGGCTCCGTTCCGGCGATCTGCCGGCACGGGCGTCATCTGATCGTGCCCCAGCCGTGCTGCGGCGGCCGGGAGTGTAGCACAGGGCCTGGGCGTGCCCGTACTCCGTCAGGGGTGGATTCCGGGCGGCGCGAGGGCGGAGACCGTGGAGCCCGTCAGGGGCGGATGCCACGATGATGCCGGACCGATGGGCGGCCATCTGCCCCCACGTCGATCGCGACGAGGTCCACGCGGAGGGGCAGCCCGGGCAGCGCGCGGCCGTCGGGCAGGAGCCCCTGCTCCAGCAGGTGCCCGATGGCACGCCGCAGGGCCGCCCGCTTGCGATGGTCGAGCGACTCCTCGGCCAGGCCGAAGTCCCGCCGCCCGCGCCGGCGCACCTCCACGACGACCAGGGCCGCGGGGGGTCCCGGGTCGACTGCCACGACATCGAGCTCATCCCGCGCCAGCCGCAGGTTCCTCGCCAGGATCGCCCAGCCCTGCTGCTCGAGGCGCTCGACCGCGAGGTCCTCGCCGGCATCGCCGATCCGCTGTGCTGCCGTGCTCGCCCGTCGCTCCATCGGTCGGAGCATCGCAGGGGCCGCTTGTCGCCGGCTTATGCGTCCAGGTGCGAGCGGTGACGCCGGGAGGGTCCGGCGCCGATCTCCGGGACGTTGATCAGATCGTGGCCGCGAGCATCTCGAGCGCCAGCGCATCGGCATCGGTCTCGGCGGCGTCCGCGTCCATCACCGGGACGCCGTCGAACAACCCGAGCTGGTCACCCGCGGTGAGCACCCGGAGCGCCTGCCATGACGCCCGGTGGTGCGGCGTCAGGCCGTGGGCGCGGATGGCGTCCCGGTGCTCCCGGGTCGCGTACCCCTGGTTCCGGTCCCAGCCGTACGCGGGGTAGCGCGCGGCGAGCCTGGCCATCATCCGGTCACGGACGGTCTTGGCCACGACGGACGCGCAGGCGATCGAGTACACCAGGGCATCGCCGTCCACGATCGCCGTGTACGGCCCGACGAGCCCCTCGAACTCGGCGATCCGGAGGCCGTCGACGAGCACGTGATCGTGCCCGCCCAGACGGGCGATCGCCCGTCGCATCGCGAGGTGGGTCGCGTGGTAGATGTTGAGCCGGTCGATGTCGGCCACGGACGCGGCGCCGACGCCCACCGCAATCGCCCGGCGACGGATCACGGGCGCGAGCCGCTCGCGCTGGGCGGCGGACAGGGTCTTGGAGTCACGGACACCCGGGATGCGGTGGCAGTTGGGCGGCATGATCACGGCGGCCGCGACGACCGCCCCCGACGTCGGCGCGACGCCGACCTCGTCCACCCCGGCGATCCGGGTGGCGCCGTCGCGCCACAGGGGGCGCTCCCAGCGGAGGGTGGGGACGATCACGGCCATCACGGGCGATCGTACCCCGCCGCGGGTGCGGCCCGTGATCGCGCCGCGACTGGCGGACATGGGACGACCCCCGCATCCGGCGGGGGTCGACTGGGGGTTGCGGGCGGGCGCGGGCCCGCCGGTGAGGCTAGCGGCGCTCGCGGAGCGTGGTCGCGGCCTTGCCCACGCGGTTGCGCAGGAAGTACAGCTTCGCGCGGCGGACCTGGCCGTGACGGACGACCTCGATTCGCTCGATGCGCGGGCTGTGCAGCTTGAACGTCCGCTCCACGCCGACGCCCGACGCGATCCGGCGGACCGTCATGGTCGAGGCGATGCCGGCGTTCCGCATCCGCATCACGAGGCCCTCGAAGACCTGGATGCGCTCGCGATTGCCCTCGACGACCTTGGCCGCCACCTTGACGGTGTCGCCGGGGGTGATCACCGGCAGGTCGGTTCGCAGCTGGTCCTGGACGATCTCGTTGAGCACGTTCACGATGATGGGTCCTTCGTCTCGGTCGGCGGCAGCCGCAGCTGCGGAGGTCACGGGTTCCGGGCGGCGAGCCGGGGCGGCACGGCCGACGGCGGAGGATAGCATGCTGGTTCCGGGTGCCGCGAGTCCCGCCCCGCCGCCGCGCCGGCCATTCGCTCGCCGGCTATTCGCTCGCCGGGCGGTTCAACCGTGCGGTGCGGTGCGATCTCGGGCGCCAGGCGCGCGGAATCGACGCTCCCGGGGTGCCCGCCCCGGCCCGGTCGCTCGCGCGGCGAACAGGATCGTCCGCGAGCGCACGGTTCGGCCTCCGGGCGAGCGACGCCGGTGCGAGGCCGCGACGGGGAACCGAGGTCGACCCGAACCCGACAAGAACCGGGCGTCAGCCTGACGAGACCGGCGAGTCGTCACTCGAGCCGGCATCGTGGGGGCGGGCAGCGGGATCCGGCTCCCGGGCGGCGTCCTCGGCCGCCTCGGCGCGGATCTCGGCCAGCAGCCTGGCCTCCTCCTTGCTCGACGGACGACCTTCGAGCAGGTCCGGCCGGCGCACCAGCGTTCGTCGCAGCGACTCGCGCAGGCGCCAGCGCCGGACCTGCTCGTGGTGTCCCGACACGAGCACAGGCGGCACCGACACCTCGTCGAAGATCGCCGGGCGGGTGTACTGCGGGTACTCCAGGAGTCCGGCGGCAAACGACTCCTCGGTCGTCGAGGCGTCGTCGATCGCCCCCGGCAGCAGCCGGAGCACGGCGTCGAGGACAACCAGCGCCGCGAGCTCGCCACCGGTGAGCACGTAGTCGCCGATCGAGACCTCGAGGTCGACCATCGCTCGCACGCGCTCGTCGACGCCCTCGTAGCGCGGACACAGGAAGACGAGGTGCGTCCGCTCGGCCAGCTCGTGGGCCAGGGCCTGCCGGAACACCGTGCCCGCCGGATCGAGCAGGATCACGGTGGAATCCGGGCGCCGGAGGTCGCCGAGGGCAGCCGCGACGACGTCCGGCCCGGAGGACCATCCCCGCTCCCCCACCGTAGGTGTAGTCATCGACCGTCTGGTGGCGGCCCAGCCCCCAGCGGCGCAGGTCGTGGACCCGAACCTGGGCGAGGCCCTGCTCCTGGATGCGGGCCGGGATGCTCTCGGCGAGTGGTCCCTCGACCATCGGCGGGAACAGCGTCAGGACGTCGACCTCGAGGGGCATCAGGCGCGCGGTTCGGGCGGACTCGCCTTGGCCTCGGGCCCGGGTGGACTCGCCTTGGCTGCGGGCTTGCGCACGGGCCCGGTGCCCTTCGCCGGCTGGGCGGGTCCCTTGGGGCCCCTGGGCTGCTTCTGCGGTCGCCGGTCCCGTGGCCGGACGTAATCGTCGTCGTCCACGGGGCGGGCGTCCATGTCGAGGACCTCGAGGTCCACGATCATCTCGCCGTTCCCGGGTGCCAGCTCCGTGACGATCCCGCGGACACCGGGGATGTCGAGCTCGCCTCGGGGCCCTCGGACGACGAACACCTCGGCGCCACCGGCCCGGTAGATGTCGGTGATGGTCCCGAGATCCTCGCCGGAGGTCGAGTGCACCGCGAGGCCGACCAGCTCATGGAAGAACCAGCGCCCGGGTTCGCGCTCCTCAGGGGGCGCCTCGATCTCCAGGTACCGGTCCCGGAGCCCCTCCGCCGCCTCGCGTGACGGGAGCTCGCGGAAGCGCAGCCACCAGCCGGGCCCGTCCGCGACCGGGGCGGCTTCGGCGATGGTGAATGCAGTTGCGGATCCCTCCGGATGCAGCACGCCGCCCACCGCGAAGCGGTGCTCGGGGCGATCCGTGAGAAGCTCGACCCGCACGTGGCCATGCAGGCCACGAAAGCCACGCACGAGCGCGACGACGAGCCGGTCGGGAACGCCCGACGGTGCCGTCCGGGACCCGTCGGACGCCGTCAGGGCATCGCGGGCGGGGCGCCTGGTTGCCAGCTCCGGCTCCCTAGACGATCTCGAGGCTGACCGGTTCGCCCGTCCGGGCGGACGTCACCTTGAGCAGCGTGCGCAGCGCCTTGGCCACGCTCCCATTGCGCCCGATGACCTTGCCCATGTCGGACTCGGCCACGTGCAGCTCGATGATGGTGCCTTCGTCCCCGTTGACGACCTCGACCGTGACGGCATCTGGATCGTCCACGAGGGACCTCGCGACGTACGCGACAAGCTCTGCGGCTGCCATCTCGGTGCCTACTTGGCGCCGGGCAGGACGCCGGCCTGCTTGAAGAGGCGGCGGACGGTGTCGGACGGCTGGGCCCCCTTGGCCATCCACTCCTTGGCCTTGGCCTCGTCAACCACGAGCTCGATCGGCTCGGTGCGGGGGTTGTAGTGCCCGATGGTCTCGATGGCGCGGCCGTCCCTCGCGGAACGGCTGTCGGCGACCACGAGCCGATAGGTCGGCTGCTTGGTCGCCCCGACACGGGTCAGGCGGATGCGAACGGCCATGTGGTGCGGTGCTCCTCCGATGTGCGGGGCCCTTGGGCGGGACCCGCATGGTTGACGATACGTTGGGTCTGGCGACCGGTGCTGATCCGGGTCAGTCGCCGGTCACCCGGATGATGACGGTTCCACGGTCGATGGCATCGCCAGGGCTGGTCACGGCAATGACGCTGTCGAGGGCCTCGAGATAGGGCCGGACCTCCGAGTCGTAGTCCCCGCCGAACATCTCGCTCGGCGCGAGATCCTCCACGGCTCCGCGCACGGCGGTGACGTCCATCCACATCAGCGAGGCGTGCTCCGCGCCGGCCAGGGTCAGCGCGGTCTTGAAGCGGTCTGTCGTGGCCAGCGAGTCGCCCGTCCGGGCGTCCAGGACGGCCTTCACGAAGTCGGTACCGTAGCCGATCACGACGACCTGGTCGGTGACGGCGTAGGCAACCGTGAGGTCCTCGGGGGCGGTGACGGCGCCCTCGGACATGCCGTCCACGAGGCCGCCCAGCCCGGACAGGTCGATCACGGTGATGGTGTCGTCACCGTACGCCTCATCCGTCACGCCGAGGCCTGCCTGGGCGCCGCCGAGCTGGATGAACGCCTTGAGCTGGTTCATCAGCCGCTCAGCGTCGGCCTTGTCCGCCGGGGTGATCACGAGGCCCCCGAGATGTCCTCGCCGTCCCGGGTGATGGCCACGCCGGCCTCGCCGATCCAGCCGGTGGCGGCGCTCGAAGCCGCCCACGATCGTCGAGGGCGTCGTCGACCTGCGTCGACCGCCTCGGCGAGCTCGGGCTCCTCGGCGAGGAGCGCCTTGAGCTCGGCCAGCGTGGCTCCGACGTCGTGGGCCTCGGCGAGGAACACGGTGGTCGGCGGCACGACACCCGGCAGCGTGGACGCGCTGTTCGTCCCGGGCCCGATCCCATCGACGTGGGGCGAGTACGACTCCATGATGAACGCCCCGTCCTGGGCGCGAACCGACCCGGCGATCCAGGGGGCTGCCCAGTCCTGGAGGAACGCCGGCATCTCCGGGAGCTCGTCGGCGGCCTGGCCGGCGAGCGCCTCGGCGCTGTTCGTGATGGTCTCGAGATCCGCGTAGAAGAACGCGAGCCGGTCACCGGTCACGGTGGCCGACGCCTCCTTGAACGTGGCATCCGAGGCGAGGCCGGTCCGCCCGGAGGTGTCGATCACGGCCCGGATCGAGGTGGTGTCGCCGATCGCCAGGACCGGCCCGACCACGGCGTATCCGGCCTCGACGTCGTCCATCGCTTCGCCGGAGGGCGGCTTGACCGTGACGATCTCGGCTCCGTTGTAGGTCGCGGTCGAGCTTGACGCCCCGGTGTCCGCGACGAGCTTGTCCAGCCAGGCCCGGGCCGCCGTGGCGTCCTTCACGCTCAGCAGGGCGACCACCCGGCCATCCCCGGCGCTTGGCTCCGTCGGGAGCGGGCCGACGCTGACGGCGATCTGGCCGCCGAACCAGGGGTCGATGTCGGTCTTCCAGCTCACCTTGCCGTCGGACGCCTTGTCGGCCAGCTGGTCGAGCAGCTCGGTGAGCTTGACCGGGAACGCGGCCTGGTCCTCGAAGCCCGGGAAGGCCTTCATGACCTTCGCCAGCTCCGCGGCCTGGCCACCCGGCAGGTCGAGACGCAGCTCCGTGTAGACGACGCTGTCGGCCGGCGTATAGGCCACCACCGTCGGGTCGCCGGAGTCGCCGGTCATCAGCAGCGTGGCGCCGGCTGCCGTGGCCGCCACGAGCAGGGTCACAGCCCCTGCGACAAGCCACCGGGCCCGGCTGCGCCCGGGTCGTGCCGCGCGGGCTGCCCCGACCGGCTCCGTGGCGATCGCCCCCGTTGGGGCGGGTTCGGTCCCCGCGAACGGAACGGACGGGGCCGGCGGAGTCGCGGGGCTCGCGTCGGGTGCTGCCGGCTGCGGCAGGCTGGTCCGGGTCGGATCCTGGTCGGTCATGGCTGGGGTACCCCCACCTATCGGCGTCCGAGCAGCTGGCCCATGGAGGCACGGCGTCCGCCGGCCCCGGAGAGCTGCTTCATGAGCTTCTGCATCTCTGCAAACTGCTTGATGAGCCGGTTGACCTCCGGGAGCGAGGTCCCGGACCCATTCGCGATCCGGCGCCGGCGCGAGGCGTTGAGGAGCCCGGGATCGCGTCGCTCCCGCGGTGTCATCGACAGGATGATGGCCTCCACGCGCCGGAGGTCGCCCCGGTCGACGGCATCCTGGGCCTCCTTGGCCATGCCGCCCATGCCGGGGATCATGCCCATCAGCTGGCCCATCGGCCCCATCTTCTGCACCTGGCGCATGGAGCCCAGCATGTCCTCGAGCGTGAACGCCCCCTTGCGGACCTGCTCCTCCAGCTTCTGCGCCTGCTTCTCGTCGAAGGTCTCCTGGGCGCGCTCCACGAGGGACAGCACGTCTCCCATGCCCAGGATCCGGCCGGCCAGCCGGTCCGGGTAGAACACCTCGAGGGCGTCGGTCTTCTCGCCGGTGCCCAGGAACTTGACGGGGATCCCGGTGACGGCCCCGATCGAGAGCGCGGCGCCACCGCGGGCGTCGCCGTCGACCTTGGTCAGGACGAGGCCGGTGACCGGGACCGCGCCCGCGAACCCCTGGGCGACCGTCACTGCCTCCTGGCCGGTCATCGCATCCACCACGAGCAGGGTCTCGACAGGCGCCGTGGCGTCCGCGATCTCGCGGATCTCCTCCATGAGCGCATCGTCGATGGTGAGGCGCCCGGCGGTGTCGATGATCACCGTGTCGCGGCCGATCCGCTTCGCGTGCTCCATCCCGGCCCGGGCGATGTCCAGCGTCGGCGTCCCGACGGGCGCCCGATAGACCGCGATCCCGAGGCTCTTGCCCAGCGTCTCGAGCTGGTCGGCCGCGGCGGGCCGGTACGGGTCCGCGGCCACGAGCAGCGGGGCGCGGCCCTGCTTGACGATGTGCTTGGCGAGCTTGCGCGGCCGACGTCGTCTTGCCCGAGCCCTGGAGGCCGACGAGCGCGATGACCGCGGGGTTGCCGTGGACCCTGAACGTCCGATCGCCCGCCGAGAGCAGCGCGGTGAGCTCCTCGTGGACGATCTTCACGACCTGCTGGCCGGCCGTCAGGCTGGCCAGGATCTCGGCGCCGACGGCGCGCTCGCGCACCCGCGCGACGAACTCCTTGACGACCTTGAAGTTGACGTCCGCCTCGAGCAGGGCGAGCCGGACCTCGCGCATCGCCGCGTCCACGTCCGCCTCGGACACGCGGCCACGACCGGTCAACCCGGCGAGGGTCTTGCGGAGGCGATCGCTGAGGCTGTCGAACATGGAGAGGCGGCGACCCTCGTGGTTTGTCGGTGGGGCTGGAGCCGCGCGGCGGATGCCGGACGGGTGGTGCGCGGGTTCTGGCGACACCGAGGCGTGTCGAGTGTACGCCACCACCCACCATTGCGCCCCCAGGAACGGTCGTTCCGGGTGCGGACCACGTGTACCCTCCCGCCGTGGCCGCGAACCCGATGCTCGACCCCGTCCTCCCGACGCACGACATCGTGCCCTCTCGAAGGCTGCGCGGGAACCGGGCGTTCCTGGCCCTGTGGGCGGCCTCGACCGTGTCCAGCTTCGGGTCGTTCGTCACCCGGATCGCCCTGCCGTTCGTGGCCATCGAGACGCTCCGGGCCGGACCGATCGAGGTCTCCATCCTGCGCTCCGTGGAGCTCGTTGCCGCCCTGCTCGTCGGGTTCGTGGCAGGCGCCTGGGTCGACCGCCTCCGGCGCCGGCCGGTGATGATCTGGGCGGATCTCGGACGGGCGGCGCTGTTGGCGTCCATCCCGCTCGCCGCGCTGGGAGGCTGGCTCACCCTGGCCCACCTGCTCGTGGTGGCCGCCCTCGCCTCCGTCCTGACCACCTTCTTCGATGTCGCCGACAACGCCTACCTGCCGTCCATCGTCGAGCGCGCGGACCTGGTGCGGGCGAACGGGGCCCTCGCCGCCACCTCGGCGGCCGTCGAGTTCGCGGCCTTCGGCGTCGCCGGCTTCCTGGTGCGGCTGCTGACGGCGCCCATCGCGATCGCCGTCGACGCCGTCTCGTTCCTCGTGTCGGCCGGGCTGCTGGGCACGATCCGGCGGCGCGAGCCGCCACCGCCCCCGGCCGCGGACCGCGAGCCGATCGTGGCCGAGATCCGGGCGGGCCTGACAATCGTGATCCGGGACCCGGTCCTGCGCGGCCTGCTGTGGGGCACGATGGGCCTGGCCGCGATGTGGGGCGTGTTCGGGGCCGTCTGGCTCCTGTTCGCCAACGGCACCCTCGGCCTCGATGCGGGGGTGATCGGGGTGGTGGCTGCCCTGGGCGGGGCCGGCTCGCTGCTGGGCGCGCTGCTCGCGGAGCGGACGGCCGGCCGCTACGGTCTTGGGCGGCTGATCGTGCTGTCGCTGCTGTTCGCGGCGGTCGGGAACCTGCTGATCCCGCTGGCGCCCGCCGGGGCGCCCCTGCTCGCGATCGCCTTCCTCGTCGGCCAGCAGCTCATCGGCGACACCGCCGTGACCATGTTCGACGTCACCGAGGTGTCGCTGCGCCAGGCCCGGGTCGCCGACCGCTCGCTGGGACGGGTCAACGCGACGGTCGGGGTGCTGATGGTGCTGGCCCAGCTCGGCGGCACGGTGGCCGGAGGGCTGATCGCCGAGATGATGGGGCTCCGCGTGGCCGCGTTCCTGGCGCCGGTGTTCGCGCTGGTCGGCGCCATCGGCGTGTACCGATCACCGGTGTGGCGGATCGGGCGCGAGGGAAGGCTCGCGGTCCGGGACGAGGGGCCGCCCGTCGCCTAGTCGAACAGCGCCGAGACGAAGCTCTCCGGGTCGAACGGGAGCAGGTCCTCCGCCTTCTCCCCCACCCCGATGAACCGGACCGGGACGCCCAGCTCCTTCTCGATGGCGAACACGATCCCACCCTTGGCGGTCGAATCGAGCTTGGTGAGGATCACGCCGGTCAGCCCTACGGCCGCGTGAAATGCCTTCGCCTGGGCGAGCCCGTTCTGGCCGGTGGTGGCGTCGAGGACGAAGAAGGTCTCGACCCGGGCCCCGGGGATCCGCTTGTCGATGACCCGACGGACCTTCGAGAGCTCGTCCATCAGGTTGGACTTCGTGTGGAGGCGGCCCGCCGTGTCGGCGATCAGGATGTCGGCATGCCGTGCGATCGCCGCGTCGAGGGCGTCGAACACCACGGCCGCGGGATCCGCGTTGGGGGCGTGGGCCACGATGTCGCTGCCGGTCCGCTGCGCCCAGATCCGCAGCTGGTCGATGGCGGCGGCCCGGAACGTGTCGGCCGCCGCGAGCACCACGCGCCGATCGGTGGCCCGTTCCCGGGCGGCGAGCTTGCCGATGGTCGTCGTCTTGCCGGTGCCATTGACCCCCACCACGAGGACGATCGCCGGTGCGCCATCGGCGGCAGGGCGTGGCTCCCAGTGGGCGGCGTCGCGCGGGGCGAGCATCGCGACCAGCTCACCGCGCACGGCCGCTTCCGCCGTCTGGTCGCGGCGCCGGCGGGCGCGCTCCACGAGGTCCATCGACACCATGGCACCGACGTCACCCGTGATCAGCGTCTCCTCGATCTCGTCCCAGTCGGCGTCCCCACCCGCCCCGAAGGCGCTGCGGAGCCGGGCACCGAACCCGATCCGGGACTTCTCGAGACCCGCCTCGAGCGCTTCCCGCTCGCGCTCCAGGCGGGCGGCGTCGGCCTTCTCGGGGCTGTAGTCGGCTCCCCACGCCCACCCCGGCTCGGCGGGGATCGGCTCAGCGGGCGCGCCTGCCGGGGCATGCTCCGCGTCCTGGGGTGTCTCGACGGGCTCGTCCTGCGGCCCGGGGCCGCCACGGCGAATGAAGCGCACCAGCTGGATCTCCCCTCAGCCGGCCCCGGCACCACCGGCGACCGCACGGGTCTCGGTGCGGCCGTTGTCGGCGATGGCCGTGGCCTCTTCCAGGCGCAGGCTGATCACGCGGCTCACCGAATCGTCGCCGACCGTGACGCCGTACAGCGCGTCGGCCGCCTCGATCGTGCCACGGTTGTGGGTGATGACGATGAACTGGGTCGCGTCGGCCAGCTCGCGGAGGGCGTCGGTGAACCGGCCCACGTTGGCCTCGTCCAGGGCCGCGTCCACCTCGTCGAGCACGCAGAACGGCGTCGGACGGACCTCGAGCATCGCGAACAGCAGCGCGACGGCGGTCAGCGTCCGCTCTCCACCCGAGAGCATGTTGAGCGCCTGCGGCTTCTTGCCCGGTGGGCGGGCGGTGATCTCGACGCCCGTCGCCGACAGGTCGGTTGGATCGGTGAGCTGGAGCTTCGCGAACCCGCCGCCGAACAGCTGCTGGAACCGGCGATCGAAGGCGACCTCGAGGGCGGCGAACGTCGTCCGGAACTGGGTCGCGATCAGGACGTCGAGATCGGCGATCAGCGCGCGCGTCCGGCTGATCGCCTCCCGCAGGTCCTTGGCCTGGGCGTCGAGGGTCTCGAGGCGCTCGCGAACGGTCCGGTACTCGTCGACCGCGAACGGATTGGCCGCCCCGAGCTCGTGGAAGCGGCGGCGAAGCGTGGCCAGCCGCCCGGGTGACGGGAGCTCGCCGTCGGGCGCCTGGGCCGCCCACCGGGGAGCCAGCAGGTCCAGGGCGGCCTCGAGCGCGGCCGTTTCCCCACCGCTGGCGGTATCCGGATCCTCCTCGGCGGGATCCGTTGGGAGCCGGTCCGCGATCGCGGGGCCGGCCGCCTGCGCGAGGTGTCGCAGCCCGACCTCCCCGAGCCCGGCGAGCTCCACCAGCAGCTGCTCACGGAGCGAGTCGAGATTGAGGCGCGCCTCCAGCGAGGCGACGTCGGACGTTCGGGCACGATCGTCGGCGGCGCGCAGGCGCTCCCGGGCCGCGGTTGCCGCTCGCTCGGACTCCGAGAGCCGCGCCCGCTCGGCGCGATCGTCCGAGAGCAGCGCCTCGAGCGCGTCGCGCGCCTGGCCCTCGCGCGCGCTGGCGGCGGCCAGCGCGCCGGCGATCGCATCGCGCTCCTCCGCCGCGCTTCGCTCCCGGTCGGCGAGCGCCGCGAGGTCACGCTCGACCGAGGCGATCCGGGCCTCCGCGAGCGCGATCGCAGCCTCGGCGCGGGCTCGGCGCCCTTCCACCTCGCGACGGGCGCGGTCGTGCTCGGCAACGTCGGCGGCAAGCCGGTCACGGCGAGCCCGGATCTCGCCCACGCGCAACTCCCAGGCGCTGATCCCCTCCTGCGCGGGAGTCGCCCCATCGCCTGATGGCACCGTCGCCTCGGGCCGGCTCTCGAGCGCGGCGAGTGCCGACGCCGCCCGGGCGGCGTCGGCCGCCAGGCGCTCGGCCTGGGAGGTGTGCCACGCCGCCTCGCGGGCAGCCGCCTCGAGGTCTCGGCCTGCGGATCGCTCCACGTCCTCGGCCCGACGGCGGCGCGATGCGGCAGCCAATTCGACCGCCCGGGCCGCGTCCAGCGCCGCGCGCGCAGCAGCAGCCGCGCTGGTCGCCGCCTCCAGGTCGATCTCGGCTGCCTTTGCCTCGTCCGCAAGGGAGGTCGCTTCGCGCGTGAGCCGGTCAACCTCGGCGCGCCGCTCGAGCGGCGAGTCGCCGCGCCCGATCCGGACCGTGAGCGCGTCCACGACCGCGGACCCGTCGCGGGTCACGGCCATCCAGCCGAGGGGCAGCGCGGGCTGGACGTCGAGGGCTGCCGCGAGATCGGGCGTCCAGACGGCCCGCGCGAGGAGAGCTCGAACGACGCCGGCCGGGTCGCGTCGGAGTGAATCGGCCAGCCGGCCGCCCCCCGCCGCCATGAGCGCGTCCTCGAGTCGCCGGACCTCGGCAGCGGTGCCACCACCCGCCAGCCTGGAGGCGGCATCCAGGCGCTCGCGCACGACGATATGGCCGCGCTCCCCTGCGAGCGCCTCGGTCCCGCTGCGCTCCACGACGTAGGCACGCGCGAGCTCGCCGAGGGCGGCTTCGACGGCGGGCCGCAGCGACGGCTCGATGCCGAGGTCCTCGTCGACCCGCTTGCCGCCCAGCTTCCGCGCCGCCCGCGCGATGCCACGCTCCTCGTCCTCGGCGAGGCGGCGGTCGACCTGCTCGAGGCTGGCACGGGCTCCCGCGACCTTGGAGCCGGCGGCCGCCGCACGTTCCCCGGCCGCGCGTCGCGTGCCTTCCGCCGCATCGGCAGCGGTCCGCGCGCGATCCCTCACCTCGATGGCCTGTGCCTCGTCGGCGGCCGCCACCGCGAGCGCGGTCCGGGCCTCGCCCAGCGCCGCATCGAGCCGGGCGCGACGTGCCTCGGATTCGACTGCCTTTGCCCCTTCGTCGGCCGCGCGACGATCGGCCTCCGCGCGCCGCCTGCGAGCCGTCTCGACCTCGGCAGCGTGCACGGCCTCGGCACGCCGGGCCGCCGCCAGCTCGTCGCCGTGCGCCCGGGAGGCGGCCCGCAGCGAGCCGAGCTCCGCCAGCGCTTCGGCGAGGGCGCGGTCCGCGTCGCCGAGCGCCGCCTCGAGCTCGAGATCCCGCTCCGGGACGGGCTCGGCGAGGACCCGCCGCTGCACGCCGAGGTCAGCCTCGGCGACCGCTCGCTCATTCCCGATGCGGGCCCGGTCACGCGCGGCCGCCGCGATCTCGCCCGACGCCCTGGCCTCCCGGAGGCCAAGCCCTGTCAGCTCCGCCCGGGCCGTCTCGTGCCTGACCCGGCCATCGCGCTCGAGCTCGGCCCGTGCGGTCATCGAGGCGGCGATCGCCGCGACAGACGATTCCGCAGTCTCGAGCGCTTCGAGCGCACGCTCCGTCTCCAGCCGCAGCGCGTCCCGCCGGTGCTCGGCCTCGGCGGCCCGCCCCGCGGCCTCGTGCCATCGGCCGTGCGCCGCGGCGATCAGCGACGCCGCCAGCTCCTCGCCGGCGGTCAGGCGTGTCGCCTGCTGTTCGGCGAGCTGGCCCAGCCGGCGGGCCTGCGGTCGAAGCTCGGCGAGGATGTCCTCGACCCGGGCGAGGTTCGCCTCTGCCTCCGCGAGCTGGTCCTCGGCCTTGCGACGTCGACGCTCGTGACGGCGGACTCCGGCCACCTCCTCGAACAGCGGCCGTCGCTCCTCGGGTCGGAGCGCCAGGGCCTGGTCCACCATGCCCTGGCCGATGAACAGGAAGGCGTTGTCGGCGAGGTTTGCCGAGTCGAGCAGGTCCTGGAGATCGCGGAGGCGGACGCGCTGGCGGTTGAGGAGGTAGTCGTTCTCCCCTGACCGGTACAGCCGGCGGCCGAGCTCCACGACCGAGTACTCGACGGGCAGCAGCGCATCCGCGTTGTCGATGATCAGGGTGACGTCCGCCATGCCGAGCGCGGCGCGACGGTCGGAGCCCGCCCAGATGACGTCCTCGCTCCTGCGGATCCGCAGGGAGCGGCCCTGCTCCCCCATCGCCCAGCGCAGGGCGTCAGCCAGGTTCGACTTGCCAGACCCATTGGGGCCGACAACGGCACTGATACCCGGCCCGAACTCCACGGCCGTCCGTTCCGCGAAGGACTTGAACCCCTGGACGCGCAGGCCGAGGAGGCGGGCCGGGGCGCTCACGAGGTGGCCGGAGGGCCGGCCCCGGCGGGCCCGCGATCCTCGATGGACTCGTCGTCCTCAAGGTTGTCGTCGTCTTCGGCCGCGGCCTCCGCCACCGCAGCCTCGATCGCCGGCTCGGCGGCATCGAGGGACTCGATGACGGCCTGGGCCGCGCGGGCCTCGGCGTCGGCGATCGCCCGTGCCTGGCGCGCGGCGGAGCGCTCCCGGCGCAGCACCTCGAGCGCCTCGGCGGCGGCAGACGTCTCGGCGACCCGCCGCGACATGCCCTCGCCGGTGCCCAGGACGCGGCCATCGACCACGACCTCGATCCGGAACTGCTTCTCGTGGTCGGGACCGACCGCCTCGAGGAGGCGGTACTGCGGCCGGTCGCCGGTGGTCCGCTGGGTGTGCTCCTGGAGCCGGCTCTTGGGACTCTTCAGCGTCGAGAGCGTCGAGTCCGCGGACAGCTCTTCGGCCGCCCACCCGACGATCCACTCCCGCGTGGCATCCCAGCCGAGATCGAGGTAGATGGCCCCCACGAGCGCCTCGAACGCCGAAGCGAGCAGCGATGGCCGGACGCGGCCGCCACGCTGCGCCTCGCCCTCACCAAGGAGCAGGAACGAGCCCAGCTCGAGACGGCTGGCCAGGCGGGCGAGACCCGAGGTGCTCACGATCGCCGCCCGGCGGGCAGACAGGACACCCTCGTCGTCGGCGGGATGGCGCACGTACAGGGCCTCGGACACGGCGAGGCTGACCACCGAGTCGCCGAGGAACTCCAGCCGCTCGTTATGGCCCCGAGCCAGGTCGGGATGCTCATGGAGCCAGCTGCTGTGCACGAGCGCCTGCGCAAGCAGGTCGCGATCGCGGATGGGAAGCCCGAGGCGCTCCGTCAGCGCGTCGGCCGGGTGCATGCCGCCCCGGGGCTGGCCGCTAGGAGCTGCGCTCGTCGATGTACTCGACAGCGTCCTGGACGGTCCGGATCTTCTCGGCGTCCTCGTCGGAGATCTCGGTCCCGAACTCCTCCTCGAGGCTCATGATGAGCTCGACCAGGTCGAGGGAATCCGCATTGAGGTCGTCGACGAAGGAGGCCTCGGGCGTGACTTCTGCCTCGTCCACGCCGAGCTGCTCGATGACGATCTTCTGAAGCCGGTCGTACGTGCTGGCCACAGAGCCCTCCTCAGGTCGGGTTCTCCCGACGGGTTCCATTCTGGTCCCGGGCCACACGCCCGAGCACGCCATTCATGAGCCGTCGCATCGGATCACCCGAATACGTTCGGGCTAGCTCGACCCACTCGGCAATCGCCACCCGGGCCGGCGTCGCGGGGGAGTGTAGCACCTCGCACAGGCCGCAACGCAGCAGGGCGCGGTCCATGCGGGCGAGCGAGACCACCGGGTACTGGGGTGCCGACGAGGTGATCAGGGCATCCAGCGACTCGCGGTGACGGACGACGCTGGCGGTCAGGTCGCGCGCATAGCTCGCGGTCGCATCGTCCGCCTCGATCGCCAGGTGGCGCTCGAGGATGGCCTCCGCGGTCCGCTGCCCGAACTCGGCCTCGAACACGGCCGCGAGCGTCAGGCGGCGGGCCGCCCGCCGGCTTCGTGCCCGATCATCGCTGGCGCGGTCCCGCCGGTGGCGCGCGGGGTCAGGCCCCGACGCCATCGACCACCACGGTGACGGCACCGAGCTCGAGCGCGAGGAGACGCACCACGGCACCCCCCACGGCCTCGCGGACCTGCGCGGTGAGCGGCACCAGCTGCTGGCGCGGCCGGACGACGAGGCGGACGGTGACGTGCACGCGGCCATCGCGGATGCGGATCCGCACCGGCGAGCCGCCGATGGCGTCCCGCCAGCGAGGGCCGCCGCGGCCGACCCGCAGGACCCCGGGCACCTCCAGGGCAGCGAGGCGCACGGTCTCCCGGATCACTCCGGGCCCGACGATCAACGCTGACGTCAAGACTTCTCCTCAGCTGCACCAGCCGCGGGCCCGTGTCCGAGCGCCTCCGCGATCAACCCGGGCACCCGCTCCCGGGCCGTGGTGGCGCCGACCCGGACCGCATGCTCGATCATGCGCCGCCTGGCCCGTCCGTGCGTGATGATCACGGCACCCCTGACCCCGAGCAGCGGGGAGCCGCCCACCACCTCGTAGTCGAACGTGCCCCGGATGCGGGCGATGCCCGGGCGCAGCAGCAGGTAGGCCAGCCGCCCGCGCAGGCCGCGCCGGAACTCCGTGCGCAGGTTGTCGAAGATGAACCCCGACAGGCCCTCGAAGAACTTGATCACGATGTTGCCCAGCATCGCGTCGCAGACGACGACATCCGCCAGGTCGGAGGTCAGGTCCTTGCCCTCCACGTTGCCGATGAAGTTGAGGTCGGTGGCATCGATCAGCTCGGTCGCCTTCTGGACCCGGACGTCCCCCTTGCCCTTCTCCTCGCCCAGCGAGAGGAGCGCGACACGAGGCCGCCGCACCCCGACCACGTGCTCCGAGAAGATCGCGCCCATCTGCGCGTACTGGGCCAGGTGCTCCGGCGTGGAATCCGGGTTGGCACCGATGTCGAGCAGCAGGAGCGGCGGGTCACCGCCCGGGACCTGGACCGCGAGGGCGGGGCGCTCGATCCCCGGCAGGGTGCCCAGGATCAGGACGCCGGCAGCCATGGCTGCCCCGGTGTGCCCGGCGGTCACGACCGCGTCTGCCTCGCCATCGCGAACCAGCTCGGTCGCGACCACGATCGAGCTGCGCTTCTTGCGCACCAGCGCCCGGGCCGGGTGCTCGTCCATCCCGATGAGCTCGGGGGCGTGGACCGTGCGCACGTTGGCCGGCCGCTCCCGGAGCAGCGGGGCCATGAGCTCCTCGTCGCCGACGAGGATCACCTCGTCCTGCGGGTTCGATCGAGCGTAGGCGAGCGCCCCGGGCACGACCTCGGAGACGCCGTGGTCACCGCCGATGGCGTCCACGGCGACCCTGACGCCGGGCTGGCCCGGGACAGCGGGGACGGGATCCGCCATGGCGGTCAACCGGACGCGGCTACGGGGTCTCTTCGCCCGCGGTGCCGCCGGCCGGCTTGAGCTCGATCGCCTGGCGGCCGTTGTACCACCCGCAGGACGGGCAGACCCGGTGCGGCAGCTTCGGCTCGTGGCAGTGCGTGCACTCGACGAGCTTCGGCAGGGTGAGGGCGAGGTGGCTCCGGCGCTCCATCTGCCGCGCGTGAGCGACCTTTCGCTTCGGCACACCCATGTCGGTCCTGGCTCCTTTTCCGAATGCTGGCGCGGGCGGACCCGCGTGATGGTCTGCGTGTGAGGCTCACCACGCCGGGCGCGCGTACGCGATCCACGGGTCGTGGGGCCGAACGCGGAGTCTACCCGCTCTCGTCGTCGGCGTCGAACCGGAAGGCTCGCAGCGCCTCCAGGCGCGGGTCGATCGGGGTGTCGTCATGGCCATGCCCGGGGTCGAGCCGCTGGCCGCACTCCGGGCACAGGCCCGGGCAGTCCGGCTCGCACAGGGGAGCGATGGGTTCCTGGAGGCTGACCGCCTCCGCGACGAGCGGGCGCAGCTCCAGCTCGTGGTGGTCCGTCAGGCGCGGGGCCTCCGGGTCACCGTCCTCCTCGAGCGGCACCGGGAGACCACTGGCGAGGTCGATCGACGGGAGCACCTCTTCGTCGATCCGCATCGTGATCGGGACGACCAGCGGCCGCAGGCACCGGGCACATTCCCCTGCCAGGGCCGCGCGCAGCCTCGCATCGACGACCAGGCCACGGTTGGTACGGGCCAGGCGAAGGCTGCCGCTCACCGGTTCGGCCAGTCGGAGGTCGTCCCCGGGGTCCACGTCCACCGGGTCGATCACGTAGTCCCGGATGGTGCCGGGGGCCTCGGCCATCAGGCCGGACAGGGCGAGCTGGAGGGGGTCTCCGTGGGGGTCCACGGGATATGGATGCGACGGAGGGTCGGTCATCGACGCCCGACCGTCTCGGCTCCTTCTTCCGCCTCGGGGTCCTGGTCGTACGGGTCGATGGGGGCGTATCCCTGGTCGATGTCCTCGACCGGCTCCGGGGCCAGCTCCCGGGCGTATGCAGCCCGGCGCTCCTCGAGCATGGCCAGGCCTCGCTCGATCCCGGCCAGAGTCCGGCTGACCTCCGCCTCGAGGCTGCCGAGCACCCCGGCGGCGTACTCGTCCGCCCCGTGGCGGACCAGGGACGCATCGTCCTCCGCCTCGGCGATGATCCGGCGTGACTCGTCCTCGGCAGCGTCGGTCAGACCCCGCTCGCCGATGAGGTAGGTCGCCTGCTCCTGGGCCCGGGCGACGATGTGCTCGGCCTCCTGCTGGGCCTTCTCGATGATCCGCTCGCCTTCCTGGTTGATCCGCTTGGCGGCGCGCACCTCCTCGGGCACGGCCACGCGCAGCTCGTCGATCAGGTTCAGGGCGGCATCGCGATCCACGATCGCGTTGTGCGTCATCGGCAGGCTCTTGCCGTTCGCGATCAGCGATTCGAGTCGCTCGACGAGAAAGATGATGTCCAGCGGACGACTCCCCTGGGCTCGGCACGCCCCGGCGGGGCGTTCCGTCGATTATGGCACGGCGGACCGGGAGATCCGGCGCGTCCGGCGCGTCGGTTCCCGGCGTGCGGTCCGCGTGGTCGCGCCCGGTGGCGGCGGCACGGGTGGTCCCGGGCCGTGGTGGCCCGCGGCCGCATGGTCCCGGGCCGCCATGTCGCCCTTTGCGCCAGATATCACTCATGGCTGCTATTGCGACGGCGACAAGCTCGTTGGGATCGATTACATCAGCCCTGGCTGATATCCGGCACCGTATCGGCGGGCTCGCAGGTCGTAATAGCAGTGGGGGCTGATATCCGGTGCAGGGCCGGCCGGCGCGGGCCGGCCGGCGCGGACCGGCCGGCCAGAGCGGGCGCAGGCCATCCGGGGCAGGGCCGGTCGGGGCAGGACGGGGGGAACCGGCGCGAAGCACGTGGTCGGGTACGATCCGGGGCGGCTGCCACCCGTCGGTTCGGCGCGACGGTTGACCGGGCGTCCGACAGGTCGGATCCGCGCGGTCCCGGCCCGGACCTAGCCCGGCAGCTTCCTCGCGGCCAGCTCCCGCCGGAGCGCGGCGGCCGCGGCCTCCGGGATCATCGCCGACACGTCCCCGCCGAAGGTCGCGATCTCCTTCACCAGGCTCGAGCTGATGTAGCCGTGGGCGAGGCTGGTCATGAAGAACACGGTGTCCACGTCGGGCGCGAGGTGGTGATTGTTGTGCGCCAGCTGCAGCTCCGTGTCGAAGTCGCCGATCGCGCGCAGCCCACGGACCAGGAACCCTGCGCCAACCTGGTGGCAGAAGTCGACCGTGAGCCCGTCGAACGTCGCGACCTCCACGTGCGCCCCGACGTCGGGGGCGCCCGCAAGCGCATCGCGGATCACCGCGACCCGCTCGTCGGCGGCCAGCAGCGGGGTCTTGCGCGGATTGACGAGGACCGCGACCACGACCCGGTCGAACACGCGTCCGGCGCGGACGATGACGTCGAGGTGGCCGTTGGTGATGGGGTCGAACGTCCCGGGATAGACCGCGGTCTTCACGCCTCGCCGGCCTCCTCGTGCCTCGTATCGCCGGCCGTCCCCGTCCGCCGGTAGAAGGTCAGCGCGGTCTCGCCGAACCGCCGCTGACGATCGGATGCTAGCAGCCCGATGACGGGCGGCGGCGCGTCCCGCCAGAAGTGCTTGGCGACGACGATCCCGCCCTGCCGGACGATCTCGCCGACCCGCTCCAGCACCAGGACGAGCGCGACGGTGTCGGCATACGGCGGGTCGATGAGCACCAGGTCGTACCGCGGTCCGGTGACGGCGGCGTCCCGAGCCGCCTCGGCGAGCCAGGCCCCCACATCGCGCCGGATGACCGTCGCCCCGGGCTCCAGCGCGGATCGGCGCAGGTTCTCGCCGATGACCCGGACCGCCCCGTGGTCCCGCTCGACGAACACCGCGGACGCCGCGCCTCTCGAGAGGGCCTCGATCCCCCCGGCCCCGCTGCCGGCGAACAGGTCGAGCACCGCCGCCCCGTCCAGCTCCGGGGCCAGGATCCCGAACAGGGTCTGCTTCACCCGGTCGGCGAGCGGGCGGGTACCGGGCCCCGGGGCGGCGAGACGGACCCCACGGGCGGTCCCGGCGATCACGCGACCGGCATCAGCCACGTCAGGCCGCGCTCGCCGGATCGCCGTCGTGGACGCGGCGCAGCCAGCCCAGGGTCAGCTCCTGCTCGAGCTCGGGCTCGTCGGCCAGCGCTCCGCGATCGTCGAGCAGCTGCTCGGCCCAGCTTCGGGCGCGGGTCGCCAGCTCGCGGTGCTCGAGGCTTGCGAGGGTCGCGACGCGCAGCCGGGGAAGGCCGCTCTGGGCGAGGCCCAGCACGTCACCCTCGCGGCGGAGCTCGAAGTCGCGCTCGGCAAGCTCGAACCCGTCCGTGGTCGCCGTGACCGCCCGGAGGCGTTCGTGCTCGGTGGTCCCCTCGGCCGCCTCGCTGACCAGGACGCAGAACGACGCGTCGCTGCCGCGGCCCACCCGGCCGCGCAGCTGGTGGAGCTGGGCGAGGCCGAACCGCTCCGCTCCTTCGACGATCATCAGCGTGGCCTCCGGGACGTCCACGCCCACCTCGACCACGGTCGTGCCGACCAGCACGTCGAGGTCGCCGTCGCGGAACCGGGCCATCTCGGCGTCCCGATCGGCGGCCTTGAGCCGGCCGTGGACGAGGCCGACCCGGAGCGGGGCCAGCAGACCGGTGAGACGCTCGAACTCGGCCTCGGCCGCCACCGCCCAGGCGGCCTCCACCTCCTCGTCGGGCAGCTCGTCGTCGCCGGACCAGCCGGCGTCATCGGGCTCGTCGGCACTCGCGTCGCGCGACCGCGGCCGGCCCGATCCTGGGCACCACCACGAACGTCCGGTGGCCGGCCGCGGCCTCGTCGCGGACCCGCTGCCACGTCCCGTCAAGGTCCTCGGGCCGCCGGATCCCGGTCCGGATCGCGAGGCGGCCCTCGGGCGGGGTGCGGAGCGTGGAGACGTCGAGGTCCGCGTACAGCACCTGGCCCAGGGTGCGCGGGATCGGCGTGGCCGTCATCAGCAGCACGTGCGGGGCGCCGTTGACCGCCTTCGCCTCCAGCGCTCCGCGCTGCTCCACCCCGAACCGGTGCTGCTCGTCCACGACGGCCAGGGCGAGGTCCGCGAACCCGACGGCCTCCTGGAGCAGGGCGTGGGTGCCGACCACCACCCTCGCCTGGCCGGTCTCGAGCGCCTCGGACGCCTTCCGGCGCGCCAGGGCAGGCAGCGAGCCCGTGAGCAGGATCACCTCGATCCCGAGGCTCTCGAGCAGGCCGCCCACGGCCTCCAGGTGCTGGCGGGCGAGCAGGTCGGTCGGGGCCAGCAGCGCCGCCTGCCGTCCGTCGAGCGCCGCCGCCGCCAGCGCCCACGCCGCGACCGCGGTCTTGCCCGACCCGACATCGCCCTGGAGGAGGCGCAGCATCGGCGTCTCGCGGGCCAGGTCGTCGCGGACCTCGTCGATGGTGCGTGACTGGTCCTCGGTGAGCGAGATCGGGCGTCCGAGCTTGCGCGAGATGGAGCCTTCGAGCGACGCCCGGATCCGGGCGTCATCGGCGCCGGCGACGGGCACCGGCTGCGTTCGCGCGCGGCCACGGGCCCGCCGCCGGCCGACCATGCCCAGCTGGAGCGCGAGCAGCTCGTCGAACGCAAGGCGGCGCAGCGCCGCATCGCGCGCCTCGAAGGTGACCGGGTAGTGCGCGGCCTCGAGCGTCTCGCCGATGCCTGGCAGCGCCTCCTCGCCCCGGATGCGCTCGGGCAGGTACTCGGGGTACGCGCTTCCGGCGGCGTCGAGCGCCCGGCGCATCGCCGTGCGCAGGCGGTTTGCGGTGACCCCCGTGGTGAGCCGGTAGACCGGCACGATGCGGCCGACATGGAGCAGGTTCGACGCGTCGGCCGGCTGGAAGTCCGGCCCCTCGAACACGACGGCGCCCTGCCGGTGCTTGATGCGCCCGGAGACCAGCAGCTCATCGCCGGCGTGGACTCGCCGCTCGACAAAGCGGCGCCCGAACCAGGTCGCGGTGGCCGTTCCGGTCTCGTCCACCAGGTGGGCCGTGGTGACCTGGACGCGACGCCGCCACGTCTGCTGGACGCCGATCTCCAGCACGCGGACCCGGGCGGAGGCCACGGTCCCGTCGTCGAGGTCCCGCAGGTCAGCCAGCCGACGGAGCTCCCGGAGGTCGTCGTAACGGCGGGGCAGGTGGAACAGCAGGTCGCGGACCGTCTCCACGCCCAGCCGCCGGGCCTGGCGGCGCAGCGACGAGACGCCGGTGATCCCCGACAGGCCGACCGGCGAGGCCAGGATCGCGGCCGGGTCGCGGGGAGCCGCGACGGTCACCGCGGGGCGGAGCGAGCGGCTCCCCCGTGCCGGAGCGCGGTTCGTGCGCTCGCTCACTCGGCGGAGATCAGGTACCGGTAGTGGGGCTGGCCGCCGTGGTACAGCTCCACGTCCTCGAGGCCCGGCGCTGCGGCGCCGATCCTGGCCGCAAGCTGTTCCGCCGCGTCGAGCGTCGCGTCCTCACCGTAGTAGATGGTCACCACGCCGAAACCGGGCTCCAGGCGCGCGAACGCCGCCAGCACGGCCTTCTCGGCGTCATTGTCCACGGCGAGCAGGCCGTCGTCCGGGTCGAGCACGATCGTCTGGCCCTTGCGCACCTTGTGACCGGACACGGTCGCGTCGCGGACGGCCTCGGTCACCTGCATCGTCTGGAGCCCGCGACCGGCCTGGGTCATCGCCGTCGCGTTGTGCTCGGCCCCGACAGCCGGATCCAGCTCGAACAGCGCGGCGATCCCCTCGGCCACGTTGCGGGTCGGCACCACGTGGACGGGCCGGCTGGTCATGGTCGAGACCTGGCGCGCTGCCAGGACGACGTTGGGGTTGTTGGGCAGGATCAGGAGCGCGTCGGCCTGGGTGGCCTCGACCGCCTCGAGCAGCTCCCCGGTGGACGGGTTGGCGCTCTGGCCGCCGCGGACGATCCGGAAGGCGCCGTACTCACGGAACGGGGCGGCCGTGTCCGTGAGGACCGCCGCGAGCCCGTCGGAGGGCGCGACGGCCACGACCCCCAGCGGCAGCCGCGTGGCAGGGTCCTCGTCCGCGGCGTCGGGGGCGGCCGACCCCGCCTCCGCGATCGCCGTGGCGGCGGACACGGCAATCGACGGCATGCCGCCCGCCGCGCCGACGAACTCGGCGGCCTTCGCCTCCCGGACGTCGTGCGCCTGGCCGTCGAGGTTCTCCACGGTGATCCGGGAGAGAGCCCCGAGCGACAGGCCATAGCTGATGACGGCGTCGGGTCGTTCGTTGTGGACGTGGATCTTGGCCATGTGCGCATCCCCGGCGACCAGCACCGATTCGCCGATCGTCTCGAGGTGGGCCTGGATCGCGGGGATGTCCAGCGGGGAACCGGTCCGGGCCCGGAGGAGGAACACCGTCTCGTAGCCGAACTCGGTCTCGTCCACCGGCGCCGTGGTCGCCTCACGCGCGCGGGCCGGCCACGTCCGCCATCACCGGCTCGAGGGCGTCGGCCGGGCGGCCGCGCGCCGCCTCAAGCGCACCCTGGAACAGCCGGAGCAGGCCCTGGCCGCCGGAGTCCACGACGTGGGCCTCGCGCAGGATCGGCAGCAGCGACGGCGTCTTGGCGACGGCCCGCTCCGCCGCCTCGACCGTGGCCGCCAGGACCAGCTCGACGTTGTTGTCCCGCTCGGCCGCGACCACCGCGGCGGCAGCAGCCTCGCGGATGACCGTCAGGATCGTGCCCTCGACCGGCTTGGCCACGGCCTTGTAGGCGGTCTTGGCACCGAGATCGAGGGCGTGGGCGAGGTCGAGGCCGTTGAACCGGCGCTTGCCCGCCATGCCGGTCTCCATCCCCTTGAGGATCTGGCTGGCGATCACCCCGGAGTTGCCACGCGCGCCCATGAGGGCGCCGAACGAGGCCGCCTGGGCCACCACCCCCGCCTCGGCGCCGCGCCCGGCCCGCTCCGCCTCTTCGAGCGCGGCCATCATGGTGGCCAGCATGTTGGTCCCCGTATCGCCGTCGGGCACCGGGAACACGTTGAGCGCGTTGATCTCGTCGACGTTCGCCTCGAGGCGGGCGACCGCGCTCCGGAACGCGGCCAGGAAGCCGGCGCCGTCGCAGGACCGTCGGGGCATCAGGCGACGTCCGTCCCGCTCGCGGCGAGGTCTGACGGGCCGGGCTCGCCGGAGGCAGGCTCCGGGGCCGGCGGAATGCCGTGCTGGTGGACCAGACGACCGATGCGGATCGAGACCCGGTCCGGCTCACGACCGATCGCTTGCCGCAGCGTGTAGCGCACGGACGACTCGAGCTGGCGCGCGACCTCGGCGATCGGAAGGCCGTAGGCGACGGTCAGGCGCAGGTCGATGACCAGTTCGGGGTGAATCTCGAGGCTGATGCCGGGATGCGCCAGGCCGAGCCGCTCGAGGACGCGGCCGAGGGGTCCCCCGCTGGCAAAACCGGTGACGCCATAGACCGACAGCACCGCGGTCTTGACCAGGTCGCGGATGGCCCGCTTGGTGACGAGCGAACGGCCGGGCAGGGGTTCGGTCACGCTGGCGACGTCCTCCTCGCGGTCCCGGCCCGCGGGTCGCGGGTCGCGGCTTGGCACCTCCGGGAGCCGCCGAAGGCTGTGCTACGATACCACCCCGTTCGCACCGGCCAGCCGGTGCGTGCACGTCTCCCGGCCCAACCAAAGGATCTGACGACGACCATGGCTCGTGCTTGCGCCATCTGCGGCAAGGCCTCCATCGGCGGGTTCAACCCCCAGTCCTCGGGGATGAACCGCGTCCGGGCCCACCGCCGCCTCCAGCCGAACCTCCAGGTCACGACGCTGACCGGCAAGAACGGCGGCACTGAGAAGGTGCTCGCCTGTACCCGCTGCCGTCGGACCCTCACCAAGAGCGCCCGCTAGGCCCTTCCCGGGTCGGGACCCGAGCCGGTCGCCATGCGGCGGCCGGCTTTCGTGTGTCCGGCGCCGGCGCGAGTGCGCGGGGCACGGTCGGCCTGGCGCGGCGCGGCCGGGCGCCATCGCCGGTCCACCGGGCACCGACCGCGGCCGATCGCCCGCAGGATGCCCGCCGTCGTCAAGTCACGTGCGACTGGGATCCGTGACCACCGAACGGGGCTCGTCGACCGGCCACGCTCGGGTCGGTGACGAGCTCTGCGTGGTGGTGCCGCTGGCCAGTCAGACGTGACTGGCCGGGCGGGCGGACCTCCCGGTGATCCCGCCGAGCCCGCTCGCTGCCCAGGCTACGACCCGCCGCTGCGATCCGAGGTGTCGAGCCAGATCGTGAACGGGCCGTCGTTGACCAGCTCCACGTCCATCTCCGCGCCGAACTCGCCGAGCTCGATGCGCCGGACGCCCTCGATCTCCATGGCGGCGGCGACCCGCAGCCACAGGACCTTGGCCAGGGCCGGCGTGGCCGCGTCCGTGAACCCGGGCCGGCGCCCCCGCCTAGTGTCCGCGTAGAGCGTGAACTGGGAGACGACCAGCGCCTCACCGTCGACGTCGAGCAGCGAGCGGTTCGTCCGGCCCTCGTCGTCCTCGAAGATGCGCAGCTCGCAGATCCGGCGCGCCAGCCAGTCCGCAGTGGCGTCATCATCGCCATGGCCGACACCCAGGAGCACGAGCAGCCCGGGCCCGATGGCCCCAACCAGGCGATCCCCCACCCTGACCTCGGCCCGGGAGACCCGCTGCAGGAGCGCGCGCACGACGGGCTCGCTACCGGCTGAGCGTCGACGCGGCCCGAGCCGCGCCGGCGACGGACCGGATCCGCTCCACCTCGGCCGCCATGTCGTCCGCGCGGTAGAGCGCGGAGCCGGCCACGATGACGTCCGTCCCGCCGCGCCCGATGACCTCGGCCGTGCCCGACCTGCCTCCGCCGTCGACCTGGACCTCGCTGGCCCCGTTCGGGTCAAGCCATGCACGGGCCCCGAGCAGCTTGGCCTCGGCCACGTCCGCCATGAACGCCTGGCCACCGAACCCGGGCTCCACGGTCATCACCAGGACGATGTCCAGCAGCTCCCGATAGGCATCCAGCGCCGACAGCGGCGTCCCGGGCTTCACGCTCAGCCCGGCCGACCGCCCGGCCTCGCGGATCCGCACCAGCGCAGGCCGGACCTGTGGCGCATCCACCTCGACATGGAACGTGATCGAGTCGCAGCCCGCATCGAGGAACTCCTCGACCCAGCGCCCCGGCTCGCTGATCATCAGGTGGGCGTCGAACGGCAGCGCGGTCGTGCGCCGCAGCGCGGCGATCATCGTCCAGCCGAAGGTGATGTTGGGGACGAAGTGGCCGTCCATGACATCGAGGTGGATCCGGTCCGCACCCGCGGCCTCGGCCCGCCGGATCTCGTCCGCGAGGGACCCGAGGTCGCTGTCCAGGATCGAGGCTGCCACCAGCACCCCCGACGGGCGCCGGCTCCCGGGCAGGCCCGGTCCCGGGCCCGGCACCGGGACTTCCACGCCGCTCATCCGCTCCCCCACCCCGGCGGGCACCGGCTCGGTGGACCGCTCGCCCCGCAGCGCCGCGGCGCTCTGCGCCACGAGCCGCTCACGTCGCCGCTGGACGACGATCGGCGTGGGCTGGTCGGCGTGTTCTGCCGCCAGCTGCCCGCACGCCGCCCCGATCTCGGTGCCGCGGTTGAACCGGATCGTGGTCGCGATGCCGGCCGCCCGCAGGCGCTCGGCGAACCGCTCCACGCGCGGGATCGGCGTGCCGGTCCAGGGCGTGTGCGCCACCGCGTTCATCGGGATGAGGTTGACATGGGCGAGCTCGCCGCGCAGCAGCTCCGCCATCGCGTCGGCGTCGAGATCGGTGTCGTTGATGCCGTCGATCATCGTGACCTCGTAGGTCACCCGACGCCCGGTGACCTGCGCATGCTCCCGCGCGGCGGCCACCACCTCCTCCACCGGCCACCGCCGGTTGAGCGGGACGAGCACGTCGCGCAGCGGGTTGCGGGCCGCGTGGATCGAGATCGCCAGCGTGAACTGCGGCCCGAGCGCGGTGAGCCGCCGGATCCCGGGCACCACCCCGGACGTGGAGACCGTGATGTGTCGCGCGCCGAGCCCGAACCGCTTCGGGTCGTTGAGCGCCTCGATCGACTCCAGCACCCGGTCCAGGTTGAGCAGCGGCTCGCCCATGCCCATGTACACGACGTTGGTGAGGTGCCGGCCATCGGCGGCCAGCCGGCGCGCGGCGTGGCGCACCTGGTCCACGATCTCCGCGGTCTCGAGATCGCGCTCCATGCCCAGCTCGCCCGTCGCGCAGAAGGGGCAGCCCACGGCACAGCCGGCCTGCGAGCTGATGCACAGCGTGTGCCGCTCGCGCGATCCCTCCCGGGCCGGGTAGTGCATGAGGACCGACTCGACCAGCAGCCCGTCCGACAGGCGGTGGACGGCCTTCTCGGTCAGCACCCCGTCGGTGAGGCGGATCTCGGTCTCCTCGACCGTGTCGAACCGGAACGCCGCGGCCAGCTCCGCGCGCAGGGACGCGGGCAGGGTGAGGATCTCGTCGAACGTTGCCTGCCGGCCACGCCACACCGCGTCGAGGACCTGGCGCGTTCGATAGGCCGGATGGTCGCGCTCCGCGAACCACGCGGCCAGGGCGTCGGGAGCCAGGTCGCTGATCCCCGGGCGAGGATCGCGGGGCCGGCTGGCGGAGGGGGCCGGCCGCAGCCCGAAGAACGGGGTGATGGCGGGCGTGTCGTCGGTCATCGCCCCCGATGATGACACGCGCGGCGCCGGGCCCGCCTCAGGCCGGGTCGCGACGGCCGCGGAGCCACGCCTCGCCGGTCATCGGGCGACGCCCGGCCGGGGTGACCTGCTCGAGCACGAGACGGCCGTCACCGCGTGACCAGGGCCGGCCGTTCGCCATGGCGCACGATCGCGCCGGCAACGTCACCGGGCTCGGACGGCGCGACCGATGCCTCGCTGACCACGAGCCGCGCCGTCGTCGAGGTCGAGGAACGTGCCGGGCCACGGCAGGTAGGCCCGGACCAGCCGCTCCAGCTCGGCCGCCGGGCGCGACGGATCGAGCCGGCCGTCGTCGCGGCGGAGCGGCCGGGTGAGCGTGATGCCGTCCGAAGCCTGCGGGACCGCCTCCAGCTCGCCGCGGATCCAGGCGCCGAGGCGATCGTCAAGGAGCTCGGCGGCCACCTCGGCGAGGCGCGCCTCGAGATCGGGCGCCCGCTCGTCGCCCCGCAGCGGCACGTCAACGCGGGCGACGATCGGCCCCGTGTCCAGCCCCGCGTCCATGCGCATCAGGGTCACGCCGGTCGAGGCATCGCCGGCCGCGATCGTCGCGGGCACCGGAGCCGCGCCGCGCCAGCGCGGCAGCGCGGATGGGTGCAGGTTGAGGGCCCCGTGCGGCAGGTCCAGCAGCGCCGGAGGCACGATCTGGCCGTAGTCGGCGAGCACGACCAGCGCCGGCTCGAGCGCGAGGATCGTGGCGATCGCCTCCGGTGCCCGCAGGCGCTCCGGGGTGAGCAGGGGCTCGAGACCCAGCTGCACCGCCAGCATGCCGATCGGGGTCGGCGTGAGGACCTGCCGGCGCCCGACACGCCGCGCGGGCGCCGTGACCACGCCGACGAGGTCCACGTCCGGGTGCCGGGCCAGGCGGCGCAGCGCGGGGATCCCGAAGGCCCCGCTGCCGAGGAAGACCGTCCGGACGCGCGTGGCCCCGCCCGGCCGAGGCGTCACGCCAGGGCGCTCGTTGCCCGCCGGATCCGCGCGTCGGGGGCGCCGTCCCCATCCCCGTCGCCGTCGGTCTCGTCGTCGCCGTGGCCCACGGCGATCAGCTCCTCCATCGAGTCGAGGTAGTCGATGTAGAGCTTGCCCTGCAGGTGGTCGAGCTCGTGCTGCAAGGCCCTGCCGAGAAGCCCGGAGCCGGCGACCTTGATCTTCTTGCCGAACCGGTTCTGGGCAACCACCCAGACCTTCTCCCGCCGCGTGACGTAGGCGACGTAGCCGGGGATCGACAGGCAGCCCTCGAGATCCCGGTCGTCGCCGTGGGCCCGGACGATCTGCGGGTTCACCAGCTCGTACAGCTGGCTCTCCACCTCGATCACGCACGCCCGCTGCGCCTCGCCCAGCTGGGGTGCCGCGAGGCCCACGCCGGGCGCGTGGCGCATCGAGTCCGTCAGGTCGTCGAGGAGCTCGTGGAGGTACTTGCCGAAGCTGTCCACGGTCTCGCCCTTCAGGCGCAGACGGGGATCGCCGAGGAGGACGATGGGTTTGACGCTCATGATCGGCCGAGTATACGCAAACCGACCGCCCTGACCCCTCGGGGCGGGCGGTCGGCGATGCGTCGCGGGGTGTGGCCGCGGACGTTGCGGCCGGAACCTCTAGCCGGGGGTGCCCGCGGTCTCGTCCTCGTCGGGGGCGGGTTCGCCCGCCTCGACGGCAGCCGTCTCTTCGGTGCCCTCCTCGGCACCCTGGTGCCGCAGGTCCGACGCCACGGTCTGGGCCTTCTCGGCGAACCGCTGGCCGTACTCCGTGGTCAACTCGGCGGCCTTCTGGGCAGCCGGACCGGCCTTCACGGCAGCCAGCGCGGCTAGCTCGGCCGCCTTGGCGCTGACCTGGCGGGCAACGGGTGCAGCCGCCGTCCCGACCTGCTGGATCATCGACTCCAGCTGGCTCAGCATCTCACGGGCGCGGCTCGCGCCACCGGAGTCGTCGCCGTCCGTCCCTTCGTCGGGGATCGGCTCGTCGGCGAGGGGCGGGGTCTGCTCGGTCATCGCGTGCCTCCTTCGGGCATGGTCCATGCCAATGTTCGGGTGCGGACCCATTGTCGCCGTTGTCCGCGCGTTTGGCACGTGCCGCTCATCCCGGACGTGCGGCACGGACCGTCAGAGCAGCGACTCCGGGTCCACGTCGATGCTCCAGGGAGCGCCCGGCACGGGGTCCAGCAGCGCGACGGGGTCCTGGCCCCGGAGCACGACGTGGAACCGCCAGCGATCACCGCGCTTCGCGACGTACGCCGGTGCCGGGCCCACCACCTGCACGGGTGAACCACCGTCCCGCGCCGCAGCCCGAAGCCGCTCCGCCATCCCGATCGCCTCCCGCTCCGCCGCCTCGCGGTCCGGGAGGCCGACCGTCAGCTTGACGAGCCGTCCGAACGGGGGTGACCCGAACCGCTCGCGCAGGGCGAGCTCCTCGTCGTAGAACGTGGACGCATCGCGATCGACGACCGCGCGGATCGCCCGATGGTCCGGACGGTAGGTCTGGATCAGGGCCCGACCCGGCCGGTCGCCGCGTCCAGCCCGGCCCACCGCCTGGGCGAGCAGCTGGTAGGTCCGTTCCGAGGCGCGCTCGTCCGGGAGGTTGAGCGCGATGTCGGCCGACACGACGCCGACCAGGATGACCTCGGCGATGTCGAGGCCCTTGGTGACCAGGCTCGTCCCGACCAGGACGTCCGTCCGCCCGGCGGCGAATGCGTCGAGGACGCGGTCCGCGGCGCCCTTGCGCTCGACCACGTCACGGTCCAGGCGCGCGACGCGGAGCGATGGGAAGCGTTCCCTGACCTCGCGCTCGACTCGCTCGGTGCCGCCCCCGAGATACCGGATCCGCGGCGAGGCGCACTGCGGACACCTGGTGGCGATCGGCCAGGCCCGGCCGCAGTGGTGGCAGCGCAGCGTGATGCCCGCCTGGTGGTACACGAGCGGACGGTCGCAGTCCGGGCAGGCCTGGACCGACCCGCAGTCCCGGCACAGCACCACCGACGCCGTCCCGCGGCGATTCAGGACCAGGATCGCGCGGTCCCCGTGCTCGGTGTCGAGCTCGGCAAGGGCCGCGGCGAGCGCATCCGAGAGCAGCCCGCGATTGCCGGCCGCCAGCTCCTCGCGGAGGTCGATCGCCGCCACCTCGGGCTCGGCTCCGGCCGCGCGCACCGGCAGCACGGCCCGCCGGTACCGGCCCGCACGCGCATGACCCATGGTCTCGACCGCCGGCGTGGCCGAGCCCAGGACCACCGCCGCTCCAGCCAGTCGTCCAAGCTCCACGGCCCCGTCCCGTGCCTGGAACCGTGGCGTGCGGTCGCTCTTGTAGGCGGCGTCGTGCTCCTCGTCCACGACGATCAGCCCGACGTCGGCAAGCGGGGCCAGGAGCGCGGTCCGCGTCCCGACCACGAGATCCGCGTCGCCGGCGCGGATCCGGCGCCACTCGTCCGCGCGCTCGCCGTCGCCGAGTGCGGAATGCACGACGGCGATCCTCGCCGGCAGCTCCGCGCGGAGGCGGTCGACGATCGGCGTCGCCAGCGCGATCTCCGGCACGAGCAGCATCGCCGGCCGGCCGGCAGCGAGCGACGCGGCGATCGCCTCGACGTAGATCGCCGTCTTGCCGCCGCCGGTGACGCCGTCGAGCAGGATCGGGGTCGCGTCTCGGGCCGCAATCGCGCCGGTGACCAGCTGCAGAGCCGCGGCCTGGTCGTCGGTCAGCGTCGATCCCGTCGGACGTGCGCCTCGCGTCGGGGCCGGCCGGTCCGCGAGCGGTCGGCGCGGACGCTCGCGGACCTCCGCCCGCACGAGGCCGCGCCGCACGAGGCCCGCGATGGACGAGGAGCCGAACCGCTCCGCGAACGGTGCGGCGGCGATCCCGTTCGCGTCCGGCGCCGGGAGCTCGAACAGCTCGGCCAGCGCTTCACGCTGGCGCGGACCCAGCGGGCGCCCCGGCAGCCGCTCGCCCGCAGACAGCGCTCGCGCCGCGGATCGGCCATCGTCGGTGAGCCACAGGCGCCGCTCGTACCGCGGGCCCACCGCCGCCCCCAGCAAGGTCCAGGTCAGTTCGACCAGCCCCTCGTCGGCAAGGGCTCGGAGCCGCCGCAGGAGCGCGGCACGGCCCTCGGGGCTGGCCAGGTCGCGCACCGGTCGGGCGCGGCCGGCCAGCTCGTCGAGGACGTCCAGGTCCTGGAGGGTCAGGCCGGGCTCCACGTCGCCCATCCCGGTCTCGCCGGCGGGCGTGACCTCCGCCATCAGCTCCAGGCGCTCCAGCATCCCCGGCGGCAGCATCGCCCGGATCACGACGGCAAGCGGGGCGAGATACCGGGCGGCGAGGCTCGACGCGAATGCCAGCGCGAGCGGCGGCAGCAGTGGGCCGTCGGACCGAACGCGCGCCGCCAGGGGACGCAGCTCCCCAGCCGGAGGAGCGGTCCCCTCCCCGATCACGATCCCGATCGCCTGGCGGCCGCCCTTCCCGAACGGGACGAGGACCGCCTCGCCCGCCTCCAGGTCCTCGAGGCCACCCGGTACGAGGTACGTGTAGGTCCGCGGTCCCGGTCCGCCAGGGGCGTCGACGGCCACCTCGACGAGCCTGGTCGCATCACTGAACAGCTGCACGGACCGATTGTCGCAGCCGCCGGTCTGACCCGAAGGCGACCGGAAGCGCACAATGCCGTTCCTCAAGCCATGCGAGGGACGTGATGGGTGGACGACCAGGCGGGACGAGGCCTCCGGTCCGCGATCCCCGGCGGGGTGCGGCGCCGGCGGTGGCCGCGTTCGCGGCGGTGCTGTTGATGGGCTCGTGCTCCTCGTCCCCGGCAACCCCGTCGGCAACGGTGATCCGAACGGGCGATCCGATCGAGACCCCGGCCGTCACTCCCGCCGGGCAGTCGGCGCCCTCCCCCGCGACCAGCGCGCCCGATGCCACGGCAAGTCCCCCGCCGGCGCCGCCGGACCTGACCGCCCGCCCACTCACCTGGCTTGCACCCCTCCCCCCGTTGTCCACGGGACCGGGCCGGGAGTTCACCGGATCGCCAGACTTCATGACCTTGTTCGGAGCCGGGGCGGACTGGGGCAAGGCGGCCGGCATCGGGGTGTTCAAGCTGTACGGCGAATGGGTCGCCTACGCCGCCACTGATGCCCAGCTCGCGGAGGTGGTCCGCTCGCTGCGCGAAACCGGACACGCTCTCGCCGTGGAGATGGGCCCACTCGAGCCCGATGGCTGCGGCCAGGGCGTGGAGGGCTTCCCCGGGCTGGACGAGGCACGCCGAATCGGGGACCGGATCGCAGCGGCCGGTGGGCGGATCGACCTGGTGGCCATGGATGAGCCCTGGTTCTATGGTCACGTCTACGATGGGCCGGAGGCCTGCCGCTGGTCGCTCGACCGGATCGCGGACGGGGTGCTGGCCTTCGAGGCCGTGATGCGCGAGCGGTTCCCGGACGTGATCGTGGGCGACACGGAGGCCCTGCCCCGGGATCTCGACCCCGATCGTCTGCTGGCGTGGCTTGACGCCTACGGAGCGAGGGCCGGGCGCAGCCTGCCATTCGTCCATCTCGACCTGGACTTCGGCCGACCCGACTGGCCGTCGATGGTCCACCGCCTGGATACCGAGGCCGGGCGCCGCGGGACCGACGTGGGCGTGATCTTCTTCGGCGACCCGTCGGACCCCGACGACAGCGCGTGGTTCGGAACCCTCGCCCAGCGGCTGACCGCGCTGGCCGCCGACGGCGCCGGCCGGCCACCTGACCACCTGCTGTTCCAGAGCTGGCAGGACCGGCCCGATCGCGTGCTCCCGGTGGATGACGCGACGACCTGGACCGGCTTCGTGAGCCGCTATCTCGCCGACCCGGCGGAGCTCAGCGGGATCGCGGACCTGCTGCCGCCGGCGAACCTCGCGCTGGGGGCCGACGTGCGCGCCTCCAGCGCGCTCCCTGAGGCGGGCCCGGGCATGGCGGTCGACGGCGATCCCGGCACCAACTGGAACAGCGGGGCGGGCCCGCCCGCGTGGATCGAGATCGACCTCGGGCGCGCACGGGAGATCGCGATGGTCAGGCTGCGGGTCACCCAGTACCCGGAGGGCCGCACCATTCACCGGCTGCTCGCAAGGGGTCCGGCCACGGGGGGCGGCTGGGAGGAGCTCGAGGTGTTCCGCGGCACGACCGCCGACGCCCTCGCGCTCGAGTGGCGGCCGCGGGTGGCCCTCACGGGGATCCGGATGCTGCGGGTGGAGACGGCTGTCAGCCCGTCGTGGGTCGCGTGGCGCGAGATCGAGGTCTTCGCGCCGTCCCAATAGGCGCGTGACCGGGGCGGGCGTCAGCCGACGCGGATCTGCCGCTCGGCGTTGCGGCGCTTCTCCTGCTCGATGATCGCCTCGATCTCGGCCGCGGTCCGTTCGACCTGGCCGGTCTCGTTGACGACCACGCGGTCGTAGTCGCCCTGGCGCGCCAGCTCGATCGCGGCGTTGCGCTGCCGGATCTCGAGCTCGTCGGCGGTCTCGGTGGCACGGGAGCGGAGCCGCTGGAACAGCGCCTCGAGCGACGGCGGGACCAGGAACACGAGCAGCGCCTCGGGGACCCGCTGCTTCACGACCATCGCCCCCTGGACGTCGATCTTGAGGATCACGTCGTGCCCCTCGGCGAGCGCCCGTGCCACCTCGCGTCGCGGCGTCCCGTACCAGTTCCCGTGGACCTCGTTGGCCTCCAGCAGCTCGCCGGCCTCGCGCAGCTGGTGGAACTGGGCGCGGCTGAGGAACTGGTAGGAAACGCCGGGAACCTCGCCCTGCCTCGGCCGGCGGGTCGTGCACGTGACCACGTAGTGGTGGTCCGGCTCGCGCGGCCGGGTGCGCAGCGCGTCGATCACCGTGTCCTTGCCCACGCCCGATGGCCCGCTGACGATGACGAGCAGCGCGCCCGGCGCGCCGAGCAGCACCTCTGGTCCGGTCACTCGTTCCCTCCCGCCGGCCGCCCGCCGGCCGACGTCTCGGCCTCGCGCAGCCCCGTGAGCACCCGTTCGAGCGCATCCGGGAGCGGTGCCTCCACCCGGATCAGCTTGCCGGACGACGGCGACACGAGCTCCACGCGCCACGCGTGCAGGAACAGCCGGTCCAGGCCGTCCGGACCTCGACGGGCCGTGCCCGTGCCGTAGACCGCGTCGCCCGCGACGGAGTGGCCGAGCGCGGCAAGATGGACGCGGATCTGGTGGGTGCGCCCCGTGACGAGGTCGAGCTCGAGCAGCGTCCAGTCCCGGAACCGCTCGCGGACGCGGTAGCCGGTGGTCGCCTGGCGCCCGTCGGGAACCACCGCCATCCGCTTGCGATCCTTCGGGTCGCGCCCGATCGGCGCCTCGATCCGGCCGACCGCCGCCGCCACCGATCCCTGGGCCAGCGCGAGGTAGGCCTTGCGAACGCGGCGCGCCTTGAGCTGCGCCATCACGGACGCCTGGGCGGCGTCGTTGCGGGCCACGATCAGGAGGCCGGAGGTGTCGCGGTCCAGGCGATGGACGATCCCGGGTCGCGCGACGCCCGCGATCCCCCCGTAGTGATCGCCACGGGCCAGGAGCGCATTGACGAGCGTGCCGCGCCAGTGACCCGGCGCCGGGTGGACGACCAGGCCGGCCGGCTTGTTGACGACCAGGACGTCGTCGTCCTCGTAGGCGACCTCGACCGGGATCGTGGGATCGGGCTCGAGGTGGTACGGGGTCTCTGGAGGTGGGACCTCGAGGACCACGGCCCCGCCGCGGACCTCCGAGTTGGCCCGCAGCCGCCGGCCGGCGTCATCGACCAGCCGCCCATCGCTGATGAGCTTCTGCACGTACGACCGGGAGAGCCCCGTCCGGTCGGCGACGAAGCGGTCGACGCGGCGGACGATCTCGCCCTCCGGGACGGCGAGCCGCCGCGGCCCGGGAGCCACCGACGGTGGGCCCGGCTCCAGGCCGAGGGCGGTCCCGAGCTCGTCGTCCGGGTCGACGACGTCGTCCTCGCCCAGCACGCTGGGGTCGTCCGGGTCAGCCATCCGCGCCCCAGTCCGCGATCCGCGGGAACACCGCCATCGCGATCAGCAGCAGGATCGAGGTCGTGATGCAGGCGTCGGCCACGTTGTAGGTCCAGAAGCGGAGGCTGCCGATGCCCATGTCGACCCAGTCGATCACGTGCCCGTGGTTGAGCCGGTCGAGCAGGTTGCCGATGGCCCCGCCGAGCAGGAGGCCGAGCGCGATCGTGGTGACGATGCCGCGCCCCGCCTTCGCGTGGTACACGACGATCAGCGCGGTCACGCCGATGGACACGATCGCGAATGCGGGCGCCGACTGGGGCAGGAGCCCGAACAGGATCCCCGAGTTCTGCCCGTAGACGACGTTGAGCAGGTCGGGAACGATCACCATCCCGTCGCCCGGCGCCAGCTGCCCGGCCACCCACGCCTTGCTCAGCTGGTCGATGAGGACGACCACCAGCGCCAGGACGGCGAACACGATCCAGCGTCCCGCCGACGGCCTGCGCCACGCGGCCCGCCGTACCGCGGCGTCGTCCGCGAGGATCTCGTCCTCGTCGACGATCTCCACGTCCTCCTCGAGGCTGTCGCCCTCGTCGCCCGGCGTGGGTCCGGCCGTCATCAGCTCAGGCACCCCCGGTCCGACGGAGCGCGATCCGCGCCTCTCCCCGATCGAGGCTGACCGCCGCCGTGGGGAGCCCGTCCGGCGGGGACTCCCGGCGCAGCTCGTCCGCGAGCGTCTCCGCCGCCACCGAGCCCAGGTGGGGCTCCAGCTCGCCACCGGCGCCCGCGCCATCGAGCCACACGACGATCCGGTCGTCGAGGTCCAGCCCGGCCTCCTTGCGCAGGTCCTGGATCGCACGCTGGAGCTCGCGGGCATCACCCTCGGCGCGCAGGTCCGGCGTGAGGTCGGTGTCAAGCACGACCACGAGCCCGTCCCGATCGGCCACCGCGGTTCCCGGCCGCGGGGTCGCCTGGATCTCGACCTCGTCGGGTGCCAGCGTCACGCCGGCGAGCGAAACGGACCCGTCCGCGTGGAACGTCACGGCACCCTCGCGCGCGGCGGCCATGACGGCGGGGATCACGGACCCGAGCCGCTTGCCGATCCTGGGCAGGAGCGGCTTGACCTTCCGCTCCACGAGCGCGGACCCGTCGTGGATGACCTCGACCCGCTTCACGTTGAGCTCGTCGGCGAACAGCGCCAGGAGGTCTGCCCCGAGCCCGAGCCCCCGATCCGGGATGGCGAGCCAGGCCGTGGCCAGCGGCTGGCGCACCTTGAGCCCGGCCTGCGCGCGGAGGGTGCGCGCCAGGTCCACCGCACCGCGCAACAGCGCCATCGCGCGCTCGAGCGTCTCGTCGCGGTGGGGTGCCAGGGCCGCGGACGGCCACCGGGTCAGGTGGACGCTGTCCGGCTCGTCGGGCAGGACAGATGCCACGAGGTTCCCGTAGAGCGTGTCGGCGAGGAAGGGGAGGATCGGGGCAAGGGTCCGTGACAGGCTCACCAACGCGGCGTGGAGGGTGGCGAATGCCACGTCGCGGTCCGCCGGCTCCGCGCCGGCCCGCATCCGGTCCCGGGACCGCCGCAGGTACCAGGTCGAGAGATCGTCGATGAACGCGCTGATGGCTCGAGTCGCCCCGACCGCGTCGACGTCGTCGAGGCGCGCCCCGACCTCGGCCGCCACGCCGGCAGACCGTGACAGGATCCAGCGGTCCAGCACCGGCCATGCGGTGGCGGACTCGATCACCAGGCCTGTCCCCCGCTCGGGGGTCCAGCCGGCGAGGCGCGCATAGGTGACGAAGAACGCGTACACGTTCCACAGGACCAGCAGCTCCCGACGCGCCTCGTCCGCGGCGTGCCAGCCGAACAGGATGTTGTCCTCTGGCCGGGCCTTCGCGAACATCCAGCGCATGACGTCGACGCCCATCCGGTCCGCCGCCTCGTCGAACTCGATCGCGTTGCCCCAGCTCTTGTGCATCTGGCGCCCGTCCTCGCCGAACACGAGGGCGTAGCCGAAGATCGTCCGGAACGGCTCCGTGCGGCGCAGGACGGTGGACATCGCGAGCATCGAGTAGAACCAGTTGCGGAACTGGCCCGGGAAGCTCTCGGTGATGAAGTCGGCCGGGAACCACTTCGCCCAGTACTCGGGATCCTCGCGGAAGTGCAGGGTGGAGAACGGCACGATGCCCGCATCCAGCCACGGGTTGCCGACGTCCGCGATCCGCTCGACGGGCTGGCCGCAGGATGGGCAGGCGATCTTGACCGCGTCCACCCAGGGACGGTGCGGGGTGTGGCCATCGAACGCGTCCCAGCCCTCGACTGCCCTCGCCCGGAGCTCCTCGCGTCCCCCGATGACCTCGACGGTGCCGCACGCGGCGCAGTCGTAGATCGGCAGCGCCAGGCCCCAGTAGCGCTTCTTGCTGATCATCCAGTCGTGCATGTTGCGGAGCCAGTCCAGCTCCCGGTCATGCCCGAAGTCCGGGATCCACCGGATCCGGTCCACGACCTCCATGATCTGGTAGCGGAGGCTGCGGCCGACCTGCTCCGGGGTGAGCGTCTCGCGCGGCTGGTCGTACACCTCGCCCATCGAGATGAACCACTCGTCCACGAGCCGGAACAGCAGCGGCGTCCCGCATCGCCAGCAGTGCGGATAGCGGTGGCTGTAGGCCTCGAGGTGGTAGAAGAACCCTCGCCGCTCCAGGTCGTCCACGATCCGCTCGGCGACCGCGGGCGCCTCGAGGCCACTGAGCCAGTCGAAGCCCGCGAGATAGCGGCCCGCCTCGTCGATGGGCCCGATGACGGGCAGCCCCAGCTGCTTGCCCAGCTGGTAGTCCTCGGCGCCGCAGCCGGGCGCAATGTGGACGATGCCCGTGCCCTCGTCCTCGCCGACGTCGCTCCAGGCCACGACCCGGTGCCCGTAGCCGGCAGCCTCGAACGCCGACGCGACGGCGGGCAGCTCGTCGTACGGCCCGGTGTAGCGCCAGCCCACCAGGTCGGAGCCCGCCACCTCCTCCTCGACCGTGAACGGGCCGCGGAGCGCCGTCTTCAGCATCCCCTTGCCCAGCCAGAACCGGTCCTCGCCCTGGCGGACCTTCACGTAGCGCAGGTCCGGACCGACCGCGGCCGCCACGTTCGACGTCAACGTCCAGGGCGTCGTCGTCCACACCAGCAGCGCCTCGCCCGGGCGGTCGAGCAGCGGCAGGCGAATGGTGAGGCCGGGATCCTCGCGGTCCGCGTACCCCTCGTTCATCTCCATCTGGGACAGGCCGGTCCCGCAGCGCGGGCACCAGGGCATCGTGTCCGAGCCCTTGTACAGCCAGCCGCGCCGGCGGCACTCGGCGAGGAAGCCCCAGATGAGGTCGTTGTTCTCGTTGCTGAAGGTGAAGTAGGAGCCGCCGGTCTCGGGCATCCCGAGCCGGCCGACCAGCATCTCCGCGGTGTCGGTGACCGGACCGTCCGGGCCCTCGATCGTCGTCACCGCCGCCGGATCCTGGCCCAGGAGGTCGTGCAGGCGCCGGAGCTCGGCCGGGTCGTTCCAGTCCATCCACATGCCCAGGCGGATCGACTGCTCGGTCTGGCGCGCCGCATAGGTCAGGACGCGCTGCTTGCACAGGGTGACGAAGCGGTCGATCCCGAACGCCTCGATGTCGCGCTTGGACGTGAAGCCCAGGTCACGCTCGACGTTGACCTCGACCCACAGCCCCTGGCAGTCGAACCCGTTCTGGTAGCGCTGGTCGTGTCCCAGCATCGCGTGGTAGCGCTGGTAGAGGTCCTTGTAGGCGCGCCCCCACGCATGGTGGACACCCATCGGATTGTTGGCCGTGATCGGCCCGTCGAGGAAGCTCCAGCGCTCGTTGCCGGCGTTCTGCGCGCGCAGGCGGGCGAACGTCCGCCGCTCGTCCCATTCCCGGAGCAGCGCGTGCTCCTGCGCGACGAAGTCGGGTCGGGCGGTGACGGGTCGGAACATCTGGCCTCGGTGGAGATCCGGCGCGGGCCACGGCCGGCCGCGGCGGGGCACCAGTCTATCGGCAATGCGGCCCGACTCGTGACGGGACGGGGCCGACTGCCTCAACGAATCCCACCGGCGCGTATCATTCGGCCCGATGTCGACTCCCCAGCGGGCTCCGCGCTCGCGTTCCGCCTTCGGCGCCGCCTTCCTCTCGCTCATCTTCCCGGGGCTCGGCCACGCCTACGCCGGCGCCCCCACCCGCGCCCTCGGGTTTGCCGCCGCGCCGCTGCTGCTGGTCGCGCTGCTCCTCGGGATCGTGATCCGCGGCGACCGGGCGGAGCTGCTCGGGATGATGGCCGACCCCGCGATGCTCACCGCGATCTTCATCGGCAACATCGTGGCGCTCGTGTACCGGGTCGCTGCGGCCGTGGACGCGTGGCAGGTCGCCCGGTTCCTCAACGCGGCCGATGCCTCCGGCGGCGGCCGGCTCGGGCGGGCCAGGATGCCCCTGAACCCCATCTCGATCGCCGGGCTGCTGAGCGTCATCCTCGTGATGGGCATCGGCCACGTCGCGGTGGCCCGCTACGACCTGCTGGGCATGAGGGCGGTCAACTGCATCTTCTCCGAGGAGTCCGACCCCGACTGCGAGCAGCCCGGCACCGAGGCTACCCCGGGCACGTCCGGGCAGCCGGCGGAGACCGATACGCCTGGCGATTCCGGGGCGCCGGCCGAACCCACCGACGCCGTCCCCACGCCGGTCCCGTCCGCGGTCGGCAGCCTCGCGCCCACCCTGCCGCCGTGGGACGGCAAGGAGCGTCTCAACATTCTCGCCGTCGGCGTGGATGCCCGCGACGGCGACGTCTCGAGCTTCAACACCGACACCCTGATCGTGATCTCGATCGACCCCGTCACCAGCCAGGTCGCCATGTTCCAGGTCCCGCGCGACATGGTCGACGTGCCGGTCCCGGCCAACGCCCGGGCGCTGTGGGGCTCGACCTACGCCGGCAAGATCAACAGCTGGTACAACCAGAACCGGAACCGGACCGACCTGTGGCCGGGCAAGAGCGTCACCTCGCGCGGGTTCAACGCCCTCAAGGCGCTGCTGGGCGAGCTCTACGGCCTCGACATCCGCTATTACGTCAAGGTGGACTTCGGTGGCTTCCGGGACGCGATCAACACCCTCGGCGGCCTCCAGGTCAACGTCCAGATGCCCGTCTACGAGAGCCTCTATCCGTCGGGCGGCGGCTTCCTGACCCGGTTGTACATCCCCGCCGGCCCGCAGCACATGACCGGCGCCGAGGCCCTGCGCTACGCGCGATCGCGGCACCGGTCAACGGACTTCGACCGTGGCCGGCGCCAGCAGCGCGTCATCGTCTCGCTCAAGGACCAGATGAGCGTCCAGGCCATCTTCGCCAACCTCGACCAGCTGCTCGACGACGTGGGCCGGAGCGTCAAGACGGACATCCCGGTCGGCGAGCTCCCGAAGATGCTCTCGCTCGCCGACGAGGTCGACACGAAGAACATCCGGTCCTACGTCTTCTCGCCCAACGTCTACGCCACCGAGTACGCCGCCTCGTCGCGGGGCTACATCATCACCCCCAACATCTCGCGCATCCGGCGTGCCGTGAGGGAAGCCTTCTCGGTCAGCGCCGAGCTGCTCGCCCAGCGTGACCGCCTCGGCGAGGAACAGGCCCGGGTCTGGGTCCAGGACGCGTCCGGGCGCGGCCTGTCGGCGGGCAACGCGGAGTGGCTCGCCTACAACGGGCTCGACGCCTCGGCTCCGAACAGGAGGGTCGCGGACCAGCTCGCGACCACGGAGATCACGGTCTACAACGGGGCGGAGACCAGGATGCCGGAGACGGTCGCGTTCCTGGAGCAGGTGTACGGGGCCACCGTGGTGCCCGTCGTCGACCCGACGGTGATCGTGGACTTCATCGTCACGCTGGGGCGCAACGCCCCCGAGAAGCAGGTCGACGCGCTCGGCTGAGGCGCGCCCGGCTGCTTGCCCAATCGCGCCCTGCCGGACCCCGGCAGGCTACCGGACCGCGGTGAGCCAGCCCGAGTAGCGGGGATCGTTGCCGCGGACTGCCTTGAAGTAGAGCTCGGAGATCGAGCGGCTGATGGGCCCGACGGCGCCAGTGCCGACCGCCCGATGGTCGATCTCGATCACGGGGCTCACCTGGACGCCGGTCCCGCACAGGAAGATCTCGTCGCAGACGTACAGCTCCGAGCGGTCCACGGACCGGACCTCGGTGGGGATGCCGAGGTCGGCTGCCAGGGTCAGGACCGCCTTGCGGGTGACGCCCTCGAGGATGTCATCCGAGACCGGGGGCGTGATCACGACGCCGTCACGGACCATGAACAGGTTGGCCGCCGACGCCTCGGATGCGTGCCCGTCAGCCGTCATGACCAGGGCCTCATCGAAGCCGTTGAGCTCCGCCTCGGACTTCTGGAAGGCCATGTTGACGTAGCCGCCGACGATCTTGCCCCGCGCCGGAAGCGCCTCGTCCGAGTTGCGGCGCCAGGTGCTGGTCATGACCCGGACGCCCTTGTCGATGTCGATGTAGTTCCCGAACGGCGACGTGATCACGTACAGCTGGTGGTCGAGGTGGTGGAGCCGGACGCCGATCGCGAGGGTGCTCTTGTAGAACGAGGGCCGGATGTAGACGTCCTCGCGGAACTGGTTCCGGCGGACAGTCTCGAGCACGATCTCCTCGAGGTCGTCGACCGACGGGATGTTCTCCATCAGGAGCATCTTGGCGCTGTTGCGGATGCGCGCGAGGTGCTCACGCACGAACAGGACGTGCAGCGTCTCCTGCACCGGGTTCCAGTAGCCCCGGATGCCCTCGAAGGTCGCCGTCCCGTACATGAACGCGTGGGTCATGATGCTGACCTTCGCGTCCCGGAGCGGGACGTAGTCGCCCTCGAAGTAGGCGATCAGGTCCTCGACGGATCGGGATGCGGCGGGAGCGGCCTCGGCCGCGGTGTCGGACGGCTGCTGGGTGAGCATGGGTTGGCTCCAGGTCGCGTGCGGCCCTTGGCCGCGGGTGCCTCGTGACGGCAGCAGTCTAGCACCGGGCCCATGGCGCCCAGCCGGGCCCGGCCCGCCAGGGCCGGAGGGTCACCCGGCCGGCAGCACACCCGCGATCGCGAGGCCGACGATGACCAGGTACGCCACGTAGAGCACACCCCCGACGAGCAGCCACCGGCCGTCGAGCCGGTTCCGGCGCCACATCGGCCCGAACACGGCGGCGACCGCGAGGAACGCGATCCCGGCCGACAGGAACGCGACCAGCGAGTCCTCGTTGACATGCCAGGCGGACCCTGCAAGCACGAGCGCGACGACCGTCGGGATGGCCGACTGGAAGACCATCGCACCCGTGATGTTGCCCATCGCGAGCGTGTCCTTGCCCTGGCGGACCCAGATCAGGGAGTTGAACTTCTCGGGCAGCTCGGTGGCGATCGGGGCGATCACCAGGGCCAGCAGCAGCTCGCTGACCCCGAGTGCCCGGGACACGTTCTCCACCGCGCCCACGAACAGGTACGCCCCACCGATGATGCAGCCGAGGGCGAACAGCACCTGGAACCCGACGACCCGCAGCCGGGGGGTGCCCGGGTCGGCGCGATGGCCGGACCGGTCCATCCGGCGGAACCGGAGGGGCTCCAGCTCATCCTCCTGGTCCGCGGCCTCGGCGTCGAGATGTCCCTTGACGTAGTACACGTAGATCCCGATCAGGACGACCGCCACCGCGATGCGGACCACGTCCAGGTCGGGCGGCAGGAACGCGGTCGCGATCGCCAGCGCGTAGGCGATCAGGAAGTAGCGGATGTCGTGGACGAGGACGGTGGTGTCGACCACCATCCGGGTCCCGGTCAGCCGCCGGCGACGGAACGCGATGACGCCAAGGCCGGTCACGAACATGGCCAGCGTGGACAGCATGAACGGCGCCCCCAGGATCGCCCCGACACCCACCGCGTGGGTCGTCTCGCGGCCGCCGCCGAAGCCGATGGCGATCAGCGGGATCATCGTCTCCGGCAGCGCCGTGCCCACCGCCGCGAGCACCGATCCCACCGCGCCCTGGGCGAGGTTGAGCTTCCGGCCGAACCACTCGATACCGTTGGTGAACAGCTCGGCGCCGGCGAGGATCACCACGAACGCAAGGGCCAGCAGGATCAGGTCCACGTCAGACTCCCAGACCAACCGCGGCGACGACCGAGGTCAGCACCACGAGCAGCACGAGGAGCGACACGAGCGCAAGGCGGCCATCCCGCGCGGCGACGAACCCCAGGCCGGCGACGGCGACACGCCCGACCGGCAGGGCGAGGACGAGCACGATCCCGGACCACAGGAACCCCTCGGGCCGGAGCGCAACGAGGTCGGTCCAGACCTGGGCCGGGCTGAACGACGGCATGGCCCCGTGGGTCAGCGGGTCCACCCCGTTGACGAGCATCAGCGCGACGCCCGCAAGGACGAGCAGCATCGCGAGCCAGGTCCCGATGACGAGCAGGCGCCCGATAACCGCCTCGAGCGCAACAGCGGCATCGTCGCCGGTCCGCCCGGCGTCCAGGACGCTCACAGCGCCAGCGCCCGCAGGGTCATCTGGAAGGCCGTGTAGGCGAGGACCGCCACGAACAGCCAGCGAAGGACCCGCAGATCCACCCGGTGGGCCAGCCGCGCGCCCATCGACGCCCCGAGGAAGACACCCAGCACGATCGGTCCGGTCACGAACGGATCGATCTCGTCGCGGAGGAGGTAGATCACCGCCGACGAGGTTGCCGTGATGCCCATCATCAGGTTGCTCGTCGCCGTGGCGGTCCGCAGCGGGACGCCCATCAGCAGGTGCATCACCGGCACCTTGATGATGCCCCCGCCCACGCCCAGCAGCGAGGAGTTGAGACCCGCGAACACGGACCCCACCATGCCCAGCGGCAGGCGCTGCACGAGGTAGCCCGGACCCGAGAGCGCACCGGCGAGGGAACCGCCCGCATCTCCGCGGGTCGGAGCGGCATCGATCACGTGGCCGGACGACGTGGTAGCGGCCAGGACGAATGCCGGGCCGTCGTCCTCGATCCCGAGGCTCTCGGAGCCCGGTGCCGCGCCCGCGGCGCGCGATGTGTCCCCGCGCCTGAGCATCGAGATCGCGACCCAGGCGATCAGGGCCGCGAACAGGGCGGCCAGGACCCGCTCGGCGATCAGGAACGCGATCAGGCCGCCGACGAGCGCGCCACCGGCCGAGAACAGCTCGAGCGTCATGCCCAGCCGCAGGTTGGCGACGTGCCGCTGGAGATAGACGGCGGCCGATGCGCTCGAGGTCACGATCACCGACACCAGCGAGACCGCCACCGCCTCGCGCAGCGGCAGCCCGAAGCCGAGCGTGAGCAGCGGCACGATGAGGATGCCGCCGCCGAGCCCGAGCAGGGACCCGAAGGCTCCGGCCGCGGCGCCCCCGACGAGCAGGACGAGCCCGGCGATCAACGCGGAGCAGGCGGAGCTGCCTCCGCCCCCCCCGTGCGTCCGCCACGCTCGGTCACGGGATCAGGGGCGCAGGTGCTGGGGCGCGTACGGGAGCAGGGCCACGTGGCGCGCCCGCTTGAGCGCGACCGAGAGCTCGCGCTGGTGGGCGGCGCAGGTGCCGGTCTTGCGGCGCGGCTCGATCTTGGCGCGCTCGGACAGGTAGCGGCGGAGGCGGTTGACCTCCTTGTAGTCGATCGCGACCGTCTTGTCGGCGCAGAAGGAACAGACCTTCCGGCGCCGGCGATCCCGGTAGTAGTCGTCGCGCTTCTTCGTGCGGGGCGGCATGGGTGTCTCCTGGGTTGTGGTGGCGGGCTGCCCGCCGGAGCGGCCGTCAGGGCCGCGGAGGATTCGTCAGAACGGGAGGTCGTCGAGATCTTCGTCGCGCGGCGGTGCGGACGGACGGGTCGGCCGGACGGGATCGCCGGCGCCGGTGCCGCCGCTGGGCGTCGCACCCCCGCTGCCGCCGCCGAAGCCGCCGGACGGAGAGGCGAACGAGCCGCCCTCCTCGTCCCGGACGCGCGCGTCGAGGCTGATGACGTTGTCGGCCGTGATCTCCAGCGAGACCCGCTTCTGGCCGTCACGGCCCTCGAACTCGCGCGTGCGGAACCGGCCCTCGACAAAGACCTTGTTGCCCTTGCGGAACTGCTCGGCGGTGCGCTCGGCGCGCTCCCCCCAGACGGTGACCCGGTACCAGTCGGTCTGGTCGTCCTGCCACTCGCCGGTCTGCGCGTCCCGGCTCCGGTGGCTGACGGCGACGGAGAACTCCGTCACCGGCCTCCCGTTGGGCGTGTAGCGCATCTCGGGATCACGCCCGAGGTTGCCGATGATCATGACCTTCGCGAACGCCATTGCTGGCTCTCCTCGCTCAGTCGATGGCCGCGGGTGCGGCCTCGCTCTCGGATTCGTCGATCCGCTCGTCCGCGTCCTCTTCGTCGTCGTCCTCGGAGGACGGGATGTCGGAGTCGTCGTCGGTGTCGGAGTCGTCGCTGTCAGCGCTCGCGGACGCGTCGCGCCGGGCCTTGACGGGCCTGACGGTCCGGGTCACGAGGTACCGGAGCACATCCTCGGTGATCTGGAGGCTGCGCTCCATCTCGGCGATCGCCTCGGCCGGGGACTCGAACACCACGATGTGGTACGAGCCCTCGCGGTAGCGGTCGATCTGATAGGCCAGCCGACGACGCCCCCAGGGCGCCACCTTGACGATCTGGCCGCCAGAGGCGACGACATAGCGGGTGGTGCGGTCGATGACCGCGGCGGCTCGCTCATCCGGCGCATCCGGCTTGAGCACGAGCATGAGTTCATAGCGGCGCACGGCCTGCTCTACTCCTTCCAATGGGATCTGCCCCGCTGACGGCGTGCCGTCACGGAGCCGAAAGGACCGGGGCAGGATAGCACGGGCCGTGAGCCCGCCCATCCCGGCCTGTCCCGATCGGTCCGGAAGGTCCCCCTTGCCGCCTGGCGGCGGGCATCGCCCGGGTGCCGTATTCTTCCGCCGTCACCACTGCCCATGTGGCGCACCTTCCCGGGGAGAGGCGTGCAGCTCTCAATCCTGCTTCTTGCGGCCGAGCGGTCGGCCGTCCAGGCGCTCGTCACCGTCCTGACCCAGCAGGGTCACGGCGTCACCGTGGTCACTCGGCCCGATGAGGCCGTGACCGCCGCTGCCGGCTACAGCCTGCTGATGATCGACACGGTGCCGCACCCGGCCACGGTGCGTGACGTGGTCACCATGCTGCGAGCATCCGCCGCCACCGCCGGCCTGCCCGTCCTCGCCGTGGCGCACGGCGGCAACCTCGAGGAGACCATCTCGCTCCTGGAGATGGGTGCCGACGAGGTGATCGCGAAGCCGTTCAACGACCAGGAGCTGCTCGCCCGAGTGGACGCCCTGGCGTTCCACTCGCAGAGCGCGGCATCCGGCGGTCCCAGCCATTCCATCGGCGCCACGGGGCGCAACCGCCTGGTGTCGGTGTTCAGCCCAAAGGGCGGCGTGGGGACGACGACCGTGGCCACCAACCTGGCCGTCGTCGCCGCCGAGGCACGCCCCAACCAGGTGCTCCTGGTCGACCTCGACCTCGCGTTCGGCCAGGTGGCGTCGCATCTCAACCTGCAGCCCAAGCAGACGCTGCTCGAGCTGTCACGCGACGAGGCGGCCCTCCACGAGACGGACCTCTTCCGGACCTACGCCATCCACCACGCGAGCGGGCTCCACATCCTCGCGTCGCCGCCATCGCCGTCGTTCGCGGGGCTGATCACGGCCGAGCACATCGAGCTCGTGCTGGCACGGGCGCGCGAGGCCTACGAGATCGTCGTCATCGACGCCGGCACCGCGCTCGACAACCGCCTCGCGACGCTCTTCTCGCAGTCGGAGACGGTGGTGGTCCCGGTCCTGCCCGAGATCCCGGCGCTGAACTCCGTCCACATCCTGCTGGAGCAGCTCGCCGACACCGGGGCGCTGGCCGGACGGACGGTGTTCGTGCTCAACAACGCGTTCGCCCGCGAGCTGCTCAAGCGGTCCGACATCGAGACCGCGCTCGGCAACAAGATCACGGCCGAGCTCCCCTACGATCCGATCGTGTACCTCAAGGCCGTCAACGAGGGCAGCCCCGTGGTGCGGAGCGCTCCGAAGTCGATGCCGGCCGACAAGCTCCGCGCGCTCGCCCTGGCGGTCTTCGGCGCCGCCCTGTCGGCAACCCCGGCGCCGTCGGCTGCCGACGCCGATGCGCACAAGAAGGAGAAGCGGGGCCTCTTCGGCCGTCGCTGACCGGAGCTCGACGAGGCTGGTGCCGAGGCCGGGATTTGAACCCGGACGGGGTTGCCCCCAGCGGTGTTTAAGACCGCCGCGTCTGCCGGTTCCGCCACCTCGGCGATGGCTCGTCGCGAGCACCGCGCATCGTACGACGGCCGGTGCCCTCGGTGACGCCGGCGAAGTCTCAACCCGAGGAGAGCCCGAGGGCCTGACACGCCAATCGCGTACCTGTTGGGATCAGAGGGTCGGTACGGAAACAGAAGACGGGCCCCGGAGGACCCGTTTCATCCTTGGATTGGTGGAGGCGACGATCGGATTCGAACCGATGAATAGAGGTTTTGCAGACCTCCGTGTTAAGCCACTTCACCACGTCGCCCCGTGGCACCGGTCCATTCGCGGGCCGGTCGGATTCAGTTTGGCTGCCCCTCGAGGATTCGAACCTCGGCTAACGGATCCAAAGTCCGCTGTCCTACCGCTAGACGAAGGGGCAGCGGTGCCGGGCTGGGTCGAGGATACAGGGGGGAGTGGAGCGGAAGACGGGACTCGAACCCGCGACCCTCACCTTGGCAAGGTGATGCTCTACCAACTGAGCCACTTCCGCTCGATGACCGACCAGGTGATGGTGCCGAGAGCCAGATTCGAACTGGCGACACCGCGATTTTCAGTCGCGTGCTCTACCAACTGAGCTATCTCGGCCCGGTCCCGGACCCCCGCGGGAGCCCGTCGGCGCGCCGGAGAATAGCACGGGACCTGAACGGGCGGCAACCGGCCGGGAGCCTCAAGTCAGCGTGACCCGGTGGCTTCCGTGCGGATGTAGGCGGCCTGCGCTGACGGGTCCAGGACAAGGCGGGCGTCGGGCACCGGGGGCTGGCCGGTGAGCTGACGGAGACGGTTGATTCGCTCGATCGCCGGCGGGTGGGTCGAGAACAGGCCCCGCTTCAATTCGGTCGCCGCCTTGACTGGATTGTCGAAGTAGAGGTGCTGCGTGGCGCGGTTGGCCACCTCCAGCGGCTCGGTGTCGAGGGTGATCTTCGCGAGCGCGCGCTCGAGCCCGACGGGGTTTCGGGTGAGCTCCACCCCCGAGGCGTCGGCGAGATACTCGCGCTGCCGGCTCACCGCCAGCTGGACCAGGCGCGCGGCAATCGGGGCGATGATCGCGAGGACGATCGCCACCACGAAGACCACGACCTGGATCCCTCCCCCACCCCCCGAGTCACGGCTCCGTCCACCCCGGCCCGCACCACCCCAGAAGGTGAAGCGCAGGAAGAAGTCGGCCAGGAGCGCGATCGATCCGACGAGGACGCCGACCATCAGCGAGAAGCGAATGTCGAAGTTGCGGACGTGGCTCAGCTCGTGGGCCATGACCCCCTGGAGCTCCTCCCGGTCGAGCTTCTGGAGGAGGCCGGTCGTGATCGCCACGGATGCATGGGCTGGGTCCCGCCCGGTCGCGAACGCGTTGGGGGCCGTGTCGTTGATGAGGTAGACCCGGGGCATGGGCACGTTGGCCGCGATGGCGAGCTCCTGGACGATGTTGAGGAGCTGCGGCATGTCCGGCGGCTTGACCTCGCGCGCGCCCGACGTTGCGAGGACCAGCGAGTCGCCGAGGAAGTACGAGAACAGGGAGGCCAGGAGCCCGACCCCGATCGCGATCCCCGTCGACGGCAGGGCCGCGCGTGGATCCCCCGTGACCCCCCACCCGATGAACAGGCCGAGCAGCCCGAGCAGGATGACGACGGCCAGGGCGAGGATGACGGAGTTCCGCTTGTTCGCCCCGATCTGGCCGTAGAAGGTGGTTGCCATGGTGGTCCAGCGCGGCGCCCGGCCGGGCGCGGCCTGCTAGTTCAGCGTCAGGTCCACGTTCGGGACGTTGGCGGCCTCGGGCTCAGCGTCGAAGAACTCGCGCTTGGAGAAGCCGAGGGGGCCCGCGACCAGGACGCTGGGGATCGTCTGGATCGTGTTGTTGTAGTCGAGAACCGTGGCGTTGTAGTGCTGGCGCGAGAAGCTGATCTGGTTCTCGGTGGTGGTGAGCTCCTCCTGGAGCTGCATCACGTTCTGGTTGGCCTTCAGTTCCGGGTAGTTCTCGACGACCGCGAACAGGCTGCGCAGGGCCCCGGTCAGCATGCCCTCGGCCTGCGCCTGCTGGGCGGGTCCCTGGGCGCCGGCGGCGACGGCCGAGGCACGGGCCTCGGTGACCCGGGTGAGCACGTCCTGCTCGAAGCCCATGTAGCCCTTCACGGCCTGCACGAGGTTCGGGATCAGGTCATGCCGGCGCTTGAGCTGGACCTCGATCTGCGCAAACGCCTCGTCGATGCGGTTGCGGCGGGTGACGAGACCGTTGTAGATCCCGACGAACACGAGGACGATGACGACGACGATCGCCAGGATGACGATGAGTTCCATTGGGCCTCCCTGGTGTGCGCGGGCGCACGGTTTCCTGACACGCAGCATACCGCGTGCGGTTCCAGCGTCGGGGTCGCGGCTGGCAGCCCCGCGTGCATCTCGCCACCCGATATCTCGGCGCGCGATCTGATGCCTGCCCTGACGTCCCGTGTCGTGGCGTCAGGCGCCACGGTCGCGCCGATGCGGGGCGATCCCGGGGCCGCTCTGATCGGGATCTGGATCAGATCCGACGCCTCCGCTCGGCGGTCGCTCCTCGAAGCAGGGGTTTCGGGTCCCGGGCCCTGCTCCGACGGGTCCGTCCTGATGCAGATCGCAATCACGGATCCGCGAGCCCCTTCTCCGCGCGGCGCTACGCCCGCCGGCGTGCCTCCCAGGCATCCTGCAGGTCGAGGATTCGCAGCATCACGCGACCGATCAAGGGGCACCTCCGCTGGGCAGGGGGTGGTGGGCGGTGAGGGACTCGAACCCCCGGCATCCTCGGTGTAAGCGAGGCGCTCTGACCAACTGAGCTAACCGCCCGGAATCGCGGACGGGCGGCCAGTCGGCCGCCCGTGACGAGGTCAGGAGGGTGGTGCCCAGGCCGGGACTTGAACCCGGATGAGTTGCCTCATACGCCCCTCAAACGTACGCGTATACCAATTCCGCCACCTGGGCTGGTGCACCTTCGCCGGCGTCGGGGACCCCCACGATGAGGGTGGTACCGAGGGAGGGAGTCGAACCCACACGGCCTTGCAGCCACTGGTACCTGAAACCAGCGCGTCTACCATTCCGCCACCTCGGCCCGACCGCGAACCGGGGCGCCCGAGGGCTCACCGGTCTGCAGCGAGGCGCCATGCTAGCACATCCCAATACCGATCGCCCGTGTTCACGATGAGCCGCGGCGTCACGCCTTCCAGCCCCCGGGCGAGCATGATCTCGTCGATCCAGGCGAGCGGCAGGATGGGCTGCCGGGTGGCCAGCCCGGCGAGCAGCGCCGTCCACGCCGTGGCTCGCTCCTCCTGGGTCCCGGGGGCGCGTGCCGCCTCCAGGAGCGGGTCCAGCGTCGGGTCCTGGTAGCCGGCGAGGTTGGATCCGGTCGACTGGACCTGTGTGGTGGCGAGCAGCGGGTAGAGATCGGGCTCCAGGCCTTCCGCGATGTCCACCACCGCCGCCGTGAAGGTTCCCTCTCGAAGGCGGGACGCCACGTCGCCAGCCTTCAGCGTCACCGCCTGCACGTCGAACCCGAACTCGCGCCAGGCGCTCCGCACAGCGTCCGCGACGGCGGCGAGACGCGGATTGGAGGACGACGGGACGCCGAGCACCTCGAGAGCGTAGGGGGCCTTGCCACCGGGCGCGACCCACTGGCCGTCCTTCTTCGTCCAGCCGGCCTTGTCCAGCGCCTTGGCTGCCGCCTTGGGGTCGAAGGCGACACGTCCGGCCGCCGTGGCATCGAACACGCCCGACGTTGGGGGGATCAGCGCATCGGCCCGGGTGGCGTCGCCGCCGAGCACGCCGGCGACAAGCTGGTCGCGGTCGATCGCAGCGAGGAGCGCGCGCCGGACAGTCTCGTCACGGAGCTCCTCGTGGTCCGGACGCAGGTTGAGCAGCACGGCGGAGAGCGTGGTCTTGGGATAGACCAGCCGATCGAGGCCGGCGTCGGCCGCGATCCCGTCCAGCGTGGCAGCCGACAGGCCGGCGACGACGTCGACCTCGCGGCCCTCCAGTGCGGTCGCGAGCGCAGCCTCGTCCGGATAGAAGCGGACCCGCAGCTCGTCGAGATAGGGACGTGGCAGTCCCGCGCTGGGCTGGGGCAGCGGCGTCGCGAGCGAATCCCCGGAGGGGCTCGGTGACGCGCCGCCGAGGGGCTCGTCGGGCTCGGGCGCCACGACGCCCGACGCAGGGACGAGCGTGGCCCCCTGCGCATCCACCTCGAGCAGCGAGAAGGGACCACTGCCGAGCGGGAACTGCGCGAAGTCGCTGGCTGCCAGGTCCGCGTACGGGACCTCGGCGAGCAGGTGGGCCGGGAGCAGGGGCTGGGTGGCCAGCGCGAGCACGCCGGCGATCGGCGTGCCCAGCATCAGCCGAACCGTCCGCTCATCGACCGCCTCGACGGTCACGTCGGCCCATGCACCGGCGGCGGCCCCGGCCGCGTCGGGACTCTGCAGCGCGCCGACGGTGTACACCACGTCCTCCGCGGTGACCGGGATCCCGTCGTGCCAGACGGCGTCAGCCCGGATCGTGAAGGTCCAGGCCGAACCCGTCTCGTCGGTCGTCCACGACTCGGCGAGGTCCGGCTGGTAGGTGCTGCCGGGACCGAGCCGCACGAGCCCGCTGAACACGAGCCCGACCAGCACCCGATCGGCCCGGCTGCGCATCGTCACCGGGGTGATCGACGTCGGCGTGCCCACCACGCCCTCGCGCAGGATGATCGGCGAGGGCATCGTGATGTCGGGGGTGGCGGCGGCCTGCCCGCCGGGATCCGGTCCTGCCCGCTGGCGGGGCGTCGCGATCACGGCACCCAGGACGACAAGCGCCGTCACGAGGGCGACCACGATCACGCGATCGCGACGGTTCACGGGCTGGGACTCCGCGGGTGCGACCGCAGCCGGGCCGCGATCAGCGGACGTAGAGGAACGAGACCAGCGCGAAGACGATGAACAGCACGAGCAGCAGGATCGTGAACTGCCACAGCCGGCGCTCCACGCCGCGGCGGCTGCGGTACACGCCCAAATCGCCGCCAAAGGTCCCGGACAGACCGGTGCCGCGCGCCTGCAACAGGATGGACGCGATCAGCGCGATGCTGAGCAGGATCTGTCCGACGGCCAGGATCGGGTTCACGAGTGCAGCAACCTCCGATGGGTGACGGAGGCGGATGGTAGCAGACGTGACCGCCCCCGCCCCGTTTCCCGCTCCGGTCCCGCTGCCACGGGTGCCCGGGCCGGCCTCATGACCCGCGCTCGGGCGGCGTCAGCCGCGACCGACCGGTCATCCCGTCCCATCGAGGCAGACCTGCCAGGTCGAGGATCGTGGGTGCGACATCGGCGAGCACCCCGTCCTCGAGGTGCCGGCCATCGAGGGCGCGGCCCATCCCGAGCAGCGGGACCGGGTTGAGCGAATGCTTGGTCACGGGCTTGCCGGCATCGTCGACCATGTCGTCAGCGTTGCCGTGGTCGGCCGTGACGAACAGGGCGGCGCCCGGTCCGTCCGGCTCGGCTGCGTCGACCGCGAGGATCGCGTCGAACACCCGGCCGAGACAGCCGTCGATGACGCCGAGGGCCGTCACGGTGGCGTCCCAGACGCCGGTGTGGCCGACCATGTCGGGGTTCGCGAAGTTGGCGACGATGAAGTCGTACCGGCCGCTCCCGATCGCCGCGACCAGCTCCTCGGTCACGCCGGCGGCGCTCATCTCGGGCTGGAGGTCGTAGGTGGCGACCTTGGGCGACGGGACCAGCCGCCGTTCCTCTCCCGGCCAGGCCGCCTCCACCCCGCCATTGAAGAAGTAGGTCACGTGGGCGTACTTCTCGGTCTCGGCGACATGGAACTGCGTCCAGCCCGCCTCGCTGACGGCCTGGGCCAGCGAGCGCGCCTCCTCGGGACCGAAGGCGACGCTGACCGGGAGGCCCGACTCGTACTCGGTCATCGTGACCACGAGCAGGTCCCGGGGAGCGGGCCGCCCAGCAGGCGAGCGGCGATCGAAGTCGGCGAAGGCAGCGTCGGCCAGGGCATGCGTGAGCTGGCGCGCCCGGTCGGCCCGGAAGTTGACGTGGACGATTGGATCCCGGTCCTGCAGGGCACCCGCGGTGCCGTCGACGATGGTGGGATCAACGAACTCGTCCGTCTCGCCGCGGGCGTAGGCCTCCTCGATGGCCGCCGTCGCGGACGCCGCGTGCCGTCCCTCCGCGTGGACGATGGCGTCGTAGCCACGCTCCGTCCGCTCCCAGCGACGGTCACGGTCCATCGCGTAGTAGCGGCCGCCGACGGAGGCGATCCGGGCGTCCGGATGGACCACCGCGAGACGTGCCTCGAGGTCACGCATGAACGCGAGCGCCGAGCTCGGCGGGGTGTCTCGGCCGTCGAGCAGCGCGTGGATCCGCACCGCGGGCACGCCCATGCGAGCCGCCAGCTCGACGAGGGCGATCAGGTGCCGGTCATTGGCGTGGACGCCGCCGGGGCCGATGAGACCCACCGCGTGGAGGCGGCCCGTCTCCTTCGCCCGCTCACAGGCGACGACGAGCGCCGGCCGGGTTGCGAACGAGCCCTCGGCAATCGCGGCGTCGATCCGCGGCAGGTCCTGCAGAACCGGCCGTCCGGCACCCAGGTTGAGGTGGCCGACCTCGGAGTTGCCCATCTGGCCCGGGGGCAGGCCCACGGCATCCTCGGATGCGCGCAGGACCGAGTGCGGCCAGCGGGCCAGCGCAGCCCGCCAGCGCGGCATCGGGGCGGCCGCGATCGCATCCTTCGCCGGGTCGGGGCCGATCCCGAACCCGTCGAGCACGACCAGCACGATCGGGCGCGGCCGTGATCCCCCGCTCACGAGGCGAGGCCGCGCGCCCGGGCGGTGATCCCGGCGCGAGCGGCGATCCCGGCCATCTCGTCCGGCTTGAGCGAGGCGCCGCCGATCAGGGCCCCGTCGACACCGGGCTCGGCGAGGAACTCGCCGATGTTCGCGGAGGTGACGGAGCCACCGTAGAGGACCGGCGTCGCGTCGGCCCCGTCGCCCCAGCCGAGACCACGCAGGCTCGCCCGGATCGCGTCGGCCATGGCCGCGGCATCCGAGCCGAAGGCGTTCTTGCCGGTGCCGATGGCCCACACGGGCTCATAGGCGATGACGAGCCCGGCCGCAAGGAGCGCGACGGGGTCGCGCCCCTCGAGCGCGCCCTTGAGCTGGCCGTCGACGACCTGCGTCTCGCGGCCGGCCTCGCGGTCCGCGAGGACCTCGCCCACGCACAGGATGGGTCGGAGGCCGCCGGCAACGGCGCGCTCCAGCTTGCTGCCGATCAGGGCGTCGGTCTCGCCGGAGTAGGCCCGCCGCTCGGAGTGCCCGAGGATCACCCACGTGGCGAGCCCGCTGAGCATCGGGACCGACACCTCGCCGGTGTAGGCCCCGGCAAGCTCATGGTGGACGTTCTGGGCACCAACTCCCACGTCCTCGCCGGCGAGCGCGTCACGGACGGCGGCCAGGCTGACGTAGGGCGGGCAGATGACCCGGGTGACCCCCGGCTCCCTGGTCCGGGAGGCGATGGTCCGCGCGAGCTCTCCGGCATCGGCGGGGGTGGTGTTCATCTTCCAGTTGGCGGCAATCACGATCGGGCGGTTCATGCCCGCCATGATGCCAGAGGGCAGCGGTGCTACCGACGGCCGACCGGCCTCCCGGAACCCGCCGCGCGGCCCGGACGACCCCGGCCGGGAGGCTCCCCGTAGCCGGCGCCGGATGACCCCCCACGACGCCGCCCGACCCCTTCGTCGTCGTGGAGCACGAGGCGCTCCAGCCGGTCCAGCGCCCGCTGCACCGTGCTCCGGTGGAGGTCCAGGCGCGTCGCGATGTCGGACAGGGAGGCCTCCGGGGTCTCCCGCCGGGCCTCCGCCACGGCCCGCACCGTGCGCGGCTGCGTCGCGAGGCGTCCGTCGGCCTCGAGGGCGTCGATCGCGGCCAGCTGGCGCCCGGCAGCCTCCACCGAGCGCTGGAGGTTCGCCGACTCCGCGTTGAGCACCCGGTTCAGCTCACCGCGAAGGGTCCTCGCCACGCTCCTCGCCTCGAGCTCGAGGAGGGCGCCGCTGCCCCCGATCCGGCCGAGGAAGGCGGTGATCGACTCCGTGCTCTTCCAGGTCACCACCCCCCGCCCGCGGCGAAGGCGCCACGACGCCGGCAGGCCGACATCGCCAAGGCGACTCGCGAGCCGCGGTGCCTCGTCGGCCGGCACGGTGAACTCGAGATGCGCGCGGCCCGCGGCGAGGCTGAGCGACCCGCGCGCGAGAAACCGGCCGCGCAGCCAGGCGAGGCGGCAGTGGTCGGCCGCCGCGGCCCAGTCCAGGTCCGTCGCCGGCAGCAGGAAGGTGCGGCGGGCGACTCCCCCACCCTCGCGGGCATGGCCGCCGAGACGGATCACGAGGCGTGCGACGGCCGGCTCCCGCGCATGCACGCGCGCTCCCAGCCCCGCGATCTCGGCCTGCCGATCGCAGGCCCGAGCGGGGTCGATGGCTGCCACCTCGGCGCGCAGCGCCGCCACGAGGTCCCGGTCCGACCCGGCCATCGGCTCCCGTCAGGAGGCGCGCACGGCGCGCGTGGTGGAGGGGCGGCGCCGGTGGCCGCCCTCCCGCTCCCAGATGCCGATGATCGCGGTGGCGAGGTGGGCCGAGTGGTGGCGATGCGCGTTCGCCGGATCGACGATGTCATCGAGCACGAGCCGCGGCCCGGCGGCCGCCAGGTGCGCGGGCGGCCAGCGGAGCCGGACCGGCTCGCCACGCCAGCCCGCGGGCGGGCGCGCGTCCAAGCCGGTTGTTGGCCAGGACGACATCCAGCAGGCTCGCCGCCGCGTGCCGCTCCAGCGCCTCGACATGGTCGGCCAGGTCGTAGCCCCCGGTCTCACCGGCCTGGGTGGCCACGTTGCCGGCGAACACGACGAGCGCGCCGGAGGCGTCGATCGCCTCCCGGATCCCCGGCACCAGCAGGGCCGGAAGGATGCTCGTGTACAGGCTGCCGGGCCCGATCACGATCATGTCCGCCTCCGCGATCGCCGCCACGGCGTCCTCGCAGGCGGGGACATCCGCCGGCGTGACCCACACCCGCTCCACGCCATCGCTGCGGCCGATCCGGCTCTGGCCCTCGACCTCGGTGCCGTCACGCAGGCGCGCATGGAGGCTGAGGGCGGTGCCGGTCGCCGGGAGCACCCGGCCACGGACCGCGAGCACACGGTTCATCTCGCGGACGCCCTCCTCGAAGTCGCCGTCCTCGAGCGCCACCAGGGCGGCCAGGAGCAGGTTGCCCACGGCGTGTCCGCCCAGCCCGACGGAGAGCGCCTCGGCCTTGCGGGGCGGGGGCGGGCCGGGCTCCGGATCGTCCGCCACCGTCGCCGACCCCGCGACCGGGAATCGATACTGGAGGAGGCGGCCCATGACGGGTTCCGCGTCGGCGAGCGCGACGACGCAGTTCCGGATGTCGCCCACGGCCGGGATGCCCAGCTCTGTCCGCAGCACGCCGGACGATCCGCCATCGTCGGCGACCGTCACGACCGCGGTCAGGTTGGAGGTGTGCTCCTTGAGGCCTCGCAGCAGCGCGGACAGGCCCGTCCCGCCGCCCACGGCGACCACGCGCGGACCCCGGGCCAGGAACCGCTTCTGGTAGATGACCTCGACCATCGGCTGGTCGCGGCCCCAGAGCGTGTACGGGTCCACCAGGGCGCGCACCAGCCGGTAGGCGCCGAGGATGAACAGCGCGAGACCGACGGCTCCCGCGATGAGCCCGCGCAGCTGGTAGGGCAGGAACTGCAGGGTCAGCGCGTCGAGGACCGTCGTGACCGGACCGCCGGGCGCGGCCGACGCGGTGACCTGGCGGATCAGGTGCGCGACCCCGATGGCCAGGACGAGCAGGCCGAGGAAGGCGACCAGGAGCCAGCGCTTGACGCCGATCCCGATCGTCAGCCAGCGGCGAAGATTCACCGTTCCAGCTCGCGATGGAACACCGAGACGGGTCCGAAGTCCCGGTCCCGGAGCCACGTTGCCAGCTCCTCGCTCATCACGACCGAGCGGTGCCAGCCGCCCGTGCACCCGATCGCGATCGTGAGCCGGGTCTTGCCCTCGTCGACGTAGGCCGGAACGAGCAGGTCCAGGAGGTCCTTGAGCCGGTCGAGGAACGCGGCCGCGATGGGCTGGCCGAGGACGTACTCGCGCACCTCCGGCGTGAGGCCGGAAAGCGGTCGCAGGGCCTCGATGTAGTGGGGGTTCGTCATGAACCGGACATCGAGCACGAGGTCCGCCTCGAGCGGCACGCCGTACTTGAAGCCGAAGCTGATGAGCTGGATCGAGAGCCGGTCCGAGCCCTGGACATCGCCCAGGCGCGTGAAGATCCGCTCCCGCAGCTCCCGGAGCGCCAGGTCGCTGGTGTCGAGGATCACGTCGGCCTGGGAGCGGACCGAGTCCAGCATCGCCCGCTCCAGCTCGATGGAGGCGGCGATCCCCCGCTCGTCGGCCAGCGGGTGCCGGTGACGCGTCTCGCTGAAGCGGCGGATCAGGATCTCGTCCCGCGCCTCGAGGAAGATGATGATCGGGCGGATCCCGCGCCCTTCGAGCGCGCCCCGCATGGCCCCGAAGGCCAGCGGCACGTCGCCCGTCCTGACGTCGAGGACGATCGCGGTCCGCCCGTACCGCACGGGCTCGGTGGCGATCAGGTCAGCGAGGTCGCGCAGCAGCTCGCCCGGCAGGTTGTCGACCACCACGTAGCCCAGGTCCTCGAACAGCTTCGCGGCCGCCGTCTTGCCGCCGCCCGACAAGCCGGTGAGGACCACGACCTGCTGGTCGTCGGGCGGAGCCTGGCCGACCGCCCCGGGGCCGGCGGTCCAGGACTCACGCTCGAGATCCTCCGCGGGGTCGCGGAGGGGCGGCTCGTCGTTCGTCATGCCACCTCCCGGCGGCTCACTTGCCACTGCGCCTGATGAACAGGATCGTGCCTTCAAAGAGCAGGTACATGGTGCCACCGAGCGCCAGCGGGCTGACGACATCGCCGCCGGGTGTGATGGCCGCGGCAAAGATGGCGATCCCGAGCAGCGCGACCCGCCGGGATGCCTTGAGCCGCGCCGAGGTGACAATGCCGACGCGGGACAGCCCGAACAAGACGATCGGGAACTCCATGACCAGGCCGAACGCCAGGAAGATCGTGGTCACGAAGTCGAAGTAGGGACCAGCCGCGAGGTTGCCGACCAGCCGGTTGTCCGTGAACCCGAGCAGGAATCCGACGGCGGCTGGCAGCACGACGTAGGCGATCACGACGCCGAGGGCGAAGAAGAACAGGGCGAGCGGGATCCACGGCCGGACGACGCGCTTCTCCACGTCCGTGAGACCGGGGGACACGAAGGCCCAGACCTGCCACAGCAGCACCGGCATCGCGAGGATGATCCCGGTCACGACCGAGATGCGCAGCGCAATCGCGAAGGCATCGCCCGGCCCGAGGACCTGGACAGTGCCCGGGACGACGACGCCGTCAACGACGGTCGACAGGGGCGCGAGGAGCACGTTGCGGATCTGCTCCCAGAAGATGAACCCGACCACGCTTCCCAAGGCGATCGCGATCACCGACTTGATCAGCCGGTTGCGGAGCTCGACGAGGTGGTCGACGAGCGACATCTCGCCAGGCGCCGACGCCGGCAACGGGGCGGGCGAGGCCGGCACCGGGCCCGGGTCCGGCGGTGCGGGATCCGGCACGCGGGCCGGGGCGGTGCCGTCGGTGACGGCTTCGACGTCGGCCATGCAGGCGCGGTCCGGGGTGTCGTGGACGCGCTACGCCGAGGGCGTGGGCTGCTGCTCGTCGACCGGGGTGGCCTCCGCGGGCCACTCGGACTCGGGCTCCGTGGCGGCTGCCTTGGGCTCCGGCTCCGTGGCGGCTGCCTCGGGCTCCGCGGCGGCTGCCTGGGGCTCCGCGGCGGCTGCCTGGGTGGGCGGCAGGGTGGGCACGGGCGGAGCCGAGGTGACCGCGGCAGGTGGGGTCGCGGTGGTGGCCGGGGTCGAGGGCGTCGATGCCGGCGCGGACGGGGCGTCCATGCTCGTGGACTCCTTCACGTCGGACGCCGCCTTGCGGAACTCGCGGATGCTCTTGCCCAGCGACGCGCCGACATCGGGCAGCCGGCCGGGGCCGACGACGATGAGCGCGATGATCAGGACGATGATGAGCTCACCCGGTCCGATGTTGAACGGCATGACCTGCGTGGACCTCGTGGCGGAGCGGCCTGCTCCCGGGTTCCGAAGGGCGTCAGGGTAGCACAGCGAGGCTCGCCGACCACGCTCGCGCGGCCTCCGCCAGCCGCACTCCCGGGTCCCCGGATTCGCCTCCCGGCGGCGTGTCGAGGGCCGCTCGGGCGATCCCCCTCGACACGTTGACCAGGAGGCCGCCGCCGGGGCGACGACCGGCCGGCGCCGCGACCGCCGGCCCGTGGGCCAGCACCGGCTCGATGTCACCCCCCTGGGCGCCGACGCCCGGCACGAGGAAGGCGAGCCCGGGTGCCACCGCCCGGATCGCCGCGAGCTCGGCCGGGGCTGTCGCACCAACCACCAGCCCGACCGTGCCGCCGGGTCCCCACGTCGTCGCCCGGCGGGCGACCCGTGCCCAGAGCGGCTCCGACGGAAACCCAGCCGCCTCGTCGTCGCCGACCTCGAGGCCCTGCAGCTCGGCGGCCCCGGCGTTCGAGGTCCGGCACAGGACATAGGCGAAGCGTTCCGCTCGCTCCAGGAGCGGGGCGATGGCCTCCTCGCCGAGATACGGGTTCACGGTGACCGCGTCGACCCCGAGGACGTCGAACAGGGCGACGGCCTGCCGGGCGGCGGTGGACCCGATGTCACCGCGCTTGGCGTCGGCGATCACCGGCACGTCGGCCGGGATGCGGGCGCGGAGCCGCTCGAGGGCCGCGATCCCGGCGGAGCCGAACGCCTCGAAGAACGCCAGGTTGGGCTTGACGGCGGCAGCGTACGGGAGCGACGCCTCGAGGATCAGCCGCGAGAACGCCTCGACGCCGCCGAGGCCGGGCTGCGAAGCCGCGCGGGAGGGCGGCGGGGTCCGGGTCGAGCCCGACGCACAGGACCGTGCGCGTCGACGCGGAGCGGGCCGCGAGCCGTTCGAGGTACGACGCCGTCACGAGCCCGACGGCGAGACGACGGGAGCCGGCGGCGGTGTGGGCGACGGCAACTGGTCCTGCGGGATCCACCAGTCCGGCCGCGACACGCTCTCGAGGCCGGCGTTGGTCGTCAGGTCGACCGTGTCGTCGACGGTCCACGCGGGCGCCGAACCCCCCAGCACCGCGAGCCGCAGGTCCACGACCTGCCCGGACACATGCAGGTACGCGATCTGGTCCCCGGCCGGCGACCACACGGGGCCCCAGCTGTCGTCGTCGGTCGTGATCCGCACGAGCTCGGCGCCCGTCCCCGCGTCCAGGATGACCACGTCCGTCCCGAAGGAGCTGGTTCGTGTCGCTGCGAGGTATCGCCCGTCGGGCGACCACGCCGGGTGCAGGTAGCCGGGACCCGTGATGGGCCTGGACCTGCCGGTGGACGGGATGTAGACGTAGATGCGAGGCGTGCCCTTGGCTCCGTCTCGGTCGTTGCGCACGTAGGCGACGCGCTGGCCGTCCGGGCGCCAGGCCGCGTCCTGGTGTCCGAGCGGCGACCGCTGGTCGAGGCCCGGGTCCGTGATCCTGCCGTTCTTGAGGGTGAGGAGCTTGAGCGTGACGTCGCTGCGGGTGGGGTCCGGCATGTCGCTGGTCATGGCGATCGTGCTGCCGTCCGGCGACACCACCGGATTGCGGATGTAGCCCATCCACTTGAGCGTGCCTGCCGGGTCCACGAGGCCGTCGTAGACCTTGGTGACCGGCCCGTCGGCGGTGGGAATGCGCATGATCGCCGGCACGTCCATGTTGTACTTGCGGATCACCCCGTTCACGCTCCAGGCACCCTCCATCGCCCGGGTGCGCACGAAGTAGACCGCGCTCCCATCTTCCGAGAACGACGGCATGCTGTCCCGGCCGCTGTTGGTGAGCTGCTTCGCCTGCCCGTCCGCCTGCAGCCAGACGTTGCCGTCCTTGGCATACACGATCGTGCCGGGGATCTCGAGCCCCGGCTCCTCGGTCGGCACGACCACGACGCCCGACGGCGTCGGGGTCTTCATCACCCCCGGGTCGTCCGTGGCCGCCGGCCCCCCGCTGCCGTCGCCGTTGCCGCTGCCGCCGCCACCGAAGCTCGGCAGCTGGCCCCACAGCAGCGAGAGCGACACGGCGGCGACGAGCACCAGCCCCACCACCGACACGATCGGGGCGATCGGGGTTCCCGCGGGGAGCAGCCCGTAGGGATCCCGGCCGGACGGCGGACGGGGGGCGGCGCGGGGGCGATCCGTGCGCGCAGACCGGCTCATGCGATGCCTCCGGGGACGGGCACGGCAGCACCGGGCCCGACGGGTGTGCCGGCCCTGCCGGCGGCTCGCTCCAGGACCTCCCTGGCCCGCGGATGGGAACCGCTGGCGGCCACGTCACGGACCTCGAGCTGGAGCGTCTCCAGGCCACCGAAGACCCGGCTCGCGAGACGAGCGACGACGTCGACCCGATCCCCCTCGACCAGGTGCACGGCCAGGTCTGCCCGGCCGAACGCGATCCCGTCGATGACGTCGCGCTCCCGGCGGAGGACAAGCTGGGTGTGACCGCCGTTCGCGGCCCGCACGCGCTGCACGGTGAGCCCGAGGACGGCGACCAGCGGCTCGGGGTTGCCCGGGCCGCACGGCGCCAGCCGGGCCAGGTCCCGGTACAGGGCGTAATCGACGTACTCGGCCGGGAGCGCGAGGTCCACGGCCAGGGGTGTCCGCGGATCGAGCGGGCCGGCCGCGGCGGCCAGCGCCAGGAACCGCTCCGAGAAGGCCTCCCAGCGGTCGAGCGGGAGCTCGAAGCCCGCCGCTGCCGCGTGGCCGCCGAAGCGGACGAACAGGTCCCCGCAGGCGGCGAGCATCTCCGCGAGATCCAGGCGGCCGTCGCTGCGGCACGAGGCGCGGATGACATCGCCCACGACGGTGCCGATCACGGCCGGGCGCCCGGCCTCGTCGGCGAGGCGTCCCGCCACGAGGCCGATGATCCCGATCGGCCACGGTCCGTGGGCAACGATGGCGGGGGCGGAACCGTCGCCCGCGACGACGACCGGGGGCACATCGGTGCGAGCCTCCGGCACCAGCGGCTCCTGGCCGGGAACCGCTCCCGGGTCCGGCAGGCCGATCGCGGCGCGGGCCTCGGCGATCGCGGCCCGCATCAGGTCCTTGCGGGTCGAGTTGGCGGCCTCCAGCGTGGCCGCCAGCTCCGCGGCCTCGGCCGGCGTCTCCGCCAGCAGCAGGCGGGCGGCATCGAGGGCCTCCCCCACCCGTCCGGCCGCGTTGAGCCGGGGTGCCAGGACGAACCCGACCGTCTCGAGGTCGACTGTCGCGGGTGCCACGCGGGCGCGCTCGAGCAGCGCGGCGATCCCCGGGCGCGGGGTGGTGCGCATCCGCTCGAGGCCGAGCCTCGCGATCGCACGGTTCTCGCCCAGGATGGGCGCCACGTCCGACACGGTGCCGATGGTGGCCAGCTCGGCGAGGTCGAGCGCGTCAGCCTCCGACCCCGCCAGCTCGCCCAGCAGGAGGCGGGCCACCGTGAACGCGACTCCCGAACCCGACAGCTCCGGGTCGGGGTACGCGGAATCCGCGCGGTGGGGATTGACGATCGCCACCGCCGCGGGGAGCACCGGCGGCAGGTGGTGGTGGTCGGTGACGATGACGTCGATCCCGCGAGCCCCGGCCTCGGCGATCTCGGCGACGCTCGTGGATCCCGTGTCCACCGTGATGATGAGCGCCTGGCCCAGGCGCTCGGCCGTCTCCACGGCGGCCATCGACAGGCCGTGGCCCTCCTCGAGGCGGGACGGGACGTACGGCTGCGCGTCGAGCCCGAGCCGCCGGAGGGCGATGACCAGCTGGGCGAGGCCGGTCAGTCCGTCCGCGTCGAAGTCGCCGAAGACCATGATCCGCTCGGCGTGCTGCCGGGCCCGCCGGATGCGCTCGACCACGAGGGCGGCATCCGGCAGGAGCCGCGGATCGTTCAGGCCGTCCCGCGCCGGTCCGAGGAAGGCGGCCAGGGCCGCCTCGTCCGCGATGCCGCGGCGGGCCATCACGGTGGCGGCGAAGGTGCCGACGCCAAGCGCCCGCGCGGCCGCACGCAGGCCGGGCTCGAGACGGAGAGGGTCAGGGAACACCCACCGGTGCCGTGCTTCGATCATCGGACGCAGGATGCCACGGCGGACGTAACTGCCACTTGCCGGTGGCACGGAGCGGGCGACGGGCCCCGGCGACAACCGGGCCCCAGGGTCACGTGGCCGCGCGGCGGCTTGGGCGAGCCGCGAGCTCGCGGCCCTTCCGGCGGTCTTCCCAGAGGTGCCAGACCACGAGGAGCGGGCTCGCGTTGAAGATCGACGAGTACGTCCCGGACACGATGCCCAGCAGCAGCGCCAGGACGAAGGTGCCGATCGCCTCGCCCGCGAACAGGAGCAGCGCGAGGAGGGTGATGACGACCGTGAGGCTGGTGGTGATCGACCGGCCGAACGTCTGGAGGATCGAATGGTTGACGATCCGGTCGAACGGCTCCCCGACGTGGCGGGCGCGGTTCTCGCGGACCCGGTCGAACACGACGATCGTGTCGTGGACCGAGAAGCCGATGACGGTCAGCATCGCGGTCACGAACAGGCTGTCGATCTGGAGTCCCACCAGCGTGCCGAGGATCGCGAAGATGCCGACCACGACGAGCACGTCGTGGAGCAGCGCGATCAGGGCGCAGACACCCATCTTGAAGTCACGGAACCGGTAGGTGATCCAGAGCAGGATCCCGATCGAGCCGAAGAAGATCAGGGTCAGCGCCTGGAGGATCAGGTCGCTCGAGACGACGGCGCCGACCGAGGTCAGCGACTGCTGCTCGGCGATGGGACCCAGCTGGTCCTCGAGGGCGAACCGCACCTCGCCCAGCTTGCCCGTGGAGGGCAGCGTCTCGCCGACACCCGCCGAGGGAGAAGGTGACGGGGCGGCGGAGGCGGCGGCGCTGGCTGAGGGCGCAGCGCTCGGGGATGCCGATGGCGCGACCGAGGCGGACGGCGCGACGGATGCCGCCGGCGAGGCCGAGGCGTCAACCGGGGCCGACGGCAGGACGGACGGCAGCGGCGTCGCCACCGGGGCCGGCGCGGCCAGGGCGGCCTCCTTGGTGCGGATCTCGATGAAGTCGCCCGTCTTCGCGGCGCTGGCGCTGTAGCCCTCGGCGGCAACGATGACCCTGACCTGGTCGGGCGTGACGTCGGGGTCCTCGAAGCGGATGCTCCAGACGGTGCCGCCCGTGAAGTCGATCGCGTACTGGAGGCCGACCGCACCCCCGGTGATCGGTCCGAGGACGATGAAGATCAGGCCCGGGATGGTGATGAGCAGCGAGAAGGCGAAGAACCACCTCCGCTTGCCGATGACGTCAAACACGCCCGCGCGCCTCCCGCCGGAGGGCGCCGCGACCGGAGGTCGGGCGGGCGAGGAACTCCTCCTCGGTCACCCCGTAGAGGCCCGCCCTGCGCGCCCACGGCTGCGCGACCACGATCCGCATGACGGTCCGGGTCACGGTGATCGCCGTGAACATCGAGACCAGCACGCCGACGATCAGGACGAGGCCGAAGCCCCGGATCGTGGAGGAGCCGAACAGGAACAGGATCAATGCCGTGATCAGGCTCGACACGTTGGAGTCCAGGATCGAGTTCCAGGCGCGGTTGAACCCGGCCTCGATGGCCGCCGGCAGGCTCTTGCCCACCCGCAGCTCCTCCTTGGTCCGCTCGAAGATCAGGATGTTGGCGTCGACCGCCATGCCCACCGACAGCACGAAGCCTGCGACCCCGGCCAGGGTCAGCGTCACCGGGATGATCCGGAACAGGGCCAGCACGAGCAGCGCGTAGTAGATCAGCGCGCCACTGGCGATCACGCCCGGCAGCCGGTAGTGCACGACCATGAACACGATGACCATCAGGACCGCGATCGCGCCGGCCAGCAGGCTCTGCTGGAGGAACGCCTCGCCCAGCGTGGGGCTGACCTGGCTGCGCGACAGGGCCTCGATCGGGAACGGCAGCTGGCCGAACTGGAGGATCGTCACCAGGTTCTGGGCCTCGGCCAGCGGATAGCCGCCGATGCCGCCCTGGCTGATCTGGACCTGGCCGTTGGGGATCGAGGACTGGATGACCGGGGCGCTGATCACCTCGCCGTCGAGGACGATCGCAAAGAAGTCCTGGATGTGGCCCGCGGTATAGCTGGCAAAGAGGTCCTTGCCCTCGGCGTTCAGGGTGAAGTCGACCGTGCGCTGGCCGTTCTGGTCGGCACCGATCGATGCCGCCGCGACCTGGTTGCCGGAGAACAGCACGCAGTTGATCTGCTCGACATCCGCGCACTTCGTGCCGATCCAGGACGGATCGAGCTGCTGGCCCTGCGTGGCCGGCGCGACACCCCCGATGGCCGGGCCAAGCGGCATGAAGTCCAGCCGGCCCGTCGTGCCGATGAGCGACTCGATCTGCTCGAAGTTCTTCACGCCCGGCATCTCGACCACGACGCGGTCCGAGCCCTGGACGACGACGGTCGGCTCTGCGACACCGGACTTGTCGACCCGGTTCAGGATGATCTGGCGCATGATGCTGAGGTCGCTGGGCCCCGGCACCTTGCCCTCGGCCGGGAGCACGATGTACTCGATCCGCAGGCCGCCCGTGAGGTCCAGCCCGAGCTTGGTCTCGAGCTCCCTCGTCTGGCCGGTCGAGCTCAGGGCCGGGATGGGAAGCGGAAAGACGCTCGCCACGAAGGCAAGCAGGCCCACGACAACAATCAGGATCGGACCGGCGCGACGCATCGGGGCGGGATGATACAGGGAGCGGCCCGGACGTGCGGCGCGGTCCGGCGATGCCGCGAGTCATCCGGCCGACCCGCGGCCCTGCCGAGCCGGGGCGTGGCTGCTCAGGACTCCAGGTGCGCCTTGATCCGCTCCGCCAGCGCGCGCCCGATCCCGGGCACCGCGGCCACCTGCTCGACCGGCGCCTCGCGCACCCGCTTGGCCGAGCCGAACACCTTGAGCAGCTCCCGCTTGCGCTTGGGGCCCACGCCCGGCAGGTCGTCGAACGCCGACTTCACCGCGCGCTTGTTGCGCAGGTTGCGGTGGTACGTGATCGCGAACCGGTGCGCCTCGTCGCGCAGCCGCTGGACGAGGTAGAGCGCCTGCGAGGTGGTCGGCAGCATGCACCGGCTCCTCGCGATCCGGGAGCACCAGCTCCTCGCGCTCCTTGGCCAGGCCCACCATCGGCAGGTCGTGCAGGCCCAGCTCGTCGAGGACCTCCTTGGCGGCGCTGACCTGGCCCCGGCCGCCGTCGACGATCACGAGGTCCGGCATGGCCCAGCGGCGCTCCTCCTCGACGCCCTCCTCGCCGGGCTTCGCGTACCGGAACCGGCGCCGCAGCACCTCCTGGTGGCTGGCGAAGTCGTTGGGCCCCTGGACGCCCTTGACCTGGAACCGGCGGTACTCCCCCGTCCGCGGCCGGCCCTCCTCGAACACGACCATGCTGCCCACGGTCTGCGCGCCGCCGAGGTTGCTGATGTCGTAGCACTCGATCCGCATCGGCGGTCCGGGCAGGCCCAGCGCCGCGGCCAGCTCCTCGAGCGCGCCGAGCGTCCGGCCTTCGTCGGCGAGCCATCGGGCCGCCTCGCGCGCGAGCGACTCCTGGGCGTTGCGCGTGGCCAGCTCCATCAGCTCGCGCTTCTGGCCGCGGACCGGGGTCCGGAGGCGGACGGCGCTGCCGCGGCGCAGGGCGAGGAAGGCCTCGAGGTCCGGCTGTCTCCGTCACCGAGCGCGGGACCAGCACCTCGCGCGGGACGCTGGTCGCCCGCGCGTAGTACTGGAGCAGGAACTGGCCGAGCACCTCGTCGTCGGGCACGACGTGGTGGGCGTCGAGGAAGAACACGTCGCGCCCGAGCATCTTGCCGTTGCGCACGACGAACAGCTGGACGGCGGCCTGGTCGTCCTTGCGGGCCAGGGCGACGAGGTCCAGCTCCGTGCGGGCGAACGCGGCCATCTTCTGGCTCTCCATCGTCCGCTCGATCGCCCGGATCTTGTCCCGGACAACGGCCGCCTTCTCGTACTGCTCGGCTTCGGAGGCGACGTGCATCTCGTGGCCGAGACCGTCCAGCAGGACCTCGGCGTTGCCCTCGAGGAACAGCTCCACCTGGGCGATGTCGCGCCGGTAGGCCGTCTTGCTGATCGCCTCGATGCACGGGCCCTGGCAGCGCTTGATGTGGTACAGCAGGCAGGGCCGGGCGAGCGCGCGGACGCCGTCCTTGATCTCGATGGTGCAGGTCCGGAACGGGAAGAGGCGCCGGACGAGGTTCATCGCCTCGTCAACGGACGATGCCGACGCGTACGGTCCGAAGTAGCGCGAGCCGTCGCTGGGGAGCTTCCGGGTGCGCTCGACGCGCGGGAAGTCGTCGCCCAGGGTGACCTTGATGTACGGGTAGCTCTTGTCGTCCTTGAGCCGGACGTTGAACCGCGGCCGGAACCGCTTGATGAGGTTGGCCTCGAGGAGCAGCGCCTCGGAGACCGAGTCCACCTCGGTGACCTCGAGGTCGGCGACCCGCTCGATCGCCTCGCGGATCTGGTGGTAGCCGGAGCGGGCGCTGGGAGCCTGCTTCTGCCAGTAGCTCCGGACCCGGCTGCGAAGGCTCTGGGCCTTGCCCACGTACAGGACCTCGCCGCGCGCGTCCTTCATCAGGTACACGCCCGGCCGGTCCGGGAGAGTCGCGAGCGTTGCCTTGAGCTGCGGGGTCACGGTCCGATTATCGGCGGGAATCGCGAGGCCGGCGCCCGGGGGGCACCGGCCTCGTTCGCTCGACGGGGGGGCGCCGGCTAGGGCGCGAGGATGATCCGGTCCTGCGGCCCGGGGGTGATGCCGCCCGGGTTGGCCTTGAGATAGTTCTCGAAGGCGTCGGTGTCGACGTTGCCCGCCACGCGGCTGGTGCCGTCGCGGAGGACCGTGTAGTTGTCGCCGCCGTCGGCGAGGAAGCTGTTGACGGTCACCCGGTACGAGCCGACCGGATCGATCGGCACCCCGTTGAGGGTGAGGTCGCTGACCTTGGAGCCGACCGGCGCGGCGTTGTTCCGGACGTACGAGAAACCGCCCGAAACCTGGAGGATGCCGATCCCGCCGTCGAACTGCTTCTCGAGCAGGGCGTCGATCTGTGCGCCGGTGAGGGTCATGGTGACCAGGCTGTTGCCGAACGGCTGGACGGTGAACGCCTCGCCGTAGGTGACCTCGCCCGGCTGCTCCCCGCCGCTGATCTGGTCGTAGGCCAGGTCAGCGCGGATGCCGCCCGCGTTCATGAACGCGATCTGCGAGCCGGTGCCGGCCTGCTGCGCATCGTAGTTCTGGGCATCGGCGATCCGGTCGCCCAGGGCCGACTCCCCGGCCGCGTTGGCCGTCCGGGTGATGCTCGCCGTGATCTTGCCGATGACACGGTTGGCGAGCGGCGCAGAGGCATCCTTGTACTTGGTGATCAGCGCCGTCAGGTCGGCCGCCTTGTCCACGTCGCGGGTCACGATCCGGTTGTTCACGCTGATGCTGACTGGGTTCTTGGTGGCCCGGCTCAGCACGAGGTCGATGTCCGTGACCAGCCGGCCCTGGTGGGCGGCGCCGGTGACGACCTTGCCGTCGATCACGCAGTTGACGGCCCAGTTGGTGTGGCCGGTGATGACCACGTCGATGGCGTCGCTCATCCGGTCCACGATCGGCGGCAGGTTGCCGCTCAGGGTGCCGCAGGAGTTGATCGTGGTCTCGTTGAGGGGGTTGCTGGTGCTGCCGCCCTCGTGGAGGAGCACGACGATCGTCTCGACGCCCTGCTCGCGCAGGACCGGCACCAGCGCGTTGACGGTGTCGGCCTCGTCGAAGAAGTCCACGCTGGCGATCCCCGCCTGGGACACGATCGAGGGGGTGCCCTCGAGGGTCATGCCGACGAACGCCACCTTGACGCCCTTGAACTTCTTGATCGCGTAGGGCGGGAAGATCGTCTTGCCCTGTGGCCTTGTAGGCGACGTTCGCGGCCAGGAACTGGAAGTCGGCACCCGCGAACGGGTCGCCATCCTGGCAGCCGTCGACCGGGTGGCAGCCGCCGTTCTGCAGGCGCAGCAGCTCGCCCACGCCCTCGTCGAACTCGTGGTTGCCCACGCCGTTGAAGTCGAGGCCCATCAGGTTGAAGGCCTCGATCGTGGGCTCGTCGTGGAACAGGGCGGAGACCAGCGGCGTGGCGCCGATCAGGTCTCCCGCCGAGACGAACACGCTGTTGGGGTTGGTCGCTTCGAGGGCGCGCACGTGCGTCGCGAGGTACTCCGCGCCACCGGCGAGCGTGGTGCCGATCCGGCCGCCTGAGCCGCTGGGCGGCTCGAGGTTGCCGTGGAAGTCGTTGAGCGCGAGGATCTGGACCGTGGTCGTCCTGGCCCGCTCCTTGGCGGGCGAGCCATCACCGGGACGAGCGACGGTGACGGGGGCCGTCGTCGCCAGGAGCAGGCCGACGGCGACGAGGGCGACGAGGCGCGTGCGCTTCTTCAATGGGTGCTCTCCAGGTGGCGGACGATGGGCTTCTGACCCTAGCAAACCCACTCCCACCCGTCACCCCTGAACCGCTCCGACAGGACCAATGGCGTTGCCTGCCCGCACCGGGGCGGTCAGCACCCCGGACCACCCGGTCCGGTACCGCTCCGCGAATTGACGGGCCCGCCGGCGGTGCCGGCGGGCCCGGAAGAGGCTGGCGTGGGCGGGCCGGTGGCCTCGCCCGCGGGGATCAGTTGAAGACGAGGCGGCCCTCGATCGCCGGCGAGACCGTCCCCTCGTCCGTGATGTAGTCGATGACCGCGTCACGCACGTAGAGCTGGGTGTCGTGGACGATCTGGGCGAGCGGCCAGAGGCTCACCCCGCCGTCGTTGAAGTTGCAGGAGCCGGCGGCCAGGTAGTTGACCGTCGAGACGTTGTAGTACGTCGCCGCGTCGCCGAAGTCCACCGGGGTCCCGTTGATGGTCAGCGAGACCGCGTTGTTGCCGTTGGGCATGCCCGCGGAGGTGCCGTCGTACATGTCGTCGTAGGTGATCTGGCCGACATCGTTGGTGTCGATCATGCACGTCGTGTAGCGCGAGTAGCCGCCGTAGCCGGGCACGTACTTGTAGAAGTAGTAGTTGCGATAGGCGCGTTCCAGGACGGCCTTGATCTGGGGCCCGTTCATGCGCAGCACGACGAGCGAGTTCTCGTACGGCATCGCCGCGAACATGTCGGACACCTTGAGAGTGACCGGGCTCGCGGGCGTGGCGCCGGCGGCGACGAGCTTGTTGGTCATCGCGCCGGAGAGATGGACGTCGACGTCCGTGATGCCATTCTTGGCGAGCTCGAATACCGAGGCGTCGGCCTGCAGGTTCGCGCCGTTGGTCTCCTCCGTGTACGCGTTCATGGTGTCGATCGGGGCCGTCGTCGCACCCACCACCTTGTCGTAGTAGGTCGAGAGCTGGGCGACGTACGGATCCACGATGGCCTTGAGCGCGGGATCCTCCGGAGTGGAGCTCGGGACGCTCAGGTACTGGCCGGCGCTGGACACGACGCGGCTCATGGCCTTGTTCGTGATCATCCAGCGCGCATCGGCGATCAGGGCGCTCGCGGCAGCCTTCGAAATGTGCTTGCCGCCCTGGGCCTTCACCTCGTTGATGAACGCCTTGAGCTGGTTGAGCGCCGTCGCCGTCCTGCCGGCATCGAAGCTCTTCTCGATCGCCGCCAGCTTCTGGAGCAGCGAGGTCCTGGTGCCCTTGTCGATTGCCTTGGTGGCGGCGAACGCCTTCACGTCGGCGACGGTCAGCCGCATCTTGGGCAGCACGCCAAGGACCACCTCGCCCAGCGTGTTGTTGTAGCGATAGGCATGGTTCACGATCACCGGCTCGCCGTCCGGGCCGGCGATGATCGTCGGCAGGAACTTGTAGCCGCCGAAGCCGGTGGCCGGGTTGGTGTGGCTGTGGGCGCCGACGATCGCGTCGATGCCGCCGACCTGGGCGGCGAGGTTGGTGTCGACGTTGCTGTCGATCTCGACGCTGCCAGGGTTCTCGGTGAACCCGACGTGGGTCAACGCGACGATCACCTCGCTGGTCGAATTGACGGCCTCCACCTCGTCGGCGGCCGCCTGGATCGGGTCGGAGAACGAGAGTCCGAGGATGTTGCTGGGCAGCTCGTAGTTCGGCACCCGGTGGTTCGTGATCCCGATGACCGCGACCCGGATCCCGTCGAGGTCCAGCGTGATGGACGGCTGGACGCCCCGGCCGCCGTCGACGGCAGCAAGCCCGTAGGCACCGGTGTCGGAGACGTTCGCGCCCAGGACCGGGAAGTCGGCCTGGCCGAGCACGCCCTTGAACACGTCGCTGCCGAAGTTGAACTCGTGGTTGCCGAGCGTCATCGCGTCGTAACCAAGCGCGTTCATGACGGCCATCATCGGGTTCGTCTTCAGGGAGCCGGGCAGCGGCGTCCCGTCGCTGGCGAACCCCGAGTACGACGTCTTGAAGTAGTACATCATCGCGTCGCCCTGGATCTGGTCGCCGCCGTTGAGCAGGATCGTCCGGTCCGGGTTGTGCAGCCGCTCCTGGTCGACCAGGGAGGCCAGCTGCGTGTAGCCGACGTATGTCCCCTTGGCGAGGTTGCCGTGGGAGTCGTTGTTGTGGAGGATCGTGATCGGGACGATCGAACCGCTGTCCGGCTCGGAGGTCCCGTCGCGGGTGATCCGTCCGTCCAGCTGGCCGTCCCCGTTGGGGCCCTTGTAGGCCGTGGCCGGCGAGCCGTGGTTCTCGGCAACGTAGCTGTTGACGGCGTTGAGCATGTCGCCCCAGTACGTGACGTTGGTCATGTACTTGAAGGCGGCGTAGTTGTCGCCACCGGCGGGGGCGAGGAACTCGTTGGTTCCGACTCGGTACGTCTTCGCCAGGTCGAGCGGTTCGCACGTGTCCGTGGTCTTGTTGACCACGCACGCGTCGAACGCGCCCCACGCATACGGCTGCGGCCCAGGGTTGGTGTCCGTGTAGGCATAGAAGGAGTAGCGCATCCCGGCAGGCTGGATGGCGCCCTTGCCCAGGGTCGCGCTCTGGTTCAGGACCTGCAGGATCTGGGCGCCGGTCATGTCACCCACGACGGTGGCGTTCCCGAATGGCAGGATCGTGAACATGTGGCCATAGTTGAGCAGCATCGGGTCATGTGACCAGATCCCCGGCTCACAGTCCGCGGCGGCGCTGCTCCAGATGTACTGGCCCGGGTTCGCGGGATCCGGGGCGTCGCACCAGTCGGTGCGGATCCCCCCGCTGTTGTTGAGGAACAGGTCGACGTCGTTGTCGGCCATCGTGTCGCCGTTGAGGGCGCCGTAGATGGCGTCGTCGACGAAGTCGGCCATCATCGAGTTGCCGCTGTAGTTGCGGAGCAGGTCCGTCTGGGCGTAGCCGACCGGGGTGTTGATCAGGGCCTGGTAGTCCGGATCTGACGCGTACGACGCGACGACGGCCGCGAGCGCGGGATCCTGGGCACCGGTGGTCGAGACCGGCAGGCTCTGCCAGGCAACGCTCACGGCACCGTTGGTGATGGTGAAGTCCGCCCGGCCGACGCGCCGGCCGCTGTAGTGGGCCTGGACCACGGGCGTCGAGCCGACCATGGTGGCCGAGGACAGGTTGGTGTGGCTGTGGCCACCGATGACCAGGTTGGCCGGCTTGCCGGCGTCGTTGAGCTTCTTGGCCAGCGTCTGGTCGCCATAGACCGGGATCCCGTAGCCGTAGCCGCCGTCGGGATAGCCGAGGTGGCTGAGGACCACGATCACGTCGGCCCCGTCGGCCTTCATCTCGTCGTAGTAGTGGAGGATCGAGTCGGCCGGATCCTTGAAGCACAGGCCGGCCGTCGCGGCGGCGATCGTGATCGTCGGCGTCTCCAGTGTCGTCACGCCGACGAACGCGACGTCGACCCCGGCGACTGGCACGATCTCGTAGGGCGCCGCCGCGAAGTCGGGCGGCGTCCAGCCGGCCGTGGAGCACGATCCGGTGTCGTTCTTGACGATGTTCGCGGTCACGTACGGGTAGGCGGCCTGCGCCGCCCGGTCAGCCAGGACGCCCTGGCCCCAGTCGAACTCGTGGTTGCCGAACGTGGCGGCCGCATAGCTCATCGCGTTGAACGCCGCGATCGTGGGTGCACCCTGGCCAAGGTTCGAGAGCAGGCTCCCCTGCATCTCGTCGCCCGCGTCGACCAGCAGCACGTTCGCGCTGCCGACGGCGGTCCGGACGTCGTTGACCACCGTGGCGACCCGGGCGATGCCCGGGTTGCTCCCCGCTGGCTCCACCTGGCCGTGGAAATCGTTCGTATGCAGGATCGTGAACGTGACCGGCGGGTCCGCCCCGACTGTCGCCGGGGCCGCCATGGCTCCAGACAACAGGGCGACGACGACCGCGGTCAGGAGCAGACGAGAGCGCCTCACGGGGCACCTCCGAGGCAAGGGTGCGCGCAGGACGCGGCCGACCTCTCCCTCTGAGCCCGGGCTGTTGCCAGACCCTAGGCCCGCTCGCCGCCGGCGACCACGGCCATTCGGCGGTCAGGTTCGGTCCGAGTGGGCCGGGTTGGGTGACGAACGGTGCACGGATGCACCGGATCTGCCACGGCAGGGACGGCCGTCAGCGGATAAGCGCGGGGTGAGCCGCCCTCGCCATGCTGTCGGGATGGCTGGAGTCCCCCATCCGTCCGTCACCGAGCGGCTTGCCCGGCTGGCACCGGACCAGCGCGCGGCTGCGACCTCGCCCCCGGGTCCGGTGCTGTGCGTGGCGCCCGCCGGAAGCGGCAAGACCACGACGCTGGTCGCGCGGGTCGCCTGGCTGGTCGACGGCGGCGTTGACCCCCTGACCGTCTGTGTGGTCGCGTTCAACAAGCGAGCCGCGCAGGAGCTGACGGACCGGCTCGACGCCGCATTGGCCCCTCTCGGGGTTGCCGCGGGCTCCGTGCGGGTGCGGACCTTCCACGCGCTGGGCCGCGAGATCCTGCGTGACGCGGGCATCCCGGTGGAGCCACTGGCGGACCGGGACCGGGTGCTCCGGGACCTGTTCCCGGGCATCGCGGCGGGCGATCGAGGTCGGCTGGACCTGGCATTCTCTCGCCTCAAGCTGGACCTGCAGGTGACCGCTGCCGAGGTGGCTACGGACCCGGCACCGGGCCCGGTGGCCCGGGCGTTCATCGCCTACGAGGAGGCCGTGCGGGCAAGCGGCGGGGTCGACTTCGACGACCTGCTCGTGCGGGCGCTGGCCGGTCTCCGGGCGGACGAAGGGCTCCTCGCTCGCTGGCGGGCGCGGACGGCACGCCTGCTCGTGGACGAAGCCCAGGACCTCGATCGCACCCAGCTCGAGCTCGCCCTCCTGCTTGCGGCGCCCGCGAACGACGTGTTCCTCGTCGGCGACGATGACCAGACGATCTACTCGTGGCGCCTGGCCGACGTGCGTCGGGTGCTGGGGCTTGCGGCCAGCCTGCCGGGCCTGCGGCGGGTGGACCTGGAGACCAACTACCGCTGTCCCCCCGCGGTCGTCGAGCGGGCGGTGCGGCTGGTCGAGCACAACCGGGAACGGTTCGCCAAGCGGATCCTGGCCGGCTCGCGGTCGGGCGGGTTCATCCTCCTGGCGGGCGATGCCGCCGACGATCCCATCCGGGTCCGGCGGGCGATGACGGCATGGCCCGCCGACGAGTCGCCACGCGCAGTGCTTGCGCGGACGAACCGCGAGCTCCTCGCTGCCGTCGTCGCTGCGCTGGACCTCGGGTTGCCGTTCCGCGCTCCTTCCCTGGTCCTGCCGATCGAGGACCCCCGGCTCGACGGGTTGCTGGACCGAGCTGCCGAGCTCGAGGCCGAGGGGCTGGAGCCGTTGCCGGCCCTGGGGCGGCTGCGGGGCGAGCTCCGCGCCGGGGAGGCCGGAGCGATCGGGGACGGCAGCGACGAGCCGGCCCCCTCCAGCCTTGCCACGGCGGTGCTCGGGTGGGCGGCTCCGCTGCCGTCGATCAGCGCGCTCCGGGGTGCCGTGTCGGAGCGACGGGCTCGCCTGGCCGAGCTCCGCCGGGAGGATGCCGCTCTCTCGCTGGCCACTGCGCATGGCACCAAGGGACTCGAGTGGGACCACGTCCTGGTGCTCACCGACGGGTTTCCCGGCCGGCGATCGGTCGCCGATGCCGCCGAGCCGGAGCGCGCGCTCGAGGAGGAGCGGCGCCTCGCCTACGTGGCGTGGACCCGGGCACGCCGGTCATTGACGCTCCTCTACGACCCGGAGAGCCCGTCCCCGTTCCTCGGCGAGGCGTTCGATGCCGAGGATCTCGTGGTCTACAGCCGGGCCCATGCCGCCTAGACTGGCCGGGTGAGCGCAACCCCAGTCCCTCGTGTCCGGCCAGTCGTCGAACTGCCCCTGCCGTCGCCCGCGCGCCGGGTGTCCTCCGGATGAGCTCGCTCCCCCATCTCGGTCCTCGGGGCGAGGGTTGGGTCGTGATCCAGGTCGTGCTGTTCGCGCTCGTATTCCTCGCCGGGACGATGGGGCCGGTGGCCACGGGCAGCGCGCGCGTGGCGCTCGCTGCAGTGGGCATCGGCCTGGGCCTGGCGGGTGGACTGCTCGCCCTGCGGGGATTGCTCGACCTGCGTCAGGCGCTCACGGCCCTGCCCTATCCGCGCGACGGGGCCGAGCTCGTCGCCAGCGGGTCCTACCGCTTCGTCCGCCACCCGATCTACGGCGGGATCGTGCTCGCCTCCACCGGGTGGGCCCTGTTCATGGCCGCCCCGGCCGCGCTCGCCGCCGCGGCCGTGCTGCTCGTCTTCTTCCGGCTCAAGTCGGGTCGAGAGGAGGCCTGGCTCAGGGACCGGTACCCGGAGTACGCCGCCTACGCGGCGCGCACCCGACGGCTGCTGCCCTTCCTCTACTAGGAGGCTACGGGCGGCGGCGCGGGCGGCCGATGCCCGCCGCGGCGGCTGCGCCCACCGTGTCGCCCCTTGCCGCGCGCTCCTGGACGCCCCTGTCGCCCCGCCCCTGGACGCCCAGCGTTCCTTGCAGCGGTTGACGGCATGGTCAGCCGTCACCTGGATCGCCCTCCGTTCGGATCGACGGCTCTGGCCCTCCCAGGGCGGCCCTCGAACGGCCCGCGTTCAAGGTGGCGGTTGGGACGGGCGTCAGGGAGAACCGTCCGCCGCAAGGAACGCCTGGCGTTCAGCCCAGGACGCAGCGCGGCGCGGCGACGGGGTGGCGCGGCGCGGTGCCGGGGTGGCGCGGCGCACGACGCCAGGAACCGCACCCGGGCCTAGTGGTCTGCCCCCGTGTCGCGCCTCGCGAGCTCCTTGAGTAGCCGGTCGACCAGGACCAGGAACGGCTCCGTGAGATCGGCCGGCAGGGCATCGCGAACCGAATCCTTGGGACCGAAGGCCGCACGGGCCCGTAGCGCGGTCCGCCGCAGGTCCACGATCTCCTCGTCGCGCAGCCGGTCCGGGAGCGGCTCGAGGTAGGAGACCCAGCGCGCGTTGCCGACATCGCGGGCGGCGGCCAGCAGGCGGTCGCCGGCTCGGGCGGCGGCGAGCGCGGCCTCGTCGATGAGGGGCCGCTCGTGGCGCGCCGGTCCACGCCTTGCCGCGCGATCGTCGCGTCCGATCGTCACGAGGCGGGCGCACCGCCCGACGGCGCATCCGCCGGACCCGCCGGCGGCCGCACCAGGACGAGCCCGAGACGCTTGCGCTCCGAGCCGTTCACGAGGATCCGGAACGAGTAGTCGCCCGGTGACGGGAAGGTCAGGTTCCAGAGGTCGATGCTGAAGGTGAGGATGGCGTCGCGGGCGTCCGGATTCCCGTGGGCCATCAGGCTGCCGGTCGCCCCGGTGACCTCGGCGCCATCCGGATCGAGGAGGACGATCCGGAGCTCGTGCTCGCGCTCGGTCTCCGGCGCGGTGACGATGAGCCCGACGACGAGCGCGAGGTGCGGATGGCGCAGCGGGAAGGCGCGGCCACCGATCCGGTGATCCCGCCGCCCAGCACGTGGAACTTCTGGCCGGGTTGGGTCTCGGCCGCGTCGGCGAGGAAGGCGAAGTCGATCTCGGGCATGAGCGGATGGTAGCCCCCCGCGTGACCGGCGTCAGGCGCGCGCCGGGCTTCGTCCGCAGGCCGGCCGCCGCGACGGACGCTCGCCCGCCGACCGAGCCGCCGCAACGCGCTTGCGCGAGGGCACGATCTCGCGGCAGCCGTGTGCCGCGCCGTTCCCGCCCGGGCCCGGCCGTCCCGCCTCGTCGGCAAAGGTCACGTGGCTGAGCGGCACGAGCGGCTCGCCGCGCAGGACGCGGGCCAGGTACTCCGCGGTCGCGGAGCCCTCCGCGTCGGCGACCTGCTCCGGCGTCCCCTCGGCGATCGACGCGGCCGCCGCGGTGGCCGCCCTCGGGCCCCAGGTCCACGATCCAGTCCGCGGTCTTGATCACGTCGAGGTTGTGCTCGATGACCAGGACGGTGTTGCCGTTGTCGACGAGCCGGTGCAGGACGTGGAGCAGCTTGTCGACGTCGGCGAAGTGGAGACCGGTCGTGGGCTCGTCGAGGAGGTAGAGCGTCTTGCCCGTCGCCCGTCGCGAGAGCTCGGTGGCCAGCTTGACCCGCTGCGCCTCGCCGCCCGGAGAGCGTCGTCGCCGGCTGCCCGAGGTGGACGTAGCCGAGACCGACATCGAACAGGGTCTGGAGCTTGCCATGCACGTTGGGCACGGCCGAGAAGAAGTCGACGGCTTCCTCGACGGTCATCTCGAGGACGTCGCTGATCGTCCGGCCCTTGTAGTGGATCTCGAGCGCCTCGCGCTCGTACCGCTTGCCCTTGCAGACCTCGCACGGGACGTAGACGTCCGGCAGGAACTGCATCTCGATCTTGATGATCCCGTCGCCCTTGCAGTTCTCGCACCGGCCGCCCTTGACGTTGAAGCTGAACCGGCCCGGCTTGTAGCCGCGCACTCCGCGCCTCGGGCGTGCCGGCGAACAGCTCCCGGATCGGTCCGAACAGCCCGACGTAGGTGGCCGGGTTGGAGCGCGGCGTGCGCCCGATGGGGCTCTGGTCGATCTCGATGATCTTGTCGATGTGCGCGACGCCTTCCACCGAGTCGTGGGCGCCGACCGGTTCGCGCGACCCGGTGAGCTCGCGGGCGAGCGCCCGGTACAGGACCTCGTCCACGAGCGTGCTCTTGCCCGACCCCGACACACCGGTGACCGCGGTGAACGTCCCGAGCGGGAAGCGGACGTTGACGTCGCGCAGGTTGTGCTCGCGGGCGCCCTTGACCACGAGATCCTTGCCGTTCCCCCGTCGCCGGCGCTCCGGCACCGCCACGGACCGATCGCCGCGGAGGAAGGCGCCGGTGACCGACTGCGGCTCGGCCAGGACCACCTCGAGCGGGCCGTTGGCGATGATGTGGCCGCCGTGCTCGCCCGCCCCCGGCCCGATGTCGATCACCCAGTCCGCGGTCCGGATCGTCTCCTCGTCGTGCTCCACGACCAGCACCGTGTTGCCCAGGTCCCGCAGCCGGGTCAGCGTCGCGATCAGCTTGGCGTTGTCCCGCTGGTGGAGCCCGATCGAGGGCTCGTCGAGGATGTAGAGCACGCCCATCAGCGTGGTGCCGATCTGGGTCGCGAGGCGGATCCGCTGTGCCTCGCCGCCGGACAGGCTGACGCTCGCCCGGTCCAGGGTCAGGTAGTCCAGGCCGACGTCGACCAGGAACCCGAGCCGGGCGGTGATCTCCTTGAGCACCTGCCGGGCGATCGTCGGCCTCCCGGTCCGTCACCCGGTCCGCGAGGCCAGCCGCCCAGTCCAGCGCCTCGGTGACCGAGAGACCGGCGACCTCGCTGACATCTCGCCCGTCAACCGTGACCGCGAGCACCTCGGGGCGAAGCCGCCGACCCCGGCAGGTGGGACACGGCTTCTGGACCATGAACTTCTCGAGCTCGGTGCGGATGTACTCCGACTCGGTCTCGCGGTAGCGGCGCTCGAGGTTGGTGATCACGCCCTCGAACGTGGCCACGTAGTTGTTCTCGCCGCGCTCGTGCCGGTAGCGGACGACCACCTTCTCGTCCTTGGGGGCTCGCAGCAGGTACTCGATGGCCTCGGGCGGCAGGTCCCGGACCGGCGTCGAGGTGCTCCAGCCGTGTGACGCGAACACCGCGTCCGTGATCTTCATCCGCCACGAGATCTCGGTTGGGATCTTGTTCCACGGCGCCAGCGCTCCCGCCCGGATGCTCTTCGTCCGGTCGGGCATGACGAGGTCCGGGTCCATGACCAGCTGCGTGCCGAGGCCGGTGCAGGTGGGGCAGGCGCCGTGCGGCGAGTTGAACGAGAACGAGCGCGGCTCCAGCTCGTCGATCGTCGTGCCGTCGTACGGGCAGCTGTAGCGCTCCGAGAACCGGCGCTCCTCGAACGCGGGGGTCTCGCCCTCGCGCGGCACCGGGGCCACCATCACGACGCCCTCGCCCAGGCGCAGCGCCGTCTCGACCGAATCGGCCAGGCGGGTGGTATCCGGGTCCGGGACGACCGTGCCCGTCGCAGGGTCGATCGGCCGGCCGTGCTCGTCTCGGGCCCAGTCCTCGGGCGCCTCCGCGTGCCGGACGACGAACCGGTCGACAACCACCTCGATCGTGTGGCGCTTGTACTTGTCGAGCGTCGGGCGCCTCGGCCAGGTCGTACTGGACGCCATCCACGCGAACGCGGACGAAGCCCTGCTTGCGCGCCCCCTCGAAGACGCGGTCGCCCTCGGTCTTGCGGTCCTTGATGAGCGGCCCGAGCACGAGCAGGCGCGTGCCCTCGGGCAGCGCCAGCACCTGGTCCACGATCTGGCTCACGGTCTGGCGCTCGATCTCGCGTCCGCAGGCCGGGCAGTGCGGGTGGCCGATCCGGGCGAACAGCAGGCGCAGGTAGTCGTAGATCTCGGTGACGGTGCCGACCGTGGACCGCGGGTTCTTCGAGGCGCCCTTCTGGTCGATGGAGATGGCCGGCGACAGCCCGTCGATCTGGTCGACGTCCGGCTTCTCCATCTGGCCCAGGAACTGGCGGGCGTAGGCCGACAGGCTCTCGACGTACCGGCGCTGGCCCTCGGCGTAGATCGTGTCGAAGGCGAGGCTGGACTTGCCGCTTCCCGACAGCCCGGTGATGACGACCAGGCGGTCACGCGGGAAGGCGACGTCCACGTTCTTGAGGTTGTGTTCGCGCGCGCCGCGCACGACGATGCGGTCCTGGGGCACGGCGGAAGTCTACTCGACCGGGGTCAAATCGAACAAGCGTTCTTGCGCCACGCGCGCTTCCCGGGCGAGCGGTCAGGAGGGGCGGGCGCTGATCGAGTCCTGGCAGATCTTCCACGCACCGTCCTCGCGGAGGAGGCGCACCGACTGCTCGATGGGCACGTCCTGGCCGTAGGCCTCCAGCGTCTTGAGCAGGGCGTCGAGCTGCTCGTCGGTCATCGTCGTGCCCTGCTGTGCGAGCACCTGGCGCAGGATCGGCTTCATGGCCGCCGCCTCGAACGTGACCTTGAGGGTGCCGGTGACCGGGACCTGGGCGACGTCACCGTCGATCGCCGGCTCGCCTGCCTCGACGCCCGTGACATCGAGGCGGATCGCGTCGACCAGCGCCTGCGTGTCGAGCCCGGGAAGCAGGTCATCTCCGATCGCACCGGGCAGCCCGAGCTGATCACGGATGAGGTCCTCCTGGCCCGCGCAGGCAAGCGTCCGCAACCCGTCGATGTCCTTTGCCGCGGTCATCGCGAGCGCCTGGTCGACGACGGCCCCCGGCCCGTCAACGTCGCCCCCGGGACCACAGGCACCGATGGCGAGGGCCATGGTGATGGCGGCCAGGGCGAGGAAACGGTGGCCGACCGGACGGACGGGTGTGCGCATGGTCGAAGGCTACCGCGACCCGCCCCTCAGCGGCGCCGACGAGGGCGGAACATGGCGTGGGGATCCGGCAGGAAGCCGAGCTTCCGGTACCAGGCATCGAGGCCCGGTGCCACGGCGAGCGAGAACCGCACCAGGTCGCGGCCGTCGGTGAGGCGATGCACCATCCGCTCCCCCACCCCGAGACCCTGGTATTCGGGATGCACCACCACCGTCGCGATCAGCGCGTTCTGGCCACCGTCGGTGATCGACCGCGCCGTCCCGATCAGGCGATCGCCGTCCCACGCGGTGGCGAACTCCGGCGTTCCCCGGATCGCCCGCTCGAGCGACGCCGGCTCTGACGCCCGCAGGTCCCAGGCCACGGACCGCAGCAGGGCCACGACCCGGCCGGTCTCCGGCACCGGTCCACCACCACGGTCACGCGGTCCGCCGTGCCATCGACCCGCACCAGGCGCCGCTCCAGCTCCCAGCGGTGATCGAAGCCGTGCGCCTGCATCCGCCGCAGGACCTTCGCCAGCGTCCATGTCTCGCCGTGGCGGTCCGCCGTCTCGGCGCCGTCGTCGGCGCGCCCGAGGGCCCGCAGCCGCTCGACGACCCACGCCCGTGAGCCGGCCAGCGCATCCCGGACCGGAGCCCGGTCCAGCGGACCCGTCGTACCGGCCACCGCCCGGGAGGCGGCCCACCAGCCAGGCCTCGGAGCCGGCCACGTGACGGAGCACCGCCTCGGACGAGCGCTCGCCCCGCGCCTCGTCCGCCGGCAGCAGTCCCTGCGCCGACTCGAACGCCTCCACGCGGTCGGCGGTCGTGAGCAGATCCTCGCGGTTCCACGCCAGGCGCCTGACCGCGGTCGCGACCTCCTCCTGGGTCACGCGGCGCCGGTCCGGCGGCAACGTCGCGTTGACCTCGTAGCCGTCCGGCTCGTGTCCGGCGGCCACCTCGCCAACCGCGTCCGGGCGCCAGATCCGCGGGATCCCCGCCTCGTCCCCGTGCGCCTCGAGCCACTCCCGGACCCGTCCGGCCGCGGTGAGCGCGCCGCTGAGCGCGCGCTCCCGGGTTCGGGCAACGGCCAGCACGCCCGGCACGTCCGGCACCCAGCCGGCGATCCGTCCCCCGTCGTAGTCCGTCTCGAGCCAGACACCAAGCGGCGCGAAGCCGTCGAGCGGCGGGGGCGGGCCGTCTCGAACGTCCTCGGTCACGTCGGGGCCCAGGTTTCGCGGCACGGGCGGGCGACCCGCTCAGGAGCCGCGGGTGCGGCGCGTGGGCCGCTGGCCCGTGCGGCGCCGGATGTTCGGGGTCACGGTGCGGTCCCATGTCGGCCGGTCCAGCCACTTCGCCTGCCAGCCGCCGTCCTCGTCCTCGTGCTCGTCGCGGATCCCGGGGAACAGCTCGGTCGCGGTGCCCGTGGCGTCCCCGTCCCCCGGCGAGAGCGTCCTCGCCCGCCGGCAGCACGGTGACCTCGGTCACCTCGAAGGTCGGGCTCGGCCGGCGCGGAACCGCCCTTGCCGCCCGGGACGATGCGCGGCGGCCCGCTCCTTCGCCGGCAGCAGCGCGTCCCTCGCCGCGCGCTCAGCCGCCCGGGCCACGACCACCGACGCGTCCTGCTCAAGGACCCGCAGCCGGACCTGCTGGATCTCGTCGCGGATGGCGGCCGCGCGCTCGAACTCGAGCTCCTTGGCCGCGGCCTTCATCTCGGCCTCCATGCGGGCCACCAGGCGCTCCACCTCGGCTCGGTCGGCCGCCTCCAGGTTCGCCGCCCTTCGCTCCGACGAGTAGACGACGGTGCGCTCCGCCACGGCGCGCAGCCGGTCGTTGATGTCCCGGATGCTCTTGACGATCGTCGTGGGCACGATGCCGTGCTCCTCGTTGTAGCTGCGCCTGCACGGCTCGCCGGCGGTCCGTCTCCTCGATCGCGACCTTCATCGACTCGGTGACCCGGTCGGCGTACATGATCACCTCGCCGCCCGTGTTGCGGGCCGCCCGGCCGACCATCTGGATGAGCGACCAGGCGCTGCGCAGGAACCCCTCCTTGTCGGCGTCGAGGATCGCCACCAGCGTGACCTCCGGCAGGTCGAGGCCCTCGCGCAGCAGGTTGATGCCGACGAGCACGTCGTAGACGCCCGAGGCGCAGGTCCCGCAGGATGGCCACCCGCTCGAGGGTGTCCACCTCGCTGTGGAGGTACTGGACCTTGACCCCCAGCTCCTTGAGGTAGTCGGCGAGGTCCTCGGCCATCTTCTTGGTCAGCGTCGTGACCAGCGCCCGCTCGCCGCGCTCGACCCGCCCCCGGATCTCCTCGAGCAGGTCGTCGATCTGGCCGTCGGTGGGGCGGACGGTGATCGGCGGGTCCACGATGCCGGTGGGCCGGATCAGCTGCTCGACCGTCTGCTGGCTCTTCTCGTGCTCGTACGGCCCGGGCGTCGCCGAGACGTAGACGCGCCTGGTTGACGTGGACCTCGAACTCCTCGAACGTCAGCGGCCGGTTGTCGAGCGCCGACGGCAGCCGGAAGCCGAAGTCGACCAGGATCTCCTTGCGCGTGCGGTCGTTCTTGTACATGCCCACGACCTGCGGGATCGTCATGTGCGACTCGTCCACGATGAGCAGCCAGTCCGGCGGGAAGTAGTCGAGCAGCGTCCACGGCCGCGACCCGGGCTCGCGCTGCGAGAGGTGCCGGCTGTAGTTCTCGACCCCCGAGCAGTAGCCCGAGCTCGCGCAGCATCTCGAGGTCGAAGGTGGTCCGCTGGCGCAGGCGGGCCGCCTCGAGCGCGCGGCCCTCGGCCTCCATCTGGCCCACCCGCTCCTCCATCTCGGCCTCGATCGTGGAGACCGCGAGCCCCAGCTTGTCCTTGGGGGTCACGAAGTGGGTCGCCGGGAAGACGTTGAGCTCCTTGCGCTCGGCGAGCAGCTCGCCGGTCAGCGGGTCCAGCTCCGTGATCCGCTCGACCTCGTCGCCGAAGAACTCGACCCGGACGACGATCTCGGAGCTGGCCGGGCCGATCTCCAGCGTGTCGCCGCGAACCCGGAACCGCGCGCGGGTCAGGGCGGTGTCGTTGCGCTGGTACTGGAGGTCCACCAGGTGGCGGAGCACGGCGTCGCGCCGGTACTGGCCGCCGACCCGCAGCCGGAGGATCGTCGCCCCGTAGTCCACCGGTGCGCCCAGGCCGTAGATGCACGACACGGACGCCACGATGATGACGTCGCGGCGCTCGAACAGCGCGTGGGTGGCCGCGTGGCGGAGACGGTCGATCTCCTCGTTGCGGCTCGAGTCCTTCTCGATGTAGGTGTCCGACCGGGGCAGGTACGCCTCCGGCTGGTAGTAGTCGAAGTAGCTGACGAAGTACTCGACCGCGTTGTCCGGGAAGAACTCGCGGAACTCGGCGTAGAGCTGGGCGGCCAGCGTCTTGTTGTGGGCGAGGACCAGCGTCGGCTTCTGGTGCCGCACGATCGTCTCGGCCATCGTGAACGTCTTGCCGGTGCCCGTGGCCCCCAGCAGGGTCTGGTGGCGCAGGCCGCGCGCAAGCCCGTCCACCAGGCGGTCGATCGCCTGTGGCTGGTCACCGGTGGGCTCGAATGGCGCGACGAGGCGGAAGTCCGGCACGGCGGGATCCTACCACGGTGAGCACGATTTCGAACGCGCGTTCTCACCGGACCGCCACTGGTCAGGGGGCGCTGGTACCAACGGGGAGTCGTCCCGGGTGTGGACAGGAGGCAACGTGCGGAGCGGCACGCAACGACGCGTGCCCTCGCGGCCGTGCCACGGTCAGGCGGCACGGACGGCGCCCTGGACTACCCAGCCGGAGCGGGCGCGGCACCATTCACCGGCGTTCGCCGGTCTGGCCGGGAGGTCGTGCGATGGAGATGGAGTACAAGGACCCGTCGAGGAGAGGACGCTGGATCGTCCTTCTCGGGCTCGTGCTGGCGCTGGTCGCCGGCGCGGCGGCCTTCTTCCTGCTCAACAACGCCCAGCAGCAGGCCGGCACGTCCGGGTCTCAAGACCGTGGAAGGCTACGTCGCCGCCCGGCCGATCCTCGCCCGCAAGCCGATCGAGGTCGAGGATCTCCTGCTCCGCAAGGACATCCCCCTCGACGGCACCAACGCCGCGGTGATCTCCGACCAGGCGCAGCTCGTCGGCCGCCTGCTCGCGGTCGACGTCTCCGAGGGTCAGCTGCTCACCGCCAACCTGCTCGCATCGGGGACGGTGGGTTTGGGGTTCGCGATCCTCAAGCCGGATGAGACGGTGGCTCCCGATTCCGAGGCCTGGCGTGCGGTCTCGATCACGGTCGAGGACACGCGCGCCGTCGGCGGCGTGCTGGGAGCCGGCATGACCGTGGACGTGTTCATGACGGCCTCGATCACGGTCCCGGAGAAGCCGCCGGTCGTCAACACGGACCCGGCTGCCACGCCCGCGCCCGCGACCAGCACCCTCAAGGGGTTCATGTCCGGGGCGTCCACCAAGATCACGTACCAGGACATGACGATCCTCGCCCGCGCCGGCACCTCGTACATCCTCAAGGTGCCGCTCGTCGTCGCCGAGGAGATCAGCCAGCTGATGGCCGAGGGGAGCGTCCAGTTCAGCCTCGCCCTGCGCCCCGAGCAGGACACGCGCTATCTCGACGTCTCACAGCTGGGCGCCACCACCACCCGCATCATCCAGCGCTACGGCCTGCCGGTCCCGCAACCGTGGCCCACGCTCGATGGGCCGGTGCCGTCCGTCCCGCCGATCCCGGCGCTCACGCCGCCACCGAGCTCGACTCCGGCAGCGGGCGCCTCCGCCGCACCGACCGCTTCACCCGGCGGCTGAGATCGCCGGGTCGCGTCCCGACCCGCTCGCCCGAACGCCACGCGGCTCGCTCGACTGAGCGTGCCGCCCGGAGCCCGGTGGCGCCCGACCAGGGCGGAGGACCGGGCACCGGCCCTGGGTCGGGAGGATGCCGCCCCCGGGCGGCCCCCCTCCGTCGCGCGTCGCTGACCCGGCGCGCCTCCCAACCGCCCGGCCGGGCTCGCCCGGCCGGGCGGTCTCCTGATCTGCCCGGCTGCGTCCTGCCTCAGGCGCGCGCGGCAAGAGCCGCCCGGAGCGCCGACTCGACGAGGTCCTGCGTCTCCGCCAGCCCGCCCGACGTGTCGAGGACGCGAGTGGCGAACGGGCGAAGCCGTTGCGCCAGGCCCTGCTGCGTGGCCATCCGCTGATCGGCGTCGGCTGCCGGCATCCCACGGGCCAGGAGGCGGTCCCGCTGGGCGCTCGGACTGCACGTCACCAGCCAGACCTCGTCGCACACCTCGGCAAGACCGCCTTCGACGAGCTTGATCGCCTCGATGGCGACGGCAGGCACGCCGGCGTGTTCCGCATCCGCGACGGCCTCGAGGATCACGGGTCTGACTGCCGGGTGGACGACGGACTCCAGGTCGCGCAAGGCGTCGGCGTCGGCGAACACCAGCCGGCCGAGGGCCGCCCGGTCAACCGTGCCGTCCGGGGCGGTGACGGAGGCGCCGAACCGGCGCAGGATCTCCGCGTGGACCGGCGTGCCGGGTGCCGTCACGTCCCGGGCGATCGCGTCCGCGTCGATCGACCCGGCAGCCGAGCGCGGCCAGCCATCGCGCGACCGTCGACTTGCCGCAGCCGATCGGGCCCGTGATCCCGATGCGGACGGTCCGCACTGGGCGAGTTCCCTGGCCGGGCGCCGTCACGGGGCCTGCTCCTCGAGCTCCAGCCAGGCATCCTCCGCGTCCGTCAGCGCCCGATCGACGTCGGCCAGCTCGCTGGTGACCCGGCGCATCTCGACGAAGTTGGCGGCGACCGCGGGGCTGCCCATCGCGAGCTCCAGCTGCGACTTGCGCAGCCCGAGCCTCGACAGCTCGGCGTCGAGGGCCTCGCGCCGTCGCCGGTAGGCCTCCTTGGACAGCCGCTGGCGCGCCCTGGTCCTGACGGCCGTCCCTGCCGATGCCCGCGACCCCGGGGATGGTCCGCCGGCTGCCGGGGCGGGTGCCTGCCGCACGCCTGACGCCCGCGACGAACGACCGCGTGATGGCGCGTCGGGAACGTCGGTCGGTCGAGGGGGCGGCGCACCCGGCCGCAGCCGGTTCTGGCGGCGGGCCGCCTCGGCCTCCACGGTCCAGCCGTCGGCGACGGCCTGGCGCCAGGCACGGTATCCGCCGTCGAACGGCACGGCGAGCGTCTCGTCGACCACCCACAGCCGCCCGCAGATCGTCTCCAGCAGACGCCGGTCGTGCGACACGACGAGGAGCGTGGCCGGCGACTCGGCGAGGAATGCCTCGATCGCCTCTCGAGCCGCGATGTCGAGGTGGTTCGTCGGCTCGTCGAGCAGCAGCACGTTCGCCGGCATGATCCCGAGCAGGGCGAGCTCCAGCCGCGAGCGTTCTCCGCCGGAGAGCGACCGCACCTCCTTGAACACGTCGTCGCCGCGGAACAGGAAGCGCGCCAGGTACCCGCGCGCCTCCCCGGGCGTGACCGGGATCGCCTCCAGGATCGCGTCCATCACGGTGGCGCCGGGGATCGCCGCGTCGCGCAGCTGGGCGAGGTAGCGCCGGCTGCACCTGGTGGCCGAACGCGACGATGCCGTCGAGCGGCGGGAGGTCGCCGGCGATCGTCCGCAGCAGCGTCGTCTTGCCGGCGCCGTTGGGCCCCACGATGCCGATCCGCTCACCGCGCTGGGCGGCCAGGAACGGCGCGCGGGCCACCGTGACCGGGTCGGGGGCATCGGAGCCGTCGGGCAGGAGCGCCCCGCGTCCGGGCAGATAGCCCACCGCGAGATCCTCGAGGCGGATCACGAGCTCGCCGCTGCGCACCGGTCCGCCGACAAGCGCGCTGCCGTGGAGGCGCAGGCCCCGGTTGGACTTGCGCGGCGCAACCACTTTCTCGGCCTTGAGCTTCTCGAGCCGGGCCTCGTGCTCGTGCATCTTGACGTGCTTGCGCTGGCTTCGATAGCGCTGGACGAGCTCGACCTCGCGCTCGATCGCGTCCTGCTGGTTCTCCGCCTCCCGCTCGGCACGGGCGTCGCGCTCGATCCGCTGCCGGTGATACGCGCTGTAGTCGCCGCGGAAGACCGTCAGCCGGCGGTCCCGCAGCTCCCAGATCCGGGTCACCGTCGCGTCGAGGAACGCCCGGTCGTGGCTCGCCACCAGCAGCGCGCCGGAGCGCCGCCGCAGGTGCTCCTCGAGCCACTCGATGGCGCCGATGTCGAGGTGGTTGGTGGGCTCGTCGAGCAGCAACAGGTCCGGGTTCGCGATCACCAGCCGGGCGAGGGCGGCGCGGGTCTGCTGGCCGCCCGAGATCGCTGCCGGCGGGCGCTGCCACTCGGCTCGGGCAAAGCCCAGGCCCGAGAGCGCCTCGTCGACGCGCTGGTCGAGGGTGTAGCCGCCGAGGATGTCGAAGCGGTGCTGGAGGTTGGCGTAGTGCGAGCCGGCCGCGTGACCGCCGTGCTCGAGGTGCTCCAGCTCCACGGCCATGGCCTCGAGGTGGGCGGCCCCGTGGCGCACGGCGGTGCGCAGGTCCGGCGCCGACATGAAGGCCTCGTCGAAATGGGCCTCCTGGCTCAGCAGCCCGAGCGACAGCCCACGGCGGCGGGTGACGGCGCCACGGTCCGCCTCGTCCTGGCCGGCCGCGATCCGGAGCAGCGTGGTCTTCCCCGCCCCATTCGGGCCGACGAGCCCGACCCGCTCCCCGGGGGCGATGGCGGCATCGATCCGGTCGAGGATCACGAACGTCCCGATCTCCCTGACCACTCCCTCGAGACGGACGAGGCTCACGACCCGGCACCCGTGCGCGCGGCTGCTCGCCGGACCGCGGCCGCAGCCTTCGTTCGCGCGGCCCGGTCACGTGCCAGGGCCGCTTCGTCGGCGGACCGCCCCAGGGCTCCCTCCCCGGCCAGCTCGACCCAGCGCCGACCCCGGCGCCCGCTCGCGTCCCGACCGGGCCGCGGGGTCATCGTCGCGAGCAGCGCCCGCGCGGCAGGCCGCTCGCCGGCCGGCAGCCGCTGGCAGAACGAGCAGAAGTGCGTCGCCCGGATCCCGATCACGATCCGCCGGACCGGGCGCCCGCAGCGTGGGCAGGGCTGGCCGGTTCGCTGGTAGACGTCCAGCCGCTCCTGCATCTCGCCGTCGCCATCGGGCGCGGTGTAGTCGTCGATGGAGCTGCCGCGCCGCTCAACCGCCTCGGCGAGGATCTCGACGACGTGCCGGTACAGGACCCGCTGGTCGCGCGGCCGCAGCGACGCGGCGGAACGGAGCGGATGGAGCCGTGACCGCCAGAGCGCCTCGTCGGCGTAGATGTTCCCGACGCCCGCCACGAACGACTGGTCCACCAGCAGCGGCTTGAGACGGGCACGACGGCCACGGAGCCGCGCGCGCCAGGCGCGGAGCGTGAACCGCGGGTCGAGCGGCTCCGGGCCCAGGTCGTCGAACGGATCGTCACCGGCCGCGTACAGGCCGATCCGTCCGAACTTGCGGACGTCCCGGAACCGGATCTCCCGTCCATCGCCGAGGACGAGGGCGGCCCGCTCATACGGGTCCACGGGCACGGACGCCGGGACCACGAACAGCTGGCCGGTCATCTTGAGGTGGATCGTGACGAACGCGCCGCCGTCGAGATCGAGCAGGACCTGCTTGCCGCGCCGGCCCACGGCCTCGATCCGCCGGCCCGTCACGCCGGTCACGAATGCGGCCGCGTCCTCGTCGCGCAGGGTCCGCGCCCACGCGACGCGCGCCCCGGTGATCTCCGGGCCGGGTCCCGCCCCGTCGGGCAGGAGCCGGCGACGGAGGTCGCGGGCGACGGTCTCGACCTCGGGCAGCTCAGGCATCGCGCAGACGATAGGGCACGCGCGCCGGGAACGCGCCGCCCGAGCTGACACGCCCGCGCCCGGGGCGCACGCGGTCCAGCGTTCAGGCACCATGAGGGGCCCATGACCACCGCCCCGTCGCATGTCATCACGCCCGCCCGCGCCCGGGCCGCCCGGATCGGCGTGAGTGCCATGTTCTTCGCCAATGGCGCTGTGGCCGCATCGATCATCCCGCGGCTGCCCGCCATCAAGGACGGGCTGGCGCTCTCCAACGGCGAGCTCGGGGCGGCGGTGGCCGCGATGCCGCTGGGCGGCCTGCTTGCAGGTGGCCTGGTGGGCATCCTGGTCGGCCGGTTCGGCAGCGGGCGCGTCGCGATGGTCGCCGGGACGGCAGCCGGCCTGACGCTGGTCGGCGTGGGCGTTGCCGGCTCCTGGCTGGCGCTCGCCGTCGCATACCTGGTCCTGGGCATGTTCGACGCCACGATGGATGCGTCGATGAACGCCCACAGCATCGGGCTCCAGCGGCAGTACGGGCGGTCGATCCTCCAGGGGTTCCATGGCATGTGGAGCCTGGGCAGCATGGCGGCCGGAGCGATGGGCGCCATCGCGGCCGGCGTCGGCGTGCCGGTGTCGATCCACCTCGCCGCTGCCGGCGTTCGCGCTCGCCGCCACCGCCATCCTCGCGGGCCGGCAATTCCTCCCCGCGTCCGTCGCGGATGCCCACGTCGACGACGCGTGCCGCGGCCGAGCACATCCACCCGCGCAACGCCCCGCGCCTGCTCCGCCTGCTGCTGCCGATCGCGATGCTCGGGATCCTGTGCGTGATGCTCCAGAGCTCCGCCGCCACCTGGAGCTCCGTCTACCTCTCCGACGTCCTGGGGCAGCCCGCCGGAATCGCTGCGACGGGGTTCGTCCTGTACATGGGCGCGATGGTGGTCGGCCGGATGACCAACGACCGGTGGGTGGATCGCTGGGGCATCGACCGCGGTGGTCCGGGCCGGCGCGCTCGTCGGTGCGGTGGCGGTGGTGATGGTGATCATCGCGGCACCGCTCGATCTCGCGCCGCTCGCGCTGGCCGGGTTCGCCCTGGTGGGCCTCGGGTCATCGTCGATGTTCCCGGTGATGGTCATGACCGCCGGGTCACGGCCCGGGATCCCCGCCCGCCACGGCGTCGCGATCGTGTCCTGGCTGGTCAGGATCGGCCTGATCATCGCCCCGGCGCTGATCGGTGCGGCGGCGGACGCGTGGGGTCTCGCGGCGGCGCTGGGGTTCTCGCTGGCCGCGACGCTGGTCGTCGCGCTGGTCGCGCCGACCCTGACCGGCGGCCGGCTCCGGCGGCGCGCGGCGGCTCGCATCGCCGTCTGACGCACGGCGGCCCGACCGGCCCTACGCCTCCACGCCCGGCGGGCGCCTCGGCCGCCTCGGCGAGAACGGCATCCCGGCGGGAGACCGGCGTCATGCCCTCCCAGGAGTCGCCCGCCTTCACCTCGACCGTGAGCGGCACCGACAGCGGCAGCGCGCCCTCCATCGCCTCGCGCAGGACGGGCACCAGGCGGTCCACCTCGTCGCGCGGCGTCTCGAGCAGCAGCTCGTCGTGGACCGAGAGCACGACACGCGCCCGGAAGCCGCCCTCGCGAAGCGCCCGGTCGGTGCGGATCATCGCGATCTTCATGATGTCGGCGGCCGTGCCCTGGATCGGCATGTTGATCGCCATCCGCTCGCCGGCCGAGCGCAGCGCCCGGTTCGCGGACGTCAGCTCGGGGATCTGGCGCTTGCGCCCGAGCAGCGTGGCGACGTGCCCCTGCTCGGCGGCCGTCTCGCGGATATGGAGCATGTAGCGGCTGATCCCGCGCATACGCCGCGAAGTAGCTGGAGATGAACTCCTGGGCATCCTGCCGGCTGATCCCCGCCCGGCTCGAGAGCCCGAAGTCGCTCATCCCGTAGGCCAGCCCGAAGTTGACCATCTTGGCCATCGACCGCTCGTCTGGCGGTGACCTCGTCCGGCGTCCTTGCGCAGCACGCGGGCCGCGGTCTCGCGGTGGATGTCGGCCTCGCGGGCGAACGCATCGCGCAGGTGCTCGTCGCCCGACACGTGGGCGAGGATCCGCAGCTCGATCTGGCTGTAGTCGGCGGCGACCAGCGTGGTGTCCGGCGAGCCGGCCACGAACGCGTGCCGGATCCGGCGGCCGAGCGGCGTGCGGATGGGGATGTTCTGGAGGTTCGGGTCGGACGAGGACAGGCGCCCGGTCGCCGCCACGGCCTGGTGGAACAGGGTGTGGAGCCGCCCGTCCGGACCCAGCAGCACCGGCAGCGCCTCGACGTAGGTCGAGCGGAGCTTGGTGTAGGTCCGCCACTCCAGCACCAGCTCGACCACGGGGTGGACGCCCCGCAGCTCCTCGAGGACCGTCGCGTCGGTCGAGTACCCCGTCTTCGTCTTGCGACCCTTGGGCAGGCCAAGCTCCACGAACAGGAGCTCGCCCAGCTGCTTGGGGCTGCCGATGGTGAACTGGTGGCCGACGACCGCGAAGATCTCGGCCTCCAGCCGGGCGATCTCGGTGGCGAACTCGCGCTCGAGGGCGGACAGCGCGTCCTGGTCGAGGGCGATCCCCACGGCCTCCATGCGGGCGAGGATCGGGATCAGCGGCAGCTCGATCTCGTGGAACAGCCGCTCGACGCCCTCGTCCCGGAGTGACTGCTCCAGCGAGGGGCGCACGGCCAGGACCGAGAGCGCCTCCAGGCCCGCGGTGGCCGTGGGGGGCAGCGCCGCGGCGGACGGCGGCAGGACGAGATCGAGGCGCTCGGCCACGACGTCGGCGATCCTCTGGGCCCGCAGGGCCGCGTTGACGAGGTAGGCGGCGACCTGGGTGTCGAAGGCCACCGGGGTCGGGATCGTGTCCGGCTCGTCGGCGAACCGGGCGGTGAGCAGCGACTTGACCTCGTGACCGACGAGCGGCGTGCCGAGGCGCTCCAGCAGCTTCCGGAGCGCGAGCGCCGCCGCGGGACCATCCGCGGCCACGACCCGTCCGTCGGGGCCGGCCACCGCGAGCGCGAGCGGCGTCCCCGCCAGTGGGCGGGGGTCGTCGAGGACCAGCGCCACGCCAACGGCGTCCAGGCCGACCAGCCACGGTTCCAGGGTCGCCACGCGAGCCTCGTCCGCGAGCTCGATCCGACCCGGGTCCACGATGGCGGCGGCGAGGGCCCCGGGCAGGTCGCCCGACGCCTGGGCGATCGCCTCCGCGCGGGCCTCCACCGCGGCCGAGGTCGCAGCGATCGGGTGCTGGGCCGGCGAGGGGGTCGCCGCCGCGCCACCGCCCGAGACCATGTCGAAGTCCATCGAGAGCTGGAGCGAGCCGTCGTCCGGGCGCGCCCTCACGGCACCGCCGGAGCGCCCGCCACCGGGTCCCGTGCCGGCACCCGGTCCACGCCCCTGGGCTGCCGGGAAGCCCGCCTCGCGGAGCTCGCGCATGGCGGCGACCGCGTCCTCGGGTCGCTCGCCGACGAGCGGGGGCAGCCGGTCGATCAGCGTCCGGAACTCGTACTCCCGGAACAGCCGGACCACGGCCTCGCGGTCGTACTCCCCCACCCGACCCCGCTCGGGAGTCCAGCTCGACGTCCACGTCGCGGACCAGGCGCATCAGCTCGCGGCTCTCGAGCACGGTCTCGCGGTGCTCCTCCAGGAGCGGACGCAGCTTCTCGGGCACCACCTCGTCGAGGTGCTCGTACAGGACGTCCAGGCTGCCCCAGGTGGCGATCAGCTTCGACGCGGTCTTCTCCCCCACCCCGGGAATGCCGGGGATGTTGTCGGTGGGGTCGCCCTTGAGCGCCTTGTAGTCGAGCATCTGGTCGGGCCGCAGGCCCCACCGGTCCTGGATCTTCGCCAGGTCGTAGGCAACCGTGTTCGCGATCCCGCCGCGCAGGCTGACCATGAGCGTCGTGTGCTCGCTGACCAGCTGGAGCATGTCCAGGTCGCCGGTCAGGATGATCGTCTCGAGATCGGCCTCCTCGGCCTGGCCCACCAGCGTGGCGATCGCGTCGTCGGCCTCGAAGCCCTCCTGCTCGTAGACCGGGATCCCGAGCGCCGCCACGACCTCGCGAACCTTGGGGATCTGCTCCCGCATGTCGTCCGGCATCCGCGTGCGCGTGCCCTTGTACTCGGCGTAGCGCTCGTGGCGGAAGGTCGGCGCGCCCAGGTCGAAGGCGACCGCCACCCGGTCCGGGCGGGTGTCGGCGATCGCTCGCAGGACGATGTTGGTGAAGCCGAACACGGCCGTCACCAGCTCGCCCCGGCTCGTGGTCAGGGGCTGGTCGATGAGCGCGAAGTAGCCGCGGTAGATGAGCCCGTTGCCGTCGAGCAGCAGGAGGCGTTCCATCGGCTCCGGACCTGCGGGTTGGGACGTCGCCAGTGTAGCCGTGTGCGTGCCGCCCCCATCGCATCGCGACAGGCCGCGCACAGCTTCTGCACATCCGGTGGCCAGGATGAGCCTCATCAACGCACCACCGGCCCGGCGATCCCGGGACCGGCAACGTCACGGAGATCACCACCCATGCGCGCCCTCTTCGGCATCCTCATCACCGCGGCGATCGCCATCACCGCGGGCGTCATCGGCTTCCAGGCCGGCGTCGCCTCCAACGTCGCCGCCGCCGGCGGCGTCATCTACCTCGGAGGCGGGTTCGGGGGCTTCGGGTTCCTGTTCTTCCTCCTGTTCATCGGCTTCGTGTTCTTCGCGGTCGGCGGCATGCGTCGCCGCGCCATGGGCTCCGGCCATTGGGGTGGCCCCGGCCATCGGGGTCCGGGCCCGGACACGCGCCGCGAGTGGGTGGCGGACATGCACCGGCGCCTCCACGAGGAGGAGTCAGCGACGAGCGGTCCGTCCAGCGGACAGCCCTCCGCCTCCTGACACCGCATCTCCCTGGCGCCGGGCGGGTATCCTCGCCCGGCGTCTTCCCCGTCCCCGGAGTCCCATGCGCACGATCCTCGTCGTCGAGGACGAGCCGCAGATTGCCGGCCTCGTCCGCGACTACCTCGAGCACGCCGGGTTCGCCGTCATCTCGGCCGTCGACGGACCGGCCGCCCTGGCGCTCGCCCGGGCGCGTCGACCGGACGCCCTCGTCCTCGACCTCGGCCTGCCGCGACTCGATGGCCTGGACGTGATCCGGACGATCCGGCGCGACTCCCGGGTCCCGATCCTGATCCTCTCCGCCAGGGGCGACGAGGCCGACCGGGTCGCGGGCCTCGAGCTCGGCGCGGACGACTACGTCACCAAGCCCTTCAGCCCGCGCGAGCTGGTCGCCCGCGTCCGCGCCGTCCTCCGCCGGTCCGAGGCGGTCCCGATGACGGACGAGCGGATCACGGCCGGCGACCTCGAGCTGGACCTGGTGCGCCGCCGGGTGACCGCGGCCGACCGGAACGTCGCGCTGACGCCGACCGAGTTCGAGCTCCTCGCGACCCTCGCCCGGGAGCCCGGGCGCGTCTGGACCCGGTCGCAGCTGCTCGACGCCGTCCACGGGTTCAGCCTCGAGACCTACGAACGGGCGATCGACGGCCACATCCGCAACCTGCGCCGGAAGCTCGAGCCGGATGATGTCGCCCCCCGGTACGTCCGGACCGTCCACGGCGTGGGCTACGCGCTGGCGGACCCGGACGCGTGAGCTGGCGCGATCACGGGCCCGGCGGGGGTCCGCCGTGGTCCACCGCTCCGAGTCCGGGGTCGGGCGGGTGGGGCGACGGGCCCGGACGCCACCGGCGGGGCGGCCTTGGCTTCGTCGGCTGCCTCGTGCTCACGATCGTCCTGGTCATCGGCCTGCTGTCCACGCTCGCCACCTGGGTCGCAGCGGCGCTGCTCGGCATCCTGGCGCCGTCGGCGGCACCGTCGACACTGACGGCCGTCGCCGTGATCGTCGTGCTGGCGGTCGCGCTCCTGGCCGGCATCCGCGTGTTCGTGACCGCCGTCCGACCGCTGGGGGAGATCGCCGCGGCAACCACCCGGCTCGCCGACGGGGAGCCCGGCGTGCGCGTGGATCCGCGCGGTCCGCGGCCGGTGCGCGGTCTGGGCACATCGTTCAACGTGATGGCGGAGCGCCTGGACCGCTCGAGGGACAGCCGCCGGGCCCTGCTCGCGGATGTCACCCACGAGCTCCGCACGCCCCTGACCGTGGTCCAGGGGGGCCTGGAGGCCATGCTCGACGGGGTTCACCCGATCGATGAGGACCACCTGGCGCCCATCCTCGCCGAGACCGCCGTGATGGACCGCCTGCTCGAAGACCTGCGCACGCTGTCCCTCGCGGATGCGGGGGCGCTCACGCTGCACCGCGAGCCTGCCGACCTGCCAGCCATCGCCCGCGAAGCCGCCGCCGCCCAGTCGGCGATGGCGGCCGCGAAGCGGGTCGAGCTGCTGGTCACCGGCGATGCGCGCCTGGTCTCGACCGTGGACCCGGTGCGCTATCGCGAGATCGTCGCCAACCTGCTGGCCAACGCGATCCGCCATACGCCGCCCGGTGGCCGCGTGGAGGCCGACGTCCGCGGCAGCGACGCAATGGCGGTGCTCACCGTCCGTGACGATGGCGAGGGAATCCCGGCCGAGGACCTCGAGCGGGTCTTCGACCGCTACCAGCGAAGGGCGGACACCGGCGGGACGGGCCTCGGGCTGGCGATCGTCCGGGACCTCGCCGACGCCCATGGCGGCACGGCGTCGGTGGAGAGCGATGGGGTGCCCGGCCGCGGTGCAGCCTTCCGGGTCGTGATCCCGATCCGGGACTGATCGGGCGTCAGGTCAGGCGGCGCGCCGCGAGCCGCAACCCGCCGAGGCCGATCCCGATCCCGAGCAGGGTGGCCGCCAGGGTGAACAGCCCGACTCCTCCCGGTGCCGCCGGGACCAGCGGTGAACGGGCTGACTCGAGCTGGGTGGCGGTGCCACCGGGCGTCTCGCTGCCGGGCGTGCCCACATTCTGCGGGGCGCCTCCGATGCCGTCGCCGAGCCGCTCCGGCGCCTCGCTCCCCTTCGGCCCGGGTGACGCACCCGGTGCTGCGGCGCCGACCATCGACGGCGCCGCGGAAGGCGCGGGAGCAACGAACATCGGCGGCTCGGACTCCACGCCGTCCACGCGCGACTGGTCGACGGGGGCGCCGGCGACCTCGGGGCCTGGGGCGCCCCCCGCTGCCGGCGCCGACGCCGCGAAGGGCATGCCGAGCGGGCCGGCGAGCAGGAGGCCCGCGATGCCCAGGGTGGCGAGCCCGGTGCCGAGGGGGCCCGCGAACGCGAACCGGGGACCGGCAAGGGGCTGCAGCAGGCGGCGCCAGGCCGGCGGACGGAGCGATGCGGCCTGGGTGGGGGTGAGGCGGTAGTCGCGGGAGCGGGCCGGGGCCGGCAGCGCGGCCACGGCGCCGGCGATGCTGCGCAGGTCCCGGTGGAGGACAGCGCAGTCGGCACAGGCCGCGACCAGGGCCTGGGCGGTCTCGAGGTCCGCGCCGGTGGCGTCACCCGCCGCGTAGGCGGCGACGAGGAGCCGGTCGTGGTCGGCGTGGGGGCTGGGCGGGACGTGCGGCATGACCCTGCCTTGACGAGACGATCCCGCTCCCGGTTCCGTCAGGCGTGCACCCCGAGGCGCCGGCCGGCGAGCCGAAGCGCGGCCATGAGCAGCCCGGACAGCCAGCGCCAGGCCCGAGAGCAGGGGCAACACGTTCCCCGTGCCGGCATCTTGCTCCCCGAGGTCGGCAGCCAGCTCATCGGGCACGGGCGTCACGGTTCCGGCGTTCGCAGCGGCCGACGCCTCCTCGGCGGGGGCTCCCTCGAGAGCCGGTGCCTGGGACGCGTCCCCGTCGCCACCGGCCTGGCCTGCAGGGTCCCCCTCGGCACCGGCCTCGCCCGCAGGTCCCACGCCCGGCGTCGGCGAGGCTGCTTCGAGGCTCTTGAAGCCCAGCACTCCGGGCGAGGCAGCCTGTGCCTCGGGCTCCATGGCGGGCGCCTGGCCGGCTGGCGCCTCGGTTGCCGCCACCCCGCCCCCCGTCCGCTCGCCCCCCGCTGCCGGCGTCGACGCCGCGAAGGGCATGCTGAGCGGGCCCGCGAGCAGCAGGCCCGCGATGCCCAGGGTGGCGAGCCCGGTGCCGAGGGGGCCCGCGAACGCGAACCGGGGACCGGCGAAGGGCTGCAGCAGGCGGCGCCAGGCCGGCGGACGGAGCGAGGCGGCCTGGGTGGGGGTGAGGCGGTAGTCGCGGGAGCGGGCCGGGGCCGGCAGCGCGGCCACGGCGCCGGCGATGCTGCGCAGGTCCCGGTGGAGGACGGCGCAGTCGGCACAGGCCGCGACCAGGGCCTGGGCGGTCTCGAGGTCCGCGCCGGTGGCGTCACCCGCCGCGTAGGCGGCGACGAGGAGCCGGTCGTGGTCGGCGTGGGGGCTGGCGGGGACGTGCGGCATCAGTCGCCCTCCCCCCGGAACAGGCCGAGGTGGCCCTCGAGACGGTCCCGCAGCGCGAGCCGGCCCCGGTGGATCCGGGACTTCACGGTGCCCAGCGACACGCCGGTGATCTCGGCGATCTCCGCGTAGTCGTAGCCCTCGACGTCGAACAGGACGATGGCCTGACGCTGGTCGGGGGTGATCGCGGCCAGGGCACCGTTGAGCACCCGCGTCCGCTCGCCCTGCATCGCGGTCCGGACGGGATCGGCATCCTCCCCCGCCGGTGGCTGCCAGCTCTCGTCCTCGAGCTCCGGGTACGGCTGCGACGGGCGGCGCTTCTTCAGCCGCTGCATGTCCATCGCCGCGTTGATCGCGATCCGGCTGAGCCACGATCGGACGCTGCCGCCGCGGAACGAGCGCATGTTGCGGTACGCGGAGAAGAACGCCTCCTGGACCGCGTCGGCGGCCTGGTCCCGGTCGGGAACCATGCGCGCCACGAGGCCGTAGAGGTGGTCCTGGTAGCACTCGACGAGGCTGTTGAAGGCGTCGAGGCTGCCCTCGCGCGCCTGCTCCATCAGGATCAGGTCACGGCGTTGGACCGGGTCGTCGACGGCCTCCGTCGGCCGGGCGTCCTGCACGGCGGGCGCGGCCCTCCTGGCGGGGATGGTGAGGCGCGCCGAGTCTAGCATCGGGGTGCGGTCTGGCTGGGCATCCCCCGGGGGACGCCGTCGCGGGCGCCGACGGTTCCCGCTCCGCTACGATGGGCGCGGCCAGGGCGAAGTGGCGGAATGGCAGACGCGGCGGTCTCAAACACCGCTGAGGGCAACCTCGTGTGGGTTCGAATCCCACCTTCGCTACCAGCGCTCGTGGCGCCGGTGATCGGCACGAGCCCGCCTCCAGCCGCACCCGGAGCCTGTCTTGAGCCTCTTCCGTCGCGTCCTCGGCCTCGATCAGCCTGACTCGCCCGACCTCCCGGTCGACCCGGACGCGCCGCTGCCGGCGTCGGTGCGCGGTGACACCCGGAGCGTCCGCGAGCTGTCTGCCAGGCTCTCGACGCTGCCGCCGGCCCGCGCCCGGCATCTCGCCGCGTTCGCGTATCTCCTGGGGCGCGCGGCCCATGCGACCGACGGCATGAGCGAGGCCGAGCGGGCCGAGATGCACGGGATCGTGATCACGGGGGGCCTCGAGGCCGCGAGCGTCGACCTGGTCGTGGACCTCGCCGGTGAGCTCGCGGGCACGTTCGGCGCGACCGAGGACTACCTGGTCGACCCGCGAGTTCAAGGCGATCTCGACCATGGACGAGCGCCGGACGCTCCTCCGCTGCTGCTACCTGGTGATGGCCGCGGACGACGAGATCGACGCGACCGAGTCATGGCTCGCCAACCGCCTGGCCGAGGAGCTGGACGTGGAGCGACCGGACCTCAACGCCATCCGCGCCGAGTTCCACGAGCAGCTCTCGGGCGTCCGCGCCGTCCGCGACCTCCAGCAGGGCTGACCCGCCTCGGGCGAGGCGGGACTCCTCAGCTCAGCTGGATGTCGATGACGCCGTCGCCCACGCGCCGGCGGACCTCGGCCTCGAGCTCCGCGTCGTAGGCCACGCCCCGCAGCTCCATCGGCAGCGCGGTCCCGCCCGGCGCCGGCACGTGCACGACGACCCGCGTCCCCCCGGGTCGCTCACGGAGCAGCGCCTTGAACGCCTGCATCGCCGACAGGACGCGGTCGGTGCCCGCCTCGCGCGTGAAGCGAACGTTGAGGACCGCGCCGGCGCCTGCCTCGACAGGCCGCGACGGTGCCTGGGCGGCCCGCGCAGCAACCGAGCGCGCCTCGTCGGGCAGCGGCGCCTCCTCGGGTCCGTCGGACCCACCGGGATCGGCCGCGGAGGCGAGGTCGGGCGGCTCGGAGTAGGCGGGAAGCGGCTCGGCGGGCCGGATCGGCGGCAGCGCGTCTGGCCCCATCGGCGACACCGGCGGACGGGCCGGGTCCTGCACCACGGCCCCCCGGAGCGGGCTTGCAGACCGAGCTTCGACCGGGCGCGGCGCGTCGCCGGTCGCGGCCGGGCGCCGCCCACCGCCCGGGACGCCCCCGCCACCGTTGCCATTGGGCCCACCCGGTCCGCGTCGGGCGCGCTTGTCGAGCGATCCCACGTCGCGCGCGAACGCCTCGGGTCCGCGCTCGGCGACGGTGTCCCAGTCCCAGACCGAGTCGGCCAGGATCGACGCCTCCTCGCCGCGATGGTCGACCCGGCCGGCGACCAGCAGGATCGCCCCGTCGCGCCAGCTGCCGGCGGTGACCTCGTAGGTCCTGGGGAAGACCACGACCTCGAGCGTGCCCTGGAGATCCTCGAGCGTCACCACGGCCATCGTCGAGCGCGCCTTGGTGAGGATGCGTGCGCATCCCGGTCACGATCCCGCCCAGGACCACGCGCTGGCCGTCGAGCGACTCGTCCTTGAGATCTCCGCTGTACGCGGTGACGTAGTCGCCGACCCGGTCCGCGACCTCGCCCATCGGGTGATCCGAGAGGTAGAGCCCCATCAGCTCCTTCTCCCAGCGGAGCCGCTCGCGCACCGGCGTCTCCGGCGTGACGGGCAGCGGCCGCTCCAGGGTCGCCGCCTCCTCGCCGCCCATGTCGAACAGCGACGTCTGGCCGCTGATCCGGTCCCGCTGCGCCGCCTGGCCGGCGGCGAGCGCGTCGTCGAGGCCGAGCAGGACCTGGGCCGGGTGCCCGAGGACGTTGAGCGCACCGACCCGGGTCAGCGACTCGAGCACCTTCCGGTTGGCAAGGCGCAGGTCCACCCGCGTGCAGAAGTCCGTGAGCGACCGGAACTCGCCGCCCTCCTCGCGCGCCCGGATGATCGACTCGATGGCGCCTTCGCCCACGTTCTTGACCGCGAGCAGCCCGAACCGGATCGCCTCGTCCTCGACGGTGAAGCCGAGGTGCGAGCGATGGACGTCCGGCGTTCGCACGTCGATGCCCATGCGCCGGCACTCCGCGACGGCCGCGGCGACCTTCTCCGCGTTGTCGCGGAACGCGGTGAGCACCGAGGTCATGTACTCGACGGTGAAGTTCGCCTTGAGGTAGGCGGTCTGGTAGGCGATCAGCCCGTAGCAGGTGGCGTGGGCCTTGTTGAAGCCGTAGCGCTCGAACGGCTCGAACGCCTTGAACACGGCGTCGATCGTCTGGGGCGGGACGCCGCGCTCGGCGGCCTGGGTGACGAACTTGTCCTTCATCGAGCGCAGGACCGACGACTTCTTCTTGCGGATCGCGTAGCCCAGCGTGTCCGCCTCGGGACCCGTGAACCCGCCGAGGGCCATGGCCGCGGCCATGATGTCCTCCTGGTACACGAAGATCCCGTAGGTCCGCTCCAGGAACGGCTCCAGCAGCGGGTGGAGGTAGGTGACGGGCTCCTGGCCGTGCTTGCGCCGGATGTACGACGGGATGTTGTCCATCGGGCCGGGCCGGTACAGCGCGACCATGGCCGCCAGGTCGAACACCGAGGACGGCTGGAGCTCGCGGATGTAGCGCCGCATGCCCGCGGACTCCAGCTGGAACACGCCCGTCGTCTCGCCCGAGGCGAGCAGCTCGAACGTCTTCGCGTCGTCGAGCGGGATCGTGTCCAGGTCCACCTCGACGCCCCGGTGGTCGCGGATGAGCTCCACGGCCTTGCGCAGGATGGTGAGGTTGGACAGGCCCAGGAAGTCGAACTTGAGCAGGCCCAGCGCCTCGATGCGCGTGCATCTCGTACTGGGTCATCAGCGCGTCCGAGTTGGTCGCCTTCTGGAGCGGCATCAGCTCGGTCAGCGGCTCGCGGCTGATGACGACGCCCGCGGCATGCGTGGACGCGTTGCGGGCGACGCCCTCCAGCTGCTGCGCGAGGTCGAGGAGCTTGGCGATCTGGGGGTCGCCGTCCTGCATCTCCTTGAGCTGGGGCGAGATCTGGAGCGCCTCCTCGAGCTTGATGCCCAGCTGGTTGGGGACCGCCTTCGCGATCCGGTCCACGTCGCCGTAGCTCATGCCCAGCACGCGGCCCACGTCGCGGATCGCCGCCCGGGCGAGCATCGTGCCGAAGGTGATGATCTGGGCGACGTGGTCCTGGCCGTACTTGCGGCTGACGTAGTTGATGACCTCGTCCCGGCGCTCGTCCTCGAAGTCGACGTCGATGTCGGGCATCGTCACCCGGTCCGGGTTGAGGAAGCGCTCGAACGGGAGCCCGTAGTGGAGCGGGTCCACCGGCGTGATGCCCAGCGTGTAGGTGACGATGGAGCCGGGCGCGGAGCCGCGGCAGGTGGTCGCGATCCCCTGCTCGCGGGCGAAGCGCACGAAGTCGGCCACGATCAGGAAGTAGCCCGCGTAGCCCATCGAGATGATCACGCCCAGCTCGTAGTCCAGGCGCTCCTGGAGCTGGCGGCGTGATGCCGCCGTAGCGGCGGACCAGCCCCGCCTCGCACTCCTTGCGCAGCCAGGTCTCGACCGTCTCGCCCTCGGGCACCGGGAAGTGCGGGATCCGGAGCTCGCCCAGCGGCAGCTTGAGGTCCACCATCTCCGCGATCCGGCGGGTGTTGAGGAACGCCTCGCGCTGGTCCGGGAACAGCGCGACCATCTCGGCCGCGGTCTTGAGGTAGAAGTCCTGGCCCTCGAACCGCATCCGGTTGGGCGTGTCGATGTTGCTGCCGGTGCCCACGCACAGCAGCACGTCATGGGCCTCGTGCTGCTCCCGGTGGACGTAGTGGAGGTCGTTGGTGACCACCAGCGGCAGGTTCATCTCGGGCGCGAGGCGCAGCAGCTGCTCGTTCAGGCGCCGCTGCTCGGGGATGCCGTGGTCCTGGAGCTCGAGGTAGAAGCGGTCCTTGCCCAGGATGTCCCGGTACTCGCCGGCGAGCTTGCGGGCCAGCTCCCAGTCGTCGACCTCGAGCGCCTTGGGGATCTCGCCGCCGAGGCAGGCCGACAGCCCGACCAGGCCCTCGCTGTACTTCGCGAGGTGCTCCCGGTCGATGCGGGGCTTGTAGTAGTAGCCGTCGATGTGGGCGTCGGTGATCAGCCGGCACAGGTTCTGGTAGCCGGTCATGTCCGTCGCCAGCAGGACCAGGTGGAAGGGCTGGCTGTCGGCCTTGCCCTCCTTGTCGGTCATCGACCGCCGGGCGACGTAGGTCTCGACGCCGATGATCGGCTTGATCCCCGCCTTGGTCGCCGCCTGGTAGAAGGCGACCTCGCCGTACAGCGCGCCGTGATCGGTCACGGCGAGGGCGTCGAACCCGTGCTTGACCGAGCGTGTCGACGAGCTCGGTGATCCGTCCGAGCCCGTCGAGCAGGCTGAACTCCGAGTGGGTGTGGAGGTGGATGAAGTCGTTGGGAGCGATGGTCACGGGACGTCCATGGTAGCCCGGCTCCGGTCGCCGGGTCGGTTCGGATCCAACCGGCACGCCGTCCCGCGCCGACCCGTGGCCGACCATCGCCTCAACGCCGCTGGAACATCGCCGCGAGATCTCCCGGCCAGCCCAGGGCCGCGGCCCGAGGGCGTCGGGTGACGTCAGGGCCGTCGCCGATCGCGGTTGGGTTGCAGCGCGTCCCGGATCGGGTGCCGGCGCACGGGCGGCGATAGCATGCGCGAATGACCCGAAGCGCGGTGCACGTCGGGACGCACCTGGATTGACCCGGAGATCGCGGCCTCTCGCCGTCCGTTTGCTCCTCGTGGCCCTGGCGGGGCTGCTGGTAGGCCTCGGCCTGTACACCCTCGGCCGCGCGATGATGACGCCGCAGCGCACGACGCCCGTGTACGACCCACCGGTGCTTGCCGGGCCAGTGGATCCCGGGCTACTGCTCGGCCGGGCGTCTATGCCCGGCTCGGCGACACGATCGTGCTCACGACGTCGCCCCACTGCGGGGGCGATGGCACCCACGCCACGTCGCCGGACGGCACGGTCCAGGGCGTCCTGGGCCCGACCGCCGTGATGACCGCCTGCCCGCACCCAGATCACACGTGCAAGGCCTCGGACATGAACTACCTGGCCGTCGCACCAGATCGCGTGCCATGGGGACACCTCAACGAGATCGACCTCGGGGTCGGCGGCTACCGGATCCTCGCCCCGGATACGAGGCCGCTCGCCTGCAGCGACATCGCCGTCGGCGACCCGGTCGAGATGGACGGCCGCGGCGACTACCGGACCGGGACGGTGGCCGAGAAGGGCGAGTACCTCCAACCGGCCAACGAGGATGGTGACTTCTTCCCGTGCCTGGTCGCCTCGCGCCTCCAGGTCGGCACCGGCGACTCCGGGAGCGTGGTGCTGGTGCGTGGGATCCCGGGCGGGGTCACCACGAGGAGCCTCGATGGCAACCTCGGCTTCACGCCGCTGGCCGAGGGGCTCTCGGTGCTGGGTCTCGAGATGTGCACGACGCCGGACTGTGGCCTCGTGCCGCCCACGAAGCCGCGACCGTCGCCCTGAAGGCGTTCGGGGGGCATCCGGGCTACGCTGCCGGCGATGAGCGCGCCGATCGACGACGACACGTTCGAGCGCTGGGTGGTCGAGGCGATCGACGCCCTGCCGCCGCAGTTTCGCGAGCGTCTGGGCAGCGTCGCGATCGTGATCGAGGAGTGGGCGACCCCGGAGCAGCTGGCCGTCACCCACGCGCACGGTCTCTATGGGCTGTACTCGGGCGTCCCGCGCAGCCGGCTGGGGGCGGATTGGGCGCCCACTCCATCCCGGATCACGATCTACCGGGGCCAGCTGGAAGCACATTTCCAGGCACCCGATGCCCTCAGGGCGAAGGTGATCGACACCGTCCATCACGAGATCGCCCACCATTTCGGGATCTCCGATGAACGACTCCGGGAACTGGCACGCGAACGGGGCACCCACTAGGGACCGCTGCCATACTCCGGGATGTGGACGCACGCATCCTTGTTGTCGAGGACGACTCATCGATCCGGGAGGTCGTCGCCATGGGCCTCCGGGCGGCGGGCTTCGACGTCGACACCGCGGCCGACGGCGAGGAGGCCCTGGCTCGCTGGCGCGCCAGCTCACCGGACCTCGTCCTGCTCGACGTGATGCTGCCCCGCCTTGACGGGCTGGAGGTGTGCCGGGCGATCCGGCATGAGTCCACGACCCCGGTGGTCATGCTCACCGCGCGCAGCGACACGATCGACGTGGTGGTGGGGCTCGAGTCGGGCGCCGACGACTATGTGCGCAAGCCGTTCGAGATGCGCGAGCTCATCGCCCGCATCCGCGCCGCGTTGCGGCGCCAGCGGACCGAGCCGGCAACGGGTGAGGTCGCGCTCCTGCAGCTGGGGCCGCTCCGGATCGACACCGCCGGGCGCACCGTGGACCGTGATGGCACGGAGCTGGCGCTGACCCGCACCGAGTTCGACCTCCTGGTGGAGCTGGCCCGCCACCCCGGACAGGTGCTGACCCGGGAGACCCTGCTGGATCGGGTCTGGGGCTACGACTACCTCGGCGACTCGCGCCTGGTGGACGTCGCGGTTGGCCGGCTCCGGGTCCGGATCGAACAGGACCCGGCTGCCCCCGAGCTCGTGCTCACGGTCCGCGGCGCGGGGTACAAGGCCACCCGGACGGGGTCCTAGCCGGCGCCGTGCGCGTCGGGATCCGCGGTCGACTCGCGCTGGCCATCGTCGGCCTGGTCGCGATCACGGTCGCCTCGATCGGTCTCGGTGTGTACGCGTTCGTCGACGCCTCGCTGCGCACACGGGCGATCGCGGAGGCGCACCAGCAGGTGGACTACGACCTGTCCGTCCTGCTCCCCGGCGCAGATCCGCCCCCGGTCGACATCGGCTCGTTCCGGGCAAGCGGCCTGCCCACCGCGTTCGCCCTCAACGGGGCCGAGCGGTTCCTGGTGGAGTTCGGTGACGGCACGCTCGTCGCCTGGCCGGACCCGGGCCCGGCCCAGCAGGCCCCGGCCGTGACGATCGCGCCGGAGCTGCGGGCCATCGTGGCCCGCGGCGAGATCGGGTACTCGTGGCAGGACGTCGACGGGATCCCGTCGCTGGTGATGGGCGGCCGCCAGGGCGCGTTCCCGGAGCTGTACTTCGTGTTCTCGGCGCTGCCGATCGAGTCGGTGCTTGCCCAGCTGCGCCTGGGGCTCCTGGCTGGCGCGGCGGCGGCGATCGGCGTTGCCCTGCTGGTGGCCGGGCTGATCTCACGCTGGCTGCTGCGGCCGCTGGCCGAGGCTGGCCGCGTCGCGCGCAGGATTGCCAGTGGCGACCTCTCGGCGAGAGTCCCGGAGCGAGGGCACGATGAGGTCGGGCGCTGGGCGGCCGACTTCAACCGGATGGCCGATGGTCTCGAAGGGACGATCGCGCGCCTTGACGCCTCCCGGCAGCAGAACCGCCTGTTCGTGGCGGACGTGGCCCACGAGCTGCGGACACCGGTGACGGCCCTAGTCGCCGAGGCCTCGCTGCTCGAGGGCCGGCTTGGAGCCCTGCCCGACGAGTCCCGGCGGGCGGCGGAGCTCCTGGTCGCCGACGTCCAGCGCCTCCGGATCCTTGTGGAGGACCTGATGGAGATCTCGCGCTTCGACGCGGGCGCCGAGCGACCGTCCCCGGAGCCGGTGGACCTCGGCCGGATCGTCACCGGTGCCGTCGCCGCTCGTCTGCCCGGCGCAGCCGTGACCCTCCCGGACCGGCCGCTGATCGTGGACTCAGACCCGCGCCGTCTCGACCGGATCCTGGGCAACCTGCTCGACAACGCCCGCGAGCACGCACCGGGAGCCCCGGTCGAGGTCGCCCTCCAGGCGACGCGGGACGGGCCCGTGATCGTCGTTGCCGACCGCGGGCCCGGCGTCCCAGGTGACGCGGTGACGCACCTGTTCGAGCGCTTCTACAAGGCCGATCGCTCGCGCGCCGGTGGCAGCTCGGGCCTTGGCTTGGCCATCGCCGCGGAGCACGCCGCGCTTCTCGGGGGGTCCCTCCGTGCGCGGGCGCGCCCCGGGGGTGGCATGGTCTTCGCCCTGACCCTGCCGGTGACGGGATCGTTACCGGTGGGCGATGGCCCCGTCACGACCTCCGGCGATGATCTCGACGCTCCCGATTCCGCACCGAGGACCGGGCCATGACCTTCACGCTCCGATCCAGCGCCAGGTCCCTTCTCCTGCTGGCGATCGCCATGGCGGCGATCGGCTGTGCACCCGCCAGCGGGCCGCTGGGGACCCCGGCCAACCCGGCCGTGTCCGCGGACCCGTCCGGGCCACCGGCCCCGTCGGACGTCGCCCCCGAGTCCCCCACGGATGCCGCCACGCCCCTGGTCGAGCCGTCGTCGTCCGCCATCCCGGGCGGGTCCAGCCCCCCGCCGGACGCGACCCCCGCGCCGACCGCGTCGCCGGCCCCCACCACGCTCGTGCGTGCCTACTTCATGCTCGGCTCGTTCACCGACAACGCGGGTCTCGTCCCGGTCCTGCGCCGGGTGCCCGAGACCAAGGCGGTGGCGCGTGCCGCGCTCGCCGCGCTGCTGGAGGGTCCGAAGGGCGTGGAGCTCGAGGCGTCGCCGGCGATGTACACGAGCATCCCATCCGGGGTGACGATCCTCGACATCTCGATCAGCAACGGCGTCGCGACGGTCGACCTGTCACACGAATGGACCGGCGCCGCGGCATCCTTCAAGAGGGGCAGCGCCACGGCCCAGGTCGTCTACACGCTCACCCAGTTCTCCACGGTCGACCAGGTCCGCATCCAGGTCGACGGCGAGTCGCCCTCCGGGGCCGTCGGGCGCTCCGACTTCCAGCTGCTCGGGCTGCTGCCGGCCATCTTCGTCGACCGGCCCGCCTGGGGTGCCGCCGCCGGCAACCCGTTGCGCCTCACCGGCATTGCCAACGTGTTCGAGGCGCAATTCATGGTCCAGGTCCTGGACGGCAAGGGCCACGTCCTGGTCGAGCAGCCGGTCATGGCGAGCTGCGGGACCGGATGCTGGGGAAGCTTCAAGGCCGACGTCGCCTACGAGATCGGGAAGGCGCAGTACGGCACGCTGCGGGTCTTCGAGCCCTCGGCGAAGGACGGGTCGCCGGTCAAGGTGACCGAGTACCGAGTCTGGCTCACGCCCTGACCGCAGCCCGCCCGGGGCACGCCAGTCGTCGCGAGCGGGTTCACGGCAGCCTCGCATACGCGTCCACCAGCAGGCGGGTGAATTGTTCGCGGTCGATGACGATGCCCACGTCCGCGTTCGGCGTGCGCCCGTCGCGGCGCAGGCGATACGGGAGCCCGTCGCAGACCGTCCGGCCGCGTGAGGGGCCATCGGTGGCATCCACGATGACGTGGTAGCGGGCAACCGCGACCAGGTCCGGGACCAGCAGATGCGCGATCGCGACGGCATCGTGGATCGCGGTGGTCGCGGCGCCGGACCACTCCAGGTTCCGGTCGAGCGCATAGTCCGTGAGCTCCGCCGCAACCCGCCCGGATGCGGTCCCGAGCCCACGCAGCTCGGCGGCGGCGTCACGGTCGAGGAGCGCCTGGTGGGTGACGTCGAGGCCGATCATGGTGATCGGGATCCCCGATCGGAAGACGACGTCCGCCGCCTCCGGATCGGCGACGACGTTGAACTCCGCGGATGCCGTGGTGTTCCCCTCCCCGATCGATCCGCCCATCAGGCACAGGTGCGCGATCCGCGGCGCGAGGTCCGGATGGAGCCGCAGCAGGAGCGCGACGTTCGTGAGCGGACCGATCGGCGCGATCACGACCGGCTCCGGGCTGTCCGCGATGAGCCGGGCCATCAGCGCGACCGCGCCGCCGGGGAGCGCCCCATGGACCGCGGGTGGAAGCTGCGTGACGCCGATCCCGCTCTCGCCGTGGACCTCCGTCGCCCGGACGACCGATCCCAGGAGCGCGCCCGCGGCTCCCTCGGCCACCGGGACGTCGTCGCGCCCGAAGACGTGGAGCAGCCGGAGCGCGTTCTCCGTGCACCGGGAGACATCCGCGTTGCCTCCGACCGTGGTCACCGCGAGCAGCCGGAGCTCGGGGCTGGCTGCCGCGAGCCCGATGGCCAGCGCGTCGTCGAGGCCCGGGTCGCTGTCGATGATCAGTGGCAGCGGCAGGTCCTTCGTCCCGAACGGCGCTGAGCGCGCCCCCGCGGCAGCCTTGTGGTACGTGGGGATCGCGTGGACCGGTCCCCAGTCGTCGACGTTGTAGCCGGCACTCACCGGGGCATCAGCCCTGCTCGTACGGCTGGCCCGCCGACGCGGGACCACGGACCCGCCCGACGACGCCGGCCACCACGATGATCGTCACCACGTACGGCACGCTGTTGAGCAGCTGCGGCGGCAGGTTCACGCCGAGGATCGCGAGCAGCGTCTGCGTCGTGCCGGCGAAGCCGAACACGAGCGCCGCGCCCAGGGCACCGACCGGGTGCCAGGCGCCGAAGATCATCGCCGCGAGCGCGATGATCCCTTGCCGGCGACCATCTCCATGCCGAAGTTGCCGGCGATGGACAGCGACAGGTAGGACCCGGCCAGGCCGGAGATCATCCCCGCCAGGAGCAGCGCCCGGTAGCGGATGGAGATGACGTTGATGCCGACCGTCCCGGCCGCGGCGGGCTTCTCGCCAGAGGCGCGCAGCCGCAGTCCCCAGCGGGTCCGGAAGAGCATGTAGGTGAGGATCGCGACCATCACGTACATCAGGTAGACGTACGGCTTGGCGGAGAACAGGATCGGACCGAGGACCGGGATGTCGGCCAGGAGCGGCACCCGCCAGGGTTCGATGGTCGGCGGCCGGTTGAACTCCGTGTTCCGGCTCAGGACGCGCAGGAACAGGAAGTTCGTGATCCCGACCGCGCCGATGTTGATCACGGTGCCCGCGATGATCTGGTCCATCCTGTGGCGGATGCCCATCCAGGCCAGCAGCAGCCCGACGGCCCCCGAGACGAGCATGGCTGCGGCCACCCCGATCACGGTGGCGACGAACGGCTCGCCGGTGACCAGCAGGACGATGCTCGCGGCGACCGAGGCGACGCACGCCCCGATGAGCATCTTGCCTTCGAGCGCGATGTTGAGCATCCCGCTCCGCTCGGACAGGATGCCGGCGAGGGCGCCCAGGGTGATCGGCACCGCGAGCTCGAGGCTGCCGCCGATCATGCCCGTGAGGTTCGCCGGCTTGCCGTCGAGCACGCTCGCGAGGACGGCCACCACCCATGGCCAGACGAGGACGAGGAGCCAGGGCCGCCACCGGAACCCCGTGCCGCGCGCAAGCTGGAGCGCGGCGATCAACAGGGACGCGAGGCCGGCGACGATCCACAGGACGCCGGCCGCGGCCTGGAGGGTTGCGCTGTCGCCGCCCTGGGCGTCGATCCAGAACGAGAAGGTCGTGGACGTCTCCATGCTCTGGCTGGCGAAGTAGAACGCCGCCAGGCCGACGGCGCCGAAGGACAGGCCCCGGATGCGTGCGTTCCTCGCCGCGCGGCGGGCAGCGACACCGCCGCCCCTGACGGTCAGGGCATCCACTGCGGCCGTCATACCGGCGCCTCCGGCTGCGCCGGGATCGCGAGCTCCGGCTCGTGCCTGTCGGGTTTGATCCGCCACATGGACCGGATGAGGTTGGGGGCGGCCACGAACATGATGACCAGCGCCATGATGAACACGAGCAGGTCGAACGGGATCCCGGACTCGATGCCCATCAGCTTGCCACCGGACGTCAGCGCCCCGAACAGGAGCGCCGCGAGCACCACGCCGATCGGCCGAAGCCCGGCAAGGAGCGCGAGGGCGATGGCGGTGAATCCGATCCCGCCCGAGAGATCCAGCGAGAGCTGGCCGACCGTGCCGATCACCATGAATGAGCCGGCCAGACCCGCCAGTGCCCCGGACAGCGCCATGGCGAGCATGATCGAGCCACCCGCGCTCATCCCGGCGTAGCGCGCCGCCGTGAGGCTGAACCCGGCCGCCCGCAACTCATAGCCCTTCGTCGTCCGGAACAGGAGGAACGACACGGCCCCGGCCATCAGCAGGGCGATCACGAACCCGTAGTCAAGGCGGATCGCGGGAAGGTCGAGGATGAGCGGGATGTCGACGAACGTCGACATCGGTTTCGAGATGGGGGCCGTGCTCCCGGGCGCTCGAAGGGTCGGCGACCGCAGGGCGAAGAACACGACCTGCGCGGCGACGTAGTTCAACATGATCGTGGTGATGACCTCATGGGCTCCCGTCCGCGCCTTCAGGAACCCCGGGACAAACCCCCAGAAGGCACCGGTGACGACCCCGACGGCGATCGACACCAGCAGGATCACGAAGCCCGGCACCTGGCCCTGGAGCACGAAGGCCGTGATCGTTGCCCCGAGGGCGCCGATCATCAACTGGCCGTCGACGCCGATGTTGAACATGCCGGCTCGGAACGAGATCGCCACGGCAAGGCCCGCCAGGATGAGTGGCGTCGCGGCCACCAGGGTCTCGGTCAGCGGCCGGATGGCCGTCGCGATATCGGCAGCACTGCCGGTCTCAAGCGCGGCCAGGATGCGGGCCGGATCGCCGAACGCGCCGGTGAGCATCGCCCCGTAGCCGGCGATCACTCCGCCGAGGGCTCCGCCGATCGCTCCGAGCGGATCCGTCCCGAGCTTGGCGAGGCTCACGAAGTCGGTGAGGACGATCACGATGGCGCCGAACAGGAGGGCGGTGATCACGGCCAGGAGCGGGACGACGCTCTTTCGCGCAACGCTCTTCAAGGTGGTCACGCCGCGGCTCCTCCGCCGAACTCGGCACCACCCATCAGCAGGCCGAGCTGCTCATAGGTGGCATCCTCGCCCGAGAGCATGCCGACGATCCGCCCCTCGAACATGACCGCGATCCGGTCGCCGACGGCCAGGACCTCGTCGAGCTCGGTGCTGACGATCAGGATCGCGGCCCCGGCATCTCGCTGCTCGACCAGGCGGCGATGGATGTACTCGATCGAGCCGACGTCGAGCCCCCGCGTGGGCTGGGCCGCGAGGACCAGCTTCACCGGCACGGAGAATTCCCGTGCCACGACGACCTTCTGCTGGTTGCCGCCCGACAGCGAGCCCGCCAGGGTCTCGATCGAGGGGGTCCGGATGTCGAAGTCCTTGACACCCTGCGCCGCCCGCTCGTCGACCATCTTGAGGTCGAAGATCCCCCGGCGGCTGTACGGCTCACGATGGTAGGTGTCGAGGATGTAGTTCTCGGCCACGGTCATGGTGCTGATCAGCCCGTCGCGACCCCGGTCCTCGGGAATGTGGGCCACGCCGAGATCCGAGACCTCGCGCGGCGTCGCCTTCTCGATGGCATGGCCGGAGATGGAGGCGCGGCCCGAGTCGAATGAACGGAGGCCGGCGATCGCCTCGACGAGCTCCGTCTGGCCGTTGCCCTGGACCCCGGCGATGACCACGATCTCCCCGGCCCGGACCTCCAGGTCGACACCGTTGACGGCGAGCTCGAGGCGATCGTCGCGGACCCGGACGTCCTGCAGGCTGAGCACGACGTCGCCCGGCTGGGCGGGGCCCTTCGGGACGATCAGCTCGACATCGCGGCCGACCATCAGGTTGGCGAGTGCCTGGCGGGTCGTCGTCCTGGGGTCTGCCGTGCCGGCCACGGCGCCACGGCGAAGGACAACGACGGTGTCTGCGACCTCGAGGACCTCGTTGAGCTTGTGGGTGATGAAGATCACCGTCGTGTCGGCAGAGGCCAGGGAGCGGATGATCCCGAACAGCTCCTCCGTCTCGAACGGCGTGAGCACAGCGCTGGGCTCATCCAGCACGAGGATGTCGCTGTGGCGATAGAGCGCCTTGAGGATCTCGACCCGCTGGCGCACGCCCACCGGCAGGCTCTCGATCCTCGCGTCGGGATCAACGCCCAGGCGGTACTGGTCGGACAGCTCCACGATCCGCCTGCGGGCGGCGGCGCGATCGAAGGTGCCGATGCGATCGGTGACGGTCTCCGCCCCCAGCGCGACGGCCTCGACCACATCGAACACCGGCACCAGCATGAAGTGCTGGTGGACCATGCCCACGCCGGCATGGATCGCGGACGCGGGGTCCTCGAAGACGTGCTCCTCGCCGTCGATGAAGATGTGGCCGGAATCCGGCTTGTACAGACCGGACAGGATGTTCATCAGGGTCGTCTTGCCGGCACCATTCTCCCCCAGCAGACCGAGCACCTGGCCCCGGTCGGCCGAGATGGAGATCCGGTCGTTGGCGAGAACGCCCGGGAAGCGTTTCGTGATGTCGCGCAGTTCGAGCCGCATCAGGCGAGACCTCGATGTCAGCGGACCGCCCCCGGTCCGCGTGGCGGGCCGGGGGCGGTGGTAGTGGCTCTAGGTTCGCACGCGACCGGCTAGCAGCCGCGTCCGAGGAAGCTGCAGACCGTGACGCTGCCGTCGATGATCGCTGCTTTCAGCGCATCGAGCTCGCCCTTCGTCTCGGCCGAGATCTGGCTGTCGAACTCGTGGAACGGAGCCAGGAGCACGCCGTTGTTCGCGAGCGTGCCCGAGTAGTCCTCGCCGCCGAGATCGCCGCCCGAGGTCTTCTTGATCACGTCGAGGACGGAGACGTCGATGGCCTTCTGGGCTGACGTGAGGATCGCGGCGGCGCTCTCCGGGATGGTGAGGGACTGGTCGTTGTCGACGCCGATCGCCCACTTGCCCGCGGCGAGCATCGCCTTGATGGACCCGTTGCCGGTCTCGCCGGCGACGGGGTGGACGATGTCCACGCCCTGGTCGAGGAAGGTCCTGGCGATCTGCTCGCCCTGGCTCGGGTTGTTCCAGGTGTCGGTGCCGCCACTGCCGCCGACGAAGGTGCCGGTCGTGGTCGGATCCGGAAGCGAGCCGTCCCAGCCGAGGACCTCGACCGTGGTGCCCTTCTGCTGGTTGTGGTACTGAACGCCCGCGTAGAAGCCGTCCATGAACCGGGTCACGCCCGGGAAGGCCAGGCCACCGTAGGTCGCGACCTTGCCCGACGTGCTCCACGAAGCCGCGAGGTAGCCGGCGAGCATGGCTGCCTGGTCGACCTGGTAGTCGAGCCCGGTGAAGTTCGCGGGGACGCCGGGGGGCGGATCGTCCGCGGTGCCGGGGGTGAAGTCGTCACCGGCGGAGTTCCAGGTGGCGTCGACCTGCCCGAACGCCACGTCCGGGTTCGCGAGCGTCGCCTTCGCCGTGGCCGAGCCCTGGAGGAAGCCGACCGTGATCACGGTCTGGCAGCCCCCGTCGATCAGGCGCTGGATGTTCGCCTCGTAGTCGGTGGCGCCCTGCGCTTCGGCGGATGCGGTCTGGTAGCCGAGAGCCGCAGCGTCGTCGAGGCCCTTCTTGGCGAGGTCGTTGAAGCCCTTGTCACCAAGGCCGCCGGTGTCGAACGCGACGCACGCCTTGTAGTCGCCGTTGGCCGGCGCCATGGACTCGGGGGCCATGGACTCGGGGGCCATGGACTCGGCCGGGGCCGTGGTCGGCGCCGGGGCCGTGGTCGGCGCCGGGGTGGCGGCGCCACCCGAGCACGCAGCGATGAGAATGGCCGACGCCGCCCCCAGGGCGACGAGCCTTCGAGAGACCTGCAACGTGTACTCCTCCTGAGATCCCGGGCACCCTCGCCGGGGCCGGGTCTGCCGTACTGTAGCGTGGCGACGCAACCCCCCGTGGGGCGTGCCGGCAGCGACCCCCGATCAGCTGCGCGAGAGGAGCTCGCTCGTGAGATCCGACGCCGACCGCGACCTCGTGTCGCTCCTGATCGCGATCGGTGAGGGCCGGTCGCCGGTACCCCTGCTCGGTGACGAGGAGATCCGCGACCTGCTGCGGTCCCCCGCCGAATCGCGGTCATCGGCGCATCGACCAACCCGGTCCGGCCGGTCCATGGTGTCATGCGCACCCTCGTCCGGGCGGGCTACGACGTGGTGCCGGTCAGCCCGCGGGCGGACGAGGTTCAGGGCCTCCGCTGCTACCCGACGCTGCCGGACGCGGTCCGCGCGACCGGGCCTGTAGAGCTCGTGAACGTGTTCCGGCGATCGGAGCTGTGCGTGACGCACGCGCGCGAGGCGGTCGAGGTCGGTGCCCGCTGCCTGTGGCTCCAACAGGGAATCGCGAACGTCGAGGCGGGGCTGATCGCCCACGAGGCGGGCCTCGCGGTCGTCATGGACCGCTGCACGGCGGTGGAGCACTGGCGCCTGGCCGCCGGCGGCTGAGCATCACCGTTCCCGGCGGCTACTCCTTCTTGTACGGCGTCCCGTCGGCCGCGGGCATCCGCACCCGGCCCACCAGTCCGGCCACCACGACGATGGTGGTGAGGTACGGGACCATGAGCAGGAACTCCGACGGGACGGCGGAGCCGAGGATGGACAGCCGGCTCTGGAGCGCGTCGGCGAACCCGAATACGAGGCTGGCCAGGAAGGCGCCGATCGGGCTCCAGCCGCCGAAGATCATCGCCGCCAGGCCGATGAACCCGCGGCCTGCGGTCATGTCGCGCTCGAACGAGCCCGTCGATCCGATCGTGAAGTACGCGCCGCCCAAGCCCGCCATCATGCCGCCCAGGATCACGTTGCGATAGCGGGTGAAGTTGACGTTGATGCCGACCGTGTCCGCGGCCCGGGGGTGCTCGCCGACGGACCGGACCCGGAGGCCATACCGCGTGTAGAACAGCGCGAAGTGGATCAGTCCGACCAGCACGAACACCGCGTACACGAAGAAGCTGCCCGAGAAGAACACCGGACCGATGATCGGGATGTCCGACAGCACCGGGATCACGATCGGCTCGAAGCGCGGCGGCGTGTTCCACTCCTTGTGGGCCGACAGCACGCGCGTGGACAGGAACGCGGTCAACCCGGCGGCGAAGATGTTGATGACCGTGCCGGCGATGATCTGGTTGACCATGTACCGGATCGCGAGCACGGCAAGGACGCCGGCCAGCAGCCCGCCCGTGGCGACCGCGGCCAGCAGGCCGATCCAGTTGTTGCCGGTCGCGCTGGCGACCACCGCCGCGGCGAAGGCGCCGGACAGGAGCATGCCCTCGATCGCGATGTTGACCACGCCTGACCGCTCGCACAGCACGCCGGAGAGCGCCGCGAACGTGATCGGGACCGCCCGGAAGAGCGTCGTCTGGAGGACCCCGACGAGGTTCATCGACCGGTCGGCCGCAGCCCAGGTGAGGAACCCGAACACGAACGCGATCATCGCCACGGCCAGCAGGACGGCCCACTTGGCCCCGACCGCCCGGGTCAGCTGCATCGCCCCGCAGAAGGCCGCAACGCCTGCCAGCAGGTAGATGACGGGTGCGGACGGCAGCACCAGGTTGGGCAGCACGATCACCGGCGCCACCCCGAGGTTGAGAGTGAACGTCGTCTCCGTGTCCGGCTCGAGACCCGAGCCGAACACGAACACCATCGCGGCGGCCAGAGCGAAGTAGAACCCCGACAGCGCGATCGCCCGCCGGTTGATGTGGCTGGTCCCGGCCATGACCGCCGTCGCGGCGCTCACGACCGCCACCCCTGGGCAAGGATCTCGGTACCCGTCGTGCGCTTGGCCTTGATCCTGTAGATCTCACGGATCAGCGCGGGAGCAGCCACGAACATGATCACCAGGGCCTGGATCACGACGACCAGGTCGATCGGGATGCCGGTCGCTGCCTGCATCGGCGTTGCGCCTGCCCGGAGGCCGCCGAACAGGAGCGCGGCCAGGACGACGCCAAGGGGCGACGAGCCCCCGAGGAGGGCGATCGCGATCCCGTCGAAGCCGTACCCGGGCGAGAGATCCCTCCGGGTCAGCGACTTGTTCACGCCGATGATCTCGCTGGCGCTGGCGAGACCGGCGAGCCCGCCGCAGATCGCCATCGTGAGGACCAGGGTCCGCGAGATGTTCATCCCGGCATAGCGGGCACCCGACGGGTTGAGCCCGACCGCACGGAACTCGAACCCGAGGGTCGACCGGAACAGGAGCCACGAGACCAGCGCGGCCGCGCCCAGCGCCAGGACGAACCCCCAGTTCATCCGCAAGCCCTCGATGAGCGGCGGCAGGACCGCGGACGCGTCCACGATCGGCGACACCGGGTCGCTCCGGCCCGGGCGCTGGTAGAACGGCTGCCGCAGCACCCAGGTCACCAGCTGGTACGCGGTGTAGTTGAGCATGATCGTCGTGATCACCTCGTGGGCTCCCGTCCGCGCCTTGAGCAGGCCCGGGATGAACCCCCACAGGGCTCCGCCCAGCGAAGCCGGCCGCGATGGTCAACGGCAGGTGGATGAACCACGGCAGGCCGTGAACCGAGAAGCCGACGAAGGTGGCGACGATCGCGCCCAGGTACAGCTGGCCCTCGGCACCGATGTTGAACAAGCCGCTGCGGAAGCCGAGGGCGACGGCGAGCCCCGTGAAGATGAGCGGGGTCGCCGCCAGGATGGTCTCGCTCACCGGCCGGAAGGCGAGCTTGATCTGGTCGGCGTTGCCCGACGTGAACGCATCCGCGTACGTGACCGGGTTGCCGAGCGCCCCGCCGATCGAGGGCACCGTAGCCGTCGAGGACGGCCCGGAGTGACGCACCGGCAGCCTCACCCGGGTTCGTGGTCCACAACGCGAGCAGCGCGGTGTCCGAGAGGACGACGACGAAGGCGCCGATCAGCAGCGCCGTGAACACCGCGAGGAACGGCAGCGCCAGCTGGCCGGGCAGGCGGCGGAGCCAGGTGGGATCCGGCGCGGCCTCGGCCTCGGCCTCACCCTCGGGCGAGGCGTCCGGCTCCCCCGCGGGCCCTGGCTCGGGGGCAGCTCCGGGGGCAGGCACCTTGGTGTCGCTCATGACTGTGTCCCCTGTGCGGGTGCGTCGGGCGAGGGGCTGGGTCGCGGCGGTTCCGGCGGGCTGCCGGCGTCCGGGCCGGTGTCCGCGCCCGTCTCCGACTCCGCCTCGTGCTCGGGGCGAGCTGCGCCCCACCCATGTAGAGCCCGAGCCGCTCCGGCGTCGCCTCGGAGGGTTCGAGGATCGCCACGATCCGGCCCTGGTACATCACCGCGATGCGGTCGCCCAGCGCCAGCACCTCGTCGAGCTCGGTGGACACGATCAGGACGGCCGCCCCGTCGTCACGCTTCTCGACAACCCGACGGTGGATGTACTCGATGGACCCGACGTCGAGCCCCCGGGGTGGGCTGGGCCGCCACCAGCAGCTTGATGGGTCGCGTGAACTCGCGGGCGACGATCACCTTCTGCTGGTTGCCGCCCGACAGGTTGGCGACCTCGTTGAACACGCTGGGCGTCCGGACGTCGAACTGCTTCACGAGCTCCGTGGCCGTGGCCATGATCGCGTCACGATGCAGGCGCAGTCCATCCGCGTACGGCTTGAGGTAGTAGGTGTTCAGGACGAGGTTCTCGGCAATGGTGAAGGCTGGGATCAGGCCCTCCTCGAGACGATCCTCGGGCACATGCGCCACGCCCGCCTCGAACACGCGCCGGGGGTCGGGCTTCACCTCGTGGCCGGCGATCCGCACCGAGCCGCCGGTGGTCTTGCGGAGACCCGTGATGGCCTCCACCAGCTCCGTCTGGCCGTTGCCCTGGACGCCGGCGATGGCGAGGATCTCGCCCGCGCGCACGACCAGGTCGAGGTCGCGGACGGCCGGATGGCCCCGGTCATCCGCCACGGAGAGCCCGTTGATCTCCAGCACGGGATCGCCCGGGCTCGCCTCGGCCCTTCTCCACCTCGAGCTCGACCGGCCGGCCGATGATCAACTGGGCAAGCGACTGCTCGGTCGCCTCGGCAGGCGTCGCCGACCCGGCCACCTTGCCGCGACGCAGGACCGTGATCCGGTCCGCGATCTCGAGGACCTCGTTGAGCTTGTGGGTGATGAAGATGATCGACGTCCCCGTCGTCTGGAGCGAGCGCATGATCTCGAACAGCTCACCCGTCTCCTGCGGGGTCAGGACGGCAGATGGCTCATCCAGGATGAGCAGGTTCGACTGACGGTAGAGGGTCTCGATGATCTCGACCCGCTGGCGCACGCCCACGGGCAGATCCTCGACCAGGGCGTCGGGATCGACATCGAGGTTGTGACGCGCGGAGATCTCCAGGATCCGCGCCCGGGCGGTCGCCTTGTCGAGGACGAGGAGCGGGCCGCGCGTGGACTCGACGCCCAGCATCACGTTCTCGGTGACGGTGAACACCGGCACCAGCATGAAGTGCTGGTGGACCATGCCGACGCCGGCCCGGATCGCGTCGCCCGGGTCGTGGAACGAGACGGGCGACCCGTCGATGAGGATCTGGCCCTCGTCCTGCCGGTACAGGCCGTACAGGACGTTCATGAGGGTCGTCTTGCCGGCCCCGTTCTCGCCCAGCAGCGCATGGATCTGTCCGGGCTCGACCGTGAGGTCGACATCCTCGTTGGCGATGACCCCGGGGAATCGCTTGGTGATCCCGCGCAGCTCGAGCTTCACGTGCTCCTCCGGTGCCGGGTGCGGGACGGGCGGCGCCTCGAAGGCGCCGCCCGACTCGCGCTTGGAAGGTGTCGGCTACTTGGCGAAGTAGTCGGCGACCAAGACCTCACCGGAGATGATCTTCGCCTTCAGGGCGGTGACGCCGTCCTTGAGGGCCTGCGGCACCGCGGCGTCGAACTGGTTGAAGGGGCCCAGGTCGACGCCGCCATTGGCGAGCGTGCTGACGTAGACCGGCTGCGGCGCCTCGCCGTTGACCGCTCGCGCGACGGCGGCCGTGACGGAGACGTCGATCTTCTTGAGGATGCTGGTGAGCAGGATGTCGCAGTACTGCGGGGCGGATACGCACCAGTCGACGTCGACGCCGATGCCGTAATCCTCGGCCGCGGACTCCTGGAGCGCGGTGTAGGCACCGCCTCCGATCGGGCCGCCGACCGGCAGGATGACGTCAGCGCCCTTCTGGAGCATCGGCACCGTGAGGGCCTTGGCGTTGTCGGCGAATCGAAGTCGCGGGTCAACGAGCCTTCCTGGTGACCGCGTTCCAGCCGACGACGGACACGCTGGTGCCGGCCTCCTGGTTGTAGAAGTTGGCGCCCGCGACGAAGCCGTCCATGAAGTCGGTCACGCCGCCGCCGATGTTAATGCCGCCGAACGTGCCCATCACGCCGGACTTGGACATGCCTGCGGACACGTAGCCGGCGAGCATGGCCGCCTCGTTCGTGGTGTAGACGAGTCCCTCGACGTTGGGCAGCGCCGGATCATAGGCGTAGTCGACGATCGCGAACCTGGTGTTCGGGTTGGCCTCGGCGGCGGCCTTGGTCGCGTCGCCGAGCAGGAACCCGACGGTCACGATCATGTCGCAGCCTTCGCTGACGAACTGGATGAGGTTCTTCTCGTAGTCGGTCGCCGCGCGGGACTCGAGGAACTTGACCTCGATGCCCAGCTGCGTCTTGGCGTCCTCCATGCCCTTCCAGGCGTTCTCGTTGAAGCTGTTGTCGTCGATCCCGCCGACGTCGCTGACCATGCAGGCCTTGAAGTCGACCATGGCAGCGCTGGGGGCTTCGGTCGGGGCGACGGTCGGGGCTTCGGTCGGGGCGACGGTCGGGGCGACGGTCGGGGCTGGGGTCGCCGCTCCCCCGCCGCACGCGGCGAGAACGAGCGATGCGGCGCCGACCAGGGCGACGAATTGGATGCTGGTCCGCAAGGTGTGTCCTCCTCGTTGCCTCGGCCTCCGAACCACGGTGGTTCGACGGGGCCGGGCGATGCGGGCGCGACAGGGGCGCCCACGCCACCACCAGGATGGATCCAGCCTCCGTCGGACTGGCCCCAGGGCGGCTCCACCCAGCATGATAGCGCCGTCACCAATGGGGTCAGGGTCCTGCGGCGCGTCCGTTCGGGACGGTCGGCACCTCCCCAGCCGGCGGAGCCGCAACCCGAGCCCTCGTCCGCCTCTGACCCGGAGGTCCCGATGCCCCAGATCCACCTGCACGCCGAGCCAGGCGACTACGCTCCCGTCGTCCTGCTGCCCGGGGATCCCAGCCGCGCCACGCGGATCGCCGCCCGCTTCGACGGCGGGATCGAGGGGTCCCGGCTCGTCTCGCAGCACCGCGGCCTGCTTGGCTACACGGGGACCGTGGACGGCGTCCCGGTCTCGGTCCAGACCACGATGATGGGCGCGCCCACCACGTCGATCGTGATGGAGGAGCTGATCAACCTCGGGGTGACGACGTTCATCCGCGTCGGAACCACGGGTGGCTTCGGGAGCCTCGGCATCGGGGACGCCGTCGTCGCGCTGTCGGCCGCCGGGGCCGCTGGCATGAGCGGGATCCTCGGCGCGAACGAGCCGACCGCGCCGACGGCGGATCTGGAGGTCGTGCAGGCCCTCGTGACAGCGTCGCTGGCCAATGGCCTCGTGACCCATGCCGGCCCGATCGTGACCAGCGACGTGTTCTACGACCCGCACCCCGACGGCGTTGCCCGCTGGGGTCGCCGCGGCTACCTGTGCGTCGAGATGGAGACCGCGGCGGTGTTCCTGATCGCGATGCGCGAGCGGGCGAAGGGCCGGCCCGTCCGGGCCGGGTCGATCCTGACCGTGAGCGACATCATCGCGGACCCCACGGCCGAGCAGGCCATCCGGCTGGCAGGCAGCGAGGCATGGTTCCGGCCGCCGGAGGACGAGGTGACCCGCCGCGTCGATCTCACGATCGGGGCGGCGATGGCAGCCGCGGCGGCGCTCGGCCGGGAATAGCGCTGCCCGAACCAGGCCTCGACGGCGCTCGCGGCTCAGGCGACGAACGACATGCCCAGCGCGAAGTCCGCGAGCAGATCCTCGATGTCCTCGCAGCCCACCGAGACGCGGACCAGCCCGCCCCGCTTGGGCTGCGGGTAGACCAACGTGAACACGTCGCCCAGGCTGACGCCGATGTCGCACAGCCTGAGGTGATCGGTGAACGCCGCCATCGCCGGGATGCCGCCCCTGGGCCGGAAGGTGACCATGGCCCCGGATCCATCCGGCAGCAGCCTCCGCGCGACCGCGTGATCGGGGTGAGACGCAAGCCCCGGGTAGCGAACCCATTCGACCCTCGGGTGAGTCTCGAGGAACGCGGCCAGCGCCGCAGCGTTGGCGCAGCCTTTCGCGGACCGCAGCGGCAGGGTGCGCACTCCGCGCAGCACGAGGAACGAGGCGAACGGGCTGGCCGCCTGGCCGAACGTGTCGACCTGCTTGCGGATGGGATCCAGCAAGGCCTTGGGACCGGAGACCACGCCGCTGACGGCATCGCCGTGACCCGAGAGGACCTTGGTGGCGGCGTGGAGCACGAGGTCCGCACCGTGCTCGAGCGGGCGGAACAGGGCCGGGCCCAGGAACGTGTTGTCGGCGACCACGAGCAGTCCGTGGCGGTGCGCGAGCTCCGTGAGCGCCGGCAGGTCCGCCACGCGCAGCCGCGGGTTGGTCGAGGTCTCCATGAACAGGATCCGGGTCCGGGGCGTGACCGCCGCTTCGACCGCGGCGAGATCGGTCATGTCGACCGGCGTCACCGCGATGCCCCGGCGTGGGAGGTCCTCCTCCCAGAGCACCTGGGTGATCGCGAACAGCTCGTCGCCCAGGACCACGTGGTCGCCCGCGTCGAGGTGGGCGAACAGCGTCGAGGCGACGGCGGCCATGCCCGAGGCGGATACGACGCAGTCCTCGGCGCCCTCGAGGCTGGCGATCTTCTCCTCGAGGGCCCGGTTGGTGGGGTTGCCCGTGCGCGAGTAGAAGTACGACGTCGGGTCCCACTCGAGCGCGCGATCGACCGCGTCCTCCTTCTCGGCGGCGGTGTCGAAGGCGAAGGTCGCGGTCGCGTAGATCGGCGTGTTGTGCGCGTGGGTCGTAGGGTCGGGCCGCTCGCCCGCGTGGATCGCCCGCGTGGCGAAGCCCTCGCCGTCCGTCCGTTCGCGCATGCCGACCTCGTCCTGGGTGCCGGTGGTCCCGGCGGGGGCAAGTCTATTGGCTTCGGTTCCCGGTTCGGGCGCCCGGGGCGATACGCCACGGGACATGAACCGACCGGACCGATGGACGACCTTCTCCCCGGCCGCGACCGCAGCCCTGGCCGAGATCCGGCTCCCGGTTCCCGGCGTGCAGCTTGGCTCCCTGCTGCTCGTCCTTCTTGTCACGCTCGTCGCGGTGGGAGGCGGGACCTGGATCATCGCCAACACAGTCGGTGGCTGCGGGACCGCCGCTCCCTGCGGGTGAGCTCCTTCATGGCAGGTCGACGCCATGGCAGGCAGTCCGGGTCAGCGAGTCCAGCCGTCCCCCTCGCTTCGGCCCGTGCGGGCCTCGTGTCCCCGTGGCTTGCGGCTCCGAGGCAGGTTCGCCCTGGTAGCCGCGCCCCGCAGGACGGACCCGAGGGCAGCCGGGCCCTAGCTGACGAGAAACCCCGCGATCACCAGCACGAACCCCGCGATCACGATCCCGGCTCCGACCTGCGCCTGGCGGCGGAGCATCTGCATCGCCACCGATGCGCCGGTGCCGTCCGTCGGGGCGCGATCCCGCCGCGCCACGCCTCGTAGCGGGCGACGTTGGCATCCTGCTCCCGCAGGGCCATGTAGCGCCGATACGGGTCGCGCGCACGCACGACGCCCACGACGATCAGCACGATCCCGGCCGCGATCAGCCCGAGGCTCATGAATCCCACCGGTCAGCCTCCCTCGTCCAGGCGCTCGCGCACCAGCTGCGTCACCCGCGCCGCGTCGGCTGCCCCGGCGCTGCGCTTCATCACCTGCCCCACGAAGAACCCGGTCACCGGCTTGCCGGCCCGGTAGTCCGCCACGGCCCCCGGATTGTCGGCGATCACGGCCTCCACCATGGCCGACAGGGTGGCGTCATCGCTGATCGGGCCGGGACCGGCCCGGCGAGGAGCGTCGTGGCCTCGGCTCCCGAGTGCCAGGTGCTCGGACAGCAGGTCACGCCCGACCTGGCGTGAGACCTGTCCGCCGGCGATCGCCGCAGCAGCGCTGCCACGTCGGCAGGGCGACCCGCCCCGGCCAGGCCGTGGGCGTTGGGACCGGTCGCCTTCATGACCCGCGCGTGGGCACCCGTCACGAAGTTGGCCATGTCCTTCGCCGCGCAGATCGCCTCCGGCGGCGCCGATGGCCTCGAAGGCCCCCCACATGAGGGGATCCGCCACGAGCACACCGGCGTCGTACGCCGACAGCCCCTGTTGCTCGTAGCGCGCCCGCCGCGTCGCCGGCAGCTCCGGCATTCCCAGCCTGACCTGCTCGATCCACGCCGGGTCCACGTGGAGCGGCGGCAGGTCCGGATCCGGGAAGTACCGGTAGTCGTCGGACGTCTCCTTGGCGCGCATCCGGTAGGTCGCCTGCCGGCCGTCGTCCCAGCCGCGCGTCTCCATGAGCAATGGCTCACCGCTGTCCAGCGCGTGGCCCTGGCGCTCGATCTCGAATTCGATCGCGCGTTCCACGGCCCGGAACGAGTTCATGTTCTTGACCTCGACCCGGGTCCCGAACGCGCTCGTGCCACGAGGACGCAGGGAGACGTTCGCCTCGACCCGCATCTGGCCGCGCTCCATGTCGGCGTCCGACGCGCCGATGGCCCGCAGCAGCAGCTGCAGCTCCTCGGCATAGCGCCGCGCCTGCTCCGCGGTCCGCAGGTCCGGCTCGGTGACGATCTCCATCAGCGGCGCGCCGGAGCGGTTGTAGTCGAGCAGCGAGCCCCGGCCGCCGGCCTCGCTCGCGACATCCGCGTGGATCAGCTTCGCCGTGTCCTCCTCGAGGTGGGCGCGCGTGATCGGCACCGTGAACGGCCCCTCCGAGGTGTCGATGGTCAGCCGGCCGCGAGCGGCGAGCGGGATCGCATACTGGCTGATCTGGTAGCCCTTCGGCAGGTCCGGGTAGAAGTAGTTCTTGCGCTCCCACTGCGTGTGCTCCGGGATCTCGGCCTCGATGGCCAGCCCGGTCGCGATCACCAGCTCCACGGCCCGACGGTTGATCACCGGCAGCGCGCCCGGCAGGGCCAGGCAGACCGGACAGACGTGCGTGTTCGGCGCCGAGTCCGCGTAGGCGTTGGAGCACGCGCAGAACATCTTGGACAGCGTGCGGAGCTGGCAGTGGATCTCGATGCCGATGACCGCCTCGTAGCGCTCGAGAAGCCGGGCCGCCGGGGCCTGGGCGGTGCTCACGCCGCCGGCTCGAGGCCGACCGTGGCCAGGTACAGGCCGTACATCGCGACGGCCAGCCAGGCGAGCGCAAGGCCCAGGTTGCGCGCCGCGCCGCGCACGCGCGTGCGCGCCAGCACCGGACGGGTGGAGTCGACGAGGGTGCGGGTGGGCTCTCCGTCCCGGCCAAGGGGCATCAGCACGGCCCGGGCTGCCGCGTAGCCGCGCAGGCTGCCGTACACGGTCAGGAACAGGCCGGTGGCAACCAGGACGGCGGACAGCATCGCGGGCAAGTTTCGCACAAGCCGCGCTGGCGCTGCCCTCGGCGGCTACGCCTCGCGAACCGCCTTCAGGGTCCCGATGGCCTGCTGGATCGCCTCGTGCAGGCGGGCGCCCGTCGGTTGCCCGCTGAGGGGCACGACACCATGCGTCGGCTCGTCGTCGAAGCCGGCGATGCCCATGCCCGGGAAGGTCAGCACGATCGGCACCTCGGGGTGGAGGCGCCGGAGTCCCGCGATGAGCTCGGTCGACCCGTCGCTGTCCCCGCTGGCCCAGGCGTCGTAGATGAGCACGTCCGCGTCGGCTGCCATGCCGCACGTGGCTCCATTGAGCACGGGGCACGTGTTGGCGGTCGGGCCGCTGCACTGGTCCACCTCGTAGCCGAAGCGGCGAAGGGACTCGACCTCCTGGTCCGCGAGGTCGATGTCGTGATGCACGATGAGGGCTCTGGTCATGGACGCACCTCCACGGGTCGCCACGGTGCCCGGCGCCGCGGTCACGCCCGCGAGGTCAGGGTGCGCATCGTCCGGCCCGGCATGGAAGGGCCGGATGTCACCCTGTCGGCCGCCCAGGGGCGGCTAGTAGCGGTGCCGCTCCACGAACCGCTCGATCCGCTCCAGCGCCTGCTCGAGCTGCCCGTAGGCCGTCGCGTAGCACATCCGGACATGACCCTCGCCTGACGGCCCGAAGGCGTTGCCCGGCACGACCGCCACCTTCTCCTCGCGCAGGAGCTGCTCGGTGAACTCGTCGGAGGTGAGCCCGGTGGAGCTGATGTCGGGGAAGGCGTAGAAGGCGCCGCGGGGCTCGAACGTCGGCAGGGCAAGCCGGTTGAGGCCGTCGACGAGCAGCCGGCGGCGGCGGTCGTACTCGGCGACCATGGCCTGGACCGCGGGCTCGCCACCCTGCAGGGCCGCCAGCGCCGCGTCCTGGGCGACGGTCGGTGCGGACATGATCCCGTACTGGTGGACCTTGACGATCCCCTCCAGGATCGGCGCCGGCGCGCACATCCAGCCCACGCGCCAGCCGGTCATCGCGTAGGCCTTGGAGAAGCCGCCCATGAGGATCGTGCGCTCCCACATCCCGGGCAGCGAGCTCAGGGCGCGGTGGCGATAGGTGCCGTAGGCGAGCCGGTCGTAGATCTCGTCGCTGTACACGAGCAGGTCGTGCTCGACGGCGATCCTGGCCAGCTCGTCCTGCACCGCGTCGTCGAGGACGGCACCGGTCGGGTTGGCCGGGTAGCCCAGGAACAGCGCCTTGGTCCGGGGCGTGATCGCGGCCTCGACCAGCTTCGGATCGAGCGCGAAGTCATCGTCGAACCGGGTGGGGACCATGACCGGCGTGCCGCCGGCGAAGACGATGGCCGGGATGTAGGCCACGTAGCTGGGCTCGTGGAGGATGACCTCGTCGCCGGGGTCGCAGGTCGCGCGCAGGGCGAGGTCCACCGCCTCCGAGGCGCCGACCGTGATCAGGATCTCGGTCGCCGGGTCGTAGCTGACGCCGTAGCGGCGTTCGAGGTGCGCGGCGAGGGCGCGCCGGAGCTCGATCGTGCCGAAGTTGCTGGTGTAGTGCGTCCGACCCTCGCGGAGCGCCTCGACGCCCGCCTCGACGATCTCGCGCGGCGTGTCGAAGTCGGGCTCCCCCACCCCGAGGCTGATCACGTCGTCCATCGTGGCCAGGATGTCGAAGAAGCGCCGGATGCCCGACGGGGGCACGTCCCGGACCCGCTGGCTGAGGGCGCGGTCCGCGAGCGGGGCGCGGGCCGGGGTCGAGTCGGTCGTCATGCCCTGAATCGTACGGCATCACGGTTGCGCGCGATCGGCGGCTCAGGCTCCGGCGCCAACCCCAGGGGCCACGATCGACGGGTCGGCCAGCCGGTCGAGGTGGTGGGGTCGCATCGAGCGCCACGCGGCGCCGGCCGTGACCCCCTCGTAGGCGCGCGCCGCACGGAGGAGCGTCGTCTCCGACCACGGAGCCCCGATGACCTGGAGTCCCGACCGGCAGCCCGTCCGAGAGGCCGCACGGGACCGAGATCCCCGGCAGCCCCGCCATGTTGACGGGCAGCGTGCACACGTCGGCCAGGTACATCGAGACCGGGTCGGCCAGCTTGGCGCCCAGCGGCCAGGCCACCTGCGGCGAGGTCGGCGCGACCAGGGCGTCGAACCCGGCCGCCCACAGGCTGTCGAAGTCGCGCCGGATCAGCGTGCGGACCTTCTGGGCCTTGACGTAGAAGGCGTCGTAGTAGCCCGGCCGAGAGCGCATACGTGCCGAGCATGATCCGGCGCTTGACCTCGGCGCCGAACCCCTCGCCCCGGGTCGCGAGGTAGCTCGCGATGTAGTCGCCGGCATCGCGGACGCTGAGGCCGTACCGGACGCCGTCGTAGCGGGCGAGGTTCGAGGAGGCCTCGGCCGGGGCGATGATGTAGTACGCGGCCAGCGCGTAGTCCGTGTGCGGAAGGCTGACCTCCTCGACGGTCGCGCCCGCCGCCTCCAGGGCGGCGACGCCCTCACGGACCCGAGCCTCCACGCCCGGCTCCATGCCCTCGACGAAGTACTCCCGCGGCAGGCCGAAGCGCTTCCCCTTCAGCCACGAGGCCGCTTCATCGTCCGAGGCCGGCAGGGCGAGCAGATCGTCGGGCACCGGGACCGGCGCGCTGGTCGAGTCGCGCTCATCACGGCCGGCGACGGCGTGGAGCAGCATCGCCGCATCCTGCACGTCTCGCCCGAACGACCCGACCTGGTCGAGCGAGCTCGCGAAGGCCACGATCCCGTAGCGGCTCACCCGCCCGTACGTGGGCCGAATCCCGACCACGCCGCACAGCGCGGCCGGCTGGCGGATGGAGCCGCCGGTGTCGGTGCCGATGGCGACAGGGACCTGGTACGCGGCCACGCTGGCCGCCGAGCCACCGGACGAGCCGCCGGGCACGCGCCCGAGGTCCCAGGGATTGGCGGTCGGCCCGAAGGCGGAGTGCTCGGTGGAGGAGCCCATCGCGAACTCGTCCATGTTCGTCTTGCCCAGGATGACGGCGCCGGCGTCGCGGAGGCGCCCGGTGATGTGGGCGTCGAACGGTGCGCGGTACCCCTCGAGGATCCGGGAGCCGGCGGTGCACTGGCCGCCCCTGACCGAGACGAGGTCCTTGAGCGCGACCGGGATCCCCAGCAGCGGGTGGAGGGCCTCCACCGCCGCCGGACCCCCGGCGCGCGCGGCGGCCAGGCGGGCATCGGCGGCGTCGGCCTCGGCAAGGGCGCGCTCGTCGTCGATCGACAGCCACGCGTGCAGGCCGCGATCGGTCGCGTGCGCCCGCTCGAGGTGCGCGGCAGCCAGCTCGCGCGCGGTCGTGTCGCCGGCCCGCAGCCGGCCGGCCATCCCGTGCGCAGTGAGCAGGGTCCAGTCGTCCATCGGCCGACGTCAGTCCCCGCCGAGGATCGCGGGCACGACGAACAGGTCGCCGCTGCGGTGCGGTGCGTTGGCCAGCACGTCGTCCGGGTCCATCGACGGGGCGACGACGTCGTCGCGGAGGATGTTCTCGAGCTCGATCACCTGGGCCGTGGGCGGGATCGCGTCCGTGTCCAGCCCGGCGAGCCTCGCGTACTGGTCGAGGATGTGGTTGAGCTCGCCCTCGAGGCGTGCCAGCTCGATCTCCGACAGGCCGAGGCGGGCGAGATGGGCGACGTGCTCGACGTCGGCGCGGGTGAGCGAGGCCATGCCCCGATGATACGCGCCGAGGCCGGGTGGGCCGCAGGTCAAGGGTGGCTGTCGGGCGACTCGTGCGCGTGCGCCGGACCCGTGTCCTGGTGGATGTGGACGCCATCGTCCGGCACGTGGGCCTTGCCGCCCTGGTGGACGTGCGCTGCGCCCAGCGTCCGGGCGAGGAAGTCGCGTGTCCGTGGGTCCTGCGGGTTGTCGATCAGCTCCTCGGGCGGGCCAACCTCCACGAACACGCCCTCTTCGATGAAGTAGACGCGGTCCGCTGCCTCGCGGGCGAACGCCATCTCGTGGGTCACCACGAGCATCGTCGCGCCCTCGTGGGCGAGCTCCTCCATGACGTTGAGCACCTCCCCGACGAGGGTCGGGTCAAGGGCGGATGTCGGCTCGTCGAACAGCAGGACCTTCGGCTCCATCGTCAGCGCCCTGGCGATGGCCACGCGCTGCTTCTGGCCGCCCGAGAGGCGAGCCGGGTACTCGTCCCGCTTCTCGGACAGTCCCACCTTGTCGAGGTACTTCTCGGCCGTCGCGATGGCCTGGTCCTTCGAGACGCCCAGCACGCGCACGGGCCCTTCGATCAGGTTGTCGATGACCTTGAGGTGCGGGAACAGGTTGAACTCCTGGAACACCATCTGCGCCTGCATGCGGATCTGTCGGATCTGCTCACGGTGCGTGCGGTCGCGGGCGTTGAGCGGCTGTGCCACGAGACGCAGCCCATCCACCTCGATGGCGCCCATGGTGGGCTCCTCCAGGAAGTTGATGCAGCGCAGCAGCGTGCTCTTCCCGGAGCCGGATCGGCCGATGAGGCAGACGGTCTCGCGGGGGTACACCTCGATGGTCGCGCCCCTGAGGACGTGGTTGTCACCGAAGAACTTGTGGACGTCGAGCGCCCGGACAATCGGCTTGGCGTCGGCCGGGCTCAGGGCGCCCGGCCGCGCATAGGGGTCGTGGATGCTGTCGAAGAGATCCCGCTGGTCCATCGAGCTCATGGTCGCCACCTCAGATCCGCCGGTCGCTCTCGGCCATGCGCTTCTCCAGGCGATCCTGGACGAGCGACAGCACGATCGTGAGGCCCCAGTAGATCGCGGCCGCGACCATCAGGGTCTCGAGCCCCCTGAAGTTGGACTGGCCGACGCGCTGGGCCCGCCACAGGAGCTCGGCCACGCCGATCACGGACACCAGCGAGGAGTCCTTGACCATCGAGATGAACTCGTTGCCGATGGCCGGCGTAATGATCCGCACCGCCTGGGGAAGGACGATCCGGCGCATGCGGGTCGATCCCTGCATCCCGAGCGCCTCGGCGGCCTCGGTCTGCCCGCGCGGGACGGCCTGGATCCCGGCCCGGAAGGTCTCCGTCATGTACGCGCCATAGTTGAACGACAGCGCGAAGATCCCGAGGACCTCCTTCGGGATGTCGTTCACGAACGGAACGACCTGCGGCAGGGCGAGGTAGACGAACAGGATCTGCACGAGCAACGGCGTGCCCCGGACCATAGACACGTAGAGCGTCGACAGGGAATAGAGGATCGAGTTGGAGCTCAGGCGCCCGAGGGCGCCGAAGACGGCAAACACGATCGCAATGACGATCGAGATGACGGCGACGTAGATGGTCGTCGTGACCCCGCCGATGATGTACGGCGTCCACTCGGCCATGAACGGGAAGTCGATCTTCCCCGCCGCGACCAGGCCCGTCAGCGCCCCGCCGATCACGACCAGCCAGGTGACGATGAAGATCAGTCGGAACCGGCGCCGCTGACGAAGGCGCTGCGCGGCGATGGCCCCGACGATCGGTGGTGACGTCGCAGCGGGAACGCTGCTTCCGGGCGCGCCCAGCGCGCCGCTCGATGCCGTCACTGCGTCCTCCCTTCGATAACGACAACGGGGGCGCCCATCAGGACGCCCCCGTCTTTCGGGTGATTGCCTTGCAGCCTCAGCCGGAAGGGTCAACCGTCAGGTCGACGCCGAACCACTTCTCGGAGAAGACCGTGAGCGTGCCATCGGCCTGCATCTCGCCGAGGATCTCGTTGACTCGCTCGACCATGTCCGTCGGGTCGGGACCGCTCTTGTCGAACGCGACGCCGAGCGGCTCCGAGAACACCGGCTCGCCGACCTTGACCAGCGGCAGGCCGTCGGCGACAGCCTGGTCGACGGTCGTGATGGAGCTGAGCCATCCCGCGAAGTCCTTGCGGCCGGCCTTCCACGTCTCGGCGCACAGCCGGTCCGTGCTCAGGGTCGTGGCCGTCGAGCCATCGGGCGGCCGGGCCGTCGGGGTGTAGGTCCCGAGGTCGAGCGTGCCCTGCATCCAGTCGTAGTAGGTCGTGGCCTCGCCGACGCAGATGGCCTTGCCGGCGAGTCCGTCGAGGGTGGTGATGCCCGACGCGGCCGAGGCGGCCATCTGGGCGGGGGTGTAGTAGTAGGGCTGGCTGAAGGCGAGGACAAGCTCACGCGGCGTGGTGATGGTCATCGAGCCGACGCTGAAGTCCCATCGTCCGCCCCAGGAACCCGCGGTCAGGAGGTTCCAGTCAGGCGTCTCGAACGCGATCTCCACGCCGAGGCGCTTGGCGATCTCGGTCCCCACGTCGATATCGAAGCCCTCGTACGTCCCATCGGACTTGATCGAGGACTGCGGCGGGTACTGGGGGTCCGTCGACATCCTGATCGTGCCCGCGGTGAGCACCTTGTCGAGCAGGCCGCCAGGGATGGGCGTTGCCGGAGCCATGGTCTCGGGGGCCATGCTCTCGGGGGCCATGCTCTCGGGGGCCATGCTCTCGGGGGCCTGGGTCGGTGCGACGGTGGGAGCTGGGGTCGCTCCACCGCCGCTGCAGGCCGCCACGAGGATCGCAGTGGCTCCGAGCATGGACACGTGTCTGCGCAAAGACATTCACTCCTCCTTTGTTCGGTCACGCACCTGTCAGGTGGCCGTGCCGGACCGCGGCATTATGACCCCTCCGGACGCCGGCGCGGGCAAGGGCCGGATGGCCCCCGTTGGCCGCCGCCGCGTGATCGGGCCGGCGACATCCCGTCAGGCCGGTCCCACGATCTGCCAGAACGCAGCCGACAGCCGCAGCTCGGCCGCGAGGTGGATCACGCCCGAGATCGCCTCCAGGGCGCTCTCGCCCTCGGCGGTGATCTCCCGCGACGCGCCGTCGACCAGGCATGTCACGGTGATCGTCACCGGCCCCTCGCCCGCGATCTCGAGATCCTGCACCAGGATCCCCGTCCCCAGGATGCGCTCGAGGTCCGTCGCGAGACGGATCGCGAGGCGTTCCTCCGCATCGTTCATCAGCAGCCTCCTCGTCCTGCTGCTCGTGGCCTCGGTCGACTCCACGGGCTCGCCCGCGAGCAGGCGCCGGAACCCGTCCTCGTCGAGCACCGGGATCCCGAGCTCCGTGGCCTTGGCCAGCTTGGATCCCGCGCCCGGGCCCGCGACGAGGTAGTCCGTCTTCTTCGACACGGAGCCCGCGGGCTTGCCGCCGGCGGCGCGGACCGCGTCCTCGGCCTCCTCGCGGCTGAACCCCTCCATCGTGCCGGTGACCACGACGGTCCTGCCGGCCAGCGGCCCTGCCACCACCTCGTCCTCGTCGCGAACCACTGGGCGCTCCGGCACCACGCCGGCGTCCACGAGCTCGCGCAGGGCGTCGGCGGTGGCGGGGTCCGCGAACCAGGCGCTCATCGCGGCGGATACCGTCGGTCCGATCCCGCTCACTGCCTGGAGGGCCTCGGGGTCCTCGGTCGCGATCCGGCGCAGCTCAGCCTCCACCGCGGCGAACCAGGGGTCGGGCACGGCATCCGGAGCTGCGGGCGGGAACGTGTCCGGGCGGATCCGGCGGGCGAGGAACCCGGCCAGATCCACGGCCGTGGACTCCCCCACCTGCGGGATGCCCAGGCTGTTGAGCACCTTGGCCAGCGGTCGACCGGTCCTTGCGCGTTCGATGGCGGCCGCCAGGTTCTCGGCGCTCCTGCGGGCAAACCGCTCGAGCCCCTCGAGCTGCTCCACGGTCAGGGCGAAGAAGTCCGCGCGGCGGTGGATCATGCCCCGCTCCAGCAGCTGGGTCAGGACCGCCCACCCGGCGCCCTCGATGTCCATGCCACCCCGGCCCACGAAGTGCTGGTAGGCCTGGGACAGGCGTGCCGGGCAGACGGGGTTCGGGCAGTAGTGGCGGACCGCGCCCTCGTCGCGGACCACGGGCGTCCCGCAGACCGGGCAGGCGGCAGGGACCTCATACTCCCGGGCATCGGCCGGGCGCCGCTCGAGGATCGGGCGCACGACCTCCGGGATCACGTCGCCGGCCTTCTGGAGCACGACCGTGTCGCCGATCCGGATGTCCTTGCGCCGGACCTCGTCGAGGTTGTGGAGCGTGGCCCGCGCGACCGTCGAGCCCGCGACCTTCGCGGGTCTCAGGTGGGCGACCGGCGTGAGGGTGCCCGTCCGGCCGACGTACGGGACGATGTCCTCGACGACCGTCTCCACCTGCTCGGGCGGGAACTTGTAGGCGATGGCCCACCGCGGCGCCCGGCTGACCATGCCCAGGCGCGCCTGCTGGTCGAACGCATCGACCTTGACCACCACGCCGTCGGTCTCGTAGGGCAGGTCGTGGCGTGCCTCGCGCCAGCGCTCGGTGAAGGCGATCACTCCCTCGATGTCGAGGCCGGCGACCCGTTCCGGGTTGACCGGGAGGCCGAGGGCCTCGAGGCGCGTGAGCGCTGACGACTGGCTGTCCACCGGCGCGTCGTCCTCGATCAGCTGGTACAGCCACGTGCTCAGCTGCCGCCCGGCGGTGACCGCCGCGTCCTTCTGGCGGAGGCTGCCCGCCCCGGAGTTGCGCGGGTTGGCATAGAGCGCCAGCCCGAGCTCCTCCCGCTCGGCGTTGATCCGGGCGAACTCGGCCTTGGGCATGAACACCTCGCCGCGAACCTCGAGGGTCGCCGGCTCGGGCAGGCGCTCCGGGATCGCCCGGATCGTCCGCAGGTTGGGCGTGACGTCCTCACCGGTGGTGCCGTCGCCACGCGTGGAGCCGAGCGTGAACCGGCCCTGCTCGTAGCGCAGCGAGACGGCCAGGCCGTCGATCTTGAGCTCGGCGACATAGGTGAGGTCCTGGGCAGGCTCCGGGGCCGCCGGCAGGCCCAGGCCCTTGCGCACCCGGGCGTCGAAGGCGCGCAGCTCGTCGTGGCCGAACGCGTTGGACAGGCTGAGCATCGGGCGCTGGTGGCGGATCTCCGGGAAGCGACCCCCGGCAGGAGCGGCGCCTACCCGCTGGGTCGGTGAGTCCGGCGTGACGAGCACCGGGAAGGCCGTCTCGAGCGCGACCAGCTCCCGGAACAGGGCGTCGTACTCGGCGTCGCCGAGCTCGGGGTTGTCCTCGTCGTAGTACAGCCGGTTGGCGCGGCGAACGGCGTCCGCAAGCTCCCGATGACGGGCGGTGGCCGCGTCCGGCTCGAGGTCGGCGGCGGCGGCGACCAGCGCCGGGTCGACGGGGAGCGACTCGGTCATCGCCGTCCGACGTGGTCGCGGGTCATCCCGGCCGGCGACGTCACCCCGGCGATCGCGAACGCCCGGTCGAGCTCGGCGCGGAGGATCTCGAAGGCGCGCGCCACCCCGGCCTCGCCGCCGCTGGCGAGGGCGTACAGGAACGGCCGCGACGCGAAGACCGCGCTCGCCCCGAGCGCGAGGGCAACCAGGACGTCGGGGCCGCGACGGACGCCCCCGTCGAGGTAGACCTCCGTCCGTCCCTCGACCGCCGCGACGACCTCCTCCAGCACGTCGAGGGCCGCCGGGGAGCGATCCAGCTGGCGGCCACCGTGGTTGCTGACCCACACCGCATCCACGCCGTGATCGACGGCGGTGCGCGCATCCTCGCCGGTGAGGATCCCCTTGAGCACCAGCGGCAGCGGCGCCCAGGAGCGGATCTCGTCGAGGCGGTCCCAGGTGAGCGGGACGCCGCGCAGGTCGAGCAGCTCGTCGAGCTCGCCACCGTGGCTCCACGCCTCACGCTTCGGCAGGTTGGCGTAGGCATCCTCGCCAGGGTCGAACGGCAGGCGCAGGATCTCGTCGCGATAGCCGAGGACGGGGGTGTCCACGGTGAGGACCAGCGCCTCGTACCCGGCGGCCGCCGCCCGCTCGACGAGGCTGCGGGTGACGCCCCAGTCACCCTGCACGTAGAGCTGGAACCACCGGCGCGAAGCGGGAGCGGCCGCCGCGATCTCCTCGATCGTGCGCGACGCCATCGTCGAGACCACGTTGATCGCCCCGGCCGCTGCCGTGGCGCGGGCAGTCGCCAGCTCCGCGTCGGGATGGGCGAGCCCGTGGAGCGCCGCCGGCGCGACGCCGATCGGCAGGGCCACCGGACGGCCCAGCACGGCGGTCTCGAGGCTGACGCTGGAGACATCGGTCAGGACGCGTGGGCGCAGGTGCCAGCGCTCCCAGGCCTGGTCGTTCCGGCGCAGCGTGACGCCATCCCACGATCCGCCCTCGATGTAGGCCAGCGCCGCCGGGTGCAGCCGCTCCCGGGCGGCGATCTCGAAGTCGCGCACGGCCACGACCTTGCCCAGGTCGATCGCGCGAGCCCGGCGCGGGCGGTAGGCGATGGCGGGGCGGTGCTCGGTCGACATCAGGATCAGCATAGGCCGTTGGGAGGGCTCGACGCCGCCGGTACCCGGCCGCTTAGATTGCGCGTCATGGACAAGGACACGCTGCTCCGCGACATCCGCGCCGGCCACGCGCCGATCCGAACGCCATCGCCGCCCTCGACGACGAGGCCCTGCTCGCTCCTGCGCCCGGGATGCCCGGCTGGACGCGCAAGGACGTGGTCGCCCACATCGAGTGGTGGCACGAGCACACCTCCAACGTGATCGAGGGCATCCGCACCGGGGTCGATCCGTACCCGGGCGACGACGAGCCGTGGGATCCCGACGCATGGAACGCCCGGATCCTGGCCGACAACGGGGACCGGACCACGGCCGACGTGCGCGCCGGCGAGGGAGCCTCGTTCGCCCGACTGGTCGGACTGGTCGAGGGAGCGACGGACGAGGAGCTGTTCGCCGAGGATCCGCGGCCCTGGATGGACGGAACCCTCGCCGAGACCGTGATCGCCGACTCGTCGGGGCACTACCCGGAGCACGTCCCGCACCTCGCCTGACGCGAGCGGCTGCCTGCCGTTGAGGCCGGGCGACCTACCCGAGCAGCTCCAGGTTCGCGAGCGAGGCGAGCATCGTCTTGCGGCCCACCTGCGCATCGCGGAACGCGACCTGGACCTCCTCGTCGTCGCGGGTCAGCTTGGACGTGATCACGATCCCGTCGCCCCACCGGGCGTGCCGCACGCGGTCGCCGTCGCGGTAGCGGCGCTCGCCGGGGACGATGGGCCGCGGTGGCACCACGCCTCGCTCCCGCGGCCCGGCGCCGGACCGGATCGAGGAGCCTTACCCGCCGTCATCGGTCGCGACCTCGTCCCAGGGCGGGATCCCCGCTGCCTGCCGCCCGAGCGAGCCGGACCGCGCGCCGGCCGCGAACGCATCGCGCTTCGCCCCCAGGTCCCGCGTCGGCCGGAAGGCGTCGCCCGGCGCCGGGGCCCCTGGGCGGCCGCTCCCCTGCCGGTACGCGCCGCCGCCGGCCCGGATCCCGGCCCCCAGCCGTGACCCACGCTCCCGGAACACCACGTCCGGGTCCAGGTCCGCCCCGATGTCGCCGCCGCCCCGGAGCTGCGGTCCGACCATCAGCTCCCGCGGGATCTCCAGCAGGAAGCGGGACGGGATCGACATGCCGCCGCCGCCCCAGGTCGCGCGCCGCCACGCATGGGACAGGAACAGGCGCCGCTTGGCGCGGGTGATGCCCACGTACGCGAGCCGCCGCTCCTCCTCGAGCTCCTTCTCGTCGTCGAGCG
>CAVOXZ010000018.1:0-257798 GCA_963700555.1 uncultured Chloroflexia bacterium
AGGTTGTCGAGGACGCCGATGGCGAGCACCCGGCCCGTCCGCTCGTCGAGCCGGCACCAGACGCGGAACTCGTTGGAGCCGTAGACGTGCTTGGTGGTCGGCGCGTGGTTCACCACGCCCACGAACGCCTCGCCGGCGTACGCCTCCGCGTAGAGGGTGTCGAGCTCCGCCTGGGTCACCGGGCGGGTCGTCCGGACGTGGCAGGCCGACAGGATGCCGCGGGTCATCGGGACCAGGTGCGGCAGGAAGTCCACGCCGGTCGCGCCCGGATTGGCGCCCGGGGTGGGGGACAGCGCACCCAGCTCCTGCTCGATCTCGCCGATGTGGCGGTGGGTGAACATCGCGTACGCCTTGACGCTCTCGTTGACCTCGCCGAAGTGGAGGTCCGCCTTGGGATCGCGACCGGCGCCCGACACGCCGCTCTTGGCGTCGACCACCACGTCCGCCAGCAGGCCTGCCCGCGCGAGCGGCGCCAGGGCCAGGATCGAGGTGGTGGCATAGCAGCCCGGCGAGCCGATGATCGCGCCCGGTGCCGTGCCCAACGCCGCCAGCTCAGCGCGATGCAGCTCCGGCAGGCCGTAGACGGCGGTCGGGAGCAGCTCGGGCCGGGGGTGGTCGAAGTGGTACCAGGTCGGGTAGTCCGCCGGATCGCGGAACCGGAAGTCCGGCCCCAGGTCCACCACCGTCTGGTTGCGTTCCAGGAACTCGTCGATGCGGGCCGCAACGGCGCCGTGGGGGAGGGCGAGGAAGACCGCCTCGGCGTCCTCGGGCACCTGGTCGAACACGTGCAGGTCGCGGGTGGCCAGGTGCGGGTGGAACTGCGCGATCGGGTCGCCCTTGCGCTCCCTGCCCACGAGACCGGTGATGGTCACGTGCGGGTGGAGTGCCAGCAGCCGGATCAGCTCCGCGCCGACGTATCCCGTCGCGCCCACGATGGCGACGCGGATAGGCTCGCCGCCGGCGAGCGCCCGGGCGCCACGCTGGCGCGGCGGTCAGGGCCGGCTGGGAGGATGACGCACGGTCCGCCGCGATCGCCGAACCCGTCGAGTCCGCGCTCACCGGCGCGCAGGGCCGCTCGCGGGCGCCTGGCTCGAGGACGCGGAAACCGGGCGGAACGTCGTCATGGAATGACTATACAGTTGATCTGCATACTCATGCAACCCAGCGACTCCAGCGGCCCCGCCGGCCGGCCGCGGCTGCGCGTCCTACTGACGCCGCTTGCGAAGGGTGCGCGCCAGGGCGACGGAGCCCACGCCGAGGAGTGCGATCGCCAAGACAGCGATCAGCACCGCACGCTGGTCGATGATCCCACTCGCGCCGGAGGTGCCGGGCGCTGCCGGGGGCGCGACCGAGGGGATCGCTTGCGAACCGAGCGCAACGGCAGCCGGGTCTTCCGAGTGGGTCGGAGCGGGCGTCGCCGGAGGTGACTCTGTCGGTGTGGCTGGAGTTGGTGGTGCCTGCGTCGCCGGCTCCGTCGCCAATGGTGTCGTCGGTGTCGCCATTGGGGATGGCCGAGGGCCGGTGACCTCGCCATCCACGCGGAACGTGTCCTGTGCGTAGCAGGTCGGGTGGTTCACATACGCCGCCCGCACGCGCCACCGACCCTGGTCGCCCTCACGTGCGACGAACCGCATGCGGATGTTCCCATCCGGCTTCGGTACTGACCGCACCTCGACGCCGCGGTGATAGAAGTGGACCAGCGTGGGACCACCGACCGAGAACACGATCCGGAACGTCGTGCCGACGGCGCCGTGGCTCGGGGTGATCGTCATGGTGCCACCGCAGAAGTCCGCGAGGGTGACCGGGGGCGTGATGCCCAGGCCCAGGACAACGGCGACGGATGCAACAAGGCTGACGAGTGCGCTCGCACCTAGCCGCGGGAGTTGTCCGGTCTTGGGTTGCATGCCTTGTCTTCGCATCACAGGCCGCATGTGGAGTCGGTGCAGAGCACGACCGGATAGCCTGCGTTGTTGAGCACTGACAGCACTCGCGAAATCGGCGAGTACCAGCCCTTGTCACCGGGGGGATCCAAGGCCGTTGAGTCACTGTGGATGCCGAACGCGTAGGTGTTCGCTGCCCAGGTCAGGAAGTACGGCCCACCGCTGTCGCCCGGGCTCGCGTCGAAGTCAACCACCCATTGGTGTTCGATATCGAGGCCGTCGACGTGCTTGACCTTGTCCTCATTGATGATGTAGCCACACCAGTAGCCACTCTCTTCGCCTTGGCGACATACGTAGTCGCCCACATTCTGCTCGTCGGCCGAGACGTATCCGGCAACCGTTCGGATGTCGCCTTCGTGCGAGGCGAACATGAGATTGTCCGCGCCGCTCGGCTCGCTCTGCGAGACCAGACCAGCATCCGCGTTCGCAAGTGCCGCCCAGGTGCTTAGCCTTCCCGTGCCAAACGCGACTCCATGGTGCATCCAAGATGCGTCTATCCCACCGGGAGCTTTCGACAGGCAGTGCCCGGCCGTCAAGACGCGGAAGGTCGACGTACCCGATCTTCTGACGTTGAAGCCGGATGTGCACTGCGAGTCTGGGTGGTTGAGGACCTTGATGCGAAGCCCGCCTTTCATTGGGTAGCAGTCGTTCACGCCGTTACATGCATCGAGTTCGTCGTCGTACGCTTCGTCGATGACCTCGACGCCATCGTAGCGATCCGCGAGAATCACTTCCTGGGTGGGCGTCAACCCAACGACCCCGAGCTCGACTCGGTTGTTCCGGATGTCGAGGGCCGCGCTCTGGATGATGATCCCAGCATCGGCCAAGGCCGATCGATCAGCCCAAATGCGGTTCTTGAGCGACACGAGGTCAGATCGAGAGTGGGCTACGATCTCGAACCGAGGAGCCACGACTCCCGCCAAGTCCGCACTGACTTGATCGACCATCGCAGCATCAAGAAACGTGATTTGGAAGACCGGTACCGCTCCAGCGGCCTGATCCATCCAGACTCCGCCAAATGCTGCCGATCCCGCAACTGCTTCAATGACTGGATCCACTCGCAGCTGAATACCGATGCGGCGCGCTACCTCGGTACCCTCCTCGGAGGTGAGGGGCACCCCATAGTCTTGGTTCGGGAAGGCCAGAGTGTCCAGAAAGGATCGCTCCACGTAGGCGAAGTCAGATCGAAAGCCGGATTTCGTACGGAAGGCGAGAGCGTGCGCAACCTGTCCACTTGACGCAACTGGTCCGTGATCGCTCGCCCCCACTCCATGAGGTGCGAACGAGCCCCAGAAGATCACGGTCACGAGGATGGCAAATCGGGTTCGCTTCACGCTCCATCCTCCCAGCACCTTATCTGATGTGCGCTCGCAGGATGGTGTTCCATTGGCGGCAGTCGCCAGTGCCGCGCGGCATGGCGTCCGATGCTCTTTGGCAGCCCGCCAGTCGCATGCATAGGCAGCAGCACGTGGCCTGCGCACAGGGACAAACCCCACGCGGGCCTCACCCTCCTGCAACGCTGCTGGGCCCGCTGTACGCCTCCGCCAGGTTCGCCGCCTCGGCCTCGAACTGCTCGTGGTAGAGGCGGGCGTACAGGCCGTCCGCCGCCAGCAGCTCGCGGTGGGTGCCGCCTTCGACGATCCGGCCGCGTTCGAAGACCAGGATCCGGTCGGCGCGCAGGATCGTCGACAGCCGGTGGGCGATGGCGATCGTGGTCCGCCCCTCGGTGAGGCGCGCGAGCGCTGACTGGATCAGCCGCTCGCTGACGGTGTCAAGGGACGACGTCGCCTCGTCGAGGATCAGGATCCTGGGGTCCTTGAGCAGCACCCGGGCAATGGCGATCCGCTGCTTCTCGCCCCCGGACAGCTTGTAGCCGCGCTCGCCGACGATGGTGTCGAGGCCCTCGGGCAGCTCTGCGATCCGGTCCGCGATCGCGGCGGCGCGGGTGGCGGCCTCCAGCTCGGCGTCGGTGGCATCGGGCCTCGCGAACAGCAGGTTCTCGCGGATGGACGCGTGGAACAGGTAGGTCTGGGAATCACAGCCGTGTGGAGTGACCCAGTGGCGACTGCGAAAGGCTCAGATTGCACTTGACAACGCTCGCAGATGAGCGATGTTGGCAGTTGGTAACGCGCGGCTGCCCGACAATGGGAGGTCGGCCTTGAGAAGAGGGCTTCTGCTCTCGGTCATTGGACTGGCTCTGCTGTGGGTGCCGATCCCGACGCCGGATACCGTCCAAGCTGCATACACGGACGCGTGCACGACGCTCAAGGTGTCCCAGACGTTGGCCATCCGCGGCTTTGGTCACGTCTTCGAGGACGACGACATCAGGGGCGTGATCGGGGACGCGAGGGTCAGAAACCTGAATCCCTGCACCTCACCGACAATCGGTCACTTCGACGGTCCCGCCGTGTTGCCTGCCAACCTTCAGCGTCCCGGTACCAGCGGTGACCTCGTCCAGATCGGCTACGTCGAGTGCGGCGCGCCAGGATCCGCGAGCTGCGGCAACGTTCCGGCGGACGGAGACATCCACTTCATGTATGTCTGCGACGACTTGTCCGGTGGCACGCCATGTCTGGCTGATGGCTGGGCAGGCACACCCGTCATGGGGCGCCGCTACCGGTTCCGCGTGCAGTACAACCAGTTCGGCACCGGGAAGTGGGACTACAGCATTCAAGATCTGACCACTGGCGACACCAAGACGAAGAGCGTGACATCACACTGGCACGCTGGGGATCTCGCATGGTGGGGCTCTGAGTCGCACGATTACGGTTCGACGCTTGGCCCCAAGCACCTTGCCGGGAATGGAATCAACATGTACTGGATGCAGTACTACAGATCGTCGGTGGGGAATTGGATGGTGGTCACCGACTTGGACAGGGACGATGACTTCGTCGCGATCTCGTACAAGTTCGACGCCGGGGGCAACCGCGTCCCGCTCACCCAGCCCTTCTGGTATACGAGGTCCATCGCGGATCAGAACTACAACAATGACGAAGTCCAGATCTGGACAGAGGATCATTGACGATGAAGCGTGCGCCCCTGATCATCGCCGCGATAGCCGTTATTGGGCTCGTGGCGGTTGTGCGCTCAAGCGCACCATTGCCGGCCGCCCAGGCAGGTCAGGCACCAAGCCCTGCGCCTTCGAGTGCGGCCGCCACCACGCAGCCCATCCCATCTCCTGGGGACGCCCCAGGCGCCAGCGACTCCCTGGTGGGCGGCGGATCGGTCGATGCCACACCTTCCAGCGATCCATTCCGCTTCCATGCGATCCCGCGTGACCTCCTGCCCGATCCGGAGCAGATCCCGCCCGGGGCCAGCTCGAAGGATGTCGTGTGCGAGGGTCGGGATCCCTGCGGGCCGTAGCGCAGGCCGTCCTCGCGCCGCGGCCGGCCGTGGATCGTCCTGGGCTGCCTCCCAGGCCGCCGATCCGCCGCCACGGCCCGCATCAAGCGACCAACCTTGCCTGCCAGGCAGGGAAACGGTCCGGACGAACGGCATCCCTGCCGGATCGAGACCGCTGTCCGCCTTTCGAGGCGGATCAGCTGCCTGGCAGGCAGGCCATGGTGGTTACGCGCCGCTGTAGGCCTCCGCCAGGTTCGCCGCCTCGGCCTCGAACTGCTCGTGGTACAGGCGGGCGTACAGGCCGTTCGCCGCCAGCAGCTCGCGGTGGGTGCCGCCCTCGACGATCCGGCCGCGTTCGAAGACGAGGATCCGGTCGGCGCGCAGGATCGTCGACAGCCGGTGGGCGATGGCGATCGTGGTCCGCCCCTCGGTGAGGCGTGCGAGGGCGGACTGGATCAGCCGCTCGCTGACGGTGTCAAGGGACGACGTCGCCTCGTCGAGGATCAGGATCCTGGGGTCCTTGAGCAGCACCCGGGCAATGGCGATCCGCTGCTTCTCGCCCCCGGACAGCTTGTAGCCGCGCTCGCCGACGATGGTGTCGAGGCCCTCGGGCAGCTCTGCGATCCGGTCCGCGATCGCGGCGGCGCGGGTGGCGGCCTCCAGCTCGGCGTCGGTGGCATCGGGCCTCGCGAACAGCAGGTTCTCGCGGATGGACGCGTGGAACAGGTAGGTCTCCTGGGTCACGAACCCGATCAGCCCGCTCAGGGAGGTGAGCTTGATCTGCCGCACATCGATCCCATCGATCGCCACCCTGCCGTCCGCGACGTCGTACAGGCGCGGGATCAGGTAGGTCGTGGTGGTCTTGCCGGCACCCGACGGGCCGACCAGCGCGACGAGCTCGCCCGGCTGCGCCTCGAACGAGACGTCCTCCAGCCCGAACGGCTGGGTCGGCGTCGCCGGCAGCACGGCTGCCAGCTCGTCCTCGGGCGCGACGTCCGCGTCGGCTCGTCCCCGCTCGTCCGGCCTCGGCGTCCGTCGGCCTCCTCCGCCCTGCGGCCTCGCACCGCCGCCCGTTCGTCACGCGGCTCGGCCGGGTAGCGGAAGGACACGCCCTCGAACGCCACCGCCCCCCGGACCTCCGACGGCTCCAGCGACACGGCGTCCGGGGCGTCGGTGATCTCGGGATCGAGGTCCAGGTACTCGAAGATGCGGTCGAACAGCGCCAGCGACCCCTGGATCTCCACCTGGATGTTGAGCAGCTGGCCCATCGGGAAGAACAGCCGGCTCTGGAGCGTGGTGAACGCGACGATGTCGCCGGCGGTGGGTGCCGTGGGATCGCCGGCCTGGGCCAGCGTCCCGGCCAGCCAGTACACGAACGCCGGGGTGATCGAGAAGATCGTGCCGATGATGGCGAAGAACCAGCGGCCCACCATGGCCTGGCGGATCTGGAGGCGGGCGAGCTCGCGGTTGAGACCCCGGAACCGCACGACGGACCGCTCCTGCGCTCCGAAGGTCTTGCCCAGCAGCATGCCCGAGACCGACAGCGTTTCCTCGGTCACCGCGGACAGGTCCGCGAGGCGCTTCTGGGTCTCGGAGCTGACCTCGCGGCGGACCTTGCCCACGCGGTACGTCAGGACCAGGAAGAACGGCAGCATGCCCAGCGACAGCAGCGTGAGGCGCCAGTCGATCAGGATCATGGCCACCATCGTCGAGGCGGCGACCGCCACGTTGGACGTGATGGAGCTCGCCGTGTCGGTGACGACGGCCTGCACGCCGCCGACGTCGTTCGAGAGCCGGCTCTGGATCTCGCCCGTGCGCGTGGACGTGAAGAACCGCAGCGACATCCGCTGGAGGTGGGCGTAGAGCGCGTTGCGCAGGTCCTGCATCACGCTCTGGCCGATCAGGTTGTTGAGGTACGACTGGCCCACCCCGATCAGCCCCGAGATGATCGGCGCCGCGATCATCAGCCCGACGTACAGGTTCAGGTTCTCGAACTGCCGGCCGACGATGACCTCGTCGGTGAGGAGCTTGAGCAGGTAGGGATTGAGCAGGCCGATGAGGCTGGTCGCGATGATCGCGACGAGGACGACCCCGACCTGGAATCGATACGGCCCGAAGAAGGCGGCGATGCGCCGCGCCGTCTGCCCCTGGCGTTCTCGCGGGACGCGGTCGAAGTCCCGCGACGGGGGCGTCAGGCGACCACCGCCGCCGGCGCCGCCGGTCCGCGCGAGCGACCGGACGCCGCTGCCGCGCATGCTCATGCGCCGGACGCCGGCGAGCCCGGCACGATGTCCGACCAGGGACCTACCACGCGGTGGCGGTCGAACGCTCGGCGATGCCCTCGCTCTCCAGCCAGCGCTCGGCGTCGATGGCGGCCCGCGCGCCGTCGCCGGCGGCGGTCACGGCCTGGCGGTAGCGATGGTCCTGGACGTCGCCCGCGATGAACACGCCGGGGATGCGGCTCGCGGTGTGCTCGTGGGCGACGAGGTAGCCCTTCTCGTCGGTCTCCACCCAGTCCCGGAACACGTCCGTGTTGGGCTTGTGGCCGATGGCGATGAACAGGCCCTCGATGGGCATCTCGCGCAGGTCACCGGTCCGGGTGTCCTTGCAGCCGGAGGCCCTCCACCTTCGCGCTGCCCAGCACCTCGTCCACGGCGGTGTTGGTGTGGACCTCGATCTTGGGGTTGCCGTAGATCCGGTCGATCATGATCTTGGACGCCCGGAAGCCGTCCCGCCGGTGGAGCAGGTGGACCTTGGACGCGAACCGGGTGAGGTAGTTGGCCTCCTCCATCGCGGAGTCGCCGCCGCCGACCACCGCGATCTCGCGGTCCCGGAAGAAGAAGCCGTCGCAGGTGGCACAGGCCGACACGCCGCGCCCACGCAGGCGCTGCTCCGATTCGATCTCCAGCCACAGCGCCGAGGCGCCGGTGGCGATGATCACCGTCTCGCCGCGGTACTCGGCGCCGCGGGCCCAGACCCGGAACGGGCGGGCGGAGAAGTCCACGCGATCGATGTCCACGTCCACGATGTGAGTGCCGAAGCGCGCGGCCTGGGCCCGGAACTTCGCCATCAGGTCCGGTCCCTCGATGCCGTCGGGGAAGCCCGGGTAGTTCTCGACCTCGCTGGTCAGCATCAGCTGGCCGCCCGGGGCGGAGCCCGCGAGCACGATCGGCTCGAGGTTGGCGCGCGCCGCGTAGATGGCGGCGGTGAGTCCGGCCGGTCCGGACCCGATGATCAGCACCTTGGACTCGGTCCGGCCCTTGTCCGCGTCCACGGAGGACGGACCACCCGCGATCGGTGCAGCCTCTCCGGGGGCATCCTGGATGATCGCGATACCGCCCCCGAACGGGTTGAGGGATCCACCGGTCGCCGGCGCGGCGGGGGCGTCAGCCGAGGGCACGGCCGTGGGCGTCGTGGGCCCGCTGGCCGGGGTTGCCGTGGCGCCGCCGCCGAAGTTGATCTTGAGCGACCCGAAGGCGTTCTTGCCGTCGCCGTCGCGGCCGGTGTTGTCGGTCATCGTGGGATTGTCGTTCCTGTCGTGGCTCTTGTCCTGACGTCACTGTAGCACGAGGGCCGGATACTCCTGGGGGGTATCCGGCGACACGGCTCAGCGCGCCACTCCAGGGCCGTCGCAGCTCGGGCAGCCGGAGGCCTGATCCGCCGGTCCCGCGCCACGATCTCCATGACGCGCGGGTTCGCCACGTCGCGGACGCTGAAGATCACGTGCTGGGCACCGGCGTCCGAGAGCTCGCCGAAGCGGTCCACGACCTGGGCCACGCTGTCGCCCGGCGTGTCGCCGACGGCGAGCCGGACCGACTGGAGGGTCGAGCGCTCGATCTCCTCGGGATCGCGCCCGATCGCCGCGCAGTGCTCGCGGATGACCTCGTACTTGTGGTGGATCATCTCGGCGCCGCCGAACACGTTGGTCGCGTCCGCGTACTGGGCCACGAGCCGGAGCGTCTTCCGCTCGCCGCCGCCCCCGATCATGATCGGCGGGTGGGGCCGGCTGATCGCCTGCGGGGAGTTGAGCAGGCGGCTCTGCGCGGTAGTGGCGGCCCTCGAACGCGGCCTCGCTGCCGCGCTCGCCCTCCCACAGCCCATGGACGATCCGGAGGGTCTCCTCGAGCATCTCGAAGCGCTCGGCGAGGGGCGGGAACGGGAAGCCGAGCGCGCCGTGACTCCTCCTCGTTCCAGGCCGCGCCGATGCCCAGCCAGGCGCGGCCGCCGGACAGCACGTCGAGGGTCGTGGCCGCCTTGGCCCACAGGCCGGGCAGGCGGTAGTGGACGCCACCGACCATCAGCCCAGGCGCGCCCGGCTCGTGTGCGCGGCCATGTAGCCCGAGGGCCGTCCAGCCCTCGAGCATCGGCTCCTCCGGGCGCCCCACGCCGCGGATCTGGAAGAAGTGGTCCATGACCCAGATCGAGTCGAAGCCGGCCTCGTCGGCGTCGTGGCTGATCCGCCCGAGCGTGGGTCCGATCGCCTCGGTCCCGCCCGGCCACGTGAACGAGCTGATCTGGAGTCCGACCTTCATGCGCCGAGGGTAGCGCGTCCCGGGTCAGGCGCCCGGGACGATCTCGAAGCCCTCCTCGGCGAAGTCCTGGTCGAAGGTGAACGCGCGCCGCACGCCGTGGCGGCGCATGACGATGAAGCTCGTCCAGTCCACCAGCGAGACGCCGCGCCGGCCCGCGGCGAGGAGCGCCTCCCGGGCCTCGGCGTGAAGCCGCTCGTCCACCCAGGCGATCTCGGCGAGCGGCAGCAGATCGTCGGTCAGGTGGCGCACGGCACCCAGGCCGAGCCGGCGCTGCGCGATCGCGGTCGCCTCCACCAGGACGTACTCGTGGGTGAGGATGCGGCTGTCGCCGCCCGGCCCGCGGAGGACCGTGGCCGCGGCGTCATGGAAGGCGTCGTCCCGGTCCAGCAGGGCGAGCAGGGCCGAGGTGTCGATGAAGATCAAGAGCCGTAGATCTCGTCGAGGTAGTCGTCGTGATGCAGGGCGAGATCACCGAGCCCGGAGGAGGCGCAGCCAACCGCCGACATCGCCCGCTCCCAGCGCTCGTCGCGGGTCGGCGGGGCAAGCGCGGTCCCGTAGGTCCGGTCGACCGCGTCGCGGATCAGGTGCGCCATGGAGACGCCGCGGTCCTGCGCCAGGCGGCGCAGGCGATCCGCCTGTTCCGGCTCCAGCGAGATCTGCGTGCGTTCCATGGGGTGATGATACCACTCACACGAAGTGATGTAGTCCGGCGTTGTCGCGGTCCGCACGCCTCACCGGAACAGGTCGTTCGCGGCGGGGATGACGACGTCCGACGACGGATCCTTCGCCCGTCGGGCGGCCGCGCACCGCGGACGAGGGCCACGGGCCGTCCCGCCATCTTGCCCAGCGCCAGCTCCGCGGCCGAGGCGATCTCGTCGGCGACGCCGCGCACGGTGGATTCCATCACGCGCCCGTCGGCGTCGGGGGTGCCCCGCAGGTCGTCGAGGGGGAGCATCCCGGACACGCCGATCGCGACGTCGGTGATGCCCCATCGCCATGGGCGGCCGAAGCTGTCGCTGACGATCACGGCGAGGTCGGTCCCGAACCGGGCGCGGATCGCCTCGCGAACGCGGTCGCCGGAGGCATCGGGGTCACGCGGGAGCAGGGTCACGAGGTCGCCCGACTCGGGGCCGACGTTGCTCGCGTCCACGCCCGCGTTCGCGCACACGAACCCGTGGTGGGTCTCGACGATCAGCACGCCGTGCGCCCGGCGCACCACGCGGACCGCCTGGTCCAGCACCACCTGGATCTGGCGCGGGTCACGGTCCCACGCCTCGGCCCAGGCGATGGCATCGGCCGACGGCGTGACCGTCCGGAGGTCCACCGTGGCGCCCTCGGCCTTGGACACGATCTTCTGGGTCACGACCAGCACGTCGCCGGGCTCCAGCGGCAGCGCACCGTCGGTGGCCTCGAGGGCGTCTCCGATCATCGCGGCAAGGTCGTCGCCGGCGGCCACCTCCGGCATCCCCGCCAGCGCGATGATCTCGACCCGCCCCTCAGTCGACATGGACGCCCACCCCGCGCGCGTGCTCCGCCAGCAGCAGGTCCTCGGGCGTGTCCAGGTCCAGCTCCAGCACGCCGGCCAGCTCCACGAACGCCACGTCGGCCGACTCCGCGAGCCAGGCGTGCCCCGCCCGGCTGTCGCCGCCGAAGGCCGGGTCGATGGCATCGGGTGGGTCGAGCAGCAGAGCGTTCGTGCCACGCCGGTGCCGATCCGGGGCGAGCACCACGGACGGCGTCCCGGCGGCGTCGCCCGCGGCCAGGACCTCGGCCACGTCGGCGGGCGTGATCGTCGGCAGGTCGGCCGGCAGGAGCAGCAGCCGGTCTCCGCCTGACGCCGCCCGGGCCTCCTGGAACGCAGGGTTGAGGCCGCGCGATTGCTGGAGGAGGGGTCGGGCGCCCGCGGCGTTCGCGACCCGGAGGGCCTCGGGATCCGGCGACACGACGATGACCTCGATCACCCCGGGCGTCGCGATGGCCGCCGCAACGATCCGCTGGAGCATCGACACCACGAGGTCGCGGCGCTCCTCGGCATCGAGCACCGCACCGAGACGGGACTTCGCTCCCTCGAGCGCGCGCACGGGCACGACCACGCTCGTGGATCGCGGGGTACGGTGCCGGCCCGGGAGGGAGGGCAGGGCAGGTTCACGGCAGTTGATCCAGCGCCGGCTCGACGTCAGCGCCGGACCGCGACCAGCTCGCCGCGGCCGATCGGCACAACCAGCCCGTCCAGCCGCGGGTCGCCAAGCGCGGCCTCGCGGAACGCGGCCAGGTCGTCGGCGTGCGACGTCAGGTTGTCGGCGACCAGCAGGCCGCCCGGCCGCAGGGCCTCGATCGCGGGCTCGAGCGCCCGCTCGTAGTCGTCCTTCTCGGCGTCGAGGAAGACGAGATCCACGGTCCCGTCATGCTCCCGCAGACCGGCGACGCCGTCCTCCAGGCGCGACGTCGACCAGCGCCTCGCACGCCGGCGTCGGCGAACGTCGCCCGCGCCAGTCTCGACCTTGGCCGGGTCCACGTCGAAGGTCGTCACGTGCCCGTCGGTGCGCGCAGCGCCGAGCGCGAGCCACAGCGACGAGTACCCGGAGCTCGTGCCCACTTCGACGATCGTCCGGGTCCGGCACCTCGACGAGCAGCCGAGGAAGGCCCCCACCTCGGGGGAGATCGCACGCAGCCGCCGTGCCTTGGCGTGCCGTCGACACGGTCCGCGGCGTCACGCGCCTCGAGCGAGCGCATGACGTCGTGGACGCGCCTGGGGATGTCGGCCATCGGTCTCTCCGGCAGAGTGGCGGGGTCGGGCCTCAGCCTACCGCCACGGTGGTGCCCGCGGCGGCGCTCAGGCCGGACATCGCCGCCACGCCGCGCACGATCCGGTCGCGCACCGCGTCACGGTCCATCGAGTCGCCCTGCTCCGCGACGGCGATCAGCGCACCGTCCAGCAGCATCGTGGTCAGGGCGGCGATCTCGTCCACGTCGGCTGCTGGTGGCAGCTCGCCGCGGGCCATCGCATCACGGATGAACGCGGCCGAGAATTCGCGCAGGTCGTCGCCGCGGCGTCGCAACGTCGTCCGGATTCGCTCATCGCCCGGTGCGGCCGCGACGGCCTGGAGGACCAGGGGCGCGCCGATCGCATCGAACAAGGCGTCGAAGTAGGAGTCGATCGCCACCGTCAGCCGCTCGGTGGGATGCTCGATGGGGGAGATCAGCTCGGCGAGGTCACGCAGCTCCTCGGGCATGCCCGCGAGGCACAGCTCCAGGAACAGCTCCTCCTTGCTGGCGAAGTAGCGGTAGATCAGGCCGACCGAGACGCCGGCCTCTGCGGCGATCGACGGCACGCTCGCGCCCCGGAACCCACCGGCGATGAACGCGCGCCGAGCGCCCTCGAGGATCTTCTCGCGCACCGCTTCGGCATGCGCCGCAGATCGCTTGGGCATCGCCGTCTCCCGTCTGCTGAAAGCTCGTTCACTTTAGGGCTTGACCGCGTCGGTCGTCCTCACTATAGTGAATGAACGATCATTCAGCAAGCACCGGTGACGGTGCCAACGGGACGGAGCGATCAATGGAGCGCGCGCAGGGACTGCAGGTGGTGCTCGGGGCCTCGGGCGGTACGGGACGGGCCATCGTCGACGAGCTGGTCCGCCAGGGACGGCAGGTCCGGGCCGTGTCGCGTGGCACCATCGCCGGGCTGCCGGCCGGAGTCGACCATGTGCGGGCAGACCTGTACGACGCCGCTGGTGCGGCGAAGGCCGTGGGTGGTGCCGCCGTCGTCTATCACGCTGCCCAGCCGGCGTACGAGCGCTGGGACGGCAACTTCGAGCGGCTCAACGCCGCGATCGCCGATGCGACGGCGGCGACCGGCGCGCGGCTCGTGTTCGCGGACAACCTGTACATGTACGGTCCGGGCGCGTCGCCCATGACCGAGACGACCCCGCAGCGTGCGACCGACCGCAAGGGCTCGCTCCGCATCCGCCTGGCCGCAGATCTGCTGGAGCGCCACGAGCGCGGCGAGCTCGATGTCGTGATCGCCCGCTCGAGCGACTATTTCGGACCCTACGGTGTGAACACGGGGGTGGGGGAGCGCGTGTTCGGCGCCGCACTCGCGGGCAGGTCGGCCAGCGTCGTCGGCAGCCTCGATGCTCCGCATTCGCTCAACTACCTGCCGGACATGGCCCGCGCGATGATCATCCTCGGCGACCGCGACGAGGCGGGCGGGCGGGTCTGGCATCTGCCCGCCACCGACCCGCTCACCCTCCGCCTCTTCCTCGAGCGCGTGTTCGCGGTGGCCGGAACCCCGGTCAGGGTCCAGGTGGCCGGCCCGCTGATGGTCCGCCTGCTGGGGCTGTTCGTGCCGCCGCTGCGCGAGATCGCCGTGGTTCTGTACCAGTGGCGGGAGCCGTGGATCAGCGACTGGTCGGCGTTCGAGGCGGCGTTCGGACCGTTCCAGCGGACGCCGCTGGACCAGGCGATCGCTACGACCCTGGGCTGGTGGCGGGGCCACGACGCGGCTGTCAGCTCCCAGCGGGCACCTGCTGCGTGATGCAGTGGGGTCCGCCACCCCCGAAGTTGAGCGCGGCGCCGGGGACGCCGACGACCTCCCGGTCAGGGAGCACCTCGCGCAGGCGGGCCAGCATCGGCTCGTCGTTGGCGTCGCCGGCGAGGGGCACGATCGCGGCGCCGTTGGCGAGATACAGGTTGGCGTAGGCGAGCTGGGCCGTGGGCCCAGGATCGAGGCGGGAGATCGTGAACTCGCGACCGGCGGCGTCGCGTGCCCCCTGCAGCACCGCCTCGTTCGCGTGGCCCGTCGCATGCTCGGTGGCCGCGGGATCGTCGGGGACCTCGAGCAGGACGTGCGCCGGACCCAGGTACGAGGCGATGCCGTCCACGTGGCCGTCGGTCGCCTCGGGGCCCACGTCCAGCGAGTGGCCGAACGGCAGCCAGACCACCGTGCTGGCCCCGAGGTACGCCCGCAGCCCATCCTCGATCTGCGCGCGGTCCAGCTCCGGGTTGCGGTTGGGATTGAGCAGGCACTGCTCGGTGGTGAGCACCGTGCCCTCGCCGTCGACCTGGAACGCGCCACCCTCCAGCACGAACGGCGCGCGGTAGAAGGGAACGTCCAGGTGCCGCGCGATCAACTCGGGGATGCGCGCGTCGGCGTCGTGCGGGTGCCAGCGATCGCCCCACGCGTTGAACCGGAAGCCGACGACGGCGAGCGAGCCGGCGGCATCACGGACGAACACCGGGCCGTTGTCGCGCATCCAGGAGTCGTCGATCGGGCAGCTCGAGGACGTCGACCGCCTGAGCCGCAGCGGTCGCGGACGTCGGCGCCGTCACCCGGGTTGGCGACCATGAGCACGGGCTCGAACGCCGCGATCGCCCGGGCCACGGCGGCGTAGTCCGCTTTCGCCTCATCGAGCCGCTCGCCCCACAGCTCGCGCCGGCACGGCCACTCCATCAGGCACCGTTCGTGGGGCTCCCACTCGGCCGGCATCCGGAACCCGTCCGCCGCCGGGGTCGATGACCGTTCCTCGAACACGTCCTGCCCCTCCTCGCGCGCGACCCCCAGCGGCAAGGCTACAGCGCCGCCAGCACCTCGCCGGCCAGGCGTGCGCGGGATGCATCGTCGCCCATGATCGTGTCGGTGACCAGGGTGCGCAGGCCGAGCGCCTCGATGGCCGGCGCCAGCTCCGCGTCAATCGGCATCCAGCACGAACACGTCGCACAGGTCCGCGTACAGCCGGGCGACCCCGAGCGCGCTGACCTCGTGCCCAAGCGAGGCGAGCATCCGGTCCGCGGGCCCCTTGAGCGCCCTGCCGCCGATGATCGGGCTGACGGCGGCGATCCGCAGCCCCGCGTGACCGGGCCGATGCCCAGCAGCTCGCGCATCCCGGGCACGGCGAGGATCGGCCCCACCGACACGACGGGGTTCGACGGGGCGATCACGATCGCGTCGGCGGTCTCGATCGCCGGTGCGCACCTCGGGGGTCGGCGCGGCGTCCTCGATGCCGGTGAACCGAACCTCGAGCACCTCGGGTGCCTGGCGCCGGTGGACGAAGTACTCCTGGAACTCGAGCCAGCCGTCGGCGGTGCGGACCTCGGTCGCCACCGGGTCGTCCGTCATCGGCAGGATCCGGGGCGCGATCCCGAGCGAGCCCTGGAGGCCGAGGCAGACCTCCGTCAGGCGGCCACCCGCCCGGATCCGCGCCGTCCTCGCGATGTGCAGCGCGATGTCCCGGTCGCCGAGGCGGAACCAGGTCTCCTCGCCGAAGCCGGCGAGCTGGTCCATCACCGCGTGGGTGTCGCCCTCGATGCCCCAGCCCCAGGTCGACCTGCTCGATCCCGGCAAGGGTGTAGAGGACGGTGTCGTGGTCGGGCATCACCAGCAGCCCGTGCCGCCAGCAGTCGTCGCCCGTGTTGACGACGACGGCCAGCCGGTCTCCGAGGTGCGCGGCGAGGCCCTCGGCCAGCTTCGCGCCGCCGACGCCGCCCGCCAGCACGACGACCCGGCCGGCCGCGCTGCTCACCGGCTCACCCGTTGAGCTGCTCGAGGACCTCGCCCAGCCGGTCCAGCGTCTCGGCGTCGTACGGGGCCGGCATGTCCACGAACACGTGGCGGAAGCCAAGCTCCACGATCGGCCCCAGGCCGTCGGCGATCTCGGCAGGGGTCCCGCAGAAGAAGTTCCAGTCCGCGTCGTATTCCTCGCCGTTGGCGGCGAGTCGGCCGCGATAGACGCTCATCGCGGCCTCGCGGGTGTCGCGGATCACGATGTCCACCGTCGTCGTCCGCTCGATCCCGGCTTCGTCCCGGCCAAGCGTGGCGCAGTGCTCGCGGAGGATCGCGTCGTGCTTGCGGAGCTCCTCGATCGTGCCCATCGCGTTCCACTGGTCACCGTAGCGGGCCAGGGTCCGAAGCGTCTTCTTCGGACCGGAGCCGCCGATCATGATCGGGAGACGGGGCTGGACCGGGCGCGGCGCCACCACCGCATCCCGCATCGGGTACACCGGGCCCTCGTGGGTCACCTGCTCGCCGTCGAGCAGCCGGCGGAGCAGCATCACGGCCTCGTCGAGCCGGTCCAGGCGCTCGCCGAACCCGGACCCGAAGTCGATCCCGAACGCCTCGTGCTCGCGCTCGAACCAGGCGCCTCCGATGCCCAGGATGGCGCGGCCGCCCGAGAGGTGGTCGAGGGTGGTGGCGAGCTTGGCCGTGAGCCCAGGGTTGCGGAACGTGTTGGCCGCGACCATCAGGCCCAGCGTCGCCCTGCTGGTGACCTGCGACCAGCCCGACAGGATCGACCAGCCCTCGAGGATCGGGTCCCTCCCAGGGACCCGAGATCGAGTTGAGGTGGTCCCAGGTCCAGAGGCTGGCCGCGCCGCCCGCCTCGGCCCGCACGGCCGCGTCCCGGATCGCGGCCCAGGAGTCCGTCTGGGGCCAGAGCACGACCCCGAGCCTGACGTCGGGCACCGCTCAGCCCTCCAGGTGGTCGTGGACGCCCGTGATCCGGACCAGGAACGTGACCCGGGGCTGGGTGCGGAAGGTGGCGATCGACTCCTCGCTGGGGCCCTCGGGGTGGTAGCGGTGGGCCAGCGCCACGATGTCGTCGCGGGCGCGTTCGACGTCCTCGATCACCTCGTCCACGATGCCGGTCATGCCCCAGCCAGATCGAGGCCGTCCGCGCCGTCCACCACGGACAGGGCCACGCGTCCGTCGCGCATCAGGTTGAGACACCAGCGGCGCGGGGTGCGGCTGTTGAGCAGGATCCGGCCGTCCGGCTCCAGCCGGTACCAGGCGACGGCCTGGCGCGGGGCGCCATCGGGGTCGAGGCTGGCGATGGACATCACGTGCCGCCCCTCGAGAAAGGCGCGGGAGGCAGGGGAGAGGGCGGGGGGAGGTGAGGTCATCCGACCATGGTATCGGGGGCCGGTTGGAATGGCCGGGAATGGCGACGCGTGGAATGATGCGCGCGAGATTCTGCGAGCGTGGGTGCGGTGTGACGGACAGGTCCTGGATCGCGAGCCGAGATCGGACGCGGGTCGGCCGGCTCCTTGCTGCAGTCGTCGTCGGCATGCTGGTCAGCTCGGCGATCACCACGGTCGGCGTGGTGCGGGCGGCGGTCACCGGTGGCGCCGCCCCGGTCCTGTTCGTCGCCGATGCCAGCGTGACCAGGAACCTCGAGGTCCGTCTCGGCTTCGTGGTCACCTGGGACCCGGACCTAGGTGCCGGTCACCCCGTCGAATGGCTGGCTTCCAACGACCCGGCGATCGCGGACGGCCTGCTCGCCAATGGCATCCCGGTCGGCGAGTCGTCGCTCTGGGCCCTTGCGGGCGGCCCGGACGGCCCGCGCACCATCTACGGCCAGGTGCGGTACGAGTCCGGCCTCTGGTCGCCGGTGGGATCGATCGACCTCATCCTCGACCAGGACCCCGCGAGCGCGATGGCATTCGACATCGACGACCTCGCCATCTACTGGGCTTCCTCGTTCACCGACTGGCACACGAGCAGCACGACGCCGGGCGCCCGGATGCATGCGAGTGGCCCGCGCACGGGGAGCTCCCAGGACGAGATCAGCGCTTCGGACCCGTCGTGGGGCCTGACCTTCGGCACGCCCGGCCAGCCGATCACGCCCGGCACGTACTTGGTGCCGGCACCGGCCGACGCCGTGCCCTCGTCGCCGCGGGCCAGGGTCTCGGCCCTGAGCAGCTACGGGGTGTCCGCGTATTGCGATGCGACCGGTGGGACCATCACCATCGAGGCCGTCAGCTTCGCCCCCGACGGCGACCTCTTCCTGCTCGACGCCGACTTCCGCCTCGAATGCGGTGCGGCGATCATGGCCGGGTCGATCCGCTACGGCTCGGACCGGCCCGTCCGAGCCCTCGACGTCGCGGATGGCCGGCTCGAATTCGGCCTCGCCCTGATCGGGCAGACCTCGGCGCCGGCGACCGAGACCTTCACCAACGTTGGCAGCCTGCCGGTGACCTTCGGCAATGCCAGGCTCGAGGGGACGAACCCCTCCGACTACGCGATCGTCGAGGACGATTGCTCCGGGGTCACGCTCGTGGTCGGCGCCTCGTGCGACGTGTCGGTCACGTTCTCGCCCACCGGGATCGAGAATCGTCACGCGTTCCTGGTGATCCCGGACGATACCGCGGCGGGCAGGCGACGAATTCTCGCGACCGGGTCTGGCCAGGTCCAGCCGACCGTCGTGCTCGGCGCGAGCGACGTGCCGACCTTCGGACCAGGTCCGGCAACCGTCACCGCCAGCGTCACACCGGCCGATGCCCCGCATCCGTGGGTCGGCATCGACGGACTCGGCGCCGACGTGGCATCGTGCTATCCGGGTGAGCCAGCTGGAGGTTCGCGCGACTACACCTGCGCGGTGACCCTGGGTGCCGGCCCGAACACCATCTACGCCAGCATGGCGGGACAGGGAGCCTACCTGCCGGCGAGCGCCGAGCCGATCGTGGTCGCAGTCGGGACACGAACGTCCTTGACCCTCTCCACCGTCACGGACGACGGCATCGCGAACGGGGAGGAGGCGACGCTCCGGGCCCAGCTGTGGACCGGCGGCCCGCTGGAGGCCGGCACGCTGCGGATCATCGACGGCGTGACGGACGCGGTCCTGGCCGCCACCGAGGTCACCGGGTCGAACCCGCACCTCGATCTCGCCATGACCCGCGCGACGGGCACTCACCCGCTCCTGGCGGAGCTCGTTCCGGCAACCCCCGACGTCCAGGCGAGCGACGCCGCGTATGACCTCGTGGTCGTGGACGGCACGCGACCGCAGACAACGATGCCGTCGGCTCCGCTCGTGTCGGGATCGGTCACGGTGCAGTCCACCTTCTCCTCGCCGGACGTTGACGTCACGTTCGAATGCCGGGTCAACGAGAGCGCCTGGTATCCCTGCACCAGCCCGGGGAGCTACCGCTCGAACTTCGCCGGCCCGGCGAACCCCAACGTCATCGCCGCCCGGGCAGTCCGCGCCAACGGGCTTGCCGACCGGACGCCCGCGACGCGGTCGTGGATCGTCGACCTCGGCGCTCCCGTGGCCGGCACGATCGTCATCAATGGCGGCAAGGCCTACACCCGCTCCCGCGAGGTCACGGTCGGGATGTCAGGCGGATCGGACGAGATCGGGCTTGCCGGCGTCGCCCTTTCCAACACGGACGCGTGGGGGGCCACCCCGCTGCCCCAGACCGCCACGCGGACGTGGATCCTGGCGTCCGGCGATGGACCCAAGACCGTCTATGCGTACTGGTTCGACCTCGTCGGATACCGGTCGGCACCTGCCACGGACAGCATCACCCTGGACACCGGTCCCCCGGTCACCACTGGCCCGCGCCCCGCGCTGCGGGAAGGAACCGGCGTCTCGCGCGGGAGGCTGCGCGTGCGGCTGGACTGGACCGGCTCGGACAAGACCAGCGGGATCTCCCGCTTCGAGCTGGCCCGCTCGATCGACGGTGGTCCATGGACGACGCTTGGGTCGGAGATCACCGAAGACCATGTCTCACGATGGCTGGTGCCAGGCTCGACGTACCGCTTCCGGGTCCGGGCCATCGACCGGGCGGGCAACCGGGGCGAATGGGCGAGCGGCCCGTCATTCGACATCGCCGCCGCCCAGGAGGACAGCCCGGCGATCACCTACCGCGGGAGCTGGCGCCGGAGCGTGTCGACGTCGTGGTGGCGAGGGGAGGCGCGATCCGCCGTGGACGCGGGGGCGAAGGCGACCATCCGCGTCGTCGCCCGGTCCTTCGCCTGGGTGGCGGCGACGGGGCCGGGGCGGGGGGTCGCCAGGGTCTACGTGGACGGCACCCTGGCCGACGTGATCGACCTTGGGGCGCCGGCCACCGAGCTGCGGCAGGTCGTGTTCGCCAGGTCGTGGCCAAGCGTCAGGTCGCGGACCGTCACGATCCGCGTGAGTGGGACCGCCGGGCGTGCCCGCGTGGACCTCGACGGCTTCGCCTGGGCCGGGTAGGCGCGGTCCGGCCGGGGGATCCGGCCCGGGGGATCCGGCCCGGCGTCAGGGCTGGATTGTCGACTTGGGGCAGCCGTCCCAGCTCTGGGCGCAGTCGTCGGGCGGCAGGCCGATGCCGCTGGAACTGCCCGCGGACCAGTTGCCCACGGCCGCGGCGGCACCCAGGCCGAGGCCGACGACGAGCAGCAGCGCGCCGAGCATCCCGAGGGTGCGCGAGCGCCGGGCGGGCATCGGCGCGCGAGCCGGCGCCTGGGTGCCAGGGTCGGGCTCGGCCTCGATCCCCTCGAGCTCGCGATGGACCAGGCCGCGCTGCACGGCGTAGATCACGAGCAGCGCGACGCCGGCGACGAGGGTGATCAGCGCCGCGATGCCAACGGGGCTCCAGCCGGCGAACAGCATGCTTGTGACTCCCGGACGAGCGGGCTCGGATGGACGGAGGACGCAGCGCGGAGCCTACCCCCCGGCACGAGGCGGTGTCCATGCTGCTCGCCGCGGCCACTCGCCCGGCGATCGCCCGCCGGGAACCGCGCCGCTCGCCCGGCCGGGAACCCGCCGGGAGCCGCGCCACGAAGCTCGCCGCTCGCCCGGCGATCGACCGGTGCCGTCCTGATCGATCTCGCTCGCCGGGCGACTTGAATCGGACCGGTTGAGCCACGGGTACCCGCAAAGCGGTTCGCGTGGCGAGCGGAACCGGCCACGAGCGCACCGGTCACTCGCCCGGCGAACCCGGGCGCAGAGGGGCCCGTCGGGCAACCGTGCGAGAATGCCCCGTCATTCGGACGAAGGAGGCAGGCGTGGCGGACCAGGCGGAGATCGGGGTCTTCGGGGGCTCGGGGTTCTACTCCCTGCTCGACGACGTGCGCGAGGCGAAGATCGACACCCCGTACGGCCCACCGTCCGACTCGTTCTTCCTGGCCACCGTGTCGGGTCGGAGGGTCGCGTTCCTGCCGCGCCACGGCCGCACCCACTCGATCCCGCCCCACAAGGTCAACTACCGCGCCAACGTGTGGGCGATGCGCTCGCTGGGCGTGAAGGCGGTCATCAGCCCGTGCGCCGCGGGCTCGCTCCAGCTCCACGTGGAGCCCGGCCACTTCGTCGTCTCGGACCAGTTCGTGGACCGCACCAGCGGCCGCGCGGACACCTTCTTCGACGGCCCGATCGTGACCCACGTCTCCTCGGCGGAGATCTACGACCCCACGCTCCGCGCCATCGCCCTCGAGGTGATCCGCGAGCACGGCATCACGGTCCACGACGGCGGCACGGTCGTGGTGATCCAGGGCCCCCGGTTCTCGACCAGGGCCGAGAGCAAGTGGTTCAGCGATGCCGGCTGGGAGGTCATCAACATGACCCAGTACCCGGAGGCGTACCTGTGCCGCGAGCTCGGCATGGCGGTCGTCAACATCGCGCTGATCACCGACTACGACGCGGGCGTCCTCGAGGGCACCGAGGCCGTGACGGCGCACAGCGTGCTCGAGGTGTTCGAGCAGAACGCCGAGCGGATCCGGAAGGTCGTCCTGGACATGGTGGGCCGCTTCCCGGCCGATCTCGATGCCCTGGGCGCGAAGGACGCGCTGCGCTTCACCCGTGGCGACGGCCACGCCGCCGGGCCCGCCGACATCCGCCTGTTCGAGACGGGGCTCTAGGCATCGGCATGTCGTCCCCGGCGGCAACGAAGGCTCCCGAGCAGACGCACGGATGCGTGCGCTGCGGCGCGCGCATCCCGCTCCACGAGGGGATGTGCGAGGCCTGCAACCCGCTCGGCCTCAAGGCGCCGGCCGCATCGCAGGCCCACGGGACGGTGTTCGTGGGGATCGTGATCGCCGTGTTCATCATGGCCGTGGTGGCCCGCGCGCTGATCGCCGACGTGGGCCCGTTCAGCTCCTCGGTCGCCCGCGTGGTCCCGGACCCGGCGGGGCTGCTGCTCACGGTCAGCGTGACCAACGAGGGCACCAGCGCCGGCACGACGACGTGCCGGATCGACGACCCGACGCGGGGCGGGATCGGGCCCAACGCGATGTTCATCGAGAGCCCCAAGGTCGAGGGCGGCCAGACGATCACGTTCGACGTGGTGGTCCCGGAGTTCGGGACGGAGCCCCGCGAGCTGCTCGCGGACTGCGGACCGTGACCACCCCCGGAGGCGCGGGCGCGGGCGAGGGCGCGGCGCATGGCTCCCGGTACGCCGCGGACGCGGCTTTCGTGCGCGAGCTGGCCGAGCGGGCCGGGCGCCTGCTGTTCGAGCGCTACGAGCGGGTCGAGACCATCGACCACAAGTCGGCACGGGACGTGGTCACCGAGGTCGACCACCTCTCCGAGGCGCTGATCCTGGGCGCCATCCGCGAGCGCTACCCGACCGACGGGATCCTGGCCGAGGAGTCCGGCGCGCATCACGGGCGCGGATCCGCGTCGGGCCGGGCGGCAGCAGCCGAGGTCTCTCGCGCCCTGGCCGCCGGCCGCACCTGGGTGGTGGACCCGCTCGACGGGACCGTGAACTACGCCAACGGGATCCCGTACTTCTGCGTGTCCATCGCGCTGGTGGAGGATGGGCGTCCGGCGGTCGGCGCGGTGTGCGACCCGATGCGCGGCGAGACCTGGTGGGCCACGGCCGATGGCCCGGCGTGGCTGGGCGAGCGCGAGATCCACGCCTCGGACAAGGCGGCGCTGACGGACTACGTGGTCTCGCTCGCCCTGGGCGGACGGGCGGTGGCGACGCGGGGGCGTGCCGTGCGCAAGGCCATCCGGGCGGCGCGCAACACGGGATCGGCGGCCCTGGCGCTCGCGTACGTGGCGAACGGGCGCTTCGACGCCTTCCTCCAGTCGGGGGGCATGTCCGCCTGGGACGTCGCCGCAGCCGGGTTGATCGCCGAGCGGGCCGGGGCGGTGGTGACCGATGCGGACGGGGGCCCGTGGTTCGACGTCGACGGGGCGACCCGGCGGTTCGGGATCGTGGCGGCGCCCGCGCACCACCACGCGACGCTGCTGGCGCTCTCGCGGGGGTAGCCGCTCCGGGTCAGCCCAGCCAGCGGTGCGGCCGATCCCGCAATCGCGCCAGTCCCCACTCGTCGCAGAACGCGTGCCAGCGCGCGCGGTCGGCGCCGTCCCATCGGAGGTCGTCCACGTTCGCCTGGGGGATCACCACCCCGTCGGCCGTCGTCCGCAGCCGGGCGAGGTCCCGGTAGAGGAGCGCCTCGTCCATCCGGTCGCGCAGCGTGGCCGCGAGCGCCGGTGCGCCGCGCAGGCCCGGCACCTCCCACTCGGATGCCATCGGCGGGATCGCCTCCAGCGAGCCGTACCGCGCGAGGACGGCCGACGCCGACTTGTCGCCCCAGCCGGGCAGGCCCGGGAACCCGTCGGCGGCATCGCCGACCAGCGCCAGCCGGTCCGGGACGGCGCTCGGGGGCACGCCCCATTTCGCCCCGACGCCGGTCTCGTCGTACACGAGGTCCCGGCGCCGGTCCCAGAGCACGATCCGCTCGCCCCGCACGCACTGGGCCATGTCCTTGTCCGGGGTGCAGATGAGGATCCGCTCGATTCGAGGGTCGGCGGCGTAGCGGTCGGCGGCGGCGGCGATCGCGTCGTCCGCCTCGTACTCGACCATCGGCCACAGCACGATCCCCAGGGCCTCGATGGCCGCCTCGGCGACCGGGAACTGGGCGAGCAGGTCGGGGTCCATGCCGGCCTCGGTCTTGTAGCCCGGGTACAGGTCGTTGCGGAACGAGCGGATCACCCGGTCCGTGGCGCAGCCCACGTGGGTGGCGCCCTGCTCGCGGAGCAGGAAGAGCAGCTGCTCGACGAGGCCGCTGACGCCGCTCAGAACGATGCCTTCGCGACCGAGCACGGGTGGACGGGGCGAGAAGTGGGCCCGGAACAGCTCGTAGGTGGCGTCGACCAGGTGGACCTGCATCCGGCGGCGCTGTGCCGTCAGTCGGTGTCGCCGGTCTCGACCAGCTGCTTGAGCCGGTGGAGGTCGGCCTGGAAGATCTCGCGCAGGATCGGAGCCTGGAGCAGCGCGCCGACCTCCGGCAGGAACGGCGGCACCAGCGTCTCGTCCCAGCGCACGATCGTGGTGGTGCCGTCGGCGCCCGGCTCCAGGGTGATCACCCCGCCGCCGGTGAACAGGCCCTCGTGCCGGATCGCGAACCGGGTCGGCGGTTCGAGCTCGGTGACCTCGACCGGGTCCGTCACGCCGATGCCGAAGATGCGGACCGTGGCCTCGCCGCGGGTCCCGACGCGCACGGGCCCGGGGGTCAGGAGGCGGACCTCCTTCATCTCGTGCATCCAGGCGGGCTGGAGCGGGATGTCGGCCACGACGCCCCAGGTGCGCTCGATGGGGGCGTCGATGACCGTCAGCATGCGGAGGGGCTTGGGAGGCACGGAGCCGCGGCGGGCCGCGAGCAGGCGATCGACGAACACGAAGATCGAGAGCTTGACGGCAACCAGGACGAGGAGGAGGACGAGACGGCGGATCATGGCTGTGGTCAAGGTACCTCGCCCGGGTCGATCGGCTCGCTCGCGCGTGCCTCCCCGCCCGCATCGATCGCCACGCCGGCGGCGGCCATCTCCTCGAGCGCCCGGGTGCCGTCGCCGTCGTGGACATCGACAGCCGCGATGGCATCCGTGAGCACGGTGGTGTCGGTAGCCCAGGCGCGCCGCATCGAGCGCCGTCGCCTTGACGCAGTAGTCGGTCGCCAGGCCGACCACGACCACCTCCTCGACACCCGCCGTCTCGAGCAGTGGCTGGAGCATCGTGGGCACGTCCTCGCCCGTGGCCGTGTCGCGCATGGTGAACGCGGAGTAGCCGTCCTCGCCGTTGCTGCCCTTGCGCACGATGCAGGTGCCCGGCGGCACGTCCAGGGCCGGGTGCAGCTCTGCCCCCCAGCTGTCTGCCACGCAGTGCACCGGCCACGGCCCGCCGTCCTGCGCGAAGTGCGGGGTGTGCTGCGGGTGCCAGTCCTGGGTGAGCACGATGAACCCGCCGCTCGCCAGGGCCGTGGCCCCCTCCCGGTTGATCGCCGGGATGACGTCCGGTGCGCCGCGCACGGAGAGCGAGCCCCCCGGGTCGGCGAAGTCGTTCTGGACGTCCACGATCACGAGCGCGACGCCCCGCTGGTAACGCACCATGCGTTGAGGCTAGCGCGGTTCGAGTTTCGCGTCGCGGGCCGGGAGTCACGGTCTGGCGCGGCGCCGGGAATCACGCGCCGTGTCACGACCGGGCGCCGCGTCCCGGTGTCATGCCCTGACCGGGTCGGCGGCACAACGCTCCCGGAGCCTGCGCGGTCAGATGACCAGCAGGCCGCTCGCTTCGGGAAGGCGCCCCGAGCCGAGCGATTGCAGCACGTCCCGGCCATCGAGCGGCAGGAGCGTTCGCAGGGCTCCTCGATGCAGTGCCAGCATCTGGCGATTGGCCGCGGTGTCCGAGACGATGAGGAGCAGGAGATCCACCTCTCCATCACGAACCTTGAGGGCCAGCCGCCGCTCCAGCGCCTGGACGTCCGTGAGGCGGGTCTCGGCCTCGCAGCCCGCCCGACGACCCCCGACGGCAATGCACGCGTCCCAGGCCCGCCGATCGCCGGGGATCGGGAGCGGCACCTCGGTGGACCAGATCGCCGTCGGGGGCAGCCTGGCCCGGAATCGTTCCAGGAGCGCGAGCTGCGCCCGGTCGCGTACGCGGATCCCCGTCCGGATACAGCCTCGCTCCAAGACGAAGCCCCACGGCGATACCCGCCCGGGCGACCTGATCGAAGGTGAGGTCGCGATTGGATCCTCGTTCGATCCGCCCGAGCTGGGCGTGCGACATGCCGACCGCCGCGCCAGCAGCATCCTGGCTCACGCCTGCGGCCAGCCGTGCGGCACGCAGGTCCTCACCGATCTGGCGCTGGATTCGGGCGGCGAGGAGTCGACCCTCGTCGGCGGGATTGCGTCGTGTGGGCATGCGGCAATGCTGGCGGGTGGGACTCACCTGGCGCTTATGCGCTTGCGACCCGCTTCCAGCTCGGAGCCGGGCTCCTCCGATCCTTGGCGCGGCAGCGCCCGACACCTCCGAGTTCGGCCTGGCGGGACCGGGCGGATCGCCCCGGTTGTCCGCTCGCCGGCCTCTCCGCTCGCCGGCTCGCTCCGCTCGCCGGCCCCTCCGCTCGCCGGCCCTCGCTCGCCGGCCCTCCGCTCCCCAGCGTTCGTTGCCGCGGATCGCCCGCCAGGATGAACGCCCGGCGAGCGGTATCGCGGCTGGTGGCGTCCTCCACCGCGCAGCCGCTCGCCCAGAGAGCGACACCGCGGATATCGCGTCCGGCGCCTACGGATGGCCGCCACAAGGAACGCCGGGCGTTCAGCCGCGACTCGATGAGCGAGGACCCGGGTTAGCCCGACAGCGAGGACCCGATGTCCAGCCTGCACGCGGCCTTCAACCAGGTTCGGCGATCCGTAGGAACGCGACGGCGCCGCCCGCGGCGCCCGCCGCCCGCGCCGCCCGGGCCGCGCCGCCCGCCCGCGCCGGCGCCTCGCCCGCCGCACGCCCATCGCCCGCGCGTCCATGCGCATCGGGGCTACGCTTGGAGCTCCCGAGAGCGAGACCGTCGCCAGCGTCCACGGAGCCCCGATGTACATCGACGACTTCAAGCAGCAGCTGCCCGATATCGACGAGGTCGAGACCCGCGAGTGGATCGACTCGCTCGACCAGGTCCTGGACCAGGCGGGGGAGAACCGCGCCCGGTTCCTGATGTTCAAGCTGCTCAAGCGGGCCCGCCAGCGCCAGATCGGCGTGCCGGCCCTCACCCAGACCCGCTACATCAACACGATCAGCCCCGAGCAGGAGCCGTACTTCCCCGGCGACGAGGAGCTGGAGCGGCGGATCCGCCGGCTGATCCGCTGGAACGCGGTGGCGATGGTCCTGCGCGCCAACGAGCGCTTCCCGGGCATCGGCGGCCACCTCTCCACCTACGCGTCGGCCGCGAGCCTGTACGAGGTGGGCTTCAACCACTTCTTCCGCGGCAAGGACGCACCCCGGCGGCGGCGACCAGATCTTCTTCCAGGGTCACGCGGCGCCGGGCATCTACGCCCGCGCCTTCCTCGAGGGCCGCCTGTCCGGCGAGGACCTCGACCACTTCCGCCGCGAGACCGGCGGCCGGGGCCTCAGCTCCTACCCGCACCCGCGGCTGATGCCCGACTTCTGGGAGTTCCCCACGGTCTCGATGGGCCTCGGCCCGCTCGCCGCCATCTACCAGGCCCGGTTCAACCGCTACCTCCACAACCGCGGCATCACGGACACCAGCCAGCAGCGCGTCTGGGCCTTTCTCGGCGACGGCGAGATGGACGAGCCCGAGTCGCTCAGCGGCATCTCGCTCGCGGCGCGCGAGGGCCTGGACAACCTGACCTTCGTGGTCAACTGCAACCTCCAGCGCCTCGACGGCCCGGTGCGCGGCAACGGCAAGATCATCCAGGAGCTGGAGGGCGTGTTCCGCGGCGCCGGCTGGAACGTGATCAAGGTGATCTGGGGCCGGGAGTGGGACGAGCTGCTCGCCCGCGACGCGGACGGCGTGCTGGTCGAGAAGATGAACACGACCGTGGACGGCGAGTTCCAGAAGTACTCGACCTCCACCGGCGCCTACGTCCGGGAGCACTTCTTCGGGCCCGATCCGCGGCTCCGCAAGCTGGTCGAGCACCTCTCCGACGGGGACATCGAGCGCCTCCGCCGCGGCGGCCACGACTACCGCAAGGTCTACGCCGCCTACAAGGCCGCGACCGAGCACCAGGGCGCGCCGACGGTGATCCTGGCCAAGACCGTCAAGGGCTGGACGCTGGGCAAGGGCGTCGAGGCCCGCAACTTCACCCACCAGGTGAAGAAGCTGCGCGAGGACGAGCTGCACGTGTTCCGCGACCGGCTCGAGCTGCCGATCCCGGACGACAAGCTCAGCGAGGCGCCGTACTTCCACCCGGGCTCCGGATCCGAGGAGGTGCGAGTACATGCTCGAGCGCCGGGCGTCGCTCGGCGGCTCCGTGCCCCGGCGCGTCGTGCGATCGGCGCCGCTGCCCAGGCCCGCCCCGGCCGTGGATGCGGAGTTCGCCGCCGGCAGCAACGACCGAGGTCTCGACGACCATGGCCTTCGCCCGCCTGCTGCGCAACCTCCTGCGCGATCCCGGGCATCGGCAAGCGGATCGTGCCGATCATCCCCGACGAGGCCCGCACCTTCGGCATCGACCCGCTGTTCAAGGAGGTCGGCATCTACGCGGCCCACGGGCAGCGCTACACGCCGGTGGACTCGGAGCTGCTCCTCTCGTACCGCGAGTCGATCGACGGCCAGGTGCTCGAGGAGGGGATCAACGAGGCGGGGTCCATGGCCTCGTTCCAGGCCGCCGGCACCACCTACGCCACGCACGGCGAGCCGATGATCCCGTTCTACATGTTCTATTCGATGTTCGGGTTCCAGCGGACCGGCGACCAGGTCTGGGCGTTCGGCGACCAGCGGGGCCGCGGGTTCATGATCGGGGCGACGGCGGGCCGCACGACCCTGGCGGGCGAGGGGCTGCAGCACGACGACGGCCACACCCAGGTGCTCGCGTCGACCGTGCCCGTGATCCGCGCCTACGACCCGGCCTTCGCGTTCGAGCTGGCCGCCGTGGTCCGTGACGGCATCGAGCGGATGTACACCGACGGCGAGGATGTCTTCTACTACGTCACCGTCTACAACGAGAACTACGCCCAGCCCGCGATGCCCGAGGGTGCTGGGGAGGGGATCGTCCGGGGGCTGTACCGGTTCGCCGAGGCGCCCGAGATCGCGAAGGCGAAGGGCCGGGTCCGGCTGGTCGGCTCAGGCTCGATCATGCAGCAGGTGCTGGCCGCCCGGGATCTCCTTGCCGAGCAGCTCGGCATCGCCGCGGAGGTCTACTCCGCCACCTCGTTCCAGCAGCTCCGCCACGATGCACTGCAGGTCGAGCGCTGGAACCGACTCCACCCGGAGAAGCCGCCGCGGGTCCCGTACGTGGCCCAGGTCCTGGGCCCGGACGGCGGTCCGGTCATCGTGGCGACCGACTGGATGAAGACGCTCCCCGACCTCGTCGCCCCGTGGGCGCCGCAGCCGTACATCGTGCTCGGCACCGACGGCTTCGGGCGGAGCGACACGAGGGAGGCCCTCCGGGCGCACTTCGAGATCGACCCGCCCAACATCGCGGCGGCGGCGCTGGCCGGTCTCGTCCGTGCCGGCGGGTTCGACCCGAAGGCGGCGGCCAAGGCGATCCGGAAGCTGGGCCTGGATCCGGAGGCGCCGGACCCGCTGACCGTCTGACCCGCTGACCGTCTGACCCGAGTCGCCGGACGTTCAAACCGACGAGGCGGCCGCGTGGGCCCGGTGTGGATAGGCGTCTGGTCCGTTCAGCCGTCGCATCGCTGACCATCTGCACGCCCGGCCCGCTCGACGGGGCCCGAGACTGGCGGTCCCGCGCCGAACGTCACGTTGCTCAACCTCGCGGCTCGCCCCTGGCCGCCCTGTCCTGACGGCCACAGCGGGAGCGTGACCGCGTGGGGGGTTCGGTGGCGCAAGGACAAGCTCTTCGCCCGTCCCGTGTCTCGCTGCAAGCACGAGACGTGCGAGGCGACCTGTGTCCGCCGGCTCCGGCGGGGCGACGGCGGTCCGCGGGGACGCGCTACTTCACCGGCTGCTCGCACGCGCAGACGGAGCGGCCACTCCGCCTCGGGTCCGGATCCGCTGGTCCCTGCCTGGTTGACTCGCCGCAGGGTCAGCAGCGCCTCCGGCCAGCGTGGCTCGAGCCTCGAACCAGCAGTTCGTGACCGCACCTCTGCACGCCGCATCGCGTGTTGACCCCTGGCTGAGTCAGGGGCCGGGCGCTCGAGCGGGCGTCGTTCGGGCGCAGGAGCGGATCGCGGGGCCGGGCGCTGGAGCGGATCGCGGGGCCGGGCGCTGGAGCGGATCGCGGGGCCGGGCGCTGGAGCGGATCGCGGGGCCGGGCGCTGGAGCGGATCGCAGGGCCGGGCGCTGGAGCGGATCGCAGGGCCGGGCGCTGGAGCGGATCGCGGGCCGGGCGCAGGCCCTGGCTGAGTCACGGGCCGGGCGCAGGAGCGGATCGCGGGCCGGGCGCAGGGGCCGGGCGCGGGCGCAGCAGCGCGGTCACGAGGCCAGGCGGAGGTCGGAGTAGCGGGGGTCGCCAGGCTCGCCTCGGCCACGTTGGCGATGCCGCCGAAGGCGACCATCGTCTCGGTGAGGTTGCGGAGCATCCGGTCCGGCACGGTGCAGCAGAGAGCGACGTGCGACCGGGACACGAGCCCTGCATCGGCGCCGGTGGGCAGGATCAGGCGACCCTGCATAATGGAATCAAGCGGGCTTGACGATGATTGCGAGCGCACGTAGCATGGCGGCGCACTCGCGCTCCCCGTCCCCGCAGGGCGTCCCGCCCCGCTCAACCTGCGCATCGGAGCCCCATCGCCGTGGATATCGGATCGTTCACCAGCGGCCTCCTGACCGGACTTCGCGAGGGGGTCGAGGCGGCCCTGATCGTGAGCATCATCCTGGCCTACCTCGCCAGGACCGGGAACCAGCGTCACTTCGGCCGGATCTGGATCGGGACGGTCGCAGCGGTTGCCGTCTCGCTGGTGGCCGGCGCCACGCTGTTCTTCACCATCGGTGGCCTCCAGGAGCCGTACGAGCAGATCTTCGAGGGGATCACCCTGATCGCTGCCGCGATCGTCGTCACCTGGATGCTGTTCTGGATGCGACGCCAGGCGGCCTCGGTCAAGAACGAGCTCCACGCAGCGGTGGACCGGGTGCTCACCGGGGGAACGGTGGTGGGCCTGGCGCTGCTGGCGTTCACCGCCGTCATCCGCGAGGGCCTCGAGACGGCCCTGTTCCTGGTGGGCCAGGCGACCTCCGCTGACGCCGGCGCCGCCTCCGTGCTGATCGGCGCGCTCGTGGGCCTGGGCGTGGCCGCGCTCCTGGGGTCGGCTTCTATCGTGGCGCGCGCCTGCTCAACCTGCGCACCTTTTTCCGCTGGTCGGGGATCGCCCTGATTTTCATCGCGGCGGGGCTCGTTTCCAAGGCCGTCCATGAGTTCGTGGAGATCGGCTGGATCACGGTCGGCACCGGAACCCTGTTCGATCTGAGCGCCGTGCTCCCGCACCAGGCGATCGCGGGCGCGCCGGAGGGGGTCATGCTGCTGGCCGGCCAGTTCCTCCGAGCCCTGTTCGGCTACTCGTCGCGACCCGAGACGGCGACCTTCATCGTGTGGGCGCTGTACGTGGCGACCGCCCTGGCTGCCTTCCTCCGGCCGGTTCGTCCCGCCGTTGCGGCAACCCGGCCGAGCCCCGGGACCAGCGCCGCGAGCTGACCGGCGGTCAGCCTGCCGGCACCAGCCTGAGCACTCGTCCGCCGGCCAGGTCCGTGAGGTAGATCTCGCCGTCGTCGCCGAGCCCGATGGAGCTGATCGATGCCCCGGTCTCGAGCAGCGTGATCGGGGCCTGGGCGGCATCGAGCCCGGCGTCGATCGCCCACAGCGTGCCGCTGCAGTAGTCGCTGAACAGGTACGCGCCGCGGAGCGCCGGGATCGCCTCGCCCCGGTAGACGACGCCGCCGATCACCGAGCATCCCTCGTCGTGCCCGTACTCGGTCACGGGCATCGTCACCCCGGCCGGATCGCAGTCGGCCGAGGGGTTGTAGCAATGCCGGCCCTCCCAGCGTCGCCAGCCGAAGTCCAGCCCGCCCACCCCGGCCCGGGCGACATCGACCTCCTCCCAGCTGCCCTGGCCCACATCGCCGATCCAGATGTCACCGGTCGCCGCGTCCACCGAGTTGCGGAACGGGTTGCGCAGCCCGATCTCGTACACCTCCGGCCGCCCACCGCCGCCCGCGTACGGGTTGTCGGTGGGGATCGCGTAGGGGGAGCCGGCCGGTGCGCCCAGCACGTCGATCCGGAGCAGCTTGCCCAGGAGGTTGCCCGGGTCCGAGGCGCGGTTCTCGGGATCGCCGCCGGACCCGCCGTCCCCCAGCCCGATCAGCAGCATGCCGCCGGTGTCGAAGCCGATCCAGCCGCCGTTGTGGTTCGAGTACGGCTGGGCCTCGGTCAGGAGGATGCGCTCCGAGTCGCGGTCCAGGATCGAGGCATCGCCGGCGGAGAGACTGATCTCGCTGACCGTGGTGGCGCCACCGTCGCCCGAGTAGTGGACGTACACGCGAGGCTGGTCCGGGCCGAAGCCGGGCGGGAAGGCGACGCCGAGGAGCCCGCGCTCGCCGCCCGCGGTCACCTCGTCGGCAATGTCCAGGAACGCCGTGCCGCCCTCCACGACGCGGATGCGGCCCGGCTGCTCGACCACGAACAGGCGGCCCGACCCGTCGCCCGCGCCGGTCACGAATACGGGCTGATCGAATCGATCCGCCAGCGTGTCCACCCCGACGGAGACGGCCCCCAGGTCCGGCCGATCGCCCCCACCCAGCGGGCTCGGAGCGGCAGTCGCGGGCGAGGCCGACGTCGGCGAGGTGCTCGGCGCGGAGATCGGGCCGGTGGACGGCAACTCGATGGGCGCAGGTGTCAGGCTCGCGGGTGTCGAGGTCCCACCGCAGGCACCCAGGAGCAGGGTGGCGAGGACCAGGGCTACGGACCGGAACGGGGGGCTCGCGAGATGCCGCATCGAAACCAAGGGTACCGGCAGAACGCCGTTCATTCCGCGGGTCGCCCCCGCATACGCGATGTGGGCCGGGGTCTTCTCGCCGGGGATCGCCTTGCCCTTGGTGTCACTCAGACCAGCGAACCGTCACGGGCTGGAACTCGCGTCCCGTCGACGATCCGCCATTCGCGCGCTGCGGAAGCTCAGGAGGCGGTGCGCGCCCGGAACTGATCGACGCGTGTCGCGAACCCCTCCGCGTAGATGGCGCTGGTGCCGTCCTCGTCGTGGCGGAACAGGACGTAGGCGTCCATCCCGTCGTCGAGGAATGGCGCGATCCGCGCGGCCCAGGCGTCGAGGGCGGTGTCGTCGTAGGTCATGCGCCGGAGTCGCAGGTAGAGGAACGGTCCCGTCCGCCGGATGTCGGGCGGCTCGGGGAGATGGTCCAGGTCGGTCGTGCACAGGACTGCACCAACGGCACGCAGCGCGGCAAACGTCTCGTCCACGTGCCACGACGCGTGTTGGGCCTCGAGCACGAGGGGGATGGCGACCGGCCATGCTCGGAGCAGTCCTAGCAGGCGGTCGTCGTCTCGGGTGGTCCTGGCATCGACCCGGAACAGCACCGCCCCCAGCCGCTCGCCGAACGCGGGAAGTGGCTCGGCGAGCCACGGGACGGACTCGGCGGGGGAGCCGAAAAAAGACCGGACACTGGCTCCGCGCTGTGCCTTCACGATGAACCGGAAGGCGGGCGGCGTGGCGGCAACCCAGGAGGCGATCCTGTCGGTGGTCGGCCGGGCGTAGAAGGTGTTGTTGAGCTCGACGACCCCGAGGCGGGAGGCGTAGTGGGGGAGGAGGTCGCGCGACCGGACTGACGCCGGGTAGAAGCGGGGCGCCCAGCCCGGGTACGCGAAGCCGCTCGTCCCGGCGTAGAGGCGCCCCGCCGGACCGCCGGGCCGGACGGTCAGGTCCCCGGGTCCGCGCACGACGGATCGGCCGTCGCGTCCCTGCCGAGCTCGCCGAGGACGCCCAGGCAGCCGCGCTCGATCGCCGCCCGGTCGTCGGGGTCGATGGGATCGAGGAAGTAGCGCTGGACGCCGTCGAGATGCGTTCGGGAGGCGGTCCGGAGCCGCTCCACGCCCGCCTTCGTGAGGGCAGCCTCCGCGCCGCGCGCATCGGTCACGCACGCCGATCGCTCGACCATGCCCGCGGCTTCGAGGCGGTCGACCAGGCGCGTGATCCCGCTGCGCGAGAGCAGGACGCGCTCCGCGAGCGCGCTCATCCGCAGCCGGTGATCCGGGGCAGTGACGAGCTGGAGCAGCGCGTCGTACTCGGCAAGCGAGATGCCGTGCGTGGCCTGCAGCTCCTCGTCAAGCCGGCGTAGGAGGCGCGCGTTGGCATGAATGAACGCCCGCCACGCGCCGAGGCGCGGGTCGTCTGCGGTCGTGGGTGACGCGAGGTCCGGGGCGGAGGTCGCCATGGCCGCCATGCTACCCCATTCCCGAGCTAGTTGACAGCGCAACTACAACTTTGTGCTTGTCCGCTGAGCACCCGTCGATGACCATCGTCCATGCCGGTTCCAGGGCGTATCGGGGTCGATGAACTGGACGAGGATTGCCCCCTGCGGTCAGCACCCATCGCCCGCCACCCACCCGCTCTCCGGGCGAGCGAACGGTGCGCGCCTGGTCCGATCCACTCGCCAGGCGAGCGGGATCGCATTGACAGTGGCTGGGCGTCGGCGATCCGCCTCGCCCGGCGAGCGAGACCGAACGCCGCCGCACGGTTCAACCGCCCGACGAGTGGCGATGCCAAGCGCGCGGCCCCGACGAGTGGCGATGCCAAGCGCGCGGCCCCGACGACGGCCCGGCGCGCGGCCCCGCCCGGACCATCGCCTCACGGGTCACCCGCGCTACGATGGGGTACACGATCCATCCCGCGAGGACCCCATGCCCGAGTTCGACGTCGAGGCGCTGCGCGCCCGCTTCCCGGCCCTGGCCATCGAGCAGGACGGCCGACCCGTCGCGCTGTTCGACGGTCCCGGCGGCACCCAGGTCCCGGACTCGGTCATCGAGGCGGTGTCGGCCTACTACCGAACGTCCAACGCCAACCACGAGGGCCCGTTCCTGACCTCGCGCCGCAGCGACGCGGTGGTTGCGGAGGCCCATGCCGCGCTCGCGGACCTCCTCAACGCCGCCGATCCCGCCGAGATCAAGCTCGGCGCCAACATGACCACGCTCACGATGCACCTCTCCCGCTCGATCGCGGCATCACTCCAGCCAGGCGACACGATCGTCGTCACGAGCCTGGACCACGAGGCGAACGTTGGCCCGTGGCGCACCGCCGCGGCGGACCGCGGGCTCAACGTCAGGACCGTGGACATCCGCCCCGATGACGTCACCCTCGACATCGAGGCCTTCGACACCATCCTCCACGAGCGCCCCAGGCTCGTCGCCTTCGGCTGGGCGTCCAACGCCGTCGGCACCATCAACCCGGTCGCGGAGCTGGTCCGGCGCGCGCACGAGGCGGGGAGCCTGACCTTCGTCGATGCCGTCCACGCGGCCCCGCACCTGCCGATCGACGTCCAGGAGGTCGAGACCGACTTCCTCGCCTGTTCCGCCTACAAGTTCTTCGGGCCGCACGTGGGCGTGCTGTACGGACGGCGCGAGATCCTGGACTCGCTGCCGACCTACAAGCTCCGGGTGGCCGAGGACCGGTTCGAGACCGGCACCGGCAACTTCGAGGGGATCGCGGGGTCGCTCGCGGCGGTGGAGTACCTCGCGGAGGTCGGTCGGCGGTTTGGGGCGCCGTACGCGGAGCGGTTCCCGGGCTTCACCGGCCGCCGCCTCGAGACCCACGCCGGCATGGCCGCCATCCGCGCCTACGAGATGGGCCTGTTCGGCCGCCTGCTCGAGGGCCTGGAGTCAATCCCCGGCGCCAAGGTCTGGGGCATCACCGATCGCGCCCGCTTCGACGAGCGCACGCCCACCGCGGCCGTCACGTTTGCCGGCCACACCGCCGAGTCGGTGTCGACGATCCTGGGCGACCGGGGGATCGCGACCTGGTGGGGCAACTTCTATGCCGCCGGGCCGATCGAGCGCCTGGGCCTCGAGCCGCACGGCGTGGTCCGGATCGGGCTGACCCACTACAACACGGCGGGCGAGGTGGACCGGCTGCTGGGCGAGCTGCGGGAGATCGCAGGCGCCTGAGAGACCATCGGCCCTCCACCGTGCATCGTCTGGTCCTTCCCAGGCGAACGGAAGGTGATAGACCGTCCCCGCGGAGGCTCGTGATCTTGGGTGTGCGTGGGGATCTCGGCCAACAGCGGTTGGCTGCATCCGACCCCCGGCTACGTGCGGCGGTCGGGGCCCTCATCGCGGGGCTGGTCGCCGGCTGCATCATCGCACCTGCCGGTTCGTCCGGGTCCCCCGAGACCGTCGAGTCTCCGATGTCGACCTCCGGGCCGACCGCGAGTGTGCCGCGCGCGACGCCCGATCGTACGAGTGCTCAGGCAACCGAGGCTGCCGACACACCGGACGCGCTGCTGGCGAGGATGACCTGGGTTGCCCAGGATCCCGACACCGGCGCCTGGATCCTCGGTATTGGCGCCGATGCGAGCTGGCGGGTCGAACTCGGCGAGGACGGCTCTGCAACGCCCGATTTCGGGTGGTTCGCCACGATCTCCACCAACAAGAACCCGCCATCCGGGCGTCGACCGCTCCGGCCGATGGCTGTTTCTTCATGCCGGAGCTGACGGGATCGACCAGGGGGTCGTCGCGCTCGATCCGCGGACCGGCGACGAGCGCGTCCTCGTGTCGCCGAGCAAGGTTGACTCGACGTACTCGCGCAATTGCCTGCTCTGGTCGCAGACGGGTGACACATTGGTCTCGACCTTGTGCAATCTCGAGCAGTGCTTGGTGGACGTGATCGATGTTGGGTCGATGACGTCGAAACGGCTGGACAAGCCATTCCCGGCGGTGGCGGCGACCGACCAGTACCTGGTGGGCCACGGGCCGGAGGGTGACGCGTGGCGCGCACTCGATCTGGACACCGGCAAGATCACCACGCTCCCGGTGGATCCCGTGGTGCAGGTGTGGACGGTGCTGACCGTCGACGACACGATGGCCGTGCTCGACACGTACCTCGGAGGCCAGTACGCGATCGTGGCGATCGACCTGGCGACGGGTGAGGCGCGCACCTTGCGCTCCGAGTCCGTGCCTGAGGAGGAGTCTCCGGCCGTTCAGCTGATGAAGCCATCCGCGAGGGCGATGACGCAGCCGGCGGAGGGCAGCCTGTTCGTCCCGGTGGCGTCCTCCAACTCCTTCTCGGTCGCGATGGCCGAAGCTGGAACCTGGCCCGTGGTCGAGTTGCTCGACCTGGAAAGCGGGGAGCTCGCAAGCGCGAAGCTGACTATCGCACCCTGAGCAGGCACCTCAATGGCGGGTGCAGGGACATCGACCCAGGTGTGCCTCTCCTTCGCGCATGTCCAGCAGGGCACGTGGGCGGGCACGCGCGCGCAGCGCCCACTCGCGACCGCTCTCGGAGCTGACGAAGGCGCCTGGACGCAGGCGCCGGGCTGGACGGCGGCGAGTCGGCGGATTGACCGTGGGACAGCAGGAGTGACACCGGCATGTCGGGATCGTGCTCGGGGGTCACGAGAGCGACCGCGGGATCGGCATCCGGGGCTCTGGAGCCGTCCAGATCGTGCTCGAGGAGCATGGATCTGACGTGACTGGGCGGATTCCACCGCCTGCTGGACAATCCGGGCGAGGGCCGATGCACATGACCCCAATCCGGGCGAGGGCCGATGCACGACGGCCCGGTCCCGGGCCGGCCCGCGACTGGCCCGCGACCAGTGCCTCGCGACCAATTCGCGACTAGCTCGCGGCGATCTTGTACACCGCGTCATTGCCGAGGTCGCACAGGTACAGCTCACCCGACGCGTCCTGCCCGAAGCCGCTGACCAGCCGCCCCGAGCCCGTCCCGAGCAGCCGCACCGGTGTCGCCGGCCGCTTGGCGCCTGCCGATACGGCCCAGACCTCGCCACTGCAGTAGTCGCCGTACACGTACCAGCCCCGCAGGGCCGGGATGGCCGAGCCGCGGTAGACGTAGCCACCGGTCACCGAGCACCGGCCGTTGGACCCGTGCGCGTACTCGACCAGCGGACGCTTCTTGCCGCTCGTGTTGCATCCCGACGCCGGCTTGTAGCAGTGGTTGCCCTCCATCACTCGCCAGCCCCAGTTGGTGGCCCTGCCCGGGCCGGAGCTCGTCCACTTCACGCGATCGACCTCCTCGTAACGGCCCTGGCCGACATCGCCGATCCAGAGCGCGTCGGTCGACCGGTCGAACGACCAGCGCCACGGGTTGCGCAGGCCCCGCTGCCAGATCTCGTTGCGTCCCGGACGCCCGACGTAGGGGTTGGAGGAGGGATTCCGGTAGTTCTTCTTTGCGGTCTTCCGGTTCACGTCGATCCGGAGCATCTTGCCCAGCAGGCTGTTCTTGTTCTGGGCACGATTGCCGGGATCGCCCCCGCTGCCGCCATCGCCGGTGCCGATGTAGAGGTAGCCATCCTTGCCGAATGCGATCATCCCGCCGTTGTGGTTGGAGTACGGCTGCTTGATCTTGATGATCGTCCTGGCCGAGCCTGATGCGACCACGTCCGGATTGCCGGCCGACGCCTTGTACTCGCGCACGACGGTGTTGCCGGACAGGTTCGTGTAGTTCACGTAGAAGCGCCGGTTGGACGCGAATGAGGGGTGGAACGCGAGTCCCAGGAGTCCCTGCTCGCTTCCCTTCGAGACCTTGCCGCTGATGTTGAGGAACGAGGACGAGAGGAGGGTGCCGTTCTTGACGATCCGGATCCGGCCGCCCTTGGTGACGATGAACAGGCGGGCGTTGTCGCCCTTGGGGCTGATCGCGAGAACCGGGTCGCTCAGGTCGGCAACCTTGACGAGGCGGATCGTGGACGCCGTGGGGGCGGCGGTCGTTACGACGGCTGGTGCGGGTGCCGGAGCGGGGGAGGCGGACGCGGTGCCGGGTAGCAGGGAGGCGGCGAGAGCCACCCCGATGGCGCTGGCGCGCAGGCCACGGGCGGGCCTGGCGACGAGGCGGGCAGCGGAGGGGCGGGCAGCGGAGGGGATCATCGGTTCGGCTCCGGGTCGTGCGGACGTCGGTCACGAGCGCTCCGACCATGGTGCCTGTGACCGCTCGCGCTGTCGACCGTGGCCGTATGCTCGCGACCATGAGCGAGTCCGCGACCCGCGCCTGGGGCGCCCAGAGCATGACCGCTTCCCTGCGCGAGGTGCTGGTGAAGGCGCCGGGCGCCGCGTTCGGGCGTGCCTTCGACGATCCCGCTGTTGGCTTTCTTCGACCGGTCGATCTCGAGCGGGCGCAGCGGGAGCACGCCGGACTGGTCGAGAGGCTGGCGGGCCTCGGGGTCACGGTCCACGTCCTCGACGCGGAGATCGACGACCCCGACCTTGTCTACGTCTTTGACCCGCTGCTCGTGGCCCACGGCGGGGCGATCCCGCTCCGCCCCGGCAAGCCGAACCGCGCCATCGAGCCGGACGTGCTCGAGGCGTGGACGCGGGCCCGTGGCATTCCGACTCTGGGCCGGATCGAGCCGCCCGGCACCATCGAGGGTGGCGACACGTTCTGGCTCCGCCCCGACCTGCTGTGCATCGGGCGGACGCTGCGGACGAACGACGCCGGCGCCCGGCAGCTGGCGTCGATCGCCGGCGGCGACGCACGGATCTTCGACGTCCCGTACTGGAAGGGGCCGGCGGAGCTGGTCCACCTGCTGTCGGTGATCTCGCCGGTGGCCGACGACGTCGCCGTCGTGTTCCTGCCGCTGCTGCCGATGGGGTTGTACGACCTGCTGCGGGACCTGCGCTACCGGCTGGTCGAGGTGCCCGAGGAGGAATACGCGTCTCTGGGCTGCAACGTGCTCGCCGTCCGGCCCGGCGTGGTGGTGGCGGCGGACGGGAACCCGGTCACGCGGAGGCGGATGGAGGCGGCCGGCGTCGAGGTGCACACCATCCCGCTCCGCGAGGTAGGCGAGAACGGCTCCGGCGGCGCTACCTGTTTGACGCGGCCGGTCCTCCGCGCATGAGCGACACGCTCTCCCCGGGCGCCCGGGCCGCAGCGGGGGCGGTCGACACGGCGGCGCTCGTCGATGACCTGGCGGCCCTGGTCCGGACACCCAGCGTCACGGGAGACGAGGACGCGATCGCGGCCCAGCTGGCGGACCGGCTGGAGGCGCTGGGCCTCGACGTGGAGGTCTTCCACCCGGACCCCGCGTCGGTCCGCGAGGACCCGGACTGGCCCGGCGAGGAGGTCGCCCGGTCGACCCTGCCCGTGGTGATCGGTCGTGTCGGCCGGCGTGGGGGCCGGCGCATCGTGCTGTCGGGGCACATCGACGTGGTGCCGGCGGGTGATGGGGGCACGTGGACCGGCGATCCGTGGTCCGGCGAGGTGCGCGACGGCGAGCTCTACGGCCGCGGGGCCTGCGACATGAAGGGCGGCGTGGCGGCGATCCTCGCGGCCGTCCGGGCCCTGGGCGCGACGGGAGCCCTGCGACGGCTCCAGGGGCAGCTCATCGTCGCCCTTGTCCCGTCCGAGGAGGACGGCGGCCAAGGGACGCTCGCCGCGATCCGGGCCGGAGCCACCGGGGACCTGTGCGTCATCCCGGAACCGTCCGGCCTCGACGTCGTCATCGCCCACGCCGGCGCCATCACGTTCCGGCTCACCGTCCCGGGCCGGGCCGCCCACGCCAGTCGGCGCACCGAGGGCGTGTCGGCGCTGGACAATCTCGGCGATATGGTGTGCTCTCTCGAGGCCGACGAGGCGCGCCGCAACGCATCCGAGACGGACGCGCTGATGACGGCGCTCGGTCTGCCGTACCCCACGATCATCGGCACGGTCGCGGGCGGGGAGTGGGCATCGACGGTGATGGACCGGGTGGTCGCCGAGGGTCGGTACGGCGTCCGGTTAGGTCAGACCCCGCAGGATGCCGCGGACGAGCTGCGGGCGTGCATCGGTGCGGCCTGCGCCGATCACCCCTTCCTCCGCGATCACCCAGCCGTCGTGGAGATCACGGGTGCCCGGTTCGCCTCCTCGCAGGTGCCCGCCGGCCACCCGTTGCCCGTGTCCCTGGCGGCAGCGGCGGAGGCCGTGACCGGCCGGCGCCCGGAGCTCGTCGGCGTCCCGTACGGCGCCGACATGCGGCTGTTCATCGGGGTTGGGGAGACCCCGTGCGTGATCTTCGGCCCCGGCGATGTGCGGCTCGCCCACGCGGCAGACGAGCGGGTGCCGCTCGCCGAGGTCGAGGCGTGCGCGAGGGTCATTGCCGCGTGGGTCGCCATGGAGGTCGGCGCCTGAGTGGCGACGGCTCGATCCTGGCGACGCGCCTCTGGCTGGTGCCGCTGGCCGTGACGGATGCCGCCGAGATGGTCGGCCCACTGGCGGATCCCGACCTCTACCGGATCACCGGGGGCACGCCTCCGACCCTCGCGGATCTCGAGCGCCGATACCGCGCGCAGGTCGCGGGGCGCTCGCCGGACGGCACGGAGACATGGCGCAACTGGATCGTCCGGCTGATCGAGGGTGAGGTCACCATCGGGTTCGTCCAGGCCACCCTGACCGACGCCGGTCACACCGCCGAGGTGGCTTGGGTGATCGGGGTGCCGTGGCAGGGGCACGGATACGCCACCGAGGCCGCCCGGGCACTGGTTGCCCACCTGGTGGCGGACGGCGTCGAGACCATCACGGCGCATGTGCACCCGGACCACGTGGCATCCGAGCGGGTTGCGGCCGCCAGCGGCCTCATCGCGACCGACGAGATCGAGGATGGCGAGCGCGCGTGGCGCCTCACCCGGTCGCCGGACCGCGGCAGCGGGTCTGGATCGGGCTGACCCCTCGCGTCAGCTGGGCAGGCTCTCGGCGGTGGCCGCCACGCGGCGCATCGTCCGCCGGTGCGAGAGCAGCACGACGACCGGGATGGCGACCGCCAGGGCGCCCATGATGCCGAGCGCCGTGTAGCCCACCACGGCCATCACGAATCCGGAGCCCAGGCTGGCGGCCGCCGCCGAGCTCCAGATCATCGCGTCGGCGACGCCCTGGATCCGCGTCCGCTCGTGGATCTCGAGGCTGCCCGAGAGCAGCGCGGACCCGGCGACGAACCCGAAGTTCCAGCCGAGTCCCAGCAGGAACAGTGCCAGCAGCAGGACGGTTCCGCCGTCGGGCGGCGCCATCGCGGCCATCACCGACGAGACGGCGAGCACCGCGGTGCCCAGGAAGATCACGGCGACCGGACCGAACCGGTCCGAGAGCCGCCCCGACACCGGCGAGAACGCGAACATCCCCAGCGTGTGCGCCGAGAGCACGATCCCCACGGCCCCGAGGTCGTGGCCGTGCTCGGTCATGTGGAGGGGCGTCATGGTCATGATCAGCACCATCACGAGCTGGCTGAACACGAGCGCCACGATCGCGGCCGTGACGGTCGGGCGGCGGAGGATCGCCCGCAGCGGCGCGGTGGGGATCTTCTCGTCGGAGCGGTGGACGGCGTCATCCTCGGCGAGGTCGTACGGGTCCGGCCGGAGCATCACGAACGAGAGGATCGCGGCGATCCCGACGAACAGCACCGGGACGAGGTAGGGCCCGGCCAGCGGCGGCAGCCCGACGTTCTCGGCCAGGCCCGATGCGAACGGGACCATCTGCGGCCCGATCACGGAGCCGACCGTCGATGCCCAGACGATGAGGCTGATCGCCGATGCCCGCCGGGCGAGCGGCGCCATGTCCGCGTTCGTGTAGCGCGACAGCTGGTTGGACGTGTTTCCGAACCCGATCAGCAGGGTGCCCAGCAGGAGCAGCGGGAACGAGCGCGTGATGACGGCCGCGGTGGCGACCAGCGCCCCCACCACGCCGATCGCGTACCCCAGGACCAGGCCACGCCGGCGCCCGACCCGGGCCATGTACGCCGACAGCAGGACGGCGCCGAGGGCCGCGCCGAGCACCACCGTGGCGCCCGGGGCCCCGGCGAAGACCTGGGAGCCGAGCAGGTCCTTGGCGACGATCGTCGCGACCGTGACCGCGGCGATATGCCCGGTGCTGCCCAGGGCGACGCCCGCAACGAGCGATGCGGTGGCCCGGCGACGGCCGGCGGCAATCTCGTCGGGCGTGAGCGCCATGGTGGCGTCCGACACACGGGGGTCTGGCGCGGGGAGGGTGGGCGCGTCGTCGCTCATGGCCACCGACGATACCGTGGGAGAGGCGGCGCCGGCGGAGGGCGGTGGCGATCAGCGCCGGCGTCGGCCCCCCGAGCCGAGGTCCGGGAAGAGCAGCATCGGATGGCCGCCGTCCACGGCTGATGGGGCTCCGCCACCTGGGTTCGACTGGGCGCTGGTGCCGCGCGGATCAGGCTTGGCGCCGGCGTCCGCCACCTGCGCCTCCGCAACCTCGACGAGGCGGCACAGCGCGTTGACGAGTCGCATCTGCTGCGGACCGCGGCAGGCGACGATGAGCAGCTCCGGGTTCGCGAGCACGACCGCGAGCCCCCGGGCCCGCGAGACCGCGACGTTGAGCCGGTTGCCCGAGTACAGGAACTCGAGATCCCGTGGTGCGTCGTCGGGCGACGAGGTCGTCATCGAGTACACCGCGACCGGTGCCTCGCGCCCCTGGAACTTGTCGACCGTGCCGACGTTCGCGTGGCAGCCCAGCCTCGCCTTGACCGCCCGGTCGATCTCCGCGACCTGCGCGTTGTACGGCGCCACGACCAGGACGTCATCGGCCGCGAGCTCGCGCACCTCGCCCGTCGTGTCCGTCCAGGCGCGGCCCACCAGACCCGCGATGGCCTCCGCGATCCAGGCTGCCTCGTCCGGTGACCGGTTCGAGGCCGAGTCGTGCTCGATGGGCACGTGACGGATCCCCGTCCCGCCGACTGGCTCGCCATCGGCCACTCGCTGGCGCTCGTTGCCGGGTGCCGTCTCGAGGCGTCCCTCGTAGAACGCGTCCGAGATGAAGGCGTTGACGTCGGGATGCAGCCGGTACGTGGTTCCCAGCAGCAGCCCGCGGTCCGGGGCGATGGTGCGCGCGTCGCCGACGAGGTGCTCCAGCGCGGAGGCCCCGGCGCCCTCGGGGTGCGTCCCCTGCGAGACCTGGGGGAGCTGGTTGGGATCGCCCAGCAGGACCACGGATCGGGCGGCTCCCGCGACCGAGCACACCGTCGCCAGCGAGACCTGCCCGGCCTCGTCGACGAACAGCACGTCGACCGAGCCCTCCATGTCCTCGCGCGCCCAGACCCAGCTCGTTCCGCCGACGACGTCCCAGTGGCCGGCCGCGAGCCCACCGGGGACGGCCTTCGTGTCCAGGATGCGCTCGATCCCGGCCGGCGCGGGTCGCTCGTCGTCGCCGTCGCTGCGGTGTCCGATCGAGAGCACGCGGCCCTCCTTCGCGGCGGCATCGACCACGGCCTCGAGCAGGTTCTCGATCACGCGGTGGGACTGGGCCGTCACCCCGACCCGGCTGCCGCGTGCGACGAGGTCGAGGATCATCCGCGCGGCGGTGTACGTCTTGCCGGTCCCGGGCGGCCCCTGGATCGGGAGCACGGTCTCGTCGAGTCGCACGGCCAGCGACCTGGCGCCTGCCGTGACGTCCTGCGTGCCGGGAACGAGGACGTCGCCCGGTGACGCGCCGGCAACGCGCGGCAGGGACCGCAGCACGAGATCCCGCGCCGCTCGGTAGGGTCCGGGACCCTGGAGGCCGTTCGCGATCACGTGATCCGCCAGTCGCAGCAGGGCGCCGCGCATCGGCTCCGAGCCGAAGGGCTTCGTCGGGATGAGGGCCACCGGGTGCGGCCCGCCGGACCGCTTGAGGTCGACCGTCCCGGCGAGCGGATCGAGCGCCGCCACGGTCGCGGACGTCGTGTCCCAGCCAGACCCGTCCGCCTTCGGCACCAGTCCGAGATACGCCTTCCCGTCGACCACCTTGGTGTCCTGGGCCGGATCGAACGTGTAGCGATGGACCACCGAACGTGCCGCCCGTCCCAGGTCCTCCGCGAAACGCAACCCGGCCAGCGCCGAGCCATCCGCGACGAGGTCATCCATCGGCGCCTCCACCAGGCGGAAGTGATCCCACCACTGCGGCTTCGCCTCGCGCCGGTGCCAGTCCAGGAGGCCGGCCAGCAGCCACCGGCCCTGCTGCTCGGCCGTTCGCAGCGCCCGGTCCACCGGCACGCTGTCGCGCAGGGCGTCCTCGCGGCGACGCGTCTCGGCCACGTCCTCGCGCAGCTTCTCGGGCGCCTCGCCGTCCTCCCAGGCCGGCCGCGGGACCTCGCCGGTGGGGTACCACTCCGGGTGCGCCTCCAGCGCCTCGTCCCGTCGCGCCTCCAGCCAGTCGCGCAACAGCAGGTTCGAGACGCAGTCGTCGCGGTTGTAGGCCGCGATCTCCTCGAGGATCGACGCGTCGCCGCTCTCCATCCAGCGCTCGTACTCGACGACGCTGAAGCCGGCCTGCGTGATCGGGCCCTCGCGTTTCGGCATGTAGAACGTCTCGAGCTTCTTGATCGAGTAGCTCTCGACGCTGGCCCGGATCCCCTGGCGGACGACGTGGTCGTAGAGGTTGACCAGCACGTGGCCGCGCAGGAGGACGTCGATCTCGTCCTCGCGCGTGGCGTGGCGTTGCATCAGCCGCTTGAGTGCGCCCGACTCGTAGCCGCCGTAGTGGTAGACGTGCATACCGGGGTCGCGCTGCCGCCGCTCCATCACGAGGTCCACGAAGGCCTCGAGCATGGCCTTCTCCTCGGCCCGGTCGTGGGCCCAGAGGGCGTGAAACCCGGCCTCGCCGGTCGTGGCGTCGCGCTCCACCCAGCCGAACAGGTACTCGAGCCCGTCGTCGAGGGCCCACGGGTCCGCCTCGATGTCGAAGAAGATGTCCAGGTGCGACGGCGGTGGCAGCGCGGCGAGGCCCTTGCCCGGTTCGTCGGGGTTGGGCGGGATCAGCTCGTAGCGGTCAATTCCGTCCCGGCGGCGGGCCAGCTGGAGGGCGGCCTGGCGGTGGAGGCGCTCGAGGATGCGCGGCTGCATGCCACGGATCCCGCGTCCCTCGTCGAGTCCGGCCAGCGCGCCGAGCGTCGCCACCTCCGCATCCACCAGCCTGCGGCGCTGGACCTTCGCCGCGCCCGCGACGATCGAGAGGTGGTCGTCCGCTCGGCGCCGGTCCTGGCACACCGACCACCACGAGCAGACGCGGCAGTGGTCCACGGGCTCGGGGTAGGTGTCGGGCGGCGCGGCGGGCGTGGGCGGGAATACGCGGGCCTCGAACCGGCGTTTGGCCGCCCGGTAGTAGGCGGCATAGTCGTCCAGACGGTGGGGGTGCGACTCGCGGTCCCCGGTGACCACGGCGATCGTCTCGGGCGGGAGTCCCTGGAGTTGGGCGAGGCGGTCGGCATAGACGCACATCTGGAGGATCGCCGCCGCCTTCACCCGGCGGGCGAGCTTGGTGTCGGCGATGTCGTAGCTCCACGGGCCGAGGTCCGAGGGACGGTCGTCGCGCCGGACCAGGAAGTCCGGGTGGCCGCGCCAGCGCCCGTCGAAGAAGGTCGCCTGGAAGATGACGTCCGTCCCGGCGCGCATCGCGGCCAGCGTCTCCGCCTCGGCCGCACGCAGGTCGTCCGGCGTCTTCGGGTCCCTGCGCTGCATCTCGACCACCGTCCGACCGTCGTTCCGCAGCCGCTCGATGTACCGCTGCTCGTGCTCGTACCCGCGTCTGCGGACGAGGTCCAGCTGCGGGTCCTCGCGATAGGGGCGCTCCAGACTGCCGCGGGCGCGCGCTTCCTCGAGCGTGACGAGATGGTCGCACTCGAGGAAGCCGACGAGATCGGTCGCGGACACGACGAGCGTGCCGTCGTCATGGAGCTGCACTGGGATCCACTCTAGCCCGGTGGCGTGCCAGCTCGCCTGTCACCCGCGTGGCGTGCCCGCTCGCCTGTCACTCGCCTGTCACTCGCCTGGCGTGCCGTCACGGGTCCGGTGCCTCTACACTCCGCCCGTGGACGCTCCCCGCAGGCCACCGAATCGAATCGACGAGCAGGGCATCCGGCACGTCGCCCCCACCTGGGAGAGCCTCGTCGACCGCCAGATCCGCGAGGCCATGGACGAGGGCAAGTTCGACGACCTCCCGTTCACGGGTCGGCCGCTGCCGAACCCCGACGACAGCGCGGCGGGGGAGTGGGCGATGGCGTACCGGGTGCTGCGAAACGCCGGCGCCGCACCCCCGTGGATCGAGGCGGACAAGGAGACGCGGCTGCTGCTCGAGCGGCGCGACGCCATCCTGCGCCGGGCGGCCGATGCCTCTCCCATCACCATGCGTCGCCTGCGCGTGGACCTGGAGCGACTGGTGGTCGAGATCGACGCCGCCATCGGCCGGCTCAACGCGGAGGCGCCCACGGACCGGCAGCATCGGCGCCCGCTGGTCCTCGCCGAGGAGCTCGCCCGCCTGGGGGCGGCGCCCCGGGCATGACCACCGCCGACCCCGCCTCCCGCCCAGCCCCCGAACCAGCCTCGATCCTCGTGCGCGCGGCCACGTCCGAGGACGCCGTCGCAATCCAGGACGTGGCGGCCGCGGCATGGCGTGCGACCTATGCGCACCTGATCAGCGAGGAGGCTATCGAGCGGTTCGTCGCCAGCGCATACACCGCAGAGCGGATCACCCTGCGGATAGAGCGGCACGCGGTTTTGGTGGCGGGTGTCGCCGCAGGCCCTGTCGAGGCGTTTGCGGAAACCGTGACCGAGCCCGATCACGTCCAGCTCGTCGCCATCTACGCGAGGCCAGATCGCAAGCGATCCGGCCTCGGCTCGGCCCTCCTGGACGCTATGCGTGTGCTCCATCCCGGCGAGGACATCGCAGCCGACGTGCTGGTGGGCAACGCCCAGGCGGAGCCGTTCTACCTCGCACTCGGGTTCCGGCCTGGCGAGCTCCTGACCGAGGAGATCGCTGGCGTCGAGGTTCTCGAGCGCCGCTGGTGGTTGCGGGCCGCGCACCGGCGGGGCCGCTCGCCCGGCGATTGAACGGTGCGGCCGCGTCACGATCCGCTCGCCCGGCGAGCGACACGACCGCGCGTGGGCCCGGCCCAGCTGCGTTCTGGCTCGCCCGGGGAACAGAACCTCACCGGACCGCACGGTTCGCTCGCCCGGGGAGGGGTGCGGGATCCAGGGGTGCGGGATCCAGGGGTGCGGTGTCCCAACACGCGCCCGAGCGCCAACACGCGCCCAAGCGCAACAACACGCGCCCAAGCGCAACAACGCGCGCCCGAGTGCAACAACGCACGCGCCCGAGCGCCATTGGTCACCGCGCGCTACCCGAACAGTGCCTCGACCGCCCCGGCGAACACTTCCGTGTGCCGATCCACGTCGGCTTCGGTCGTCGCCGGCGACATCAGGGCCATGTTGTGGAAGGGCGTCATGAGCACGCCGCGGTTCATCGCCCACAGGTGGAGGAACCGCTCCAGGTCAGGGTCCATCGCGTCGGCCAGGGCGGACCCGTTGCGGGGCGGCTCAGGCAGGAAGTGGTACTCCGCCCTGGCGCCGAGTCGGGTGACGTGCCATGGGACGTCGTTCGCGCGGAGGACCTCGTTGACGCCCACCTCGAACCGCTCGCCGAGCGGGATCATGCGTGCGAACGCGTCCTCGGTGAGCACCTCGTCGAGTGTCGCGCGGATCGCGGCGAGTGACAGCGCGTTGCCGGCGAGCGTGCCGCCGATCCCGCCGACGTCCGAGTCCTCGCGGGCGATCGACGCGGAGATCCGGGCCGCCACGTCCTCGGTGATCCCGTAGGCCGCCGCCGGGATCCCGCCGCCGATCGTCTTGCCGATGGTCAGGAAGTCGGGCTCGAGGCCATGCGCGCCGGTGTACCCGCCGGGCCCGGCGCAGATCGTGTGCGTCTCGTCGTTGACGAGCAGGGTCCCGTATCGCCGAGTGAGCTCCCGCACCCCCTCGTGGTAGCCCGGTTCGGGCAGCACGATCCCGACGTTGGTGAGCGCGGGCTCGAACAGGCAGGCGGCCACGTCGCCCTTGGCGAGCTCCCGCTCCAGGCCATCGAGGTCGTTGATCTCGACGACCCGCGTCGTCTCCGACACCGGCACCGGCGCGCCGATGTTGCCGCGCCGGTCGACCACGCCGCCATCGGGCCCGATCACCGCGAACGTCTCGTCCACCGAGCCGTGGTAGCAGTGGTTGTGGACCAGGATCTTCGAGCGACCCGTGATGTGGCGGGCGAGCCGGATGACGAACCGGTTGGCATCGGTCGCGGTCAGCGTGAACTGCCAGTACCGCGGGCCGAACCGGCGCCGCAGCTCATCGCCCGCGGCGATCGCATCCTCGGTCGGGAGCATGTGGGTGATGCCGCGCCGCAGTTGGCGCTCCACCGCTCGCAGCGTGGCCTCGGGGCCGTGGCCCGCCATCGCGCCCGTGTCGCCCAAGCAGAGGTCCACGTACTCGTGGCCATCGACGTCGGTGAAGCGCGCGCCGGACGCCGATTCCACGAACAGCGGGAACGCACCGGCCCACTTGACCATCCAGTTCATCGGCACGCCGTCGAGCAGCGAGCCCTTGGCCCGCTCGAACAGCTCGCGGGATCGTCGGTTCGCGCGCTCGAACGCGGCCAGCTCGTCCGCCATCAGCCGCTCGAGGCGGGCACGGTCGGGGATCCGGGTGCTGGCCATGGGTAGGAGCTCCTTCGCGCGGCGCAGGCACGCTGCCGGCCGTCAGCGAGATGATGCCTCGTGGCGCGTGTCCCCGGTCGCGCCGTCCCGGACGCAGAAACGCCCCGGACCGGGGGGACGGTCCGGGGCGGGGGAGGGAGGTGCTACTTGACGGGAGCGCGGAGCGCGACCAGGCGGCGCGAGGCCACCAGGCCGAGGAAGCCGACGCCGGCCAGGATCAGCAGCCAGGCATTCGAGGTGGTCGGAGCGGTGTCGGTGGCCGGGGCGGCCAGGCCGTCCACACCCACGACATAGGCCAGCGGCTCGATGCCGTCGCCGCTCTCGAGGGCACCGATCGCGAACACGCTGTACGCGACGCCGCCGTCCAGGTCGAGCGCGGGCAGGTCGACCGCCTCGGGGCAGGTGTCGTTGTCCGAGTTGAGGCAGACCTTGAGGTCATAGGTGCCGGGGGCGAGCTTGAGGTAGCCCGTCGCGTCCGGGTAGGACAGGTTCTCGACGACCTTGGTGGCGCCGTCCTGGGTCAGGACGTCAACGGCGGGGGTGTCGGCGGACAGGTGGACGACGCGCACCTTGGCCTTGCCTTGGACGGCGTTGCCGTCGGTGAACACGTCGGCCTTGATGCTGGCAAGCAGGTCGGAGGCGGCGATCGTGTACTTCGTGCCGGCGTCGAACGTGAGATCGATGGGGCCGATCGGGCAGACGTCATTGTCGGCGGTGGCGCAGACCTTGATCGAGTAGGTGCCGCCCGGGACCTTCACGTAGTCGGTCAGGTCGCCGAACGAGGCGCCGGAGAGGGCGTCGACCTTGCCGTCATCGACGAACACGTCAACCGACGGGGCGTCCGGTGACGCGTGCAGGACGCGAACCATCGCGTTGTCCGCGGCCGAGACGGGGATGGCCGCGGTGAGGACGAGGAGGCCGGCGGTGATCAGGCCGGCAATTCGGGCAGTGCGCACGAGGCAATCTCCATGATCCGATGGGGCTTGTCCGGTCGCTCGGGTGACCGCCGCTGGACCGGTCTTCCGGTCCGTGCCATCGGTTCGCACCAGCGCGTCACATGGATTGGCTGGGAATCGAAACGGCCGGCCCGTGGGCCGGCCGAAGATGGTTCGGGCGTGAGGCTTGAGTGGCTCAGGCCGCGGAACCTGATGTGGTCAGGCGGGGCTCAGTTGAGCCGGCGGACGTAGCCGCAGATCTCGCAGTGAGCGACACCGCCGAGCTCGTCGACGACGAGGTATGAGGTGCAGCCGTTTGTGGCGCAATAGAGGCGATTCGCGTTGACCGCTCGACGCCGCATCCTGCGGATCGAGCTTGCGCGATGCGCCACGGCATTCGTGGTGGCGCGGGTGAGCATGAGACGAGTGTTCCTTTCCGGGCCCCGTCGCGTTGAGACGGGCCTGCCTCCGCTCCAACGGCCGTGACATTCGGAGGCCGGAGCGGTGTGATGTTGAGCCCGGTGCGGCGGCGGGATGCGCGTGTTGGGCGCCGGCCTCGCGGCCGCGTACGTCGGGCGATTGATAAATCATGGGGTGAACAGGCGTTCCTGTCAACTGCCCCGATTGGGGCAGGACCCCGCCGTGGCAGAATCGGGACTCGGGTGCCCTCCGCCGTCTCGCGCGGCGCTTGAACCTTCAACCTGACGCGGAGTCAGGCATTCGGGGCTCAACGGCCGCTCCTGCTGCCCGGATCGGCGCTTCCCGCCGAGGCCGTGACCGGGCGTCAGGAACCCTGCGCCAACGAGGGGGTCCCGGGCCGTTCGGGGCGGATTCCGTGACTTGCCGTCAAGGTCGGGATGTGCCCGATGGTCCGGGAGGGAGGCGCCCCGCGGGCCGCCGGGCGGAGGTGCCGACGCGGCCCACCCGCGCCGCCGGATACCGGCGCCACGATGCGTGGTGTCGACGCGGCCCACCCGCGCCGCCGGATACCGGCGCCGCGATGCCGGATGCCGGCGCCACGACGACTGACGGGGCACCCGGTCGCGCGCCGCTGGTCCAGATCCTGACACCGCAGGAAACCCGGGCCGACCGAGCGTCGTCTTGGGCACGGCGGCCATGCCTCCTCCGCCGATATCACCCGCCCCGAACCAAGGTAACCACATGCGCCACCTGTCACTCACCGTCCTGACCCTGGTCGCCGTCCTTCTCATCGCCGCCTGCCAGCCAGGATCGTCAACTCCGGGTCCCAGCCAGCCGGGCTCAGCTGAACCGTCGGCGACACCCTCGGGCGGGGGTGAGGCCCCGACCGCCGCGGACCTGGACGGTCGGACGTTCATCGTGACCCGGGCCGACGGCCACGAGATCGTTCCCGGCTCCGAGATCGCATTCAGGTTCGAGCGAGGGCAGCTAGGGATCAGCGCAGGCTGCAACCAGATGGGCGGCGCCTACCAGGTGATCGACGGTGTGCTCCAGGTGGGCGCGATGATGATGACCGAGATGGCCTGCGAGGAGCCGCTGATGACCCAGGACATGTGGATCAGCACGTTCGTGAACGGGGCGGCTGCCACGCTGGATGGCGACACACTCGCCCTCGCGCGGGAAGGCGTCATCCTGACGGCCATGGACAGGACCGTCCTGCGACCGGATCTCCCGCTCGAGGGCACGACCTGGGTCATCGACGGCTTGATCGTCAACCAGGCCGTCTCGTCGATGCCCGTCGGGGTCACCGCGACGCTGGAGTTCGCCGGCGGCCAGGTCAGCGTGCGGAGTGGCTGCAACTCCGGGAGCGGCCCGGCCGAGATCGGCGGCACGGCGATCAGCTTCGGGCCGATCGCGACCACGAAGATGGCCTGTGGCGATCCGGCGATGGCCGTCGAGACCCACGTTCTCCGCGTGCTCGCCGGGGACGTGGCCTATTCGATCGAGGCCGACTCGCTGACGCTGCTGGGCGCCGGTGGCGGGCTCACGGCCCGGGGCGGCTCCTGACCGTCAGACCTCCGGCGGGTAGCCCGTGATCCGCCGGATCTCCTCGTACAGGGGCTTGAGACGCTCGTAGAGCCGCAGGTAGACGTTCCCGTACAGGTCCTCGTACAGGGCGTGCGCGGCGGGATCCGGGTCACGCGTCTCCGCCACGCGAGTCATCGCGGCCACGGCCGCCTCGAACGAACCGTGGATCCCCAACCCCACAGCGGTGTCGATCGCCGCGCCCAGGCCCGAGGTCTCGTGGGTATGGGGGCGCTTCGCCGGCAGGCCGAAGATGTCCGCGGTGAGCTGGACGGCCGCCGGGCTCTGCGACCCACCGCCCGACACGCGGACCTCGGTCACGGGCACCTTCGTCCGCCTCACGGTCCGCTCCATGCCCTCGCGAAGCGCATAGGCGAGGCCCTCGAGGATGGCGCGGTAGAGGTGGGCCCGGGTGTGCACGTCCCCCCAGCCGATGACGGCGCCCTTTGCCTCCGGGCCAGGAATGCGGACCCCCGGCGACCAGTACGGTTGGAGGATCAGGCCCATGGATCCCGGTGGGATCGAGGCGGCAAGCTCGTCGAACAGCGGCTCGACGTCCATGCCGAGCTCTCGGGCCCGGGCGGTCTCGACGGCTCCGAACTCGCGCCGGAACCACTCGATCATCCAGTAGCCACGGTAGACCTGGACCTCGAGCGAGTACGCGTCCGCCACCGCGGCCGGGTACGGCGGCACGAGCGGGACGACCTCCACGTAGCGTCGGTGGGTCGTGTTGAACGTTGCGGTGGTGCCCAGCGAGATCGCGCCGATGTGCGGATCGAGCGCCCCCGAGCCGAGGACCTCGCAGGCCTTGTCCCCGGCGGCGGCGATCAGCGGCAGGCCGGCCGGGATCCCGGTTGCTTCGGACGCCGCGGTCGAGATCACGCCCAGCCGGCCTCCCGGCGGGACGAGCTCGGGCAGCCAGGCACGCTCGACGGGGATCGCCTGCCACTTCCAGTCGCCCGATCCGGCCCACGCGAGCGCCTTGTAGTCGAAGGGGACGTACCCCACCTGCCCCGCGACCGAGTCCCGGAACTCGCCCGTCAGCCGGTGGACGAGGAAGCCGGACAGGAACAGGTAGTGCCGGATCGCCGCCCAGGTCTCGGGCTCGCGGCGGCGGATGACGTTCGCCTCCGCCTCGGCCATGAAGGTCGCGACGGTCTCGGTGGCGCCGGCGGCCCGGAACATGAGGCCCCACTTGCCGCCTATCCGGGGCAGCGCCTCCGCGCGGCAGCGGTCCAGCCAGACCATCGCCCGTCGTAGCGGATCACCATGCTCATCTGTTAGCACGATGGTGCCGCGCTGGGTGGTGAGCGCGACGCCGGCGAGCGCATCACGGCGGGCCTCCGGCAGGACCCAGAGCTGCCGGCACGCCTCGGCAATGGCGCGCCAGTAGAGGTCGGCGTCCTGCTCGCAGCATCCCGGCGGCCCCGGGACATACGGCTCGATCGGCACCTTGGCGATGGCCAGGAGGTTTCCCGCCGGGTCGATGACCATCGCTCGGACGCTCTGCGTCCCGACATCGATCGCGAGCACCCGGTCCGCGCTCATCGCCGGTTCACCCCGCGCATCGCAACCCCCACAGGCTCACGCATGCCGGTCCGAGAGCAGCACGCCCGGGTTCATCATCCCGTCCGGGTCGAACGTCCGGGCGACCGCCTCCAGCGCGGCCATCCCCAGCGGCCCCTTCTCCGCCGCAAGATACGGCCCGTGGTCGGTCCCAACGCCATGGTGGTGGCTGATCGTCGCACCTTCGGCCGAGATCACGGTCGATGCGGCGCGCTTGATGGCACGCCAGCGCTCGGCCGTCTCGTCCGGATCGGGCGCGAGCCGGAACAGGAATGTCAGGTACAGGCTGGACCCCGACGGATAGAGGTGGGACAGGTGGGTGAACACGTGGACCTTCTCGCCGACCGGTTCGAGCGCACCGGCGATGGCGGCCTCGAGCCGGGCGAGAAGACCGGGCACCCAGGTCCAGTCGGTCGCCGTCTCCAGCGTGTCCGACCCGTAGCCCAGCGACCACAGGGCGTTCCGCAGGTACGGCGACCGGAAGCGCGTCTTTGCCCAGGTCCGGGCCAGCGCGGGGATCCCGGTGCCGCCGTGCGCGTGGATGATCGAGCGGGCCTCGCCGCGCGCCGCCCCGGCGATGCGCTTCCGGCCGGCGACCCCGACGAGCAGGAGGGACCAGTCGGCCGGCTGGCGCCGCATCCGCAAGTAGGTCCGCAGCGCGCGGATCTGGGCCGGGCGATCCGCGAACGCAAGAAGCGTGCGGCTCTCGGCAGGCGTGGATAGGCGCAGCACCGACAGGCCGGGTCGCGCCTGGGCGATCGCCCGTGCGCAGGCCTCGCCCGCCTCCCAGCCCGGCAGCGCATAGGCCTCGAGACGGTCCACCTCCGGGAGGGGCATCGTGCGCAGGATCACGTCGGTGAGGATGCCCAGGCGCCCTTCCGACCCGAGGACCAGCTGGCGCAGGTCCGGTCCGGCCGCCGACGCGGGGTAGGGAGGCATGTCCAGGGTCCCTGCCGGCGCCTCGAGGGTGCCGCCGGCGAACAGCTGCTCGATGCGCCCGGCGCCGATGCTGCGCAGGCCCGAGCCGCGAGCCGCCACCCAGCCGCCTGCGGTCGCCAGCTCGAACGACTGCGGCTCGTGCCCGACCGTGAGCCCGTGCTCTGCGAGCGCAGCCGCCAGGTCCGGCCCGGTGATCCCCGCGCCGACCGTGACCAGGCCGCTGCACTCGTCCAGCGATCGGAGGTCGTTGAGGCCTCCGAGGTCCACCGTGATCACCGGGTCAGGCGACGGCCGCGCGCTCACGCCGCCGACCACGCTGGTGCCGCCACCGTAGGGGATCAGCCGGGCACCGGCCGCCTTCGCCTGGTCGATCAGCCCCCGGACGTCGTCGCCGACAGACGGCCGGGCAACCGCATCGGGAACGGCGGACAGGCGTCCCGATCGGAGCTCGACCAGGTCCGGGAACGACTGGCCACGGGCACGCCGGACGCGCAGCTCGGGATCCGTGTCCAGGAGGCCGCCGAGCGCATCATCGAGGCGGGATGGCGGGACGCGGGCCACGACGTCGGCCAGCGTCGCGTCCCGGGGCGCCGTCGCGGGACCCACCAGGCCCTCGAGGAACCGGCGCGGCGACGAGCCCACGCGGGTGTCATCCGCCTCGTCGCCCCATCCGTTCCAGCGCCGCATGCGTCCATCGTGCCCCAACGAGCGCCGCCGCGGGAGGCGGCTGCGTGGACGGCCGCGCAGGTCGCGGCGGGGATCGCCGCCCGGCGCCGCCTCATAGCCGCCCGCCCCGGCTAGGACCGCCGCGAGCCATGGCCGTCCCGGCTCGCCGGCACGCATGCTGCTCGTCACGCCATCCGGTGACCTCACCGAACCCGTCCTCGGGGCGGACGAGGACCCGGGCGAGCAGCACCAGGTCATCGTGCCGGGCGGCTGGTGGCAAGCGTGCGAGCCGGTCGGCGACGGGACCCTGGTCTCGACGTTCATGTCGCCGCCCGACGACGCTGCCCCGGTCTCCTTCGCCGGAGGACGGTCGCTCGCCGGGGTCCATCCCGCGCACGCTGAGCGCATCCTGCGTCTCGCACGAGACGGTGGGTTCGCGACTGAGGCAAGGGAAGGCTGAACCAGGCACCACTGGAGCGTCGACGGGAAGGGCGTCCCGGTGGAGGTCTCGCGCGACGCCTACCGAGCCAGGTGCGAGGCGTCGCCCAACGGTTGGACGTGGGTGCTTGACCCCGACGGCGTCTTCCGGTGCTCGGACGTCTTGTTCTGGCCTCGTGCGGACGAGGAGTGGTTCAACGCCACGCTCTACGACGACAGCCCGCTCGCCCGGTAGGACGCGTGCACGGATCAGTGTTCATCTTCTGGACGATGCTTCGGGACGGCTCCCTCGAAGGTTGATGGTCAGCCAGCAGCGCGATCCCCGGACGGGGGCGTCGAGCGCCAGCACCTTGTCCCGCAGGAACCGAGGCGGTCGCGGCGGTCGGCGAGCGGTGGCGAGCCGGGCGTGGCGGCTGCCGGGCTGGAGGAGCGGGCCAGCCGGCCCCGGAATGCCACTTCCGTCAATCCCGTGTGGCGGGCTGACTCACGTCTGCGTCAGGGGACGAGTGCTGCACGGGACCTCGATCCCGAAATGGTCGATCCCGCGAGTGAGCTCCTCGACACGGGTGCCCGGGTGACTCTGGGCTGAGTCGGGCGGCGCCGGGACGTGAGGCGGCGCCGGGACGTGAGGCCGCGCCGGGACGTGAGGCGGCGCCGGGACGTGAGGCCGCGCCGGGACGTGAGGCCGCGCCGGGACGTGAGGCCGCGCCGGGACGTGAGGCCGCGCCGGGACGTGAGGCCGCGCCGGGACGTGAGGCCGCGCCGGGACGTGAGGCCGCGCCGGGATTCGCCCGAGTCGTGGGGCCGCGCCTCAGACCGGTGGCCAGGGCAGCGCCGGTCGCCGAGGATCGGGGTACGGGAACACAGCCGTCTCGAGCAGCGCGTCGATCCGCCGGGCCGTCGCGGCGACCTCGATCCGGTCCAGGAGCTGCCGCAGCTCGTCTCCGAGCACCCCCTCGAGCCCGGCCCGCAACCCCTGAAGCACCATCGTCTCGGCATCGAGGAATGGCTGCCCGCGCCACGCCCAGAGCACGGTCCGCAGCTTGGGAACGGGCGAGAACGTGACCCCGTGGTCCACCCCGTACACGTGGCCGCCCGGGACGGGGATGAGGTGGCCGGCCTTGCGATCCGTGTTGTTCACCGCGGCGTCGAAGACGGCCATCGGCCGCAGGCGTGGATCCTCCTCCACGACCAGCGCCACCGGATCGATCGGACGGATCGGCCCGGATCCAGAGTTGGACCATGCCCTCGCCGAATGGACCCTCGCGCAGGGCGGTGGCCGGTACCAGGTCCCAGCCGCTGGCCCGCGACACGGTGAACGCGGCCACCTCCCGGCGGGCCAGGGTGGCGTCGGGGAAGTCGCCCAGGGGACGCTCGCCCATCACCGGCTTGTAGATGCAGGCGGCCTCGATGCCATCGGCTCGCGCCACGCACAGCATCGCGTTGTTGGTCGACGCCCAGAGCCGCCCGACCAGCTCCAGCTCGCCGCGGCCGATGAGCGCCAGCGCCTCCTCGAGCCCGAGCACCGGCATCGGCAGCCCGAGATCCTCGACGGACGCGCTGTCCTCGCCGGGATCGTCGTCGCCGTCAGCATCGGTGGGCAGGATCTCCTCGCCCTCGTCCACCTCGGCCGCCATCTCGGCCAGGATCTCGGCCTCGAGCCCCGATGCCGCGGGACGGCCGGCCCCGGGACCCGCCGTCTCGGAACGCTCGGGACCCGCCTCGCCTGGGTTGCTCACGGGACGCCGGTCCGCCGTCAGTTCAGCAGGTGGCCGTTGCGGCGCGGGCACAGGTGGCCCTGTGGATCGAGCGGCTGGCCGCACAACGGGCACGGGGGCCGGCCCGCGGCGACCACGCGCAGCGCCCGGATGATGAACGCGCGTGCGGCGGCCGGCGTGATTTCGGACGCGGAGGATGTCGGGGCCCTCCTCGTCGTCGTCCGCTGCGAAGTCGGGGTCGTCGCCCTCCTCGGAGTCCTCATCAGCTTCCGTGATCTCGCGGGCCTCGAGCACGATGAGGTCGTCCGCGGTGTCCCAGCCGATCGACAGCACCCCGACCCGGAACGCCTCGTTGATGGGCTCGTCGAGGGCCGCGGTATCCCCGAGCAGCCCGGGTGAATCGGCGGCGCCTTCAACTCCGCGCCGTTCGAGCTCCTCGACGAGGTCGCCGAGGCGCTGCGCGAGCGCGGCGACCTGGACCTTCTCGAGGGCGACCGAGGTGATCCGGGTCCCGTCGCGGGCCTGGAGGAAGAACGTGCGGTTGCCGGGGGCGCCAACGGTGCCGGCAACGAACCGGTCGGGCGTGTCGAACAGGAAGCGGTGTCGGGGCATCAGGGGAGCGAGAGTACCGGAACCGGGCTCAACCCACCTGCACGGCGACGGCGTGGTATCCGCGGGCCCCGTCCGGGTCCGGCGGCGTCACGCGAGCTTCCTGGACGACGCCGTCGCCGTCGGTTGCCCGCACCGTGAAGGTGTGCCTCCCCGGCACGGCGGTCCACGCGAACCGCCACTGGACCCAGGTCTGCGGTCCGATCGGCGTGGCCAGGGTGGCGGGCTGCCAGTCGCCGTCGTCCACCTGGACCTCGACCCGCGAGACCCCGCGATCCATCGCCCAGGCGACGCCCGCGACCTGGACGACGTCGCCGGCCTGGTGGAGCGCCGAGCCCTTGGGGAGGTCGATCCGCGATTGGGTCAGGACGGGCGCCTCCTTGGCCCAGCCGCGCGGGACCCAGTAGGAGTCGAACGCTTCGAGCGTGGTCAGCTCGATCTCCGTGACCCACTTGGTCGCCGACACGTAGCCGTACAGCCCCGGGACGATCAGCCGCGCCGGGAAGCCGTGGGCCGCCGGCAGCGACTCGTCGTTCATCTTGACCGCGATCAGGGCGTCGCGCGGGCGGTCGGGATCGGTGACCCACTCGGTGGGGAACCCGGCGGCCCAGCCGTCCACGGAGCGCGGCACGACCTGGCTGGCGCCCGCCTGTACTCCCGCCAGGTCCAGGACATCGGTCAGCCGGACGCCGGTCCACTTGGCATTGCCGATCAGCCGGCCGCCCACCTCGTTGCTGACGCAGGCGATGGTCACGTAGCGGTCGATCAGCGGCAGCTGCACCAGCTCATCGAAGGAGAGGGTCACCTCGCGGTCCACCATGCCGTGGACCCGGAGCGTCCAGGTGTCCACGTCGATGGCCGGCGTGACCAGCGCGGTGTCGATCCGGTAGAAGCTGTCGTTGGGGATCACCAGCGGGGTCAGGCCCGCGATGTCGAAGCTGTTGTCGGGCATCAGGCTCAGCGCGGGATCGACCGAGTCGGGCACGCTGAGGTCGGCCGTGGCCGCCTGCGTGGCGCGGCCGTCGAGGATGGCCCGGCCGACTCCGTAGCCAGCGATGGCGAGGAATCCCAGGCCACCGGCCTTCACGAGGAAGCCACGTCGGGCCGCATCGGCCGCGACGGGTGACGCCGTGACGGCCGGCTGCCGGGACGAGGCCATGAGCAGCTCCAGGACAAGAAGACCGACCGTGACCTGCGCCAGCGCGGAGATGCCGACGAACGAGATCGAGGCCGTGGGATCGCGCAGGCTCGCCAGCGCCCCGACCCCGACCAGCGCCGCGACCAGCAGTGATCCGATCGCGGCGGACCGGCGCGCCACGAGTCCGATGAGCGCCCCGAACGCGAGCGCCGAACCGCCGACCAGCACGTTGAGCGCCAGCTTGTCGTTCAGGCCGAACAGCGCGACCATCACCTCCTTGGCCCCAGGAGGCGCGAAGTCGATCAGGGCGGTCCCGACCGCGATCAGGGGCGACGGCGTCCCGGCGGTGATCGCGGCGACCAGCTCCCCGGCGGCCAGGGCCATACCGGCCGCGACGACCCCTGATGCGGCCGCCGGCAGGCGGCCGGGGGCGTCAGGCCCGGCGGTGGGTCCCGTGGCCCCGGGTTCTTGGGTTGCGAAGGGCTGGCTCATCGGTCACCGTATGTTCGTCGCCGGAGGCCCGGCGGATCGCCTGGCGGCCCGGCGGATCGCCCGGCGGCCCGGGGCTGGCCCGGGCACGCCGCCCATCCTGCCGTCCGCCGGTGACGCGATCGTGACGCCGCTCGCCTGCACGCGCCGGGGAGGCGCGCGGCCCGGTGCCAGTCGCCGCTCGACCCTACGCGCGGACCTCCTGGCGCAGGAACAGCACGTAGGCCAGGGCGAACATCGCCGCCGTCAGCGCCACCAGCAGCACGATCTGCGGCCAGACCACCAGGATCGACTGGTCGAGCGAGAGCAGCGACGGCAGCGCCTCTTGCTGGCTGATCGCCTGGCCCACCGTCCCGGGGCCAAGGACACTGGCGATCGACGGGTTGAGGATCGCGACCTGGATGTCGTTGTAGAGCTGGGCGGGTGACAGGCGGAGGATCAGCTGCTGCGCGGATGAGGCGGCGAAGAGCTCGTCGTAGGTCGCGCTGGATGCGGTCGGGAACAGGGTGTTGGCGACCAGCGGCAGCAGGATGCCGCCCAGCAGGGTCAACCCCAGCCACGTCCCAAACCCCACCAGCGCCGCCGACGCGGCACCGCGGATGACGACCGACAGGAGCAGGGCGAACGCGAGCCAGAACGAGGCATAGAGCGTGGTCGCAAGCAGCCACACGACGATGCGGGCGATCTCCTCGGGGCTGGGGATGATCCCGAGGCGCATGATCCCGGCCGCCGCCACGAACATGACCAGCACGCCGAGCATGAGACCGATGACCGCGATCCCGCCGACGAATTTGCCGTTCACCACGTCGTCGCGGTGGACGGGCTGGGCGAGCAGCCTCGGCAGGGTGCCCTGGTTGCGCTCGCTGTTGATGGCGTCGAACCCGAACGCGATCCCGACCAGCGGCACCAGCAGGGCCACCAGGGCTACCGTGGTCAGCCCCCCGATCTGGTCGGAGCCGATCACGAACAGGGCCACGAACAGCGCCTTGACCCCCGAGATCTGCGGCGCCCGGGCGCTGAAGTCGCCCGCGATGAAGACCAGCGGCACGACCGCCGCCACGGCTACGACCAGCAGCAGGACGAAGAACCGGGCGCTGGACAGGTGGTCCGCCAGCTCCTTGGCCGCGATCGTGCGCCAGCCGCCGGACGGCGCCCTCTCGGAACGGCGGGCCTTGCGGATGGCATCCGCGCGGCGGGACGTGTCAGCGGGCGCGGCCATCGCTGTCCTCCGGGACGAACTTGCGGTAGAGATCCATCAGGTCGGTGCCGCGCCGCCGCAGGTGGGTCAGCGTCAGTCCCGCGGACGACAGCGCGCCCGCCAACGGTGCCGCCACGTCGTGCGTGGCGGTGACGATCCGGAGCCGCTCCGCGCGATCATCGGGCTCCACCGAGGTGACACCCGTGACGGTGAGCGCGACGGGGTCGATCGATGCGGGCGAACCCTCGATCGCGACCTCCAGCTGGACCGCCTGGTCGGCGCCACCGGCCAGCTCGGCCAGGGGACCGGACGCGATCAGCTTGCCCGCGCTGAAGAAGCCGACCCGGTCGCAGAGCGACTGGACCTGGCCGAGGATGTGCGACGAGAGCAGCACGGTCAGGTCGTGCTCCTTCACCAGGCGCCGGAGCATCGCCAGCAGCTCCTCCACGCCCGACGGGTCGATCGCGATCGTCGGCTCGTCGAGGATCAGCACCGACGGGCTCTTGACCAGCGCGTCCGCGATGCCCAGCCGCTGGCGCATGCCGCGCGAGTACTGGTCGGCCCGCTTGTCGGCGGCGTCCACGAGGCGGACCTCGCGAAGCAGCTCGTCGATGCGGGCCTCCGCCTCTCGGCGGGGCATCCCGTTGAGCTTGGCCGTGTAGCGCAGGTTCTCGCGGCCGGTGAGGGACGGGTAGAAGCCGACGTTGTCGGGCAGATAGCCGACCTTTCGCTTGACCGCCAGCGGCTCGCGCGTCGGATCGAGCCCGACGACCCGCACGACGCCCTTCGTGGGGTCCGTGAGGCCGAGGAGCATCAGGACCGTGGTCGTCTTGCCCGCGCCGTTGGGACCCAGCAGGCCGAACACCTCGCCCCGCCGGATCGTCAGGTCCAGGCGGTCCACCGCGGTGAACTCGCCGTACTGCTTGGTCAGCCGCCGCGCGACGATGACGGCATCGTCCGGGACGTCGGCAAGGACCTCGGCAACGGTGACCCGGCGCCGGGTCCGTGGCTGGTCCCGGCCGCCCGCCTTGCGTCCGTCCGCCCGATCGAGTGGGGCAACCTCCCAGGGCCGGACAGGCCGCTCGCCGCCGCTGCCGGCGGACGGGGTGGTCCGCTCGTCCGTCATGTCGGCTACCGTCGCCCGTAGGTCCGGAACACCCACCACAGGCCCACGAACACGGCCGCGATCAGGACGAGCCCGGCGATCCACCAGAAGGCGGGCGTGTCGACCTTGACCCGGATGGTGACGTTCCCGCTGGCCTCGGCGGCCGAGGCGGTCATGGTCACGTTGTAGTCGCCGGTGATCGCGTCGCTGGTGGGCGTGATCTTCGCGGTCACGGTCGCGCTCTCGCCGGGCGCGATCGTGGGCACGCTCTCCTGGTCGAACTCGACCTTCCAGCCGGTCGGGGCGCTGGCCGTGGGCTTCACGACGGTGAGGGGTGCGGTGCCGGTGTTGGTGAAGGTGAGCGCAAAGTCGGTGGCCGCGCCGGCGTTGGCCGTGGTGGACAGGACCGAGCTGGGCGTGGACACCTCGACGGAGTAGCTGCCCGTCACGGTGACCTTGAGATCCGCCGTGGCGGTTCGCTCGGCACCGGTCACGGTGACCTGGAGATCCGAGGTGCCGGCGGCGATGTCCTTGGGGGGAGTCGCGGTGACGGTGATCGACGCCGTGCCGCCGGCGGCGACCACGGTGCTGGTGGCCTGCGCCTGGCTGGACGGCTTGGCGGTGATGGTCCAGCCGTCGGGGCCGGTTGCCGCGATCGAGAACGTCGACTCCGTCGCGGTGCCGTTGCGGAGCGTCAGGTTGAACGAGTACGCGCTCGACGCCGAGCCGCGCAGCTCCGGGAAGTCCGAGGTGAGGGTGACGTCACCGCCCACCTTCGCCTCGGTCCGCACGGTCAGCGGCAGCGAGGTGGTGCCCTGCGGTCCCGTGGCCTCCACCCGCAAGGTGGAGGTGCCCGGGGCGGCGTCCTTGGGGATTTCGACGTTGAGGGTGACGTCGACCGGATTGCCCTTGGTCACGTACGCACCGGCGATGACGAGCGCGCCGCCCGTGAACCGTGCGGTCCAGCCCGTGGGCACCCCGGCAGCAGCGAGCTTGACTTCGCCGTCCTGGCTGGAGTCGAGCGTCACCTTGAACGAGGCCGTGGACCCGGGCTCGGCCACGATCGAGGGGAACGGGGTGGTCACCGACAGGCCGGTCGCCGCTGCCACGAGCGGCGCAACGGGGCCGGCCACCAAGCCGAGGACAGCGAGCAACAGGGCGGCCCGGGCCGCAGGGCGCGTTCGACCCGGCCGCCGGGAGGCGCGATCCGACATGGCGTGACTCCGAGATGGTTCTGGATGGCTCAGGTGCCCGGCGGCCGTCAGCGGGACGGGCAGGGCCTCGTGCCCGATGATATGGCGGATCTCCTGAGAGATCACTGAGAAGTCAGCGGCCCCGGACGTTCCGCCCTGCCGCACCGAGGACGCCGTGCTCGAGCCGAGAGCTGGCCCGGGCTCAGGCCCGCGCTCAGGCCCGCGCTCAGGCCGGTGGCGTCGGCGTCGGTGGCGTCGGCGTCGGTGGCGTCGGCGTTGCGGGCTTCGGCGTCGGCGTCGGTGGCGCGGGCGTCGGCGTCGGCGTCGGCGTGGCTGGGGGTGGGGTGGGTGTGGCGGGTGCCGGGGTCGGCGGATCGCTCGGGGACGGCTCCACCGAGGCGGATTCGGACGGCCCCGGACACACGATCGGCGTGGCCAGTGGGTCGATCGTCGCCAGGGGGTCCACCGTGGCGAACGGATCCAGTGAGGCGCACGGGTCGATCGTGGGGCTCGGCGTCGGGGTCGCGCAGCCGGATCCCTCGCCCAGCAGGGACCCCCAGGACTTGCCGTAGGGCGTGAACACGCCGTTGTAGAAGTACGCGGTCCGGGTGTTCTCGGGGCCGCCGGCCCGTCCCGGGCCCTTGGCCGCCCGGGCGAGCCAGCCGCGGTTGGCGTCCATCCAGCCGGAGTGCGCTGCTTCGAACCCGGCCACCGCGAGGACGGGCTCGCCGCAGCGCTGGTCCGCGGCGGGCGCGCCGCCGGGTTCCGTGCCGGGCAGGAACAGCTCGGTCACGCCGCCGCCCGTGGCCCGCAGACCCGTCCACGGATCCACGGCCACCGCCTGGAGCGAGCCCGGCACCTTGAACCCGTTCACGGACCAGCCCTCGGCCGCCTCCTGCAGGAAGCCCTGCCAGACATAGGTGGAGACGTCGATCGAGAACAGGGGATCGGCGGCCGTGGACACCAGCGAGTTGTCCGAGTTGCCGTTCCACACGCCGACGGCCAGGGCGTACTCACCCTGCTGGCGCTCGGCCTTGCTGGGCGCCCCGAGGTAGCCGTACGCGTTGAGATCCTTGGCGTCGTTGTTGGTCCCCGTCTTGAGCGTGGCGGGTCGCCGGCGGCTGCCATCCCTGACCGCGAACTTGCCCCAGTAGGGGTTCTGGGAGGGGTCGGTGTTGCCGGCCAGGATGTCGGTCATGATGGCGGCGGCCCCCTCGTCGAGAGCCTGGGTCGTGACGCGGGTCGGCAGCGTCCTCGAGGATCGATGTCCCGGTGTTGTCGAGCACGTCGATGATCGTGGTCTGGGGCACCAGCCTGCCCCCGTTCGCGAGGACGCCGTACGCGCGAACGAGGTCCTTGGGGTGAACCTCCTCGACGCCCAGCGCGAAGGCGAGGCCGGCATCGGTCTGGCCGTCGGCGAAGGTGACCCCCATGGCCTCGGCCTTGGCCTGGATCGTGTCGGTGCCGATGACCGCGACCGCCTTGACCGCGGGGATGTTGAGCGAGAACCGCAGGGCGTCGCGCACGCGCACGGGACCTCGCTCCAGCCGGTCCGCGTCGACCGGCGTGTAGCCGCCGCCGAAGTCCGTGACCACGTCCATGAACATGGTGGCACCGTGATCGTCCGGGCGTCGATGCCCGTGGCGTACACGACGGGCTTGAACGCGGATCCCGGCTGTCGCCAGCCGTCGGCGAGGACGTCGTACCGCGGCTGGAACCGCTTGGTGGCCTTGGTGGCGGTGGGGTCGGCCGAGCCCTGGTAGGCGACGATCTCGCCGGTCTGGTAGTCGATGGCGATCAGGGCGCCGTTGCGCAGGTTCTTGTCGGCGAGGTTGGCCATCCACGGCTCGTAGGTCAGGCCGAGCGCCCGGGCCGTCGCCTTGGGGTTCTTGGCCTTGGGCACGATGGCTGCCGCCTTGACCCACTTCTCGGCGATGCCCTGGAGGCGCATGTCGATGGTCGAGGTGACGGTCAGGCCGCCACGCTCGAGGACGGGGCAGGTCTCCGCCTCGTCGCCGCACAGGCGGGTGGTGAGCTCGCGCCGGACCTGCCACACGAACTGGGGGACCTTCCACAGGTTCGAACGCTGGGGCGCAAGGACCACCGGCTCGGCCTTGGCGGCCGCGAAGTCGTCGGCAGTGAACAGGCTGCCGGTCAGCGGCGTGCCGCCCGGCGCGGCCATCAGGTCGAGGACCAGGTTGCGGCGGAGCACGATCGTCGAGTCGGCCGGGACGACCAGCTGCGTCTCCTCGCAGGTCTCCGGGTCGGCGGCAGGGTCCACGCACTCGATGACGGCGTTCGCGACCAGGTCGTAGGTCGAGGGGGACTTGGGAAGCGCCGAGATGATCGCCGCCTGGGCCAGGGTCAGGTCCTTGAGCTCGATGCCGAAGTAGCCCTTGGCGGCCGCCGCCACGCCGTACGAGTCGTTGCCGTAGTAGTTCTGGTTGAGGTAGGCCGCGAGGATCCGCTCCTTGCCCGACCTCGCCCGGGTAGGCCTGGGTCACGCGGATCGACTGGATGATCTCCCGGAGCTTGCGGGTCGCCGTGACCTCGGTCTGGGCGCTGGTGTCCTCCGTCAGGAGGCGCTGTCGGACGAGCTGCTGCGTGATGGTGGAGGCGCCTCGCGGTCGACCGCGCAGGGCGTCGAGGCCGGCGCGAGCGATCCCGACCGGGTCGAACCCGCTGTTGTCCCAGAAGGTGCGGTCCTCGACGGCGGTGGTGGCGTCGGCCAGCAGCGGCGGGATGTCGGCGAAGGTGACCACCAGGCGGTTGAACTCGCCGAAGCGGGCGAGCTCGACGGTGCCGGTGCGGTCGTACACGACCGACTGCTCGGGCAGCTCGATGCGCTCGAGGACGCTCGGCTCCGGCAGGTCGGACGCCAGCGAGCCGTAGGTCGTGACCGCGAACACCGCCCCGGTGGCGCCGAGGGCGACGAACGCGATGAACACCACCAGGCCCATCGTGGCGGCGACGCCGATGCCCGAGCGCCGTCGCCGGCGGGAGCGGTCGACGGGCAGCCATCGTCGGGGTACGGGTAGCCGTTCGGATCAAAGCTCATGGTCGGGAGTGTGCGGGGAAACGGCGGAACGTGCCACCGGGACCGTTACCGGCGGTCGAGGTGGAACACCAGCTCCTTGCCGTCGATGTCGTCGACCTGCACGCCGACCTGGCGGAAGCCGAACGACCGGACGATCGCCAGCGAGGCCACGTTGTGCGGGGCAACCGAGGCGCGGAAGCGGTGCGTGCCCATGGACTCCGCCCAGTCCAGCAGCGCCCGGACGCACTCCGTGGCGACGCCGCGGCGCCGGAACGCGGCCTCCACGCGGTAGCCGATCTCCACTCGCCCGGTCTCGTCCGGCGGGGCGTGGAAGCCGATGGTGCCGATCACCTCGCGGCGACCGTCGGGACGGGCGATCACGATCGACCGGCCCAGCCATGGCTGGCTGTCGGGGCGCGCCTCGAGCGCCGGGATCCGGTAGGCGAGGAAGTTGGCCAGGTCCTCGCGCATCCCGTCCGCGAGCGCGGCCCCCAGCTCGCGGGAGGCGGCGTCGAGATCGCCGCCGAGCAGCGCCTTCATGAACTCGAGCGACATCGACACGAGCTCGAACCGCGGGGTCCGGATCGCGGGCACGTCGGGCTGGCGTGGCTCCATGGCTCGAGGATACCGGCGGGTTCGCGGAGCCGGGCGGCCGTGCGATCAGGCCCGTGGGTCTGACGGTTGAGCGGCCAGCGACTTCCGGTAGCGGACCTCCACCAGCTCGCGACCGCCGATGACCACCGTCTTGCTCGAGCGGTCGGCCTGCCACCCGGCGGCCTCGTAGAAGGTGCGTCCGCGCTCGTTGTCCCGCAGCACCCACAGCAGCGCATCGCGGAACCCGGCTTCGTCCAGCAGGCTCTCCGCCCTGGCCATCAGCAGCCGGCCCGCGCCGGATCGCCAGCGATCCGGAGAGACGTAGAGCGCCTGGATCTCGCCCAGCCCGGGGAGATCCTCGTCCCGGCTCGGGCTGACGCTCACCATCCCGACCACGAGGTCGCCGTCGACGGCGATCCAGGTCGCCGGGTCGGTCGGGCCGCGACGGTCGAAGGTGTACCGCGCCGCCCGGGCAGCCACGTCCATCGCGTCGAGGAAGGGATCCGGAACGATGCCCCGGTACGCCGCCCGCCAGGTCGCCACGTGCATCCGGGCCACCGCGAGGGCGTCCGCACCCGTGGCTCGCCGCAGGGTCCAGGGGAACGGACTCGTCATCCGCGCATTGTCCCTGAACAGCAGGAAGGGTGGCAGCGTCGCCGCTGCCACCCTGGCATGACCGTGGTGGTCCGGGTTCAGGTGAGACGCAGCCAGCGGACCGGTTCTGCGGTGAGCTCGCGGTACTCGTTGAAGTACTGCTCGCGGGGGTCTGCGCCATGCTGCGAGGTGACGTCCGTCCGAGCGACCCCCGACACTTCCTCGGTGTCCGTCCGCGCGACGAATGCCTGGAGGCGGCCCAACGGTCGCTCGACCAGCTCGAAGCGCAGGCTCGAGGTGAGCTTGTCGCCCGTGACTGTCCTGGTGCCGACCATCGATCCGTCCTCCGTCGCCCTGACCATTGTTCTCTAGGTCAAGACTCTTGATCTCGAACTGTTCTGCCAGAACTGTAGCCGATTGGTATTTTGATGTCAAGAGGTCCTACTAGAAGAGTCTTGACATCGTGGCGAACCGGTGGATACTTGTGGCATGGACGACGAGCGGGACTGCCTGGACGAGTCGCTCAAGGCGTGGGAGCGCGAGATCCCGGACCTGAACCCGCTCACCGAGGGGATCGTCGAGCGGATCCAGATCCTGGCGAAGGCGTTTGACCGATCCCTCGACGAGACCCTGCACGAGTCCGGGCTGGACCGCCGCTCCTACCACCTCCTCGGGAGCCTGCGACGGTCCGGTCCGCCGTACCGCCGCTCGGCCGGCCAGCTCGCCACCGACATGCGCCTGTCCAGCGGGGCGATGACGAACCGGCTTGACCGGATGGAAGCCGCCGGGCTGATCCGCCGGCTGCCGGATCCGTCCGACCGCCGCGGCACCCTCGTCGAGCCGACAGAGGCCGGCAACCAGACCTGGGATCACACCACGGGCACCCAGGCGCGGCGCGAGGCGATGATCGCGTCGGTCGTCGAGCCGGGCGAGCGCGAGGAGCTCCACCGGCTGCTTCGCCGGCTAATGCGGGCGTTCCCCTACAAGGGACACGCGGTCGCGGAGCCGGAGTCAGGTGAGGCCGGCTCGCCCGAAGGCTGACCGGCCCGCCCGGGACTGACCGGCGATCCGCGCGCCTACCGGCGATCCGCGCGCCTACTGGCGCTCGGCAGCACCCCGCAGGTGATCCAGCACCATCGGATCGATCCAGCCCGGTGCCGCGGTCCGCTCCTCCAGGTTCTCGACCGCCATCCACGCCAGCAGGCGGTCCTGCCAGGCGGGATCCCAGCCATCCGGGAGTGGTCGCGGCTCGCCAACGCTCGGCCGGGCATCTTCAGGCTCGGCCTCGTCGGGCCACATCGGGACGTAGAGCGAGGCACCGGCGTTGGCCGGGTCCCAGCCGAGGAGCCCGAGGTGGCCGCGCACCTCGGCCGCCAGCGACGCGTCGAGGGCGACCAGCTCGGCCGGATGTGGTCGATCGAGCAGCAGGTGCGTGAACCTGAGGAGGCGGCCCAGCTCGCCGACCGGGTCCTCGTGGTCGTCGACACGGAGGTCGATCCAGCGGTCGTTACCGCCGCCGTAGCCGCCGCCCTCCCGAACGATGAGCAGCGCGGCCGACTGGCGCCCCCGCCGGTCGCCACCGGCGGCATCCGCCGCGGCCAGGCAGGAGACCAGGAGCTCCGGGAACGCACGACCCGCGGTCTCGAACGTGTCTGCGAGCGCGTCGACCACGCCTTCGCCCGCGAGGATGTTGCCCTGGGCCGCGTACCCGGCTCCCGTCCGGCCGCCCGCCCAGGCGAAGCACGACCGACCCGTGTAGGTGGCGGACCCGCCGTTCGCGTCCACGATGCCCGCCTGGCGCTGTGACCGGAGCGCGTCCGCCTCGACGAGCGCGGCGAGCGCGGCTTCTGCGGAGGCGCCCCCGGCGAGGATTGCCAGCCCATCGGGCCCGTAGGCGACGTTCGCGTACGACTGGGTCGCGATCGCCCCGACACCCGCCCGCGCCCACGGGACCACGGATCCCACGGCCAGGAACTTGGACTGGACGGCGACGCCGAGATCGCCGGTTGCGGGGTCCCGCGCGACGATGGAGTAGGTCATGACCGGTGCCTCCTTGGCGGCCAGCGTAGCGCGCCTGGCGGGAGACACGAAACGAGCCGCCCGCCTCGGTCGCGGGCGGCTCGTTGGCCGGGTCCGGGTTGCGGGTTGGAGCCCGCCAGGCGATCAGCCCTTGGCGAGCGAGTCGCGGATCTGGGTCAGCAGCTTGACCTCGTCGGACGGCTCGGCGGGGGCTGCCGGCTCCTCCTTGATCAGCGCCTTGCCGATCAGGAACACGACCAGCGCGACCACGATGAACACGATCACGACCTGGATGAAGTTGCCCCAGCGGATGGCGACCTCGGTGGCCGCGTCGCCACCGACCGCCTCCTGGAGGACGATCTTCAGCTGCGTGAAGTCGACGCCACCGAGCAGCACGCCGATGGGCGGCATGATGATGTCGGCCACGAGCGAGGAGACGACGCTGCCGAGCGCGCCGCCGATGATCACGCCGATGGCCAGCGCGAGCGCGTTCGTCTTGGTCAGGAACGCCATGAATTCCTTGAGCATTCGGGCGATTGCCTCCCTCAGATACGGCGTCATGGGCTCGGGTAGCCGTGGTTCCTACCTTACGCCCCTGCGAGGCTGTCCAACAGGCGATCGACGAACATCGCCTGGGCCGGGTTGAGACGGCGTCTCGCCTCGGCCGGACCGGCCCACAGCACGCGATCGATCTCCGGCACGCTGATCATGCGCCCGGACCTGGGTGGCCACTCGACCTCGACCTGCAGGCTGCGAAGCTGGCCCGGATCCCGGTCGCCCTCGAGGGCAAAGGCATGCACCACCTTGCCCGACCGCATGCGCACCTCGCCAAGATCGATCGCCTCGCCATCGGGCGGGCGCTGGCCCGTCTCCTCCTCGAACTCGCGACGCGCGGCAGCAAGGAGATCCTCGCCGTCGTCGAGGGCGCCCTTCGGCAGCGACCAGGCACCCGCATCGCGACGAGCCCAGATCGGGCCGCCGGGGTGGGCGATCAGGACCTGGATCCCGTCAGCGGAGCGGCGGTAGAGCAGCAGACCGGCGGACAGTTTGGCCACGGGCTTCCGATCGGGCACGGCGCACACGAAAGCGCCCGAAGGAACCGTACCGCACCGACTCGCCCACGACACTGCCAAGCAAGCTCGGCCCTGCCGCAGCGGCTCCAGTTCCACCACCCCTTCGGCCTTGCGGCTTCCGTGGCGGCGGTTCCGGGGACCCGGTCCGATCATCGCTGACCGGTCCGGCGTCGGTACCACCGGCCCCTTCGGGCAAACCGAACGATATCGGTCGGGGATGAGGGTGCCAAGCAGGTTGTCCACGAGTTTCGGCAAGGGACCGGTGAAGTTGTCCACGACCTCGCGTCCTCGCGTGGACAACCTGTGGACAGGGAGCTCCGGGCGCCCGGCGGCAGCCGGCCTCAGCCCTCGTCCGAGATGACGCCTCGAGCCGATCGAGCCGGCGCGACCTCATGGTGGCGCAGGCAGCGGGCCTCGTAGGTCTCGACCGCCCGGCCGTCGAAGCCGCCGATCACGATCAGCGGATCGTCGACGGCTGCCGGCCGGCCGCCCACCAGGCGCTGGGTCCGGGTCGCGGTCTCACCGCACACCACGCAGATCGCCGTGAGCATCGTGATCTCGTCGGCCATCGCCAGGAGCGCCGGCATGGCGCCGAACGGGCGCCCGGCGAAGTCCGTGTTCAGGCCGCTGGCGATGACGTGGCGGCCGGACGCGCGCAGCGTGTCCGCGACCTGGGCGACCGAACCGTCGAAGAACTGGGCCTCCTCGATCCCCACGAGGTCCACGTCGCGCTCGCGCGCGAGCGACAGGATCTCCACCGGCTCGCCCTTGGCGATGAGCACGGACGGGTAGCGAGCCTTGCTGCGGCTCTCCGCGTAGTCGCTCGGGGTGCGGTCGTCCACGTCGGGCCGGACCAGGAGGATCCGGCGCTTGGCGATCTCGGCCCGACGGAGCAGGCGCAGCAGCTCGTCGGTCTTGCCGGACGACATGCAGCCGGCGATGACGTGGAGCCAGGGATCGGCGCGGTAGAGCACGGTCCGAATCTACCGGCTCCGACCCCGTCCGCGCTCGGCCCCAGCCGGCCACGCGGTGACGGCATCCGGCAAGGCAGGCCGGGCGTAGGCTTGGGCGCGATGCACGCGATCGATGTCGAGGACCTCGCCAAGCACTACGGGCCGGTGCGCGCCCTCGACGGCGTCACGCTCGACGTCCGGCCCGGCGAGATCTTCGGCTTCCTGGGTCCCAACGGGGCGGGCAAGTCCACGCTGATCCGGCTGCTGCTGGGCTTCATCCACCCGACGGCGGGGCGGGGGAGCGTGCTGGGGCTGGACATCGTCCGGGACTCGGTCGCGATCCGCGGCCGGATCGGGTACCTGCCAGGCGGCATCGCGCTCGACGACAACCTCACGGGCGAGCGCCACCTTGACGACCTGGCCGCGCTCTCGGGTCGGCTGCCGGTGCGCCGGGCAGCCGTCTGCGACGCCCTCGAGCTGTCGGCCCGGGTCCTGCGCCGTCCGATCCGCGAGTACTCGCGCGGGATGCGCCAGAAGATCGGCATCGTGCAGGCGCTCCAGCACGACCCGGAGCTGGCCATCCTCGACGAGCCGTCCGAGGGACTCGATCCGCTGATGCAGCGTGCGTTCTACGAGGTGCTCGAGTCGGCGCGGGCCTCGGGGAGGACCGTGTTCTTCTCGTCACACGTGCTGTCCGAGGTGGAGCGCGTGTGCGACCGGGTCGCCATCGTCCGCGCCGGCCGGCTCGTGCTCAGCGGCAATGTCGCCACGCTCCGTGCCCAGCGGCGGCGAAGGGTGGAGCTCCGGTTCGAGGGCGAGGTCCCCGACCTGCGCGGCGTGCCGGGGGTCAGCGACGTCACTGTCGATCCGCTGGGCGGCTTCCTCGCGTGTGCCCTGGCCGGTGATCCGCGCGCGTTCCTGGACGCCATCCGCGTCTCGGCGGTCACCGACCTGTCCATCGAACCGGCCAGGCTCGAGGATGCGTTCCTCGAGCTGTACGCGGGCGAGGAGGCCGCCGAGGTCTCGGCGGCCGGCGGCGGTCCGGGCGCATGAAGGCCGTCGTCAGCCTGCCGCTGATGCGCCGAACGTGGCGGGCCCAGCGCTCACGCGTGGCGCTGGTCGGTCTCGGGCTCGGGATCTGGTCCTTCCTGATGCCCGTGATCTACGCGACGTTCGGCCGCCAGCTCGCGGCGCTGCTCGATACCGGGATCATCCCCGAGGCGTTCCTGCGCTTCCTTGGGGCCAATCCGTTCAGTCTCATCGGCGCCATCTCGATCGGCTGGGTCCACCCGATCACGATCGGGCTGTTCGTGCTGTTCCCGCTCGGCCTGGGCTCCGCGATGATCGCCGGCGAGCGGCAGCGCGGGACGCTCGAGGTGCTGCTCTCGCGGCCGATCTCCCGCCGGGTGCTGTTTGCCACCCACCTGGTGACACTGGCGCTCGTGTCCGCCCTGATCGTGGCCTCGGCGCTCGCCGGGACGCTGGCCGGGTCCATCGCCTACGGGGTGATGGACGGGCTTCCGGCCGCGAACCTCGCCTTCCTGGTCTTCAACACGTGGCTGTTCCTCGTGGCCCTGGCGGCGATCGCGCTCGCCGCGTCCGCCTCGTTCGATCGGCTCGCGGCACCGGTGGGCATCGGCCTCGCCCTGCTCCTGGTCGGGTACCTCCTCGAGGCCCTGGGCACCCTCTGGCCCGACGCGGAGTTTCTCCAGCCGTACACGCCGTTCCACTACCTGCAGCCGATCGAGGTCCTGGGGGAAGCGGCTCCGTCGGCGACCTGGTGGTGCTCGCCGCCCTCGCGGTCGTCGCGACCGCATACGGGCTGTGGCGGTTCCCGCGGCGGGACCTCGCGGCACCGAGCTGAGCGGCTCTGCCGTTCCGGCGCGGGCCGGCGCGCCGGCGCACGCGAGGAAGCCGCTGGCGCGCGATGATGGCGGCATGACGACCGTCACCCCGCCCATCGCCATCGGTCTCAGCCTGCCGACCTGGCCACGGGCCGACCGCTCCTACGCCACCTGGTCCGAGATCCGGGCCCTCGCCCTCGAGGCCGAGGCGATGGGCGTGGACACGCTGTGGGTTCCCGACCACCTCCAGCGCGACCTGGCGTCCGGCGAGCGGATCGGGTTCTGGGAGTGCTGGACGATCGTCACCGCCCTTGCCGAGGCCACCACCCGGGTGGAGATCGGGCCGCACGTCGCCTGCACCGGGTTCCGCAACCCGGCGCTCCTGGCCCGCATGGCCGCCACGCTCGACGAGGTGAGCGGTGGCCGGCTCATCCTGGGGCTCGGCAGCGGCGTGCCCGCGACCGACGCCAGCTGGCGAGCGTTCGGCTACGACCTTGACCGGCCCGTGACCCGGTACGCGGAGGCGGTCGAGGTGATCGCGCGGCTGCTCCGCGAGCCGGCCGTCACCTTCGCGGGCGAGAAGGTGCGCACCGAGGACGCCCAGCTCCTGCCTCGGTCCGGGGTTCGCGCCGCGCCGCCCATCTGGGTCGCAGCCAAGGGCGACCGAACGAGCCGGATCGCCGCCCGGTGGGGGGACGCGATCAACGTCAACGTCGCGCTCCACGATGCCTCCGGCATGGACGCGCTGCTGGCGACCGTGCGCCGCGCGTGCGATGCGGTGGGCCGGGACCCGGCGACGCTCACGTTGACCGGCTGGGCGCGGGTGGTGCTCGACCGCGACGGCAACGGGATCGAGCGCCCCGGCGCGTTGACCGGCACCCCGGAGGCGATGGCCGCGGTGGTGCGCGGGTTTGCGGACGCGGGCCTGCGGCACCTGACCCTCGCCGCCGGCGTGCCCGAGGATTTCGAGCCGGAACCCGGCGCTCACACCCGAGGCGCTCAACCGCCTGCGCCCGCTGCTCGAGGCCGTTCGCGCCGGCTGACTCGCAGCGGCGGGCGGCAGCGTCCCCGAACACCCCGCGCCAGGGGTGGCGTCGCCGGTACGCTGCGAGCCATGTCAGCCCCGCGCCTCTCGATCCTGCTCGTCCTGGCTGCCGGCGTCCTGTTCGGGACCGCGGGCACTGCACAGGCGCTGGGCCCAACGGGCACGACGCCACTGGGCGTGGGTGTGCTGCGGATCGGCATCGGAGCCTTCGTGCTGGTGACGGCGTTGCCGCTCCGCGGCGGCTCGGTGCGGCGCCTTCCCGGTCGCTGGAGATCCCGGCCGATGCTCGTCACCTCGCTCGCGGCCGCCACGTACCAGCTGTGCTTCTTCGCTGGCGTGAGCATCGCCGGCGTGGCGCTGGGAACGCTGGTGGCCGTCGGCAGCGGCCCGGTCTTCGCCGGAATCCTGGGCTGGCTGGTGCTCGGGCAGCGTCCGGCGCGTGGATGGCTCATCGCGACCGCGATCTCGGTCGTGGGCCTCGCCCTGCTGTCGGCCCCGAACGTGGCGGCCGGCAGCCCACTCGGACTGCCGCTTGCCCTGGGCGCCGGGTTCTGCATCGGCTGCTTCAACGTGGCCGCCAGGGTGCAGCTCGACCGCGGGGCGAGCGGCCTCGAGGTGACGGCCGGCAGCTTCGCGCTCGGCGGGCTGCTGCTGCTGCCGGTGCTCGCCACCCAGCCCCTGGACTGGCTGGTCGCCCCGACGGGACTCCTGCTTGCGCTCTACCTCGGTGTCGCGACCATGGCCCTCGCCAATGTGCTGCTCGCACTCGGCATGCGACACCTGGCCAGTGGCCCGGTCGCGACGCTCATGCTCGCGGATCCCGTGGTGGCGACGCTTCTGGGGTTGTTCGTGCTCCGGGAGCGACTCGGCGTCGTCGCCTGGGCGGGCGTGCTGATGGTCCTGTCCGGACTCCTCCTCCAGGCTCTCCTTGCCGCGCGCGCCGTTCCCGTCAGGCCGAAACCGGTCAGGGTCCTCTGACCGTCCCTGCGGACGGTCTTGCTGGTCGCCGGTCAGCGGTGCTGGTCGATCAGGATCTGGTTGCCGTCGGGATCCTCCAGCATCAGGCTTGCCGGTCCCGTCGTGGCCGGGTCTGCCCGACTCGTCACGGTCACCCCGCGCTCGTCGAGCCGCTCCTGGATCTCACGCACGTCCATGAACTCCGGGAGTTCCCGGGCCTCCCGGTCCCAGCCCGGGTTGAAGGTCATGAGGTTGCGGTCGAACATCCCCTGGAACAGGCCGATCGTGACCGCGTCCGGGTTGCGAAGGATGAGCCACCGCTGCTCGGCATCGCCGCCGACGACACCGAACCCGAGATCCTCGTAGAACCTGCGGGAGACGGCGAGGTCCTCGACGGTGAGGCTGATCGAGAAGGCGCCGAGCTTCATGCTGTTCTCCCTGGAATCTGGCTGTTCCTAACGACGGATCAATGGTACCGACGGCGCTGGCAGGCGCCTCGCTGCCCCTCCAGGCGCTCCCCCGGCTACGCTCCCTGCCCGTCTGTCCAGGGGTCCGGGCGGTGTCGCCGCGCGCCGGATCCCGCGACGGAACCGACCAGGCTCCCGTGACCGTCCCGTGACCGTCCTGTGACCCGCTGCCACCCCACCCGGGGCGGCGATCGGACATCATGTGGAGGGAGGCTGCGCATGAACCAGGATGGCGGCACGGACATCGCCGAGCCTGTGGCCGCCCCGCCCCCGACCGTGGGGATGCGGCTCCGACTCCGGCCGACGGCGGTCGTCCTTGCCAGCACCCTCGTTCCCGGGCTGGGCCACCTCGCGATCGGCTATCGAGGCGTCGGGCTGCTGTACCTGGTTCCGACCCTCGTCGCCGCCGCGCTTGCCGCCACGTGGGTGGCCAGCGCGGGCATCTACGGCGTGGCCGCGTGGCTGGTCACTCCCGGCGCCCTGACCGTCCTGATCGCGACCAACATCCTGCTCGCCGGGTGGCGGACCTCGGCGGCAGTCGACGTGATGGGGCGGACGAGCCCGGGTCGCGGGACCGCCGTCGCTTCGGCGATCGTCCTGCTCGTCGTCGTCGGCATCCCGCACCTGGTGGTCGCCGGCACGCTGGGGGCGACGGACGAGTTCCTCGACGCGACGTTCGCGGGCGCAGAGGCGTCGTCGAACCCGGGCCAGGCCGCGGTGGAGACGCCCTGGCCCACCTTCACCGAGCCGCCCGAGGTGACGCCGACGCCGTTCGGCGCCACGCCGGCGGCCTCTGACGCCCTGCCGACCCCATCGCCCACACCCGTCATCCCGCCCTATCCCAGCGACGGCGGCGACGGCACGCTGCCCGACTTCGGCGCCGGCGTCCCATGGGAACGCGCCGACCCTGCCCAGCCCTGGGGCGACGACGGCCGGCTCGACCTGCTGCTCATCGGGTCCGATGCCGGCGCCGGCCGCTGGAGCCGCCGCAACGACGTGATGCTCCTGGTGGAGGTGGACGTCGCGACCGGGAAGGTCGCCATGATCGGCCTGCCGCGGAACCTGCAGAACGCCCCGTACCCGCCCGGTCCAGCCCGCGACGCCTCCGCCTGCGGCTGCCAGCCGGGCCTGATGAACGAGATGTACGTCGAGGCCACCGCGCGCCGTCCCAGCCTCTGGCCGGGCAGGGGAGCCGTGAAGGGCATCGGGGCCGTGCGCTCGGTCGTGAGCACCCTCACCGGCCGGCCGATCGACGCCGTGCTGATCGTGGACCTGATCGGCGTCATCCGTGTGGTCGATGCCATGGGCGGGGTCGACATCAACGTCCCGTACGCGATCGAGGACTGGGCGTACCCCGATCCCGGCAGCGGCAAGATCCACATCAGGATCAAGGCCGGCAAGCAGCACATGGACGGCCACGACGGCGCTGGCCTACGCCCGCAGCCGCCACCAGGACAGCGACTACGGGCGGATGGAGCGCCAGCAGACGCTGCTGCTGGCCATCCGCAAGCAGCTCGGTCCCGAGACTATCCTCAATGCGCCGGCCCTGTTCGCCGCCACCAAGGGCACCGCCTGGACGGACCTGCCCGCGCGAGGCGCTGCCGGCGCTCGTCGAGCTGTTCGGCAAGACCCAGGGCCAGGAGGTCCAGCAGCTGCGGATCGTCCCGTCGCGCTACCCGTCGTTCATGACCGCGGCCTGGGTCAACCAGGTCCGCAGGGACGTCGCCGCCCTCCTGCCCGGGACGCCGAAACCCCGCACGATCAGCGTGCCGCGCCCGGTGGCCACGCCCCGGCCAACGCCGAAACCGACCCCCAAGCCCACGCCCAGGCCGAGCCCTACCGCGGCACCGACGGCCGAGCCGACCGCCGAGCCCACGCCCGAGCCAACCCCGGAGCCCACGCCCACGCCGGAGCCGTAGTCACGGGATCCCGGCTCGCCACGGTCGGCCGAAGGTGGGTGGGATGCGTTGCGATCAGACCGAGACGGCGAGGCTCACGATGACGACCGCCAGCGACGCGACGATCTCGGTCACGCCGACGTGGATCGGGCGGAGCGGTCGAGCGGCCCGCGGCGAGCCGCCGCTCGAGCCACGGCAGCCCGGCGGACCTCGCGGTGAGCGCCGCCGCCAGGATGGAGTAGGGGACGGGCAGCGTGACGAGCGCCGCCGCCACGAGCGCGAGGTGGAACCCGACCGACAGTCCCAGGAACGCCTCGTTGCCTCGCTCCCGTAGCACGGACCGCACGACCAGCACCACGCCCAGCTGGTAGCCGGCGGCGATGAGCGTGTAGGTGGCCACTCGCGCCGGGTCCCAGTCGCCCGACACCCACGCGGCAGCCGGAACGAGCGACGAGGGACTGGACGACCTGCGCGAGGCTGTTGACAAGGTCGCGGCGGGTGCCCGGCTGGGCGCCACGGAACACGATCGCCGCCGTCGGGACGACGACGACGCCCGCCAGCGCCAGCAGCGGGAAGGCGATCAGCAGGAGGACGCCCAGCACGGCCGCGATCGAGCCGTAGACGATGATCGGGAGGCGGTACTCGCGGGGACGACGGGTTCGCGACCATGTCTGGGCGGTGGCCGACGCCAGGTACGCGGCAAGCGCAACCCCGGCGACCGCGAGCTGCCACGGGTCGGGCCGGCTCGCCGCGACGCCGAGCAGCACCGGGCAGCAGGAGCATCGCCCACGCGCCGTGCTGCCGGGGGATCCAAAGGCGGTGACCGGTCACGGCGGCGGAGCAGGGGACGGAGGGCGGCTGCCATGGCGCTACGGTACGGGAGCCGCAGCGACCAGCGACCGGTCGGAATGGACCGAATGTGTAGTGACCGAGTATGCGTTTCGGCAGGTCCGCGGGCCGGACGCTCCGGGCGGAGCGGTGTCCGGGCGTGGCCGGATCAGGCCCCGCGACGGCCGCAGGGTCGACCGGGTGGGCTCTCGCACCGGCCGCAGCAGGCTGGCCCCGATCACGAGCAGGGCGACCGCCATGCGCGAACGCGATCCGCGGACCGATCCCGGCGCTCACGAAGCGGTTGGACCAGGTCGATCACGAGGCCGCCAACGGCGAGACCCACCAGCCCCGCCGTCGCGGTCGCCACGTTGCTGATCCCCATGTACCGGCCCGCGGACGCCTTCGGCACGAGGTCGGTCAGCAGCGCCCAGTCCACGGCGAGGAACATGCCGAAGCCCACGCCCATCACGAGCCCGCCGAGGACGGCGACCGGGATGACCGGCGCGACGGCCACGATCGCGAGTCCGACCGACCCGCACGGCACACGAGAGGTAGATCACCGGCTTGCGCCCGACCCGGTCCGAGGCCCGTGCGGCGGGTAGCACCGCGACGAGGTTGCCGAGGACGAACGCCACCAGCACGGCCAGCATCGGCGCGCCCGTCTCGCTCCTGCGAGCAGCCCGAACGAGTCGACGAAGTAGAACAGGGCGAAGTTGGTCAGCATCGTCATGCCCATCAGCACGAACCAGCGCGATCCGACGAGCCACACGAACGAGCGCTCGCGGAGGATGTCGGTCCCCCACGCCTCGAGCCCGACGGACCGCCAGCTCCGCCCGCCGCGCGGCCTGGCCGTCCGCCCTTCGTGGACGCGGATGACCACCGAGAGCATCGTCGCGAACTCCAGCACACCGAGGGCCATCGTCCCCAGCCAGAAGTTGTTGGTGGCGACCGCGAGCGCGCCGATGCGAAACCCTGCAGCATTGCCCAGCACCTGGAACAGGCCGACCAGCGCCGAGGCAAGCCCCACCTGCGGTTCCGGCACGAGATCCGGGACGTAGCCCTGGAATGGGCCCTGGGCGACGTTGGACGAGAACTGGAGCAGGGCCATGAACGCGGCGATCGCGATCACGGTGTTGGACGATGCGATCCCGAGCAGGAACACGAGGTCGAGGGTGGTGCCGATGAAGATGTACGGCTTGCGGCGGCCCCAGCGGCTGATGGTGTAGTCGCTGATGGACCCGATCGTCGGCTGGACGAGGACCGCGATCAGCGTCCCCATCGCGCTCAGGATGAACAGGGTCGTGGCCTTGAACGCCTCGTCACCAAGGCCCTCGAAGATGATCCGGCCGCCGAGGATGTTGTTGAGCCCGGCGAAGATGGAGCTCAGCCCCAGCCAGTACAGCGAGAGCCGGACGAGCTGGCCCCCGGGCAGCTGCGCGGTGGGTCGCGCGGACGGATCGTCCGTGGCGGGCAGTGCCTCGACGGTCATCGCGATGTCCTCCGGGGAGCGGGACTGCGCGGGGTCCGGTCGCTGATGGGGCGGCACGTGGGCGCGATGATGGCAGGTGTCTCGTGCGCGCGCACCCTCCCAATGTCATGACGAACCAGACGGGCCGGCGTGTCGAGCCGGCGGTTACCGAACCGCGACGGCTGGAACTGGCGATCACTGATAGGGTCAGAAGCCTTCCACCGGTCATCGACAGGGATCACAGCTGCATAGCGCCGACCCGGCAGGACCCTCCTGCCGCGCGGTCGATCATCCCCAGTCCGATCGACCCCACCTGCGTGCCTTCTTGCGCGCCCCCTCCTCCGATGCCGGGCGGCGCCGCCCCACCACGACGACCAGCCGATGGTCGCGCGGTCGGGAGAGAGGGACATCTTGCGTCCGAACTTCAGCCTGCCGGCCATCGGCATCGCGACCGTCATCGCGCTCACCGCGCTCACCGCGGCCCCCGCCCCGGTCGTCGCGACCGACCCATCCCCCAGCCCGAGCCCGAGCCCGACGGCATCGGCATCGCCTGCCCCGACGGCGACGCCATCGGCCGAGCCCACGCCCACGCCGCAGCCCGACCCGTCGGCCACCCCGGACCCGTCGGCCACCCCGGACCCGTCGGCCACGCCTGACCCGTCGGCCACCCCGGACCCGTCGGCCACGCCTGACCCGTCGGCCACCCCCGACCCGATCGCGGTGACGACCGCCCCCGCGCCGTCAGCCCCCACCCGGGCGGAGCTGATCCGTGCGGACTACGTGCGTGCCGCGAAGGTCGCCGTCCGACAGCGCCACGACCGATATGTCCGCGGCGCGACCGGTCCCAACGCCTTCGACTGCTCGGGACTCGTCCGGTACGTGTACCGCCAGGCCGGCATCAGCAAGCGGTTGGGCGGAGGTCATTCGGCCCGCGCGATGCTCGCCTGGGCGCGCAAGCACGACAAGACGCGCAAGCGGAACCCGCGGATCGGCGACGTGGTCGTCTGGGGCAACGGCCGCCACGTCGGGATCTACATCGGCAAGGGCCAGGCGATCTCCGCGCTCAACCCGCGCCAGGACATCCGCATCACGAGGATCCGTGCCCTGAGCGATCCGTTCACCACGTTCATCCGCACCCGCCCGTAGCGCATGCCCGGGGCCGGCTCGCGACCACCGGGTCAGGGTACGGCGGTCACCCAGGCCGCGAGATCGGCCACGAGCGCCGCGTCGACGTGTCCCGGCACCGCGTACTCCGCCGGCCGGCTGGCGCCGGTCCCGGCCATCAGCAGATGGTTGAGCGCCGGGTACTCACGGATCGTCACGTTGGTTCGCTCCGCAAGTCCCGCCCGCCACAGCGCCAGCTCGCTCGGCGGGACCTGGTAGTCGCGACCGCCCTGCGAGATGAAGATCGGGATCGAGAGGCCGGCGGCAACGGCCACCGGGTCATAGGTGCGCAAGTCGAGCCAGTAGGCGGCCGGGATGCCCAGTGGGAGCTGTGAGGCCGGCGTGGACGGCGACAGGTCGAGCGATTTGACCAGCGCGAGCTGTGCGGGGAGCGCCTCGGCCATCGCCCGCGCCCCCGGATCCGAGCCGCCCTCGGGGGAGGCGAGATACGCGAGCTGGTCGGCGATCAGGTCCTGGAGCGGGCTGGCGTTTCCCTCCAGCACGCCGATCCCGGCAATCCGACCGCCACCCGCCGCGGCAATCCGCGGCGCGAGGTAGCCCCCCAGGCTGTGACCGACGACGAGGATGCGATCCGGGTCCACTCCCGGGGTCGCCCGCAGCAGGTCCACCGCGACCAGGGCATCGTCCATCGCCTCCTCGCGGACGGTGATCGCACTCGCGAGGCCAGCCATCTCGGCCTGGTGCGCCCTGGTGCGCTTGTCGTAGCGGAGGACGACGATGCCTTCGGAGGCGAGGCCCCAGGCGAGGTCGCGCAGTGGCTTGTTGGGGCCGATGGTCTCGTCGCGGTCGTTGGGCCCGGAGCCCGCGAGCAGCACGACGGCCGGGAAGGGGCCAGCTCCGACGGGCATCGACAGCGTGCCAGGCAGCGCCCACGGCGCCTGGCCGACGGTGACCTCGGTCTCGGTGAACGACGACGGGTCCACGTAGGGCGCTGGCGACGCGGTCGGCGCGGGCTCGACGGACGCGCCAGCGCTGCCATCGGGCGTGGCGGCCGGACCGGGCTGGCCGAGGTGGAAGCCCGCGACCAGACCATCCGAGGAGACCGTCACGATCAACGGCACCGTTGCCTTGGCGAAGCTCGCGGTGACGGTGACGTTGGTGTACGGGTCCTGGGCGGCCGTGCTCGTGTCGAGCATGCCACCATAGGTTCCGAACTGGTCCTGGAGCTGGCTCCAGAGGACGGCCAGCGACGCGGCCGGGGCGGCGGCACGCATGGTCGGGTCCTCCATCGCCTCGGCCGCGGCCACGTCGCCGGCAGCCAGCGCCTCGATGAAGGCGCGGCCGATCGCCGCGGGGTCGGACGGGGGCTCGCCGGAGGGTCCCGCTGACGCGGCTGCGCCGGGCGACGAGCCCTGCCCGTCGACGTCACAGGCGGCCAACGCGAGCGCGATCCCCGCGAGGAGCGCGACCCCGGCGAGGCGCGCGACGATGCCGGCGGACCAGAAGGCCGTGGCCTGAGCCGGGCGTGGGGTCGAGGCCTGCCCGGCCGGAGCGTGGGGGGCTTGGGCGAAGGGGCAACACGCGCTTCTCCGTTGCGCCGCCGGTTCGGCGACGGGCATCTCCGCCTCTGAAACCGATCACGACTCCGCACATGATCGCACCCGTGCGCCGGACGGCTGCCACAACCGGCCGATGGGGGAAGCCGCTCGACGCGGCCCTGTCGTGCAGCGAGGATGCACGCGGCGGAAGCCGGCTTCCTGCGTGGACTCGGCCAGCACCCGGTCTGACCGGCAGTGGCCCGCGTCCTGGCCGAAGGCCGATGAGAACGGACAGGAAGCATGAAGGGATCCCCGTCCGGCTCACCGTAGGTCCGGATGGCGCCGGGGCCGGCGCAGCACCCCGGCTACCAGACGACGACGGCACCCCCCAGGTCGTGCTCGTGGAACCGGCGGTCCTTGCTCACGAGGCGCCAGCCGTGCTCGACCGCGGTGGCGTAGATCAGCCGGTCCGCTGGGTCGCGAGGGAAGGGGTCGGGCATCAGCGCGGCACTCATTGCGATGGCCGGCGTCAGCGGCAGGGTCAGGAGGTTGCGGGCCAGGTCCGCGATCCACGCCCGGACCGGGATCGACAGCGACAGCCGCCCGCGCTCGACGAGCCACGCCAGCTCCCACCACGTGATCGCGGCCACGCCGACCTCGTCCGCCTCCTCGATCGCGCGGATCGCGGCCGCCGAGAGCCGGTCCGGGTCTGACGTCCACCACACCAGCGCGTGCGTGTCGAGCAGGACGGTCACGCGAGGTTGTCCTCGTCGCCGGACCACGCCTCACCGGTCGAGTACAGCAGCTCCTCGTCGGTCACGTTGGTCCGCACCTGGCTCGCGTACTTGCCCCGCAGCGCGGCACCGCGCCGCGCCGGCACGAGGCGCGCGACGAGCCGGCCGTGGCGCGTGATCTCGACCTCCTCGCCCGCCTCGACATCGTCGAGCAGCGCCAGGATGTGCGTCTTCGCCTCGGTCGCCGTCACGGTCTTCGCCATCTGGTCAGAATAGTGGTCAGACGAAACCATGTCGAGCACCGGGCCGGGCAGGGTCACCGGCCGATGGTGGCGGTTGCCGCTTTGCTGCCGCGTAGGTGCGCGACCCCTACCCCCGCGCCTGCACCTTCGCCCACGTGTCCTTGAGCGTCAGCGTCCGGTTGAACACCAGCGCCCCGGGCGCGAGTCCGTGTCCGCGCAGAAGTAGCCCAGGCGCTCGAACTGGACCGTCTCGCCGGGCGCGGCCGTCGGCCAGCGACGGCTCCACGAACCCGCGCACGACCCGCTCCGACTCCGGGTTGAGATCCTCGAGCAGGTCCCGCCCCTCGGATCCCGGGTCGGCCTCGTGAACAGGTGGTCGTAGAGGCGGATCTCGGCCGGAACGGCGTGCGCGGCGGACACCCAGTGGAGCGTCGCCTTGGTCGCCGGCCATCGGGCGAGTCGCCCCCGCGCGTGGCCGGGTCGTAGGTGCACCGCAGCTCCACGACGGCCCCGGAGGCGTCCTTGACCACCTCGTTGCAGGTGACGAAGTAGGCGTTCCGGAGCCGGACCTCTCGCCCGGGGGCGAGCCGGAAGAACTTGGGCGCAGGCTCCTCCATGAAGTCGTCGCGCTCGATCCACAGCTCGCGCGTGAACGGCACCGGCCGCTCGCCGGCCGACGGGATCCTCGGGGTTGTTGACGACCTCCATCGTCTCGACGACATCCTCCGGAAAGTTGGTGATCACGACCTTGACGCGGATCGAGCACGCCGAACCGCCGCGGGGCGGTCCGGTTGAGGACGCTCGCGGACGTGGTGCTCGAGCAGCCCGATCTCGTGGGTCGAATCGGCCTTGGCCACGCCGACTGCGGTCGCGAAGTCGCGGATGCCCTCGGCAGGGAAGCCGCGCCGCCGCAGCCCGGAGATCGTCGGCATCCGGGGGTCGTCCCAGCCGCGGACGCGCCCGTCCTGCACCAGCCGGAGCAGGAACCGCTTGGACAGCACGGTGTAGGTGAGGGCGAGCCGCGCGAACTCGTACTGGCGGGGGACGTGCGGGACCGGCAGGTTCTCGATCAGCCAGTCGTAGAGCGGCCGGTGGACGTCGAACTCGAGGGTGCAGATGGAGTGGGTCACGCCCTCGATGGCGTCGCTCTGCCCGTGGGCGTAGTCGTAGGTCGGGTAGATGCACCAGGCATCGCCGGTCCGCGGGTGCGTCGCGTGGACGATCCGGTACAGGACGGGGTCGCGCAGGTTGATGTTTGGCTGCGGCCATGTCGATCCTGGCCCGCAGGACCCGGGCGCCGTTGGGGAACTCGCCCGCCCGCATCCGCGCGAACAGGTCGAGGTTCTCCTCGACCGAGCGGTCGCGGTAGGGCGAGTCGACGCCCGGGCTCCGTCAGCGTGCCGCGGGTCTCGCGGATCTCGTCGGCGGACAGGTCGTCCACGAACGCCTTGCCGGCCCTGACCAGGTGGATCGCCCACTCGTAGAGCGTCTCGAAGTAGTCGGAGGCGTGGAACAGGTTGCTCGCCCCAGTCGAAGCCCAGCCAGCGGATGTCGTCGCTGGATCGAGTCGATGTACTCCTGCTCCTCCTTGACCGGGTTGGTGTCGTCGAACCGGAGGTTGCAGGTGCCGCCGAACTCGGCGGCGATGCCGAAGTTGAGCGCGATCGACTTGGCGTGGCCGATGTGGAGGTAGCCGTTGGGCTCGGGCGGGAACCGGGTGACGGGGGCGGTGATCCGGCCGGCGGCGATGTCGGCAGCGACGATCTCGCGGATGAAGTCACGCCGGGCACCCTCGGCGGTCGCGGGCTCGGTGGAGGGTTCGCTCATCGTTCGACTCCTGCTACCGGTCGGGGAGGAGTCGCGTCTCGCGGACGGGCGCACCACACTCCCTGGCGGAGTTGGCTGACGCTCCGGGAGTCGAACCCGGGCCTCCTGGCTCAGCGCCAGGTGCCCACCGTGAGCCACGCATCAGCGACCTGGCCCGGAGGATATCGCAAGCGGGTCACCATCTGCGGAGTGCTATCATTGATATCAGAGGTGATCGAATGAGCCAGCTGATCGTCCGCAACGTGGATCCCGCCATCGTGCGCGCGCTCAAGCGTCGAGCGGCCGACCATGGCCGGTCGGCCGAGGCGGAGCACCGCGAGATCCTTCGCGGCGTGCTCGCCTTGGACACCGGCGCCGAGGCCTTCAAGGCGCTGCTGGGCTCGATGCCGGACGTGGGCACGGACGAGGAGCTCGCGCCGGCGCGCGACCTGCCGCGTCCGCTCAGGTGAGCTGGCTGGTCGATACCAACGTCCTGTCGGAGCTCCGCAAGGGAGAGCGCGCGAATGCGGGTGTGCGCGCCTGGTTCGCGGCCGCGCGCGCCGACGAGCTGTACACGAGCGTGCTGGTCCTCGGCGAGCTGCGTCGGGGGATCGAATCGCTCCGCCGCCGGGACCCGACGGCCGCGGCCGCCCTGGAGCAGTGGCGGGGTCGCCTGGCCGAGGGCTTCGCCGACCGGATCCTCCCGGTCGACGCCGCGGTCGCAGACCGCTGGGGCGCATTGAACGTCCCGGATCCGGTCCCCACCGTCGACGGCCTGCTCGCCGCCACCGCGCTGGTGCACGACCTGGTCCTCGTCACGCGCAACGTCCGCGACGTGGCCGGCACCGGCGCCCGCCTCCTCGACCCGACGGCCTGAAGGGGCACTCCGGCGACCGGAGTTGCCAGCACGCACCGCGCGCAGCGTGCGGGCGCCGGGTGCCGGGACCATGCGCGGTCCCGGATCAGTCGATCGGCTCATTGGGTCCGGCCCCCCGGGCGTCGATGATCGACGCATGAACCCCACGCACGACCCGCGCCCGGCCGCGCGCTACCAGGCCGTCACCTCGTCCACGCTCGACCGGGCCCCCGACGCGCGGGAACCCGCCACCGGCGCGCTGCCCGTCGCAGCGTCGGGAGCTCGCGTCCTCCGCCGCGTCCGGACACAGGTCATCCGCCTCGCGCTCCCGGGCTAGGGCGCGCGCAACCAGGGTCCGGAGGGGGAGGGGAGCTGGCTGGCGCGGAAGGATTCGAACCTTCAACCCCCTGATCCAGAGTCAGGTGCTCTACCGTTGAGCCACGCGCCAGCGACCGTCGGCGGAGTGTACCCCACCTTCGGGCGGTCACACCGCCGCTCAATCTGGCCCGGCCGAGCTTGTTCCCGGCCGCTAGCCCCCCTGGACCGCGTCGAGGAAGTCCTGCGTGGCGATCTCGACGAAGTACCCGGAACCCGGGTCCTCGTCCCGGGTGTAGGTGTAGATGTTGAGCCCGTTGTACACGTCGCTCACGTCGTCGCCGAAGTTCTCGATCACCCACTGGCCCACGAGACCGCCGTCGTCCGAACCGAGCAGCGCCCCGATCAGTCCGCCGAGATGCTCGAACGCATCCGCCTTGGCGGGCTTCTTCGCCCCGTCGACGTTGTAGTAGCCGCCGTACCCGTAGTGCGTGAGCGGGTCCTGACCGCTCCACGCGATCGAGACCATCGCGGTCGGTGACTTCTTCGCCTTCTTGAAGCACTGCTGCACCAGGAAGGTGGCGGCGGGGGCAGGTTCGTCGCACGCGAAGCCGATGCCCTCGTAGTAGGCGATCACGTCGGCCGGGGCGAAGGCGAACGCGGTCGTGGCCGGAGCGGGGGACGGCGTGGGAACCGGGGCTGGGCTCGGGGTCGGCGCGGGCGTGGGAGTCGGCGTCGGCGAGGGTGTCGCTGCCGGCGTGGCGGTCTCGGGAGCCTGGGTCGGGGTGGCCGACGGGGCTGAAGCGCCACCGCAGGCAGCGACGAGGATGGCCGTCGACGCGACGATCGCGAGGAAGCGGCGCGAGCGCTTCGAGGTCATGGCTTCTCCGAGGCAGGCGACAGGCTGTCCGCGCGAGGGTAGCGGACGAGCGGGCGGCTACGAGGGCCGAACGACCGGGAATCCCTCGCGTCCGGCGGCGAGCGCAAGGCGAGCGTCGAGCGTCACGAACGGGAGCCCGGCGGGGGTGCCATCAGCGGCAACGATCGCCGCAGCGAGCTGGAGCGCGTCCGCAGCCCGGAGCGGGTGTGTCCTGCGCAGGCGCGATGCCACTGCGCGGATCCGCTCCGTCGGCTCCACCTCGGACCACGCGGCTGCGAAGTCGTCCAGCCGGCCGATCGCCAGGTCAACGGCGGTGGGGTCGAGCGCGCCATCTCGTTCCCGCCGGGCGACGGCCGACAGGCATTCCAGGCGGGTGCCCCACCAGGCGATCACCAACCCGTCGACGCCGAGCTCCCGCGCGACCGCGCCGCTTGCCGGCTCCTCGACCAGGACCGGCAGGATCGCCGACGTGTCCCAGAACCTCACCAGCCGGACTCGCGCTCCTCGAGGAGCGCGTCGACGATGCTCACGCCGTCGGGCAGCCTCGGACCGGGGTTCCGGAGGAGGGCTTCCGGGATCGGCCCGGGCCCACGCCGGATGAGCCCCCTTCGCTCGAGGGAGAGCATCCGGAGGTCCGGATCGTCGAGCTCGGTGACGGGTTCCAGGACGGCGACCGGGATCCCGCGGTCGGTGACCAGGATCGACTCGCCGGCCCGGACGCGGTCGATGTAGGCCGAGAGCCCGTTCTTCATCTCGGTGATCGTGGCCGTCTCCATCTGGCTATTAAGGCCAGGACGGAATGGACTGTCAACCCCGTTGTCGAGCGTCAGGCGGCGCCGGCGCGCCCTCCGTTCACGGCGTGGAGCCCCCGCCGGGCCGCCCGCGCGATGCCGTCCGACAGCGCCTCGGTCAGGATGTGGGCCAGCTGCTCCCACTCGGTCAGGAACGCGTCGTGGCCCTTGATCGACGCGAGCTCCCGGTACGTGGCGTCGACCCCGGCCGCAGCCGCCTCGTCGACCGCGGTTCGGACCTGGCCCGGACCGTAGAGCAGGTCGCCCTCGATGCCCAGGCCGGTGAGCCCGACGTCGTGCGCGGATAGCGCCCGGAAGGCCTCGACGATGCCGCCGCGACCGCGGCCGACGTCGTGGCCGTCCATGACCTCCACGAGGACGCGATAGGTGGCGGCGTCGAACCGGTCGACGAGCTTGCCCCCCTGGTGGTCGAGGTAGGAGTTGACGGCGTAGCGGCCGTCCGCCTGGACGGAGCGTCCGAATCGGGCGTCGAAGTCGGTCTCGGAACGGTAGGTCGTCATGGCGAGCTGGCGGGCGAGGGCCAGGCCGTCCGTTCCGAGACGCTCGAGGATCTCGAGCTGGATGTGGTTCCAGGCGATGGCCAGGGCTCCGGTCGCTGCCGGCGCCGCGACGGGCAGGACATGGTCCACCGCCGCCGGCCGTTCGAGCGCCACCTCGAACGTGATCATGCCGCCGAGCGATCCGCCGGCCGACCAGCGCGAAGCGCTCGATCCCGAGCTGGTCGGCAAGCGTCCACAGGACGCGGGCCTCGTCGCGCGCCGAGATCGGTGGGAAGGCGGCGTCCGTACGGCCGCCCCGGTCGCCGGGTCGACGCTGGTCGGCCCGGTGGAGCCGTACCGGCCGCCGAGGAGGTTGGCGCACAGGACGCCCACCCGGTTGGTGTCGAGCGCCCGTCCCGGCCCGATGACGCGGCGCCCACCAGTCGCCGGCCGCGTCGGCCGAGCCGGTGAGCGCGTGGATCACGAGCACCTGCGGCGCGGAGGGTCCGGGACCGTCGTGGCGGTAGGCCAGCGTGACGGGCAGCGTGAGCGTCCGGTCTCGAGGCGGACCGCCCCGAGGTCGGCGGTCTCGAGCCGCCCGGTCCCGAGCGGGAGCCGGGCGGCCCCGTTCGCAGGGCCTGAGGTAGCCGGGGACGCGGATCCCGGGGAGCCGGTGCTTCCCGGGCGAGTCGTGTCGTCCGACGCCATGGCGGCGCCTAGGAGACGCTGACCGGCTCGGCCGTGGGCGCGGTCGCAGCGCGAAGGGCCTGGTCGAGGTCGGCGAGGATGTCGTCGATGTGCTCGATGCCGACCGACAGCCGGATGAGGTCCGCGGTCACGCCGGTGGAGGCCTGCTCATCGGCGTTCAGCTGCTGGTGGGTGGTGCTGGCCGGATGGATGATCAGGCTCTTCGCGTCGCCCACGTTGGCCAGCAGGCTGAACAGCTTGACGCTGTCGATCAGCGTCGCACCGGCCTCGGCGCCGCCCTTGATGCCGAACGTGATCATGCCGCCGAAGCCGCCCTTGAGCGTCCGGGTGGCAACCTCGTGGGTGGCGTGCGAGGCGAGACCCGGGTAGTTGACCCACTCGACCTCGGGCCGGTCCTGGAGCCACTGGGCGACCGCGAGCGCGTTCTGACTGTGGCGCTCGATCCGCAGCGGCAGCGTCTCCAGGCCCTGGATCAGCTGCCAGGCGTTGAACGGGCTCAGGGCTGCGCCGAGATCCCGGAGGCCCTGGACACGGAGCTTGAGGATGAACGCCAGCGGGCCGAAGGCCGTGCTGTAGCTGACGCCGTGGTAGGAGGGGTCCGGGTCGACGAAGTCCTCCTTGAACCGGGGGGCGTTCGCCCAGTCGAACCTGCCGCCGTCCACGACGACGCCGCCGATGACGGTGCCGTGGCCGCCGATCCACTTGGTGGCCGAGTGGATGACGACATCCGCGCCGTGGTCGATCGGACGGGCGAGGAGCGGGGCGAAGGTGTTGTCCACGAACAGCGGCAGGCCGTGAGCGTGGGCGATGTCGGCGACGGCGCTGATGTCGGCGACGTCCAGGCGCGGGTTGCCGATGGTCTCGCAGTAGAGCAGCCGCGTGTTGTCGTCGATCGCGGCGGCGTAGTTCGCCGGGTCGCTAGCCGTCCACGAACCGGACGTCGATGCCCAGCTTGGGCAGCGTGTAGTGGAACAGGTTGTAGGTGCCGCCGTAGAGGCTGGAGCTGGTGACGATGTTCTGGCCGGCGCGGGTGATGTTGAGGATCGCCAGCGTCTCCGCGGCCTGTCCCGAGGCGAGGCCCAGCGCCCCGACGCCGCCCTCGAGCGCCGCGACGCGCTCCTCGAAGACGCCCGTGGTGGGGTTCATGATCCGGGTGTAGATGTTCCCGAACTCCTGGAGCCCGAACAGGCGGGCCGCGTGCGCGGCGTCGTCGAAGGTGTAGGAGGTCGTGGCGTAGATCGGGACGGCGCGGGCGTTGGTCGTGGGATCCGGGACCTGGCCGGCGTGCAGGGCCTTGGTCTCGCTGTGCAGCTCGCCGAGGTCGTTGGGGTTGAAGCTCATCTCGTGGGTTCTCCGGTGGTGACGGGTGTCGGGTGGTCGGTCGTCGAGGGGCCCCCGGGGCGGGGGAGAGGCTCGGCGGCTACCCGTCGTTGGTGCCGGAGAACAAGAAAGCCGCGAACCCTCGCTGGTTCGCGGCCCCGGGACCTCGGCTCCGAGATCCCCGTGTCACTCGCTGACGATCAGCGCGGGGAACCTCGGCGCCCGTCCTCCGAACGACGGGGCCGCCCACGCATGCACATCAGCCAAGCGACGGTGGTGTAAGCCATCAGGACGCGGATGTTGCGGGACCGGTGGGTCCGGCGTCAAGCGTCCGGGCGCCGCCGCAACCGAAACGCAACGATCCGAGGGGGCCGGCGATCGCCGGACCCGCGCCGAGACGCGGCGGGGCCGGGCGGTGGCGACAGCGCGGTGGCTCCGGGTCCGGGTTCGCGTCGAGCGTGGCAACCGGGTCAACGGCCCGGATATCACCAGTGGTGATCCGTGACGGGAATTCGGTTCGTCGCCAGCGATCGCGGGCCGGGATTGGACCTCCGGACGGCCGAGCGGACACCCCGGACGCTCGATACCGTCAGGTTCATCACCCATCGTGATCATCCGGGCGATACCTGGGCACGAGTTGCCGCCACTGCCCGGATTTGATCACGGGTGGTGATATGCGGGCCGACATGGGATCCGGCCATGGCCAGCGCCCGTCCGCCGCCTCCGGGATGCGGAAACGCCCGCCGGCGGCTGCCGGCGGGCGTTCCAGATCGTTGAGCCGGGTGAGGGTCAGCCGGCAGTCGTCGGCGAGGCGCTGGGGGCCGCGCCGTCCTTGGGCATGCCGCCGCCGAAGCCGCCGCGGAACCCGTGGCCGCCGTGCCCGCCCCGACCGCCGAACAGGCCGCGCAGCTCATCGCTGGTGATCTGCCCATCGTCCATGAGCGTGGTCAGCTGGCGCAGCCGGCTGTCCTCGGGGAGCTGGTCGAACTCCTGCTGGGAGATGACCCCGTCCTCGAGGAAGGTGCGGAGCTGCTCCATGCGCGCCTGCGCGTCCTCGCGCGTGGGCGGTCCGGGCCGCGTCCAGAGCCTCGGTGATGGCGGCTTGCTGCGCGTCGGTGATGGTGCCGTCGTCGACCAGGTCGGCGAGGACCTCGGTGAGGAGCTCGTCGCGGTCCGGGCGCTCGGTGGTGCCCGTGCCGGGGGAAGCCGACGGCGCGGCGGGGACGACCCCGGCCGAGGACTTCCCGTCCGACTCCGGTGGACGCGGCGGCAACCGCCCCGGCCGCGCCGATGAGCAGCAGGCCGGCGAGCGGGACGACGAGGGTGGACTTCGAGAGCTTCACGGAAACCTCCGGGTACAGGGCGCTGCGTCAGGGGCGACGCCCGATGCCCCACAGCCTCGGCCTCGCGCCTCGGGGTCCGCCGGGTGCGGGCTGGGAATTCGCTGTGAACGGCGGCGACGCCAGCGGCACGCACGACGAAGGTCGCCCCGCCGCCCGGCGTGGCCTCGTGGCGGATCCGCCCGTCGTGCGCCGCGACCAGCGACGCCACGATGGACAGGCCCAGCCCGTCCCGCCGCGTCGCGCGTGACCGTCCGTCGTCGACCGCCAGAACCGGTCGAAGACCCGGCGGCCCGCGTCCGGGTCGATGCCCGGGCCGTGGTCCACGACCCGCAGCTCGGCCTCGCCCTCGACCTGCCGCAGCACGACCTCGACGGCAGTCTCCGGACCGGCGTGGACGCGCACGTTCGCGACGAGGTTGCCGAGGACCTGTCGCAGCCGGTCGTCGTCGCCGGTGACGACGACCCCGGCCTCGACCGTCCCGCCCACCGGCCGCCCGGGATCGACGGCCCGCAGGTCGGCCACGGCGTCATCGCAGATCCGCGACAGGTCCACGGGGTCGCGCCGGACCGGGCCGTCCCTGGTCCAGCCGGGCGAGGAGCAGCAGGTCCTCGACGAGCGTGGACATTCGCCGGCTCTCGGTCCCGATCCGGTCCATCGCCGTGGCCAGCGCGTCGGGCTCGGCGAGGCCGCCGGCGCGGTACAGGTCCGCGTACCCGCGCACGGTCGTCAGCGGGGTCCGCAGCTCGTGCGACGCGTCCGCCACGAAGCGCCGGAGCCGGTCCTCGCTGCGCGCCTTGGCGTCGAGCGCGGCACGCTGCTGCGGCGAACGACCCCTCGATCTGGTCCAGCATGCGAGTCGAAGGCCCCAGCCCGAGCCGGCCCACCTCGGACCCGTCGTGCGGACAGATCGCCGGCACGGTGCGAGAGGTCGCCAGCCGAGATCCCCTCCGCCGTGCGCGTCATCCGCTCGAGCGGCAGCAGCCCGCGGCGGATCAGCAGCCACGCGACGAGCAGCAGGAGGCCCATGGCGCTCGCGCCCACGACGACCAGCGTGCCGCGACCAGCGCACGCTCTGCCGCCACGACCGTCGCTCATCGGCGCCGCGATGGCCACGGCCCCCAGGTCCCGCGGTCCATCCTCGATGAGGACCCGGTACTCCATCGACCCGTCAACCGAGGGCACCTGCAGGACGACGCCGACGTCCGCGTTCGGGACGCCCGTGCCCGCGTACCCGCGCAGGTCCGGCAGGGGATCGGGTTCCGAGGCGAACCCGGACGGCCAGGCGTGGGTGACCATCCCGCGTCGGTCCAGGCGCAGCACGGCGAGCCGCCGCCCGGCCTCCGAGTCGCGCTCGGTGAGCTGGGCGAGACGCTCGATGCGGGTGGAGGCCGTCGCGATCGTGAGCAGCTCGCCGTCCATCCGCTCGACGAGGCCTGCCCGCGTCAACCCCAGGATCAGCGCGCCAGAAGCGAGCAGCGCCAGCGCCAGCACCACGGCCAGCGAGACGACGAGGCGGGTCCGGAGGCTCATGGGCCCGGGCTCAGCCGGCGCCGTCGGTGCGCAGGACGTAACCGAAGCCGCGGACCGTCCGCAGCAGGCGCGGCTCCGCGTCGTCGAGCTTGCGGCGCAGGTACGACACGTAGGTCTCCACGACGTTGTCCTCGCCGTTGAAGTCGTATTGCCACACGTGGTCGAGGATCTGCTGCTTGGACAGCACGCGTTCCGGGTTGAGCAGGAAGTAGCGCAGCAGCCGGAACTCGGTGGGGGAGAGCAGGACCTCGCGGCCGGCTCGCCAGACCTGGTGGCGGTCCTCGTCCATCTCCAGGTCCCGGTACCGGAGACGGGGGTTCATGTCCCCGTCCGCTCCCTTGCCGACGCGACGGAGCAGGGCGGAGATGCGGAGGGTGAGCTCCTCGAGGCTGAACGGCTTGGTCACGTAGTCGTCGCCGCCCCGGACGAACCCCGTGACCCGGTCATCCTCGGAGTCGCGCGCGGACAGGAAGATCACCGGCACGAAGTCGCGCGCGGCGCGCAGCCGGCGGCAGACCTCGAAGCCGTCGAGGTCGGGGAGCATGACGTCGAGCACCACCAGGTCGGGCGCGGCGCTGGCCGCCGCGTCGAGGGCGGCGAACCCGCTGTCGGCGACCGTCACCTGGTAGCCCATGTAGCGGAGAGCGGTTGCCAGCAGCTCCGTGATGGATGGCTCGTCGTCGACGACCAGGATGTGGGCGGGGGTGGATCCGGGCGCGCGCATGGGCCGATTGTGGGCTCCGTTGCCTGTGAGGATGCTGAGAGTCTGCCGGGAGGTCGCCGAGCCGGGCCATCGAGAGCCCGGTCGCGGGCCTGCGTGCACCCACGCGGCGGTGCCGGTGTGCACCGTTGTCGGGGTCGTCCTGCGCCTCGCCGCGAGCGCGGGTGTGACAGGATGGTCCGGCGTGGCCGCGGCCGGCGCTTCCGGGAAGCGCAGGGATCTCGGGGCCACGGGGAGCACGGGGAGCGGCACATGATCGTTCAAGCTGGATCCATGCGGCGCCGCGCTGCGCTGCTGGCGTCCGCCCTGCTGGTCGGCGCGGCCTCGGTCGTGTCGGTCCCGCGCCCGGTCGCCGCGTCTGCGGCCGGCTGCGACACGGTGGTCCTGACAGCGCCCGACGCGCTGGCCCTCGAGGTCGAGGTCGCCGGGTGCGGCGCCCTCGACGACGCGTCATACGTGGTCACGGCAGAGGTGTTCGAACGGCGGACCGCCGGGCTCGTGACCGCCTGGTCGCAGTCGGGTGGCGGAACGGCGGTGCTCGTCAACGAGTCGTGGGCGGTCCCGGTCGGCGGCTGGTACGACCTCGTGGTCACCAGCCAATCCGACGGCGGAGGACAGGTGGTCGCTGAGGCGTCGGCGCTCGTGGACGACGGTGGCCGGGTGACGATCGAGGCTCCCGTGCTCGGGTTCCGCGCCGCCCGCATGTCCGGGTCCTCGTATCCCGCGGCCGTCCGCTGGTCCCGCGTCGGCAGCACAGCCGCGGCCCGCTACAAGGTCCAGCGCAGCATCGACGGCGGGCCGTGGGCGAAGTTCGGCACCACCAAGACCACGTCCATCAACGCCCGCGTCGCCCGTGGCCACACGGTCGCGTTCCGGGTCCGCGGCATCAGTGCGAACGGGGTGCGCGGGCCGTGGCGGAGCACCGTGACGACGTCCCCGCAGGGGATATGGGGACTCGAGCTCGAGCCTCGTCTACGGCGGCACCTGGCGCACCCGGATCCAACGACCGCTTCTGGGGCGACCGCGTGCACTTCGCGAAGGCAAAGGGCCGCTCGGTGTCCCTCACCTTCATGGGCAGTGCCGCGGCCGTCGTCTCCACGCTGGGGCCCAACCGGGGCAAGTTCCGGGTCTACGTGGACGATGTCCACATGCGCACGGTCTCGACCTACAGCTCCGGCGTCTCGTACCGGCAGGTGGTCTATGGCGTCCAGTGGCCGGAGCCGGGCGAGCACACGATCCGGCTCGTGGTCGTGGGCACGACGGGCCATCCGCGGGTCGACCTCGACGGGTTCCTGGTGCTCAGGGCGGGTTCCTAGCCGGGTTCGATCGGCGCCGGCGCGGGATCACCTGGCTGCCAGGCCTGCGGCGGCCAGCGCGACAGCGGGTGACGTCGGCGCGTCCACGAGGCATGATCCGCACATGTCAGACCTGCCCGATGCCTTCCGCGCCTACGTCGTCGATCGCCCCGAGGGTGGCTTCACCCGCGGCCTCCGCACGCTGACCCCGGCCGACCTGCCCCCGGGCGAGGTCACCGTCCGGGTGGAATGGTCGGACGTCAACTTCAAGGATGGCCTCGCGGCCCGCGAGGACGGGCGGGTCGCCCGGGTCCACCCCCTCGTGCCGGGCATCGACCTCGCGGGCACGGTCATCGCCTCGGAGGACGACGCGTTTCCCATCGGGACGGGCGTGCTTGCGAACGGCTACGACATCGGCACGGCGCGCCACGGGGGGTTCGGAGAGCTGGCGCGGATCCCGGCGGGCTGGGTCGTGCCGCTGCCCGACGGTCTGAGCGCCCGGGACGCGATGGCCATCGGCACGGCGGGGTTCACGGCGGCGATGAGCGTCCAGGCGCTGGAGGAACGGGGCCTGGCCGCGGGTGACGGGCCCGTGCTCGTCACCGGCGCCTCGGGCGGCGTCGGCAGCACCGCGGTCGCGATCCTGGCCACGCGTGGCTACGAGGTCTGGGCGGCGACGGGCAAGGCCGACGAGGCGGACCGCCTCCGGGACCTCGGTGCCGCGGGCATCCTGACCCGGGACGAGGTCACGGCCCCGGGGAAGCCGCTGGATTCGGCGCGGTGGGCCGGCGCGGTGGATACCGTGGGGGCGGCGACGCTGCCCTATGTCCTCCGGACGTTGCGCAACGGAGCGGCCTGTGCCAGCTCGGGCAACGCGTCGGGCGCGGATCTCGTGACGACGGTGTTCCCGTTCATCCTGCGCGGGGTCGCGCTGCTGGGCATGGATTCGGTGAACATGCCGATCGAGGCCCGGCGCGCCCTGTGGGGACGCCTCGCCACCGACCTGCTGCCGCGCGGAATCGACGACGGCATCACCGAGGTCGACCTGGACACGCTCGAGCCGGCGCTCGACGCGATCGTTGCGGGCGAGGCACGCGGTCGCTGGGTGGTCCGCGTCGGCGGCTAGGCTGGGCGGACGGACCGCAGGCAGCGACCGCCTGCCCGACGCGCGGGCCCGGCAGCCGCAGGCACCTCAGCCCGAGGGCTGGCCGATCGCGGCCAGGAACAGCAGGAGGACCACCGCGACGATCACCGCGCTCAGCACCGCCCCGATCAGCCGGTCGCGGGTGCTGGTCGGTGGCTCCGGGATCCTCCGCACGCTGTCGTCCATCCGGTCCAATCCCCGTTGCTGCTCGTGCCCGCCATGCGGTCGGGACGGAATGCCAGTATCGCGGACGGTAGTCGATCCGGGTCCGCGGGCAAGGGCTGAAGGTCCCGGCATCGAGCGCGACGACACCAGCCGGACGCACCAGGCGTTGGCGTCAGCCGGCGTCGAGGTCCCCGCGCAGCTGGGCCAGCGCCCGCTCCAGCGGTTCGCGCGCGTCGGGTGCCGGGTAGGGCGCCTGCAGCTCGGCCGCCTCCAGGTCCAGCTCGCCGGCGTGGACCCGCCCCGCCAGCGCCGCGATCGCCCGGAATGCCTCGAGCGAGGCGGCCGCGAACGCGCGCCCGGCCACGGGTCCGTGCCCGGGCACGACCGCGGTCCGCTCGCCGAGCAGGGCGAGGAGCGCCTCGGCGGTCGCGGGCCAGTCGATGGGGTAGCCGTCGCCGAAGTAGGGCGTCGCCCCGTTCTCCAGCAGGTCGCCGGCGCACAGCACGTCCGCGTCGGGGATCGTGACCACGATGTCGTTGTCGGTGTGGCCACGCCCGAGATAGGCGAGGCGGATCTCGCGGCCACCGAGGTCCAGCGTCGCGGCCTCCTCGAAGACCCGGTCCGGCGGGTCGAGCGGCACCTCGGCGAGGTCGGCCGCCATCGCCGGGGAAGTCGGCGATCACGGAGGCCCGCATCCGCTCGCCGGACTGCCTCGATCATCGATCGGCACCGCTCGTGGCCCCAGATCACCGCGGGTCGGAAGGCGGCATTGCCGAAGGCGTGGTCGTAGTGACCGTGCGTGTTGACCACGAGGCCGACCCTCGGCGAGCCGAGATCGCGGAGATCGTCGAGGATCTCGCGCGCCTGGACCGAGGGTGGTCCGGGTATCCACGACGAGCGCCTCGTCGCCGCCGAGGACGGCCACGATGTCCTGGTCGAAGAACCGGTAGCGGCGGACGAACACCCGGTCGCCCACCTCGGTCCAGCGCGTATGCATGCGCGGATCGTACGCGGACGCCGGGCCTGACCGGCTACGCTGCGCGCGATGGGAGACACATGACGGCCGCACCCGCCACCGAGACCCTCGCCGTGCGCTCGGCCGCGCCGTCGGTCTCCCGTCGCTGGGCACCGCCCGGATGGCCGACGGCACGATCCTGCGCACCATCCGCTGGGAACCGGTCGAACCGTCCTGGGCGGTCGCCGAGATCGTCCACGGGCAGGGCGAGCACGGGGGCCGGTATGCGAACGTGGCCACGGCCCTCACCGGGGCCGGGATCGACACCTGGGCCTACGACCTCCGCGGGCAGCGGCGGATCGGGCGGGCCGCGAGGCTACGTCGAACGCTGGTCGATCCTGCACGACGACCTGGAGACCCGCCTGACGACGCTGCGGGAGCTGAACCCCGGGAAGCCCCTGGTCCTGTACGGCCACTCGCTCGGCGGGCTGGTGTGCGCCGGCTACGTCCTGTCGGTGCCAGCCGCGACTGCTGCCCGACCTGCTCGTGCTCAGCGCGCCCAGCCTGGACGACGACCAGCCGGGCTGGCAGCGTCCGGCCGCACGCCTGCTCGACGGGATCGTGCCCCGCCTGCGCCTCGCCAGCCGGGATCCCAGGACGGCCGTCGCGCGACCCGGCGGTCGACGAGGCCTTCGCCGCCGACCCGCTGTGCTCCTCCACGGCCACCGTCCACTGGGGCGCCGAGGTATTCCGGGAGCAGGACCGGCTGCAGCGCGCTGCTGCCCGGCCTGTCGGCGATGCCGGTCCCGACGTTCGTGTTCCATGGGAGCGATGACCCGATCGTGCCGGTCCGGGCGAGCGAGCGCTTCCGCGGCCTGGGCAACGTCACGGTCACGATCAACGACGGCCTGCTATCACGAGCAGCACCACGAGCCCGAGCACCTGAGGTCCTCGCCGAGGTGGTGGCCTGGATCCGGGCCGAAGGGCGCGCCGGTGTCGCGGCGCCCGCACCCATGCTGCCGACGGCGCTTGGCTGAGCGACCGGAGGGTCGGCCGATGAACCGCGTCCTTGGCCTGGCGGGCGTGATTGCGACGCTTGCCGGGTGCGGGATGCTGTCAGCTCCGCAACCTCAGCGGGCCCCGATCCAGCCCGGACCCCTGGCGCCGATCGTCCGGGCGCCCGGCGGCGCGCTGGTCGAGTGCCGCGGGGTGCCCCAGGAGCAGTGCCTGTCGTTCGCAAGCGACGGCCAGGAAGCCGGGGTCGTGCGGTTGATCGTGACCTGCACCTCCACCTGCACCCCGATCAAGGGCGACGTGCGGATCGACGTGCTCCACCCGGACGGAACGGTGTCGAGCGCGGGCGATGGGGGCTACGCGAGCGCAGAAGCCAACTGACAGCGAGCAATGCCTTCGCGGCCGGCCGGTGTAGACTCCCGGCGACAACCGCATATCCGCCTCCGGGGAGCGCTTCGAGCGCTGAGAGTGTGGTCTCAGGCCACAGACCCGCGGAACCTGATCCGGTTCGTACCGGTGTAGGAAGCAGGCCCGCTCGGTTCACGCCGTCCCCGGCCTTCCGGGGCGGCGATCGTGTCTCTGGCCCGAGGAACCGCGCGACCATGACCATCTCGCTCCGCCGCTCCCGCGCCGCGATCGCGGTCGACGCTGCTGCCCGCTGCTCGTCCTCGCCGCGTGCAGCGGTGGCGTGGCCGGCCGATCGGCCCCGTCGGCCGCGCCGTGCCGGCGCGGCGTCGCCGGCTGTCCCCTCGCCGCGCCGTCGGAGCTGCCCAGCACAGCCTCGTCGCCAGCAGACGACGTCCGAGCCCGCCGCCGTCCGGCTCGCGCTCGACTGGACCCCCAACACCAACCACACCGGCTTCTACGTCGCGCGGTCGATGGGCTGGTACGCCGACGCCGCGGTGGACCTCGACGTGCTGCCCTACGGCGGCACCGCACCCGAGGCGGTCCTCGCGGCGGGACAGGCGGATTGCGGGATCAGCTTCCAGGACTCGCTGACGTTCGCCGCTCGCCGCGGGGCCCCGATCCGGAGCGTCATGGCGATCCTCCAGCACACCGGCGCAGGAGATCGCCGTCCTCGACGTCGTCGGCGATCACCCGGCCCCGCCAGCTCGACGGCACGACGTACGCCGGCTTCGGCTATCCGAACGAGGTACCGACGCTCCAGGCCGTCATCCGGGAGGACGGTGGCAGGGGCGACGTTCGACGTCGTGACCCTCGACACGGCCGCTTACGAGGCGCTGTACCAGGGCCGCGCGGACTTCGTGATCACGTTCACGGCCTGGGAGGGCGTCGAGGCGGAGCAGCGAGGCGATCGACCTGCGGACCTTCGCCTTCACCGACTACGGGTTTCCCGGACTTCTACCAGGTCGTGCTCGCCTGCAACACCGACTGGCTGGCGGCCAACCCGGACACCGCGCGCGCCTTCGTCGGGGCGACGGTCCGCGGGTTCGAGTTCGCGGCGTCCAACCCCGACGAGGCGGCCACGATCCTGGTCGCAGGAGAACCCGGGCGTGTTCGACGCCAACACCGAGCTCCCGCTCGACGTCGGCGCGGTTCATGAGCGAGAACGGGCTGCTCGTCGATGCGGCCGGCAAGGTGGGCAGCCAGACGCTCGAGCAGTGGACGGCCTACTCGTCGTTCCTGTACGAGCAGGGCCTCCTCACCGGGCCTGACGGCCGCCCGCTGGCAGCCGCGCCGGACTACGCGTCCCTGTTCACGAACGACTTCCTGCCGTAGGCGACGGGACGACTGGTGCGCGCTCGCCTCCCGTCGCTGGCCCTCGTTGCGGCGATCCTCGTCGCCTGGGAGGCGTACGTGCGCCTGGCGGGCGTCGAGCCGGTCGTGCTGCCCGGGCCGCTGCGGATCCTCGAGGCCCTGTGGACGTTCCGTGACGATGCGCGTCCGGCACGCGATCCCGACGATCGTCGAGACGCTGGTCGGGTTCGCCCTGGCCGTGGTCCTGGCGGTGAGCGCGGCGGCCGCGATGGACCGGGCGGCGACCGTGCGGCGCGCGGTGGAGCCGCTGCTGGTGACGTCGCAGACGATCCCGGTCGTCGCGCTGGCGCCGCTGTTCCTGCTCTGGTTCGGGTTCGGGCTGGCGCCCAAGGTGCTGATCGTCGTGCTGGTGACGTTCTTCCCGATCGTCGTGGCCCTGCTCGACGGGTTCCGGAGCGCCCCGCCGGAGGCCGAGGACCTGATGCGCAGCTACGGCGCGAGCGACGGCGAGGTGTTCCGCAAGCTGCGCTGGCCGGCAGCGCTGCCCGCGTTCTTCACGGGCCTCCGGATCAGCGTCGTGTACGCGGTCATCGGAGCGGTGTTCGGCGAGTACGTGGGGGCGCGCGAGGGGCTCGGGATCTGGATGCAGCTCGTCGCAGAACGCGTTCCGGACCGACCTGGTGTTCGCGGCCGTGGTGGTCACCTCGGCGCTCTCGCTGGCGCTGTACGGGATGGTGGGCGTCCTGCGCCGGCTGGTCATCCCGTGGGCGCCCGGCGTGCGCCACGAGCCGGACGTGACCGAGCGCCCGTTCTGAGCGGGAGCTGCCCGGGCGGCGGACCCGGCCCCGCGCGCCGTGCGATCATCGCGGCCTCGACCGCTGAGAATCGACGAGGTGCGAAACGGTGGCTGACGGCCGGACGATCGTGTTCTTCCCCGAGGGTGCCTACGGCCCGACCAACAACTGCGTCGGCATCGGCAATGTCCTGCGGGCGCGCGGGCACCGCGTGGTGTTCATCGTCGAGGAGTCGTTCGCGGGCAACCTCGAGGCCAGGGGCTTCGAGGAGCGGCTGATGCGCCTCGGGCCGCCGCCCGCGGAGGCGGAGGTCCCGGGCCAGTTCTGGATCGACTTCATCCGCGACACCGCGCCGGTGTTCCGCAAGCCCACCATCGAGCAGCTCGAGGAGTTCATCGCGCCCACGTTCGGGGCGCTGATCGACGGCGCGAAGTACGTCCAGCCGCGCCTCGAGGAGATCATCGAGGAGCTGCAGCCGGACACGATCGTCGAGGACAACGTCGTCAGCTTCCCGGCGATCATGGCCACCCGCCACCCGTGGGTCCGCCTCCTCTCCTGCAACCCGGCGGAGGTCAAGGACCCGCTCGTCGCGCCGTTCTCCTCCGGCTACCCGGCGGCGGACCGGTCGAAGTGGGGCGCCTTCCTCGAGGAGGTCGCCCGGACGCACCACGACCTGTGGGCCGACTTCGACGCCTTCTGCCGCGAGCACGGCGCCGGCGGCCTCGCGTGGGGCCCGAGCGGCCCGGATTTCATGCACGAGTCGCCGTACCTGAACCTGTACTCCTACCCCGCGGAGGCCGACTACGAGCGCGCGGACGCGCTGGGGCCCACGTGGCACCAGCTGGACTCGACCGTGCGTGCGGCGGACGAGACCTGGCAGCTGCCGGCGTCGCTCGCGGACCGCCCCGGCGCGCTGGTCTACCTCTCGCTCGGCTCGCTCGGCTCGGCCGACGTCGGGCTGATGCAGCGGCTGGTCGACCTGCTGGGGAGGACGGACCATCGGGTCATCGTGTCCAAGGGCCCGCTCGCGGACCAGATCACGCTCCACGACAACATGGCCGGCGACGGCTTCCTGCCCCAGCCGGCGATCCTGCCGATGGTCGATCTCGTGATCACCCACGGCGGCAACAACACCGTGGTCGAGTCGTTCCACCACGGCAAGCCGATGATCGTGCTGCCGCTGTTCTGGGACCAGGTCGACAACGCCCAGCGGGTCCACGAGACCGGGTTCGGCCGGCGGCTCGCCACGTACGACTTCGAGGACGGCGAGCTCGTCGGCGCCATCGAGTCGCTGCTCGCCGACACCGCCCTGCGTGACCGGCTCGCGGCGGTGAGCGCCCGGATGCAGGCAGCCGACGGGACGACCCGCGCCGCCGACCTGATCGAGCGCGTCGCGATCACGGGGACGCCGGTCACGCGCGGCTGACTCCGCCGCGCGTGTCCCGCGGCGCGCCCCCGTCGCTGGTCGCTGGTCGCCACCTGACGCACAATCGCACCCACTGCGACCGGAACCAGTGGCACGCGCGCCGCCCCCTGGCGCGCAGGAGGCGCCCCGTGACCGACACCCTGTCCCGCGCTCAAGTCGTACCAGCAGTTCGTCAACGGCCAGTGGGTCGATGCCGTGGACGGCGCCACGCTGACCGTCGAGAACCCGGCCACCGGCGAGGCCGTGGCAACCGTCCCGTCGTCCGGCCAGGAGGATGTCAACCGCGCGGTCGAGGCCGCCGCGGACGCGTTCGAGCACTGGTCGCTCACCACCCCCCAGACCCGCAGCCTCGCGCTGCTCAAGGTCGCGGACATCCTCGAGGCCAACGCCGACGAGCTCGGCCGCCTCGAGTCGCGCCAGACGGGCAAGCCGGTCGGTGCCGCGATCGACGAGATGGCGGTCTCGACCGACCTGTTCCGGTTCTTCGCGGGTGCCTGTCGCGTGCCGGAGGGTCTCGCGGTCACGGAGTACCTCGAGGGCCACACGTCGATGGTGCGGCGGGACCCGGTCGGCGTGGTCGCGAGCATCGCGCCCTGGAACTACCCGCTGTACATGGCCGCCTGGAAGCTGGGCCCGGCGCTCGCCACGGGCAACACGGTCGTCCTCAAGCCGTCCGCCCGGACGCCACTGTCGGCGCTGCGGTTCGCGGAGCTGATCGGCGACGCGCTGCCGGCGGGCGTGCTCAACGTGCTCACCGGCTCCGGCGGAGTGATGGGTGACATGCTCGTGGGGCACGAGAAGGTGCGCATGGTCTCGATCACCGGCGACACCGTGACCGGCAAGCACATCGCCCAGATCGCGGCCGGCACCGTCAAGCGGCTCCACCTCGAGCTGGGTGGCAAGGCGCCGGTCATCGTGTTCGACGACGCGGACGTCGACCTCGCGGCCGAGATCCTCAAGTCGGCGGGCTACTGGAACGCGGGCCAGGACTGCACCGCGGCCTGTCGCGTCATCGCCGGCCCGGCGGTGTACGACAGGCTGGTCGCCGCCCTCGCGGACCAGGTGCGGACGATCCGCTGGGGCAACCCCGCCGACGCCGACGACCTGGACATGGGCTCGCTGATCGCGAAGGGCCAGGCCGACAAGGTCGAGGGCATGGTCAACCGGGCGCTCGAGGCGAAGGCCGAGCTGGTGGTCGGCGGCACGCGCCCCGATCGCCCCGGCGCCTACTTCGAGCCGACGCTGCTCGCCAACCCGGGCCAGGACTCGGAGATCGTGCAGGACGAGGTCTTCGGTCCGGTCGTCACGGTCCAGCGCTTCGCGGACGAGGAGCAGGCGGTGGCCTGGGCGAACGACGTCAAGTTCGGCCTGTCGTCGTCGGTGTTCACGGGCTCCATCGGCAAGGCGATGCGCGTGGCGCGGAGGCTCCACTTCGGCACCGTGTGGATCAACGAGCATTTCACCCTTGCGTCCGAGACGCCGCACGGCGGGGTCAAGGAGTCCGGCTACGGCAAGGACGGCTCCAAGTACGCGCTCGAGGACTACACGGTGCTCAAGCACATCACCATCAACACCGGCGTGTAGTCCCACGCCGGGATCGATCGCGCGCCGTCGAGGCAGCGGTCCGCCGCCTTGATCTCGCGGACCTCGCCGCGCGCCGCTGGTATGCGGCCAAGGGTGCGGTCCCGACGTCGGCGCGCCTGGCGCATGCGTTCGCCCTGGCGCCCGACAGCGTCCTGGGGCTCGTCGACGTGCGGACGGGCGATCGTGGCGAGCGGACCGAGCGATACGCCATCCCGTTCGTGATCCGGGATGGTCTCGTGCGCGAGGCCGCGGATGGGGACGGCGCCTGGAGGGCCCTGGCCTTCGCGATCGCCGAAGGGCGGACGATCCCGGCGCTGGCGCGGGAGGGGAGCGTCAATGCGTCGGACGCGGCCCTGGTCTGCCGTCCCTCGCCGGGACTCGCCGGCCTGTCGACCCCGGCGCACCTCGCGCGGAGCGCAGGAGCGGCCGCTGGACCGGGACCAGTCCAACACCTCGGTGGTGCTCGGTGAGGCGCTCCTGCTCAAGGGCTACCGGCGAATCCAGCCCGGTCTGAACCCTGATCTCGAGCTGCACCGCGTACCTGAGCGAGGAGGCCGGGTTTCCGGGCGTCCCACGTCTCGCGGGGTACGCGGAGGTGGTGACCCGGGACAGCGGGGTCGCCACGGTAGCCATGCTCCAGGCGTTCATCGCCGGCGCCGAGGACGTGTACGAGCGGACGGCCGAGTTCCTGGCCGGCCTGATCGGTGCCCCCGGCTCGGTCGCCATCGAGTGGGCGACGGAGGTCGCAGTGGACCTCGGCACGCTGGTCGCCGGACTCCACTCGGCGCTCGGGATGCCCCGCCCCGACGCCCCGGATCTGGCCGCCCGGGATGCGACCCACGACGAGCTCCGGGCATGGCGGATGGACGCCCACCGGCAGCTCAACCGGGCGATCGAGGCGACCACCAGCGTCGCCCCTGCGATCGCTGCCGACCTGCGGCGGTGGGCGTCCGCGATCGCGGCCCGTGCCGCCCGGTTCGAGGCGCTGGCGACGGCTCCTCGCGTCTCGCGAATCCACGCCGATCTGCACCTCGGCCAGCTGCTGGTCTCGGATGAGGGCTACCACCTCGTCGACTTCGAGGGCGAGCCATTGCGCCCGATCGAGGACCGGCGCCGCCCGGATTCCCCGCTGCGGGACGTCGCGTCGCTGCTGCGGTCGCTCGACCACGTCGCCCGCAGCGCCGGGCGACGCGCCGAGCGGCGGAGCGGTGGGCCCATCGAGCGTCCGGGTCTCGACATCGACGCCTGGATCGATCGGGCCCGTGCCCGCTTCCTGGCGGCCTATGCGGATGGCCTGCGCCAGTCGGGGGCGCCGCTGGCGCTCGACCTCGATCTGCTCGACGCGTTCGAGGTGGCGAAGGAGGTCCACGAGTTCGTCTATGCGGCGACCGTGCTCCCGGAGTGGCTCTGGGCGCCGCACGAAGGCATGCGATGGCTCATCGAGCACGGGGAGCCGGCGTGAGAGGGGCCGCGGACCGGGTCGGGGCGCTGCTGGAGGACATCGAGGGCGGGCCGGACGAGCTGGCGGCCGTCGTCCGGGCGCAGCTGCACCGCCATCGCGGGCCTGCCGCCGGCCGTCCTGGCCCGGACCAGGTGGCGGCTGGCCGGCATGGGTTCGTCAAGGTTCGCGGCGCTGGATGCCGCGGCTCGCCTGCGGGCCGCCGGGCGCGACGCCCACGCGGAGCTGGCCTCGGCGTCCGCCATGTCGCCCGGTGGGCGCGACACCCTGATGGTGGCGATCTCGGCCTCCGGGCGGACGCCGGACGTGCTTGCCGCGGCGCAGCGGCAGCGCGGGATGTCGTTCGTGCTCGCGCTGACCGCACGTCCCGAATCACCGCTCGGCGCCGCCGCCGACGCGGCGGTGCCGCTCGCGGCGGCATCCGGCGAGCGCGCGGGCATCGCCACGATGACCTATCGCGCGACGATCGCCGCGCTCGCGGCTCTGGGCGCGCTGGGCGGCGGTGGGGATCCCGAACCAGTCCTTGAGTCGCTGTCGGCGGCGCCGGCCACGCTGCGCGCGCTGCTGGCGGGTCGCCCGGCGTGGGCCGACGCCGCCGCGGACGTCCTGGACGGGGGCCGCACGGTCCACGTCCTGGGCGACGGGTACCGCGCCGGCGCCGTCGAGCAGGCCGCCCTCGTGCTGCGCGAAGGACCCCGGATCCCGGCCGTCGCCTTCGACACCGGCGACTGGCTCCACGTCGGGCTGTACACGTTGTTCCCGGGCGACCCGGTCCTGCTGCTCGTGGGTTCGGCGTCGGACGCGGAGGCCATCAGAATCATCCACGAGCGCGGCGGGCGCGTCGTCGCGGTCGGCCCCGAGGTCCATGGCGCCGACGCACACGTGCCGCTGCCGGGGCTCGCACTGGAGGACCCGCTGGTCCGATCGCTCGTGGAACCGGCCGCCGTCGATGTCATGGCCGCCGAGCTCTGGCGCCGGACCTCCGCGACGGTCCTGGACGAGCGCCGATTGGCGGGGTCGTAGCCGCGACCGCCTGCTGCAAGCCGCGGTATCAGGCCGAGATTCAGATCAGGTGCGCATGATCGGCGGAGTTGGCCACCCGACCGGCGCCGCCTCGGGTCCAGCCCGATGGCGCACGCACCGCCCCTGTGGTCGCGGTGCGCCCTAGCGGCCAGATTCAGGTGCCATGCGCGTTGGGCCGAATGGACCTGGCCCTGTGCGCGCTCCACCGGAATCTGGCCACAACGCATGGCCGTGGGGCGCGATAGCGCGCACCCCACATGAATCTGGCCACGGCCGACGACCCAGGACGCGATAGCGCGCACCCCACATGAATCTGGCCAGGTACCCGGGACGGGCCGGAACGGGCGTCGCCTGCCGCAGGACCGGTAGCTAGGCGATGCCCAGCATCCTCGCCAGCACGGCGCCCATCGCCGATGGCGAGCCCGAGCGAGGCTGCCGAGATCCCGGCCGCCACCCGGGTCCCGAGCTCGCCGCGAGAGCGCCGCGAGGGTCGCGACGCAGGGAATGGAGATCGACGACACCACCGCGTACACGAACAGCTGCGCGGGGACCATGAGCTCGCCCAGCGCCGCGGCCCGACCGAGCTCCACCGCCGCGAAGACGAGCAGCAGCTGGAGGGCAAGCTCCTTGCGCAGGAACGCGAAGGCGATGGCCACGCCGGCGATGGCCGGCAGGCCGAGCAGCGACTCGGTCGCCGGACCGATCGCCCCGGCCACGCCCTGCCAGAGACCGGTCTCGTAGACCACGCCAAGGACGAGCGAGCCGGCGACCATGATCGGCGTCGCCTGGACCGCGAAGCCCTTGAACCGCCACCACGCCTTGGCCGCCACGTGGCGCGGGATCGGCGCGCCGGAGTGGCGCGAGCTCCAGGACCAGCGATGGCTGCCGCCCCGGGATCATGGCGTTCGCTCCGAGGCCCGCGGCGATGGTCGTGGCCCCCACCACGCCGAAGGCGGCCAGCACCGCCGGAACGCCCGCGAACGGGGCGAGCGCGGCGATCACGACCGCGGACCGGGCGGAGCAGGGCGTGAGGGTGACCAGGAACGAGGCGATGACGCGATCACGACGGGTGCGCAGGACGCGGGTCCCGTAGATCGCCGGGACGTTGCAGCCGGCCGCGGCGAGCAGCGGGATCGCCGCCCGTCCGGGCAGGCCGAGGGTCCCGAACACGCGGTCCATCAGGACGGCGGCCGAGGTCAGGTACCCGGAGTCCTCGAGCGACGGCCAGCAGCAGGTAGAACGTCAGGACGTACGGGATGCCCACCGAGAGCATGCCCAGCAGCCCGCCGTCGAGCGCCCACAGCACCGAGGCCGAGAGCCACGGGGACCGGGACGATCGCCGGCACCACGGTCGCGAGCAGCGGCGAGACGGTCGCCGCCCAGGCCGCGGCCGAGGAGTGACGCGAGGAACCCCCCGATGGCGATGACCGCGAGCAGCATCGCGACGCTCACGAGCAGGAACGCGGGGATGCCCGGCCACGGCGACGTCGCCCAGCGTGCGACCCGGTCCGCGACCGGCTCCCGAACCTCGCGACGCCGCTCGACCTGCGCTGTCCATCGTGCCGCGATGGACCAGCGGATCGGCTCCAGCTCCTCGGCCAGCCTGATCGAGGCGCCGCCGCGCGGCGACACGACGCCACCGAGGACGCCGGCCTGCAGGCGGTCCGGCGGCCGCCGCGCCCGAGCGAGCGCGGCTCGGTGGCAAGGGCCGCACCCCTCGCGGCGAGCTGCTGCTCCATGGCGAACGGGTAAGCTGGGCGGGGATCGTGGCGCGGGGCGAGGCTCCGCCGGCGCGAACGGCCCGCCGGACGCTGCCCAGACCGACGGCGTCCGACCAGCGCGGCGTCGACGTTGTCGCCGGTGCGCCCGCAGGTCAGGTGAACCGGAGCGTTCACCAGCTGCCGGAGCCGGCCATCGTCGATCGTCGATCGCCGCGCCGTGGCGGCCTCGTCGGTGAGATTGGCCGCCAGCCACCACCGGTAGCCCGAGATCGCGACACGCGAGGGCAAGCGGAAGGTGGCGCGCGAGGTTGCCGGCATCGACGACGACGAGGATCGCGTCCGGGCGCGACGTCGAGCAGGAGCGTCCAGAACGGATCGTCCCCGACCGGCATGTCGTCGAGGGATCGTGTGCCCGGGAGGTCGACCAGCCACGCCTCCCGGTCGCCGGCCGTGACCAGCCGTCGCTCCAGCGTCGCGGTCGTGCCCGGGGCGTTCGCGGTGTCCACGAACCGGCGGCTCGCGCGGGCGAGGAAGGTGGACTTGCCCACGTTGGGCCGACCGACCAGCGCGACCACCGGTCGGGCGTCGGCATCGGCGCCCCGTCCTCGGCAGCCCGCTACCCGGCGGCGGTCGCCATCGCTCACGGAACGAGGCTGTCCGCAGGGATGATCGCCCGTGTCAGGACCTGCGAGGCGACACCGGAGGAGAGCGCGACACGGGACCCCCCGATCTCGACGATGAGCGGGCCAGCGAGGGGCGTGCGCGCGGTCACGACCACGACCCTGTCCGGGTGCACGCCCTCCCGCGCGAGCTCGGCCTGATCGGGCCCGTCCACGTCGGAGCACCACGCGTCGCCAGCCGACGGGAAGCCGGGACAGGGGGACTGGTTCCTCGCCCGCGTGGGCTGGGAAGACCGGGCTGGACGAGGCGGCGGTCGTGGAGGCCATGCGGGCAGTAGACGGGATCAAGACACCTTGATGACAGGGACCAAGGTCACCTGTGGCGTGGGCTCGGAGTCCGCGAGAGTCCCCTTGATCGGGTGCCGAGTGGCGCAGGCCGCGGCCGTCCGAATCTCCGTGAATCGGGCTGGGAATACCCCGTTTCGGGACTCCCGGCGCGGAGTCCGAGGGGGCGCCTTCCGGGACCCCTGGTCCCGACGGCGGGCCGGTCGGCCCTCCCGGAATCGCCCGTCCGGATCGATAGCATGAGGCATATTCGAGCTGATTTGGGAGATTTGGGAGGTTCTTGTCGCGCAATGGCCGGGAGGACGAGCACGAAGGACCCCGAGTGGGTGTCGCTCACCGAGGCGCGCCAGCTGCTTGGCGTCTCTTCCTCGACCGTTCGCCGCTGGGCCGACACCGGGCTGCTCAGGACCTTCGTCACCCCTGGCGGCCATCGCCGGTTCTCGCGCGCCGGCCTCCTCGCCCTGCTGCCGGCCAGGCCGTCGGGCCGGCCGTCGCTGGGGGACCTGGGCGAGACCCCGGGCCGGATGGCCCGGGGGTACCGGCGGGCCAGCACCGAGGACCCGGCCCGGATCCCCTGGATCGCCGAGCTGGACGAGGCGCAGCGCGAGCGGTTCCGCGGTTACGGCCGGGGGGTGGTGAGCGCGCTCGTGGGTGCCCTGGACACGGCCGACCCTGTCCTCCGGAGCAAGCGGCTTCTCGAGGCCGAGGACGCCTGCGCCGAGTACGGACGCGTCGCTGGCCGGGAGGGCCTGGGAGCTCCGATGACCGCCGATCTGTTCCTCCGGTTCCGCCGCCCATTCCTCGCCGAGCTCGGGGCGCTGGCGCGTCGTCGCGAGTTCGATGCGGCTGCCACCTCCTCGCTGATGACCGAAGCCAATGCGGCCCTTGACGGGCTCCTGCTCGCGACGCTCCGCGGATGGGAAGCCGGTCAGGGTGGCGATCGCCGCTCCCGCCGCTCTGCTCCGTCCACCGCGTCCTGATCGAACAACGGGAGCCATATCGTGACCGTCCCCGGCAATGATCTGGACCTGATCGCGCTCACGACCCACGCTCGCAGCGTCCACAGTGAGGCGCGAGAGGCGTTCGGAACCGCCGCCGCTGCCGTCGCCGCACGACCCCCGGGTGATCCTCCTGCGCACCTGTCACCGCGTGGAGCTGTACGCCGCCATCGACGCGGACGGCGGTCCAGGCGCGCTCGAGCTCCCGGCGCTCCCCGACGGCGGGCGCCGGCTCGAGGGCCTCGCGGCGGCGCGGCATGTGTTCACCGTCGCTGCCGGCCTCGACAGCGTTGTCGTCGGCGAGGACCAGATCCTCCATCAACTCCGCGAGTGCCTGTCGGATCGCCGCGTCCCCGGCGCCGACCGGTGTCCCGTGGATGTCGGCTCGCACGCGGCGAGCGCCCTCGCGCTGCATCCCGTGCTGGAGCGCCTGTTCCAGCTCGCGCTGCACCTGGGCCGTGAGACGAGGTCGTGGCGCGAGGGTCCGCCGCGCTCGCTCGCGGACGTGGCGCTCGACCGCGTGGTGCCGACGACGGGCCCGCTCCTCGGCCGGCGGCTGCTGGTGGTGGGCGCGGGCCGGATGGCTCGCCTGTGCGCGCTTGCCGCGTCGCGCCACGGAGCCCGGGTGCTGGTCGCCAACCGGAGCGTCGACCGCGCCGCTGCTCTCGCCTTTGACGCGGGCGGCGAGATGGCCGCCTTCGGCCTGGACGCGCCGCTGCCGGAGGTCGACGCCATCCTGCTGGCCATCTCGGCTCCCTGGCCCCTTTCCGCAGGCGCCCGCGCGGCGCTGCTTGCCGGCCGCCAGTCGGTGGTGGACCTGAGCTCGCCTCCGGCCGTGGACTCGGTGACCCGCGAGGCGCTCGGGGAGCGGTATACGTCGGTCGACGACATCGCCCGCAGCCCGCAGGACCTGCTCCGCCCGCGCCTGCGCACGCGGTTCGAGCGGGCGCTCGACGAGGCGGAGAGCAACCTGGCCGCGTGGGCGCGATCGCGCGACAGCGTGCCGACGATCCAGGCCCTCTCCGATCACGCCGAGACGCGCCGGAGCGAGGAGCTGGACCGCCTGTTCCGCCGCCTCACCCTCGACGACGCCGAGCGCGAGCTGGTCGAGCAGATGAGCCACCGCCTGGTCGCCGGCCTGCTCCACCAGCCGCTTGTCGTGCTGCGGGAGGACGGCTCGGGCGAAGCCGATCGCGCCGTGCGCACCCTGTTCGCGCTGTAGCGAGAGGAGCGTCCCATGACCCGCACGCTTCGCATCGGCACCCGGGGCAGCGCCCTGGCGCTCGTCCAGGCCCGCTGGACCGCCGCCCACCTCGCCGCGAAGGGCATCGACACCGAGATCACGATCATCCGCACCGAGGGCGACGATCGCCCGGTGGACACGGCCTGGGGTGAGGGCGCGTTCGTGGGCCGCATCGTCGCGGCGCTGCTCGACGGGACGGTGGACCTCGCCGTCCACTCGGCCAAGGACGTCCCCACCGACGAGCACCCGATGCTCCGGATCGCCGCCTACCCGCCCCGCGAGGACCCGCGCGACGCCCTGGTCTGTCGCGAGCGGGGAACGACCCTCGCGACGCTGCCGACGGGCGCGCGGGTCGGCACCGACAGCCCTCGCCGGGTCGCCTTCCTGCGGGCGATCCGCCCCGATCTCGAGCTCCATCCGCTCCACGGCAACGTGGACACCCGCCTGGCCAAGCTCGACCGCGGCGACTCGGACGCGCTCGTCCTCGCCGTCGCCGGGCTCACCCGGCTGGGTCGTTCGGATCGCATCGACGACATCCTGCCGTCGAGCCTCGTGCCCTGGGCCCCCGGGCAGGGGTCGCTCGCGCTCCAGGTCCGTGCCGACGACGCCGAGGCGATCGAGGCGGTGGGCCTGCTCGACGACCCGGCGACCCGGTTCGCGATCGAGGCCGAGCGCGCGCTGCTCAACGGCACGGGCGGCGGCTGCCGGTCGCCGATCGGGGCCACCGGCAGGGTCCAGGGCGACGCCCTCGAGCTCGTCGCCGCCGCCGAGCGCACCTGGGCGCCGGAAGCCGGCGCGACCATCGCGTGCGCTTCGATCGCCTGGGTTCGCGGCACGGCGCCCGCCGCCGAGCGCCGCGACCTCGCGCTTCGGCTCGCTGGCCGGGTCGTGACGATGCGGTCCCGGCCCCGGGCGCTGGTCGCGCGTCCCGAGGGCCAGGCCGGCCCGCTGCTCGCCGCGCTGGCCGCCGCCGGCATCGACGGCGCCCACGTCCCGGCGATCGAGATCGTGCCGGCGGAGCCGGGCGGTCCCCTCGACGACGCCGTTGCCGCGGCCCGGACCGGCGACCTGGTGGTCGTGGCGAGCGCCAACGCGGCGTCGGCCGTGCTCGCGGCGATGGCCCGGCTGGGCGTGGACGCATCCACCTTGCCGGTGGGCAGCGGTCGGTGATGCGACGGCCGTCGTGCTGCGGGGCGCGGGTCTCGCGGGGATCTTCACCCCGACCCGGGCCGATGCCGCGGCACTCGCCGTCGAGGTGCCGCTCAGCCGAGGGTGACCGGGTCCTCGTCCCGCACGGCGACATCTCCGACCCGGCCCTGGTCACGGTCCTGCGGCGGCGTGGGGCCGTCGTGACCGAGGCCGTGGCGTACCAGACCGTGGAGGCGCCGGCGGCATCGCGCGGACTCCTCGCCGGGGCCTTCGACGACGGTGCGCCCGACGTGATCGTGGCGACCAGTGGCTCGACCGCCCGTGGCCTCGTGGCGCTGGTGGCAGAGGAGCGCCGCCCGGCGCTGCTGGCCACGCCCCTGATCGCTGCCGGGGCACGCACCGCCCAGGTCGCCGCCGACGCGGGGTTCAGCGTCGTCCACGTGGCGCCGGCCCCGGATGCGGCCTCCCTCGCCGAGTTCACCGCGCGGGCACTGGGTGCGCCGCCGGTCCTCTCGAGCACCAATTCCGATCCCGACTTCGACCCCGCCCCTGCCTTCGGAGGAGCCCGATGACGCTCGATCTCGACCATCCGCTGACCGTCGCCGCCCCCGCGAGCGCCGGTGCCACGGTGCTCGCGCCCGACCCGGCGCATCGCCTGCGCCGGACCCGCCGCACCGAGACCCTGCGCGCCTTCGTGCGCGAGACGCGGATCCACCCGCGGCAGCTGGTCGCCCCGATGTTCGTCCAGCCCGGTCGCGAGGGACGCGAGCCCGTCGGGTCGATGCCCGGCGTGATGCGGGTGACCCCCGACGAGGCGCTCCGGGACGCCCGCGCGCTCGAGGCGCTCGGTGTCGGCGGCGTGATCCTGTTCGGACTGCCCGCAGCGAAGGACGCGGTCGGGACGGGCGGCTGGGTCGACGACGGCATCGTCCAGGAGACCCTGCGCCGCTTCCGGGACGCGGACCTGGATCTCGTGCTCATCGCCGACACCTGCCTGTGCGAGTACACCGACCACGGCCACTGCGGCCCGCTGATGGCGGACGGCCGGGTGGACAACGACGCCACCATCGAGCTCCTTGCGCGCACGGCGGCCTCGCAGGCCGCAGCCGGGGCGGACATCGTCGCCCCCTCCGCGATGATGGACGGCCAGGTCGCCGCGATCCGCGACGGCCTCGATTCGACCGGCCACGAGGACGCCGCGATCCTCGCCTACGCGGCCAAGACCGCGTCGGCGTTCTACGGGCCGTTCCGCGACGCAGCCGGCTCGACGCCCTCGTTCGGCGACCGGCGCGGTTACCAGATGGACCCGGCCAACGCCCGCGAGTCCATGCGCGAGATGGACGCCGACATCGTCGAGGGCGCGGACATGCTCCTGGTCAAGCCGGCGCTGCCCTCGCTGGACATCCTGGCCGCCGCCCGCGCTCGCTACGACGTCCCGATCGGCGCCTACCAGGTGAGCGGCGAGTACGCGTCCATCGAGGCCGCCGCGGAGCGTGGCTGGCTGGACCGCCGCCGTGCCCTCACCGAGGCCACCACCTCGATCCTGCGCGCCGGTGCCGGGTTCGTGATCACCTACGCGGCCGCGGATCTCGCGGCCTGGACCCGGGAGACCCGCTGATGAGCCAGACGATCATGAGGGGCGACGCCGTCGCGAGCCGTCAGGCCCAGCTGCGCCAGACCGCCGAGTCGCTGTTCCCGGGCGGCGTCAACAGCCCGGTCCGGGCGTTCCGCTCGGTCGGCCGCCCTCCGCTCATCCTGGAGGAGGGCCGGGGAGCCCGCGTCCGCGACGCGGACGGCGCCTGGTACCTCGACTACATCAGCTCCTGGGGTCCCGCCATCCTGGGCCATGGGCGCCGCGAGGTGGTCGAGGCCGTCCGCCAGGCCGCCCTCGACGGGTTCGCGCTGGGCGCCACCAGCCCGCTCGAGGTGGAGCTCGGGACGCGGATCCGGGCCGCCATGCCGTCCATGGAGCGGATGCGCTTCGTCTCGTCCGGGACCGAGGCGGTGATGAGCGCCATCCGGCTCGCGCGCGGCGCCACCGGACGGGACCTGATCGTCAAGTTCGCCGGCGGCTATCACGGCCACGGCGACAGCCTGCTGGTCGAGGCCGGCTCCGGGCTCGCGACGCTGGCGATGCCCGGCTCGGCCGGCGTCACCGCGGCCGCCGCGCGCGATACCGTCGTGGTTCCCTACAACGATCCCGACGCCATCGCGAGCGTCTTCGAGCAGCACCCGGGCGCGGTGGCGGCGGTGATCCTGGAGCCCGTTGCCGCCAACGTCGGTGTCGTCGCACCGGCCCCCGGCTTCCTCCAGGCCCTCCGCGACCTCACGACCGCGAACGGCGCGCTGCTCATCTTCGACGAGGTGATCACGGGGTTCCGGCTCGCGAAGGGCGGCGCCCAGGAGCGCTTCGGCGTCACGCCCGACCTCACCACGCTGGGCAAGATCATCGGCGGCGGGATGCCGGTTGGCGCCTACGGCGGGCGTGCCGACCTGATGGCCCACGTGGCTCCCGAGGGTGGCGTCTACCAGGCGGGGACCCTGTCCGGGCATCCGCTGGCGATGGCCGCGGGCGTCGCGACGCTCGACCTGCTCACCCCCGACGTCTACGCCGCGCTCGAGCACGCCGGGCGCGACCTCGAGACCGGGCTGCGCGATGCCGCCGCTGCCGCCGGCCGCGAGGTGGCGATCGCGAGGGTGGGCTCGCTGCTGACCGTGTTCTTCCTGCCCGCCGCGCCGCGCGACTGGGCGGAGGCCGGCGCCGCCGACCGCGATGCCTACGCGCGCTTCTTCGGCGCGATGCTGGACCAGGGGATCCTGCTCCCGCCGTCGCAGTTCGAGGCCTGGTTCCTCGGGGCGGCCCACGGGTCCGCGGAGATCGAGGCGACGATCGCTGCGGCCCGCCGGGCGTTCGACGCATGACCGCGCAGGCCGCTCCGGCCACCGGTTCCGGGCCGGCTCCCCGTCCCGATGCCCGCTACCTGCGGGCAGCCCGGGGCCTGCCGACGGACACGACGCCCGTCTGGTTCATGCGCCAGGCCGGCCGGGCGCTGCCCGAGTACCGCGCCATCCGCGAGCACGCCACGCTGCTCGAGATCACGCGCGATCCCGCGCTGTGCGCCGAGGTCACCCTCCAGCCCGTCCGCCGGCTGGGCGTGGACGCCGCGATCCTGTTCGCGGACATCACGACGCCGTTCGGCGGGCTCGGCGTGGACTTCGACATCGTCGAGGGTCGCGGTCCGGTCATCGAGCGGCCGCTCCGGACCATGGCCGACGTCGAGGCGCTGCGCGCCTTCGACCCGGACGAGGCCGTCGCGCCGCTGCTTGAGGCGATCCGGCTCATCCGTGCCGAATCGCCGGTCCCGCTCATCGGCTTCGCCGGCGCGCCGTTCACGCTGGCGTGCTACCTCGTCGAGGGCGGGCCGTCGCGCGACTTCGTGACCACCAAGCGCCTGATGCACGCCGAGCCCGCGACCTGGGCCGCGCTGCTGGACCGGCTCGTGGACGCCACGATCGGCTACCTCCGCGCCCAGGTTGCCGCCGGTGTCGAGGCGGTCCAGGTGTTCGACAGCTGGGTCGGCGGCCTCTCGCCGCTCGACTACGAGCGGCGGCTGTGGCCCTGGATGCGCCGCCTGTTCGAGGGGATCTCCACCCTTGGCGTCCCGGCCACCCACTTCGGGGTCGGGACCGGGGGCATCCTGCCGCTCCAGGCGCTCGCCGGCGGCGACGTGATCGGCCTCGACTGGCGGATCGCGCTGTCGGCGGGCCGGCGACTGGTCGGCGATCGGGCCGTCCAGGGCAACCTGGATCCCGTCCTGCTCCTGGGGCCGTGGGCGGGTGTCGAGGAGGCTGCTCGCTGGGTGCTGGCGGAGAACGGGGGGCGCCCGGGCCACATCTTCAACCTGGGTCACGGCGTCCTGCCGGCCACGGACCCGGACCACCTCAAGCGACTCGTGGACCTGGTCCACGACCAGGGAGCGACCCGATGACCGACGCCGTCCTGCTCATGGCCTACGGGTCCCCGGACTCGCTCGACCAGGTCGAGGCCTACTACACCGACATCCGCCGCGGATCGCCGCCGCCGGCGCACCTGCTCGAGGAGCTGCTGGACCGGTACCGCGCCATCGGCGGCGGATCGCCGCTGTCGAGGATCGTGGAGGCGCAGCGGGCGGCGCTCGAGACCGAGCTGGCGGCCCGCGGGCTGCCGGTCCCCGTCTACGCGGGGATGCGCCACATCGCGCCGCGGATCGGGGACATCGTCAAGGGCATGGCCGCCGACGGCGTGCCGGCACTTCACGGCGATCGCGCTCGCCCCGCAGGCATCGTCGAACGCGGCCGGCTACCGACGTGCGGTGGATGCGGCGCTGGCCGACCTGGGCGAGGCAGCGCCCCCCGGTGGACTACATCGCCAGCTGGCACGACCAGCCGCGGTTCATCGAGGCGCTCGCGCAGACCGCGCGCGAGGCCCTCGCCCACTTCGACGATCCGGTCGGGCGTCCGGTGCATGTTCACCGCCCACAGCCTTCCGGCCCGGGTGCTCGCCGACGGCGACCCCTACCCGGCCGAGCTGGCGGCGACGGCCGCCCTGGTCGCGCGCGAGCTGGGCATCGACGACCTACGAGTTCGCCTTCCAGAGCGCGGGCCGAACGGACGAGCCGTGGCTGGGCCCGGACATCCTGGTCGAGATCCGCCGCCTGGCCGCCGAAGGCGTTCCCGGCCTGGTCATCCGGCCGGTCGGCTTCGTCGCCGACCACCTGGAGGTCCTGTTCGACATCGACATCGAGGCGCAGGGCATCGCCCGCGAGGCCGGCATCCGGCTCGAGCGCGCGCGCTCGATGAACACCGACCCGACGTTCATCGCGGGCCTGGCCGACATCGCGGCCGCGTCCCTCCGCCCCGTCACCGCCGCCTGAGGCCAGGAGCGAACTGCCATGACCACGACCATCGATCCCGCTCCCGCCGGTCGGCCCTCCGGACAGCCGGGTGGTCATCCCGGTGGGCATCCGGGCGGCCACCCGGGCGGCCACCCCGGCATCACGGGCGTCGGCGCCGTCCGCGCCCAGGGCTACGTCTACGATCGCGCCCCGATGCTGGTGTACTGGGAGACCACCCTCGCCTGCGGCCTCGCCTGCCGCCACTGCCGCGCGACGGCACAGGCCGAGCGCAGCCCGCTCGAGCTCACCACGGCCGAGGGCGAGCGCCTGCTCGACGAGATCACGAAGTTCGGCCGCCCGTACCCGCACGTCGTGTTCACCGGGGGCGACCCGCTCAATCGCCCCGACCTCCACGACCTCGTCCGGGCCGCCACGGAGCGGGGGATCGGCGCCTCGCTCGCACCCGCCGCCACCCCGCTCCTGACCCAGGAGGTCATGGAGAGCCTCCGCGACGCCGGCATCCAGAACATCAGCCTCTCGATCGACGGCTCCAACGCGGAGCGCCACGACGGCTTCCGGATGGTCGAAGGGACGTTCGACAAGACCCTCCAGGCCGCGAGGTGGGCCCGGGCCGCCGGCCTGCCGATCCAGGTCAACACCCTGGTCACGGACCAGACCCTCGAGGACCTGCCCGCGATCTACGAGCTCCTCGTGGGCATGGACGTCATGCGCTGGGCGCTGTTCATGCTGATCACGACCGGCCGCGGCTCCGACCTCAAGGAGATCACGCCCGGCGAGTCCGAGAAGCTCAACGCCTGGCTGTTCAACCTCGGGCGGACCGCCCCGTTCCAGGTCAAGACCACCGAGGCCACCCACTACCGCCGGCACGCGATCCGCGAGTGGCAGGCGGAGGGAAAGACCGAGGAGGAGATCCTCGCCACGTCGGTCGGGCGGGGCTTCGGCATCCGCGACGGCAACGGCATCGTGTTCATCAACCACGACGGCACCGTGAACCCGTCCGGGTTCCTGCCGATCCCGCTGGGCAACGTCCGGACGCAGTCGATCGTGGACCTGTACCGCGACCACGAGGTCATGCGCGGGCTGCGCAACCCCGAGGGCTTCCGCGGCCGCTGCGGCGCCTGCGAGTACGCCCGCGTGTGCGGCGGATCGCGGGCCCGGGCGTATGCCTGGACCGGTGACCCGCTCGAGGCCGATCCGCTGTGCCCGTACGTCCCGTCCGGCGGCGCGCCCCAGTACGGGATGGCGTAGGGGACGCCCCTCATGAGCGTCCTGGTCATCGGCGGCGGGATCACCGGTCTCGCCGCCGCCCGCGCCCTCGCCCGCGACGGGGTGCCCGTCACCGTCGTCGACGCCGGGCCGAGGCTGGGCGGGAAGATCGCCACGGAGGACGTCGACGGCCTGCTCCTCGAGCACGGCCCGGACTCGTTCCTGACCACGCGTCCCGCGGCCGTCACGCTGTGCCGGGAGCTCGGCCTTGGCGACGAGCTGGTCGGCACGAGAGACCCGCGAGCGGTCTACATCCGTCACGACGGCGAGCTGGTCCCGATGCCCGACGGGCTCGGGCTGGTGCTGCCGACCAAGGTGATGCCGTTTGCCCGCACGCGCCTGTTCTCGTGGCCGGAGAAGATCCGGATGGCGAAGGACCTCGTGTGGCCGCGAATGCTGCCTCCCGACGATGTCGCGGTCGGGACGTTCCTGCGGCGCCGGCTGGGATCGCCGCTGGTGGACCGGCTCGCGGGCCCGCTGGTCGGCGGCGTCTACGGCACGCCCATCGATGAGCTGTCGCTCGACGCCGTGGTGCCCCAGCTGCGGATCGCGGAGCGCGAGCATCGGAGCCTGCTGTTCGCGGGCCTGGCCGATGGCAGGGCGATGCGCGAGGCGGCGGCGAGACGGGCTGCGGCTGCGTCGGCGCAGCGCAGGCCCACCACGGGGCAAGCCCCTGGGCGTGTTCGCCTCGCTCCGCGGCGGCATGGGCACGCTGGTCGATGCCCTCGAGGCGGGCATCTCGCGCGACGGCGCGGAGGTCCGGCTCGGGCTCGGCGTCCGCTCGCTGAGCCGCGCCGGAACGGGGGTCGCGGCCCGCTTCGCCGACGGGTCGCTGGACCGCTTCGATGGCGCGATCCTGGCCGTGCCAGCCCCCAGGGCTGCGGGACTGCTGGAGGGCGAGGTGCCGGGCGCCACGGCGGTCCTGGGCGACGTCCCCCACGGAACCTCGATCCTGGTGACGCTCGCCTACCGGCGCGACCGGGTCGGCCGTCCGCTCGTCGGCCACGGGTACCTCATCCCGGCATCGGAGGGCGGCCCGATCTCCGCCTGCACCTGGTCGTCCGAGAAGTGGCCGGATCGAGCCCCCGACGACATCGTCCTGGTCCGGATGTTCGTGCGCGACGAGGGATCCGCGACGTCGCTCCCGGAGGCGGATCTCGTTGCCGCCGCCCGGGCCGAGGTCGAGGGCACGCTCCGGATCTCCGGCGAGCCGCTCGTCGTCCGGGTCTCACGCTGGGATGGCGCGATGCCGCGCTACACCGTCGGCCATCTCCGGCGCGTCGCCGCGATCGAGGACGTCATGACCGCATGGCCGGCGGTGACCGTCGCGGGCGCTTCGTACCGCGGCGTCGGACTGCCGGACTGCATCAGCGGGGGACTCGCCGCGGCGGGCCGCATAGGTGAGTGGCTGGGCCGCGGCGCGCCGTCCGAAGTCGTCACGCCGGCCTGACGTCGGCACGATCCGGCCCGCGCATCGGCACGATCCGGCCCCCCGTGGCGCCCCGCGCCACGAAGCCGGGTCTTGAGCCCGGTCCGCTACCCCCGACGCCCCGCGCCCCGCGCCACGCGCCCCGCGCCACGCGCCCCGCGCCACGCGCCCCGCGCCACGCGCCCCGCGCCACGCGCCCCGCGCCACGCAGCCGGGTCTTGAGCTCGGTGTTGAGCCCGGTCCGCCGCCCGGACGCCGCGGGCGTGCCGTGGCGCCCGGCGCCACGAACCCCGGCAGCGGGCCCGGTTTGCCGCCCGGACGCCGCCCGCCGTGGCGCCCAGCGCCACGAACCCCGGCAGCGGGCCCGGTTCGCCGCCCGGACGCCGCCCGCCGTGGCGCCCCGCGCCACGACCCGCGGGCCCGGCGCCACGAACCGCGGGCCCGGCGCCACGAACCGCGGGCCCGGCGCCACGACCCGCGGGCCCGGCGCCACGAACCGCGGGCCCGGCTAGCCGCCCCGCGCCACGAGCCCCGGCGACGGGCCCCGAGTCTCAGCCCATCGCCGCCCGGAGCTCCGGCAGGCGATCGATGGTCTCCAGGTCCCACGGTGCCCGGAAGATCAGCACCGGGTGGTCGAAGCCCACCTCCCGGTACCGCGCCAGCGACGGCCGCGACCTCCTCGACCGTGCCTCCGGCCGCCAGGGTGTCCTCGCCGTCCTGCGGCCGGTGGCTCGTGAGCCACTCGGACCAGGCCCGACCGCGATCTCGCCGTGAGTCGCGGATGACGACGTTGAGGTAGATCGTGCGCTCGATCTCACCGCTCGTCCCGGCCGGCGGCCTCGCACGCGGCACGGAGGTTCGCGTCGTGCGCCGCGAGCTCCTCGGGTGACCCGTACGCATTCCACAGGTCGGCGTGGCGGGCGACGAGCGGCAGCGTCTTCCGCGGCCCGCTGCCGCCGATCAGCATCGGCAGGCGCGGCTGCACGGGACGCGGAGCGCAGACGGCATCGCGGAACCGGTAGAACCGGCCGTCGTGGGTGACCGTCTCCCCGTCGAGCAACCGCCGGATGAGCGGGACGCGCCTCGCCCAGCCGGTCCAGCCGCTCGCCCGGGCCCGCTGCCGAAGTCGAACCCGAATGCCGCGTGCTCCCGCTCGAACCAGCCGGCCCCGATGCCGAGGACTCCCCGCCCGTCGCTGACATGGTCGAGGGTCGTGGCTAGCTTCGCGGTCAGGCCCGGGTTGCGCAGCGTGTTCGCCGTGACCAGGTGGCCGAGCCGCGGACGGGTGGTCACGGCGGCGATCGCCGCCAGGACCGACCAGCCCTCGAGCTTGCCGTCGTCGCCAGGCGCCCTCGTCGCACAGCAGGTGGTCGTCGATCCACAGGTCGTCCCAGCCGGCCGCCTCGGCCCGCAGGACGGCCTCCCGCAGCGACGGCCACGCCGTGCGCTGCACCCAGAAGGCGGCTCCGAACCGCATCGTCATGGACCCCTCCGCTCGTACAGCCATGGTACGGCGGCCGTCCGGAGCCGGCTCGCCCGGACCGGGAGCCTCAGACCGCGGGGCCGCCGAACCGGCAGGTCCGGAAGACGAGCAGCTCGGTTCGCGGGTCGCTCCACGCCCCGGCCGGCAGGCCCGCCTTGGTGCACACGGCGTCGAGCATCGCGTCGTGGCGTGGCTCGAGCATGCCCGCAACCTCGGGTAGCAGGAGCCCCCGTCGCTCGCCTCGCGAGACAAGCAGGCCGTCGACACCCGGCCGGAAGATCGCCGGATCGGGGAGCGGCTCCATCGGCCCCAGCACCGACACCTCGAGGTGGACGCGCGGCAGCTCCGTGCCCACCAGCGCGCGGAACCGAGGATCGCCCAGGGCCGCCGTCCGGGCTGCGGCAAGGACCGAGATCCAGGCGGGTGTCCCGGCGTCGAGCCGGCCCATGCAGCCGCGGAGCTGGTCGTCCTCGGTGAGCGTCACGAACGCTCCGGCGTGCAAGTCCGGAAGCGATCCCGTTTCCAACAGTGCTTCCAGGTCCTCGGCGGGCCGCGCGCCCACGGCGACCGCGACGGCCGTGCGGGCCAGCTCGAACAGGCGCACCTGGTCGTCGACCGAGAGCTGCACGGCCTCGGGACCGGTGGCTGCGATCGGGGTGTCGGGCGGGCGCGACATGGCAGAACCTCCAGCTACCGGGGATCCTCGCGCGGTCGGCACGCCCGGGGCAGGGTCCGAATGCCCCGATTCCGGACCGGGCGGCACTGGGGCGGCCGGCGGCCCTGGGCGGAGACTGGCAGGAGCCCGATGTCGACCTCGACCCGCCCGACGCCAGCACCGGTTCCGACGCTCCTCGCGGCGCCGGCGGATGACGGTGCGGTCCGCTGCGCCACCTGCGCCCACCGCTGTCTCGTGCGCGAGGGTCGCCGCGGGATCTGCGGCGTCCGAGTGAACCGCGCCGGTACCCTGTGGTGCGAGGCGTACGGCGGGGTCGCGGCGATCGGGATCGACCCCATCGAGAAGAAGCCGCTGTTCCACGTCGACCCGGGATCGCTTGCGTACTCGATCGCGACACCGGGCTGCCCGTTCCACTGCACGTTCTGCCAGAACTGGGAGCTCGCCATGGCCCCGCGGCTGGGCCTCGAGCTCGAGCAGCGGGTGATGCCACCGTCGGGCGTGGTCACGGAGGCGCTGCGGGCCGGCGCGACATCGATCGCCTACACGTACGTCGAGCCCACCGTGTTCCTGGAGTACGCGCTCGATACGGGCCGGCTCGCCCGCGAGGCGGGGCTCCGCAACCTGTTCATCACCGACGGCTACGCGACACCCGAGGCGGTGGGGCTGCTGGCCGGGGTGCTCGACGCCGCGAACGTGGACCTCAAGAGCTTCGACGACGCCTTCTACCGGCGGCTGTGCGGGGCGCGCCTGGCCCACGTGCTCGAGGCGATCGAGGCCTACCACGCTGCCGGCACCTGGCTGGAGCTGACGACCCTGGTGATCCCGGGGCACAACGACTCCGACGAGGAGCTGCGAGCGCTGACCGGGTGGATCATGGAGCGGCTTGGCCCCGACACCCCGTGGCACGTGTCGCGCTTCCACCCGGCGTACCGCATGTCGGACGTCCCGCCCACGCCGCTCGGGACCCTGCTCCGCGCGGCCGAGATCGGGCGGGAAGCGGGACTGCGGCACGTCTACGTCGGCAACGCGCCGGAGCTCGGGCGGGAGGACACGCATTGTCCCGCGTGTGGCCTCGTCGTCGTGGAACGGCGGGGATACCGGGCCCGGTCCCGTCTTGAGCCCGGCGGTCGATGCCCGGCCTGCGGGCAGGCGATCGAGGGGCTGTGGGAGCGGCCGCCGCGATGACCGACCGAACGGATCACGGACCGGTCCGGCCGGCGGCGGTCGCGGGGAGCTTCTACCCCTCCGCGCCCGGACGGCTCGACGAGCTGGTGGCGACGCTGTACGAGGCCGCCTCGCGGCTGCCCGGTTCGCGGTCGGTCGCCCTCGCCTCGCCGCCACTCGGCCTGCTGGTCCCGCACGCGGGCCTGGTCTACTCCGGGGTGCCCGCCGCTGCCGGCTGGGCGACGCTGCCGTCCCCGGCGGTCGAGGAGTCGTCGGCGACGGGCGGCACAGCCCGCCTCACCGTCGTGATCCTCGGCACCAACCACGGCGCGGGCTGGCTCGATGGCGTCGGGGCCTGGGATCGCGGTCCCTGGGCGATGCCCGGCGACACGATCGAGGTGGACGACGCGCTCACGACGGACGTGGTCGCGCTCGGCCCACCGTTCACCGCCGATCCGGCTGCCCACATCGGCGAGCACTCGATCGAGGTCCAGCTGCCGCTGCTGGCGGCCGCATCGCCGGGCGCGCGGCTCGTAGCGCTGGCGGTCTCGTGCGGCACGGCGAGCGCGAGCGATCGGGGCAGGGGAGCGGCTCGGACAGCTCCTGGCCGCCCGGCGAGCGGCGGGCAGCCCGATCGTCCTCGCGATCAGCTCGGACATGGCGCACTACCCGGCGGCCGCCGCGTGCGAGGCTGTCACCGAGCGCCTGCTGCCCGCGATCGCGGCGGTCGACGCCGACCGGCTCGCGCACGAGGAGGCGGTGGTCCGCCGGGACGGCATCCCGGGCGTCGCGTGCGGGATGTGCGGCATCGAGCCCGCGGTCCTCGGGCTGGCGGCCATGCGGGCGATGGGCGCATCGCGCGGGACGCTCCTCGCGGCCTCGACCTCGGCCGATGCCGGTGGCCCACCCGACCGCACGGTGGGCTATCTCGCCGTCCGCTTCGACGCCTGAGTCCGTACCCTTGGCGGCGTGACGTTCTCAGCTTCGTTCGACGACCCGCTGCCTGCGGAGGCCGCGACGCGCTCCTGGCGTGGTACGACGCCACGAGCCGCGAGCTCGCCTTCCGGTCCAGCGCGGATCCGTACTCGGTGCTCGTCTCGGAGCTGATGGCGCAGCAGACGCAGGCGGCACGGGCGGCCGAGGCCTGGACCTCGTGGATGGCCCGCTGGCCGACCGTCCGCACCCTCGCGGCGGCACCCGTCGCGGACGTGGTCCGGGCATGGGCCGGGCTCGGCTACAACCGGCGGGCCGTGCACCTGCACCGGGCGGCGCAGGCGATCGTGCGCGACCACGCGGGTGTCGTCCCGTCGTCGGTCGAAGCGCTCGAGGCGTTGCCGGGCGTGGGGCCGTACACGGCACGGGCGGTGGCGGCGATCGCGTTCGGGATGCCCGTCGGGGCGGTCGACACCAACGTGCGGCGCGTGCTCGGGCGCATCGTGGCGGGTGGGCCGGAGGCGTACTCCGTCCCGCTGATGCAGGACCTCGCCGACGCCGCCGTGTCCCGCGACCGACCCGATGCCTGGACCCACGCGCTGATGGACCTGGGTGCGCGCCTGTGCCGGCCGTCGCGGCCACGCTGCGCCGACTGCCCGGTCATCGCGTGGTGCCGGTACGCCGCGGGTGATCGGCCCGGCGGCCAGCGCCGCAGGCACGACGCCGCGGCGCCGGCCCGCGCCGGCATTCCCGTCCACGCGCCGCTGGCTCCGGGGCCGGATCCTGGAGCTGGCTCGCGAGGCGAGCGACGGGTCGTGGGTCGTGTACGACGACGCCATCGGCCAGCACCCGGCCGGGGCCGTTCGCGAGTCGGTGCTGGCGATGGCCGGCGAGGGGCTGCTCGAGGTGCGCGAGGGTGCGTCCGGTGTGCCGGAGGCGAGGCTCCCGGGATAGGCCCCGCGGCATCGCTCGCGGTACCCTTGCGACGTGCCCCCCATGAACGCGCTCAACCACGCACCGCGCCCCTGCCCGCCGATGATCCCGGGCTCAGCTCGCTCACGCTCGACGAGCTCGAGTTGCGCTGGGCGGCGGCGGCCGCCAGGACCGCGATCACGGCCGAGGCGATGACCGGCGCGGACCACAAGGCACAGGCGCTGGGCACGCCCGGCGATGAGCTCATGGAGCACGCGGGGACGGCCGTCGCTGCGGCGGCCCGCGCGCTGGTGGCCTTCAACGAGCGAGAGGGACGGCCGGTCCTGGTGCTCGCCGGTCCCGGCAACAACGGTGGCGATGGGTTCGTCGCGGCTCGTCGTCTCGCGGAGTGGGGCACGCCGGTGATCGCCGTCCTGGTGGCTGCGGCGTCGAGGCCCGGAACGCCGGACGCGGCGAGGAACTGGAAGCGGCTGGACAACCTCGCGAACGTGACCAGGATCCACGCGCCGGTGGCTCGCGATGTCGCGATCCTGGGGCAGGGGATCGATAAGGCGTCGATCGTGGTCGACGCCCTCCTCGGGACCGGTGTCCGGGGACAGCTGCGGGAGCCCGTCCGCGCCGCCGTCGAGGTCATCCGGAGGGCCCGCGAGGCCGGCGTGCCCGTCCTTGCGGTCGACACGCCGACGGCCGTTGACCTCACCTCGGGCGACGCGTCGGATCCCGTCGTCCGCGCCGATCTGACGGTGACGTTCCACCGCCCGAAGACCGGACTCCGATCGCGTGTCGGACGAAGGCTTGCCGGCCGGGTGCTCGTCGCCCCGATCGGCATCCCGTCCGGGGCCGACCGGAGTTGAGCAGCCCGATGACCGAGACCCGCCAGCCGGGGATCCGCGCGGTGCTGCTCCTTGCTGCCGCGGCAGTCATCGTGGTGATGGCCGCCGCGGGCCTCACGGCGCTGCTGCCGACTGCTGGCCAGGACATCGTGTTCCACACGCCACTGCTGATCCTCGTCCTGATCCTGGGGACCGGCGTCGTCCTGTGGCGAATCCTGCGCCGACCGGGCGCCTGATCAGACGACGCCAGGAGACCATCGACGATGACCAGCCCCCTCGAACGCCGCACCGCAGACCTTGCCCGCCTCGCCGACGAGCACTGGGACCTGCTGATCGTCGGCGGTGGCATCGTCGGTGCCGGCGCGCTGCTTGACGCGGCGTCGCGCGGCATGAAGGTCGCGCTCGTGGAGCAGGACGACCTCAGCGCCGGGACCAGCAGCCGTTCCAGCCGTCTGATCCACGGCGGGCTCCGGTACCTCCAGCAGTTCGAGGTGAGCCTCGTGCGCGAGGCGCTGGCCGAGCGGGCCCGGCTGCTGCGGCTTGCCCCGCACCTGGTCCGGCTCGAGGAATTCCTGTTCCCGATCTACGGGGCTCGCTGGATCATGCGTGCCTTCTACGGCGCCGGGCTGACGGCCTATGACGTGCTCGGCTCGGCCGCGTCCGCGGGCAGGCATCGGCACCTGGGCGTCGACGAGACGCTGGCCTACATCCCGAACCTCGTCCGCCACAACCTGCGGGGTGCGCTGGTCTACCACGACGCGATGGAGGACGACGCCCGGTTCACGCTCGCGGTCGTGCGCACGGCGCTCGACCAGGCCGCCGGCGCCGCGGTGGTCGTGACCAGGGCCCGGGCGACGGCGCCCGCTCCGCGAGGGTGAGCGGATCGCCGGCGCCACCGTCACGGACCTGCTCACGGGCGCGTCCGCCGACGTCCGCGCGACCGCCGTCCTCGATGCGACCGGCGTCTGGGGCGCCCTGCCGGATCGCCCGTTCGGGGGCGGCTCGTTTGAGATCCTGCCGGCCCGGGGCAGCCACCTTGTCATCGATCGCGACCGGATCCCCGCGCGCGGCGGCGTGACCCTGCGGATCCCGGGCCGGGTCGCGTTCCTGGTCCCGTGGCCGCGCCACTGGGTCATCGGCACCACGGACCACCCGTACCGGGGGCCGCTGGACCATGTCGCGTCCGACGGCCCCGAGGTGGACGAGATCCTGGGCACGCTCAACGGCGCGCTCGACCTCCACATCACCCGGGACGACATCACCGGCACCTACGCGGGCCTTCGCCCGCTGGTCGCGCCGTCGGACGCCAGCTCGTCGGTGAAGATCTCCCGCGAGCACAAGGTGGCGGTCGAGGCTCCGGGGCTGGTGCGGGTGAGCGGCGGCAAGTACACGACCTACCGGGTCATGGCCAGGGACGCGGTGAACGCGGTCCTCGGGACGGACGCGCGCAGCCGGCCGTCGGCCACCGCGGAGCTGCCGATCGACGGCGCCGCTCCGCTGCGGCGACCTCGACGCGCTGGCCGCACGTCTTGTCCGCGACGAGCACCTCGACCCCGACCAGGCACGCAGCCTGGTCGACCGCCACGGGACACGGGCGCCCGAGGTGCTCGCGCTCGGTCGCGCTCGCGACCTCGTCCGCCCGCTCGTCGACGGCCACCCCTACCTCGAGGCGGAGATCGCCTGGGGCGTGGAGCAGGAACAGGCGATGGACCTTGACGACCTGCTTGCGCGCCGGCTCCGGCTGGCACCGGCGCTGCGCGATCGGGGCGAGGCGATCGCCCCTCGCGTCGCGGAGATCGCCGGCGGCGTCCTCGGCTGGGACCAGGCCCGCCAGGCCGCCGAGGTCGCCCGCTACGTCGAGGGCGCCCGTCGCGAGTACGACGTCCCGGCGGCCGGCTAGGGCATTCCGGTCACCTGCCGACCCTACGAAGGGGTGCAAGAAAGGTATCGCCACGGTTGCGATGACCGCGTATGCTCACGTCGCGCGCATCGTCGCGCATGCTCATTTCGTTCGCACGTTCGGCACACGGTTTCCTCCGGCAAGCACCAGCAACACTCGAGGACCCCGGGCAAGAGGCGGCGACAACTGGAGGAGATCGGCACGTGGCCGACAAGACCCTTACCTGTTCCGACTGCGGAATGGAGTTCGCATTCACGGAGCGCGAACAGGAGTTCTACGCCGAGAAGGGATTCTCGGAGCCCCGTCGCTGCCCCTCGTGCCGCGCAAGCCGCAAGGCCGCGCGCTCGGGTGACAGCGGTGGTTATGGCGGCGGCTCGTACTCGAGCGGCGGCTATGACTCCGGTGGCTACGGTGGAGGCGGCGGCTATTCCGCCGGTGGCTACGGCGGTGGCGGTGGCGGTGGTGGCTACGGCCAGCGCTCAAGCGGACCGCGTGAGATGTTCTCGGCGACCTGCTCCAGCTGCGGCAAGGAAGCCAAGGTTCCGTTCCGGCCGACCAACGGCAAGCCCGTCTACTGCTCGGACTGCTTCCGCACCCAGCGCGGCGGCTGACTCAGCGCCTCACGCAACGCCGGGTCGCGATCTCGCGGCCCGGCGTTTCAATTCCCCGGCGGTCGAGTGGCGCGGTGTACGATCGGGCACGATGCCACATCCCCACGAGCGGTCCGGCAATCCGACGCCAGCCCGTTCGCCCGTGGCCGCAACGGAGGTCACCTGAGCGATGGCCGTCGGCTCTTCCAACGACTTCGACCTGATCGTCCTCGGCGCCGGCACCGGCGGCTACGCGGCGGCGTTCCGGGGCGCCCAGCTGGGCCTTCGGGTGGCCCTCGTGGACGAGGACCGGCTCGGCGGCACCTGCCTCCACCGCGGCTGCATCCCCACCAAGGCCATGCTCGAGTCGGCGGCACTCGCCGAGAAGCTCCGCAAGGCGGGTGACTTCGGCCTTCGGCTGCCCGGTCCCGCCGAGGTGGACTTCGCCCAGATCGCCAAGCGGCGCGAGCAGGTCGTGGGCCGGATGTGGAAGGGCCTCCAGAGCCTGGTCAAGAAGAACGACGTGACGTGGATCGCCGGGCGTGGCCGGCTCGACGGGGCCACCAAGGTCCGGGTGCAGCTCGCGGGCGAGGACGGCACGCCGGGCGCCGGTGGCGAGCGCGTGCTCAGCGGCACGGATGTCGTCCTGGCGACGGGATCGCGGGTCAAGTCGCTGCCCGGGCTCGTCCCCGATGGCAAGCGGATCGTCACCTCCGATGACGTGCTCCGGAGCGACTCGATGCCGGCCAGCATCATCGTCGTCGGAGCCGGGGCGGTCGGCGTGGAGTTCGCGTCGATGTACCACGACCTCGGCGCCAAGGTCACGCTGCTGGAGTACCTGCCGGCCATCGTCCCCCTCGAGGACGCCGAGGTCAGCAAGGAGCTCGAGCGCAGCTTCAACCGCCGCGGGATCACCGTCATCACCAAGGCCCGCTTCGACGCGGCCGGCGTGATCGCGGACGAGGATGGCGTGCGGCTCACGGTGGGTCCGGAGGGTGGCGAGGCGAAGGAGATCTCGGCCGAGATGCTCCTGGTCGCGGCCGGGCGCGCGGTCAACACCGAGGACGTCGGCCTCGAGACCACGAGCGCGGAGCTCGATCGCGGCTTCGTCAAGGTGGACGGCCACATGCGGACGAAGGAGGCCCACCTGTACGCCATCGGGGACATCGTGGGCGGGCTCCAGCTCGCGCACACGGCGGCCCACGAGGGGATCATCGCGGTCCACACGATCGTCGGCGACGCGGACGTGCACGAGATGGACTACGTCAGGCAGCCCCGGGCCACCTACTGCCGCCCGGAGATCGCGTCGGTGGGCCTCACCCAGGCGCAGTGCGAGGCGCAGGACCTGCCGATCAAGGTGGCCAAGGTCCCGTTCCAGGCGATCGGCAAGGCGATCATCGGCGGCGAGTACGAGGGCTTCACCAAGATCATCGCGCACCGCGACACCGACGAGACGCTCGGGATCCATATCATCGGCCCGCACGCCACGGACCTGATCGCGGAGGCGTCGCTGGCCATGACCCTCGAGGCGACGCCCTGGGAGATCGGCGCGACCACCCACGCCCATCCGACGTTCTCGGAGATCCTGGGCGAGACCGCCATGGCCGTCGACGGCCGCTCGATCAACTTCTAGGGTCATCGGGATCCATGCCGGTCCGCCCGTTCACGGGAGGGATGGAATGACGGAGAGCCGGAGGGCCAGCGACCTCGGCGCGTCGGCCGGCCTGACCGACGCGGACCTCGTCGCCATGTACCGGACCGTGGCCCTCGCGCGGGCCATCGACGAGCGGATGTGGATCCTCAACCGGGCCGGCCGCCTGTCGTTCGTGATCAGCGGCCAGGGTCACGAGGGGGCCCAGGTCGGGCTCGCCTGGCCGCTGCGGCGCGGGCACGACTGGGTCGCCCCGTTCTACCGCTCCATCGCCACCTGCCTCGCGTTCGGGATGACGCCCCGGGACCTGATGCTGGCCCAGTACGCGAAGGCCTCCGACGCGGGTTCCGGCGGGCGCCAGATGCCCGGCCACTACGGCGCTCCCGCCCACCACATCGTGTCGGTCTCGTCGCCGGTCGCCACCCAGATCCTCCACGCGACCGGGATCGCGCTGGCCGCCAGGATCCGTGGCACCGACCAGGTGGCGGTCGCGATCATGGGCGAGGGCAGCTCCAACCAGGGTGACGTCCACGAGGCGCTCAACTTCGCCGCGATCCACCAGCTCCCGTTCGTGCTCGTGGTCGAGAACAACGGCTACGCGATCAGCGTGCCCGTGGACCGGCAGGTCGGCGGGGGGAGCGTGGCGGCCCGGGCGGCGGGCTACGGGATCCCGGGCGTGGTGGTCGACGGGACCGACGTCCTGGCGTGCTACCAGGCCGGGCGTGAGGCGGTGGACCGGGCGCGATCCGGGGGCGGGCCGACGCTGGTCGAGGCGATGGTGACCCGCCTGACCGCGCACAGCTCCGACGACCAGCAGACGAAGTACCGCTCCGAATCGGACCTCGCGGAGGGTCGCGCCCACGACCCGCTGCCCATCTTCCGGGCCCAGCTCCGCGACGCGGGCGTGCTGACCGACGAGCTCGAGGCCGCGCTTTCAGCCGAGATCGCCGCGCTCGTCGAGGACGCCACCGATTTCGCGGAGGCCGAGCCCGACCCCGACCCGATCACGGCGCTCGACGGCGTGTACGCGGATCCGGCGGCCAACGAGCCGCCGCCATCCTGGCACCCGTCGGGACCCGGGCCGCGCGGGGGGCACGCCTGATGGCGATCCGGACCATGATCGAGGCCATCCGCGAGGGCCTCGCGGAGGAGATGCGGCGCGACGACACGGTGATCGTCCTGGGCGAGGACGTCGGCCGCAAGGGCGGGGTCTTCCTCGCCACCGACGGCCTGTGGACCGAGTTCGGCGACGCGCGGGTGATCGACACCCCGCTCACCGAGTCGATGATCGTCGGGACCTCGATCGGGGCGGCGATCAACGGCCTGCGCCCGATCGCCGAGATCCAGTTCGCGGACTTCATCCACCCGGCGTTCAACCAGCTGGTCTCCGAGGCCGCGCGGATGCGATACCGCACCAACGGCGGGATCGGCCTGCCGATGGTGGTCCGGGCGCCCTACGGCGGCGGCGTCCACGGCGCGCTCTACCACAGCCAGTCGGTCGAGGCGTTCTTCACCCACGTGCCGGGGCTCAAGGTCGTGATCCCGTCGACCCCGTACGACGCGAAGGGCCTGCTCAGGTCGGCGATCCGGGACGACGATCCGGTGCTGTTCTTCGAGCACAAGAAGATGTATCGATCGGTGCGCGGCGACGTGCCGGCGGGGGACTGGACGGTGCCCCTGGGTCGGGCGGCCATCCGGCGCCCCGGGCGGCAGGTGACGCTGGTCGCCTATGGCCTGATGGTCGCCTACGGCCTCGAGGCCGCCGAGCGGGTGGCCGGGGAGGGGATCGACGTCGAGGTCGTGGACCTCCGCACGCTGCGGCCGCTCGATCGCGACACCTTGCTGGGCTCGGTTCGCAAGACCGGCAAGTGCCTGATCGCCTACGAGGACAACCGGTTCGGCGGCTACGGCGCCGAGATCGCCGCGATCGTCGCCGAGGAGGCCTTCGACTACCTCGACGGGCCCGTGTCGCGGATCGCTGGGCCGGACGTGCCGGCGATGCCCTACAACCACGTGCTCGAGGAGTGGTTCCTGCTCAACCCGGCACGGATCGCGGACGCGATCCGCAAGCTGGCGGCCTACTGAGCGTGGCACCGACCGCGGACACCCTCGCCGTCATCGAGAGCACGTCTCAACGCGGTCCTGGATCCCTACCGCTCGCGGCTCGAGACGGCCTCGATCTACGGCATCCCGACGCTCCGCAGGCCCGGGGCGAAGGGTCACGAGTGGTTCGCCTTCGTGAAGCCTGCGGCGAAGCACGTGTCGTTCTTCCTCCTGCCGGTCCACACCTGGCCGGAGCTGCGTGACGGCCTGTCACCCGCCCTGACGAAGCGCCTGACGGGCGCCTCGACGTTCGCGTTCAAGGCGCTCGACGAGGAGCTGTTCGTCGAGCTCGAGGCGCTGGTCGCCCGGGCGTACGAGCGGTACGCGTCGGCCTAGGCCGGCAGCGGCTCGCCCACGGTCAGCTGCACCGGCAGGCCGGGCGCCAGGAAGCCGCCGATGGCGGCGGCCTCGGCCTCGACGGTCCTCGCTTCGGCGTTCGACAGGCGCCGCCAGGGCGTCACCCGGATCGCGATGGCTTTCGGCCTGATCTCGTGGGTCCACGTGCCCGCCACGCGGCCGCCGTCGAGCAGCACGGCGCTGATCCAGCCGGCCTCGCGGCTCACCAGGGACCGGCGAGCCCGCGGCACCAGCGGCTCGGCGGCCTTCTCGAGGGACAGGGTGTACGGGTCGAATCCCCCGAGCAGCCGGAGGCCGGTCGCCGGCTCGACGGCCGCGAGCTCCTCGAGGTCGGCACGGCGAACGAGCGCCTTCGTCCCCTCGACGCTGACCGTCGTGAACCGGTCGGCGAGGATGTCGAGGGCCGGTCGAAGGTCCCCGGCCGACACGCCCCACCATCGGGCGAGCTCGGGTCTTGACGATCCCGGGAACGCAGCGAGGTGGCGGTCGATGACGGCCGCAACCGCACCCTGGCTGGGCTCCGGCATCTCGCGCCCCAGCCAGGCCGAAGGCCGCACGAACGTCACGTTGCGGCCCTCGTCGGGTCCGAAGCACAGCAGCCCCCGGCCCGCGGCAGGCTTGAAGAACGTGCCCCAGCTGCCGCTGACCTTGGTCGCGACCTCCGGGTCGCCGAGGCGATCGGCCACGGCGCCAGCCAGCGCGGCGCGCGTCATCGGCTCGGCCGTCAGCGTGGACCCGATCGCGTCGAGGAGATGCTGGTGCTGCTCGGCCGTGGCCCCGAAGTAGCGCAGCGCGATCGGCTTGAGGTGGTTCGTCCGCGTCCCCAGGGCGGCCACGAGCTCCGGCAGCTCGTGCGCGGCGACCAGGTGGAGGGTGCCCCGCATCGCCCATGTCTTGACGAGGGACCGCTCGCGCCAGAGGGCATCGGCGATCGCTGCCCGGGTCAGGCCGGCCACGCGGGTGCCCAGGGCGAGCTCCGCCGAGCTCAGGACCTGCGCCTGGACGCCGACGAGGGAGCGGACCACGTCGAGCAGCGCGTCGCGCGGCGCCGGGTCCATGAGGTGCTGGCGGCGGAGCCGGAGGGCGGCGACTCGGGCCCAGGTGGTCTGGAGCATCCGCGAACGGTAGCGCGCGGGCCGCTCGTGCGTGCCGGAACGCGCGCCACGTGGGTGGCGCGCAAGCGGGTGCTGTCACCCTGCACGGCATGGAGGGCGCCAAGCCTCGGCCGTCGATACCGGGCGCTGCGGCATCGGCTCGGCTGGCGTCAGCGGGATGCCGGCGATCTGCGCCCGCTACCCCCGCCTGCACGAAGTCGGCTCGTGGCTGGCGGATCGGGCGGGCGTGCACCCCGCCTGCACGAAGTTGGCTCGTGGCTGGCGGATCGGGCGGGCGCCTCCCGCGCCGCGCCGCGCCGCGCCGCGCGTCGCTCGCCTTGACCCGGCGACACCGGACCGCCGGCAACGCGCGCCGGGGCCGGATGCGCGACACTAGGGCCACGTTGTCGTCGCGTCCCCCGCGATCCGCCCGCACCGGAGGAGCAGAACCAGTGGCCAAGGTGACGATGCCCCAGCTCGGCGAGAGTGTCGCGGAGGGGACGATCGGACGCTGGCTCAAGCAGCCCGGTGACACGGTCGCGAAGTACGAGCCGCTGCTCGAGGTCATCACCGACAAGGTGAACGCCGAGGTGCCGTCGCCGTACGCGGGCGTTCTGCGCGAGATCCTGGCCGAGGAGGGCGCCACCGTCCCCAACGACGCCGAGATCGCCGTCATCGAGACCGAGGGTGAGACCGCCGCGGAGGGCGCGTCGCCTGCAGCCGAGGCCGCGCCCGCAGCCGACGAGGCCGCTCCCGCAGCCGACGGCTGGCGCCCGCAGCCGGGGCCGCGCCCGCAGCCGACGAGGCGGCGCCCGCAGCCGAAGCCGGCGTGGCGCCCCAGCCGGCTCCGGAGACCGCTCCGCCCGCCGCAGCCGAAGCCGCGCCGGCACCCGCGACCCTGGCGCCCGCGCCGGCCGCGCCGGCGGCCCACGATGCCAACGCGAGGATGACGCCTGCGGTCCGCCGCCTCCTCCGGGAGCATGATCTCGAGCCCGCCCAGATCGCCGGCACCGGCGGCGGTGGCCGGATCACCCGCGAGGACGTCCTCGCATTCGTCGAGACCGTCCGCAGTGGCACCACCCCGGCCCAGCCTGCGGCCGCGCCCGCAGCGGCCCCGACCCCCGCCCCGACCGGCGGACCCGCCGCGGCGCAGCCCGCGCCTGCCCCGGCCGGAGCCACGCCCGCGAAGCCCGGGCCGGCGGCGCGATCGCCTTCCCGCCCGGCGCGGACGAGGTCCTCGTCCCGATGACCCAGATGCGCAAGGGCATCGCGGCCCAGATGACCCGCGCCCTGCAGGCCCCGCACGCCTACATCCAGATGGAGATCGACGCCAGCCGGCTGGTCCGCCTCCGGGAAGGGATGAAGAAGGCCTACCAGGCGAAGGAGGGGATCGGCCTCAGCTACGTCCCGTTCGTCGTCAAGGCGACGGCCGAGGCGCTCAAGCGGCACCCGGCCTTCAACGCCAACTGGACCGACCAGGGGCTGCTCGCCAAGCGCCGGATCAACGTCGGGGTCGCGGTCGCCGTCGACGAGGGGCTGATCGTCCCCGTCATCCGTGACGCGGACACGCTCTCCGTGCACGGCCTGAACATCGCGATCACCGATGTCGCCAACCGGGCCCGCGCCGGCAAGCTCCGCCTCGACGACTTCGGCGGCGGCACGTTCACGGTCGACAACACGGGCTACCTGGGCACCAACCTGGTCATGCCCATCCTCAACGTGCCCGAGGTCGGCATCGTGACCATGGAGGCGATCACCAAGCGCCCGGTCGTGGTCAGCGGCGAGGACGGCGACGTGATCGCGATCCGGCCGATCATGAACATGGTCCTCGGCATCGACCACCGCGCCAACGACGGGGCGGGTGGGGCCGCGCTCCTGCGGGACATCAAGGACTGGCTCGAGGCCGTCGGGCCGGAGACCTCGGTCTACTAGCCCGGCGCCTGCCGCCGGCCAGCGAGCCGGGTCGACCGGCCCGGCCTGCTCCACCGGCCCGAGCCACCGACCCGTCGTACACTCGCCCCATGGCACGCGAGCTCCCGATCTTCGAGCCCAACCCGGCGCATGCGCACGCGCCCGCCTCGTCGATCTCCATCGCCATGGGCGGCGGGCCGTTCACGCCGGCCGCCGACGGCACCCGGCCCCTGCGGCGCCACCCCGACTGGATCAAGTCCCGCATGCCGTCGGGGGACAACTACCACGACCTCAAGGGGCTCCTGCGCGGCCTGAACCTCAACACGGTCTGCGAGGAGGCGGTCTGCCCCAATGTCGGCGAGTGCTGGGACCAGCGCACGGCGACGGTCATGATCCTGGGCGACGTCTGCACCCGCGCCTGCGGCTTCTGCGCCATCAAGACCGGCCGGCCGACCTGGTTCGACGACGACGAGCCGCGCCGGGTCGCGGAGGCCCTGGCCGCCATGCGCCTGGACCACGTGGTGGTGACGAGCGTCGCTCGTGACGACCTGCCCGACGGCGGCGCCGGGGCGTTCGCGGCCACGATCCGCGAGATCCGCGAGCGCAGCCCGCTGATGGGCGTCGAGGTCCTGATCCCGGACTTCAACGGCGAGGAGGCCCCGCTGCGAACCGTCATGGAGGCGGGCCCCGACATCCTCAACCACAACCTCGAGACCGTGAGGCGTCTCCAGCAGCCGGTCCGCAAGCGGGCCCGGTGGGATCGCACCCTGTCGGTCCTCGAGCGGGCCAAGGCGTACGCGGCCGAGTACGGCAACCCGGCCCACACCAAGAGCAGCCTGATGGTCGGCCTGGGCGAGACGCGCGACGAGATGACCGAGGCCTTCGAGGCCCTGCGTGCCGTCGACTGCGACGTCCTGACCATCGGCCAGTACCTGCGGCCCACGACCGAGCACCTGCCCCTCGAGCGCTACTACCACCCCGACGAGTTCGCGGAGATGAAGGCGGAGGCGCTCGCGATGGGGTTCCGCCACGTGGAGTCGGGACCGCTGGTCCGGTCCAGCTACCACGCGAGGGACCAGGTGCCGGGAGCAGAGCTGCGCAACCTGCGCCGCCGCGCCACGCTCGACGCCGACGGGGCGCGTCGTCCCCGGGATCGCGGCGGGCTGACCGCCGGCCGAGCGGCTCCGCCCGTCGCCACCGGCTCGCGACCGGGCCCGGGCCGCCGCGGGATATCCTTCGCAGATGCCGTCCAACCTGAGCCGCAAGACCCCCATCGCCGAGCTGCACTGCCACCTCGGTGCGGCCGTCACCCCGGCCATCATGTGGTCGATCGCCCATGCCCAGGGGATCAAGCTCCCCACCCGCGACTACTGGGAGTTCCGCGACCTGATCACCGTGCACCCGCGGCGGGCCAGGAGCTTCGAGGGCTATCTCCAGCTGTTCCACTGGACCGAGCTCATCCAGTCGAGCCCGATCGCCGTCGAGCGGGCGGTCTACGAGGTGGTGGGCGGGGCGTATCGCAAGAACAACATCACGACCACGGAGCTGCGCTTCAACCCGATGAAGCGCAACCGGGGCGGCGAGCAGGATCTCGACCACATCATCGCGGCGGCCGTCCGGGGCATGGACCGGGCCACGCTCGAGTACCCGGTCAAGCCCGGCCTGCTGTTCTGCCTGGACCGGGCGTTCCCATACGAGCTCAACGAGATCATCGCGGAGAAGGCGATCACCTGGCGTGACCGAGGGGTCGTCGGGATCGACATCGCCGGCCCCGAGTCCGCCACGTTCCGCGTCGCCGACTACCGCCGGCTGTTCCGACGGGCGCGGCAGCACGGGCTCGGGATCACGGTCCATACCGGCGAGTCGGGCCCGGTGGAGGAGGTCGCGCGGGTCATCGAGATCCTCGAGCCGGACCGGATCGGGCACGGCGTCAAGGCCGCCTACGATCCGCGCACGATGACCATGCTCCGCGAGCGCGGGATCGTGCTCGAGATCTGCCCCACGTCGAACCTCAACACGGGCGTCGTGTCGGGATGGGACGAGTTCCGCTGGATCTTCGACCAGTTCAAGCGCAACGGGGTCCGCTACACCATCAGCACCGACGGCCCGGAGATGAACCGGACATACATCCGCGACGAGCTCGCGACCCTGAGCCGCCTCGGGATCCTGTCGCTCTCGGAGCAGGAGCAGATCGCCGCGACGTCGCTCGCCGCGTCATTCGTGCCCAACGTCTCCGACGTGCCACGCGCGGTTCGCGAGCCCGCCACCCGGGTGACCGTGGAGCGCGAGGAGGGCTGACGCTCAGTCTACGAGGGCGCGGGACCGGCGATCCGGTATTCGCAGCACCGGTCGCCCGCCGCGATGTGGCGCTCGCGCGTGACCTCGGTGCCCAGCACGTCGCGGAACAGGTCCAGCTCCGCCCGGCACGCCGCAGGGCTGCCTCGCGCCACATCCAGGACGGCGCAGTTGTGCTCGAGCAGCCGGATCCCGTCGGGTCCGACGCGCGCCTCCGAGATGTAGCCCAGCTCGTCCTGGAGCCGGGCGAGCTCGCGGACCCGGTCCTCGAGCGGGGCGTCGGCCGGCAGGCGCTCGACCATCCGCTCCCGCAGGCGTGCCTCCGCCTGCCGCCGCCGCGCGGCGAACACGTCCTCGACGAGCGCCTCGCCGCCCACCTCGAGGATCGCGGCCAGCAGTCCCGTCGCGAGGCCGTCGTAGTTGGACGGGAACAGGTCCTGGGCATCGGGGGTGACGTCGTAGAGGTGGCGCGGCCGGCCAACCCCGTGGCGCATCGCGGCCCGGTTCACGAGCCCGGCGGTGTCGAGCGCCCGCAGCTGCTGCGCGACGCCGCTGCGGCTCGCCCCGATCGCCCCGGCGATGGCATCGGGCGACGAGGGTCCGCTCCGGCGCAGGTGCACGAGGATGGCACGGCGCAGCGCCGAAGCGCCGGGGGCGGGGTTCGAAGGGGGGACGGCGGGCTCGGGCATGCGTGGGTGAGGCTAACAAGAACGCGGATCCGGCGTCGTGGGCGCGGGTAAGGCCTCCCCCTGGGCGCGGCCAGGCTACCCCTTGACCTCGACCAGCCGGACCATCAGGCGGTACCTGCTGTCCTTGCCGACGCACGTCTGGAGGGTCATCGACGGAACGTCCTGGGGGGCCCATGCCCACTCGGCCTCGGGTGTCGGAAGGGTCACCTTCCACCAGCGCACGGCGTAGACGCGGACCTTCCCGTTCGCATCGGCCCACCAGGCCCTGGTCCCCTTGCGCAGGGTCCCGCTCACGTAGGCATCGTGGAGCGGCTTCATGACGCTGTACGCGTGGCCCATGAGGTAGACGTTGTTCGCGCCGGCGCATCCCCAGCGATACATGTAGTTGTCGGGCGGTCGCTGCCGGTCGCACGGGAACCAGCGGATCGACTTGCTGATCCGGAGCGACGGGATCCAGACGTGGTTGGTGCCGGTGTAGGACGGGGTCGCATCCCGGCGGGGCTTGTCCTTGGACGTCGCCCGGGTCTTCGACTTCGCGGCGTCGTTGCCCGATGAGCCGGCCGAGCGATCCCTCGATGCCGACTTGTCCCGGGGGGCCTTGGCCGCGTCATCGCTCGCGGCCGCTTCCAGGGCTGCTGCAGCCTCCCGGTTGACCAGGAGCGTCGAGCGCCTGGTCAGGTCCGGCTCGTCGGCGACTCGCGCCCAGGGGATCGGCTCGACAGGCCCGAAGCGCGGCCCGGGAACCATCTCGGCGGCGAGCACCACGCCGGCCGGGGGCTGTTCGGGCAATGGATGCGTGACCGACCGGGAGGCTGCCGCGGCTGCCACGGCGGTCACCGTCTCGGCGGCGAGCACCAGCGCCAGGACGGTCGCGATGGCTCGTCGAGAGCGGGGCGAGAGGTCCATGCCCGGAGCATCGGCGCGACCCCGCCAACGCTCGACGGCTCGGTCGTCCCTCGTGGCGTGGGAGGAGAGTCACGGTCCCGGTCGGGTCGGGTGCGGTCGTGTGCGGTTGATCCCAGTACTCGCCCATGACCCTGCGCGGTGGTCCGGTCGGCTGGGGTGCGGTCCGCTGGTGCGCGGATGGTGTCCGTCGCCTGGGGCGGCACGTTGCCGGCTTCCGCACGGCGCGCCACCGGCAGCACGACCCGCAGTCACCACGGACTGCAGCTGCCGACCACCGATCAGAGCTCGTCACGCGGCCACGCTTGGGCGGGCGACGAGCTGCTCGTCGGTGGTCGCGCGTCCGAGTCAGGGCTGACTTGCCACCGCCCGCCCGTGCCCGGCACCGCCGCTACCGCCCGGCACCGCCCGCCCGTGCCCGCGCGCTCCCGCCGAGGGACGCCGCGTCAGGCGGCCACAGGATCGGGGTCGCGGGCGGGCCGGAATGCCCCGGCGCGGCTGCCCGGCGCGGCTGCCCGACGAGTCGCTAGCCGCCGGATCCCGCCGCCGTCTCGAGGGTCGCGCGCAAGGCGGCCTCGAACCCGCTCGGCCCACGGCCCCTGGCTTGCGAGCACGTATGGCGACTGCTCGATCTGCTCGAAGGTCTGCGGGTCGGACACGTAGCTGGCAGCGCACGGCCCGATCGAGGCGCGGTTCCGCTCGAACGCGTCGCGGTTGCGGAACACGTACAGGTAGAGCGTCACCGGCGCCACCTGGTCCAGGCCGTGCGCCTCGAACCGGATGGCGGTCTTGCGCAGCTCGGCGTCGTCGCAGCCCGCCTCGCCGGACACCCACCCCGCGACCTTGATGCCCGCGGCGTTGAGACGGCCGGCCAGCCCCGGGAAGTCCGTGGGCGTCGCCGGGGGTGGCGTCGTGGAGATCGTGCCGCAGGCAGCGAGAAGCACCGAACCGAGGAGGAGCGCAGGCAGCTGGAGCGAGCGTCGGCCGGCGGTCGCGAGCGTCATATGGACGCGAGGCTAGCACCAGCGCGCCGGAGCGGCGGCACCACTCCTATGAGCGGCTGCGACGCTTCGCGTCGCGCAGTCGCGCGAGGGTGTCGTCGGCGGAGGCTGGGGGTGGCGGCGGAGGGGCGGTGCCGGCGGGCGGAGGCGAAGGCGGCGTGCCCGCAGGCGGCGTGCCCGGGGCGGCGGCTGCAGCGCGGTCGCCGGGTCCGCAGGCGGCGGCGGTTCGCCTGCCTGCGGGGGCGGGGCTCCGCCCCCGATGCCGCCTCGCGAAGGATCGCGGTCCGGGCAGCCGCCGACCCGGCCCGCTCGCGCGCGGCCAGCATCGACTCCGAGGTCACGCTGCGCGGGGCGATCCGCCGGCCCCGGATGCGGTCCGCGACAGACGCGCCGGGCGTCGGCCAGCTCGCGGCGGCCCACGGAGACGCGCCGCAGGGCGATGTCGAGCGGCCACAGCAACAGGGCGAGCACGAGGAGCCACGGCCAGGTGTCGGTGTACCGGTCGGTCCGCTGCAGGTCATGGACCCAGACGCTCTCCGGGGCTGCGGCCTCCGATCCGCCCGTCGCGGCCCGGATCGCCGCCAGCAGCGGCTCGTTGGCCCCGAGCAGGCGGTACTCGGCCGCCGTGGGTGCGACCAAACCGAGCGTCCGCCCCAGGGCGGCCGCCCCAGGCTTGGTCTGGGTCACGCGGACGGCGTAGGCGCCGCTCTCGAGCGACGCGATGGGCGCCTCGTACACACCGGGCGCCACCTGCGAGAGGTCCACCGCCACGGGCTCGAGGTCGGGCCCCACGAGCGCCACTCGCGTCGCGTAGAAGTCACGGGCCGATCCGTCGGCGTTGACGCTCTCCACCCGCAGGTACGTCCGGCCACCCCGATCCACGAAGCTCGCCTCGATGCCGCCGCTCTCCTCGCCCGGGAACGTCCAGCCCACCATCTGGCTGAAGAACCGGGAGAAGCCCGCCCAGCCGATCCAGCCCTTCGCCCAGCGCCCGGTCGAATCGGACGTCCAGGCGACGGCCCGCCCCAGGCCGTACTGCCACTGCGCCAGGAGCGGATCATCCCGTGCCGTGACCAGCACCGTCTGGGCCGCCGGCTTGGCCGTGGTGCCGTTGTAGCCCAGCAGGCTCGGCAATCCGCCGTCGATCCCGCGCAGGATCGGCGAGTTGGAGGTCTTGATCGGGAAGAAGGACTCCTCCACGATCTGCTGGCCCGAGACCTGCTGGGTCTCCTTGAGGAAGATGTCGGGGATCGACGCCGGGTTGTCGGCCGAGTAGAACCGGCCGCCCCCGGCCCTCGCCAGCTGTTCGAGGAACGGGTTCGAGCCGCCGCCAGCCCCGACCGTGGAGAGCGTGATCCCGGCCGCCTGCATCTGGGCCAGGATGTCGTCGTACTGGCCGCTCGATGACCAGCCGTCGGTGAGCAGGATGATGTGGCGGCGGGTCGCGGTCGCGGACTTGAGCGCCTGCACGGCGGTATCGAGGCCCGAGAAGATGTTGGTCTGGCCCAGTGGCTGGATCCCGCCGATCGCACCTTCGATGTCGGCGATCCCGCCCAGCGGTGCGGTCCTGACCACCCAGTGCGCCTGCTCGTCGAAGGCCACGACGCCGAACTCGTCGCGGGCCGTGAGCGCGGAGGCGGCCCGCAGGATGGCCTCCTTGCCGATGTCCGTCTTCCTGACGCCGGCGATGCCCGATCCGCCGCCCATCCCCCCGCCGAAGCTGTTGCAGTGGCAGGCGTCCATCGACCCCGACTTGTCGATGACCACGACCAGGGCCACGTCGGGCTGCTTGGTCCGGTCGCGGACCCCCATGTCGACCGGCAGCGTCTCCTCGAGCGGCGTGTCCGTGTAGCCGCCGGCGCCGTACGCCTGCGGTCCGCCGATGGTGACCAGGCCCCGCCCCAGGTCGCGCACGTAGACCTGCAGCGCGGTCAGCTGCGTCTCCGTCAGTCGCAGCCGGGGCACGTCCACGAGCACGACCGCGTCGTAGTCGGCGAGGCCCGCCAGGTCGGCCGGCATCGCTTCGGGGATGACGCTGGCGACGGTCTGGCGCTCGATCTCGAGCGCGGCCACCAGCTGCTGGGCCACGTCCTCGTCGCCCTTGACGACCAGCACCCGCGGCTCGCCCTTGACGATCGTGTTGGCGTCGGCGCGGTCGTTCTGGTTGAAGGTGTCGCGTGCCGCCTCCACGACGACCCGGAACCGCAGGAAGCCCGCGTCCTTGGTGGTGAACAGGAACTGGGCGAGGTTGGCGCCCGCGACGAGGTCGACCGGCTGGGTCGCGGCGAGCTCGCCGTTCACGTACAGGCGCGCGGTGGCAGGCTGGGCGATCGTGGACGTGATGTCCGCGCTGACCTGCACCTGCTCGCCGAGACGGGCCGTGGACGGGGCCGTCAGCCGCTCCACGAGGACCTCGTCGGCGCCGGCCAGGCCCGTCAGGTGCGTCTGGACCTGGATTCCACGGGCAGCCGCGAGCGCTGCCTCCGTCTGGCCGGACCCGGTCGTGTCGTTGCCGTCGGACAGGAGCACGATCCGCTTCTGGGCGTCGTCGGGGAACAGCGCGCCGGCCAGGCGCAGGGCGGCACCGATGTCGGTCGCGCCGCGGACCGGCGTGGAGGCGATCCGGTCGATCTCGGCGAGGTCGGCCGGGAGCCGCTCCACGAGGGCATCGCCGCCGAACGCGACGATCCCCGCCACGTCCTCGTCCTCCTTGGCGGCGAGGCTCTCCCGAAGGTAGGCGAGGGCCTCCTCGCGGCCGGCCGTGCCCACCGAGTCCGAGAGATCCACGACATAGACGACCGCGAGCCGGTCCACCGGCAGCACGAGCTGGAAGCCCGCCAGGGCGAACACCAGGAACGAGAGCAGCAGCACGCGGACGGCCAGGGCGACTCGCCGCCGCACGATCCCGAGGCGACGCCTCGACGACACATGGAGGGCGACCACCAGGGCGACGAGCGGGGGCAGGAGGAGCAGCGCGAGCGGCGCCTCGAAGTGGATCCCCATCAGCCGCCCCGGGTGGGCTGATCGCTCCGGCGGAGCCGCGACGCGAGGCCGCGGCGGAGCCTGGCGAGGGTGTCGCGCTCGTAGACCAGCCATTCGACCGTGAGCACGGCGAGCGCGACCAGGAGGATGGGGATCCAGATCTCGTCGCGAGCGTTGGGCCTGGTGTCGCCGGCCGACGCGCCCCCGGTGCCGGGGCTTGACGCAGGGGCGCCCATCGTCTGCAACCTCGCCGAGTCCCCGGGCGCGATCCGCGACTCGTCCACGTCGAGCAGGCTGACCGCGAAGCGCACCGGAGCGTCAGGGTCGGCGGGGCGGAACGTGGGCGAGGCACCGGGCGATCCGGCGGCGGCCGTCGGAGACGCGCTCTGGCTCGCCTCGAGCGATGCGCCCGGCGTCGCTGCCTGGCCGGCCATCGCCGTGACCGTGTAGATGCCGAGGAGATCCGTTCGTGCGAAGGTCACGGAGCCGGCGCTGCCCGTCGGCGCGACGAGCTCATCCACGGAGCCATCGGGTCGTTCGACGCGGACGCCGGCGGCACCATCCGGGATCGCCAGCGTGACGGGGGCGCCGGGAGCGATCGCGTCGACCGGCGTCTCGGAGCCACCGAGCAGCTCCCCCGCAAGGTTGGCGAGCAGCACCGGGAACGCCACCTGGAGGGGCAGGTCCGACCGCCGCGGCTCGAAGGCGAGCACAGCCGCGGGGCGCCCGGCAAGCCGTCCGGCATACAGGAGCGGCGCCCCGCCCGGCCCCGGGATCACGGGTCGCGCCCAGGCGGGCAGCTCCAGCTTCACCGCCTCGCCGACATGCGTCGTCGTGAGGTCGACGTAGCGCAGGATCGGGTCCGTCGCGTCGAGCGAGCCGATCCCGGGATTGGTGAGCGTCCCGGTCACGGTGCCGAGCGGCGACGACGCCGGCGGCGCGATCGCGAGGATCGGCCTGGCCGGCAGCTCGGAGGGCAGGAAGCCCTCGAAGATGATGAGGTCGAACAGCTCGGGCTTCGTGCCGGGCCCGTACGCATCGGGCGCGACCCCGTACAGCTCGGTCTGCGGCAGGTACGAGAGGGCGGTCTCGAGATACGGGTCGCCGTCTCCGACCAGGAGCACGGTCCGAAGGCGTGCCGGCGGCACGATGGCCCAGGCGCGGTCGTCGACGGCCAGGGGGTCCGGAGCCGCGGTCGAGGTCTCGTCCCTGGCGACGAGCCGGACCTCGATGACGGACGCCGGATGGTCGGGGTCATCGATGTCGTCGATCGAGATGTCGGTCTTGCGCTGCGGATCGAGCAGCAGGGTCCGCGAGTCGCGGAGCACGCCATCGGCGTAGAGCTGGATGCGCCGCTCGGCGGTCTCGAGGCCCAGGTTCGCCACCGAGATGAACGCCGAGTGCGACAGGCCGCTGGGAGCCGTTCGCACGGCCAGCGCCACGATCGCCTCGTTCTTCGCATCGCGACCCACCTGCAGGACCCGGACGGGCGCCTCCAGGGTCCCGGAGGGCGGCGTCGCGAGGGCTGCGTCGGTGGCGACCAGGATCTCCGCGTCGCCGGAGCGCGCTGCCAGCGCCGAGGCGAGCTGGAGGGCGTCGCCGAGGTCCCCGATGTCCGAGGTCGGGGCGATGGCCGCGATCGACTGCTTGACGTTGCCGATGTCGGTGGTGCCATTGGCGACGACGCGCGCGGTGCGCCCGGCGGCGATGACGCTGACCTTGCCGCCGGCGGGCAGCTCCTTGAGGGCCTCGATCGCCGCGGCCTTCGCGGCTTCCAGGCGGCTCGGGGACACGTCGGTCGCCTGCATCGACGCCGACGTGTCGATCACCAGCACGATGTCGCCCGCCAGGCCGGCCGGCCGCTCCACGAAGGGGCGAGCGGCCAGGAACGCCAGGATCAGCACCAGGAGGAGCTGGAGCAGCAGCAGGAGGCTGCGGCGCAGCTTCTGCCACGGCGCATTCGCCTCCACGTCGGCAACCAGCCGCTGCCACAGCAGGGTGGATGGGACGACCGCCTCGTCTCGCCGCAGCTTGAGCAGGTACATCGCCACCACGACCGGCAGGAACAGCAGACCGGCCAGCGCGAGCGGGGCGATGAAGCTCACGTCAGCCCACGACCCGGCGGCGGCGAAGCTCGGCGAACACGAGGTCGGCGAGCGGGGTGTCGGTGGAGATCGGGACATAGGAGGCACGGCGCTTGCGGGCGAGGTCCTCCAGGCTCTCCTGCCAGGCTGCGAGGCGGGCGCGATAGTCGTCCAGCGCAGCCAGGTCGACCGTGATGTCGACGCCCTCGCCGGTCTCGGCGTCCACGAGCTTGAGGTCCCCCTCGAGGGGCGGGTCCAGCTCCTCGGGCGAGAGCGTGTGCAGGACGATGAGCTCCGAGCCAGTCGCCGCGAGCTCGCGGATGACCCGATCCGCCGACGGGTCCAGCAGGTCCGAGAGCAGGACGACCACGCCGCGTCCGGAGAGCATCGCAGCCGCGTGGCGTGCGGCGAGGAGCAGGTCCGTGGGTCCTTCGGCGGGCTGGATCCCGGACAGGTTGCCCAACAGGCGGAAGACCCGCCCCGAGCCGCGGAGGCCGCTGTGGCGGCGGGCGCTGCGCCCGGCGAGCGCCGTCGTGACGACGCGGTCCTCGCCGGCCAGGGCGATGTACCCGAGCGCGGCGGCGGCACGCTTGGCGAACAGCAGCTTCTGCGGGCGGCCGTACGCCATGGACGGGCTGGCGTCGAGCAGGAACGTGATCGTCACGTCCTCCTCCTCGACGAACAGCTTCACGAACAGCTTCTCCAGCCGGGCATACACGTTCCAGTCCAGCTGGCGAAGGTCGTCGCCCAGGCTGTAGTCGCGGTAGTCGGCGAACTCGACGCTCTGCCCGCGCTTGACGCTCCGGCGCCCACCCTTGAGCCCGCCGCGAACGGGCTGCTTCATGAGCACGCCCAGGCGCTCCAGCTGGCGCAGGAAGCCCTCGTCGAAGACCGTCGGGTCGAGCTCGTCGGGGAGGAACGAGCGGACCCCGATCGGCTTGCCGGACGCCTCGGTCGCGGGTCGCGGGATCGCCTCAGCAGCCGCGCCCGGGTCCTGGTCCTGCGGCGGGGTGGGGGAGAGGGCCATGGTGCCGGCGCCGCCTACTCGACGGAGGGCGGCGCCACCTCGTCGAGGATCGAGCGCACGACCGCCTCGGTGGTGATGCCCTCGGCCTCACCCTCGAAGTTGAGGATCACCCGGTGTCGGAGCGCAGGCAGGGCGGCCGCGCGGACGTCGTCGGTCGACACGTTGAACCGGCCGTCCATCAGGGCCAGGATCTTGCCCGCGGTGACCAGTGCCTGGGCTCCCCGCGGCGAGCCGCCGTAGCGCACGTACTGGCGCACCAGCGAGGGCGCTCGCCCGTTGTCCGGGTGCGTGGCCGCGAGGATCGACACCGCGTACGCCGTGATGTGCGGGGCGATGGGAACCGCCCGCGCCAGGCGCTGCATCTCGACGATCTCGGCGGCGGTCGCCGCGGGCTTCGCCTGCGGGGTGTCCGACCCGGTGGTCCGGTCGATGATCGCGATCAGGTCCTTCTCCGAGGGGAACGGGACCATCACCTTGAGCAGGAACCGGTCCAGCTGCGCCTCGGGCAGCGGGTACGTGCCCTCCATCTCGAGCGGGTTCTGGGTCGCGAGGACGAAGAACGGCGGATCGAGCGGGTAGCGATTGCGGGCGACGGTGACCTGGTGCTCCTGCATCGCCTCCAGCAGGCTGGACTGGGTCTTGGGCGTGGCCCGGTTGATCTCGTCGGCGAGGACGAGGTTCGCGAAGATCGGGCCCGGCTGGAACCGGAACACCCGCGCCCCACCCTCCTCGATGAGGATGTTGGTGCCGGTGATGTCCGCCGGCATCAGGTCCGGGGTGAACTGGACGCGACTGAACGTGCAGTCGATGACGTCCGCGATGGTCCGCACGAGCATCGTCTTGCCGAGACCCGGGACGCCCTCGAGCAGGACGTGGCTGTTGGCCAGCAGCCCGACCAGCGTGTCCCGGACCAGCTCACGCTGGCCGACGATCACCTTGCCGACTTCTGCCTCGATCGCCTTCGCGCGCTCGGCGAACGCCTCCGGGGCAATGCGGTGCGGCTCGGCGGCAGGAGCCCCGACCGGGGCAGCGGAAGCGTCCATGGGTCCTCCAGGTGGGGGATCGGGTGCGCCCCGACCGTCAGCGGCCGGGGTCGAGCGAGCTGAAGTAGTCGCGCACGAAGTCCTTGACCGAGATCGGGACGTACGAGCGATCGAGGGTGGTGAGCGCATAGCTGTAGAAGTCGCCGTAGACGTTGGCGTAGGGGACGTACGAGCCGTTGTTGCTCCCCTGGCCCTGCTGGTTGCCCTGCTGTGTCTGGCCGTCGCCGCCCGAGCCCGCGATGTAGGACGGGTCACCCGGTCGTCCCAGACGATCGAACGGGGCAAAGACGGAGCCCAGGTCACCACCGAGCTCGCTCGGTCGGTTCGGGTTGACGGGTCCGGCCGGCGGTCCGCCGCCGGAGGTGCCCGTGCCGAGGTGGGCGGCGTTGGAACCTCCGCCGGCGAGCGACCCGCCCTGGCCCTGCCCCTGGCCCTGCCCCTGGCCTTGCCCCTGGCCTTGCCCTTGCCCCTGGCCCTGCCCTTGCCCCTGGCCCTGCCCTTGCCCCTGGCCCTGGCCCTGCCCCTGCCCCTGCCCCTGGCCCTGCCCCTGGCCCTGTCCCTGCCCCTGGCCGGAACCGGAGGGGTTCGGGCTGCCGCCACCCTGGCCGCTGCCCGAGGCCGACGGGTTGGGGCTTCCCTGCTGGCCACCACCCGGCTGGCCACTACCCGGCTGGCCCGTCTGACCCTGCTGGCCCCCCGGCTGTCCACCGGCATTGGCCAGGTCTCGCCGGGCGTCCTGCAAGCCGGAGGCGGCTGTTGCCAGGTCGCGGTTGGTCTGCACCCGATCGGTCGCGCCGTCGAGCGCCTCGCCGAGCCGGTCGAGCGCCGCCTGGGCGCCCTCATTGTCGCCCTGGGTGAGGCTTGCCACGGCATCGCGGAGGGCTGCGCCGGCGGCTCCGTCCGCCTGGCTCGCCTGGCCCTGGAGCTCCGCCAGCCGGCGGGCGAGGGCATCGCGTTCCGCCTGCGTCATCTGGTCGACCTTGTCACCGGCCGCACCGAGGTCCCGTCTGGTCTCCGTCGGGTCACCGGCCGGGTTTGCCTGCGCGTTGCCCGTTGCCGCTCGTGACAGCGACCTGGACAGCGCGGCGATGGACGCGGCGCGCTGCTCGTTGGCCGGGTCGAGCTGCGTCCTGACGCCGTCCTCCACGGCGCCGAGCTGGGCAAGGTTGGCCTCGAGATCGCCCGGATTGGTTCGCAGGCGCTCAGCGAGCTCACGAAGCTGCTCCGCGAGCTGCGTCCGCGGGTCATTGGTGTCTGCGCCCTTGCCCTCGAGGTCCTTCGCAATCTGGTCGATCCGCTCCGCCTGGCGCTGGGCCTCTTGGCGGATCTGCTGGTTCTGCGCGATGACCTGGTCCATCGGGTTCGGGAGCAGGACGGCCGGCGCCAGGAGCGCGGCGGCGACAAGCGCCACGAGGGCCGGCCGGCGCGCAAGCCGGGGCCGGAACAGCGCCGGTTCGATGGTCCGCAGGCGGCCGAGGGCGTCGTGACGCTGCCGCCGGACGAACCTGGACTCCGCTTCGGTGATGTCGAAGGCACCGTCCACCGCGATCAGGTCGTCATCGGCCGTCGCCGGCGGCGCCGCCGCGGCCGGCATCTGGACCGCGAAGGCAAGCGCGGACGCGAGGGAATCGCCGGAGCCACCCTCGGCGTCGACGGCGAGGGCCGTCTCCCCGAGCGACGGACGGGCACGGACAACGAGCGCCAGCCACGCCAGCATCCCGACGATCGGGACGGCGAGCGCCAAGCAGGGGCGCACCCTCGAGCGGCACCAGTCGCTGGACGACGGCCAGGACGAGCTCCGCGACGGCGATCGCCGCGACGGCGTACCAGGCGCGCCGGGTGGCACGCCGGAGCCAGAGGCGGCGCCGGTGGACGACGAGGCCGGCGCGGATCCCGGTGAGGGCCGGATCCAGCAGGAACCCGAGCGAGGCCGGGTCGGCCGGGATGAACGGACTCGCACCGGGCGCTGCCGCGTTGCGGCCGGCAACTCGCCGCGGACGGAGGCTCGGCATCAGGGTTCACTCCCCACTGGAGGGCGCCGGGGGCGCCGGATGCGGATCCGCCAGCGTCGCGTCGGCGAGACGAGCTGGACGGACAGGATCACCAGGAGCACCGCCGCGATCAGCATCGCCGCCACGCTCCGCGGCCAGTAGGTGTCGCGCGTGACGCCGAAGTTGCCGGCGACATCGCCGTTGAACTGGCCCTCCTGGTTGGTGACCCCCGCGATCACCTGGCACGTGCCGCCGAAGCCGGTCTCCGTGCCGCACAGGACGTCGACCTGGGCGACGAACGGGTTGAACCACATCAACGCCTCGGGTGGGTGCCTGGTGAGCGCCTCGATCGGGTTCCGATCGCGCACAGGCTGGTCCGGCAGGAAGCCCGAGCTGCCCGTCATCGCCACCCAGAAGATGAACACGAACCCGGTGCCCGCCGTGAGGGCGATCACCGTCACCAGGTTGATCACGGTGGCCGCCTGGGTTCGCTTGACGAGCGCCGACACGAACAGGCCGATGGCGCCGTACGCGAACGCCGTGCCCAGGAGCACCGCGTACGCCCGCAGCACGTCGTCGGGGGCGATGCCGCCGAAGGTGAACACCAGCGCCACGACCGGGATCGAGGCGAGCAGCAGCAGCAGGATCCAGGACAGGGCGGAGAGGAGCTTGCCGAGCACGATCGCCAGCGACGAGATCGGCGTGGTGGTCAGCAGGTCCAGCGTCTGCTTCTCGCGCTCGAGCGAGATCGCCCCGGCGGTGGAGGCTGGTGCCAGGATCAGCGTGATCAGCGTCAGCAGGAAGATGATCGCGGTGAACATCTGGCGCCCGATCTCCGACGAGGCCGAGAACGCCGATCCGAAGCCACCCGCGAACGAGCGCTCGGCGAGCGACTCGATCATCCACGCGAAGCCGGCCACGAGCAGCAGGTGGATGGTCAGGATCACGAACGCGCGCTTGCCACGCATCCGGCCCCGGAGCTCCTTGACGCCGACAGCCGCCATCCCGGAGCCGACGTCGCGCAGCGCGCGGAACCGGCGGACCGGAGCGCCGGACGGGGCGCCCGGAACGCCGGGCGCGTCCGGGATCGCGGCGGGACCGATCAGCTCGGCCATCGGGGCGCCTCCGGGGGTGCGACCTCGACGGCGGTGACCTGGAGGAACAGCTCCTCGAGGTCGCTCGCCGCTCGCGAGAACGCGGCGACGCGCAGACCGGCACCGACCGCGTGAGCGAGCAGCGCGGCCGAACCGTCGTCATCGCCGTGGAAGCCGATCTCGATCGTCCCGTCCGCAAGCAGGTCCGAGGTCACGACGTCCGGCTGGCCGGCGAACCAGGCGCGGGCCGTCTCGTGCGCCTCCCACTCGCCGAGGACGCGGGCATGGAGCACCGCACCCACGCGCAGCCGCTTCTCGATCTCGGCAACCCGCCCGTGGGCGAGCACCCTGCCGGAGTCGATGATCGCCACCGACGTGCACAGCTCTTCGAGCTCCGGGAGGATGTGCGACGAGATCAGGATGGTCTTGCCCAGCTTCCGCAGCTCTCGGAGCAGCTCCCGGAGCTCCACCCGGGCCCGCGGATCGAGCCCGGACGCCGGCTCGTCCAGCAGCAGCACCTGCGGGTCGTGCACCAGCGTGTGCGCCAGGCACAGCCGTTGCTGCATGCCTCGCGACAGCGCCTGGACGTACACGTCCCGCTTGGGCCCCAGATCCACGAGCTCGAGCAGGTCGCCGATGATGCGCCGGCGTCGCTCAGCCGGGATCCCGTGGCAGCGGGCGAAGAAGTCCAGGTACTCCCAGACCTTCATGTCGTCGTAGACCCCGAAGCTGTCCGGCATGAAGCCGAGGACGCGGCGCACGTCGTTGGGGTTCCGGCGGACGGAGGCCCCGGCGATCTCCGCCTCGCCCTGGTCGGGCACGAGCAGGGTCGCCAGGATGCGCAGGGTCGTGGTCTTGCCGGCGCCATTGGGCCCGACCAGTCCGAAGATCTCGCCGGCGGCCACGTCAAGATCGAGGCCTCCGACCGCCACGGTCCGGTCGTACCGCTTCACGAGGCCCGTTGCGCGGACGATGCTGGTCACCGGACCGTCCCTTCGAGCCGCACCATGAACTGGAAGTAGACCTGGTCGGTGCGCTCGTTCACGAACCTGACCTGGAGCTCGCCCGGTCGCAGGGTCGACCCAGCGCGCGGCGTCTTCCAGCTCGTAGGACGTGCCCTGGGCCATGTGGCGGAACTGCACCCAGCTCCCGGTGTGCCGGTCGAGGACCTCGATGTCCGGCAGCCCGTCCTGGGGAGGGAAACAGCCCTCCGCCCCGGGGTCGCAGCGCTCCGCCTCCTGGAGCGCCTTCGCCTGGCCGCCCGGCGTGCTGAAGTCACCGCCGAAGCTCATCAGCACGACCACCCGGCTGGCCTCGAACGCGCCCTCGAACGGGATCGGGCGATACGAGACGCGGACCGTACCCGTTCCCAGGCTGAGCGCCGAGGGATCCTTGGTGAAGAAGTTGGCACCCACGTCCAGCACCGCGGTGCGGATCAGGTCGTTCGCGAACACGGCCTTGCCGCTGACGGCGTACGGGAACGGGATCTCGTACAGCACGTTGGCCATGCGGCGGACGGTCTGGCCCTCGAGCTCGAGCGGGACGACGGGTTCCGTGCCCCACGCGAGCAGCATCGCCCCGTCGCCGGCGATCGCGTTGGGGAAGCCGGTCATCGGGTCCACCGATGATCTGGTCGATGACGGTCCGTCGGACCAGCGTGCGCTGGCCCTCCTCGTCGAGCGCGGACCCGTCCCAGTTCATCGGGCCGAAGATCCGCTCCGACAGCGGGTTCCAGTCGAACGTGTTGGACGCGACGCCCATGTCCACCTTGGCCGTTGCGCCCGGAGCCAGGTCACCCAGCTTGAGCGCTGAGGTGCCGAGGACGATGGCAGCGGCGCTGCAGCGTCCGGCTCGACTGGTTGGTGACGGTGCCCTGGAGTCGCCCGTCGACGAGTCGGAGGTCGGCGGTGACCTCGGGAGCGGTCGCGCTCGCCTCGGCACGGATCGTGCGGATCGACCCGAACCCCACGTCAAGGTCGCGTACCCGTGACGGGTCACCCTGCAGGACGTCGAGCGCGGTGCCGACGCCGGTGCCGAAGATGTCGCCGTTCATCGGTGGCGACAGGAGCGCGTCGCCGGGGACCCGCACCTGGTAGGTCGTCCGGGACGGGCTGAAGATGCCCGAGGTAGGACTGGATCGTGGCCGACGCCACGCCCGGCGCTCCGCGCACGATCCCCACTTCGTGGACGATCACGTCCGAGCCCCGGAGCAGGCCGCCGATCCCGAACGAGCCGACGGTGAACACCACGATCAGGACCGGGACGGTGATCCAGGCCCACTCGCGCCGGTCGATCCGGCGCAGGACGACGTAGTTGACCGGCCCGACGAGCACGACGTAGCCGAACAGCAGGACGAGGAGGCCCCCGATCGGCGGCAACGCCAGGCTCGGCAGGTTCATGACCGCGGACACGATGCCCGAGTCATCGGCGAGCGAGACGGCGCCCGTCCTCCGGGGCGGGCAGGAGCCGGCGCCACAGCGGGGTATCCCAGTCGTCGCCGCTGGCGAGCCAGGAGGTGGCCGGGTCGAACCCCAGCAGCGTCACCGCACCGCTGCCCACGCTCCGTTCGGCGGCGATCACGCGATTGCCGGAGGCGGCGAGGACCCGGCCGGCTCCCGAGTGCCCCGGCGTAGGCGGTGAGCGGCGCGGCAGCCTCGGGCAGGCCGCCGAGGATCGGCTGCAGGACCTGCGGGTCGATGTCGAGCAGGCCGTCCGGGCGATAGGGGAGCAGGTCATCCGGGAAGCCCGACAGGCTGTCCGCGCCGGCGGTGCCACCGACGATGACGAGGCGCCCGCCGCCCGCGATCCAGCCCCGCAGGCAGTCGAGCTGGGCCGGCGTGAGCGACGAGCTGTCCGTGTCCTGCCACACGAGGCTGTCCAGCGGCGCCCAGGCCTGGATCCGCTCCGGGAGGTCGGCCGGCGTCAGGGTGGCGATGGCCGGGATGGCGCCGGTCTGACCGGGCAGCAGCTTGAGCTCCGCCACGATCCGCGCCGGGTTCTCCGCGACCACGCCGACCACGAGCTGGGACTGGTCGTGGCAGGGCGATCGCGACCTTGGACTCTGCGATCACCCGGTCGCCATCGACGAGCTGGACGGTGAGGTTGCCCCCGAACGACGGCGGCTGCGCGTACAGGAGGTACGTCTTGCGCGATCCGGTCGCGAGCTCGACCTGGGTCCCGAACCGGGTCTTGGAGTCCGGGCCGCCGGCGACCCGCAGCTCGCCGGTGATGGTCGGACCGGCGTTCTCGAGGTCCACCGCGATCGCGAACCAGCCGCCGAGGCGCACGTGGCCCTGGATCAGTGCCCGGGCCGCCATCGTGGGCGCGTCGTCGGCGGCGACGACCGCACCGGGTGAGGCGATGCCAAGCAGCAGGATCAGCCGGTGACCACGAACGCGACAAGCGCGCGCACGGGTCGGCGAGACGCGGCAGCGTCACTCGGGCTCCTCGATCTCGAGTGGGTGGACGATCTGCCACATGACGCCCGAGACCCCCCGAAAAGTTGCACCGCGTGTCCACTAGCGTGCTCGGTGGCTCCGGCGTCCCGGTGGCCAGCCGTCCGCACCTATCGTACGATGCACGAGCCGCATGCCTCTGGCGTCGCCATCGCGCCACCCCCTGCGTCGTGCCGGCATCGCATCGTCAACGCGCCCAGAGGACTTCGTGCCCGACATCAGACCCTTCCGCGCCCTCCGATACGACCCCGAGACGGTGGACGACCTGGGCCTCGTCGTCGCTCCTCCGTACGACGTGATCGGCGCCGACCTCCACCGCGATCTGCTCGCGCGCCACCGTGCAACAGCGTCCGGCTCGACCTGCCGGCGGGCGAGCCGGCGAGGATCCCGACGAGCGCTACCGGCGGGCGGCGAGGACGCTCACCGACCTGGCGCTCGGACGGGACGCTGCGCAAGGACCCGCGACCGTCGGTCTACGTGTACGAGCAGACCTATCGCGTGCCCGGCACGGACGTCGAGCGGACCCAGCGCGGGTTCTTCGCCCGACTGCGAATCGAGCCGTTCGGGCCCGGGTCCTCCGTGCTGCCGCACGAGCGGACCCTGGCGGCGCCCAAGGAGGACCGGTACCGGCTGCTGCGCGCGACCGGCATCAACACCTCGCCGGTGGTCGGCCTGTACGAGGATGCGACCCGAGCGACCGCGCCGCGCGCTCGCGGCGGTGGCCAGCGGACCCGTGGCGGCCGACGTCACCGATGGCGACGGGGTGCGACACCGGCTGTGGGTCGTCCCGGACGAGGGCGAGGGTTCGCCCGCTGCCACGCTCATCGCCGCCGCCGCCGGCGGGCCGGTGTTCATCGCCGATGGCCACCACCGCTACGAGACCGCGACCCGGTACCGGGATGAGCGCCGCCAGGGCTCTGCGGAGCAGGATCCCGCGTTCGACTTCGTGCTGATGCTGTTCCTTGAGGCGGCGGGTCCGCTCACGGTCCTGCCCACGCACCGCGTGGTCCGCGGGCTGGGTGACGATGGCGTCGCGACGCTCATGGCTCGCCTGCCCGAGCTGTTCGACCTCGCGACGTGCCCGCCGACCGATCTCGTGGCCCGCTTCGAGGCCGCGGCCGGGCTGGCCGGTGGCGAGGGCCGGTTCGGCCTGCGAACGCGGGAAGGCGCCTGGCTGCTGGAGGCGCGCCGCGAGGCCTTCGCGCAGCTGGCCGTCGGCGACACGCATGGCGCCGCCGTCAGGGCGCTGGACGTCTCGCTGTTCGCGCTGGCCCTCGAGCGGCTCGCCGGCATCGACGCCGCGGCGGTTGCCGGCGGCGATCGGATCACCTACAGCAAGGCTGCCGCCGACGCTGCGGCCCTGGTCGAGACACGCCGCGGATGGTGCCGATGCCGCCTTCCTGCTCGAGCCCACGCCCGTCGCCTCGATCCTCGCGGTCGCCCGCGACGGCGACGTGATGCCCCAGAAGTCGACCTACTTCTATCCCAAGGCCCTGACCGGGCTCGTGCTCAACCCGCACGAGTGGTAGGGGAGGGATCCTGAACCGATGACCGACCTCACCTCCAGCGACCGGATCCTCCCCCGTACCGCCGCCAGCGGTCGTCCCGTCCGCAAGGACGAGATCGAGCTGCCCGAGCGTGGCCTGTACGTCGAGTCGTGGCTGCCGGAGCGCCGCTCCCGCCGCAAGCCGATCCTGTTCGTCCATGGCGAGCTCGGCGGGTCGTGGGTCTGGGAGCGCTTCCTGCACCATTTCGCCGGTCGGGGCTGGGAGGGTCATGCCCTCAACCTGCGCAACCACTACTGGTCGCAGACCGCGGATCCGGCGACGCTCGACATCGAGTCCTACACCGAGGACGTGGTCGCGGCGATGGACCGCCTTGGGCCCAATGTCGTGGCCGTCGGCCACGGCATGGGTGGCCTGCTCGTGCTCAAGGCGATCGAGCGCGCCCCGGTGGTCGCCTACGTGCTGATCGCCCCCGAGGCACCGCGGGAGCTCCGGGAGCCGGCGAGGCTGCACGTGGTCCGCGACATCCCCGATGCCTACGGCCGCTCCGAGCTGGGCTGGGAGACGCTGCCCGAGAAGCTCGCCCGTGATCACCGGGATCTCACCGTGGCCGACGTGCTGCGCATCCAGCACATGCTCGGCCAGAAGCCGTTCGAGTCGGGGCGGGCCAAGCGGCAGCTGCTCACCGGCGTCCCGGTCGACCGCGCCTCGCTCCCCGACGTGCCGCGCCTGGTGATCGGCGGCGGCCTCGACCTCCAGGTCCCGGAGCCCGGCGTCGAGCGCCTTGCCGAGTGGCTCGACGCTCCGTACGAGCCGTTCGGAGCCCACTCCCACTACGGCCTCGTCCTCGGCGAGCAGGGCTACCTGCAGGTCGCCGAGACGCTCCGGGCGTTCCTCGAGAGCCACCGGCTCTGACCCGCCCCCGTTGCGAGGTTTCTGCCTCTCCTGCTATCCTCCGTCGCCGGTCGGACGTTCCGTCCAGCCCCGCGCCGCATTCGTCTAGAGGCCCAGGACACCGCCCTCTCAAGGCGGAGATCACCGGTTCGAATCCGGTATGCGGTACCAACCCGACCCACCACACGCCCCCGGTCCTCCGGGGGCGTCGCTCGTTTCGGTAGACTCGCCGGGTCCACCGCCCCGACCGCTGGAAGGGCCCATGTCTGCCGCACCCGACCGCCGCCTCGTGATCCTCGCCGAGGGCAACTTCGGGTATCACCACGGCAAGACCGCGATGGGCGTGATCCGGTACGGCACCGACAAGGTGACGGCGGTCATCGACTCGACCCAGGCTGGCCGCAATGTCCGCGAGTGGCTGGGGGACTCGGGCCGCTTCGACATCCCGATCGTCGACTCGCTCAACGCTGCCCTCGGGTTCCTGCCGCGGGCCGACGCCATGCTGATCGGGATCGCGCCCACCGGCGGCCGATTGCCCGACGAGTGGCGGGCGGCGATCCTGACCGCCATCCGCTCGGGACTCGACGTCCTGTCCGGGCTCCACACGTTCCTCGGCGACGACCCCGAGTTCGTCGATGCCGCCCGGGCTGCGGGCGTGCGCCTGGTCGACTATCGGCGACCGCCCGAGCGGATGGAGACCGCGCTCGGCCGCCTCCATGCACCCGGCAAGCGCGTGATCCTGACCGTCGGGACGGACTGTGCGATCGGCAAGATGTCGGTGGCGCTCGAGCTGCGGCGGGCTGCCCTGGCCGCGGGCCGCTCGGCATCGTTCGTGGCCACCGGGTCAGACCGGGATCATGATCGAGGGCTGGGGGGTGGCGGTGGACCGGGTGATCGCGGACTTCGTGCAGGGGACCGCCGAATGGCTGGCCGAGGAGGGCGAGCGACGGGGCGACTGGGTTCTCGTCGAAGGCCAGGGATCGCTCGACCATCCGGCCTACAGCAGCGTCACGCTGGGCCTCATCCATGGGACCACTCCGCACGCCATGATCCTCGTCCACATGCCGGGGATCACCGATCACGATCTCGACCATCAGCCGGAGCGCCGCTTCCAGATCAAGTCGCTGCCCGGCTTCATCCGGACGCACGAGGAGGTCGCCTCGCTGGTCGCACCCTCGAAGGTCGTCGCGGTCGCCCTCAACACGTCGCTGATCCCCGATGAGGAGGTGGCGCGCCAGGTCATCGAGGCCACCGCCGCCGAGACCGGTCTGCCGGTGGCCGACCCGGTCCGGTTCGGGGGCGACGCGCTCTGGGCCTCGATCGAGACGGCGGTCGATGCCTTGCCGTGGGTGGTGCCGGCACCGCTGGAGGAGTCGGCGTGACACTCTCGATCCGGCTGCGGACGCTGGACCTGGCGCTGCACGAGCCGTTCGTCATCGCCCGGGCGGAGCTGGGCCAGGGTCAACTGGCCACGACCGTCCTCGCGGAGCTGCGCGACGACGCCGATGGCGCTGCCGGCCCCGTCGGGATCGGCGAGGGCTACCCCGGCGTCTACTACGGCGAGACGCCCGAGACGATGGCCGCCGTGGCCCCGCTGCTGCTCGGGGCGCTCCAGTCCGTGGAGCGGGACCTGCGGGGGTCGCTCGAGGACGTGCGGGCCGGGCTCGAGGATGCGGGTGGGCTGATGGCGGCGGCGATCGGCCACCACGGCGCGATCAAGTGCGCGATCGACATCGCCCTTCACGACCTGGCGGGAAAGCGGCTGGGCCTCCCGGTGCATGAGCTGCTCGGGCTCCCGGGTGACGTTCCGCCGACCGACTTCACGCTCGGGATCGACGAACCGGCCGTGGTTGCCGAGCGCGCGCGCCGCGCCGGGGACTTCCCGGCGCTCAAGGTCAAGGTCGGGGGGCCGTCCGACATCGAGACGCTCGAGGCGGTCCGCGCGGTGTATGCGGGTCCGATCCGGGTGGACGCGAACACCGGCTGGACCCCGGAAGGCGCCGTTGCCCTGCTGCCGGATCTCGCCCGGCTGGGTGTCGAGCTGATCGAGCAGCCGTTCCCCGCCCGCCGGCTCGACCAGCTTCGCTGGCTGCAGGACCGCTCCGAGCTGCCGATCGTCGCCGACGAGAGCGCCGTCACCATCGAGGATCTCGACGCGCTGGTGGGCGTGGTTGCGGGCGTCAACGTCAAGCTCGCGAAGTGCGGCGGGATCGGTCCTGCGCGACGGATGCTGGAGCGGGCCAGGGTGCTCGGGTTCCGGACGTTCATCGGCTGCATGGAGGAGACGTCGATCGGGATCGCGGCATCGGCCGCCGTGTCCTCCCTTGCCGAGTGGGTGGACCTCGACGGCTGCCTGCTCCTCGCCGAGGACCCCGTCGCCGGCCTCGAGCTCGGCCCGGACAAGCGGTGGCGGCTCTCGGACCGGCCCGGCCTGGGCCTTCAGCTGCGCGCCGACACCACGCCCTGACGCGGGTCGGCTAGCCCATCCGGACGGCTGCGTCCAGCGGATACGGGGCCCGGCGTCCACAAGTTCCCGCCCATCCCGGCAGCCTTTCCACCGAGCCCCATGGCGTGTGGACAACTCGGGTGGGCAGGTGGTGGAGAAGCCCCTACCGGCGACGGGTGTGCAGCCCGTAGGATGGTGGCAAGCGCAGGACCGGTCGGGAGTTCCGGGTGGCGGTCAGGCGAGCCGGGGTACCGCCGGTGATCGGGCAAGTCCCGCCCGCTCGCTGGTTGATATCACGCGCGTTCCGAGGGAGAGGAGGACCCATATCGATGCTGCACGCCGGCCCCGCCAGCGAGTCCACACCGGAGGCTGAGGCGTTCGTCCGGTTCTGCTACCAGCGGCGCCGCGTCGGCTGGCCCGAGCTGTACGACGAGATGTGCGCCGTGGCGACCCGGGGCCTGTTCCGGGGCATGGGCCACGACGCGCTCTCCGAGATCGGGGTGGGGTTCAGCCTGTTCCAGACGCCACGCCTGGCGGAGCTCGTCAAGCGCATCAGCGCCGAGGAGCAGGCGGCGCGACGGGCGACCCGGGCGGCTGCGCTGGAGATGGCGCGCCCGGGAGGGGGTTCGGAGGCCGCGGCAGCTCCCGCCGATGCCGAGGGACCCAAGACGGCAATCCTGGAGACTGCGGCTGCCTGAGCAGGCTGGCGGCGACCGCCCGAGCCGCCGAGGGCGCATCACACGCGCCCCGTGTACGGAGTCAGAGCACAAGCGACCGCACGAGGTGCAGGGGTCCACGGATGCGTCGAGCAGTGATCGCGGTCACGCTCTCAGCCATGTTCAGCCTTGCCGGCCCGCTGGCAGCCGTCGCGTGCCAGGTCGAGGGCTGGACGGTCGCCGATGCGGCCGACAGGGCACAGCTCATCGTCGAGGCGGATGTCGTCCGAGTCCTTGATCCAGGCTACGTGCTGCGCGTGCGAGAGGTCTTCAAGGGCACGGCGCTCGGCTCGTCACTTCGGATCGGACAGCATCAGACGCGGAACACTGGTGATTGCGGAGGCAGGATCAACCTTGACGTCGGCGACCACGTTGTCCTGGCGCTAGCCGACTCGAAGACCGCGCTCGCCGTGGAGACGGCTGTGTGGTGGGTGAACAAGGATGGTTCGGTCGACCGGGCCAACCTCTTCCCAAACGGCAAGCCGACCACGATCCGGGCCATCCGGGCGGCGCTCCGAGCCACCCTGCCCGACACGGCGACAGTCGGGCATGCGATCGACCGTCGGCCGGCGCTGCCCCTGGTCCAATGGGCAGCAGGCGCCATCGCGCTATTGGCAATCATGCTGCGACTGGCTCGGAGGCCCCATCACGCCGGAACCACGGGCAGCCTCGCGAACCGGGCGGTAGCTCGTTGACGGGCTCCGGGTCGAGGATCTAGAGCCGGGTTCAGGCGCGGATGCGTCGCCTGGCCATCTCGCCCTCGATCTGGCGCTCGGCCTCGACGTAGCGGTCGATCTGCTCGCGCATCTGGTTCGCCTCGGGCGCGTACAGGTGAACCTGCTGCTGGAGGATGTACGACAGGCGTCGGCTGGTCATCCGCACGTGGTCCAGGTTCTTCATCAGGACCAGGGGATCCATGGCGGCGAGATCGGACGGGGGATACATCTGCTTCATCGATTGGTCATGCTAGCCCAAGCGCGTGGGCGCCGGGAGGTGTCTGGGCGCGCATCAGCTGCGGTCACGCGCGACGAAGGCACGACCGAAGGGGCCGCGTCGGCGGCCCCTTCGGTCGACTGGGCGCTGGAGCGCGAGCGCAGTCAGGCTCCGGCCTTGAGCTCTGCAAGCCGGGCCTCGACCTCGAGATCCTCTTCGCCACTGGTGAGCTCGGCAAACTGGTCCTCGATCGAGGACATGCCGACCTCCTCCATGCCGCGCGCCTGGGCCTCCTGCCGGCGGATGCGCTCCTCGAATCGGTTGAGCTCCGAGGTGGGATCCAGGACGGAGACGGTCTTGAGGGTCTGCTGGACCTGCATCTGCGCCTGGGCCATCTTGGCCCGGCTGACGAGCTCGTCACGCTTCTGGACCAGCTCCTCGCGCTTGACGCGCAGCCGGTTGAGGCCGTCCTTGAGCTTGTCGGTCAGCTCGGTCTGCTGCGCGATCTGGCCGTCGAAGGTCCGGATCTGCTCGTCGAACGAGATCTGGCGGCGCAGGGCGAGCTTGGCCAGGGTGTCGAAGCGATCCGCCTCCGCGGTGTTGCCCTGGGTCCGGAGCGTTTCGGCACGGTCGGACGCTGCCTTGGCCTTGGTGAGCCACTCGGCCGACGCGCCGCGCGCCTCGCGGGCGTCATCCTCGAGCAGGCGCAGGTTGCCCACGGTCTGGGCGACGGCCTCCTCGGCTTCGGCGATGTTGTTGGTGAAGTCCCGGATCAGCTGGTCGAGCATCTTCTCCGGGTCCTCGGCGGAGTCGAGGAGCGAGTTCACGTTGGCTCGGACAAGTTGCCCGATACGGCCGAGGATCGAGGTCTGTGCCATTGGTGCCTCCCACTGCTGCAAGTCCGGTGATTCTCGGCTCGCCCGGTCCATCCGTCGAGCCCCGATCGTGTCGCCCCTACCAGCGGCCGCCGCGGACGCGGCCACCACCACCCCCCCCGCCGCGAGAACCTCCGCCGCCAGATGGCAGGCTGAAGCCGCCGCCTCGCGCTCGTCCCGCGGAGCCTCCGCCGATGGGGCCTCTCGGCAACCCGAAGCCACCGGTCTTCATCCCGCCTGTACCCCCCCACGGGCTGCCGCCCCAGCCGGCCCCGCCGCCGCCGCCGCGGGCGGCACCGGCGAGGATGGCGCCGATGACGCCGCCGATCACGGCCCCTGCGATGTCCCCGCCACCACCGCCACCGCCCGCGTACGGGCCGGCGACGGGGCCGCCACCCCGGTTCCAGCCGTCGAACTCGCCGGCGGCCAGCCGGTAGGCCTCGTCGGCGAGCGCGGTTGCCCGGTTGGCGGTCGCCGCCGCGGTCTCGGGATCCGTGGCCGCGAGGCTGCGCGCGTGGTCGAGCCGCATCGACGCTTCGGCGGCCCGGGTTCGCGCCGTCTCGCCGACGCCGTGGCGGCGGGTCGTGATGAAGTCCGTGGCCCGTGTGACGTGGCCCTGCGCCGTTGCGATCGCGGCTTCGGCGACCTGCCTACGCCGGGCGACCTGTGCCTGCGCGCTCGCGACCTGGGCAAGGATCGCGTCGGCCGCCTGGTTGGCCGCCGCCGCCCGTCCGATGGCGACGAGCGGGTCGAGGGGCGTGGCCCTCGCGGACGTTCTCGCCTCGTCCAGGGCTGCCTCGGCGGCTCGCAGGGCGGCGGCGGGGTCGGCGGCAGGGGGCGACGCCGGCCCGCCGGGCACCTGGCCCAGCCGGGCAATCGCGTCCCGGGCGGCAGCGACGTCCGCGGCGGCGGCATCGAGCTCGGTGGGGAGCCGCGCCGCGGCATCGTCAAGTCCCGCGGCCAGGCGCTCGATGCCCTCCACGAGCTGCGTCGCCCGCGCGAGGGCCTCCTGCGAGCGGCGCAGCGCCACCACGCCGTCGGACGGCTTCGTGGCGACCACCGCGCTGCCGCGCTCGGCCTCGGCCGAGGCGGCGTCGAGCGCCTTGCCTGCCTCGGCGACGTTGCCCTCGACCGACGCGGTTGCCGAGGGCGCGTAAGTCGTGTGAAGCCGGACTGCCGCCTGCTCCGCGCCTGCCATCCGGAGGCGCACCGCCGAGATCGCCGCCGGCAGGGCGGCGAGCTGGGTGGGCGCCACCCGCTGGAGCTCCTGTAGATCATCGAAGCGCTGCTCCTGCGCGTCGAGGAGCTGCTGGGCCCCGCTGCACCGGGCGATGATCTCGCGCAGCATCTGCTCCCGCTCGGGCGGCTTCTCGGGGTAGGCGTCGTCGAGCCGCTGACGAAGGGCGAACGACGCCCTCAGCTCGTCGTTGGCCTGGCGGATCGCGTCGCGGTAGGGGACGACCTCCTGGTCGCCCCACTGGGCGGCAGCGAAGTCGACGTCGTTGGCGGCGTCCTTGAGCGCCTCGTCGGTGGCCAGGAGCGCGCGGTTGGCCTCGCTGTTGAGCTGGTCGCGGATGGCGGCCCCGGCCTTGTCCTGGGCCCGCCGGGCGATCATCCAGCGGGCGACCAGGAACACGCCACCGGCCACCAGCAGGAAGGCGAGGATCGGGGTGATGTTGAAGCCACCACCGGATCCCGCTCCTCCGGGCGGCGCGCCCGGCGCCGGGGTTTCCGGCTCCGGCGTCGCCGGCGCCGGCGTCTCGACCACACCGCCGACCCCGGCGGCCTCGCCCATCGCCTCCGCGGCGGCGATCATGGCGCCCGCGTAGTCGCCCTCGACGAGCACCGGCTCCAGCGCATCGACCAGGATCGAGTCGATCTCGGCATCGCTGATCTCACCCAGCGCGGACCCCACCCACATCGAGTACGTGCGGTCGTCGATCGCCACCACGATCAGGGCGTCGTTGCCTCCGAGCGAGCTGGCGTCGGCCGTGTCGGCCGTCCACGTGTTGACGTCGTCAGCGCCGGTCGTGTCGACATAGGCCACGAACAGCTGGATCCCCGTGTCGTCACGGAGCTGCGAGAGCGCCGCCGCAACGCGCTCCTCCTCGGACCCGGACAGGATCTCGGCCTGGTCCGTCACCTCGGTTGCGAGGCGGAGTGGCCCGTCCACGGCGCTCACGGGCCCCGCCGCGGCCAGGAGCAGCGCGCAGGCGACGGCGAGGTACGCAGCCAGGGGGAGGGCAGGCAGACGACGTGTCATGGTGCTTGCCTGATGCTACCCCGGGCGCACCCGATCGTCCGCGCGCGTTCCCCTACAGCGCCCGCAACCTCGCTGGCGGCCAGGCCCAGTCGATCGGCAGGTCGGCGGTTGCGAGCGCCCGGCGACGGCCAGCCTCGGACGCACCCATCACCAGGATCCGGTCGGTCTTGGTTGCGCGTCCGGCCTGCTCGCCCCACAGGCGCGTCATCTTGCGGTTGGCGGCCACCTCGTCGCGGACGACGCCGGCGAGGCGGTAGCCCGCGGGGAGCGCGGCCTCCTCCCAGACGCGTTCCGCCAGGCCCACGCCTTCGCTCGACGGCTTGCCGCGGTCCATCTCCACGTCGCCGATGACCACGACGGCGATCCCGTCGTCGGTGAGCGCGGGTCGAAGATCGGCGAGGACCTCGCGCATGAACGCGAGGTACGGCTCGCTGCGGTGGGCGGCGTCGAGGTCCGCGTCGATCGCCGCGGCGTCGAACCCGAGCAGCCACGTGCGCAGCCAGTTGTAGTAGCCGTACTTGAGCACGCGCAGGTAGGGCGGGGAGGTGACGGCCAGCCGCGCCCGATCCGGGAGGCCGTTGGCGCGAAGGGCGGCGCGAGCTCGCCGGCCCGCCGTCCGGGCATCGCCCTGGAGCGCGATGCCGGTCGCCGCGGCAGCGGCTGGCGGTACAGGCGATCCAGCTTGGCGGCGAGGGCGTCGAACGCGTCGCGTTCCGGGGGCTCGTAGCCGGTGCTCGCCACGAACCCGCGCACGTAGCGGGGGGCCATGCTGAAGGTGTTGGGCATGATGGTCGACAGGTATGACGGGGTCTTGCCGTGGAGGATCCCGGCCATGGCTCCGAGCAGGAACCGGTCCGGCCTCGCACTCGGGCATCGAGGTGGCTGCGCAGGAGCAGGACCTGGGCCAGGGTCCGTGGATGGAAGGCGAGCGCGACCTCGTCGGGAACGGTTCCGTCCGGGCCTCCGGTCCAGCGCCGGAACCGCGGCCGGGACGAACGCGGACGGATGACCGGGCGTGTCTTCACGCGTTCAGCGAGGGCGAGCCACGATGGCGCATCGGCCGCCCAGGCCAGTCGCAGGGCCGCGAGGCGGGTGCGGCTCTCGGCGGGCGTCGCCGGGTCCAGCTTGGCGGCGGTGAGCACCTGGGCGAGGGGGTTGAGGTCGTTGCCGACACCGATCCGTCCCTCGGCCGCCGCCTGCAGCGGGCGCCGTCCCGCGACCGCTGAACGGATCGATCACCACGTCGCCGGGTCGCGTGTAGCGGGCGATGAACGCGTGCGCGAGCGCGGCCGGGAAGCTCGCGAGGTACGAGCACATCGGGTGGAGGCTGTGGCCCCACAGGCGCGGCTGGCGCCTTCCATTCGGGCTCGATCGCGAGGAACGGAAGGGTACCCGGGAGCTCGAGGGCGAGCTGGCCCGCGGCGACTGGCCTGGTTCGTGTCGTGATCCGGTCGGGCATTCCCGGGCTCGATCAGGAACGCGCCGGCTTGGGCTCCGGCGCGAGGGGCGGCCAGCGTAGCACCGTGGTGCGCGCGGGCAACTGGGACGATCGGCCTATCGGGCCGCGGTCGGCGGCCATCGTCGGGTTAGACTCGGGCTGCGCACGGCCCCCGTAGCTCAGTGGATAGAGCAGCCGCCTTCTAAGCGGTAGGTCGCAGGTTCGATTCCTGCCGGGGGCGCCACCGCCGGAGCCCACGCCGGGCGCGCTGCGGAGTCGCATCACGGGGCTCCTGCCGGCGGCGGGTCGCGAGCCCCTGGGGCGACCACCGCGCGGGGGGACGTGGCAGGCCATTGGGCCCGCGCGACCGGCCCGGTCGGCACACGGGCATTCGTGCGGGGACCCGCCCAGTGGGGACTCCCGGCCTTGTCCCCCATGGGGCACCCTCGGGTAGCCTGTTGGCGGCAGGCCTCGTACGGGTCTCGCCGCAACCAGGAACCTGGCTTCGCCCACGCTGGCGCCTCCGGCGCCACGTAGCGCCAGCACACCACGGAGGGTGGGGATGCCCGCTCTGTACGCCAAGCCTGCGCCGCCGAGCGACGACAAGCGCTGGAAGATCGTCGAGACGCGGATGCGCCGCATGGGCGATCGTCCGGCCGCGCTGATCGAGGCGCTCCACGCGGCGCAGGAGGCGTTCGGCTTCCTCGATGAGGTCGCGCTGCACTACGTCGGCGATACGCTCGGCGTCCCGCACTCGCGGGTGTACGGGGTGGCGACCTTCTACTCGTTCTTCACCCTCAAGCCGCAGGGCGAGCACACCTGCGTCGTGTGCACCGGCACGGCCTGCTACATCAACGGGGCGAAGGACATCCTGACCGGCCTCGAGCGGCAGCTCGGCCTCAGGCCCAAGCAGACGACCGCCGACGGCAAGGTCTCGCTGCTGACCGCCCGCTGTCCTGGGCGCCTGCAGCCTGGCGCCGGCGGTGGTCGTGGATGGCGAGGCGAGAGGCAAGGTCAACGCGGGCGACCTGGTCGCCCAGCTGGAGGCGATGTGAGCGAGCAGCCAGCCGCGGCGCGGCCGATCCGCCGCCGCGTGATCACCGAGGAGATCCACGAGGGACCCGTCCGCGCGCACGCGTACGTGTGCGAGGCCGCCTCCTGTGTCTCCGGCCAGTCCCACGACATCACGCTGCGCCTCGGCGAGGCGGCCGCCGAGGCCGGCCTGACGGACGTCGTCGTCAAGCGGGTCGGCTGTCTCGGCCTGTGCGCAGCGGGGCCGCTGGTCGAGATCCCGCAGACGGGACAGCTGTTCAGCGCGGTCACGCCCGATGCGGTCGCCCCGATCGTCGAGGCGCTCAAGGTGGTCTCGGACACGGACACACCCCAGCCGCAGGGTCCGTTCTTCGAGAAGCAGCTTCGGGTGGCGACGGAGAACATGGGCCGCGTCGACCCCGAGAGCCTCGACGACTACCTCGAGCGAGGCGGCTACGAGGCCCTCAGGACGGTCCTCGCCGACATGACCTCCACCGAGGTCCGCGAGGTGATCACCGAGAGCGGTCTCCGCGGCCGAGGCGGCGCCGGCTACCCGACGGGCCTCAAGTGGACGACGGTCGCCAAGGCGCGAGGGCACGCAGAAGTACGTCATCTGCAACGCCGACGAGGGCGATCCGGGCGCGTTCATGGATCGCAGCGTCCTCGAGAGCGACCCGTTCCGGGTCCTGGAGGGCATGGCGATCGCCGCCTTTGCCGTCCACGCGACCGAGGGCTACATCTACTGCCGCGCGGAGTACCCCCTCGCGGTCTCCCGCCTGCGCAACGCCATCCGGCTGGCCCAGCGCGCAGGCTTCCTCGGCTCGAACATCGCGGATACGTCGTTCACGTTCGACGTCCAGATCCGCCTCGGCGCCGGCGCCTTCGTGTGCGGCGAGGAGACGGCCCTGATCCAGTCGATCGAGGGCAAGCGCGGCACCCCGCGCCCGCGTCCGCCGTACCCGGCGGTCAGCGGCCTGTTCGGCTACCCCACCCTGATCAACAACGTCGAGAGCTTCGCCAACGTGCCCACGATCCTGCGCAAGGGCGCCGACTGGTACAGCTCGATCGGTATCGGCAAGAGCAAGGGCACCAAGGTGTTCGCGCTCGCCGGGCGGGTCGTGAACACGGGCCTGGTCGAGGTCCCGATGGGCATGACGCTGCGCGAGATCATCTACGACATCGGTGGCGGGATCATCGACGGCCGCCCGTTCAAGGCGGTCCAGACCGGCGGCCCGTCCGGCGGCTGCATCCCTGCGGAGTTCCTCGACACGCGAGGTCAGCTACGAGTCGCTCGATCGAGCTCGGCTCGTTCATGGGCTCGGGCGGCATGATCGTGATGGACGACACGTCGTGCATGGTCGATGTCGCCCGCTACTTCCAGGACTTCTGCCGGGACGAGTCGTGCGGCAAGTGCGTCCCGTGCCGGGTGGGCACCACCCAGCTCTGGATGCTGCTGGACAGGATCTGCCGGGGTCAGGCCGACATGGTCGACCTCGTCCAGCTGGAACGGCTGGCGAAGGTCGTCCAGCGGATGAGCCTGTGCGGCCTGGGCCAGGGCGCCCCCAACCCCATCTTCAGCACGCTGCGCTACTTCCGGGACGAGTACCTCGCCCACATCGTGGACAAGCGGTGTCCCGCCGGCGTCTGCGAGATCGAGCAGCCGGCGGAGGTGATGGCATGACCGTCTACACGCTCCGGATCGACGGCAAGGACGTCGCGGGCAACGAGGGCCAGTCGATCATGGAGGTGGCCGAGGAGAACGGGATCGACATCCCGGGCCTGTGCCACCTGCCGGGGATCCACGACCGCGGGTGCCTGCCGCCTGTGCGTGGTCAAGATCGGCGGCTCCCCGCGGCTCGCGGCGGCCTGCGTGACGCAGATCGCCGAGGGCATGGACGTCACGGCACACGACGAGGAGCTCGAGGAGTACCGCCGCGCGGCGACGGAGATGATCTTCCTCGAGCGCAACCACGTGTGCGCGGTCTGCGTGGCCAACAACCACTGCGAGCTCCAGGACATGGCCGAGGAGCTCAAGGTCACCCACTTCGACCTGCCGCGGATCAATCCGCAGGTGGATGTCGACCTGACCCACCGCCTGTTCGGTCTCGATCACAACCGCTGCATCCTGTGCCTGCGCTGCGTGCGGGTGTGCGACGAGGTCGAGGGCGCCCACGTCTGGGACGTGATGCATCGCGGGCTCGATACCCGGGTCCAGGCGGACATGGGCATCCCGTGGGGCGAGTCCACGACCTGCACGAGCTGCGGCAAGTGCGTCCAGGTCTGCCCGACCGGCGCCCTGTTCGAGAAGGGCCGGCCCGTCGCCGCGGGCTACCAGGCACAAGCGCCCGTTCCTGCCCTGGATGCGGGTCCACACCGAGGAGCGTGGGCTGTGACCAAGCCTCGTGTCGCAACGGTCTGGCTCGACGGCTGCTCGGGCTGCCACATGTCGCTCGTGGACCTCGATGAGCGCCTGCTGGACATCTTCTCCCGCGCGGACCTCGTCTACGGCCCGCTGGTGGACATCAAGGAGTTCCCCGAGAACGTGGACGTCTGCCTCGTGGAGGGAGCGGTGTCCAGCGAGGACGATCTCGAGCGGATCAAGACGGTGCGCGAGCGGACGAAGGTGCTGATCGCGTTCGGGGACTGCGCGGTGACCTCGAACGTGCCGGGGATGCGCAACCCGATCGGCCCCGGCCCACTCCTCGATCGCGCGTACCTGGAGAACGCCACGCTCAACCGGATGGTCCCGGACAGGATCGTGCCGAAGCTGCTGCCCACCTCACAGGCCGTCAACCGGTTCGTGGACGTGGACATCTTCCTGCCCGGCTGCCCGCCCAGCGCCGACATCATCTACACCCTGCTCGACGACCTGCTGTCGGGTCGGACCCCCGAGGTCGCAGGCGCCCGGTTCGGGCGCTGAGGAGACCGACGATGAGCCAGACGATCACGATCGATCCCGTCACCCGGATCGAGGGCCACTCCAAGATCACGATCCAGCTCGACGACCGGGGCGAGGTCGTGGACGCGCACTTCCACGTCACCCAGTTCCGCGGGTTCGAGCGCATCACCCAGGGCCGCCCGGTCCACGAGATGCCGGCGCTCATGGCCCGGATCTGCGGCATCTGCCCGGTGAGCCACCTCGTCGCCTCGTCCAAGGCGGTCGACGACATCATGGCCGTGGAGCCCACGCCGACGGGCGCCGACCTGCGGCGGATCATCAACCTCGGGCAGATCGTCCAGAGCAACGCGCTCTCGTTCTTCCACCTCTCGTCGCCCGACCTGCTGTTCGGGTTCGACGCGGACCCGGCGATCCGCAACATCGTGGGCGTCGCCCAGAAGAATCCGGCTCTCGCGCGCGACGGCATCGGCCTGCGCAAGTGGGGTCAGCAGATCATCGAGTGGCTGGGCGGCAAGCGCATCCACCCGACGGGCATCGTCCCGGGCGGCGTCGCGTTCCAGCTCACCGAGGAGGTCCGGGACCGCATCCTGGCCGGGGTGCCCGAGGCCCTGGCGGCCACCGAGCGGGCCATCGCCTGGTACAAGACCGACATGCTGCGCTGGGAGGAGGAGGCCGCGACGTTCGGCAACTTCCGATCGGCGTTCATGGGTCTGGTGGATCGCGACGGCAACGTCGACCACTACGGCGGCTGGATCCGGGTCGTGGACGCCGACGGCCACTTCCTCGCGGACAAGATCGACCCCAAGTCGTTCAACGACTACATCGGCGAGGCCGTTGAGCCGTGGTCGTACCTCAAGACGACCTACTGGAAGCCGATGGGCTATCCGGACGGCATCTACCGGGTGGGGCCGCTGGCCCGGCTGAACGTGGCCGAGCGCACGGGCACGCCGCGCGCCGACGAGGAGCTCGAGAAGTTCCGCTGGCGGGTGGGTCGGGTCGCCGGCTCGTCCTTCCACTACCACTACGCGCGCCTCATCGACACGCTGCACGCGATCGAGAAGATCGAGCGGCTGCTGCGGGGCCCGGACATCCTCGACCACCGCACTCGGTCCGTGGCCGGCATCAACCGCCTGGAGGGGATCGGCGTCGCCGAGGCGCCTCGAGGCACCCTGATGCACCACTACAAGGTGGACGAGAACGGGCTCGTGGAGTGGGCCAACCTGGTGATCGCGACGGGCCACAACAACGCGGCGATGAACCGCGCCGTGCTCCAGGTCGCCCGCAAGCACGTCAAGGCGGACCGGCTCGAGGAGTCGATGCTGAACCGGGTCGAGGCGGTGATCCGCTGCTACGACCCCTGTCTGTCCTGCTCGACGCACGCGCTGGGCCAGATGGCGCTCCGCATCCAGCTGCTCGCTCCCGGCGGCGAGGTCCTGGGCGAGATCGCCCGGTGACGGTGGCGGCCGGCCCGGTCCTCGTGATCGGGTACGGCAACCCGCTCCGCTCCGATGACGGTGTGGGGCGCGCGGTGGCCGCGCGCCTGGCAGGCGATCCGCGCCTGGAAGGGGCGGACATCCGCATCGAGCACCAGCTGACGCCGGAGATGGCGCTGGACGCCAGCGGGGCGTCGCTGCTCGTCCTGGTCGATGCCGCAGCCGGGGAGCAGCCCGGCCGGGTCTCGGTTCACAGGCTGGAGCCGGATGCGGATCCCGGGAACGCGTGGACCCACCACCTCGATCCGTCGGGCCTGGTGGGGCTCGCCCGGGAGCTCTGGGGCGCCGCTCCGCCGGTGGTGGTGATCTCGGTAGGGCCCGCCTCGCTCGAGGTCGGGGAGCGGCTGTCGTCGGTGGTGACCGCCGCCGTGGAGCGGGCCGCCGATGCCGTCGTGCAGGTCGTGGAGGCGCACCGCCGTGCATGAGGTGTCGCTGGTCGCGGAGCTCGTTGACGCGGCGATCGCCCGCGCCGCAGGGTCTCGGGCGTCGTACGTGGTCGTGCAGGCGAGCGAGCACGATCCCGGAGGACGTGCTGCGCCAGGCGTTCGAGATGCTGGTGGCCGGGACGGTGCTCGAGGACGCGCGTGCTGACCGTCGAAGCGTTCGAGGTGCGGCTCGCCTGCCCGTGCGGGTACGACGGATCGCTGGAGCACGACGACGTGATCGGCTCCTCCCAGGCGATCTGCCCGCGGTGCAACGAGCTCCGGCCGTTCCCGCCGACCGCAGAGCTGGAGCTGCTCGAGGTCGGGCGCCGTGCCGGAGCGGACGAACGGCCCTGACCGATCAGGGCGACGCAGGCACCCAGATCAGCGCCGTGCGGGGCGCGCGGAGAGCTGGCGGGCTGCGCCCGCTCCCGTTGCCAGGACGCACCGGGAACGTGCACGGAACCCGTGCATCGGATCCAGCGTGCACACACAATGCGCATGTTGTCCCGGCGCGGTTTCGCCGTGCCGGTGGCGATCGCCCGGGGGCCGGCGATCGCGATTGAGCGACGCGTGGATGTGCCCCCAGGCGCCGCTTGCGCGGTCCCGGCCTCCGTCGGCCGTTTGCCCGCTCGTGCCGGCATCCCCGGCCGTGCGCGACCGCACCGCCAGAACGCGCTGGTACCACCGGGTAGACGAGAGTACGGCTTCACGACGCCACCCCTCACCCGGACACTCCTATCAGCAGCAAGCCGGACCGCACCGCAGTGCCCTCCGCGGCCGATCAGCTTCCGAATGACAGAGGCAACGAATGGCGTCAATGGCGATCAACGATCTCGGACCCATGCTCACCGCGAGCGAAGTGGCTGAGATGCTCCACCTCCACGTCAACACCGTGAAGCGTCTTGGCGATCGCGGCGAGTTGCCGTTCTATCGGGTGTGCAAGCGCGGAGACCGGCGCTTTCGCCTGCAGGACGTGATGGTGTTCCTGGCCCGGAATCGCTGATCGACGGACGATGACCAGGGAGGCGAGGAGCAGACCCCGCGCTGTCCACGCGATGGTCGCCCTGCTGGTGGCGGCCGCCATGCTCGTTCCCAGCGCCGCCCGCCCTCGGGTGGGCGAACGGCGGGGGAGACGACTACGGGACGCACGACTGGATCGTGGACCAGGCCGTCAAGGTGCTCGATGGTCGCGTGAGCGACTGGTTCGATGCCCGGACGGCCCGACTGGCGAGCGACGATCCGGATACGGTCGAGGACCGCGACCCGGTCGAGATCGGCCACGTGTACCGCGACCGGGCAAGCGGGGTGGCAGCGGTCCCCAGGATCGCCGACGAGTTCGACTTGGCGCAGGCCGCGTACCAGCAGGGCATGGCGGCCCGGGCGCTGGCCGACCACTCCGCCGCGCACGATGCCTTCCAGGCGGCCAGCCACCACATCGGGTTGTTGAGCCACTTCGTCGGCGACATCAGCCAGCCGTTCCATACCGGTCACGAGAGCAGCGACAACCAGAGCCTCCATACGGGATACGAGCGCCTCGTGAGCGGCTCACAGCGCTCGGCCTCGGATCGGCCCGAGTGGCAGTCCTCGAGACGGACCGTCAGTGCCGTCGACCGATGCTGCGGACCGTTCGCGGCCGGGACCGCCGCCTACTCCCGGAAGCACTACGCGGAGCTCTTCCACCTGCTCAAGCGCGACGGGCTGCAGCTGACCACGCGGGTCAGCACGATCACGGGACGGGCTCTTCGAAGCGGGCCGCCAACGACCTGGCCGACATCATCTGGTCGGTCTCGCAGGGCGTGGGGCCCAGCCCGACGTCGGGTCGATCAGGATGTCCGTGAAGTGGAGCGGTGTGCGGGCGGGCAGCACGAACACCGTGTACGTCCGGGCGTACGACACCAGCGGCAAGCCGATCGAGGGCCTGCGGATCGATCGTCGAATGGCCGACGCGCCACGGGGATCCGGATCGAGTATCTGTACACGGACGCGAACGGGTATCAGCAGCGGATCCACGACGTCGGCAGGTCCCCCAAGCTCGTCCTCCGGCCCGTCGTCGCGACGGCCACGGTCCGTGGGGTCGTGACGACCGCGACGAAGGCCTGGACCATCTCGCCCAGGCTGGCGACGGGTCGGACGGGTTTCAAGACGATCGTGTCCGACGCGACGCCTGGACGTCGGCCAGACGGTGCAGGTCACGAGCGTCGCGCGCAACTCGAAGGGGACGCGGGATCCCGAACCTCCTCGTCACCTGGACGTGGGATTTCGGCTCGTTCAAGGTCAAGACCAAGGGCTACACCGACTCGACCGGCCGGGCCCGGAGCACACGGCCCGTCACGGCGCCACCCCGACCGCTAGGGTGACCGTGACGGCTCGGACGCAGTCAGGATCGACCAACCGCTCGTCGTCCGTGACCTTCCGCCGGACTCCCTGAGCTGGCTCTGCGGCCGCGACGCTCGCTCCGCCCGGCTGTCAGCCCCGGAGCGCACCTTCGAACAGGTCGAGCGCCTCCTCGATCTCCGCGACCGTCACGTCGAGGGGCGGGATCCAGCGGACCACCTGGTGGTGGAGTCCCGCACGACAGCAGCAGCAGGCCCGCCTCGGCCGCACGCGCGGTGACGGCATCGGCCCTGGCGCCGTCGGGTTCGCGCGTGTCACGGTCGCTGACGAACTCGACGCCGATCATCAGTCCCCGGCCCCCGCACGTCGCCGATCGACGGGTGCTCGGCCATGAGCTCCCGCAGGCCGCCGGCCAGCTCGGCGCCCCGGGCTCGGGCGTTGGCGACCAGCCCTTCGTCGCGGATCGTCTCGAGCACCGCCACGCCGGCGGCGCACGCGACAGGGTTGCCGCCGTACGTCGTCCCGTGGGCGCCTCGGCCCCACCGCTCCTGGAGGTCCCGACTGGTCACGATCGCCGAGAGCGGCAGCCCGTTGGCGATCGCCTTGGCGACGCAGACGACGTCCGGGACGATCCCCGCGTGCTGGAACGCCCACATCTCGCCCGTGCGGCCGTAGCCCGACTGCACCTCGTCGGCGATGAGCAGGATGCCGTGCTCGTCGCAGATCGCCCGCAGCGCCCGAAGGAAGGCCGTGCGGTGCGGGGTAGTAGCCCCCCTCGCCCTGCACCGGCTCGATCAGGATCGCCGCCACCTGTGACGGCGCGACCGTGGTTGCGAACAGCTCGTCGAGATGCGCAAGGCAGGCCTCGGTGGCGGCATCCTCGTCATCGTCGAAGTCGCGGTAGACCGCCGGGAACGGCAGCTGGTAGATGCTCGGGAGCAGCGGCTCGTATCCACGCCGGTAGTTGAGCGAGGAGCTGGTGACGCTCGTCGCCCCGATGGTCCGGCCGTGGAAGGCGCCGCGGAAGGCGAGGATCGCGGGACGCCCGGTCACGCGCCGCGCGAGCTTGATCGCCCCGTCGATCGTCTCCGATCCGGAGTTGAGGAACAGCACCGCATCCAGTGGGTCGGGGAAGGTGTCCGCAAGCATCGAAGCGAGCCTGACGGTTGGCTCCGCGAAGCCGATCGCGTGCACCGGCCCCATCAGCCGGTCGACCTGGCCATGCACGGCGGCCGTCACCCGCGGATGGGCGTGACCCAGCGCGGTCACGGCGATCCCGTTGGCGAAGTCGAGGTAGGCCCGCCCGGCCGTGTCGAACAGGCGGTGGCCGACCCCGTGCGACCAGCTGCGGTCCATGTAGCGGCCCAGGACGGGCGACATGTTGGGACCGGCGAGAGCGGCGAGGTCGATGGCTTGCGCGTCGTTGGTATCCACCCACCGAGTATAGGATCGCGACCCGCCCGCCCGACCCCGGCGCGGCGGTAGGATGCGGCGGCGCCCCGACATGTCCGCCACCAGAGGCCCGCTCGTGATCGACTTCACCCTCACCGACGAGAACCGGCTCGTCCGCGACACCGCCCGCGCCTTCGTCGAGGCCGAGATCCTGCCCCACATCCGCGAATGGGACGCCGGCGGCGAGGTCCACCGGGAGGTGTTCGAGAAGATGGCCGAGCTCGGCTTCCTGGGGGCGCCGATCCCCGAGGCGTACGGCGGCCTCGGGCATGGACTACATCAGCTTCGCCCTCCTGTGCGAGGAGCTGGAGCGGGCGGACACCGCGTTCCGGGTGGTCCAGAGCGTCCACGTCGGGCTCAACAGCCTCACGCTGCTCCAGTGGGGGACCGAGGAGCAGAAGCAGCGCTGGCTGGTCCCGCAGGCGAAGGGCGAGAAGCTGGCCACCTTCGGGCTCACGGAGCCCGGGGCGGGAACCGACGCCGCCGCGCTGGCGACGACCGCTCGCCGCGACGGGGACAGCTATCGTCCTCAACGGCCACAAGCTGTGGATCAGCCTGGCGGACATCGCGGACCACTTCCTCGTGTTCGCCACCGTCGACCGGACGATGCGGCACCGGGGCGTCACGGCGTTCGTGCTGGAGCGCGGGATGCCCGGCCTGACCACGGGCACGCTGCACGGCAAGCTCGGGATCCGGGCCGGCAACACCGGGCTCATCGACTTCGAGAACGTCCGGGTTCCCGTCGAGCACCGGATCGGCGAGGAAGGCGAGGGCTTCCAGATCGCGATGAGCGCCATCGACCAGGGACGCTACACCGTTGCGGCCGGCGCGGTGGGCCTTGCCCAGGCCTGCCTCGACGCCTCGGTCCGATATGCCCACGAGCGGGAGACGTTCGGCCAGGAGATCGGCCGGCACCAGCTCGTCAAGCAGATGATCGCCAACATCGCGTCAGGCACCGAGATCGGGCGGCTGCTCGTCCTCCGGGCCGGCTGGCTCAAGAACCAGGGCCTGCGCACCACGCGCGAGACCTCCCTGGCCAAGTGGCACGCCACGGAGCACTCGGTGCGGGCCGCGCTCGATGCGATCCAGATCCACGGCGCCAGCGGCTACTCGAACGAGTTCCCGGTGGAGCGGTACCTCCGGAACGCGAAGGCTGCCGTGATCTATGAGGGCACGAGCCAGCTCCATACCCTCATCCAGGCCGACTACGCGCTCGGCTATCGCGAGGACCGGCCGCTGCGCTGCGAGCCGGTGCCGGCGCGGGGGTTCAGTCGGCCGGGCTGACCCGGGATCGGGGTGATCTCGGCGGTTGCCGCTGCGCACCACCAGATCTCCTGGCCAGTACCAATGGGGCCCACGGGCGAGTACCATCGGGGTGTCCTTATCAGGGCCGGTTTTCATGGACGGCCGGCAGCCACCGCAGGGTGCATGGCCTCTGCGGCGGTCGCTTTCATTACCGGGGAGGTATTCGAATGACCAGGGCAATCGACGTCGGCCGGGGAGCCGGGCAGGGCGCGCGGCGTTCCGTGTTCGCTGCGCTGGCGGCACTCCTGCTGCTCGTCGCCACCGCCGGAACTGCGGCCGCGCACTACCAGTACACGGGGATGAACTGCGACGAAGGTCTGTACGTTGTGCTGACCTCGTACCGTGTGGGCGGCACCAATACGCTCGACGTGTCGATCGACGGCACCGCGGTCGCCGGGTCGCCGTTCACCTTCGAGACGGGCTTCAGGCAGTCCTGGGACGTCCCGCCGCGGACGCAGGCCCACACGGCAACGATCGTGGTCACCGCGTGGGACGACCCCACCGGATCCCAGGGCTGGAGCAAGACCATCGAGTTGTCGATGCCGGCCTGCGAGCAGCCCACCCCCACGCCGGACCCGACCCCCACGCCGACGCCTGAGCCGACCCCGACCCCGACGCCCGAGGTCACCCCGACCCCGACTCCTGAGCCGACCCCGACCCCCGAGGTCACCCCGACCCCGACCCCCGAGGTCACCCCGACGGGCAGCGTTGAGTCCGAGACCGGCACGCCGCGCATCACGCCGCCGCCGACCGACGGGCTTGCCAGCTCCTCGGGCGGACCGGGTGTGGGCCTGCCGCTGGTCCTGGTCCTGCTTGCCGGCTCGTCGCTGGCCCTGCTGCCGACCGCTCGCCGGCGCACCCGCGACCGCTAGCCCAACGCACGGCGGCTGAACGCCGCCTGACGACACGGGGCCCTCGCTCCGCCGAGCCAATGGCTCGCGGGACGAGGGTTCCGACGTGTTCCGCGACCCCGCCGCCCGGGGAGAGGGGCGGCCGGGTCACCGGACCTGGGCGGCCGACCCCTGCGCTCGTGGGCCCACGGCCGTCGGGCGGCACACCTTGCACGGCCGGTATCCCATGGACCTCGCGTCGCGGAGGGACCGGAACGACACCCGGTTTCGGTGCTGGGTGCGGCGAGCGTGGCGACACGTGGGCCAGCAGACGATGCGCGTGGTGGTCGAGCCTGCGAGGCGCTCTCCGCGTCGTGCGGCAGCCTCCAGCGCGTCAGGGTCCAGGCCCTCCACGGTCAGCATGGCCCGCTTGTTGCCAGGGCCCGCCGAGGCTGTACTCGCCGATGGCACCGTCCGACCGCACGACACGGTGGCAGGGCACGATCAGCGGCACCGGGTTGTGGCCGAGAGCCGTTCCCGACGGCGCGAACGGCCTTCGGGCGTCCGATCTCGGAGGCGATCCACCCATACGGACGCACCTCGCCGCGTGGGATCTCGAGCGCCTTGGCCCAGACGGACACCTCGAACTCCGTGCGGCCGCGCAGGTCGAGGGGGATGCGCGTCCGCTTCTCGCCGGTGAGCCGCCGGGCGATCGCATCTGCGAGCGCGGCCGGCAGGTGGTCCGCAGGGATCGTGCGACGCCCGGCGCGGGCCTCGTGGCGGGCGATCGCGCCGAGGCCGTTGTCCGCGAGCTCCACCTCCGCGACGCCCCGACCGTTCCACGCGATCCACAGGGTCCCGAGCGGCGACGGGAACGGTGCCATCCGGTCGACGAGTCCGACCTCGACGAGGACGTCGTCGGCCAGGTGCCGCGGAGCAGGGTCGGCGAGGACCCGCAGTGCACCGGGGACATCGTCCGACAGGAGGGGGTGGGGCAGGCGGATCATGCGGTCAGCTCCTCGGGGTCGGTGCCGGCCATCGCCTCGCGGAGGAGGGCGAGGCCACGATGGACCTGGGACTTGAGGGTGCCCTCGGGTCGCCCGAGCACGGCGGCCAGCTCGGCGTAGGACAGGTCATCGACATGGCGCAGCACCACCGGGGCGCGGTAACGCTCCGGCAGCGCAGCGAGGTGCGTCGCCAGCCGCGCACGGGCGGCGCCGGCGAGGGCGATGCCGGCTGGGTCCGTGTCGGCGCCTGATGCAGGCTCGATACCCGCCTCGACGAGGGTTGTGAGCGACGTGTCGGCCGCCCGCGGTCGCGATCGGGCGCGGTTCCGGCAGAGGTTGAGCACGATCGTCGCCAGCCACGGACGGACCCGCAGGTCCCGGATCCGATCCGGAGGATAGCCGCCGAGCGCCCGGTAGGCCCTGACGAGGGCGTCCTGGGCCACCTCCTCGGCGTCATGGGGGCTGCCAGTCATCCGCAGGGCGATCGCGTGGCATCGGTCCGCGTGGGCGCGCACCAGCATCTCGAACGATCCGTCGAGATCCCGGGCCAGGTGGTGTGCGAGCTCTGTGTCGTCCATCACCCACCAGAACCGAGGCGGAGCACGATTGGTTGCATGCCACAATGCTCCCATGCAGCTCGACGACCGGTTCGACGACCTTGTCGCCAGTCTCGGTGGGTTCTACCGCGCCTGGTACGTGGTGACCGGCCTCGAGCTCGGCCTGTTCGCGCGCCTTCGCGGTGCGGGGACCGCGGGACTCACGCCGGACGAGCTGGCGCGACGGACCGATACGGAACCGTCGTTGATCACTCGCTGGGCGTGGGGCGCCGTGGCCCATGACCTGCTCGAACCGACGGGGACGGGCGGATCCGCCTGCCCGAGCGACATCGCGCGCATCCTGCTCGATGCGACCCGCCCGGAGTACCTGGGTGGCCAGTACCTCCACGCTGCGATCGGCAGTCTCGATTTCGCCGGCCTCCCCGACGTGCTGCGGACGGGCGTACCCCTGGCGAGCCGCCCCGACCGCTACCGCGAGGCGATCGAGCGGCTCACGGTGCAGGACATCGCCGTGTTCTTCCAGGAGGTGCTGGCGGCGGCGCCGCAGCTGGTGCTGGACCTGGTGCCGGGCTCGCGGATCCTGGACATCCATTGTGGCGGGAGGTCGCTGGCTGATCGCGATGGCCCGCCGGTTCCCGGGCACGCGGCTGATCGGCGTGGAGTTCGAGCCGGACTCCGTTGCCCGTGCGCGCGCGGCGGTGGAGGCCGCGGTGCTGAGCGACCGGATCACCATCGAGCAGGACGAGGTGACGGCGATCGATCACGCGGACAAGGCCACCCTGGCCTACTTCCAGTACGCGCTGCACCGTTGTCCGACCCCGAGGCGGCGATCCGTTCGGCGCTGGCAGCCCTGGCGCCCGGCGGCTGGCTGATCGCGCTCGACTGGTACCTGCCGACGGACCCGGACGAGCTCCAGACGCGCCACGCGGAGCTGCTGGCGGGGATCCAGCTTGACGAGCTCCTGATGGGGACGCGCCTGGTGACACGATCGGAGGCGCTGGGCTGGTTCGCCGGCGCGGGTGTCCCCACCCCCGTGCTCATCGACCTCCCGTCGGGCGCAACGGCGATCATCGCTCGCCACTAGGCCGGCCCGCGCCCGGATTGCCGGTCGGCGAATCGGACGGACCCCGGTCCCGACCGAGCGCTGGACAGGTACCGTGATGGCGTGACCCGACACCTGGCGATCGACGATGCGACGATGCGGGACCTCGAGCTTCACGAGACCCGTGCGCATGCGATCCCGGGCCGCCGACGTCCTCGAGCTCGGTCACGCGGTCGTGCTCCATGACCCGCGTGACGAGGACGTGTTCTGGAATCGGATGGTGAGCATCCGATGGCCGGACGATGCGGCCGGGTTCGATCGCCGTCTGACGGAGACGCTGGCCCTGTTCGCGAGCATCGGTCGGCGTCCACACATCTGGCCGTCACCCGTGGGCTCGAGCGCCGGCCGACCTCGTGGACCGCCTGGTGGCCGACGGCTTCCACGACATCGGTGGAGGGCACCTGATGCTGCTCGCCGATCCCGGGCGCCGCCCGCCGGTGCGCCCGACCGAGCTCGGCCAGGGCGTCACCCTGCACGCGATCCGCTCGGGAGGCGATGCCGGCGCGCGACGACCGGGACGATCTGGCGATGGTGCTCGGCGAGTCCTTCGGGGCCCCGCCGGGGCGGGCGGCGGAGCTGGCGGTCGGACCTGGGAGCGATCATCGACGATCCCCGCACGGTACTGGTCCTCGTCCGCGTGGACGGCGAACCAGCCGCCGCCGCGAAGGCGACGACGTTCGATGGGCTGACCTACCTGTCGTCGATCGGGACGCGCGTCGCCCATCGCGGACGCGGGCTGGCCTCGTTGGCCACCCGGCACGCGATGACGGTGGCCGGAGGGCGCGTGGAGGGCCGCACGTATCTCGGCGTGTTCTCGGGCAACGAGCCCGCCCTGCGGCTGTACGCGCGGCTCGGATTTGCCTCGATCGGCGAGGCACCGGACCTGCTGCTCGGATGAGGCTCTGGGCGCGACTGACCTGGCAGGCCGGGGAGCCCGAGGCGCTCGCGGTGGCGCTCGCCCGCGCGCTCGAGGTGCCGGCCGCGAGCCGGTGGTCTTGTTCCGGGCGCCCGGCTGCTGGACCTCGACACGGCGCTGCTCGAGGTGCGTCCCTGGATCCGCGAGACCGCCACGGACCATCCCGGGGCCGCAGGGCGGCTCGTCCTGGAGCCCGTTCCCGACGGCGAACGGCCGCCGTCGCACGCGGACGGCGTGATGCCGCCGTGTCGCTGATCGGTCTCGGCTGGGCGACCGTCGAGCTGGACCGGTCGGAGCGGGAGCTCGAGCCGTGGCTCGGCCCGCCGGCGGGCGAACCGATCGCGCGACCAACACCTCGGGCGCGGCGCCCGGCTCCACGAAGGGCGGCGGCCTGCCGGGCACGTGGACCGTCCTGCTCGAGCCCTCCCGCGAGGGACGCGCGGCAGCGTCGCTCGCCCGGGATGGCGAGGGCCCGTGTGCGCTCTACCTGCAGCCCCGGTCGGGACTCGAGGCATGGCTCGACGCGGCTCGCGTGAGCGAACGCGGAGCGCATCGGCGGGCCCCGGCACGGGCCGTTCGGGCGCCAGGTGCTGCTCGCCGGACGATCCGGCCGGGCCGCACGTCATGGTTACCGAGGGCCGTCCGCCGGTGTCGGGAGCGGCAGCGCCGGGTACCATCGCGTCATGAGCGACGCTGCTGCTGTCACGGTTCGACCCGCCACGGCCGACGATGCCGAGCGGTTCGCCAGCCTCCTCACGGACGAGGGCTATCCCGCCGGTGCGTCGGACCTGGCGGCCCGCATCGAGCGGTTCACGACGGAGGATTCCGGGGTCCTGGCGGCCGAGGCGTCGGGCGAGGTGATCGGCTTCATCGCCTTCCACGTCATGCCCCGCTTCGAGACCGACGAGCGGTTCGCCCGGATCGTCGCCCTGGTCGTGGATCCGGGCGTCCGGGCGAGGGGGATCGGTCGCCAGCTGATGACCGAGGCCGAGCGGGTGGCCATCGAGCGCGGCGCGGCCTTCCTCGAGGTGACGGCCGGCCATCACCGGCCGGAGGCGCGCAAGCTGTTCGAATCGCTGGGCTACGACGCCAGCCTCGCCGCCTACCTGCGCAAGCGGCCCTGACCCCCGGTTCCCGGCGTCCCCGTCGCTCGGCCGACCGTCCATGAGCTTCCCGCGCCTCCGGCTCCGCGACGAGGTCGCCTCGCTGCTCGACCTGCCGTGGGAGCTCCCGCTCGCGCGCTGGAGCGATCCGGCCCAGGAGTTCCGGGACCTGCCCGTCGGGCCTTCGCGGCACCTGGTGCGCTTCCTCGTCCACGACGGCATCGTCTACGCGCTCAAGGAGCTGCCCGCCGCCGGTGGCGACCCGCGAGTTCGAGCGTCCTTCGCCATCTCGAGGATGCCGGGCTGCCCTCGGTGCGTGCCGTGGGCCTGGCGGACCGGCCCGAGCGCGGCGATGCGATCCTCGTGACCGAGTACCTGCGCCACTCGATGCAGTACCGACGGCTCCTGATGCGCCTGCGGTCCGTGAGCACCGGCTACCGCGATCGGCTGCTGGACGCCATGGCCCTGCTCCTGGTCGACCTCCACCGGGGTGGCGTGTACTGGGGTGACTGCTCGCTTGCCAACACGCTGTTCCGCCGCGACGGCGACCGGATCCAGGCGTATCTCGTCGATGCGGAGACGTCCGAGGTCCACCCCGGCCTCTCCGATGGCCAGCGGCGGTTCGACCTGGACATCCTGGTCGAGAACGTGGCCTTCGGCCTGGCCGACCTCGCCGCCTACCAGGGCCATCCGGAGGAGGCGGACGAGGCGATCGAGGCCGCCGAGAGCGTGCGTGCCCGCTACGACGCCGTCTGGCACGAGCTGTACGACCAGCCGGACCTGATCCCCGGCGACCGGCGCGCCATCCGGACCCGCCTGCGCCGGCTCAACGACCTCGGCTTCTCGGTGGACGTGGAGGTGGACCCGGTCGAGCCGGCCGGGACGGTGCGCCTCCGGACGTCGGTGACGACGCGCCGGTACCACGCCAACGAGCTGGAGCGCCGGACGAAGCTGCGCACCCTCGAGGGACAGGCCCGGATCCTGCTCAACGACCTCGCCGAGTACCACGCCTGGCTCGAGTGGCACGAGGGCCACGCCGTCCGCCGCCGAGGAGGCCGCTGACCGGTGGCTGCGCGAGGTCTACCGGCCGACCCTCGCCCGGATCCGTGCCTGGGTCGCCCCGGACCGGGACCTCGTCCAGGCGTACTGCGACGTGCTCGAGCACAAGTGGCTGCTGTCCGAGCAGGCGGGCCGGGACGTCGGCCTGGACATCGCCATCGAGTCCTACGTCGCCGAGGGGGCGCCGGCCCCGGAACAGGCAACGACGGGCGGCCCGCCGCGCTGGAGGCGCTCGACGTCGAGAGCGACGATCCACCGTACGACGGCGCGTCGAATGGGATGCCCGCGTCAGCCGCGCAGCTCGCCCGGAGCCCACGCAGCGCCAGCGACGTCCCGGTCAGCCGCGCCAGCGCTCGTGATGAACCATGTCGTCGAACGGGCGACGACCGCCCTGCCGGTTGGGTGCTGTGAGCGCCGCCGGATCCGCGGGGTAGCCGAACGACAGCACGTATTCACACCACAGCTCGACCGGGTAGCCGAGGATCTCGCGCGCAGCATCCTGCTCGTACACGGTTGCCGGGCAGCTTCCGATGCCGAGCTCCCAGGCGACCAGCATCATCTGGGCGGCGGCACCGCCCACGTCCCAGATCACGCTGAGCGGCTGTCCGGGCCCCTGCGGGTCCGGCGTGACGAGCGCGATGGCTGCGGCGGCACCGGCGACGTGCCCCGCGTACGGCCCCGTCTCCGAGAGCGCTGCGAGCCTCGCCCGGTCCCGGACGATGATGAATGACCATCGCTGCTGGTTCTTGGAGGAGTGCGCACGAGTCCGGCCCGCACGATCCGGTCCAGTGCGTCGTCCGGGATCGGACGCTCCGAGAACCTCCGCACCGCCCGTTTGCCGTGCACCGCGTCCCAGATGTTCATCACGTGGTTCCGTCGGCTGCCGCGACCGGCGGCTCGGCCAGAGTCGGTTCGCGTTGCGCGGCGCTCGTGTCGCCGGAGGAGCAGCACCAGCGAGCGGAGGCCGCCGGGCTGCTCGTCGAGGGTAGCGAGGCGTTCGGGGTCGGGCAGCCGCCGCGCGTCGACGGCCGCAGCAGCGGCCGCCGCGGCCACGGGTTCGAGCGGGCCGCCCAGCGCCGTGGCAAGGAAGCGCGCGATGGCCGCCCGGTACTCCCGGTCCTCGTACAGCCAGGAGTGGCGGCCCTCCGCCACCACGTGGGTCTCGGTGATCGACGACGGGTCTGGCGGCCCGGCGGGCCACCGCGAGGCGGCCGAGATCGGCGAACGGCACCACGCCGTCGTCGGTCCCGTGGCAGAGCATGACCGGCGCGGCGATGTCCCGGACCGCCCGCGACGCGCTGATCGACGCGATCGTGTGGCCCCGCGGGCGGAGGTAGACGCGGGTGGTGACCCAGGCGAGCGGCCACGCGATCAACCCGGGGAGCGGCAGCCTCGCGAGCCGGAAGGTCTGGCGAGTGAGGCGGGACGGGTCGGCCGGCGCGGCGACGGCGATGACAGCGTCGAGATCAGCGTCGTCGGCCGCGGCGACCAGTGCACCGGCGGCTCCCATCGAGTGACCCAGGAGCGCCACCTGACCCACCTCGGGTCGGGCTCGCAGCCACGCGCCGGCTGCCCGCGCGTCGGCGGCATACTCGCCCACCGAGAGCGGGAGAGCCTCGGGCCCGTTGCTGCCGTGCCCGCGGACGTCGATCGTCAGGACGTGGAATCCGGCCGCGTGGAGGACCTGGGCATGAGGGAGGGTGCGGTCACGCGACGATTCCCAGCCGTGGATCAGCGCGACTCCCGGTGCCCGCGACGGGACCGGCGGGAATGAACCAGCCGGGAAGCTCAAGGTCGTCCGAGCTGGGGACGCTGCACATCGGTCCAGGAGAGGCCGACGACGTCCGGCGAATAGGCGGGCGGGTGTCGCTTCGGATACCCGGCCCTCACGCGATAGACGAGCGCAAAGCGATAGGCGAGGGCAAGGGGCAGCGCGGCGAACGCTGCGACAAGCCCGGCGCGACGGGCGCGGTTGAGGCGGAGCATGGCGGAATCGGACTCCCGGGCCGGGGGGTCTGTCAAGCGGACGTGTCGCGGCCAGGGTGTCGCGGCGCGGGTCGGGCCCCCAGCGCCTGACCGCGCGGGCGGGCCCGGCGGCGGGCGCACCGGCGGTGCGGGCCCGTCGCCGGGTGCGGTTCAGCGGCGGGCGCCCGGCGCCCCAACGATCTCATCGCGCGCCAGGTCGAGCGTCCGGAGCCCCGTCGGTTGCGTCGGGGTGCGCCGCAGGAGACGTTCGGGGCGCTGGAAGCCCGACTCGTCCCGCGGCGCGTCCGTTGGGGCTCCCGGCGCCTCGTCCGGGCGTGGCCTCGTCCGGGCCTCGTCCGGGCGTGGCCGACGCGGGCCAACGCGGGCCGACGCGGGCCGGCCCGGGCGTCTCCTCCGCTTCGGGCGATGGGCGGCGATACACTCGGGACGTGTCGAAGGATCCGCATCTGGTGCTGGGCGTCGAGCCCGGCACGCCGCCCGACGCCATCAAGGCCGCCTGGCGCGCCCTGGCGCGCCGGCATCACCCGGACCTGACCGGCGACGATCCCGTCGTCGCGGGTCGCGCCACTCGCCGGATGGCCGAGATCAACGCTGCCTACGCTGCCCTCACGCGCGCCGGGACGCCGGGCCAGGCCCGGCGCGACCGAGACTCCAGGACGGAAGGCGGACGCACGACCGCACGGCCGCCACGGCGCAGCCGGCGGTCCGCCACCGCCCCCAGGACCCGTCCGGTCACGGGGCGGGTCGACACGAGCGCCACCTTCCGTCCGCGGAACCAGACGACAACACCACCCGGGGTCCGCCTCCCACTCAACGGGCAGGCGCCGCCCCGCAACGACCGCAGCGGGGCCGGAGCTGCGGGCCTCGCAGCCCTCGGGACCGATGGAGCGAGATCGCCGGCCCGACCACGAGGTCCCCGAGCCGCCGACGCTCGAGCGAGGCGCTCGAGACGGAGATCACGTTCGGCAAGTTCCACGGCCACACGCTGGGCGAGATCGCCGCCTTCGAGCCGAGCTACATCGACTGGCTGGCCGGCACGATGGTCCGACAGCCGGAGGTCGCGATGGCTGCGCGAGTGATCGTGGTGGAGCTGGACCGCCTCGGGATCCGGAGGCTGCATCGGCCCGCCCGACCGGGCTGGCAGTCGAACCCGTACCGGTGAGCTCGGAGGGCCGGGCGTGACCCATGGCACGGTCGGGCGGTCGGGAACGTAATCGCACCCCCGGCTGGACGTACCGGGGGTGCAGATGACGCCTGATCAGTGCAGCCGCCCTCGTACGTCCGGGCCTGGTGGCCGAGGTGCCCAGTTACTCGGCTCGTGATCGGGGCTCGGAACCCCCGTGCCGCCAGGCGTCCCCAACGGTCGAGTTGTCCGGCCGATCGATCCGTGGCCGACGCCCCAGGGTGCTCCCGGATCGTCGCGGGTCGGCGCGTTTCGAACGCATGGACACCGTAAGCGTGGACGGGCGAGGCTCAATGGGCCGCGCGTCCGGGGCATGGCGAGCGAAGGTCAGGCGCACGTGCGCACCGCCCGGACCATCTGGCCGGGGTCCGATCCGGACCATCGGACGGCAAGCTGGGCCTCGACCCGGACCATTGGACGACCGGATGGGCGGCTCGCTGGGTCTGGGCGCCAACCACCTGGGACCGGCACGCCCACGCGGCGTCATCCGACGGCGCGCCGGCCTGCTCCCGGTACGCTCACTGCCGATGTCCGCCACGAACCCCGCCGCCACTCCGACTGTCGTCCTCAGCGCCGCCCTCGTGCTGCTGCTCGGTGCGTGCCCGGCCACGATCCGCGGTCAGCGACCTTCGATCCGGCCGCACCCTGTCCAGCCGAGGGCCAGCAGCCCGGCGCGTTCCCGGACCTCGAGGCCTGCTGGTCGACCAGTACGAGGGACGTGGACCCGATCACGTCGACAGTGGACGCCTCTGCGTCGACGGAGACGCTCGGGTCGCTGGCCGAGCGCCGGGATCACGGAGCTGCGGTTCGCCGGCGCCACGTGGCAGACCGGTGGCACGAGCGGCCTGACGCTCGCGGTGTTCGAGGCGGACGGACCTGGATGCCATGGAGATGCTCGACTTCTACGCGATCCCGGCCGAGAGCTGCCCGCCGAACCGAGAAGCTCCAGCGCTCGGACACGACCGTCGGCGAAGTGACGGCGCGACGCCTAGACGTGCTGGGATCGGACGGCACCGGCCAGACGGTGGTGACCTGGCAGGTCATCGGGGAGACCGTGGTCCGGGTCCTGCTGGCGGCCGACCTCGGCGACACGCGCGTGGCGGACCTCCTGGCGACGCTCGGGTCGCCATAGCGGGTCGGGCTCGGGATCGCCGCCCGCCCGGGTGCTAGAGTCGGCGACCATGAGCGATCCGAACGACGCCTGGCCCGCCCGCCGCCGGGCATGGCAGGTCGAACGCCTCACCCCCTCGCTCGAGCGGCTGGCGGAGCGCCGGGACCAGTTCGCCACCCTCGGCGACCTCCCGGTCGAGGGCCTGTACGGACCGTGGGACCTGGAAGGCGCGCCCGAATCAGGCGTCGGGCCGGCCGACGCCTACGACCACCCCGGCCCCGGCGGGCCGACCGCCGTCGACCATCACGGCGACGCGCTTCGCGACGGGCCGGGCCGCTATGCCGATACGGACCCCGTCCGGGACCTGGGGCTGCCCGGCGAGCCGCCCTTCACGCGCGGCATCCACCCCACCGGGTACCGCTCCCGCCCCTGGACCATGCGCATGTTCGCCGGGTTCGGCAGCGCGGAGGACACGAACGCGCGGTTCCGCCAGCTCCTCGGCGGCGGGCCAGACCGGGCTCTCGGTGGCGTACGACATGCCGACCCTGTACGGCTACGACACGGATGACCCGGAGGCCGAGGGCGAGTTCGGGACGTGCGGCGTCGCGGTCAGCAGCCTCGCCGACATGGAGCTGCTGCTCGACGGCCTGCCGCTCGAGCGCGTGAGCACCTCGATGACGATCAACGCCCCCGCGGCGCCGATCTGGGCCATGTACATCGTCGCGGCCGAGAAGTCCGGCGTGCCCCGTGCCCGGCTCGAGGGCACCCTCCAGAACGACATCCTCAAGGAGTACGTGGCCCAGAAGGAGTTCCTGTTCCCGCCCGAGCCGTCGATGCGCCTGGTCGTGGACACGATCGAGTTCGGGACCCGCGAGCTGCCGCGCTGGAACACGGTGTCGGTCAGCGGCTACCACATCCGCGAGGCCGGCTCGACCGCCGTCCAGGAGCTGGCCTTCACCATCGCCGACGGCATGGCCTACGTGGAGGCGGCGATCGAGCGCGGGCTCCGGGTCGACGACTTCGCGCCACGGCTGTCGTTCTTCTTCAACAGCCACTCGGACTTCTTCGAGGAGATCGCCAAGTTCCGGGCCTCGCGCCGGATCTGGTGGAAGCTGATGAGCGAGCGCTACCGGGCGGAGAACGAGCGCTCCACGTGGATGCGCTTCCACACCCAGACGGCGGGCGTGTCGCTCACGCCCCAGCAGCCGCTCAACAACCTGACCCGGGTGGCCACCCAGGCGCTGGCCGCGATCCTGGGCGGGACGCAGTCGCTGCACACGGATGCCTACGACGAGGCGCTCGCCGTGCCCACCGCCGGAGGCCGCGCTGCTCGCGCTGCGCCAGCAGCAGCTGATCTTCGAGGAGACGGGCGTCGCGTCCACCGTGGACCCGCTCGGCGGCTCCTGGTACGTCGAGAGCCCTGACCAATCGCGTCGAGCGGGAGGTCTGGCGATACCTCGACGAGATCGACCGGCGTGGCGGGATGACGAAGGCGATCGAGGAGGGCTACCCGCAGCGCGAGATCGCCGACTCTGCCTACCGGTTCCAGCGCGAGTTCGACGCTGGCGAACGGGTGATCGTCGGGGTCAACCGGCACGTCAACGCGGAGCCGATCCGCGTTCCCGGTCCTGTCCGTGCCCGCAGGCTCGGAGCAGCGTCACCTGGCCCGCCTGGCCCGCGTGCGGGCGGAGCGGGACGGGGCGGCAGTGGCGGCAGCCCTGGCGGGTCTCCGGGATGCCGCCTCACGGCCGGGCACCAGCGACACGAACCTGATGCCGCACTTCATCCGCTGCGCCGAGGCCTACGCGACCCTCGGCGAGCAGTGCCGGGTGCTTCGCGAGGTCTTCGGCGAGTACCGGGAGCCGGTCTCGGTGTGATCAGGACGCCGGGCGGTGCCTCCGGGCAACCTCGACCGCCTCGGTGAGCGAGTGCATCGCCCCGTCGGCGCCGACCGTCGTCGCGAGGTTCGGCACCTCGGCGATCTGGCCGCCGACGATCACGGGAATGCCGGGCTTGGCGTCCCGGACCGCCTTCACGGAATCGACCAGGGCGCCCACCCGTCCTCGATCCAGCGCGGACAGGCAGACGATGGCCACCTCGTTCCGGCTCACGAACGTGCCCAGGTCGGTGGCGGGCAGGTCCGCGCCCAGGTTCGCCACGGTCCAGCCGTCCTCGACAAGGAGATGCTCCAGGCAGACCAGCCCGATCATGTGCTGCTCGCCGGCCACGGCGGCGAGCACCGCCAGGGGTCCGATGCGGCCCTCGGGCCCGAGGTCCGGGCGCATCCGATCGAGGGTCCGGAGCAGCGTCCGCGACGCGAAGTGCTCCTCGGCAACCGACCACCGACTGGTCGACCAGTTCTCGCCCACCAGGTGCATGGCGTCCCGCAGGATGCCGTCGTAGACCTCGGCGCGGGAGGACTTCGTCCAGCGCATGCCGGAGCGTCCACGCTGCAAGCTCGTCGTCGCCGTCGGCGAGCAGGCCGGCGAGCAGCTCGGCGGTCAGCGATGCCGAGGGGACATCGTCGGCCTCGGACGGGTCCACCGGTGGCAGGCGGAACGGGAGGTCGTCGCTCATCGAGGCGACTCTAGCATCGCGCGATCTGTGGCGTGTCGGTCGCGTACGATGGTCGCGCCGGATCGGCTCGCGCGTCCCATGCCTGGTGCTCGGCCCGACCGGCACGCTTCGAGGTGCCGAATGCCCTTCCCGATCGACCCCGCCGTGCCGCCCAGTGGCACCGGTTGCGTGGAGTGCCTGGCCGGCGACGGCTGGTGGCTCAACCTGCGCCGGTGTGCGGCGTGCGGCCACATCGGCTGCTGTGACTCGTCCCCCAACCGCCATGCAACCCGCCACGCTGCCGAGGCCGGTCATCCCGTGGTCCGGAGCTTCGAGCCGGGCGAGGACTGGTTCTGGGACTTCGCTGCCGGTGCTCCGGTGGACGGCCCCGAGCTGGCGCCACCGCTCAGCCGGCCGCCCGACCAGGCCCGGCCCGGCCCCGCGGACCGGCTGCCGCCCGACTGGCAGGATCGACTGGGCTAGGTGGAGAGGGCGATCGCCGGATCGGGGCGCGACAGCGGGACTACCATTCGGTCATGTATCTCGACGCCCTCTCCTTCCTGGAAGACGAACGCGACACCTTCCGAGCCTACGAGGCGCTGCTGGACCTGACCGACGAGCAGCTCTCGAGCCCGGTGGAGGCCGCCCACGGCTGGTCCGGCCGGGACCTGATCGGCCACATCCTGCTGTGGCAGGAGGCGGCCCTCGCCACGGCCAGGGAGCTTGCCGTCGGCGAGCGGAGCGCCACGATGGAACGGCTCGAGGCCGAGTGGGCGTCGTCGCCCGAGGCGGGTGACCGCATGAACGACGAGGCCGTGGAGCGCTACCGGGCGATGCCGATGGACGAGCTCCGGGCGCGCTTCGGCGAGGTCGCAGGCGAGCTCCGCGGATACCTGACGGTGGTCCCGGAATCGCGCTGGATCAAGCACGCCGCCAACCAGGAGTGGCTGTTCGGCGAGACCACCGAGCACTACGACGAGCACCTTGCCGAGCTGAGGGCCATCCTGGAGGCGGTGGCGTGACCGACGGCCGGCCCGGCAACGGCCAGTTCGACCCGGACGCTGTCGACGAGGCCGACGGCCTCGACGACGACGCGCCACTGGACCCGTCCGAGGAGTCGGCCGCGGCGATGGAGGCGGCAGCCGAGGGCGACGAATCGCTCGACGAGCGTGTCGAGGCCGTCGTCGAGGACCTCGAGGGTGTCGAGCGGGTTCGGGACGGGGAGTCGGTCACGTACCTGGCCGGCGGGCGGCCGTTCGCTGTCCTGCTGCCGGACGTGCTCGAGGTCTCCCTGGACCAGCCCGTCGCGAAGGCGGCGCTCAGGACCGCGAACACCCTCGCCTCGCCGCGAGGCGGCGGCTGGATCGCGTTCACGCCCGAGAACGCCGACCGGTTCGCGCTGGACCGCGCCGAGGCGTGGGTCCGGTCGGCGCACCGGCGCGCCAGGGCCGGCTGATCGCGCCGGACATGGAACGACCCCGGCCGGGGCCGGGGTCGGAAGGTGACGACGGAAGGGGCTAGTTCTGCGGGGCCGCCGCGAGCGCGGTGAGGCCGAACGCCTGCTCAAGCTGGTCGAGCGGCCGGAAGCCGACGACGCCCTGGGGCTGCTCACCGGGCTTGAAGCACGCGATGGTCGGGATGGACATGATCCCGAACGCCTGCGACAGGCCGCGGGTTGGCGTCGACGTCGACCTTGACCACGTCGACGACGCCCTCGTACTTGGCGGCGAGCTTCTCCATCTCCGGGGCGACCATCTTGCAGGGTCCGCACCAGGCGGCCCAGAAGTCGACCACCACCGGCTTGTCGTTGTTGAGCACCAGCGCCTCGAACGTGTCGTCCGTCGCGTGCTTGATCTCCGCCACTGGGCGGCTCCTTTCTCCCGCCAGGCCGGCGGACTTGTCTCGACCCGGTCAGCGGGCGATGGTCTGAAGAACTCGATAGGCCTCGAGCACCCTGGGGTCCGCGAGGCGGTAGTAGACCGTGCTGCCATCGCGGCGAGCGGTGACGAGCCCGGCCGAGCGCAGCACCGCGAGGTGCTGGCTCATGTTCGGCACCTGGCAGCTGACCCGGGTGGCGAGCTCGCCCACGGAGGCCTCGCCACCGGCGAGGGACTCCAGGACGCAGAGCCGCTTCGGGTCACCGAGCGCCCGGGCCACGGCCGCAAAGCGGCTGCGATCCTCGTCGGTGCTCCCAAGGATGTCGATCACCCGGGTAGTTTCTCACTGTTTGCGCAAGGACGCAAGTCCCGCGACCCACCGCAACCCACCGCGACGGCGTCATACTCGGCGGCGTGAGCCAGCCGCCCGTGACCCTAGCCGGCATCGTCGAGATCCGGGCGCTGCTCGGCGATCGGGTGCACCACACGCCCATGCTGTCCTCGTCGACGGCTGCTCGCGTCGCCACGCACCACGCCGGGGCCGAGCTCGCCGATGGCCGGCTCTACCTCAAGGCGGAGCACCTCCAGAAGACAGGCTCCTTCAAAGCCCGAGCCGCGCTGGCGCGGATCTCGTCCCTCACGCCGCGGGAGCGCCGGCGTGGCGCCATCACCATCTCCGCCGGCAATGCCGGGCAGGCGTACGCATGGGCAGCCCGCGAGGCCGGCGTGCCGATGACGGTGGTGATGCCGGCGGGCGCCGTCGCGTCCAAGGTTGACGCCTGCCTCGAATACGGGGCGGAGGTGGTCCTCCACGGCGAGCACGTGGGCGAATCCCTCCTTCGGCTCGAGGAGATCCGGACGGAACGGGGCCTTGCCCTGGTCCACCCGTTCGATGACCCGGAGGTGCTCCTGGGCAACGGCTCATGTGGTCTCGAGATCCTCGAGGACCTGCCCGACCTCGACGTGCTGGTGATCCCCGTCGGCGGCGGTGGGCTCATGGGCGGCGTCGCCACGGCGATCGGGGAGGCCAGGCCTCGGACCCGGATCTACGCGGTGGAGCCGGTCGGATCCGAAGCGCTGGGGCTGGCCATGGCAGCCGGCGAGCCCGTGCGCCTCACTCCCCGAAGCGTCGCCGATGGCCTCAACGCGCCGTACGCGGGACGCCTTGCGCTGGAGGCCGCCGGCCGGTACCTGGAGGGCGTGGTCGCGATCGACGACGCGACGATCCTGTCGGGCCTGCGGTTTGCGGTGGAGCGGCTCAAGCAGGTCCTGGAGCCAGCGGGTGCTGCGGCCCTGGCCGCCGTGCTTGCGGGCGCCATACCGATCCACGACGGCCAGCGCGTGGCCGTCATCCTGTCGGGCGGCAACGTGGCGACCGACAGGCTCGGATCGCTGCTGGCGGACGCCCAGCCGATCGTCGCTCCACGCTGATGGGGGAGCCTGGGCCGACGATCCCCCAGCCACCGCCGCCGCCATCGACCGTCCCCCTGCCCCCGCGCCCCCCGCAGCCGCCCGCGTCGCAACCACCGGGAACCCGGGTCGCCGCCCCGGCCCCGCCGATCGTCAGCGAGGCGGTCCTCCGGATCCCGCTCGGGACGCGCGAGCTCGTCCGGGTGTCGCTGGATCTCCTTACCCGGCGGGACACGGGCCTCCGCGGCGCATCGTTCTACGTCGGGTTCATGCTGCTCGTGTCCCTGGCCCCGCTGATCGTGATCTTCGGGCTGCTGCTTACGCTGCCGATGGTCAGCGAGCCCGTGTTCACCGATGCGTATGGGCCGGGCGATCCATCGGAAGCCTGGCTTGGCTGGCTCCTGCTCGCCGCCGTCCCGGCCGGTCTCGGGTACGTCGCTGCCGGGACCGATGCCCGCTCGCTGGCGACGGCGGTCATCGGCGGCACGGGTGGAGGGGCGACCGCTGCGGCTCCGCGAATCGGTCTCGCTCGCCCGGCAGCGGTTCTGGCAGGTGCTCGGCGCGCAGCTCCTCATCGGCGATCGTCACGGCCATCGTCAGCTCGCTCGTGCAGGTCGTCGTCGGGTTCGGGACTGGGCCTGGGAGACGAGCCGCTGTTCGGGGTGTCGCTCCTGCTCGTCGGTCGCGGCGTCGGCGCCGTTCGTCTACGTGCCCGCCGGGATCGTGCTGGGCGAGGTGGGGATGTTCGATGCCATCGCCCGCTCGTGGCAGCTCGTCCGGCTCCGCAAGCGACTCGCGGTGGTCGTCGCCCTGTTCAGCGTGGTCGGCCAGTTCATCGTCCTGCTCGGGCTGTCGAACGGCATCGACATCGTCAGCCGGGTGCTGATCGGGACGGGGGTGGCCGAGGACTTCCCTCGGCCGCTGGTGGTGCCGATCGCCGCCGCGCTCGTGTTCGCGTCGGGAACCCTGATCTTCGTCGTGGAGGCGATCGCTGCGGCGCCCGCCGTCCACGCGTTCGCGGCGCTGACCCACTACACGCGGGGCCTCCAGGACGGACGCGACCGGCCGGTGGCCGGGAGGAGCCTGTTCAGCCCGTGGCTGACGCCCGGGATGGCGCTGCTGACGGTCGTCGCCCTGCTGGCGCTGGTTGGCGCGGTGCTGACGCTGCCGGCCTGATCGCAGGGGGCCGATCAGTCGATGCCGAGCTCCAACAGCCGGTTCTCGTCGTCGATGCCCAGGTGGTGGGCGAGCTCGTGGAGGATCGTGATCCGCACCTCATCGGCAAGGTCGGCCGGATCCGGGAAGTCCTCCTCCAGCGGCAGGCGAAAGACGATGATCCGGGTTGGGACCGGGATGAAGTCGCCACCCCACTCGTTGAGCGGCACGCCCTCGTACAGGCCGTACAGCGTCTCGTCCGGCCCAAGGTCGTTCTCGCGCAGCTGCTCGGCCGACGGCGCGTCGGCGATGACCAGCGCGATCTCGTCGAGGGCGGCCCGGAACGGCTGGGGGATCGATGCCACCGCCCGGTCCACGAGGAGGTCGAACCGCTCGTGGCGCCGCGCCCGCGGGCGACGGGCGGCGATCCGGGACCCTCGGCGGCGCTTCGTCATGGCGCTCGTATCCTAGCCGCCATGACCCGCGACCCCGCGCCCGATCCGCTGCTGCCGATCACCTTCCCTGACGAGATCATCCCGGCGCCCGATGCGGCGGCCGAGCCCGAGGGCTACCTGGTGACCGCCGACGACGGGACGAGGCTCCACTTCCACGATTGGGGGGGTCCGGCGGTCGACGCTGGTGCCGCGCCCGATCCGGCGCCCGCGGTGGTGCTGGTGCCGGGGCTCCTGTCCGTCGCCTGGTCGTGGGCGCCGGTCGCGCGCCGCCTGTGCGTGGAGCGCCGGACCGTGGTGGCGGACCTGCGCGGCCACGGCCTGTCGGACGCGCCGCCGGGTGGCTACGACCTGCCGTCGCTCGCCCGGGACCTGCTGGTGGTGGCCGAAGGGTCGGGGGCGCTCGATGGCGGCCGGCTGGTGCTGGCCGGGCACGGGCTTGGAGCGACCGTCGCCGCAGCGGCCGCGGCAGCGCTTGGCGAGCAGTGCGCCGGCCTGGTCCTGGTCGATGGCGGCTGGGAACGGATGGAGGAGACGACCGGGGTGGACGTCGAGGAGTTCCTGCGCGGCCTCGACGAGCCGCCGGAGGTCCTGCGTTCGCTCGACGCCTGGCTCGCGGATCGGCGTGGGTTCGACCCGGCGACCTGGGACGAGGACCAGGAGCGTTGCGCCCGCGAGAGCGTGGTGGAGACGGCCGCGGGGCGCGTCGTCCGCGCGGTGAGACCGCACGTGGTCACGGCGGTCGTGCGGGCGATGTTCGCCAGCGACCCCGTGGTCGCCCTGGCGCAGGTGACCGCACCGGTCACGGCGCTCGTGGCGCTGGCATCCGGGGAGCGGGACGTGCGCCTGGCCGAGCTGCGGCGGGCGGGCCTGGCCCGGGTCACGGCCGGCCGCGGGCCCATCCGGGTCGCCGGCTTCGCGGCCGATGCCCACAACCTGATGCGCTATCGCCCGGCCGAGGTGTGCACCGCGATCCTGGGGGCTGCCGCATCGGACGCTGGCGGCTAGGATCAGCGCACGTCCCGACTGCCCCGATCCCATTCACCGGAACCCGGAGGCCACCGCCATGCGCGTCGTCTACTCGCCCAGGCACCTGGGCCACGAGATCACGCTCCAGACGATCCTGGGCGTGCAGGTCCCGGCCAACGAGGTCGCTGACCGGGCCGAGCGGATCCGCGAGGCGCTCATCGACGACGGCGGCTTCGAGATCATCGAACCCACCGAGCACGGCGACGCGCCGATCACTGCCGTGCACGATCCCGCCCTGCTGGCCTTCCTGGGTGAGGCCTGGGCCGAGGCGCAACGCGCCGGCCTGCCCCATCCGGGCCTCGCCCCGGAGACCATCCGGTCCGTCTTCGCGACCGAGGGCATGTCGGACCGCGTCCTGCGCGAACCGTCCCACATCTACGGCCGTGCGGGCCACCGGGCGCTCGACACGTCCAGCTACATCGTGCCCGGGACGTACGACGCCGCTCGGGCGGCGGTGGACGTCGCGCTCACGGCCGTCGACCACGTGCTCGATGGGGGCGATCGGGCCGCCTATGGCCTGTGCCGCCCGCCCGGCCACCACGCTGCACGCTCGATGTATGGCGGATTCTGCTACCTCAACAATGCCGCCATCGCGGCGCAGGCGATCGCCGAACGCAGCGGGGAGCATGTCTCGATCCTCGACGTCGACTTCCATCACGGCAACGGGACCGAGCAGATCTTCTGGCGCCGCGGCGACGTCCTCTATGTCTCGCTCCACGCTCACCCGGACCGGGAGTACCCGTACTTCCTCGGCTGGGAGGATGAGGTGGGCGAGGGAGAGGGGACCGGCGCGAACCTGAACATCCCGCTGCCGGCCGGGCTGTCCAACGACGGCTATCTCGCGGCCCTGGACCGGGCGCTGGACCGGATCGCGTCGGAGCCGGGCTCGGTGATGGTGGTGTCGCTGGGGTTCGACACCTACGGCCAGGATCCGATCGGGGACTTTGCGCTCACGACCGAGGTCTACCACGAGGTCGGTCGGCGGACCGCGGCGGTCGGCAAGCGGCTCGTGATCCTCCAGGAGGGCGGCTACCACCTGCCCTCCCTGGGTGAGAACGCCCGGGCGTGGCTGCGTGGCGCGGAGGGCCGCCCGCACGACCCGAACCCCGACGGCGATACCATCCCCGCACGATGAGCGATCAGCACGACCACCGCGACCTGCCCGAAAGCGTCCGACGGATCGTCGACGAGATCGAGCGCGACATCGGCGACGACGAGCCGGAGCCCGAGGACTTCGCCCGGCCGGCAACCGGCGCCAACGGCGGCATCGAGACCGCAGTGCGCCAGATCCTGGTCGAGATCGGCGAGGATCCCGGGCGCGACGGCCTGGTCGGGACCCCCGACCGCATGCACCGGATGTACCGCGAGCTGACGGCGGGCTACCAGGTGGACCCGGAGCGCCTCGATCAACAAGGCGATCTTCGAGGTCGGCTACAGCGAGATGGTGGTCGTCAAGGACATCCCGTTCTACTCGCTGTGCGAGCACCACCTGCTGCCGTTCTTCGGGTCAGCGCATGTGGCGTACGTGCCCGAGGGCCGGGTGATCGGGTTGTCCAAGATCCCGCGGATCGTGGAGATGTACGCACGGCGGCTCCAGGTCCAGGAGCGGATGACCCAGCAGATCGCGGACTTCCTGATGGAGCGTCTGGCGCCGAAGGGCGTGGGCGTCGTGCTCGAGGCGACGCACCTGTGCGCGTCGATGCGAGGGGTGCGCAAGCCGGGCACCGTGATGACGACGGCCGCCGTCCTGGGCCTGTTCCGGCGCAACGACAAGACCCGCGCCGAGTTCTTCTCGCACCTCGGGCGGCCGACGCCGGGCGCCTGAGGATGCGCAAGGCCGCGGCCTCTACAATGCCGGCATGACCGATCGACCGCTCAAGGTGCTCATCGCGAAGCCGGGTCTCGACGGCCACGACCGGGGGGCGAAGGTCCTCGCCCGGGGCCTTCGTGACGAGGGCTTCGAGGTGGTCTACACCGGACTCCGGCAGACGCCCGAGATGATCGTGACCGCGGCCCTCCAGGAGGACGTCGACGTGGTCGGCCTGTCCATCCTTTCCGGCGCCCACATGACGCTGGTGCCGCGGGTGTGTTCGCAGCTGCGCGAGCGAGGGCTGGACGACGTGCTGGTGACCGTCGGCGGGATCATCCCGGACGACGACGTGGAGCCGCTCAAGGCGGGCGGTGTCGCGGAGGTGTTCGGGCCCGGGACGACGATCCGGGAGGTTGCCGACTTCATCCGCGCCAACGCCACGCCGCGGGTCGAGTGACGCAGGGTCCGGCCGAGCGCGCGCAGGCCCTCGGCGACGCGGCCCGGGCGGGCGACCGTCGCGCCCTGGCCCGCCTGCTGACGGCCGTCGAGAACCGCACGGCCGTCGCGGAGCTGGCCCTGCGGCGTCTCTACCCGCTGGCCGGTCGAGCGCACCTGGTGGGGATCACCGGGCCGCCCGGCGCCGGCAAGTCCACGCTGGTCGCCGCGCTCATTGCCGAGCTCCGGAACGCCGGCAGGACCGTCGCCGTCGTGGCCGTGGATCCGTCGTCACCGATCACGGGTGGCGCGCTGCTGGGCGACCGGGTCCGGATGCAGGCTTACGCGGCCGACGATGGGGTGTTCATCCGGTCGATGGCATCGCGCGGGCACGCTGGCGGTCTCGCCGCCACCTCGGCGACCGCGGCCGGCGTGCTCGACGCCGCCGGGTTCGACGTCGTGCTGCTGGAGACCGTGGGCACCGGGCAGAGCGAGGTCGAGGTCGCGGCCGCGGCCGACACCACGGTGGTCCTCGAAGCCCCCGAGATGGGCGACGAGATCCAGGCGATCAAGGCGGGCCTGCTCGAGGTGGCCGATCTCGTGGTCGTCAACAAGGGTGACCGTCCAGGTGCCCAGCGAACCGCGGCCCAGCTGCGGGCGATGCTGGTCCCGGGCGTGGCGCGCGGCGAACCCGATCCGGCCCACCCGGCCCCCAAGCGGCCCGAGGTCCTGATCACGACCGCGATGACCGGCGAGGGCGTCCCCGAGCTGCTCGCCGCCATCGACCGCCACCGGGAGCGCGGCGGGGACGGCGTGACCACGGCTGCACGCCGGGCCCGTGCCGGTGCCCAGGTCCGGGCGGTGCTGATGGATCGGATCCGCGAGCGACTCGAGACGCCCTCGCTCGCGGCCAGCACCCGGGCGGCAATCGATTCGGTCGCGGCCCACGATCTTGATCCGTACGCGGCAGCCGACCGCCTCCTGGCGGCGCTCGCGGTCGAGCCGGAGGAGCAGGCATGAGCATCGAGCGGGTCTTCGTCGCAGGGGCCGGCCTCATGGGGCACGGAATCGCCCAGGTCCATGCGGCCATCGGCAAGCAGGTTTCCCTGTACGAGCCGGACCTCGCGCCCGCCACGGCGGGCAAGGCGAGGATCGCCGGCAACCTCGACCGGGCGGTCGCGAAGGGCAGGATCACGACGGCGGACCGGGACGCGACCCTCGCCCGGATCGTCGCCACCGACGATCTCGCGGCAGCCGCCGACGCGGACCTCGTCGTCGAGGCCGTGTTCGAGGACGTGGACGTCAAGCTGGGCCTGTGGGCGGAGATCGATGGGATCGCTCCCGAGCATGCCGTGTTCGCCTCGAACACGTCGTCGATCGCCATCGACCGGCTCGCGTCCGCAGTCGGCGAGCGGCGGCGCGAACGCTTCGTCGGAATGCACTTCTTCAGCCCCGTGCCCGTCATGCCGCTGGTCGAGCTCATCCGGGGCTCGCGGACGGTCGACGCGACCGAGTCCAGCGTCAGGGCGCTGGCCGAGGCGCTCGGCAAGCAGGTCATCGTGTCAGCCGATCGGCCGGGGTTCATCGTCAACCGCATCCTGATGCCGTTCCTCGGCGAGGCCATGCGCGGCTTCGAGGAGGGGCTCGGCACGGCGGAGGACATCGACGCCGGCGCCAGGGTCGGCCTCAACCACCCGATGGGTCCGCTGGAGCTCGCCGACTTCATCGGCCTCGACGTCTGCCTCGGGATCATGCGCGTGCTCCACGAGGGCTTCGGCCAGCCGCAGTTCGCCCCGCCCGCGGTCCTCGAACGGCTCGTCGCGGAGGGCCACCTGGGCCAGAAGACCGGGCGAGGGTTCCACACCTACCCTCGATGAAGCCGGCGCGGTGCGCGAGCGCCCGGCGACCCGCCGCGGTGTAGAGTCGGGCCATGGACCAGCGCGCGAACCCCAACGGCAACGTCTACCTCGTCAGTGCCGCCCGGACCCCGATCGGCAAGTTCGGTGGCACCCTCGCCGGCATTCCCGCGGTGGACCTTGGCGCGGTGGCGATCCGGGCGGTGATGGACCGTTCCGGGCTGCCGCCTGACGCGCCCATCGACGAGGTCCTGATGGGCCAGGTGCTGCAGGCGGGTGCCGGGCAGGCCCCCGCACGCCAGGCGCTGCTCCGCGCCGGGCTTGCCGACACCACCCCGGCCACGACCATCAACCGGGTGTGCGGGTCGGGTCTCAAGGCGATCATGATCGCCGCCGCGGGCATCCGTGCCGGTGATGGGGACCTGTACGTGGCGGGCGGCATGGAGTCGATGAACCAGGCGCCGTTCCTGCTGCCCAAGGCACGCTTCGGCTACCGGCTGGGGAAGGGGACGCTCGACGACGCAGCCGTGACCGACGGGCTGTGGTGCGCGGTCGAGGATTGCCACATGGGCACCCATGCCGAGCGGGTCGCGATCCACAGCTCCGTTTCCCGCGAGGACCAGGACGCGTGGGCGCTCGAGTCGCACCGCCGGGCCGTGGCCGCCCAGGCTGAGGGTCGCTTCGACGCCGAGATGGCGCCCGTCACGGTACGCGACGCGAAGGGGCGCGAGACGGTGATGACCGCCGACGAGGGCCCGCGCGCGGACACGACGCTGGAGGCGCTCGGCCGGCTCAAGCCGGTGTTCGACCTGCCGGAAGGGGAGGATCGCGGCGACGCGACGATCGGCACCGTGACCGCGGGCAATGCCCCCGGCATCACCGACGGAGCGGCGGCCGTGGTCGTCGCCTCCGAGCGCGCCGTGGAGCGCCACGGGCTCCAGCCGATGGCGCGCGTCGTCGGCTACGCGCAGGCCGAGGTGACCCCCAAGTGGCTGTTCCTGGCCCCGATCCAGGGTGTCCGCGCGCTGGAGCAGCGGACCGGGATCGCCCCGGGCGACTACGACCTGGTCGAGATGAACGAGGCGTTCGCGGCCCAGGTGCTCGCCGATGGGCGCGGGCTGGGGCTCGACTGGTCGAAGGTCAACGTCAACGGCGGGGCGATCGCGCTGGGCCATCCGATCGGTGCCAGCGGCGCGCGCATCGTGGCCACGCTGCTCCACGAGCTGGGGCGCCGTGGGGGGAGGCTCGGCCTCGCAACGCTCTGCCTGGGCGGCGGCGGCTCGGTCGCCATGGCGGTCGAGCGGATCTAGTCGTCGGGGTCTGGTCGCCCGGTCCGGGGTCGCCACCATGATCCGAGGTGGCACACTCCACTCGATGCCGTCGCCCGCCGCACCGGAGGATCCCCATGCCCGAGCCTGAGCCCCCGACGTTCCGCCAGTTCATCGCCGGCCGATGGGTCGAGTCCACCTCTGGCGAGACGTTCGAGAGCGTGAACCCGGCCGACACGCGCGACGTGGTCGGCCGCTTCCAGGTCGGCTCAAGGGCGGACGTGGCGATGGCGGTGCGGGCTGCCGGCGACGCGTTCGACGGTTGGCGGGCGACCCCGGCGCCCAAGCGTGGCGAGCTGCTCTACCGGTTCGGGGCCCTCATGGCCGAGCACAAGGAACGCCTCGCCCGGGCCATGACCCGCGAGATGGGCAAGGTGCTCGCCGAGGCGCGCGGAGACGTCCAGGAAGGGATCGACATCGCGTTCCTGATGGCCGGCGAAGGGCGGCGGATGTTCGGCGACACGGTGCCCTCCGAGCTGCCCGACAAGTGGGCGATGAGCATCCGCCAGCCGATCGGGATCGCGGGCATCATCACGCCCTGGAACTTCCCGATCGCCATCCCGTGCTGGAAGATGATGCCCGCGCTCGTCGCCGGCAACACGGTCGTGTTCAAGCCGGCGTCCGATGCCCCGCACTGTGCCACCCTCCTCGTGGAGCTGATGGACGAGGCCGGGTTCCCGCCGGGTGTCGTGAACCTGGTCACCGGCGCGGGTGGCGAGGTCGGCGACGCCATCGTCGAGAGCCCCGACATCCCGGTCATCTCGTTCACGGGCTCGTCCCAGACTGGGCGGCTGATCGCGGAACGCGCCGGCCGGCGCCTCAAGCGGCTCAGCCTGGAGCTCGGCGGCAAGAACGGGGTCGTGGTCCTGCGCGATGCCGATCTCGACCTCGCGGTCGACGGGATCCTGTGGTCCGCGTTCGGGACGACCGGCCAGCGGTGCACGGCCTGCTCGCGGGTGATCGCGGACCGGCCCATCGCCGACGAGCTGGTGCGCCGGCTCGCCGACCGTGCCGGTGCCCTCCGCCTGGGATCGGGCCTGGACGAGGCGGTCGACGTCGGCCCGCTCGTCAACGCCGCCGCGGTCGACAAGGTCGACGGCTATGTGGACGTCGGCAGGGGCGAGGGCGAGCTGGTGACGGGCGGCGCGCGCGCGACCGATGGCGACCTCGCCCACGGCAACTTCTACCGGCCCACCATCTTCGCCGGTGTCGAGCCCATGCGCCGCATCGCGCAGGAGGAGATCTTCGGACCGGTGCTGTCAGTGATCCCCGTTGACGGCTACGAGGAGGCGATCGCGGCCGCCAACCACGTCCGCTACGGGCTCTCCGCGTCGATCTTCACGCGCGACGTGAATGCCTCGTTCCGGGCGATGCGCGACCTCGAGGCCGGCATCGTGTACGTGAATGCCGGTACCACCGGCGCCGAGACGCATCTCCCGTTCGGCGGCTGGAAGGAGACGGGCAACGGCCATCGCGAGGCGGGCCACGCGGCGCTCGACACGTTCACCGAGTGGAAGGCCGTGTACGTCGACTACTCCGGCCACCTGCAGCGGGCACAGATCGACAACCAGCCGACGTAGGGGCGGGAGCCGCCGGCGTCCCGATGCGGAGCCCCGTCCGTCGCGCGTCCGCGATGATCTGGGTTATCCTTCCGCCGGTCCGGGCCCGTAGCTCAACGGTAGAGCGGGGGACTCTTAATCCCTAGGTTCAGAGTTCGAATCTCTGCGGGCTCACCACTCCTCGCGCACGAAATCGCCCCTCCGGGAGCCCCGGAGGGGCGTTCTGTTGCCGACGGCTTGCACGATCTCAGCGGCGGTGAGGTCTCCCGCGGCCCGCTGCAGTAGCCCCCTGCGACGCTGCCATCCGTACACCGCCCGGACCACTGGCCACCTGGACAGCCTAATGCGTCTGGCCGTGCTGGCACTCACGTCGGACCGACCGCGCGTGCGAACAAGCTGCCCGATCGGGCAGTCGACCCGGCGGGGACCGCGCACGACCTGCTCCAACCTGCGGGGGCCGTTCACCCCTCCCGGGACGGGCCGTCAGGCACCCAACGGTCCCGGGCCATCCGGGCCCGTTCCGGGTGCCCTTCGAACCCCAGGGCGCTCACCGATGGCACGTCCGCGATCCGGCTCGTGTGCGTCACGATCTGACCAGCGTCCCGCTCGTGTGTAGTGGCGCGCCTGCCGCTGGGCCTCCGGCCCGGCCCGTCGTGCCGTGCCAGGGAAGTGAGACACGATGGACGACGCCGGTCTGTACGCCGCCCTGCTGCGGCGTGGGATGACCCGTCGGACGTTCCTCAAGCTCTCCTCGGCGATGGCCGCGGCGCTCGCGCTGCCGGCCTCCTACGCCCCCCGCATCGCTCGCGCGCTCGAGACCGCGCCCCGTCTCCCCGTGATCTGGGTCCGTGGCCAGACGTGCAGCGGCAACACCGAATCGTTCCTGCGCAGCGCCGACCCGTCGATCGAGACGCTGCTGCTCGAGACGCTGTCGCTCGAATACCACCAGTCGCTGATGGCGACGTCCGGTCCCGGGGTGGGCCTCGCCCGGACCACCGCCATGGAGCGCTACCCGGACGGGTACATCGCGATCGTGGAGGGCTCGATCCCGGACGGGGCGTCAGGCGCCTACTGCCTGGTCGGCGGCCGGCCGGTTCGCGACGTTGCCCAGGAGGTCATCGCGGGCGCCCTGGCGGTCATCGCCGTCGGCTCGTGCGCCGTGGACGGCGGAGCCCCCGCAGCCCCCGGGGGCCAGACCGACGCGCACGGGATTCGCGGCATCGCCGGCGACACCAAGCTGATCGCGCTCCCGGGCTGCCCGATGAACGTGGTCAACCTCGTGTCCGTCATCGTCCACTACCTCACGTTCAACGAGTGGCCACCGCTCGACCTTGCGAGCCGGCCCCTCTCCGCCTACGGGAACCTGATCCACAACGAGTGCGAACGTCGTCCGCATTTCGAGTTCGGCGAGTTCGCCCTGACCTGGGGCGATGAGGGCGCCCAGCGCGGCTGGTGCCTGTACAAGGTCGGCTGCAAGGGACCGGAGAGCATGGGCAACTGCCCGACCGTCCGGTATGGCGAGGGCGTGAGCTGGAACATCCGCGCCGGCCACGGCTGCATCGGGTGCGTGACCCCGGACTTCTGGGACCAGATGGGCCCGGCGTACCGCCGGCTGCCATCGCCCGTGCCCTTCTTCCCGAACCTGACCACGGACCTCGTGGGCGCCGCGATGGTCGGGGGGATCGGGGCCGTGGCTGCCGTGCACTCCGTGGGCATGAGCGTCAGGTTCCGGCGACGGGCGAGGATCGAGCGCCGGGAGGCGCTTGCCGCCGCGGAAGGGGCGGCGGCCGCCGAGGCGGTCGACCATACCCCGGACGAAGCTGTGACCGAGGAGCGCTGAGATGGCCCGCATCGTCATCGATCCCGTCACCCGGGCGGGCGGCCAGCTTCGTGTCGAGGCCGATGTGAACGGTGGCACCGTGTCCGAAGCCTGGACCTCCGTCACGATGTTCCGCGGCATGGAGGCGGTGCTCCGTGGCCGCGATCCCCGTGACGCATGGCTGCTCGCGCAGCGCATCTGCGGGACGTGCACGGGTGTCCACGCCCTGGCCTCGGTCCGCGCCGTGGAGCAGGCCCTGGGGATCGAGATCCCGACCAACGCCCGGCTGATCCGGAACATCCTCAGCGGCGTCCTGCTCGTCCGGGACCACGTCATGACGCTCTACCAGCGTGCCCTTCCGGAGTGGGTCGATGTGACGGCGGCCCTCGCGGCCGATCCTGCGGCCACCGCGCAACTCGCCCAGGGCCAAAGCGCCAGGCCGGAGGTCTTCGCCGGAGTTCGCGATCGCCTCGCCGCCGTCGTCTCGTCATCGCAGCCGGGCCCGTTCGCGCCCGCGTGGGCAGGTCACCCGGCCTACGCGCTGACGCCGGAACAGAGCCTGCTGCTGACAGCGCACGCTCTCGACGCGCTCGACTGGCAGCGGGACTTCATGCGGATCCACACGCTGCTCTCGGGCAAGGAAGCCCACCCCCAGACCTACCTCGTCGGCGGCATGGCGCTCGCGCCGCCGTGGGGTGGACCGAACGTTGCCCGCAACCGCCAGCACCCCCAGGTCCCCGACCGCAACGCCCCGATCGCCCTGAGCCACGAGGGGATCACGCTGATGCGGACGCTGGTCCACGACGCCCGCACCTTCGTCGAGCAGGTCGTGCTGCCCGACACGGCCCTCCTCATGGCGGCCTACCCCGAATGGCTCACGATCGGGGCCGGTCCCGGCAACTACCTGTGCGGCGGCGAGTTCCCGCTCAACGTCGCCCGGGATCCTGCGCGCCTGTTCCCGAGCGGACGGCTGATCGGCGGCAACCTCGAAGGCTCCCAGCCCGTGAGCGAGACCGCGGTCGGTGAGTCCGTGACCCACGCCTGGTACACGGACCCGGACGTCGATGGATCGCTCCGCCGTCCGGCGGAGGGCGAGACCGAGCCCAGCTACACGGGGCAGGTCCCGCTCGCGCAGCTCAACGACGCCGAGAAGTACTCGTGGGTCAAGGCCGCCCGACTCGACGGCCTGGTGATGGAGACGGGCCCCCTCGCCCGCGTCCTCGTCGGCGCCGCCAATGGACGGCCGGAGATCCGCGAATCCCTGGGCCGCATGCTCAGTGACGCCGGCCTGACGTCGGTGGACGTGGGCGGTGCGATGGGTCGAACGCTCGCCCGGGCCGTGGAGCTCGATGTCGTGACGACGGCGCTCACCGGATGGCTCAACGCCCTCGATGCAAGCCTGGCGACGGGCGACGTGTCCGTGGCGAGCGTGGAGCTGTGGGATCCAGTCCTGTGGCCATCCGAGGCGGAGGGCTGGTCGCTGGGCGAGGGACCGCGCGGCTCCGTCGGCCACTGGCTCCGGATCAAGGACGCGGTGATCGACCGCTACCAGGTCGTCGACGGGTCCACCTGGAACGCTTCCCCCCGGGACGCCCAGGGGACGCCCGGTCCGATCGAGGCCGCGCTCGCCGGGGTCTCCGTGGCGGACCCGGCCCGGCCGGTTGAGCTGCTGCGCGTCATCCATTCGTTTGCCCCGTGCGCTGCGTGCGCCGCCCACGTCCTCGAGGCGCCCAGGTGGATCGGCCATCACGACACTGCCCAGGAGGGGACCCGATGACCTCCGTCTCCGAGCCCCTCGCGCCCACCGAACGGGACCCCGCGCCCGTGGTGGCGGCTCCCGCCGAGCCCGAGACTGCCGACGCTCCGGACGCCGGCCACCACCTGGCCAACCCCGAGCAGCGGGTGCGGCTCTACGTCTGGCAGGTCCCGGTGCGTGTCACCCACTGGGTCACGGCTACCTGCATCGTGATCCTCTCGGTCACCGGCGGCTACATTGCCGACCCCTTCCTCATCCCGGTCGGCGGCGCCGTGATGTCGACGGTCCGGTTCATCCACATCGTCACGGCCCTCGTGTTCCTGCTCTCGGGACTGGTGCGGACGTACTGGCTCCTGAGCGGCAATCGCTTCAGCCGGTGGAGCGCGTTCATCCCGACCAGCCGCTACCAGTTCATGGAGCTGTTCCGGCAGGCGGGGTTCTACGGGTTCATCCGCAGGGAGATCCCGGAGGTCCTTGGCCACAACCAGCTCGCCGCGACCGCCTACGTGGTCCTGTTCGCCCTGCTCCTCGTCGAGACCGTGACCGGCTTCGCGCTCGACGGCCTCATGGGCGCCGAACCCGGTGCCACGCTGTTCGCCTGGCTCCGCGAGCTCGTCGGGCCGCAGCTGCTGCGCCAGGTCCACCACCTGTCGATGTGGCTGATCCTCGCGATCGCGCTGTTCCACGTGTACAGCTGCGTCCTCGTGGACCACATCGAGCACAACGGCCTGATCAGCAGCATCATCAGCGGCTGGAAGTTCCCCACCCGCCACCAGGTCGTCGAGTCGCGGGACGGCGGACCCGAGCTCCTCGACCGGGTCGAGTCGTGAGCCGGCAGGCGGAGCCGCTGGTCGTGATCGGCGTCGGCAACGTGCTGCTCGGCGACGATGGGGCGGGCGTGCGCACCATCGAGGCGCTCGACGCCGCGGCCAAGGCCGATCCCGCGATCCTTCCCCCGGACACGCGGCTCGTGGACGGCGGCACCCTCGGCCTGGAGCTGCTGGGGACGGTGCGCGGCACCCGCGGGCTGGTCCTCGTGGACGCGATGCGACTCGGCGGGAGCGCCGGCGAGGTACGGATGCTGGATGCCGGGGAGCTCGACGCCGTGGGTGGCGCACCTGACGGCGGCGCCGGCACGGCCGTGGGCGAGCTGCTCGCGATGGCCCGGCTGATGGGCTGGCTGCCGACGGAGGTTGCCCTGGTCGGGATCGAGGTCGGGGACCTCGATGTCGGGCTTCGCCTCTCACCGGCGGTGGCGGACGCCATCCCCGTGGCCGTCTCCACGGTGCGCCGCGAGCTGCGCCGGATGGACCACCTCCTCGGCAACGAGACGCAGGGTGGTGACCCCACCCGACGAATGGCAGGGGCAATGGCATGAGATCCCGGCTGGACCGCACGCTGCGGCTGCTGATCATCGCGAACTTCGTCGTCGTGGCCCTGCTCGCCGCACGATGGTCCTCGACTGGATGCGGATCATCCCGGCCCGCGGCACCGCCGAGGAGACCAGCGCACCGTTGGTCTCGGCCAGCGCCCGAGACGATGCAGATGGGCCTTGCCCACATCCCCACCTCCAACAGCTGCCTGCTGTGCCACGACAAGGGTGGCGCCGCCGAGCTCAAGCCGATCCCCGCGGTCGGGCATCCGATCGAGGGCTGGCGTGCCTGCCTGACCTGCCACACGGACGAGTCGCTAGGCCGGAAGGCACCCGGCCACACGGGGATTCCGGAGAGCGAGTGCCTCAACTGCCACAAGACCGCCGTCGAAGGTCCCGCGATCACCCAGGCGCACGCCGAGCTGGACGAGCCATGCCTCGACTGCCACGGGTCGGTCGCGCACCTCCCGTCGAGCATGGTGGGGCGCAACCAGGACGAGTGCTGGCTGTGCCACAAGCCCAACCCGGCCCCGCCGCCGACGAAGCCCCATCCGGATCCGCAGAACCTCACCTGCCGCGCGTGCCACCAGAGCGCGCAGGTCGGCGCGCTGCCGATCGACCATGCTCTCCGGGAGGAGAGCACCTGCACGCTGTGCCACGACATTCGGGCCACCCCCGTGCAGTCGGGACTGCCGTCCGAATCCGTGGCACCCGATGAGCCCACACCCTCCGCTGGAACCGGCTCCGGCGGCTGAGCCGGGCGCCCGTTCCGGCGCCATCGGCGATGATGGCGCCATGACCGAACCACAGACCGTCACCTGGGAGGCGCTCGACGGGCTGGTCGCGCGCCTCGCGGCGAAGGCCGGTTGCAGCCACCTGGGCGGACGCCGCGGACGGCTGGGTCCAGTATCCGTACAAGGCGGGTGCATGACGGCGCCGCCGGGAGGGCCCGCATGACCGTGACGACCCGCCCCTCGCGCATCGGGCCGATCCTGGCCATCATCGCCATCGTCGTGCTCCTCGGGGCCGGGGCCGGAGCGTGGTACCTGTTCTTCCGCCCGGCGGGGCCGGCGCCGGTCGTCCTCTCCAGCTCGAGCCCAGGAGCCTCGACCTCCACCTCCGGCGGCGCGACTCCGGGTGCGGATGGGATCGGCGGGACCTGGTCGGTCGACCCGTCGGTGGGATCGTTCTCGGACTTCTCCGGCTCATTCGTCGGCTACCGCGTGCAGGAGACCCTGGCCAGCATCGGCGCGACCGAGGCCGTGGGCCGCACGCCCGACGTCACGGGCACGGTGACCGTCGACGGCACCGTCATCACCGCCGCGGCGTTCACCGCCGACCTGACCGGCCTCGAGAGCGACGACCCCCGCCGCGATGGGCAGCTGAGCCGGCAGGCGCTCCAGACCTCGCAGTACCCGACGGCCACGTTCACGCTCACGTCCCCGGTCGACCTGGGCGCCCAGCCTGTCGAGGGCGCCACCATCGAGGTCACGGCGACCGGCGATCTGACGCTCCACGGCGTGACCAGGGCCGTCGAGATCCCGCTCCAGGCACGCGTCGGGGGCGGCGTGGTCACCATCACGGGTTCGCTCGAGATCGCCTTCGCCGACTTCGACATCGCCAAGCCGCAGGCGATGATCGTGCTGTCCGTCCAGGACGGCGGCACGCTGGAGCTCCAGCTCCAGCTCACGCGGGGCTGATCCGTCCGGGGCAGGTCCCGGCGACCGACTCTCAGAGGGGTCTCAGCCGAGAGCCGATTGAATGGGTGTATCACGCCCCTGGAGATCCCCCTATGACCTTGCCGTCTCACGCTCGCCGGGCCTCCCGACGACGCACGTGGTGCGCCGTCGGCCATCGCGCCCGGTGCGCCAGGCGAAGCCCCTCCCGTGGCCCCCGCCGCTCGGAGCGGCACCGTGCCTCAGTCCGCTGGTGGCCGGCGTCACGCTCGGGTTGGGCACGGTTGTCGCCGTCTCGCTGCTGTCGGCCGCGCTCGCGTCGGGTGGGACGGCCATCGCCGTGCGGGAGCTTGTCGCGCGCCCCTGCCGTGGCCCCGGTGGATCCGGTCGCCACCATGACGTCTTCGACGACGACGGTCACCCCGTCGGACCTCACCGAAATCGTCGCCCGTGCCCGTGAATCGGTCGTCACGATCACCGCCGATGGCATCGGCACCCAGGGGTTCTCGCCATTCGGCGAATCCGTCAGCGGGGTCGGTTCGGGCCTCATCCTGAGCAGCGATGGCTACATCCTCACCAACCGCCACGTCGTGGAGGGTGCCCGGACGCTCACGGTGGAGCTGCACACCACCGAGCCGTTGCCCGCGACCGTGGTCGAGATCTCCGGCACCGAGGACCTCGCCCTGATCAAGGTCGATGCCACCGGACTGACGGCGGCGACGATCGGCGATGCGTCGGCCATCCTGGTGGGCGAGACCGCCATCGCCATCGGCAGCCCGCTGGGTACCTACACCGAGACGGTGACGCGTGGGATCGTGTCCGGGGTCGGGCGGACGATCACCGTCCGCGACGACAGCACCGGCCGCGCGTCGACCCTCCAGGACCTGATCCAGACCGATGCCGCGATCAACCCCGGCAACAGCGGCGGGCCGCTGCTCGATGCATCCGGGGCGGTCATCGGCATCAACACGGCCGTCGCCTCGACCGCCGAGGGCCTGGGATTCGCGATCCCGATCGACCGGGCCGCGTCCCTGATCGTCCGGGCAACGAGTCAGGGCGCGTAGCATCGTGGCCTGACGAAGCGTGCTCGAGGCACCACATGCACCTGCTCCTGGTCGAGGATGACCAGCGTCTCGCCCGCGCCCTGACCCGCCTCCTCGAGGAGGACCGGCATGTGGTTGAGCATGCGCCGGACGGACGGACCGGGATCGAGCTCGCCGGTGCGATCGACGGTCTCGACGCGGTCATCCTCGACATCGGGCTGCCGGACATGTCCGGCCTCGACGTGGCCCGCGCGATCCGGAGTGAGGGCGTCCAGACCAGCATCCTCATGCTCACCGCCCGCGACACCATCAACGACCGCGTGGCCGGGCTGGACGCCGGCGCCGACGACTACGTGGTCAAGCCTTTCGCCTACGCCGAGGTCGCGGCGCGCCTTCGGGCATTGGCACGCCGGGCCGAGCCCGGGCCACGGCGCTCCGAGCCACGGCTCACGGCTGGCGCGATCACGCTGGACGAGGCCGCTCGCCGGGTGACCGTCAACGGCGTCCAATGTGGACCTCAGCCCGCGGGAGTTCTCGCTGCTGGAGGCACTGCTCCGCCACGCCGGCCAGGCGCTCACCCGCGACCAGCTGCTCGACCACGCCTGGCCGTTCAGCGTGGCCGTCACGCCCAACGCCGTCGATGCCTACGTCCACTACCTTCGGTCCAAGCTGGGGCCGGCCGGAGCCCAGGTCGAGACGGTCCGCGGCGTGGGGTACCGGCTGTCCGATGGGTGACGGCATCGGGCTCGCGCCCGGCGACGACATCGCGGAGCAGGGAGCGCTCGCCGGGGAGGCGAGGCTGCTCTGGAGCACCCGCCTGCGCCTGGTCCTCTGGAGCGGCCTGTCCACCCTCGCGATCCTGGTCGTGCTCGCGGTCGCCCTGTACGCGGTCACGGCACGCGCCCTCGAGACCGCCTCCGTCGCGCAGCTGGAGGCGAGAACGCAGGGGATCGTCGCCTTTCTCGAGGGCACGCCCGAGACCCAGGAGCAGCCGGGCCTCGGGTTCCTGTTCGGCAACGGCAACACGGTCCTGTACCTGTTCGACGCCGCCGGCATCCCGGTGCTGCTGGGCGACCGGGGCCAGGTCGTCCCGGCGGGCCTTCCCGAGCCCGATGGCGTGAGCAGCGCCAGCGTGGCGGCCGATGGCACCGATGTGCGGCTCTCCACGCTGACGATCCAGGCGGCCGGCGAGACGACGGTTGCGCCGATCCGGATCCTGACCCGCCGCGTCGATGCGCGCGACGGCAACACCTACTTCGTCCAGGCGCTCCAGGACCGCTCCACCGAGGTCAGCACGCTGGACGCGCTGCTCACCGTGCTGCTCGTGGGCGGTGCGCTCGTGGTCGTGGTGTCGTCCGGGTTCGGTGCGCTGTATGCCAGGCGGGCCCTGGTGCCGATCCGGGAGTCCCTCGCGGGTCAGCGGGCGGCGCTCCGGAGCCAGCGCGAGTTCGCAGCCGACGCCTCGCACGAGCTGCGGACGCCGCTGACGGTCATCCGGTCCTCGGTCGAGCATCTCCACCGGCATCGCGACGAGCCGCTCGGCGCGGCGTCCGAGGCACTCGACGACATCGAGGCGGAGGTCGCGCACCTGTCGCTGCTCGTCGACGACCTCCTGCTCCTGGCGCGGACCGACTCCGGGGCCGTGCCGCTGGATCGGGTGCCGCTGGACCTGGGTGACGTGGCCTCCGACGCCGCGACGTCCCTGGCGCGTCTTGCCCAGGACCGGGCGGTTCGCCTGGAGGTTGATCCGGAGCCGGCGATGCTCGATGGCGATCCCGTGCGCCTGCGCCAGCTGGTGACGATCCTCGTCGACAACGCGGTTCGCCACAGCCCGCGGGGCGGGGTCGTGTCGGTTCGGGTCCGGACGGATGGCCCGATGGCGGCTGTCGAGGTTGCGGACGAGGGCCCCGGCGTGCGGCCCGAGGACATGGAGCACGTGTTCGACCGCTTCTACCGCGCGCCCGGCGCCCCGTCGGGGGGAACTGGCCTGGGGCTGGCGATCGCCCGCTGGATCACCGAGCGGCACGGCGGTCGGATCGGGGTGCGCAACGCCGAGGCCGGCGGGGCGATCTTCCGCGTCGAGCTGCCCGGACAGGGTGGGGGAGCGTCCGATTCCTCGGCGCCGGGCACCGGAGTGCACGCGGCGCCGTCGGGCTGACGAGCTTCCGCCCGGTCCTTCGTCAACGCCCGGGGTCGCCGGGATGCTACGCTTCGGCCATCCTGCAGAGCCGGTCCCGAGAGGCCGGTGTACCGGTCCCGTGAGGCCGGTGTTGGAGAGGTAGACCAGTTGCGCATGCGCATGCCCGCCTGCGGCGCTCGCCCGCCGCGCCCCGCCGGGACCTGAGTGATCACCCCACCGTACGTCGGACAGCCCCCGCTTCCGCGCGCCGACGCGATCGTCGACCCGCGAGTCGGCGACGCCGGTCCGGCGCTCCTCGCGCTCGAGGACGGCACCGTCTTCGCGGGCATCGCCTTCGGAGCGCCCGTCGCCGCGGGCGGGGATCTCGTGGTCAACACCTCCCAGACGGGCTACCAGGAGATCGCGACCGACCCGTCCTACGCCGGACAGGTCGTGGTGATGACCTACCCGCTGATCGGCAACTACGGCCGGCTCATCGCGGACGACCAGAGCGAGCGACCATGGCTCCGGGGCCTCGTCGTCGCCCACGCCACCGCCGCCGTCCTCGACGACGCGCGCCAGCTGGCCACGCTCCTTCGGGCAAGCGGCATCCCGGCGATCGCCGGCGTCGACACGCGGGCCCTCGCCCGGCATCTTCGAAGCACCGGCTGCCAGCGCGGCATCGTCACGGAGCCGGGCATGACCGATCCTGCACGCGGCGATCGCGATGGCCCGCGCGGTCCCTCGCTGGGAGGACCAGGACTTCGTCGCCCAGGTCAGCCCCGCGGCCGTCCGCGAGGTCGGCGATGACCCGGCCGCGCCGCTGGTGGCCATCGTGGACTTCGGGCTCAAGACCAACATCGTGCGCAGCCTCAACCGGCGGGGCGTGCGGGTCCGCGTGCTGCCGCATACAGCGAGCCCGTCGGAGATCCTCGCCGCCGACGTCACCGGCGTCGTCCTCTCGCCCGGCCCCGGCGACCCGGCCCGGCTCGACGGACCCGTTGCCCTCGCCCGCACGCTCATCGACGACGGACGGCCGCTGCTGGGGATCTGCCTCGGCCACCAGATCGTGGCCCGCGCCGCCGGAGCGGAGACGGGCCGCCTGCGGTTCGGCCACCACGGCGCGAACCACCCGGTCCAGGACCTCGACACGGGCTACGTCCAGGTGACCGCCCAGAACCACGAGGTCCAGGTGCTGGGTGACAGCCTGCCGGCGAGCTCCGGGTTCCGGGTCAGCCAGCTGAACCTCAACGACCGCTCGGTCGAGGGCCTGCGGCACGCGGAGAAGCCGATCGAGACCGTCCAGTACCACCCCGAGGGTGCCCCCGGGCCGCTCGACGCGCTCGCCGTGTTCGACCGGTTCGCTGACGCCTGCCGGCGCGGCGCGTGACCACCGATCCGGGCATCGCCGCCGTCCCGGTGCCGCCCGTGCACGCGCACCGGCCCAAGCCCGCGTCGGTGCTGATCCTCGGTTCCGGACCGGTGGTCATCGGCCAGGCGGCCGAGTTCGACTACGCGGGGACGCAGGCCTGCCGTGCGCTGCGTGCCGAGGGCGTCCGCACGATCCTCGTCAACTCCAACCCGGCCACGATCATGACCGACCCCACCGTGGCCGACGCCGTGTACCTCGAGCCGCTGACCGTCCCGGCGATCGAGGCCGTGATCGCGCGCGAGAAGCCCGAGGGCCTGCTCGCGGGCCTGGGTGGCCAGACGGCGCTCAACCTCGCGATGGCGCTCTCCGAGGCGGGGGTGCTGGAGCGTCACGGCGTCCGACTCCTGGGCACGCCGCTCGAGGCGATCCGGATGGCCGAGGACCGCGAGGCCTTCCGGGACCTGCTCGACCGGATCGACCAGCCGTATGCGCCCTCGTCCATCATCGAGGGGGCGACCGACGAGGAGCGACTGGCCTCGGCCAGGCTCGCCCTCGAGGAGATCGGCCTGCCGGCCATCATCCGGCCCGCATTCACGCTCGGCGGCACCGGCGGCGGGATCGTGGAGACGGAACCCGCCTACTGGGAGCGCGTCCGGGCCGGCCTCCGGGCAAGTCCGATCAAGCAGGTCATGATCGAGCGCTGCCTGGTCGGCTGGCAGGAGGTCGAGTACGAGGTCATGCGCGACGCCGAGGACACGTGCATCGCCGTGTGCTCGATGGAGAACGTCGACCCGCTCGGCGTCCACACCGGCGACTCGATCGTGGTGGCCCCGGTCCAGACGCTGACCGACACCGTCCACCAGCGGCTGCGCAGCGCGGCGCTCGCGATCATCCGCGCGCTGGGCGTCGAGGGCGGCTGCAACGTCCAGTTCGCGCTCTCGCCCGACTCGACCGAGTACGCGGTGATCGAGGTCAACCCGCGCGTGTCGCGCTCGTCGGCGCTGGCGTCCAAGGCGACCGGCTACCCGATCGCGCGCGTCGCGGCCCAGATCGCCACCGGCCGGACGCTGGCCGAGATCCCCAACGTCGTGACCGGGACGACCGTCGCGGCCTTCGAGCCGGCGCTGGACTACGTGGTCGTCAAGCTGCCGCGCTTCCCGTTCGACAAGTTCCCGACCGCCGACCGACGCCTGGGCTCGCAGATGAAGGCGACCGGCGAGGTGATGGCGATCGACCGCACCTTCGGGGCCGCGCTCAACAAGGCGCTCCGGGGTCTCGAGCAGGCGGGAGCCGGACCGCTGGGCGAGGATCCCTCGTGGCGTCCGACGTTCGACTACCTCGCCGCGGTGTACGCGGGGATCGATGCCGAGGAGGGTGGCGATGGCCTCGACGGCCTGCCGGTCGACGACGCCCCCATCCGCTGGATCGACGACGTCGGCCAGGCCTGCGAGAGCACCCGCTTCGCCCAACGGTCCGCGGCGCCGATCGTCCTGCGCCAGTTCGTGGAGCCGTCCGACTCGCGCCTGTGGCGCGTGCTGGGCCTGCTGCGACGCGGGGTTCCCCAGGAGGTCGTCCGGCGCGCGACGGGGATCAGTGCCTGGTTCCTGGCCGAGATGGGTCGCAACGTCGCGCTCGAGGCGGCCGTCCGCGACGATGGGCACGCGCCTGGTCGATCCGGAGGACGCGGAGGCCGCGTCACTGCTGGCCACGGCCAAGCGGGCGGCGTTCGCGGACCGGGATCTCGCCGGGCTCGCGGGGACCATCGAGGCCGCCGTTCGCGGCGCGCGCCTGGCCCTGGGCCTCGTGCCCGGCTACGCCATGGTGGACACCTGCGCCGCCGAGTTCGCCGCCGAGACACCGTACTTCTACTCGACCTACGCCTCGGCCGGCTCGCCCCCGGAAGCGCCCCCCGTCACCCGGCCGGCCGCCCTGGTCATCGGCTCCGGCCCGGTCCGGATCGGGCAGGGGATCGAGTTCGACTACTGCGCCGTGCAGGCCGCCGACGTGCTCCGGCGTCGGGGCTGGAGCGCCGTCATGGTCAACTCCAACCCCGAGACCGTGTCGACCGACTTCGACGCCTCGACGCGGCTGTACTTCGAGCCGCTCGACACGGAGAGCGTGCGCAGCATCATCGAGTTCGAGAGCCCGGCACCGCCAGCCGCTGGGCAGGGTGCCGGCCTCGGACACGGCCTGCTGCCCGCGGTCGTCGCGTTCGGGGGCCAGACGCCGCTCAACCTGGCCGGCCCGCTGGTCGCCGCCGGCGTGCCGCTCCTGGGCTCGGACCTCGAGACCATCGACCAGGCGGAGGAGCGCACCCGGTTCTCGGCGCTGCTGGACCGGCTCGGCATCCCGCAGCCGGAAGGCGGCATGGCCGAGTCGATCGAGGAGGCGCTCACCCTCGCCGAGCGCATCGGCTACCCGGTCATCGTCCGGCCCTCGTTCGTCATCGGCGGCCTCGCCATCGATTTCGCCTACTCGCCGGAGGACCTCGCGCGACACCTGGCCGCGGCGGCGATCGTGGACCCCGACCGGCCGGTGCGGATCGACCGGTTCCTCGAGGGTCTCGAGGTGGACGTCGACGCCGTGTGCGACGGCACCGAGGTGCTGATCCCGGGCCTCCTCGAGCACGTGGAGCGGGCGGGCATCCATTCCGGCGACTCCATCGCGTGGTTCCCGCCCCAGGGCGTGTCCGAGGGCGACCAGTCGCTGATCGTCTCGACGATGGAGCGGATCAGCCTGGCCCTGGGTGTCCGCGGGCTGGTCAACGCCCAGTTCATCGTCCGCGACGACGGGGTGTACCTGATCGAGGTCAACCCTCGTGCCTCGCGGACGGTGCCGTTCCTGTCCAAGGTCACCGGCGTGCCGATGGTGGAGCTGGCCGTCCGGATCTCGCTCGGCGAGACCCTGCGCGACATGGGCTGGGAGGGCGGGCTCCGCCCCGAGCCGCCGTTCGTCGCGGTCAAGTCGCCGGCGTTCTCGACGTCCAAGCTCAAGGGCGTGGACCCCTCGGTGGGGCCGTTCATGCAGTCGACCGGCGAGGTCATCGGGATTGCCGTGGACCCGCGCGTCGCCATGGCCAAGGCGCTCACCGGCGCCGCGCTCATCCCGCCGCGTGCCGGCGAAGGGGAGGCGCCGCTCGCGCTGCTCTCGATCGCCGACCGCGACAAGTGGGGCCTGGTGGATCTCGGTCAGGCGCTCGTGCGCGCCGGCTACCGGCTGGCCGCGACCGGTGGCACGCGGGCGCTGCTCGAGCAGGCCGGGATCGAGGGGATCGCGCCGGTCGCCAAGCTGGGCGCCGAGCCGGTGGGGGAGGAGGCCGGGATCCTGGAGCTGATCGCCTCGGGGACCGTGCGACTCGTGGTCAACACGCCCACCCCGCGCTCCGGTCCCGTGCGCGATGCGGCCGACATCCGCCACGCGACCATCGCCGAGGGGATCCTGTGCTTCACATCGATCGAGACCGGGGTCGCGGCGGCCCAGGCCCTGGACCCGGCGGTGATCGACGGCATCGCGGCGGTCCGGGCGATCACGGAGTGGGTCCCGAGCGGGGTTCTGGGTGAGGATGAGGCAATGCGGCTCGCGGTGGATGAGACCCACGGGTGCGCGCTCAGCAGCGTGCCGTCCGCGGTTCTTGACGCCCACGTCCTTGGCTCGGTGCTGATCAGCGTCCCCGGCCGATCCTTCGTTGAACCGAGCTACGGCACCACGATGAAGCGGCAGCGAGCGATTGGTCGAAGGACGTCGAAGGGCCGATGGTCGAGGGTTCCTACTCTCGCTTGGCGCCCCAAGACAGCCCCCCGCCGCTGTCCGTCAGGCGGTTCACGACGCAGCGCCGCGCGCAGAGCGGGGGTTGGGGCACGATCGGGGAGTCGCTTCGCTGCGGGTCATGCGGGTCCGGGCCGCGTGGTGGGTGTGCGGCGGTCGTCGGACCCACAGCGGAGCCCGCGACCTCCCGCCGTCGCGAAATGCCGGGGAGCCTCAGCCCGCTCTACTGGTCTCCTCCAGGGCGAAGCCGATGTAGACCAGGTCCTCGCCGATCGAGCGCGCCAAGCGCTCCCGGAGCGCCGCCTCGACCTGCGGTCGCGCGGCTGGCTCCCGGATCGCGAGTCTTGCAAGCGGCACCGCGAGACGTGCGGCCGCGAAGCGATCAGGCGTCGTGCGGAACAGGGCCAGCGCCCGTTCGAGCGACGACACGTCGCCCAGGGACATGAGCGCCGCCGCGGCACGCTCCTGTACGGGGTCATCTGGGTCATCGAGCGCACCGCGGAGGGCGTCCAGTACCGCAGGTGTTGGCTTCGCATCGCCGAGGGCGTCGGCGGCCATGGCCCGCTTGCCGGGATCGGGACCCGTGATCGACGCCAGGCTCGCGGCGGTCCGCTTGGGCCCCATCGCTACGCGTCCCAGCCCCGCCGGGACGGACCGCAGGAACCGCCGCTGCAGCGACAGCATCTCGTCGAACCGCGCTCGCTGCTCGTCGGTGCCGCCGAGGTGGTGCAGGAGGATGCCGGCCGTCTCGATTGCGTTCCAGCCGCGCCCGTGTCCCGCCAGCTCCGCGGCCAGGATGGCCGCGTCATCGGCATGAGCGGCAATCGCCGGCAGGCCCACGGCCAGGAGCGGCTCGACGATGTCCGCCGTGAGGGCATCGAGCGAGGCGTCGTCCTCGTCCGCCCGGACCTCCATCCCCGCATCCACAGGTCCGGGCACCAGCGCTTCGAGACGGGTCCGCCAGTGGCACTGGGACTCGCGAGGTGGCACCGAGGGATCCTGGCCCTTCTCCCGCAGCAGGAGATCCGACGCGGTCGCGAGGTTCACGTAGAAGCTGGCCCGCTCGCACGTGTTCCACTGACTCAGCTGGACGTTCACGACGCCCCAATGCGCCTCGAACCGATGGTGGAAGGTTCGGCCGGAGCCCGTGTAGCCATGCGCACGCAGGCGTGGCGCGAGCTCCCGCTTCAGCCACGAGGCGAGACGATCCTGTGCAGCTCCCATTGCGGACATCGTATGACCGGACGCCGCGACGCCGCGCGCCATTCGCGTCGATCTCGCCGAGCGACCGAGCCGGCGGCGCTAGTCTCCTGAGTCGAGGACTTCTTCGCGGTATCGGGCGAGTGAGGCCAGCAAGCCCGCCAATCCTGCCGAGTGGCCCTGTGACATCTCAGCGGCTGGTGAGACATTTACCGGTGAGATGTTGACCCAGCGATTGACGCCCGAGGAACGCAACGATGCGTGCTGAGCTGCCCGTCATCGCGCAGCCGCGGATGGACCTCGCGGCACCGGACGTGACCGAGGCGCAGGCGATCGCGGCGCTCATGGCGGACCGCGTGCGCGCCTCGATCCTGCGAATGCTGGCGGACGGACCGCACTGCGTGTGCGAGATGGCAGCGGCGCTGGGAGAGCGCGAGAACAACGTCTCCAACCACCTCGCCAGGCTCCGCGACGCTGGTCTCGTGCATTCGGTCCGGCACGAGACGAACGGGCGCTTCCAGTACTACGAGCGCGACGAGGCCGCCGTCGCGGCCGCCCGCCAGGCCCTCGCGGAGCTCCTCGGATGACGACACTCGCCCTTCGCCGGCTCCACGTTCCGCTGTGGCTGGCGGTCGCGGCGGGCTCGGCCGCGTGGGTGGTCGCCTGGTTCCTGGCGCTGCCGGTCTCGGAGTGGCTCGCGTTCGACGTGCTGGGCCAGGACCCGGCGTCGCAGCTTGGGCAGGCGGTGGCGTTCTTCCTGTACGACGTGCCCAAGGTCCTGCTGCTGCTGACCGGGATCGTGACCCTGGTCTCGTTCCTGCGCTCGTTCGTCTCGCCCGATCGCGTCCGGCGGGCGCTCGCCGGCCGCAACGCCGTGGGCGGGACCGTCGCGGCGGCGGGCTTCGGCGTCGTCACGCCGTTCTGCTCCTGTTCGGCCGTGCCGCTGTTCATCGGGTTCGTCGAGGCGGGGGTGCCGCTGGGCGTGACCTTCGCATTCCTGGTCGCGTCGCCGATGGTCAACGAGGTGGCGATCGTCCTGCTGTGGGGGCTGTTCGGGCCCGGCGTGACGGCGGCCTACGTGGGTGCGGGGCTCACGGTGGCCATCGTGGCCGGCCTGCTGATCGGACGGCTGGGGATGGAACGCCACGTCGAGGACTACGTGTGGACGATCCGCGCCGGCGCCGCGACCATCGAGATTCGCCCGTCCCTCGCTGATCGCATCCGTGACGCCTGGCGGTCGACGCTCGACATCGTCGGCCGGGTCTGGCCGTGGGTGGTGGCCGGCATCGCGGCGGGCGCCTTCATCCACGGGTTCGTGCCGGAGGACCTGGTGGTCTCGATCGGCGGCTCGGACAATCCGGCCGCGGTCCCGGCGCTCGTCGCCCTCGGCGTCCCGCTCTACAGCAACGCCGCGGGCACCATCCCGATCGTCGAGGCGCTGATCGGCAAGGGCCTGCCGCTGGGCTCGGCGCTCGCGTTCATGATGGCGGTCACGGCCCTCTCGTTCCCGGAGATGGTGATCCTGCGCAAGGTCATGAAGCCGCGTCTGCTGGCGACCTTCGTCGCGATCGTGGCGGGCGGGATCGTCGTCGTCGGCTACCTGTTCAACCTGCTCGCCTGACGAGGGCGCGCGCAACCACAAACCCGTTCCAGGGAGATCAACCTGTGAAGCTCATCGAGGTCCTCGGCGCCGGCTGCGCCAACTGCCAGAAGCTGGAGGCCAATGCCCGTGAGGCCGTCGCCCAGCTGGATATCGAGGCTGAGATCCGCCACGTCACCGACTACGCGGAGATCGCATCCCGTGGCGTCCTGAGCACGCCCGGGCTCGTCATCGACGGCCGCCTGGTTTCGGCCGGCAAGATCCCGACCGTGCCCACGATCGCCGCCTGGCTCGGGGAGGCCTGACCAGCCAGCTTCGCGCGGAGCGGGTCGCCGGGTCGGCTCCGGCCTACGCTGGCCGCGAGACGACGATGCCCGCGGGTTCGGGGGCGTCCACGACGATGGCCTGGCCCAGCGACCACAGGGTCAGCGTCGTCAGCGCCACCATCACGACCGCCAGCGGGATCTCGCGGACGCGCACGTTGCGGGCTGGCGGCGCGAGCGGCCCTGGATCGTGGATCTTGCGGTGGCGCAGATCCCGTCCCGCCCGGCCGTTGGTTTCCGCGGCCGCAGCCTCCAGGTCCCGCTGGGCGGTGACGTGGCCGGCCCACGCGCCGATCATGTGCCCGCTCACGACCGCGGCGAGCTGAGCTGTCCAGACGAGGCCCGGTGGCAGCCACCCTGCCGATGGCTCGAAGAACGCCGTGCCGAACAGGTCCCAGCCCTGCTGGAGCGGATCGGAGATCGCGATGATGATCCGCTGTCCGTCGATCAGCAGGTAGGTCAGGTAGTGGGCGACGAGGTAGCCGACCGCGATCGGCAGCAGGCCCGCTCCCATCGCTCCCGGGCTGACGGTCTTCGCCACCACGATCGCCGCCAGGGCGATGATCCCGAGGAAGGCGAACAGGAGCAGGGACTTGGGCAGCAGCGCCGGCGCTCCGAAGACCGTGGCGAAGGGAACGGTCTGCGAGATGCCGTCGAAGATGATGGATCCCGTACCGACCGCGACGAGGATGATGCGCGGTGCCTCCCAGCGGGCGTCGATCAGCCCGGAGGCGAAGGGCCGGCGCCGCACCGCCCGGCGGTCGATCCCGGCGTTGGTTTCGACGTCGTCGGCGTCCGGTGACGGCGCCGTCCCGGTCGCCGCCAGGCGGTTGAGCGTGCGGAACCAGACGCTGAAGGTGTCGCCGTGCGCGCGCCATGGGTCACGCCCGAACTGGGCCATCAGCGCGAGGGTGAGCACGGTATAGCCCGCCACGACGACCGCAAGCCCGTCATTGCCCGGGACCGCCACGAGCTCCAGCCACACGAAGAAGGCGAGGCCGGCGACGGCGGGCCAGAGCCTCGCGACACCTGGGAGCGGCGCGGGGGCGCCGCCGCGCAGCCCGAGCCGGCGCAGGAGGGCGGCGAGCAGGTCGTGGACCGTGGTGAACGGGTCGAGCCACTCCCAGACCGGGAACACGAGCGCCGACAGGATTGCCACGCCGACCCAGCCGTACACCCAGAGGAAGAGCCCCGCCACCGCGGCGTCCGACGAGCCGCCAGCGATGCCCTGCGCGAGGATCCAGGCCCAGGCGAGGACGCCGATCGTGCGCAGCCCGTGCCGCACGACGGCGGGAACCGGTTCGATGCGGCCCTCCTGGACGGGGGCCGCCCGCAGGTCTCGCGCCAGGACGAACACGAACGAGAGCGCGACCGTGGCCGCCGCGCCGGCGAGGTAGACGGCCAGCGGCAAGGGGCTCTCATAGAGCGGTGACAGACCATGGGCGAACGCGACCACCGGTCCCCCGAGCATCACGGCCGCGGCCAGGACGACACCGGCAGCCCGCGCGAGTCTGACCACCGCCTCAGGCCCGGCGGTTGCGACGGAGCACGAAGCCACCGACCAGGGCCACCAGGGCGAGGGCCACCACGATCGGGATCAGGACGTCGGTGCCGGAGGTCGCGGCCGGCTCTCCCTCGACCGATGTCGGTGACGGCGCGGGGGTGTCGGTCACGGGCATCGCGGTTGGCGTCGGGGTCCCCGAAGTCCCGGTCGCGGGGGCGGCCGAGGGCGTGGTCGAGGCACCCTCCGCCGGAGTGGATGTCGGAGCCGGAGACAGCGTGGCCGGCGCGGGGGTCGGCTCCAACACCGTGAAGCCGAGCGAGCCGCGCTCAACGTGTCCATCCCCTGCGGCCGCGGTCCACTTGATCCGGTAGGTACCGGGAGCGAGGGCCAGGCCATCGAGCACCAGCCTGGTGGCGCCGTCCCTGGACGCGGTGGCCGACCCGATCTCGCCGTCGGGGCCGATGAGCCGGAAGGAGCTCTTGGCGGCGTCCAGGCCCTCGCTGAAGGTGAGCACGACCCTCGACGGCGGGTTCGCCAGCACCGCCCCGTCCTCGGGGTCCGACGCGACGAGGTCGGCGTGAGCCAGGGCCGGCACCGCGATGAGCAGCGACAGCAGCATTCCCGCGAGCCCGGCGCGAAGGCGAAGCGATGAGGTGTTCACGGAGCGGGAGTCTACTCGTGAGCGTTCCAGCGTGCGCCGCAGGCATCCAGCAGGGCGTGACCTGCGAACATCAGGTGAGCGCGGCCCAGCCGCGCCGAACCCCTGGAGACACGATGTCCGGCCCCCTCAGCTCAATCACCCCGATCGCACCAGCGCCCGAACCCGAGGGTGCCTACGTTGCCGGAGCCTGCAACATCGGTCCCTGGGAGATCCGGCGACGGCGGATGTCGGCGATCGCGGCGGTTGCTGCGGCGGTCGCCTTGTTCGCCATCCTCGTGGCGTCGGGTGTGCCGGTGTGGACTCGCCTGTTGCTCCTCGTGCCGCTGTGGGGCGCCGGCATCTCCTGGCTCCAGGCCCGCCGCCGCTTCTGTGTCGCCTTCGCCATGGCCGGGATCTCGAACTTTGGCGATGGCGGGGCGAGCCGGCAGGCGGTGGTGGACCCCGCGCAGCGGGAGCTTGACCGGCGCGCGATGGCTGCCCTGGTCCGCGACGGGTTCCTGCTGGCGATCATCCCGACCGTGATCGCGGTCCTGCTGCCGATCTAGTTATGACGGCGGCCGCCCGAGGTCCCTCCCGGGTCCCGTGATCGCCGCCCCCGGGCCGATCCCAGGTCCCGTGATCGCCTGTTGCATCAGGATCGGTCCCTCCACGCGGGGCCGCGAGCCGGAACCCGGGTTTCGGCGCGTCGTCTCCCCGTGCGCACGGCGAATCTGATCCAGATCGCGATCAGGCCGGTGAGCGGCGAGCCCGGACGCCGGCCCAGGCAGCATCGCGACCCGACTCGGGCCTCCCGTCGGTCCAGGCTCAGGGCCTCTGGATCACTCGCACCGCCGCCGCGCCCCCCGTGACGGACACCGTCACGCGATCCGCCGCCGTCGCGTAGCCCGGTGTCTGGTTGATGCCGCTGGTCGTGACCAGCCCCGTGGTGGTGACGCTGCGCCTCCACGCCGGCGGGGATCTCGAACGTGAACTGGGCGGCTCCACCCTCGACCCGGACCGGGACCTCGCCCCGCGGCCGGGGCAGCACGATCCTCAGGTCCGCCGCGCCGATCCCGCACTTCACCCCGCTGGTCGTGACGCCCTCGAGATCCAGCTCGAACGTGCCGGCGCCGGCCTGGACATCGAGCGAGACCGGAACGCCAGGCGCGACGCCGATCCTCCAGTCGGTCCCCGCGGCCACGCGCCCCCAGCCCCAGGAGTCGATGGCGGTCGCCAGGCGGACTCGCGCACGATCGCCGCTGCGCTCCACCCGATGGTCGATCGTCGGGCCAGTTGCCGTCACGTCCACGAGACCGGAGGATCCGGCCCCGAGCCGGTAGTGACCGGCACCCAGCCGCAGCGTGAGATCCAGCCCGGTCGCGCCCTCGGCGGGGACGCTCACGCGGGTCTCGCCCGGCCGGTCGCCACCGCGGCGGACGGCGCCCAGGATCAGGACCGCCCCGATCGCGATGATGATCGCCGGCCAGAGGATGCCCCAGTCCACCCGGATGATCCCGGCATTCCGGAGCAGGAACGCCACCCCCACGATGAGCAGCACGATGCCGCCGATCAGTGCCCCCGACGACGGTCCACGACCCGATCCCATGCACCTCTCCCTGGTCCGGGGCCGCAGCCGCGGCCCAGTTCCCCGCATGCTGGCACGGTCCGCTGTCGGGGGTCCAGACCGAAGGTCACGCCGTCGGCCCGGGCGAGACCGATGTCAGCCCCGAATCAAGCACCCGCCCTACACTAGCCCGCAACCCGCTTCCCGCCCGAGGACCCGTTCCGCATGCCCGTTCCCGTGATCGAGTTCTCCGACGAGCGCCTGCCCAACGGCCTGCGCCTGATCGTCGCCGAGGACCATCTCGCACCCGTCGTCGCCGTCCACGTCTGGTACAACGTCGGCTCCAAGCACGAGGTCCCCGGCAAGACCGGGTTCGCGCACCTGTTCGAGCACGTCATGTTCCAGGGGTCGGCGAACGTCGCCAAGGCGGAGCACATGGCCCTGGTCCAGGCGGCCGGCGGCACGCTCAACGGCACGACCTGGCTGGACCGCACCAACTACTACGAGACGATGCCGTCCCACCAGCTGGAGCTCGCGCTGTGGCTGGAGGCGGACCGGATGGCCAGCCTGCTCGATGCGCTGTCGCAGGAGAACCTCGACAACCAGCGCGAGGTCGTCAAGAACGAGAAGCGCTGGAGCTACGACAACCGGCCGTACGGGTCGTGGCAGGAGAAGATGTTCGGCCATCTCTTTCCCGAGGACCACCCCTACCACCACCCGACGATCGGCTCGATGGCCGATCTCGACGCGGCCTCGCTGGAGGATGTCTCGGCGTTCTTCCGGACCTACTACGCGCCGAACAACGCGACGATCGCCGTCGTCGGGGACTGCGAGCGCGCCCAGGTCAGGGCTTGGGCGGACCGCTACTTCGGGCCGATCCCGGTGAACCCGGCGATCCCGCCGCTGGCGCCCTACGCGCTGCCGGCGATCCTGGGCGAGGAGCGGCGCGAGACGGTGGAGGACCGGGTCCCGCTGACGCGGATCTTCGTGGCGTACCGGGCGCCCGCGTACGGTGACCCGGCGCTGGACCCGCTCGATCTCGCGGCACAGCTGCTCGCGGGCGGCAAGGGGAGCCGGCTCCACAAGCGGCTCGTCCGCGAGGATCGCCTGGCCCAGGAGGTCGACTGCGGGAGCTGGGGCTTCGTCGGAGGATCCGTGTTCCTGGGCATCGCCACCGTCCGGCCGGGCGTCGATCCGGCGGCCGTCGAGGCGGCGTTCCACGAGGAGCTGGAGAAGCTGGCCTCCGAGGCACCCAGCGAGGACGAGGTCGCCCGGGCCAAGGCGCTGATCGAGGCGGACGAGCTGGGCTCGCTTGCCCGCGTCGAGGAGCGAGCCCGACGGCTCGCCGAATATGCCGGCCTGTTCGACGATCCGGACATGATCAACAGCCTGCTGCCGCGCTACCTCGCGGTCACCGCGGACCAGATCCGGGATGCCGCCCGCGCCGCGTTCCGCGCCGACAACCGGGTGGTGCTGACCTACGTGCCGGCTACCCCCGGCGACGCCACGGCCGACACGACGGGCGAGGTGGCCGCGTGACCGCGCAGCGATCGACGGGCGTCCGGCCCGTTCCGGGCGAGCCCCGGCCCTTCGAGTTCCCCGACACGTACCGGTCCTCGCTCGCCAACGGCCTCAGGGTCATCACGACCCCGATGCCCGGCCGCGAGCTGGTGGCCGTGTCTCTCTCGTTCCGGGCCGGCGCCTCGGACGAACCGGAGACCGCAGGCGGGGCGACGGTGCTGGCGGCCCGGGCGCTGACCGAGGGCACCGAGCTGCGCGATGCGATCGCGCTCACCGAGGCCGCCGAGCGCCTCGGCGCGTCCATCCATGCCGAGGCCGGCTGGGACGCGTTCTCGGTGGGCGTCGATGTCCCGGCCAGCCGCCTCGAGCCGGCCCTGGAGCTGCTGGCCGAGGTCGTTCGCCGCCCGGCCTTCCCCGAAGCCGAGGTCGATCGCCTCCGCGACGAGCGACTCACGGACCTGCTCCAGGTCAAGTCGGATCCACGGCGGCGGGCCGACGAGGCGTTCAGCGCGGCGGTCTACGCACCCGGCAGCCCGTACCACCGCTCGGCGGGCGGGGGAATGGACACCGTCGAGGGGCTGACGCCGGCCGAGCTCCGCACCGTCCACGCGCGTGCCTGCCTGCCATCGCACGGGGCGCTCGTGGTCGCGGGCGACCTGGATCCGGCCGCGATGGACCGCACGGCCGCGGCGCTGTTCGGCGGCTGGAGCGGCCCGGATGCCTCGATTGCCGGGCCCATCGACGACGCCGGTGCCGTCGACTCGCGCTTCGTGCGGGTCGTGCACCGGCCGGGATCGGTGCAGACCGAGATCCGGATCGGGCACCGGGGGCTGAATCGCCGGCACCCCGACTACCACGCGGTCGTGGTCATGAGCGCGATCCTGGGCGGCCTGTTCAACTCGCGCCTGAACATGAACCTCCGCGAGGACAAGGGCTACACGTACGGCGCCGGCGCCGGCTTCGACATGCGGCGAGGACACGGGCCGTTCTCGGCCCGCGCGGCCGTGAACACCGAGGTCACCGTCCCGGCGCTCCGCGAGTTCCTGGTCGAGCTGGACCGGATCCGCGAGGTCCCGGTCACCGACGAGGAGCTGCTCGCCGCCAGGAACTACCTGATCGGCGTGTTCCCGCTCCGGTTCGAGACCCCGGGTCCCGTGGCCGGATCGCTGGCCGGGCTGTTCGTCCACGGGCTTCCCGACGACGAGCTGGACCGCTACCGCCCGTCGATCGAGGCCGTGTCCGCCGATGACGTGCTCCGGGTCGCGCGCGACCACATCCAGCCCGAGGCGGCAGCCGTCGTGCTCGTGGGCGACTTCGACCAGTTCGGGGCGGACCTCGAGGCTGCGGCCATCGGTCCGGTCGACGTGATCCGGGACGAGGAGCCGAGCCCGGCCGCGGATGCCGCCAACAGCCCCGTGACCGAGGGCTAGGCCACGGACGAGGGGCCGGCGCCCGCGCCATCGTCTCTCGGCCGGCGCGTCACCACGCGCCTGCCGGCGCTGGCCTCGCCCACCTACCGTCGGTTCCTCGTCGGGGCGATGATCGGGTCCGTCGGGGGCTTCCTGCAGGCGACCGCCCTCGGCTGGCTGGTCCTCGACCTGACCAACTCGCCGGCGGCCCTGGGCATCGTGTCCGCGGCCCAGGCGCTGCCGATCCTGTTCCTGTCGGTGGTCGCCGGCGTGGTCGCGGATCGGGTCGACCGACGGCAGCTGCTCGCCTCCACGCAGCTGTTCACGGCGGCCCTTGCCTTCGTCCTCGCCATCCTCGCCACCACCGGGCTCATCCAGTTCTGGCAGGTGGCGGTGCTGGCCCTGCTCGCCGGGACGGCCCAGGCGATCCAGACACCGGCCTACCAGGCGATCGTGTCCAATCTCGTGGATCGGGCCGCTGTGGGGAGCGCGGTGGCCCTCAACTCCGCCCAGTTCAACCTCGCGCGCATCCTGGGGCCGGCGCTCGCCGGCGCCGTGATCGCCGCCGGCGGTCTCGGGCTCGCGTTCTGGGCGAATGCGATCGGGCTGCTCGCCGTCGCCTGGATCTTCTGGCGCCTCCGCCCGGCCCCCGAGCCCGACCTCGCGCGCGCCCAGGCGTCGATGTGGGCCAACCTGATGGACGGGATCCAGTACGTGCGCGGTCGTCGGATCATCACGGTGCTGGTGCTGCTGGCCGGGGTGCCCGCGATGTTCCTGCTCAACTACCTCGTCCTGCTGCCGGTGTTCGCCCGCGATGTGCTGTTGATCGGGGCCCCCGGCCTGGGCCTGCTGTCGGCCGGGATCGGCGTCGGTGCCCTTGCCGGCGCGCTTGGCCTTGCGACCCTGCGACCGTCTGGGGCCTCGGGGCGATCCCTGCTGGCGGGCCTGCTGATCGGCTCGATCGCCGAGGTGGTGTTCGCCGCGTCGCGGTCCGTCCCGCTGTCCGTGGTCGCGCTGGCGGTGCTCGGCGCGTGCCAGGTCCTGTACTACGCGACGACCAACACCCTGCTCCAGGTGCTGGTGCCCGCTCGGCTGCGGGGCCGGGTCATGAGCCTGTACATCCTGAGCTCCTGGGGCTTGATCCCCATCGGGAACCTGCTCGCCGGGTTCATCGCGGAGCGCTCCTCGGCCACGGTGGCGCTCGTCGCCGGTGGGCTCGTCACGCTGGTGACCGTGCTCATGGTGGCGGTCCGGGTTCCAGAGCTCCGGCGTCTGGAGGCAGGTTCGGGGGCGGTGGCACGCGAACCCGGCGCGGCCTGAAACCTTCGGGCTTCGGCAAGCCTCTGGAGGGATGAAACGGCACCAGCGAGGGATGCCGACCATCCAGGAGCCAACCGACCCATGCGCACGAAAGACACGATGATCCGCTCGGCGGGTACCGCCGCGGTGACCCTCTTCCTGGTCGCCGGCGCGGCCTTCGCCACCAGCAGCTTCGTCGCGGGCGGGCACACCGCCGACACGACGCCGGCGTCTGCCACGGACGAGGCCAGTCGAGACCCCCGAGTTCGAGGACGAGACGGAGTCGCCCGAGCCCACCGAGTCGCCCGAGTCGAGCGAGGCGAGGCCCGAGCCCACCGGCAGCCCGAGCGCTCGAGGACGACCGAGATCGCCCGAGACCGAGGATGCCAGCCCGGACGCGACCGACGATCACGACGACGACCGGACGATGCACGACGACGACCGCATGGGTCCGACTCGGGGTCGAGCGACGACGACGACGACGCAGGGCGAGCACAGCGGCCCCGGCAGCGACGACGACGACGATGATGATGACGACGATGATGATGATGACGACGACGACGACGATGATGACGACGACGACGATGACGACGATGACGATGGTGACGACGATGACGACGACTGATCCGATCCGGCCGGGATCGCTGTAACCTCCGTCCCGCGGCGAGTGCCGATCCGATGCTCGACCACGTCGGGCGCCGGATCGGCCTCAGCCGGGCTGCCGGATCAGGCAGACTCGACGCCTCGGAGAATGGAGCTGGCAGCCCTGGCAGACCGGACGCGCAGCCAACCTGGACACCGGAGCCACATTCGATGACCGGACGATCGTCGACGCCGTGCTCGCGGGTGACCGCAACGCCTTCCGGATCCTCGTGGATCGCGAAGGACCTTCGGTCGTCGCGTCGTGCGCGCGCGTGCTGGGGGATCGTGCGGAAGCCGAGGACGTGGCACAGGAGGCATTCGTGATCGCGTATCGCTCGCTCGGGACCTGGCGCGCCGACGGCGCGTTCGGCGCCTGGCTGAGCCGCATCGCCGTCCGCCTCGCCGTCCGCCGTGCCCAGACCCGCAAGCAGGTCGCCTGGCTGGACCCGCTGGCGGCCGAGGCCGACCAGCCCAACCAGGAACGCTTCCGGACCATGAGCGTCGGCGACGCCGTGGATCCGGCCCACACGCTGCTGCGCACGGAGCGTGATGCCCACATCCGTGCGGCCGTCGCCTCGCTCGACGAGCCGTACCGGGAGGTCGTGGCGCTGCGCTTCTTCGCGGAGCGGAGCCTCCAGGAGATCGCCGAGGCGACCGGCCGGCCGCTGGGCACCGTGAAGACCCACCTGCACCGGGGCCTGGGGCGCCTTCGGCGTTCGCTCGAGGAGTCCGACCGATGACCGGCAACCGGCCGAACGAGCGGCCGCGTCCGTTCGGCCCCGATGAGCTCGACGGCGTGCCCGGGATCAACCCTGAGGAGCTCGCCGCCGAGACGCGCCTCGCGCGGGATATCGAGGCCGTGGCGGCGCGCGGCGGCGTCGGCCCGACGGGCGACTTCACCGATCGGGTCATGGGTGCCATCGCGGCGGAGCCGGTCCCAGCTCCGGTGATCGCGGCCGGGAGCGCGCTGCGCCACCGTGAGGCAGGCGCGTTCCTGCGGTCCCTGCGCGACTCGTTCCGGGTCGCGTTCGGGGGCGGGTTCCCGGTTGCCGTCCGCGCCCAGGCATTCGCGCTCGCGCTGCTCGTGGCCGTTGTGGCCGGAGGCTCCGGGCTCGCAACGGCCGGTGCGCTGGGCGTCTTTGATGACGACGCCTCGCCGTCTCCTGAGCCGACGCAGCCGGCACCCACCTCGGCGCCCGAGTCGGCTTCGCCGGCGCCGTCCGCGACGCCCCAAGGCACGTTCGAGCTGCCGACGCCGTCGCCGGACGGGTCGCTCGAGCCTGCTGCCTCAGGGTCCGCTGAAACGCCTGAGCCCGGCGAAACCGAGGAGCCATCGGATGGCGGCAGCAGCGGTTCTTCGCGCACCCCGTCGCCCACCGCCAAGTCGACACCCAAGCCCAGCCCGAAACCAACGGACGACGACGATCACGAGACGTCGACGCCTCGCCCGAGCCGCAGTCCTTCCCCGAGCCCGACGCCGGACGACGACTAGGCCGCTTGGGCCGCCTTGACCGCCGCGCCCGGGCCGCATCGGCAGCGGGTGCGCGGTAGGCTGGTGCCCATGATCGTCGTCGTCGGATCTCCCGCCTGGCGCCCCGCAGAGCCTGCCGGTCCCGCGGGGCTGGCCTGTGCCGTCGCGATCGCCGCGGCGGGCGGCGGAGCGCCCGTGGAGGTGGTCGGCCGGATCGGCGACGACCCAATCGGCGACGCCCTCCTGATCGGGCTTTCGCAGGCCGGCGTCGGCCACGTGGCCGTGCTTCGGGATCCCTCGCACCCGACGTCCACCCAGCCGCCGGAGCCCGACCCAGAGTCACCCAGCCTCCGCGACGACGAGCCCGAGCCGGCGGGCTCCGGCGCTCCGCTCAGCCCTGGCCCACGGCTCCAGCGTGCGGATGTGGCGCTCGGGCTGTCGTACCTCACCTCGTTCCGGGTCCTCGTGGTCACCGACGACGTCCCGCCGCGAGGTCATCCCGGCGTGCGTAGACGGGGCGGCGTTCGCCGGGGCGCACCTGGTGGTCCTGGTATCCGAGGGAGTCGCGCCGCCCGACGGCCTCCCCGTCGACGCAACCGTGCTTGCCGCCCCCGCCGACGACGAAGGCGCGTTCGCGGCGCTCGTTGGCGGCTACGCCGCGGCGGTGGATGACGGGACGGATCCGGCCGAGGCATTCCGGGCGACCACCATGGCATCCGGCTGGGCCGCGTCCCCGGCCGACGTCGTGACCTGAGTCGTCGCGTCAGAACAGGGTCGGGGCGGACGCCTCGTCGGCCTCGACCGGCACGATCAGCGACGGCCCGTCGTTGCGGACGTTGTTCACCAGCGTGGAGACCTCGAACGCCGCCAGCGGCAGATCATCGCGCGGCTCGAGCAGCGCGCGGAGCTCGCCCGGGTCGCGCGGCTCCGGGTCCAGCCACGTTGCCCAGTCGGCCGGCGGGATCACCACGGGCATCCGGCTGTGGATGTCGGCCATGAACTCGTTGGGGCGCGTGGTGATGATCGTGAACGTCCGGAGCCACTCGCCGGACTCCTCCTCCTTGCGCCCGGTCCACAGCCCGGCCAGCGCGAGCGGCAGCTCGGCAGGATCGTGGATCCACATCGGCAGGCGGCGCGACCCCTCCCGGAGCCATTCGTAGAAGCCGTCCACCGGGACCAGGCAGCGCCGCTTGCGGTACGCGTCGCGGAACAGGCCGCTCGTGGCCAGCGTCTCGGCGCGCGCGTTGAAGGCCTTTGACGCGCGCTTGGGGTCCGCCCAGGCCGGCTGCAGGCCCCAGCGATACGCCACGACGGCCCGCCGCTCCTCGCGCTGGACGACCACGGCCGCCTCGTCGGTCGGCGCCACGTTGAAGCGCCCGCCGGCGTCGTCGACGAGGTCCTCGGCCTCGAAGATCTGCGCGATCTCCGACGTTGGGCGCTGCTGGGCGAACCGTCCGCACATGCCGGGATTCTAGCCGCGAGCCCGCAAGGACCTCGTCCGGTACTCTCGCGCTCGTGACCGATCAACCCGCCTTCGACCGCCGCGGCCTCCTCGACCAGTCGGGGCCGCTCACCCGCGAAGCCGCCATCGCCGCGCTAGCGCATGCAGCCGACCTCGTGGCGTCGGCGGACTTCCTCGACGCCGCCCGCGTCTACCAGCGGGTGATCGGGTTCAACGACACTTCGATCACGGCAGGCGCCCTGCTGGGCCTGGGCGAGGCCCTGTACCGGCTCAACGAGGACGCGCAGGCACTCGGCGAGTGGGAGGCTGCAACGCAGCTGCCCGAGAACGAGCACACCTACGCGGCCTGGCGGAACGTCGCCGCGGCCCGCGTCCGGGCGGGTGACCTGCGGGGCGCGCTCAACGCCTATCGCGAGGCGGACCGGCGGGCGCCTCGGGACGAGAAGGCGGAGATCGCGTCGCGGATGGGCTGGCTGGCCAAGGAGATCGGCGACCAGGGCGCATCCGGCAAGTACTTCGCGCGGGCGCGCGGCGACGCCGGCCCCTCGGTCGCGATCGGGGTCCTGGCGCTGACCATCGTCACCTCGCTGCTCGCCAATCCGGGTCTGAGCCCGATCGGCAACGGCCTCCTCGACGTCCTCGCGCTCAACAAGCCGGCCCTCGCGAGCGGCGAGATCTGGCGCCTGTGGACCGTGACCCTGGTCCATGCCCCGCTGACGCAGATGCCGCTCCACCTGCTGTTCAACATGTATCTCCTGTACCTGGCCGGCCCGTTCACCGAGCGTCTCTACGGACGCATCCCGTTCCTGCTCGTCTACCTGGCGTCGGCGACCGGCGGGTCTCTGGCGACCTTCGCGTTCGGTGATGCCGCCGGCGGCGTGGGCGCGTCGGGCGCGCTGTTCGGGCTGTTCGGGCTGATGATCTCGGGGCAGTACATCCACCGGCCGATGCTCGATCGCGGCGCGCGGGCGTTCATGGGCCAGTTCGTGGGCCTGGTGATCCTGAACCTGATCCTGGGGTTCGCGCTGAGCGGCATCGTGGACAACTGGGCCCACATCGGCGGTCTCGTCACCGGCCTCTGGCTCGGACTGCTGTTCGCGCCGGGACGGGTGCCCACCCTGCGCTCGCTCTGGCAGCGGCCCGGCGCCACGCCCGGGACGACGGTGCCGCTGTTCGGGTCGGCCGGGCACGCCTTGATCCAGGTTGCCGGGGTGATCGCCCTGGGAGCGCTGTTCGCCTGGCTGTGGACGACCGGCCTCGCGACCTGGGCCTAGCCGGGCCGGGAGCTACAGCTCGCCGAACACGACCTGGGGCCCCGGATCGCCCGTCGCCCCGCCGCTCTCCTCGAGCGTGATCATCACGGCTGCGCTGTCCGCGAGGTCGATGCCGATCGGGGCCACGAACGGGCCATTGCCGTCGTAGGCCACCGTCTGCAGCGGATGCACCCCGGCCGCGTCCGCGTACCACAGCTGGTAGCCGTGTCCCACGGGCGTTGCCGGGAGGTTGCGGGCCACGAGGTAGGCGGCATCCTGACCAGGGATGAACACGACCGCGGCCTCGGCCTCCGGCGCCAGCGCGTCCCCATGGAGCGCCACGGTCACGTGCGAGGGGTTGAGGGCCACGGTGACCGCATCGCCCCGCGCGGCGAGCGCCGACTCGAGCGACGCCACCTGGGCGGCCGTCATGTCCAGGTCCTGCTGCAGCGAGAGCGCTCGCGCACCAAGACCGATAGCAATCACGCCGAGGGCGGCGGCCAGGGCGAGCGAGGCGAACGCCGGCACGCGGCGCGCGCGGCGCATCGCGATCACGTTGGCTGGAGGTGTCCCCGTCTCGTCCCGCGTCGCGGGCAGCCCTCGCATGATGGCGATCGGCTGCGGACCTCCCATCGCCTCCTCGGCGGCCAGGGCGCGTCGAATGCCGAGCATGAGCTCCGGCGGAGGCATCCGCTCCGGCACGACGAGAGACAGGTCAGCCATCACGCGCCGCAACTCCCGCTCGAGCTGGCGGCACTCGTCGCAGGAGTCCCGGTGTGCCTCGTACGGGGCGCGCTCGTCTGCGGCAAGGTCGTCGAGGGCGGCACCCGCGGTGAGCATCCGCTGCGCGTCGTCGTGGATCACGCGTCCACCCCCGAGAGCCCCTGGGCAGCCGGCAGCTCGGACACCGAGTCGCCCAGGATGTCGCGCAGGCGCAGGAGGGCGCTCCGGATCCGGGTCTTGGCGGTGCCCAGCGGGATGCCGAGCCGGTCCGAGACCTCGACGTGCGTGAGGCCGCCGAAGAACGCGAGCTCCAGGGCCTCGCGCTGGGCGGGGGTCAGCTCCTCGATGGCCGCCCGGACCCGCTCCCGGCGGAAGTTGAGCCAGGTCTCGTGGTCGACGTCGTCCTCCGCCTCGCGGAACTCGAGGTCCACGTCGGCGGTCCGTTTGCGGATGTTCGCCTCGCGGCGGACGAAGTCGATCGCCTTGTGGCGGGCAAGCGAGAACAGCCAGGGGGCCAAAGCGCCCCGCTCCGGGTCGAAGCGGGAGGCATCACGCCACAGCGCGACGAAGACCTCCTGCACCACGTCCTGGGCGAACCGCTCGGCGCCCGTTACCTGGTAGGCCAGCGAGTACAGCGGGCCGGAATACCGCGCATACAGGGCCTCGACCGCTCGCTCATCCTTCTGGACGATGCGGGCAAAGATCTCGGCGTCCTCCGCGCGGCGCTGGGCCCGGACCTCGTCCGACTGCCGCAAGCGACCCTCCCTGCTCGATGCCACCTTCGCCCGGTGATCATACCCGGGGGTGGAGGGTCGGCCGCTCGCCGGACGCGGAGCCCGCCTGAACGTCGGCGGGATCAGCGCCAGCGCCATGGTGGGGACGAGCATCGTGTCCATCGCCCCCAATTCGCCGCCGACCATCCGGCGGATGGGCCAGCCCGGGTAGCATCTGTCGGGTGTTCGCCATGCTGCTCGGTCCCTGGCCCCGCGTCACCTCGGACGGCGTCCGGCTCGACACGCTCGAAGCCGATGTCATCGCCGGGCGCTCGACGGCCGACGATCTGGCGCGGGCCATGGACCAGGCCGTCGCGGAGGCGGTCGCCGCGCAGGCGCAGACCGGGATGGGGCTGATCACCGACGGCTCGGTGCGCTGGGCCGATCCGGCGCGAGCCGTCCTCGACGCGCTGCGCGACGGCGATACCGGGCGGGACGGGATGCTGGCCCGCACCTGGAGAGCCACGGCGGAGCTGACGGATGTCCCGGTGGCGCAGGTCGTGCCGGGGCCGCTGACCCTGGCGGCCATCAACGCCGACGGAGAGGGCCTCTCCTCGACGGCGGACTCTGCGCCCGACCCAACGGCGGTCGCGAGCCGCGCGGTCGAGCTCGCCGACCTGCTGGCTCGCGAGCTTGCGGCCCTGGCCGAGGCCGGCTGCCCTGTCGTCGAGGTGCTTGAGCCGGCGGCGGTCACGATCGCCGGCGACGATCGCCTGCGGGCTGCCTTCCTGCAGGCGCACCGGCAGCTCCTCGCGCGCGCCGGCGACCTGCACGCCATGCTCGCGGTCACGGGTGGGTCGGCGGCAGAGGCCGATGCCGAGGTCATCCTTGGCGCGCCATACGCGTCGTTCCTGTTCGACCTGATCGCCGGACCCGACAACTGGCACCTCGTCCGCGCGGCGCCCACCGAGCGCGGGATCGTCTGCGCGGCCCTGCGTGCGGGCGGTGGCAAGGAGCATCTCGACCAGGCGGCGGAGCTCGTGTGGGCGGCGCAGTACGCCGCCTCCGCCAACCGCCGCGGCCTGGCGCGGGTGGGCCTGGCCAACGCGTCGTCGCTGGCGGACCTTGCGCCGGTCGACGCCCGAGCCGCCCTCGAGGCCCTCGCGCGGGCCGCGACGCTGGCCGGCATGCCCGCCCGTGAGGCCGTCGATGCCGGCCTCGACAAGCGGATCCTCACCCACGGATCGCTACCCCCCGGCCTGGCGGGCACGCCGGCTGCCGGCCCTCCCGCCATTCCTCCCGCCAACGCGCCCCGCAGACGCACCCCGAGGAGCCCGTCTTGAGCACTTCCTTCTGGCACGGATTCGCCGACATGCACGTGGTCAAGGACGCGGAGCACGTGATCCGCGAGGGCGACGGCGCCTGGGTGACCGACGTGGCGGGCAACCGCTACCTCGATGCCACCGCGGCGCTGTGGTATGCGAACGCCGGGTTCGGGCGGGCCGAGATCGCCGACGCGGTCGCTGCCCAGCTGCGCAGGCTCAGCGCCTACTCCTCGTTCGGGGCCTACACCACGGAACCCACCGTGGAGCTGGCGGCGCGGGTTGCCGGCATGGCACCGATGGACAACGCTGTCGTGTTCTTCACCAGCGGGGGCTCCGAGGCCGTGGATACCGCGGCCAAGCTCGCCCGGAGGTACTGGGATGTCCTGGGCCGGCCCGAGAAGCGGGTGATGGTCTCGCGGGAGCACAGCTACCACGGCATGGCCGCGTTCGGCACGTCGCTCGCCGGCATCCCGTCCAACAAGGCCGGGTACGGCGAGCTCGTCGGCGACATCGTCACCGTTGGCGCCCACGACCTCGACGCGATCGAGTCGCTGTTCGCGGCGCGCTCGCACGAGATCGCCGCGTTCTTCGGCGAGCCGGTGATCGGGGCCGGCGGGGTGATCCCGCCCGAGGACGGGTACTGGGCGGGGGTGCAGCAGCTCTGCCGCCAGTTCGACGTCCTGCTCATCGCTGACGAGATCGTCACCGGGTTCGGCCGCACCGGGCACTGGTGGGGGAGCACCCGCTACGCCATCGAGCCCGACATGATCACGTTCGCCAAGGGGATCACCTCCGGCTACGTGCCGCTGGGCGGCGTGATCGCCGGACCGCGGGTCCGCGCGCCGTTCTGGGACGATCCGATTCCGGGCGCCGTCTTCCGCCACGGATACACCTACTCCGGGCACGCGACGGCGTGCGCCGCGGGCATGGCCAACCTCGACATCATGGAGCGAGAGGACCTCGTGGGCCGAGTCCGCACACTCGAGCCCGTCCTGGAGCGCGAGATGCGGCGACTCCTTGAGGCACCGCTCGTGTCCGAGGTCCGGACCGTCGGGCTCACCGCCGCCGTTGAGCTCTCCGCCGAAGCGCGTGCCGCCGACCCCGGGATCGTGGACAAGGTCGTGGGCGCGGCGCGGCGTCACGGCGTGCTGACCCGCAACCTGCGGGGCGTCGCGCTGCACGTGTCACCGGCGTTCGTGATCACCGAGGCCGAGATCACCCTCATGGCGGACGCCTACGAGGCCGCGCTTCGCGACGTGGCCGGCGCCCAGGTGTGATTCCCAAACACGTTGTTGACGGCGTCGATTGTAGAAGTCGACGAACACCGGAAGAGCAGCCGCGCGCTCCTCGTTGGACGTGTATGGCCGATCGCGCAGGCGGCTCATCCGCGCCCGCCGCAGGACCGCGTATACGGTCGAGCGAGGCTGCCCCAGCAGGTAACCGAGCCGGTGTGGGCCGTATCGCCAGGCGACGCGGGCCGCCAGGATCTCGGACGCGACCGACTCGGGCAGGCGGCCGGGAGACCGGCGTGGCCGGGAGCTCCGGTCCTCGAGCCCCGGGTCGCCCTCAGCCCGAAATCGCCGGACCCACTTGTACGCCGTGGGCCGGCTGATCCCGAGCTGCTCGGCGACGTGCGCCACCGGCCAGCCGGCTTCGACCCGGGCAACGATCAGCCGCCGACCGAAGACCGTGAGCTTCGCCCTACGATGTGCCACGAGAGCCTCCTGCGAGTGCTGGTGCTGAACACCCATCACCCTGCGGCGAGGCTCTCGTCTGTCAACAACGTGTTTGGGAACTACACCTAGGACCCGTACTCCGTGGCGATCCAGGCGACCGCGGTGGAGGAGGTGGTCGAGGCGACCTTGGTCAGGTAGATCCGGACCTTGCCGGTCGACGGGTAGTTGAGCCTGACCCCCGCGACGGCGGTGCCGCTGCGGTACCGCTGGATGGTCGCGTGGACCACTGTGTTGGCTGCGATGCCGCCGGGAACGGTCACGTCCACCGATTTCTTGCCCTTGGGCACCGAGACCTTGCCGCTCCGGCTGAAGCGGGCCTTGCCGGACACCCGCAAGGCGTTTCCCGTGGCGGAGACGAACTGGCCACCGGTGCCGGCGGGTGACTCGCCGCGTACGCCGACGGAATCGGAGTCGATCGTGCCGTAGCCGAAGACCCCGGTCTGGGCATGTCCGGCCGGATGCGCGCCGCTGCCCGCCCAGCCCAACACGCCGGTTCCGGCCGTCGCGTGGCCCACGATGGCCCGAGCGCTGTCCTCCGTCGCCAGCGAGTCGCCGAGGACGCCGAATCCCTCGGGGCTCGACACCTGACCCAGGACACCGGCGGACTCCGCGGCGGTTGCCTGCGAGAAGCCCGCAACACCCGCGCCGCCGACGAATGCGCCATTGACGCCGATCACGCCATAGCCGTCGGGAGAGTTGCATTCGCCCGTGACGCCGCTCGTGACTCCGTAGCCGTATACGCCCTCGACGGCGTTGCTCGAGCCATGGACGCCTTGTCCGCCCGAGCTCGCAGCGTAGATACCCCGGCCTGAGCCCCAGCTGCCGACCCCTAGCACGTCTTCGTCCGTCGAGTGGTTTGCGAGCGACGTGGAGGCGCCGGTGATGTTCTGTCCCCCCAGGACGACATCGCCATCCGTGCCGGCACGCACCTCAGCGGGGGCCCCCAGGGCCCGGACCGCCGTCAGCCCGGCCGCGCCCGCCGCGGCCGCGAGCAGCGTGCGACGGGAACGCGGGGTCGTCGAGTCGAAGGCCATCCGTGAGTCCTCCGGCCGGTCGCCGCCGTCTCAGGCGTGCCGGCCCAACCACCGGGCGGGGCGGAGGAAGCGGGACGCCGCCTGGGCCGCCGCGGGTTTGCGACAGCATGCACCACCCCGTCAAGCACCCGCGTCAGATGTGGGCCCAGCCCAGACGCTGGCTTGAGGGTCCCGCCGACAGCCGGTCGCCCCACATCCAGGCGGGTCGACCCTCGCATCCCTCCCCGGGCCGGCAATCGGCTGGGACACGGACATCGGACGGGTACAGCGGGTTGCGCCAGCGACGCGATCCTGCCACCATCCGGGAACGTCGCTCCCAGGGGCCAGATGGCCCGCCCGGAGTGGGCCACAGGTCCTGCGCACCCGCCGGGTCCGCAGCCCGGCACACGCCGGGTCCGCAATCCGGCGCCCAGATCGCCGATGTCGGCGAGGAGGTCGTCCCGGTGACCGAGTTGCACGTCGCCCTCGAGGTGAACGGTGAACCACGGGAGGTCGACGTCGAGCCCCGCCGGCTCCTCGTCCAGGTGCTGCGGGAGGACCTTGGCCTGACCGGCACCCACGTCGGCTGCGACACCAGCCAGTGCGGGGCCTGCACGGTGCACGTCGACGGGCGCGCGGTGAAGAGCTGCACGATGCTCGCCGTCCAGGCCGACGGCTCGAGCGTCACGACCATCGAGGGGATGGGCGACGTCGGCAGCCTGCACCCGCTCCAGAACGCGTTCTGGGAGAAGCACGGCCTCCAGTGCGGCTTCTGCACCCCGGGGATGATCATGGCCGCGGCGGACCTGCTCGCGCGCGATGCCGATCCCACCGACACCGAGATCCGGCACGCGATCGAGGGCAACATCTGCCGCTGCACGGGCTACCACAACATCGTGGTCGCGGTCCGCGAGGCGGCCCGGGCCATGCGTGACGGGTCCACCCCCGTCGCGACGGCCTGAGGAGGCGCGACGTGACCACCGACGTCCTCGGCGCACCCGTCAAGCGGGTTGAAGACCCCCGGTTCATCACCGGCAAGGGGCGCTACCTCGACGACATCACCATGCCCGGCATGGTCCACATGTCGATCCTTCGAAGCCCGTATGCGCACGCCAACATCCGGTCGATCGACATCTCGGCTGCCAAGACGGCGCCCGGCGTCCTGGCCGTGTTCGTCGGCGCGGACATCCCGTACAATCCGCTGCCCCTGGCGTGGCCCGCAGGCGGGGCAAGCGGGATCACGAACAACGTCAACATGCCCCGCGTCCTCGCCACGGACTCGGTCAAGTGGACCGGCGAGGGAGTCGCGGCGGTGATCGCGGAGACCCCGGAGCAGGCGGTGGACGCCCTGGAGCTGATCCAGGTCGACTGGGAGCCGCTGCCGGCTGTCGTGGATGCCGAGAAGGCCGTCCAGCCCGGCGCCCCGCAGCTCCACGAGAACGCGCCCAACAACGTCGTGTTCGAGTGGGCCGTTGGGGACAAGGCCGGCACCGACGCCGCCTTCGACGACGCCGAAGTCATCGTCCGGCAGCGCGTGGTCAACCAGCGGCTGATCCCCAATCCGATGGAGGTCCGGGGCGACATCGGCTGGTACAACCCGGGCACGGACGAGTACACGGTCTGGATGTCCAGCCAGACGCCACACATCCAGCGGCTGCTGCTGACGGCCTTCGTGACCGGCATCCCCGAGCACAAGGTGCGCTGCATCAGCCCCGACGTCGGCGGCGCCTTCGGCACCAAGATCTTCTGCTATGCCGACATGGCGCTGGTCATGTGGGCCAGCAAGGCGATCGGCGGTCGCCCGGTGAAGTGGGTGGAGAGCCGGCGCGAGAACTACCAGAGCACCATCCACGGCCGCGACCACATCACCTACGTGGAAGCAGCGGCCACGAAGAGGGGCGAGGTCCAGGGGCTGCGGGTCAAGACCTATGCCAACCTCGGCGGGCGCCTGTCGACCATCGGTCCCGGCATCCCGACCACGCTCTACGGCCGCATCCTCTCGGGGCCGTACAAGATCCCGAACGTCCACTGTGAGGTCACCGGCGTCTACACCAACACGACGTTCGTGGACGCGTATCGCGGCGCCGGCCGCCCGGAGGCCACCTACGTGGTCGAACGGGCGATGGATCTCGTGGCCGACGAGCTGGGGATCGACGCGGCGGAGATCCGCCGGCGGAACTTCCTGCCGCCCGACAGCTTCCCGTACGACAACCCGTCGGGGCTGCTGACCGCGGTCAACGGCTCCAAGCTCTACATCGATTCCGGGAACTACGAGCCGGCGCTGGACAAGGCGCTCGCGATGGCCGGCTACGCCGACGTCGCCGCGAAGCGCGCCGAGGCGAAGGCGCGCGGCAAGCTGTTCGGCATCGGGCTCTCGACCTACATCGAGGTCTGCGGCGTGGCGCCGTCCAAGTGGATCGGGGCGGTGGGCGAGGGCTGGGGTGCCGCGATGTGGGAGTCGTCCAACATCAAGGTCCACCTCACCGGCAAGGTCGTGGTCACCATGGGCACCCAGCCCCAGGGCCAGGGCCACGAGACGACCTACGCCCAGATCATCAGCCACGAGCTGGGCATCCCGATGGAGGACATCGTCGTCCAGCACAGCGACACCCAGGGCACGCCGTTCGGCTACGGCTCCTACGGCTCGCGGACATCGAACGTGGGCACCGGGGCCGCCCTCAAGGCGGCCGCCAAGATCCGCGAGAAGGCCCGCCGATACGCGGCCCACATGCTGGAGGCGGCGCCGGACGACATCGAGGTGGACGGCGCCGAGTACCGGGTCAAGGGCTCGCCCGACAAGGTGAAGACGATCCAGGAGATCGCCTTCGCGCTGGATCTGGCGTTCGACACCCCCGAGGGCATGGAGCCGTACCTCGATGAGACCGCCTACCACGACACCCCGAACTGCACGTTCCCGTTCGGGACGCACATCGCCATCGTGGAGGTGGACGAGGAGACCGGCCACGTGGACCTCGTTCGCTACGTGGCGGTGGACGATGTCGGCAAGAAGATCAACCCGATGATCGTGGACGGCCAGCTCCACGGCGGGATCGCCCAGGGCATCGGCCAGGCGCTGTGGGAGGGCGCCGTGTACAGCGACGACGGGCAGCTGCTCAGCGGCTCGATGCTGGACTACGCGCTGCCACGCGCCTCGTGGCTGCCGGCGTTCGAGCTTGACGAGACCGTCACGCCGTCGCCTGTCAACCCGCTCGGGGTCAAGGGCGTCGGCGAGGCGGGCTGCATCGCGAGCACGGCAGCGGTGGCCAATGCCGTCATCGACGCGCTCAGCCCGCTCGGCATCCGGCATCTCGACATGCCCTACACGGCGCAGAAGGTGTGGGGCGCGATCCAGGCGGCCTCGTCAGGCAGCGGCTCCGCGAAGGGAGGCCAGGCATGATCCCGGCGGCGTTCGACTACACCCGGGTGGCCAGCGTCGACGAGGCGCTGCGGATGCTCGCGTCGGACGATGGCGCCAAGGTGATCGCCGGTGGCATGAGCCTCCTGCCGCTGATGAAGCTGCGGCTCGCCCAGCCCGGGACCCTGGTGGACATCGGGCGCCTCGCGGAGCTGCGCGGCGTCCGGAAGCTGGACGATGGCCGGCTCGCGGTCGGCGCGCTGACCACCTACGCGGAGCTCATGGAGTCGCCGGCACGGCACTACGGCGTGCTCAAGGACATGCTGCCCGGGATCGGCGACGTCCAGGTCCGCAACCGGGGCACCGTCGGGGGCGCGGTGGCCCACGCGGACCCCGCCTCGGACCTGCCGGCCGCCCTGCTCGCGCTGGGCGCGGAGCTCGTGCTCCGGTCCGCCGCCGGGAGCCGGACCGTGCCGGCCGACGGGTTCTTCGAGGGGGCGTTCAGCACGGGCATGCGCCACGACGAGCTGCTGACGGAGGTGATCCTCCCGGCGCCGCTCGACAACGCGGGCTCGGCATACGCCACGCTCGAGCAGCCAGCGTCGGGCTACGCCATGGTCGGGGTCGCTGCGGTGATCATCGTGGGCGCCGACGACCGCATCGCGCGGGCTGGGATCGGCGTCACCGGCGTCCACGACCACGCCTACCGAGCGCCGGAGGTGGAGGCCGCCCTCGTCGGCACCGACGGGTCGACGGAGGCGATCGCCGCCGCCGCGGCGCATGTGACCGTCGAGGTCGAGGTCAATTCGGACATCCACGCGGGGAGCGAGTACCGCGCGGCCATGGCCGTCGTGTACACGCGCCGGGCGATCGAGGCCGCGCTGGCCCGCCTGGGCTGAGCGGCACGACCGGGGGCGCGGCGGGTGCGGCTCGAGCAGATCGTCCCGGGCCGCACGCCGTCACCCGATCTCACCGGCGCGATCCTGGCGCGGGACCTGGCGGTCGCGGGTGGGCGTCTGCCCAAGGGGACTCGCCTTACCCGCGAGCACCTCGCGGCCATCGAGTCGGCGCCCCCCGGCCCCGCCGTCCGGGTCATCGTGGCCGATCCCTGGGAGGTCCACGAGGACGAGGCGGCCGTGCGGCTGGCGTCGGCCGTGACGCGGGACCGGCAGGAGCTCGCGGTGCGGGGCCCGTCTCAGTCCCGGGTGGACCTCCTGGCCACGGTGGCCGGCGTCGTTGACATCCGCCTCGCGGCCCTCGAGCGCCTCAACCGGATCGATCCGCTCGAGGTCTTCACCGTCTACGACGGGCAGCCGGTGGAGCCCGGCGACCTGGTCGCCAGCGTCAAGATCGCCCCGCATGTCGTCCCCGAGGCCGTGCTGCTCGCTGGCGAGGCCGTCGCCCGGCGCGGCGGGTCGCTCGTCCGCGTGCGCCCGTACCGCGGCGTGCGACTCGGCGTCGTGGTCAAGGGTGAAGTCGCGCCTCGGGCTCGGGAGCGGTTCGAGGCGGCGATCGCGGCCAAGGCCGGTGGGCTGCGCGGGCGTCTCGGCGACGTCCGGTATGTGACCGACGACGACGCCGCGGTCACCGACGCGCTCGCGACCCTCACGGGCCCCGGCGAACGCCGTGCGGACATCGTCCTGACGGCAGGCGGCGCCAGCACAGACCCGGCAGACGCGTTCTTCACCGCGATCGCGACCCTCGGCGGCATGCTGGTTCGCCGCGGGGTGCCCGCCCATCCGGGCTCCATGCTCTGGCTCGCGGTCGTGGGTGGCACCGCGATTGTCGGCCTGCCGAGCTGCGGCGCCTATTCGATGGCCACCGCCGCCGACCTGCTCCTGCCGCGGCTCGCCGCCGGACAGCCGCCCAGCGCCGCCACCGTGGCCCGGCTGGCCCACGGTGGGATCCTCTCCCGGAGCCAGCGGTTCCGGTTCCCGGCCTACGCCCGGGACCTCGACGCGCCGGATGGCTGACGCGCCGCAATCCCGGTTCAACCCAACCTTGGAGATCCCATGCAGTTCCAGGGCACCGTCCAGATCGAGGCTCCCCGCGAGCGGGTCTGGGCCTTCGTGATCGATCCGCGCGAGGTGGGCAGCTGCGGACCGGGTGTCGAGTCGATCGAGGTGAGGGACGCTGACCACTTCCGGGTGAAGGCGAAGGTCGGGGTGGGGTTCATCAGCGCCCGGTTCGTCGTGGACATGACGGTGGCCGAGCGGCGGGATGGGGAGCTCGCCGTCCTTCGGGCGCACGGCCAGGCACCTGGCTCGGCCGTGGATGCGACGGCCACCATGGTCCTCGGCGGCCCCGCCGAGGGACCGACGACGATGGACTGGTCGGCCGACGTGGTGATCTCGGGAACGCTGGCGTCGGTTGGTGCGCGCATGATCGAAGGGACCGCCCATCGGATGATCGGCCAGGTCTTCGACTGCATACGGGCCAAGCTCGCCGCAGGCAGCGTCGCGTAGGTGCCCGCAGTCGGTGCCCGCAGTCGGTGCCCGCAGCGGGTGCCCGCAGCGGGTGCCCGCAGTCGGTGCCCGAACCGCCGGTGGGGCGCTCGTCACCTGGCGTGAAGCTGGCGTACCGCCGACGGCGGCGCCCGACCAGCGCCGAGGTGTCGCCTCCCGAGCCACGCGGCGGCCTCGGCATAGCCGGCGTAGGCGGGCGGTGACCGACGACCGGAGAGGGCCGTCAGGCGCAGGTCGAGACGGTGGCGTCGCGGTGCCAGATCGACGGCACACAGCGTCGGGCCAATCGGTCTGCTGGCTCCCGGGGCCCGGAGCCACGACTCCAGGGCCCGCGGGTCACCGGGAAACGCCGGCGCCAGCACGAGCTTGTTGGCTACGAGACTGGTCGCGACATCCGCGGAATCGAGACAGGCGACGAGGGTGGTGAGGCTCTCGCGCAACCAGCCCTGGCGGCGGGCGGCCCAGGCAGCCTCCCGCTGGTAGAAGGCGATCTGACGCTGGAGACCCCCGATGTCCGGGAGCGCCGTCTTGACCTCGCCCAGCGCGAGCGCGCTGTCGGCCCGGCGAAACGCCAGGAGGTCGAGCCAGCCGGTCGGTGCGGACGCACCGGTCGGCACCTCCGTTGCGACCTCCCAGCCGGCCCGCCGAAGGCGCGAAGCCAGCACGCCCAGCAGCGCTGCATGGACCAGGTCCCGCTGTTCGGTCCGCGCCACGAGGTGGCGCCCGTCCACCTCGAGGAGGACCCTGAAGCCAAGCTCCGTGAGGACGCGGTCCAGCGTCTCGAGGTCCAGCGCGCCGGCCTGGGCGTGCTCCATCCTCCAGATCTTCGTCTGGGAGGTGTGCGCGCGATCAGCGAGCTCGTCCTGCGTCCAGCCGATCTGGGTTCGGGCCGTCCGGACGAGGTCGGCCAACTGGCCGGTCAGTTGACCCGGCCGAAGGGGAAGGCGGTGAAGTGGCGACATCGGAGAGGTATAGCGCCGGCCGCTTATCTCGGGCTTACAGCCAGGGGCGGCCGCCTGACCATCGGAAAGGCCGGCGAGGGTGTCCTCGACCAGACACCAATCTCCCTGGGATGGGCGGTGTGGGGTGGTGACATTCCGCGTCCATGGTTCTGCAGCGGGCACCAGCGCACCCATCCGACGCACGAGCAAACCCATCGGGCCCACTGGCGGACTCAGGTGGCGCATCAGGAAGCGAGCTACTACGCAGGGTCGCGTGCCCAAACCCGGGTTTCGCGCCGTAAGCCTGCGACGAACCAATGGTTCCGATGCGTGTGGTGAGTTGAGAGGGCGGGAGGAGGCGGTGAATGGGGTCAGCCGCCGGCCAGCCGCGGGCCACCCGCGGGTCAGCCGCGGGTCAGCCGCCGGCCACGCGCTGGGACTTGACCGGCCCGGACCAGCCGCCGCGACGCAGGGCCGGCGCAGAGCAGCCGCCTCGGTCGGTGTAGGATCGCCCCCCATGGTTGATCAGCCCACTCCCGCCGCGGCCGCCGCCGCGAGCCCGTCCACGGCGGCCGCCACCGCGCGTTCCGCCGCCCGCGAGGACCGCCCCGAAGCGACCCGCTCGATCGAGGGCATCGCGGAGGTCTTCCGGAGCCACGGCTACATCGCCGAGCGCTCGCTCGCGACCACCGTGTTCCTCGCCCTGGAGCTCGGTCGCCCGCTGCTCCTCGAGGGCGAGGCCGGCGTGGGCAAGACGGAGCTCGCCAAGGTCCTCGCCACCAGCCTCGACACGCGCCTGATCCGGCTCCAGTGCTACGAGGGCCTCGACGTCAACACGGCCGTCTACGAGTGGAACTATCCGCGCCAGATGCTGGAGATCCGGCTCCTCGAGGCCCGCGGCGAGATCGACAAGGCCACCGCGCACGACATCTTCGGCCCCGACTTCCTGCTCAAGCGCCCGCTGCTCCAGGCCCTCGAGGACGACGCCGGCACGCCGCCGGTGCTGCTGATCGACGAGATCGATCGCGCCGACGAGGAGTTCGAGGCCTACCTGCTCGAGATCCTGTCCGACTTCCAGGTCACCGTTCCCGAGATCGGCACCATCCGGGCGAAGAAGGCACCGCGGGTGATCCTGACCTCCAACCGGACGCGCGAGGTCCACGACGCCCTCAAACGGCGCTGCCTCTACCACTGGATCGACTACCCGACCGCGACCAAGGAGTACGAGATCGTCTCGACGCGGGTCCCGGATGTCCCGGCCCGCCTCGCCCACGAGGTCGTCGCCTTCGTCCACCGCCTGCGTACCGCGGACCTGACCAAGGTCCCCGGGGTCGCGGAGACGCTCGACTGGGCAAGCGCGCTCCTGTCGCTGGGCGCCACGGAACTCGAGCCCGACCTCGTCGACGAGACCCTGGGCGTCGTCCTCAAGTACGAGGAGGACATCCGGCAGGTCCGCGGCGCCGCGACCCGTCAGTACCTCGCCGAGGCGGGCGCCGGCGGGGTCTGACGCCGGCGCCTCGCAGCCCGGCGAGCGGACGCTCGGGGATCCAGCATCACCTCCCTCCCCGAGCCCTTGACGGCGCGACGCGGTCGGAACAACATGATACTTGTGAGGCGCATGTTTGGACCGAGGCCTGTCGGGGCATCGTTCGCTGTGGCGATCGCGGCAGCAGCGGCGGTCGTGCCATTCGGGGACTGGTGGGCGACGTTCGACTTCGGCGGTATCGCCCTTCGCTGGTTCCCGATCGTCCCTGCCGCACTGCTTGGCTGGTGGCGAGCTCCGCGGCTCGTCGCTGCCAGCCATGCCATCGCCCTTCGCGAAGCCCTCGTCGTCTCGATGCTCGCCGTGCCGCTGGTTGCGTTCCTGACCGCAGGGCCAGGTGTTCTCGAGATCATCATCACCGGCGCCGACTATCCGGTCCTCGCGCCCGTTGGGCTGTCCGTGTTCGGCCTGCTGCATCTAGGGCCCGTCAGCGTGCTGATGGCGATCCCGGCCGCGTTGCTGTGGGCCGAGGCCGTCCGGCTCGACGTTTAGGCGTGGCAGCGCAGCGCCGAGGCCGGCCTCGCTCACGTGACATTCACGCACGCTCGCGGACCTCGGCGGCCTGTACCATCCGCTCGTGTTCGACCGATGGTGGGCGCCGGTGTCAGGTGCGGACCTCGCGCGTCGCCCGCAGTCGGTCGTGCTGATCTTGGAGGAGGACCTCAAGGAGGGCGGCTTCTCCGTCAGTGGTTACGACGCGACAGGACGACCGACCACCCAGACCGCATGGTTTGGCGAGCGTCAAGTTGCGGTTCAGTGGGCGCGATCAGAGCACGAGCCGGCTGACATCGGGAAGTGGACGCCGATCCCCGATCGTGTATCTGATCCTGTGACCCACGCCGTCCGAGAGCGCCACCGCAGTCACTGAACTGGGCGCCACAAAGGGGCACACCCGGGGCGCACGGCCATCCGAGCCCGGGTGTCATTGACGCACTCTCGCGGACGGCGGACTGACGTAGCCTGCGAGCCATGAACGACGGAGCCGGAGCCAGCAACCCTGCGTTCGGCGGAATCGATCCCGATATGCAACGGATCCTGGCGGTCCTGCTTGCGGCCGACTTCCCCGGCAGGGATGCCGTCGTCGCCCAGATCGCCGCCGCCAAGGGGCGCCGTATCGATGACGACGGCTCACTTGAGCTCTCGGTCGTCGACGCTCCACCAGCCGCGGTCGAGAGACGCATTCCGGTCGAGGCCGAGGTCGAGGATCTTGATGGCGTGACGGTCCATCTCGTGCTGCACGTCCTCGACGGCTTTGTCAGCGAGCTGGAGATCTTCAGGGAGGACTCGGGGCCTGTCCTGGGCCCGCTCCCCAGGCGCCCTTCGGGTCATCGTCTTGTAGAGCCGAACCCATCCTGGTCCCACAGCCCAGCCGGATGGCCGCGAGCGACACTGGCGCACGCTCGCGGACTCAACCGAGTCGTACGATGTCGAGCGTGAATGCCAATCCCCTGGTGCCGCTGGATGCGCTACCTCCAATTGTGTTCGTGGATGAAGGTGGCGGAATAGGCCCGCTGTTCGGGTCGCTTGCGGATCTCATCGACTACCTGGAGTGGCCCGAGCAGTTCGACGGCGACCCGCCGCGAGGTCTACGACAGCCGAGGGCGACGGGCCATCCTCGCCGCGCAGTCCAGACCGCGGACCGGTTGTCGTCTCGGTCACATCGGACGCAAACCCCGAGAAACTCGAAGCACTCCTTCGGTCAGTGGCCCGCGAGCGCCCGATGAGGTTCGGGCTCCTGGATGCTGACGTGGGCCTCGACAGGCTCCTGCGCGCGCTCTGGCCCCACATGCGGTGGGGCAAGAGCGAATATCCCTGCGGGTGACATTGGCGCACGCTCGCAGATCCCGCCCCCACACGCCACCTCGGGACTACCCAAGCCCCCAGCGGCGCACCGCCTTGATGTCATGGACCACGAGGACGCTATCCGCGCGGACGATGACCCCCACCTCCTCGTCGCGGTAGTTGCCGGCGACCAGCGCAGATCTGCCGTCGCTTCCGCGCGCAGGTGGAGGATCGAGGGATTGTAGCTCCGATCGCGACCATCCGCGATCCTCGACGTCGGCCGACGGCTCGACAACGAAGCGTCGGTCCGCGCTGCGCAGGAACATGGCCCTGCAGCGAGCCCGGGACGAGCGCCCCAGCGCTCCACCGTTCCGACTCCAGACGATGGAGGTCCCGCCGCGTCGAGATCGAGACCGGCGAGGTGGTGAGCACTTCGTCGGGGTACGGCAGCGCGAGGCGGTAGAGACGCGCGACCTCCGCGTCCGAGAACACGGCTCCGAGAGTCATGCCTGCCTCGCTCGACTTGCCTGCCACCGAATCGTCGCTTCTCCTGCGTCCTCCGCGTCGTGGTTGACGATGTAGCCTCACGTGGCTACATTGCCGGACATGGAGACTGTCGGCATCCGCGAGCTCAAGAACCGGCTCAGCGCGTACATCCGCAAGGTGGAAGCCGGCGATGTCGTGATCGTCACGGATCGCGGGGTCGTCGTCGCGGAGCTAGTGCCGCCGGGCTGGCGGCACCCAGCGGTCGATGTCCACCCCGGGCTCCTGGAGCTCGCACGGCGGGACGGTTTGCGCTTGCCGACGCGACCGAATGACCCGGAGCTGTACCGTCGCCCCGGTCCGCCCGTGGACCTCGGCGGGTTGACCGTGCAGGACCTTATCGACTGGGAGCGCGGTGACCGATGAAGGTCTACGCGGAGTCGAGCGCGATCGTCACCTGGCTGTTGGACCAGCCCAGGGCTGCCGAAGTCGAGGCGTTGCTCAGGGCGGCGGACGATGTCGTCAGCTCCGAGTTGACGCTCATCGAGTGCGACCGGGCGCTCCATCGACTCCAGGCCGGGATCGCACGGGGGTCGGTGAACATCGAGTCGATGCGCGCTCGCCTTGCGGCGGCGGCCGCAGCCTGGGCCGTGGAGCCGATCACCGGGCGGGTCGTTGACCGCGCGAGGGCCGCGTTTCCCGATGAGACCATCCGTTCGCTTGACGCCATCCACATCGCGACGGTCGTCGTCGTGGGCGCGTCGGTTGGGGGCCTCGACGTCCTCAGCCTCGATGAGCGCATCAGGTCCAACGCCGTCGCCATGGGGTTCAGGGTCCTGCCGGACTGACCTCCGGGCGACGCCGGTGCCCGAGACGTGGCACAGTCCCCCCATGCCCGGTCCCGCGATGAACCCGGTCCTGGTCGCCGACACCGGCGAGGCCGTCGATGGTCGTCGCCTGCTGGCCGAAGCCGTGGGGTTCGGGCGGGCGTTGCGTGCCGCCGGCCTCGCGGTCGACCTCGTGGCGGCGATCGACTTCGCCCGGGCGCTTGCGCTGATCGACATGGGCGTCAAGGCGCAGGTCCGCGACGCGGGTGCCGCCCTGTTCGTCCGCCGGCGCGACGATCGCGAGGTCTACGACCGCGTGTTCGACCGCTTCTGGCGCCGCCGCGGGCGCTCCCTGCCCCAGCCGCGCCTCGAGGGCGCCGAGCCGGACGCGGACCGGGAGGATGGGGAGCCGGGCGCATCGGATGAGGCCGCCGAAGGCGATGGGGCCACGCTGTCCCAGCTCGCGACGCTCGGCGTCCAGCTCACCACCGACGCCGACGAGGAGGGCGCCGAGATCGAGGGCGAGACCATCTCGCCCGACGCCTGGTCGCGCGGTGAGCTGATTCGCCATCGGGATTTCGAGCGCATGACGGCAGCCGAGCTCCGGGATGCGGAGCGGTTCGTGGACCTGCTGCGCCCACGGCTGGAGCGCCGCCGCACCCGCCGCCACGAGCTCCACCCGCACGGCCGCCGGCTTGCCGCCCGGGCGATGTTCCGGCGCAACCTGGCGACGGGCGAGCTCACCAACTGGGTGTGGCGGCGCCAGATCCGCGAACCGCGACAGTTGGTCGTCATCTGCGACATCAGCGGCTCGATGGAGCGGCACTCGCGGCTCCTGCTGCGCTTCGCGCAGGCCCTCGCGCGGACCAACGAGGTCCGCACGGAGTCGTTCGTGTTTGGGACGCGCCTGACGAGGGTGACCCGGATCATGAAGGACCGCGACCGGGACCGGGCCCTCGCCCGGGTGGCCGACACCGTTACCGACTGGGCGGGCGGCACCCGGATCGGGGAGAGCTTCCGTGAGTTCAACCACAAGTGGGCACGCCGGACGCTGCGCAGCTCGGGCGTCGTGATCGTCGTGAGCGACGGCTGGGACCGGGGCGACCCGGGACTGGTTGCCGCCGAGACCGCCCGGCTGCGGCGGAACTGCCATCGCCTTGTCTGGTTGAACCCGCTCGCGTCGGCGCCGGGCTACCAGCCGCTGGCCGCGGGGATGAAGGCGGCCTACCCGTACATCGACGACTTCCTGCCGGCGGGCACGCTCGCGAGCCTTGAGCGGCTGGGGACGATCCTCTCCGGCGGAGCGCAGGGAACCGTGCGCCGCGGGTCGGCGGTCACGCACGCCACGACCGTCGCGCCGTCGCTCGGGCTCACCGCTCCGGAGCCCACCTCCCCCAGGCCGCTCGGCGCGGGCGCCGTCACCACGGACCGGGCGCGCCCGCTGGCGTAGGCTTCGCCCCCAGGCACGGAACCGCCACCGGAGGACACGATGCAGGAGCTGATCGAGACGCTCGACGCGTGGCGCGCCGAGGGTGCGGGCGTCGGTCGCGCGGTCGTGATCCGGACCTTCGGCAGCGCGCCACGCCCCGAAGGTGCCGTCCTCCTGGTCACCGACGATGGCCGGATTGCCGGCTCCGTCTCTGGCGGCTGCGTCGAGGGCGCTGCCGCCGAGGAGATCTGGGCGGCCCGCAGGCACGGCCGCCAGCGGGTGATCCGGTACGGGATCAGCGACGAGCAGGCGTGGGACGTCGGGCTCGCCTGCGGCGGGACGATCGACGTGCTCATCAATCCGGCGCTCCCCGAGGCTGCGGCCGCGGCGGCGCGCGACTCGCGCGACGGCCGGGGCGAGGGTCGGGCGGTGGTGACGCAGCTCCCCGCCGACACCCCGCCGCCAGCGTTCGGCCAGCACACGCCGGGGGAGGGGAGCGTGCCGTCGGCGCCGCTCGTGGTCCACGCCGACGGGACGATCGAAGGAACGCTGGGCTCCCCGGAGGCGGACGCATGGCTCCGTGATGCCGCCCTCTCTTGCCTCCGGACGGGGACGTCAAAGACCGTGTCGATCGGCGATGCCCAGCTGTTCATCGAGGCCTACCCCGCCCGGCCGCGGCTGGTCGTGGTCGGGGCGGTGGAGGCCGCCCGGACCCTGGTCCGCCTGGCCAGGGAGCTCGGCTACGAGACGGTCGTGATCGACGGCCGGGCGGCGTTCGCGACCGAGGCCAGGTTCCCCGACGTGGACCGGCTCGTCGTCGGCTGGCCGGACGAGGTGGCGGACGAGATCGGCCTGGGTCCGGCGGACGCGGTCGCCGTCCTGACCCACGACGTGAAGTTCGACGAGCCGGCCATCGTCGCCGCGCTCGCGCGTGGGTGCCGGTACGTGGGTGCGGTCGGCTCGCGCAAGACCCAGGCGGATCGCGCCGCGCGGCTGCTGGAGGCCGGCGTCGCGCCCTCGGACCTGGACCGGCTGCGGGGACCCATCGGTCTCGACCTTGGCGGACGCCTGCCGGCCGAGACCGCCCTGGCGATCCTCGCCGAGATCGTCGCCGAGCGGCGTGGCGGCGGCGGGCGCCCGATGCGGGAGCTCGCCCGGGATCGCCAGGCGACGGCGTCGTGAAGGTGACGGCGGTCGTGCTCGCCGCGGGGGGCTCGTCACGCTTCGGGTCGAACAAGCTGCTCGCCGGCCTTGGCGGCCGCCCCGTCCTGCAGCACGTGCTGGACGCGGTGGCGGCCGCGGGCCTCGCCGACGTGGTGGTGGTGCTGGGGGAGTCGCACGCGTCCACCAGGGTGGCCATCGAGTGGCGCGGCGAGCGGATCGCCATCAATCACCGGCCGCAGGACGGCCTCTCCAGCTCGCTCCGGGTGGGGCTCGATGCGGCGGCGGAGGATCCCGCGGTGGAGGCGGTCGTGATCGTCCTCGGCGACCAGCCGGCGGTCCGCCGGGACGTCATCCGCGCCGTGGTCGAGGCAGCCACGGCCAGCCCGGCCGCCTTCGTCCGTACCCGCTACGCAGCCGACGGCGCTCCCAACCCGGTCCTCGTCCGGCGCGCAGCCTGGTCCCGAGCGGCCGGCCTCTCGGGCGACCGCGGCCTCGGCCCGCTCCTGGCGGATCACCCCGAGCTCGTCCTCGCGGTACCCGTCGAGGGCGCGAACCCGGACATCGACACGCCCGACGACCTTGCCGAACTCGCCGCCCCGGCGGTGCCCACTGCCACTCCGGAGACACCCCGATGACCCCGACCACTCCCGTAGCCGCCCGGCTCGAGGCCGCCTGGGCCGACCGGGTCCGTGCCAACCGGGTGCAGGCGGAGCGCCTGCGCGAGACCGAGACGCCGGACCACTACGCGCCGGTCACCAACCTGTTCGTGGCCGACCCGAGGCGCACCGGGGAGCCGGCGCTCGATGCGCTGATCGCGATGACGCGCCCCGACGAGACCTGGCTCGACATCGGAGCGGGGGCAGGCCGGTATGCCCTGCCGCTCGCGCTGCGGGTGCGGGAGGTCGTCGCCGTGGAGCCGTCGGGCGGCATGCGGCGGGCGCTCCGCACGGGGATGGACGAGCACGGCATCTCCAACGTCCGCGTCATCGCGGGCGGGTGGCCGGACGCCCTCGCGGAGCTGGGGACCCTCCCGGCCGTCGACCTCTCGCTGATCGCGCACGTGAGCTATGACATCGAGGGCATCGGCGCGTTCCTGGACGCGATGGAGGCCGCCACGCGCACCCGGTGCGTGGCGATGCTCACCGACCGCAGCCCGGCGTCCGTCGCGGACCCGTTCTGGCCCCTCGTCCACGGCGAGGAGCGCGTGTCGCTCCCGGCGTTGCCCGACCTGGTCGAGCTGCTGCAGGCCCGCGGTCGCGACCCGCAGGTCGAGGTGGTGGAGCGCTCGCCGCGGACCTTCGACTCGGTGGAGGCGCTGACAGCGTTCCTGCGCCGCCAGCTGTTCATCGCGGATGGGGGAGAGAAGGACGTCCATTTCCGGGCGATCCTGCCCGAGCACATCGCCAATCGGGACGGCGGCTGGACCCTGGCCGAGCGACCCGCCGGCTCACTCGGGATCGCGACCTGGGACGTCACACCTCCTGCCGGAGCGCGGTCCACGAGCGATCCATCCGCCTGAACCGTGGAACGCGAGCCTCAGCCGTCGCGGACCACGTCCCAGTGCGAGGTGTGCTCCAGCTTCTCGTCCACCGACTGGATCACCTCGACCCGAGCCTGGGGGTAGCCAGCCTCGCGCAGCAGGTGCTGGACCCGAGCGCCGGCGATGGTGCCGTCCAGCACGTCCTCGGCCTCGTGGACACGGTCACGGGCTACCTCGAAGGCCTTCACGAACGCCGGATCGTCCCACGGGGTGATGCGTGCCTTGATGTGCATCGTCGTCCTCATGGCGGTCACCTTCCTGCAACAGGATGCACCAGCCGTCCGGTTCGCTGCAGGGCCGGAGGTCCCACTCGGTCCCGCCGGAGGGACGAACCGGACGCTCGCATGAGAAGATCGCCGCGATGGAGCAGCTCCACGCGGTCGTGGGACCGCTCGCCACCAACGTGTACGTCCTCGCCGACCCTCGGTCCCGCGAGGCCATCGCCATCGACACGGCCATCCCGTGCCTGGAGTGGATCTCGGGGGCGCTCGCCGAGCGCGACTGGACCCTCAAGCTGATCGTCAGCACGCACGGGCACTGGGATCACACGGGGGCGAATGCGGCGGTCCAGGCCCATACCGGTGCGCCGATCGCCGTCCATCCGGATGATGCCTACCGCCTGATCAGCCCGTCGCCGCTCTACGCGCCGTTCGAGATCCCGCCGTGCGTCCCCGCCGTCGACCTCGCGGAGGGGGGCGACGTGCGGTTCGGCGACGTCCGGCTCCGGGTCCTGCACACGCCCGGCCACACAGAGGGGTCCGTGTGCCTGCTGTCGGCGGACACGGGCCAGCTGTTCAGCGGCGACACGCTGTTCCCCGGCGGCTGGGGCCGGGTCGATTTCCCGGGCGGGGACCCGGACGCGATGGTCGCGTCGATCGCGCGGCTGTCGACGCTCGAGGACCGGTTGCGCGTCCTGCCAGGTCACGGCGCGGCCACGACGATCGGTCGCGAGCGGGCGTGGATGGAGCTGGTGCGCGACTCGGGACGGCTGCCGCTCTGATCGAATGTGGCCCCGAGCGTGGGTTCGTCCCCGGCGCGGCCGTTTCACCCGCACGCGCCCGACGCCCCGAGCTCGATGCCCCCCGCCCCCGCGCCCGACGCCCCGCCCCCGCGCCCGACGCCCCGCCCCCGCGACCGGCATCCGGCCCGCCCCCGCGACCGGAATATCAGGGCTGGTGATCAAATGCGGGATTCCCGAGCCTGCAAGGGCCTCATCCGCCGCTTCGAGCCGGGTTCGGCGCCGATATCGTCGCGGTTATCACGGCTGCTGATCTTCCTGGCGGGATAGCGCGGCGTTGCCCGGGAGTTGGCCCGCCCGCCGCGGAGAATGCCGACTTTGATCAGGGCTGGTGATATCAGGAGGGCTGACCGCGGCACCTGACCGCAGCCCCGCCCGGAACCGGCGCGCGGAGCTCGGCGGCCTACCTGCGATACCGGATCAGGACAGGCCGCCTCAGCACCAGGAGTACCTCACCTCCAGCACGGCCGTCCCGAGGATCGTCGAGCGGTCCAGCGCATCGCGCACCTCGCGACGGCCCCAGCCGCAGCCGGCGACGGCCCCAGCCGCAGCCGGCGACCTCGCGACGGCCCCTGCCGCGGCCGCCGACCCCGCGGCCGGCTCGGGCGTGGCGCGGCTGCCGCCGCACCCGCTCACCTGCAGCAGGGCCACGATGATGGCGGCGAGCGGCGCCACCCGCCGCCGACCCGCCGATCCAGCCTGAGGTGCCACCACCGGTCGCCGGTTATGCCAGGCTCGCCGGCTCGGCGTCACGCAGCGATGACTCCCCGTCGCCGGCGAGGGTGCCCCCGACGGGCAGCGTGCCGTCCCCGTCGCCGGCCGCGGTCGCCTACGGCGTCCAGCTGGCCGGCGCGGGCCCGTCGAGCGGTCGGCCGAAGGCCGTCCAGCGGTAG
>CAVOXZ010000019.1:0-381627 GCA_963700555.1 uncultured Chloroflexia bacterium
CCGTACAGGTGGACCAAGCTGATCTGGCCCAGCTTGGAGGCGTCGGCGACCAGGATGCGCAGCCGTGCCGCACGTTCATCAGGCGCTTGATCTCCGTTTCCGCGACATTGACGTGGGTCACGCCGGCGGCAGGATCAACACCATCACACTCGAGGATCGCGACGTGGCCGTGCACCTGCTCGAGGATGGTCGTGCCGAACAGATTCACGAGGCTGTGCTGCTGCCGCCGGAGCGTGCCGCCCGTCACCAGCACATTGATGTGCGGATCGCCGGCTCCAGCTCCAGGGCAACCCGGAGCCCGTTGGTGAACACGGTGACGTCGTGCAAAGCGGTCCTCGCCGCCGGCGAGCGGGCGGTTGCAGCCGCGGTCGTCCAGCATCGAGATCACCCCGTCTGGCCGCTCTCCACGAGGACGCTGGCCGCCCGGGCGATCGACAGCTTCTCTGCGACAAGGCTGTCAAGGGCCTGCTCGTACGGGGCCTCGAGGCTGGAGGTGGTCCGGTGAACCGCCCCGCCGCGCACGCGGCGCAGGCGACCATCCTCGGCGAGCGTGTCCAGGTCGTTGCGGATCGTCACTTCCGAGACGCCGATCCACGCTGAGATCGGCCACGGACGCGAACTGCTGCCGACGAACCGTCTCGAGCACCCGTGCGCGCCGCGCGGCCGTGGGCGGCCCGCGGTCTCCATGGCCGTCAAATCCTCGGCTCCCACCGGTTCGTCGGGGACGCGGCGTGAACGCTCCGCGGCACCGGCAGTCCGTCGTGTCTCGTACTCGACGTCCACGCTTCCCCTTCCATCTGCGGTGAGCGGCCGCGCGCAGCCGGCAGGATAGAATCCCGCGGCCTTTCATCTTGACAAGCCCGCGTACCCTGATCGTAACCTCTGGGCGCAAGGACCTGCGATTGCCCAAGGCTGCTGAGCCCGGCGTTCCCGACCACAGCAGCGAACATGGAGCGCGATGTACACGGGAGCCACAACCGTTGGCTGACCCGGTGGCCGGTCCCGAGACCGCACCGGCGGCTGCGACTGCCTCGCTGATCGTCCGGGACGTGGACATGTCCTTCAGTGGCCTGCAGGCGCTGCGGTCCGTGGATCTCGACCTGCAGCCCGGGGTCATCCTCGGGCTGATCGGCCCGAACGGCTCAGGAAAGACGACGCTGCTCAACGTGATGTCGGGCGTCCTGGCGCCAACTCGTGGCGTTGTGCGTCTCGGGGACAGGGACATCACCGGATGGCCGGCTCACCGGATCGCCGCCCTCGGTATCGCGAGGACGTTCCAGAACATCCGGCTGTTCAACCAGCTGACCGTGCTGGAGAACGTCGAGGTCGGGGCGGCACTCCATCCGGAGCGGCCGGGTGGAGCCGCACTACGGCGCGCCGCCAGGGCGATGCTGATCGAGCTGGGCATCGCGGACATCGCGGATCGGCGCGCGGCGACGCTCCCGTACGGGATCAGGCGCCGCTGAGATCGCTCGGGCCCTTGCCACGCGGCCGACGTTCCTGCTGCTGGACGAGCCGGCAGCGGGCGCCAACGAAGCGGAGTCCGACGAACTCCGGGAGCTGATCGCCGAGCTTCGAGAGCGCTATGGGCTCGGGCTGCTGGTCGTCGAGCATGATCTGCGGCTGATCATGCGCGTCGCGGATCGGATCACGGTGCTGAACGAGGGACAGCGGATCGCGGATGGCACCGCTGCGGATGTCAGTGCCAACGCCGCCGTTCGAGAAGCGTACCTGGGTCGCCGCTCGGTCGAAGAGGCAGTGGTCGCCCATGGATGAGTCTCAAGCGAGGTAGCCCGCCGGGGCGCGCTGCTGGATGAGGAGCCAGCAACAACGTTGTCGGGGGCATTGAGGGTCGAGGGCGTCCAGCCACCGACCCGTACAGGCGGAGGAGAAGCGTGATCGGACGAAGAACAGTCAGCGTGGCAGCAGCTGCGATGCTGGTGGTGGCTGCTTGTGGAAGCAGCGACGGCGGGGGTGACAGCACGTATTCGATCGGCTACGACTCGTCGCAGACTGGCGGGCTGGCCTACTCGGATGTGTCCGCATCGAAGGGGGTGCAGCTCGCGATCAAGGAGATCAACGCCGCCGGTGGGATCGCCGGCAAGTGGCAGTCGGCTCACCCTGCAGGACAACCGGAGCGAGGCAGCCCAGAGCGCGGTCGTCGCGCAGGACCTGATCTCGCAGAATGTCCACTTCCTGATCTGCACGTCGGACGCCGATCCGTGCACAGCGGCAGGCCAGATCGCCCAGACGGCCGGGGTTCCGACCATGTCCACGGCAGCAACCTCGCCCACCCTGCCGGCCTCCGGTGGGTGACTTCATGTTCATGAGCGTGTTCGGCGACAACACGCAGGCGACGGCCCTGGCCAGCTACGCAGTCGATGCCGGCTACAGGTCGGCCTACCTGCTGTGCTCGCCGGACTCGTCCTATACATCGAAGTCGTGCGACTACTTCGGGCAGGTGTTTGAGAACAAGGGCGGCACGGTCGCCGGCCTCGGGTCGTTCACCTCGGTGCAGCGGACTTCAGCGCTGAGGTCACCAAGATCCAGGCCATGAGTCCGGCACCGGACGTGATCATGACGCCCGCGTATCCGCCGGACGCACCGACGTTCATCAAGCAGTTGCGCGCCGCCGGTGTTGAGATCCCCGTCATCTCGATTGACGGTGTCGACCCCCAGGACACGATCAGCGCCGGCGGACCGGCCGTCGAGGGCCTCGTGTTCACGTCCCATGGCTTTCCCGGTCGAGGGCACGCCCATGGCGACCTTCTGGGACGCCTACACCGCCGAGTACGGTGTGGCGCCCGACAGCGGTATTCGCGGCCACCGGCTACGACCTGATCAAGGTCGTCGAGGCTGGTGTGATCGCGGCCGATTCCACCGATCCGGCCAAGGTCCGCGATGCGATCGACAACCTGGAGAACGTCCAGGGCGCGACCGGCACGATCAGCTACAAGGGCCAGACCCGCATCCCGCTCAAGACCGTGTACCTCGTCACGGATCAGACGGTGCGTTCGAACTGCTCGACACGATCATGCCCGCGGGGCGACATCCCGGCCCCGTAGCCACCGGGGCCGCCAGCCGTGTCGCTTCTGTCCGTCGACAGACTCTCGGTCACGTACGGCGCGATCCGCGCCGTACGTGACTTCAGCTTCACCGTTGAGGCCGGTGAGATCGTCGCCATCCTCGGCGCCAACGGCGCCGGCGGGTCAGCACGTTCAACGCCATCATGGGGCTCGTCCCCAAGGTGGACGGGACCGTGGAGTTCGACGGCAGGTCGATCCTGGGCGAGCGGCCGGACGGGGTTGTCAGGCTGGGAATGACGTTGACGCCGGAGGGCCGGCGAGTCTTCCCCGGGCTGACGGTGGACGAGAACCTGTTGCTCGGCGGCATCCCGCTCCCAGACCGCGCACAGGCGGGCCGGCTGCGGGAGATGGCCTACACCCGGTTTCCGGTCCTCGCAGAGCGGCGTGGGCAGGCCGCTGGAACGCTGTCCGGCGGAGAGCAGCAGCAGCTGGCGATCGCCCGCTCGCTGATGTCGAGCCCGCGCCTGATGCTGCTCGACGAACCATCGCTCGGCCTCGCCCCGAGGTTCGTCGATCTTATCTTCGACCTGATCCTCGACCTCCGGAACGACGGCACCACGATCCTGCTCGTCGAGCAGAACGTCGACCGCACGCTGTCGATCGCAGATCGGGGCTACGTGCTCGGGGCGGGGGAGCTCAGCTGTCGGGGCCGGCTTCGGAGCTTCGCGCGTCGAGCGGGATCGAGCGAGCCTACCTCGGGATCGGGGCAACCTGATGGAGCTGTTCGTCCAGCAGCTCATCAACGCGGTCAGCCTGGGCGGCGTCTACGCCCTGCTCGCGCTGGGCCTCGCAATCGTGTTCAGCATCATGGGCATGATCAACTTCGCCCACGGCGAGATCATGACCCTCGGCGGCTACGCGATGTGGTTCGCGACGACGGTGCAGTTCGGGGCGCCACTTCCGGTGGTCATGGCCGCCGCGATCCTGACCGCGATGGCGGCGGCCGTGCTGATGGAACGGATCGCGTTTCGGCCGGTCCGGGGTGCGAGCGGGGCCACCATGCTGCTCACGAGCTTCGCGGTCTCGGTCACGTTGCAGGTCACGTTCCAGAACGTCATCTCGCCCCGGCCGCGTGGGATCGAGCTGCCGCCCGAGCTGAGCCAGGTGATCCCGGTCCTGGGGGTGGGGATCGGGCTGATCCAGCTGACAGCGATCGTGATGGTGCTGGTATCGCTCGGTCTGATCACCCTGTTCCTGCGCCGCACGACGCTCGGGATCAGCATGCGCGCGGCGGCCCAGGACTTCACGGTCGCGCGCCTGATGGGCATCCGTGCCGACGCCGTGATCGCGACGGCATTCGCCATCTCGGGCCTGCTTGCGGGCGTTGCGGCGTTCCTGTGGGTCGCCCAGCGAGGATCGGTGGAGCCCATGATGGGTCTCACGCCGGTCATCAAGGCGTTCATCGCTGCCGTCGTCGGCGGCCTCGGCAGCCTGCCCGGCGCCGTCCTGGGCGGATTCATCCTCGGGTTTGTCGAGGTGATGTTCCAGGCGTGGCTGCCGCAGGAGGCCCTTCCGTTCAAGGACGCGTTCACGCTGACACTCGTGATCGCCATCCTCCTGTGGCGGCCGCAGGGGCTCCTCGGCAAGGTCGACGGACCGCGTGTGACGAGCACCCGGCCCGCCGAGCCCACGCCGACCCCGATGCCGACCGGATCCGTCGATACCGCGGGGCCCGAGGCCCACGTTCTTGGGCGCACGTTCTCGCTGGACAGCCCTGCCGTTCGCGCCCTCGCCGGGTCCACTACGCTTGGCCTGCCGCTGCTGGCATTCACCGCCATGGTCGCGCTCCTGTTGGGACCTGCTGAGCGGCAGGTGACCCAGAACTTCCTGATCGCGCTGGTCGCCGTCGTCGAATTCGGGATCTATAGCGGCAATACGGGGATCCTGACGTTCGGGCACGTGGCGTTCATGGGCGTGGCGGCCTATGCCGCCGGGATCCTGACGGTCCCCGCGGCGATCAAGGCCACAGCCCTCCCGAACCTGATGCCGTTCCTGCGGGAGACCGAGCTGCCGCTGTTTGTGGCCGCCATCATTGCCCTGGTCGTGGTGGGCGTGGTTGCGCTGCTGTTCGGCGTCCCGCTGTCGCGCCTCTCCGCCCCGGCGACCCCGATCGCCACCCTGGCGATGATGATCATCGTCTACGTCATGCTGGTCGGCTCCTCAGACGTCACCCGTGGGAGCCAGACGTTCTACGGCGTGCCGCCCGACGTCACCCTCCTCGTCGCGTTCGGAGCCGCGCTCGGGGCGATCTTCATCGCCCGCCTGTTCCGTGAATCGAGGATGGGGCTGCGGGTCCGGGCGAGTCGAGAGGACGAGCTCGCCGCACGCTCGATGGGCATCGACGTCCGCAACCTGCGGCTGGTCGCATGGATGCTGAGCGCGGTGGTGGTGGGCGTGGCGGGAATCCTTCTCGGCCATACGCTGACGGCGTTCTCGCCCAAGCAGTTCTACCTCACGTTCCAGTTCGCGCTCGTCGCGATGCTCGTCGTCGGCGGGCCGACCACCGTCACCGGGGCCGTCGGTGGATCCTTTCTCGTTTCGCTGCTGCTCGAGATCGCCCGTCGACTCGAGGGCGTGTTCACCGGCCTGTCAATCGGGGGAGTGACCATCCAGGGCGTGTTCGGCCTCCAGGAGGTGACGCTGGGACTGCTGATCATCCTGGTGATGTACCGCCGCCGGGACGGGCTGTTCGGGCGCCTGGAGCTGGACGAGTTCCTGGTCGGGCGATGGATCCGGCGCCGGGGCTCAGGGGGTAAGGACGACGGCGCAGTGCCTCCGGGGCCAGGCGCGTCACCCGACGGGCCACCCACCGATCAGATCGCAGACCAAGAGCAGCGAGGCGCGAGTTGAACACGAGCACGGAACCGACCGCACATTACCCCGACCTTGCAGGCCGTCGCGTCGTCGTGACCGGCGGCGCCAGCGGCATCGGGCTCGCAACGGCGACCCGCTTCGTTGGCGAGGGATGCCGTGTCGTCATCCTCGACTCCGACGTCAACCGGTTCGAGGCGGTCCGGACCGAGCTCCCCGGGCTCGTGGACCTGGTCCATGCCGACGTCGCGGATCGGGCGTCCGTGGACGCTGCCTTCGCAGAGGTCGACCGCATGCTTGGCGGGGTCGACGTGCTGATCGCGAATGCCGGGATCAGCATCCGCCACTCGTTCCTCGATATCGCCCCGGAGGACTGGCGGCGGGTGCTGGCGGTCAACCTCGATGGCGTGTTCCATTGCAGCCAGGAGGCCGCACGGCGGATGACGGTCGGCGGCGGCGGGTCGATCCTGATGACCGCCTCCACGAACGGGGTCGTCGGTCACCCGTACTACGCCGACTACAACGCATCGAAGGCTGGCGTGATCCTTCTCGCCCGGTCGATGGCCCTCGAGCTGGCACCGGCGATCCGGGTCAATGCGATCTGCCCGGGCTACGTGATGACGCCGATGCAGCAGTCGGAGGTACACCCCGGAGATGCTGCGGGCCACCGATGCCAAGATCCCGATCGGACGACACGCGCTGCCCGAGGAGGTCGCGGCACTGTTCGCCTTCCTGGCGTCGGACCAGAGTGCCTATCTGACCGGCGCGATCATCCCTATCGACGGTGGTGAGCTGGCCGGCGGCCTCGCGAGCCGCGACTGGATCCGGCCGGAGCTGGTCACGGGGGGATGACCCAATCCATGCGTCCCGCGTGCCGAGGCATGATCACGGAGACACGATGACTGACCACCAAGCACATCCGCATTCAATGGCCGTCCATCCGTACATCCCGAACTCCGAGCCCGGGGTCAAGGCAGCCATGCTGGCGGCCGTTGGGGCCGCCGACATCGAGGAGCTGTTGGAGACGATCCCGCCGGGCCTGCGGCTGAACCGCCCGCTCGATCTGCCGGCACCGCTGGCATCCGAAGCGGAGCTCGTCCGCCACGTCGAGGCGCTGCTCAACCGGAACACCTCCACCCGGGAGACGATCAGCTTCCTGGGTGCTGGCTGCTACGACCACCACGTCCCTGCGGTCTGCGACGAGATCAACGGCCGCGCGGAGTTCCTGACCGCCTATGCCGGTGAGCCGTATGAGGACCACGGGCGGTTTCAGGCGCTGTTCGAGTACGTGTCGATGATGGGCGAGCTGCTCGAGATGGACGTCGTCAACGTCCCGGTCTACGACGGCTTCCAGGCAGCAGCCACCTCGATCCGGATGGCGGCCCGAGCCACGGGCCGGCGGCGTGTCCTCGTGGCCGAGGCCGTCAGCCGGGACAAGCTGTCGAAGATCGTTGACTACTGCACGCCCGATGTGGCGATCGAGCCGGTGCCGTTTGACCGCGGGACGGGCGAGCTCGACGTGGACGCCCTGCAGACCGCCCTCAGCGACGACGTCGCGGCCGTCTACTTCGAGCAGCCCTCGTACCTCGGCGTGGTCGAGACACGTGGCGCCGAGATCACCCGGCTGATCCACGACCGCGGGGGCCTGGCCATCGTGTCGGTGGATCCCTCGACCCTCGGCGTGCTCGCGCCGCCGTCGGCCATGGGGGCCGACATCGCATGCGGCGACATCCAGCCGCTCGGCATGCATCAGCAGTTCGGGGGCGGGCACGCCGGGTTCATCGCCTCGGCGGACGACCCCAGGATCGTGCTGGAGTATCCATCGCGCCTGTTCGGGATCGCGCCCACGAGCGTCGAGGGCGAATATCGGTTCGGTGACGTCGCGTTCGAACGGACGTCCTTCGCCGTCCGCGAGGAGGGCAAGGAGTGGGTCGGAACCGCGGCCTCGCTGTGGGGCATCACGGCCGGCGTGTATCTCGCGCTCATGGGCCCGCAGGGCATGACCGAGCTGGGCGAGCGGATGATGGCTCGCACGCGCTATGCCATCGAGCGCCTGGGTGAGCTGCCGGGCGTGACCGTGCCGTTCAGCGCGGGTCACCACGTCCACGAGTTCGTCGCGGACTTCTCGGGTACCGTCGGACCGTCGCCGAGATCAACCGCCATCTGCTCACCCTCGGAATTCACGGAGGCAAGGATCTCTCGACCGAATTCCCGACCCTCGGCCAGAGCGCGCTGTACGCGGTGACGGAGGTGCGCTCGCAGGCCGATATCGACCACCTCGTCGACGGAATCGGGGAGATCATCCGATGACCACACCGCCGACGGCGATCGGTCCCAAGCCGATGCCTCGCCGCTTCCATCAGGCCAGCTGGGACGAGCCGATCCTGTTCGAGCTCAGCGTGCCCGGCGCGCGCGGCGTGCTGCTCCCGGAGGTGGAGCCCGGGATCGCCGCCCGCGTCGGCAGCCCGGCGGCAAGCCTGCCGCCGGGCGTCCGCCGACCCTCCGCGCCGGCGCTCCCCGAGCTGGCCCAGTTGCACGTCGTACGTCACTACGCCCGGCTGTCCCAGGAGAACCTGGGTGTCGACTTCAACATCGACGTCGGGCAGGGCACGTGCACGATGAAGTACTCGCCGAAGGTCAACGAACAGCTGGTGCGCAACGCGCGCATCGCGGACCTGCATCCGCTGCAGGACGAGTCCACGATCCAGGGCATTCTCGAGATCATCTGGCGCCTCGAGCAGGCGCTGCGCGAGATCTCCGGGATGGACCGGGTGAGCCTGCAGCCAGGCGCGGGTTCGGCGGCGATCTGGGCCAACGTCTCGATGATCCGGGCATACCACGCCGCCCGCGGCGATGCGGCACAACGCGACGAGATCATCACCACCATGTTCAGCCACCCCTCGAATGCGGCCTGCGCGAAGACGGCGGGCTACCGGGTGATCACGCTCATGCCGGAGGCAGACACCGGCCGTCCGTCCCTCGCCGCGCTCAAGAGCGTCCTGTCGGAGCGAACGGCGGCATTGCTGATCACGAACCCCGAGGACACGGGCATCTTCAACGCCGACATCGCGGCGTTCGTCGAAGCCGTCCACGAGGTTGGTGGCCTGTGCGCCTACGACCAGGCGAATGCCAACGGTCTGCTCGGGATCACGCGGGCCCGGGACGCAGGATTCGACCTGTGCCATTTCAACCTGCACAAGACATTCTCGACGCCGCATGCCTCCGGAGGCCCGGCGGCGGGTGCCTGCGGTGTCACGGCCGAGGTGGCGCGGTTCCTGCCCTCCCCGACCGTGGAGCGTGACGGTGACCGCTTCTTCCTCGACGACGAGCGGCCCGACAGCATCGGCAAGGTGCGACCATGGTTCGGCGTCGCCGCCAACCTTGTTCGTGCGTACGCCTGGATCATGAGCCTCGGGGCCGCCGGTCTCCGGGAGGTCGCCGAGATCGCCGTGCTGAACAACAACTACCTCCAGGGCCGCGTGCTGGAGATCCGCGGCGTATCCGCTCCCTACGCGACCGGCAAGCGGCGGATCGAGCAGGTCCGCTACAGCTGGGAAGAGCTGACCCGGGACACCGGGATCCACAGCGAGCAGCTCGGCGTGCGGATGGCGGACTTCGGCGCGCACTACTGGACGAGCCATCACCCGTTCGTCGTTCCCGAGCCGATGACGCTGGAGCCGACCGAGTCGTACTCACGGGCGGACCTCGACGAATACGTGGCCATGCTCCGGACCGTGGCGGATGAGGCCTACTCGACGCCCGACGTGATCCGCTCCGCGCCGCACCGGAGCACGATCCACCAGGTCGATCACAGCTGGTTCGACGATCCCGAGCGATGGGCGGTCACGTGGCGGGCATACCGGCGGAAGCACAGTTCGTCCACGGCGGCCACCGGGCAGGAGACAGCTCCGGCCAATGGCTGACCCAGCCCGGCCGTCCCGCCATCCGGCCATCGGCCTGGTGGTCAACCCGATTGCCGGCCTCGGGGGCCGGGTGGGACTCAAGGGAACCGACGGCACCGGGACCGCCGCGCGCGCCCGCGCGCTGGGAGCCGTGCCCATGGCACCGATCCGCGCTGCCGAGGCACTCGTGGCCCTGAGGTCGGCCTGGCCGGCTGCTGTCGAGCTACCCCGGCTGATCACCGGCGACGGGGTCCTTGGACACCTCGCGGCCGTGAGTGCCGGGTATCCGGCGACCACGATCGGCGGCCCAGCAACCGACCCCACCACGGCCGGCGACACGCGTCGTCTCGCTGCGACGCTCGCGGAGTCGGTGGATCTCCTCCTGTTCGCCGGCGGCGATGGGACGGCGCGGGATGTCCTCGCGGCAGTGGGCGCATCGATAGCCGCCCTGGGTGTTCCCGCCGGGGTGAAGATCCAGTCCGGGGTGTTCGCCACCAGCCCGGCCGCGGCCGGCCGGCTCGCCGCGGAGTACCTGGCGTCCGGGACGCGTCGGAGCGCGGAGCGGGAGGTCCTCGACCTCGACGAGGAGGCCTACCGACGCGGCGAGATGGCAGCGGGACTGCATGGCTACCTGCACGTTCCCGTCGGCCGCCTGTTGCAGTCGCGCAAGGCTCCGTCCCCAGCCAGCGATGCCATCGCGATGGCGGCTATCGCCACCGATGTCGTCGAGAGCCTGGTCGCGGATCGCCACTACGTTCTCGGCCCGGGTACCACGATCCGTGGCGTCGCCCTGGCGCTCGGGCTGCCCAAGACGCTTGCCGGTGTCGACGTCGTCCGCGTCACGGCACGCGGTCCCGAGGTTGAGAGCGCAGACGCGGGAGAGCGACAGATCCGCGAAGCGGCCTCGGGCGGACCCGTGACGATCCTCGTGACCCCGATCGGCGGCCAGGGCTTCCTGTTCGGACGGGGCAACCAATCGATATCGCCGGATGTCATTCGCCTTGCCGGGCGTGACGGCATCATGATCCTGGCGACCCCGGCCAAGCTCGCCGCCCTCGGCGGGCGGCCCCTGCTGGTGGATACGGGCGACCATGGTCTCGACCGCGAGCTGGCGGGATACCACACGGTCGTCACCGGGCACCACGAACGGATGGTCGTCGGGGTGGAGCCCGCGTGAGCCAGGCTCGCACCTTCCCCACCCACCCGGGCGCAGGAGCGCCTTGGGAATCTGCCCCAGCGGAGGAACCAGGATGCAGACATTGACAGGGCGCCGAGCCATCGTGACCGGGGCGGCATCGGGCATCGGCCGCGCCACGGCGCGACGCCTGGCGGAGGAAGGGGCAGCCGTGGTCGTCGGCGACCTGGATCTCGAGGGCGCCACCCGGGTTGCCGAGGAGATCCACGCAGAGGGCGGCCGGGCGATCGCGGTCCGCTGCGACGTCACGAGCAGCGACGATTGCCGGCAGCTCGTCTCGACCGCCGTAGAGCAGCTCGGCGGTCTCGACATCCTGGTGAACAGCGCCGGGATCATCCGGCGTGCGAACGTCGTGGACACGACCGAGGACGAGTGGAACCGCGTCATGGCGGTCAACGTGGGCGCGGTCTTCCTCACCGGCAAGCACGCCGTGCCGGTCATGACCGCCGGGGGTGGAGGTGCCATCGTCAACATCGGCTCAGGCTGGGGGCTGAAGGGCGGACCCGACGCCGCGAGCTACTGCGCGTCCAAAGGCGCGGTCGTGAACCTGACGAGGGCCATGGCCATCGATCACGGACCGGAGGGCGTCCGGGTCAATTGCGTCTGCCCGGGCGACACCGACACGCCAATGCTGCGCTCAGAGGCTCGCCAGCTGGGGGCAGACGAGACCGTGTTCCTCGCCGAGTCGGCGGTTCGGCCGCTCGCGCGGCTCGGAACACCCGATGACATCGCGCAAGCGGTGCTCTACCTTTCGTCCGACGCGGCCGCCTGGGTCACTGGCGCGGTCCTTGTCGTGGACGGGGGCGGCCTCGCCTGAGTGCCGCTCCTGGGGGACGGATTGGGGCCGATGGCCTGCTGGCCGTTCCAGGCCCGCACATCCTCCGCAGGACGGAAGTGATCGACGATCCCCTCGCCCCATTTCGCTGGCATCCGGAACCGGAGTTGATCGGTATCCGGGATCGGAACGCATCGCTGGCCGCGCTCCAGCGTGTGGGCGAAGAGACGTGGCGCGCAGCGTTGGACTGGTTGTACGACGAGGCGATGGTCCACGCAATGGGCACGCCGACTGGGTACACGGAGCTCCGCCGGGAGTTCTTCGGTCCGACCCTGGCCCCCGCCCCCGCCCCGGCTGATCCGCGTCCGTTCCGTGCGTTCCTGGACGAGTTCCGGGCAAGGATCGCTCCCCACACGCTCGCCAGCTACCACCCGCGGTCGCTGAGCTACTTCACGCCACCACCCCTGGTCGCGTCGGTCGCCGGCGAGGTGCTCGCGCAGTGGATCAACCAGCCCGTTGACGTCTGGCACGCCGGCCCGATCAGTGCCTTCGTAGAGGAGGAGGTCGTGCGCTGGCTGTGCGATCTCGTGGGCTACGAGGCGGGGTCGTTTGGCTTGTGCACGTCGGGCGGCGTGATGGCCAACTTCATCGCGATGGCGCTCGTCCGCGACATCCACCTGCGCCGCCTCCGCTCGCTCCCCCACCCGCCCCGCGGCGCCGCGCTCGAGGGCGCGAGGATCTACACGGGCGACCAGACCCATTTCTCGATCGCCCGAGCCCTCGACGAGCTGGGCTTCCCGCCCGAGACCCTGGTGGTGCTCCCGGCCGACGACCGGTTCCGCCTCCACCCCGAGCCCATCGCCGGGGCCATCGCCCGTGACCGGGCCGCGGGTCTGACCCCCGTCGCCCTGTGCGCCGTCGCGGGCTCCACCAACACGGGCTCGGTCGACCTGGTCCCGGAGCTTGCCGCGCTGGCGGAGCGCGAGGGCCTGTGGCTCCACGTCGATGCCGCGTACGGCGGCGCCGCGCGCCTGTCCGAGCGTGACGCCCCACGCGTTCCCGGCCTCCACCTCGCGGACAGCGTCACGGTGGACCCCCACAAGTGGTTCTTCCAGGCGTACGACATCGGGGCGCTGCTCGTGCGCGATGGCGATCACCTGCGCCAGACCTTCGATCGCTCGCCCGAGTACTACCGCGGCGGCGAGGTGCCGGCAACGCCCGGCGGGGATCCTGCCGGCGAGGGTGATGCCGGGCACCAGGACGCCCACGCAGGCCAGCTCAACTTCTACAAGCTGGGGTTCGAGGGTACCCGCCGGTTCCGGGCGTTGAAGCTCTGGGCCTCGTGGAAGCACCTCGGGACGAGCGGCCTCGGGCGGCTGGTCGAGATGAACGACGACGTGGCCGCCTACCTCGCGAGACGGTGCGTGGAGGCGGACGACCTCGACGCGCTGCCAGGGGATCCGGAGCTGTCCGTGGTCTGCTTCCGCCATCTCCCCGGAGGCGCGGTCGCAGCGTCGACGATGACCCCCGCGGCGCTCGACGCCCACCAGGACCGTCTCGCGGCCGCGCTCGAGGCGTCGGGCGACGGATGGCTCTCGACCACGACCCTGCGTGGCGCCACGTACGTGCGCGCCGGCATCGTCAACTACCTCACGACCGAGGCTGACATCGACCGGCTGCTCGATACGCTGCGCCGCCTCGCCGCCGACTGACCCGATCCGCTTCAGGCCGGTTTCGCGACTTCGACGTAGGATCCGCGGTACCTCGGAGGCATCCGGCGGGCCGCCCCGGGCGTAGGGACTGGCACAGCATGATCGTCCAACCCACCCCCACCAACCCGCGGTCGCCCGTCGGGAGGGCCCTGCGCCTGACCGGACTCGTGCTGCCGGTCGTGCTGCTGGCCGCGGTCATGGCGGCGGGTCTCGCCGGCCCCAAGGTCGAACCACTCCCGGCCGAGCGCGCGCCGAGTCCCGGCGCCTCCGTCGAGACCGCGGCCCAGGAGCCGGAGGCGGCTCCGTCCAGGACCCCGAACGGGCCCGTGTCGCCGTTTCCCGACGTCGCGGCAGATCTTGCCGTCCGGACCATCATCGAGGCCCGACCGGAGCTGGTTGCCGCGACCGGGCGACCGCTCGTGATCGAGGGCTGGCTCACGGGGATCGGCACGGACCCTGGCTGCACGACGGCGGCGGGCGACTCCCGGAACTGGCTCAGCCCCCTGTGCGAGCGGTCGGCACGACTCGTCGTCGAGGCTGCCGGCGTCTCCAATGCGTCCGCCCACCTCCACGTCCGGGTGCCCCCTGGCGTCCGCCTCCCGCCACCGTTCGAGTGGCCGGGTGCGCTGGACGCGGAGCCCGTGCCGGTCGTGCTGGTCGGGCGCGCCGCCGGCCCCGGCCACGACTGCGTGGGAAGCGCCCGCGGGTGTGGCCAGGCATTCACGCTGGATCGGGTCGCGTGGGCTTCCGGCGAGCCGTTCGAGCCCGGGACGATCTTCGATGCCGGGCTCGAGGTCCCGCTCGCGTCGATGGCCTACCGGCGCCGTGACGTGGCGGAATCGCTGGCAGCGGGCGCGTCCGGAACGGTTCTCGTGTCCGCCGTGGTGCGGCCACGCACGATGTCGGCGATCGACCCCGAGGCGGCTGCCGCGCTCGCGCTGGCTCCCGAGCCCGAGGGCCTGGTGTGGTACGTGCGTGCCCTCCAGACCTCGTACTCTCCGGGACGCTTCCCGCCCAACGATGACCCGGCCCGCCTGGTCTGGGTCCTCGTCGACGAGATGACCGGCCAGCCGCTGGCCGGGGGCATCAGCGGCGAGCCGGCGACCACGGCCATGGCGCCCGCGGGACCTGGCTCCATCGCCAGCCTGCCGGTGCGCGAGGTCGACGCCGTCCTGGCCGCCTTCCAGGGCACGCGCGGCAGACACGTCGTCGTGGTCACCGGCTTCCTGCGAGCGTGGGTTGATCCCCAGGCATGCACGGCCCCGATCCCGGGCCTGACCGGGCTGGGCTGCGAGCGCCAGGCCATCCTGGCCACGGGCCCGTGGACGACCTCCGGGTCCGGCGGGCCGGATCTCCCGGGCGCGCACCTGCGCGCGATCATCCCGGCTGGCGTGGCGATCCCGGAGGCCGCGGTGGACATCAGGCGTGGCCGGGCAAGCGCCACCAGGGTGACGCTGGTCGGCCGGTTCGGAGCGACGGCCGCCGAGTGCGCCGATGACCTCTCGGGGTGCCCGGCGCCGCTGGTCATCGAGCGTGTGACGTGGGCCGGAGGCTCGCGGTTCGCGCTTGGGCGCCAGGTCGCGCTTCCGCTCGCGGTGCCGGCGGGCGACGCGGTGGCGACGGATGCAGACCGCGTCGCGGCGAGCACGATGGGCCTCGGGACGGAACTGCTGCGCGTGGTGCTCGTGGAGCCCCGCGACCTCGCCGCCCTCGACGCGAGCGCGGCGACGGCCGTCGCCAGGGCCGGCGGCTGGCACGGTCCGGTCTGGTACCTGCGTGGCATCGACGTGCCACCCCAGCCGTCGGGCGGGCCGCCCTACAACGGGGAGGCAGCCGACATCCACTGGGCCGTCGTGGACCAGGCGACCGGCAACGTGATCGCGACCTCGCCTGCCCGGGGCTAGCTCGCCCGGTACGCCACCCGTCCGCCCGCGATGGTGACCCGCACGACCCCAGGCAGCTCGCGGCCCAGGAGCGGCGTGTTCATCCCCTTCGAGCGGAGCGTCTCGGCAGACACGGTCCAGCTCGCCGCCCGATCCACCACGACGAGGTCCGCCGGCTCGCCCTCGCGCAGGCCCGGACGAACGCCCTGCCGCTCCCCGAGGATCCGCGCCGGGGCGGTCGTCAGCAGCTCGGTTGCGCGTGCCAGCGTCAGGCCCCCGGAGGCGACCGCCGCCAGCACGACCGGGAGCGCGGTCTCGATCCCGCTGATCCCGTTGCTCGCCCAGCCGAACTCGACGTGCTTGTCCACCTCGGTGTGCGGCGCGTGGTCGGTGGCGATCGCGTCGGCCGTTCCATCGGCGAGGGCGGCGAGGCAGGCAGCGGCGTCGGCGGCGTTGCGCAGCGGCGGGTTGACCCGGAGCGAGGTGTCGAACGGGCGCGGCCACCAGCGCGCCGTCCGTCCACGGGTCCCGTGGCGCGCCGTCGTCCCCCACCGCCTCCCAGGCCCATCGCCGGGCCCCGGCGATCCACTCGTCGGTGAACGCGAGGTGATGGGGCGTGACGTCGCAGGTGACCGGCAGCCCGGCGGCCTTCGCGGCGCGGACGTGGGCGATCGAGGCCGCGGTGGACACGTGGGTCAGGTGCAGGTGCGCCGCCGGCACGTCGGCGACGACGTCCGCCAGGACCGCGATCGCCCTGGCCACCGCCCCGGCCTCGCCGGCCACCGGCCAGCCGCGCAGCCCCAGCACCGTGGCCACGTAGCCCTCGGACGCCTCGGCGTCCGCGGTCAGCGCAGGATCCTCGGGGTGGTCGATGATCGGGAGGCCGAGCGCCCCGGCATAGGCCAGCGCGCTCCGGAGCAGCGCCGGGGCGTGGACCGGCGCGCCGTCGTCGGAGAAGCCGACGACCCCGGCGTCGGCCAGCTCCCCCATCGCCGACAGCGTCTCGCCCTTGCGGCCGGCCGTGACGGCCCCGTGGACCAGGACCCGCACCGGCGATCCGGACGCCGCCGCGGCCGCGCGCACCCGGGCCACGACCCCCGGCTCGTCGATGGCGGGCGTCGTGTTGGGCATGAGCGCCACGGTCGTGAAGCCGCCGTGCGCCGCAGCCGCCTGGCCCGTGGCCACCGTCTCGGCATCCTCGTTGCCCGGCTCGCGGAAGTGGGCGTGGAGATCCACCAGGCCGGGCAGGATCAGCGTCCCGTCCGGGTGGAGGCCCCTGGCGTCGGGTCCGTCGAGCCACGTGAGCCGCTCCAGGACGCCGTCGCGGACCACGATCTCCGCCGCCCCCTCGCGCCCGGAGGCCGGATCCACCGCCCACCCGCGCAGGACCAGCCCGTCGGCGACCTCGCCCACGCCGGCGACCTCGCTCACCGGTTCGCCTCGTCGTGCCGTGCGCCCGCGAGCAGGTACAGCAGCGCCATCCGCACCGCCACGCCGTTGGTCACCTGGGCCGTGATGACCGAGCGCGGGTCCGTCGCCACGTCCGGCGCGATCTCCACGCCCTCGTTCATCGGTCCCGGGTGCATCACCACCACGTCGGGCGAGGCGGCGCGCAGCCGCTCCCGGGTGAGCCCGTAGCGGGCGGCGTACTCCCGCAGCGAGGGCAGCAGCCCCGAGGCCATCCGCTCCTTCTGGATCCGGAGCGCCATCACCACGTCCGCGCCCTCGAGCGCGGCATCGACGTCGCTGGTCACCGTGAACCGCGCGGCCCGCAGCGCCGCGCGCTGCCCACGCCTCGAACCCGCGGAGCAGCGTGGACGGGGCGCACAGCCACAGGTCGGCGCCCATCGCCGTCAGGCTCCAGATGTTCGAGCGGGCCACGCGCGAGTGGAGCACGTCGCCCAGGATCACCACCTTGCGGCCCTCGAGCGAGCCGCCGGGCAGCGCGGCCCGCAGCGTGTAGAGGTCGAGGAGCGCCTGGGACGGATGGGCATGCCAGCCGTCGCCGCCGTTGAGCACCGAGCCCCCGAACACCTCGGCCGCCAGGTACGGCGCGCCGGACACGGAATGCCGCATGACCAGCATGTCGGCGCCGAGCGCCTCGATCGTGCGCACCGTGTCCACCAGGGACTCGCCCTTGGACACGGACGATGAGGCGGCCGCGATGTTGACCACGTCGCACGACAGGTTCTTCGCGGCCACCTCGAAGCTCACCCGGGTCCTCGTGGAGGCCTCGTAGAACAGGATGGTGACGTTCGTGCCGCGCATCGCGGGCACCTTGGGGATCGGCCGGGCGAGGACCTCGCGCATCGCGTCCGCCGTCCCCATGACCAGCTCCAGCTCGGCGCGCGTCAGCGCATCGACGTCGAGCAGGTGACGGTGGCGCCACGCGATGGGCTGGGTCTCGGGCGGTGCATCCACGGCCGGCACCGCCGTGGTCATGAGCGGTGGCTCCCGGCCGCCTCGACGACGGGCAGGCGCTCGATCTCGACGGCGTCCTCGCCGTCGGTCTCCTCGAGCATGACCCTGACGATCTCCTCGCGCGAGGTTGGCACGTTCTTGCCCACGTGGTCGGCCCGGATCGGGAGCTCGCGGTGGCCGCGATCCACGAGGACCGCGAGCCGGATCGCCTGGGGCCGCCCGAAGTCGATCAGGGCGTCCATCGCGGCCCGGATGGTGCGCCCCGTGTAGAGCACGTCGTCGACGAGGATGACGGTGCGGCCGTTGAGGTCGAACGGGATCGCGGTCCCCTTGACGACCGGCTGCTGGGCGACCATCGAGAGGTCGTCGCGGTAGAAGGTGATGTCCAGGGCGCCGACCGGAACCGCCACCCCCTCGTGCTCGAGGATCGCGGCCGCGATCCGCTCGGCGAGCGGCACGCCGCGGCGCTGGATGCCGACCAGGACGAGGCCCTCGGTGCCGGCCTGCTTCTCGACGATCTCGTGGGAGATGCGGATCGTCGCGCGGCGGAGATCCTCGTCGCCCATGATGCGGCGACCGGTCATCGGCGGGTCCTGCGGCATCGCACGGCGTCGCTCCTCCTTCCCGGCCTCACGGGGCCACCCGGCCTCACGGGACCGGCACGGAAATCGGCGTCCAGTCTAGCGCGCGCGGTGGCTCAGTAGACGGAGACGGTGACGCGCGCGGTCCCCGACCAGGAGCCGCAGCCGCAGATCCGGAAGAAGTCCGGCCGGTAGAGGTCGATGATCCGGCCGTTGCGATCCACCGGCCCGTAGTCGGTGATGGTTCGCTGGATGCAGCCGCCGTCGCCGCAGATGCGGACCACGGTGCCGCGGGGCAGTCGCATGGCGGTGGTGCCGTTGTCGTAGAAGCTCGCGAAGCCGGTGATCGTCTGCTTGGGCTTCTTCCAGGCCGATCCGCGTCCGGCGTCGGGCTGCGACACGGCGGGGCGGGTCGCGGGGCCGGACGGCGCCATCCCGACTTCGACGTAGGGTGGCTCGGGCGAAGCGGACGGGAGCGCGGCGTAGGCGTCGCCGGACACGCCCCAGGCTCCGAGAGCGGGGACATCCGCGGGGATGATCACCGAAGTGAACGCGGCCGGCTCCAGGTCCCGGAGCACCGCCGCCTGGCGCGACCCTGCGGGACCCGGCAGCCCGACCAGCGCGAGCGCGGCGATGAGCGCCGCGGCCGCGACGACCGATCTGCGTCGCATGTGTTGGGGCAGAGTAGCCCATCTGCCCGGATCGTGAAGGTTGCGGCCGCGGCAAGAATGCCGTCCGAGGCGGTGTCCCGCGTCAGCGGATGACGGTCGCCCCGATGTCCCCGGACAGCCTCACCTTGCCCACGCTGTCGCCGGCCCAGCCCAGGACCCACACGGTCCTGCCGCCATCCTCGCCCGGCCCGCCATAGGCAAGGTGGCCGTTCTCGAGCGAGAACCCGCCGAACGCGGGCTCATCCCTGAGCAGCGGCTGGCCGAGGCGCGCCCGCCCCGTGTCGGGGTCAGCGGGGTACAGGCTCAGCGAGCCGAGGCCGTCGCCGCCGCGGCCGGCGATCCAGACCGCCACGACCGCGCCGTCCGGGGACCACAGGACCTCCCACTCGTCAACATCGCCGCGGGCAACCGGGTCGGCCCCTGCGGCTCCATCGGGCCACGAACCGATCACGAGTCGACCCTTGTCGGGCACCCAGGTGACGCCGTCATCCGCGAGCCGGACGCTGCCGTCCCACCACACCGCGACTGCGCCGTCGGGCGACACGACCGGCAGCCAGCCGGCCAGCGGGGGCGCCTCGGTCGGCTCGCCGGAACCCGGGTCGATCGCGATCGTGCGCGGGGCATCGTCAACGACCCGGCTGACGAGCAGGTTGGCGCCATCCCACCCGGCGAACACCGAGCGATGATCCGTCGTGATCGCGCGAGCGTGCGCATCCGAGGTGTTCCAGACGAACACGTCGGGGCCTGCCGAGCCGTCCGACGGCCGCGCCGTGAACGCGAAGCGGGTGCCGTCGGCGTCGTAGGCGGCGATCCCGCCGACCACGACCACGTCACTCGCGATCTGGATCGCGCCATCCGGGTTGGGCGTGACCTCCACGGTGGGCGTCTGCTCCGGGTCGTCGGATGGCGAGGCGGACGGGTCGACCGTGGGCGAGGTGGACGGGTGGACCGGCTCGTCCGTGGCGGGCGCGGTGCTCGCCGGATCAGGCGTCGGAGAGGCGTCGGTGGGCGATGCCGTCACCGCGGGCGACGCGGAGGGCCTTGGCGTGGCCGGGGCTGTCGGAGACTCGGTTGGCTCCGGCGAACCGGCCACGGGAGTGGCAGCCGGCTTGGCGGGCCTGACCGGGACGACGAACACGCCGTCCGTGCCGGTCTCGTTGCGCTGCACGACGACCAGGCGGTCGCGTTGCGGCGAGATGATCGCGGCGATGTCGTCCGAGCCCGAGAGCCCGACGATCAGCGAGGTCTCGAACGACGGATCAGCCGCGCCACACTGCTCGGTGACCAGCGGGCAGACCTCGCCGACCCCGGCCGTCAGGACCGAGAGGCTGCCGTCCTGGCCCCGGGTGACCACCGCCACGCGACCCGGACCGAGCGCCATCGCGGTTGCCCCCGGCCCGGACGGATCCCCGGGGTCCGGCGCCACGGTCGCCCCGTTGAGCAGCAGCGAGCCCGCGATCACCGCGACCGCCGCCAGGCCGGCGATGGGGGCCAGCGAGGAGAGCGATACGCCGCGAAGGCGGCGTCCGCCCGGTGCGGTGGCGGCCCGGCCGGTCCCGGCTTCGGCATCGATCGCCGCGGCGGTCCGAGCCCACAGGTCACGGGGCGGCTGCGGGGCGGCCTCGCGGAGCGGGGCGAACAGGAGGCGGTCGGCCCGGTAGGCGTCGGCGACCGCTGCGCAGTCCGGACAGGTGGCGAGATGGAAGTCGAGCCAGCCGGCATCGGGGCCGGACAGGGGTTCATCGATCTCCTGCGCGGCCAGCTCGCGAGCCCGCAGATGGTCCGACTGGTCGCGGAACCGGCGGCTCATGACCGGCCCCCACCGCGGCGGGCTGATTCCCGGGCGGCGTCCATCGCGGCTCCGGCAGCGGCATCGGCCGCCGCGTCGGCCTCTGCCATGGCCTGTCGCTCGTCCGCGAGGGCCCGGCGGAGGCTATCGCGGGCGCGGGTCAGCAGGGCCCGCGCGGCGACGTGCGAGACACCCAGGGCGGCGGCCAGCTCGACGCCGGTCAGGTCGTGCAGCTCCGCCAGCAGGAGGGCCGCGCGCTGGCGCTCGGGGATCCGCTCGAGCGCGCGCTGCAGGTCGGCAGACAGCCGCAGGTCCATGGCAAGGTGCTCGGCCGAAGGCGCCGTGTTGCGCGCCTCGCCCACCAGGGGCACGAAGCGCACGATCCGCCGGCGGCGCAGGGTGTCCAGCGCCACCCGGTGGGCGATCTGGTACAGCCAGGCGCGGGCGTTCTCGGGCTTCTGGAGCGAGTCGTAGGCCTTGTAGGCCTTCACGAACGCGTCCTGGGCGAGGTCCGCGGCGAGCTCGGGATCCCTCAGCATCCGGACGAGGTACGCGTAGATCTCGTGCTGGTGCTTCGCGAACAGGTCCTCGACGAAGCGGTAGGCCTCGTCGCGGTCCCACCCGGCCGTCACGGCCGGGCCGGCGGGTCGTCCCCGCTGCTGTTCGATCTCGAAGGTGTCGGCGACCACGCGGACTCCGGGCTAGAGGTGACAGGCTGCCCCCCGCTGCGGAGCGCGGCGCTCCTGGACCCTCTGACGCGGCGATCCGCGATCGTGTGACGACTCCCTCCCCCCGCGCTTCTCACCGGCGAGGGTGCTCCACCGGCGCCTCCGGGTCGGGACCGGTCCGCAGCTCGTCCACGGCGTCCTCCGGGGAGACCGGGTTGACCGGCAGCCCGGTGCCCAGCTCCAGGCCCGCAATCTCGCGCAACCGGGGGTGGATCTCCCAGTGCCAATGGTAGGTCGCATCGACCTGTTCCTTGAGCGGCGCCGAGTGGAGCACGAGGTTGTACGGCGGCCCGTCGAGGCTCACCGCAAGCTTGGCGAGCACGCTGCGGAGCGCCTCCGCGGCCGCGGAGATGTCACGGTCGCTGGCCCGGGCGAAGTCCGCGTCATGGCGGCGCGGGACCACCCACACCTCGAACGCCGAGCGACTGGCCCACGGAGCGAACGCCACCGCGTCGTCGTCCGCGTAGAGCAGGCGATCCCCGCGCCGGACCTCGTCACGCACGAGGCGGCAGTACGGGCACTCGCCCTCGCGGATCAGGAACCGGGCGGCGCCTCCCAGCTCCTCCGCGATCCGGTGCGGGATCTGGGGCAGGTCGTAGAGGTCGAAGCAGCAGTGGTTGGTCCTGGCGCCCGCCTGCGCGCCCCAGTTCTGGACCACCTGGAGGTACTGCGTCCGGTCGGCGGCGCGACTGGCCACGATCTCGTCGCGGCAGCGCCGCAGGAGCTCCTCGATGATCTCGTTGCCCACCTGGTGCAGCGCCCGGTGCTCGCCCGGGGGCGCGACGGCGGTCCGCCAGGCACCCGCCGCACGGGCATCGGCGATCGTGACCTGGGCGACCGCTCCCTCGCGGGCTCGGGCCTCCTCCTCCGTCCCGGCGACCGTGAACGCGAAGTCCTTGAGGGTCCGTAGCCGGACCCCGTCGCCGGCGGGCATCCGGCAGTTGAAGCAGTCGCCGTGGTCATCGACCTGGGCGGCCGGCAGCGCGAACCGCTCGCGGGCGAAGGTGCGGTCCACCATCGTCGCGACCCACCACCCGGTGATGGCGTCCTTGCGCAGCTCGAACAGGCCCTGGCTCATCGGCGGGCTCCGAGCGCTGCCCGCTCGGCCACCGGATCGGCATCGGGCGGGAGCACCCCTTCGAGCGGGGCGCCGATCCGGGCCGCGAAGGCTCGCGCGAAGATGCTGGCGGCGGCGGCAACCCGCTCGGTCGAGGGTGCCTCGCCCGGGCGGCCGGCCTCGCGGGCGATGGATGTCGAGTCGAGGCCGGGCATCCCGCACGGGTCGATGAGCCCGAAGTCCGCGAGATCGACGTCCACGTTGAGCGCGATCCCGTGGTAGCTCGTCCCGCGCTCGATGCGGATCCCCAGGGCACCGATCTTGCGCGGCCGCGGGCCGTCCGCATCCACCCAGCAGCCGGGATGCCCGTCGCGGCGCTCCGCGGTGACGCCGAATGCCGCGCACGTCTCGACCAGCGCCGCCTCGAGCGCCCGGACGAACGGGCGCAGGAGCAGGTCGCGGTCGGCGAGTCGCACGATGGGATAGGCCACCAGCTGGCCGGGGCCGTGATAGGTCACCTCGCCGCCACGCTCGACGCGGAGGACCTCGATGCCGCGGGCCTCGAGCATCGACGGAGGAGCGATGACATGCGCGTCGTCCGCGCCGCGGCCCAGCGTGAGCACGGCCGGGTGCTCGAGGAGCAGCAGCTGGTCCCCGATCTCGCCCGCCGCGCGCGCGCCCGCGAGGGCCTTCTGGAGGTCCCAGGCATCCCGGTACCCGACCCGTCCCAGCCAGTGCACGGCGAGGGCCGGCGAGGGCGCCGAAGCCGGCACCGGCGCCACGGGATCCGCGGGCTCACGAACGAGGCCGTCCATGACGTGGACGATAGCAGGGGCGGCTTTCCGTCCCTCGCGACACGCGTGCACGCGCGTGCCCGCAGCCACCATCCTTCGGGCCATGGCAACCCCTCCCGTGACTGCCGGCGCGGCCGGCCCGGCGTTCCCGCACCTGTTCACGCCGATCACCATCGGCGGCGCCACCATCCGCAACCGCATCCTCTCCTCGGGCCACGACACCGTGATGGCCGCCGACGGGCTGGTGACGGACCGGCTGGTCGCCTACCAGGAGGCGCGGGCCCGCGGGGGTGCCGGGCTGATCGTGATCCAGGTCGCGGGCGTCCATCCCACGGCGCGCTACACGTCGTCGGAGCTGACCGCCGACACGGACGAGGCGATCCCGGGGTTCACGCGCCTGGCCGAGGTGATCCATCGCCACGGGGCCACCGTGTTCGGGCAGCTGTTCCACGGCGGTCGCGAGATCATGGACACGGCCGACGGGACGCTCGCCGTGGCATGGGCGCCGAGCACGGTGCCGACCGAGCGGTTCCACGTCATGCCGCGCGCGATGACCCCGGCGCTGATCGGCGAGATCGTCGAGGGGTTCGGGGCGGCGGCGGCGCGGCTCGAACGGGCGGGTCTCGACGGGGTCGAGGTGGTGGCCTCGCACGGGTACCTGCCGGCCCAGTTCCTCAACCCGCGCACGAATCTCCGTGACGACGCCTGGGGCGGCGATCCCGCCCGCCGCGTTGCGGTTCCTGCGCGAGGCACTGGCGGCCTGCCGGGCGACGACGCAGCCGCGGGTTCGTGGTCGGGCTGCGGATCTCCGTCGGCGAGCAGTCGCCCGACGGGCTCACCGAGGACGAGGTGCTCGAGGCGCTGGCCGCGCTCGACGCGGACGGGGCGATGGACTACGTGAGCGTGGTCTCCGGGACCTCGGCGTCGCTGGCGGGCTCCGACCACATCGTCCCGCCCACGCCCATCGCGAACGCCTACCTGGCGCCCCGTCGCCTCCCGGGCGAAGGCCGCGGTCCGGGTGCCCGTGATGGTCGCGGGACGGATCAACCAGCCCCAGGAGGCGGAGGCGATCCTCGCCGCCGGCCAGGCCGACCTGTGCGCCATGACCCGGGCGCTCATCTGCGACCCGGAGCTGCCGGCCAAGACCGCGCAGGGCCGCCTCGACGACATCCGGGCGTGCATCGGCTGCAACCAGGCCTGCATCGGACACTTCCATGCGGGCTTCCCCATCTCCTGCATCCAGTTCCCCGAGAGCGGTCGGGAACGTGACTTCCCGCTCAGTGGCGAGCCCGGGTTCGCACGCCACCCGTCCGCTTCCCCGTCCGAGCGCACCGACGTCCTGGTCATCGGGGGTGGGCCGGCCGGGCTCAAGGCGGCGGCTGTCGCGGCCGAGCGCGGGCATCGGGTCACGCTGGTGGAGGCCGAGCGCTGGGTCGGCGGGCAGGTCCGGCTGGCGCGGGAGCTCCCGGGGCGGGCCGAGATGGGCGGCGCGATCACGAACCTCGAGGGGGAGGCGCGGCGGGCCGGGGTGACCATCCTCACCGGCGTCCGTGCGGACCTCGCGTACGTGCGAGCGTCCGGGGCGCGAGTGGTCGTGGTCGCGACCGGCGCGGTCCCCTACCGGCCGCCACTGGAGCTGGCCGGGGAGCCCGTGGTGCTCGAGGCGTGGGACGTGATCCGCGGGGCTCCCGTGCCCGAGGGGCACGTCGTGGTCGCCGACTGGCGGTGCGACTGGGTGGGCCTGGGGGTCGCGACGATGCTCGCGACCGGCGGGCGGCGGGTGACCCTGGCGTCGTCCGGGTACCACGCGGGGCAGCGGCTCCAGCAGTACATCCGCGACACGATGACCGCTTCAGCCCGGCGCGCCCGGGTGGACATCCGGCCCCAGCTGCGGCTGTTCGGGGCGGATCCCAGCGCGGTGTTCCTGCAGGACGTGCTGACGTCCGAGGCGGTCGTGGTGGAGGACACCTCGGCGCTGGTCCTGGCGCAGGGCACCGTACCGGCCGACGGGCTGCTGCTGGAGCTCGAGGCGGCGGCGGCCGACGGCTCGTTGCGGGTCCTTGCTGCCGGCGACGTGCTGACCCCGCGCACGATCGAGGAGGCGGTGCTCGAGGGGCTCCGCGTGGGGGTGGCGATCTAGCGTTCGTGGCCGAGGGCGGTCCCCGCCCTGATCGCGATCTGGATCAGATCCGGCAACCCCGCTCGGGGCCCGGGACCCAGAACCCAGGTTACTGGTGCCGGGCCATGCGTGAAGGGGCCGATCCTGATGCAAACGGCAATCAGGGGACCGCGGACGCGGCGGGAGGCATGGACACGGGACGAGTGCGCCCGTGTCAGCCCGCCGTCGGGTCCATCGTCCGGACGCCATCGAAGCGGCGGAAGTCGCGGTCCGTGGTAGCGAGGGTCGCGCCGTGCTCCATCGCCAGTGCAGCGAGGTGCGCGTCCATCAGCAGCGCGCCGCGGGCCTGGCCTCCCGTCGCAACGCGGTCCAGCAGCGCCCAGTGGCGATCACCCGGCGTCGCGAGCGCCACGTTCGGCCGGGCGAGCATGTCCGCGACGATGCCGATGGCCCGCGAGGGCTCCATCGGTTGCTCGTAGACGCGTGGGTCGCTCGCGATGCGCACGAACGCGAGCAGGGATGCGACGCCAAACCGGACATCAGGCTCGGTCGAGAGCGTCCGCTCCAGCCAGGCCCGGGCGGATTCGTGGTGCGGGCTCGTGGCGTCGAACGCGTAGAGCAGGATGTTGGCGTCCACGAGGATCATCGACGAGCGGGGCCATCGAGCCGGTCGAGCAGGCCGGCGATGTCATCGACGTTCATCCCCGGGCGCAGTCCCATCGGCTCGGCATCCACCCGGAAGGCCGGCAGGTCCTCGGGAGCAGCGTCGAGGCCTCGGCGGAGGGCGTCGTTGACGACCGAGCGATACGGGCGGCCAGTCCGGTGCACCTCCCGCTCGAGGCGGGCGGCGACATCGTCATCAAGGGTGAGCGTGGTCCGCTGTGACACATCATGAAGCATGCGCATGAGACATCATGATGTCAACAGGTGGCAGACACGCATCAGTCGATGGTGGCTGGTCCGGGTCAAACCGGACTCAACCGCCGTGTATGCGCCGTGTACGCGGGCTGGTACGCTCATGAGAACCCGTTGTCCGTAGCCACGGATGGCGGGCGAGGACCCGGGAGCGACGGAACCGCGCCCGGGTCCGTTCTGTCTGAGGCGGCTCGATGGAGCGGAGGAGGCGGCGATGGCCGACGGCGTGCACGAGCTGCGGCTCGTGGTGACGGCACCCGACTACGAGGAGGCGCTGCGGTTCTACCGGGACGTCCTGGGGCTCCGGGAGATCGGCTCGTTTGACGATGGCGGCGGCCACGTGGCGATCCTCGACGCGGGGCGGGCGACGCTGGAGCTGTCGGACGTGCCCCACGCGGAGCACATCGACGGCCTCGAGGTGGGTCGGCGGGTCGCGGGTCACGTCCGGGTCGCGTTCAAGGTCGACGACGCGGCAGGGGCGACCGATCGGGCGGTGGGAGCCGGGGCGACGCTGATCGCGGCGCCGGTAGGGACGCCCTGGGGATCGCTGAACTCGCGGCTCGAGGCGCCGGCAGGGCTCCAGCTGACGCTGTTCCAGGAGCTGACGCCCGAGGTGTGACGGCCACTTCTTGTCGGCGACCATTGCCGCTTGTGTAACGAGGCTGGGGGGCGCATCGTCAAGCAGGCATGAAGCGCGAGGCGGCCATGAAGCAGACGCGCCGGGTGGGACTGCGCGCGTGGGCGGCGTCTGCCGTCGGGATCGGGCGTGGCCTGTGGCTGCTCCCGCTCGACATCACGTTCCGGACGGTCGGCCTGCGCTATGGCTGGCTCAAGGCGCTGTTCGAGCGGACGCCGGCGAGGATCCTGGCCGGGATCGGGCAGCTGCGCGCGGAACGGGCGGCGTGGCGGGCGGTACGCAACGTGCCCGCCTACCGGCAGTTCCTGCGCGATTCGGGCGTCAGCGGCCCGTCGCTGTTCCCGCTCGGGATCCTGGGGCGGCTGCCGGAGACGGACAAGCGCTCGTACGTCGACCGCTTCGGCCTGATGGAGCGCTGCGTCGGTGGCGCGGTCCCCTACCCGGGCACCACGATCGACGAGTCGAGCGGCTCGACGGGCACGCCCTACAACTGGATTTGCAGTCGCGGGGAGCGCGACGTGGCCCATCGCAACATCGGGTTCTTCGCCCGGTATGCCTTCGGGACCCAGCCGCTGGTCACGATCAACGCGTTCTCCATGGGCGCCTGGGCCGCCGGCTTCAACATGAGCCTCGGGATGATGCGCCACGGGATCGTCAAGTCGACGGGTCCGGACCTTGACAAGATCCTGTCCACGCTGGCCTACCTCGGCCCCGGCTACCGGTTCCTGATCTCGGGCTATCCCCCGTTCCTCAAGCACCTGCTCGACGAGGGCGACCATCGCGGCTTCCCGTGGTCGGACTACCGGCTGCATGCCCTGGTCGGCGGCGAGGGCATGACCGAGGAGCTTCGCGACCTGCTGCTGACGCGCTTCATCTCCGTCTACTCGGGGTACGGCGCGACCGATATCGAGATCGGGATGGCCGGCGAATCCCCGGTCAGCATCGCGATCCGCCGGCTCGCCCGCGCGCGGCCTGACGTGCGCGAGGTGCTGTTCGGCACCGACTCCCGCCTGCCGATGGTGTTCCAGTACAACCCGCTGATCCACTTCCTCGAGGTGAACGCGGAGCACGAGGTCGTGTGCACGGTGAGCCGCCTCGACCTGCTGGCGCCGCGGATCCGCTACAACGTCCACGACGAGGGCGGGCTGGTCGACTTCCAGACGGCGACGACGGTCCTGCGCGGCTTCGGCTTCGACATCAACCGCCTCGCAGCGGTGCCCGAGACGGCCGGTCCGCGCGGACCGCTGCCGTGGGTCAAGCCGATCCCGCTGCCGTTCCTGTGGGTCCACGGCCGCCGCGACGCGACGATCAGCATCATGGGCGCGAACATCTACCCCGAGGACATCGAGACGATCGTCTACAAGGACGCAGAGCTCGTGCCCAGGCTCCACTCGTTCCTGCTGACGACGATCGACGACGAGACCGGCACGCCGCGTCCGTCGATCGCGCTGGAGCTCACGGACCTGGCCGGGGTGGACGACGCCTGGCGGGCGCGGATGTCCGACCGGCTCCGCGACGGGCTGCGAACCCTGAACATCGACTACCGGTCATCGATCGCGGAGTTTCCCGGGGCGATGCAGCCGATCGTGATGACCCACGGGCGGGGCGAGGGCCCGTTCGCGGCGGACGCGACCCGGATCAAGCAGCGCCGGATCGTGCTGGCGTAGGGGCCCTGGCGAAGCCCGTCAGCCGCGGATCGCGTACCACAGGATCGGCAGCAGGCGGCCGGGGTGCCTGTCCGCCTCGAACCGGGTGAGCTCGGGCATCAGCCGGTGCGCCCCGCGGTGGCTGGAGAACCAGGGGGGCTTGGGCCACGGGCGGAACGGACCGCGGATGACGGTCTTCTCGGCGCGCTCGAACATCAGCGGGTTGTGCACGAAGCCGGTCCCCGATCCGATGTCGTGGCGCGGGTTGCCGGGATGGGCGCCCCAGGGCGTGATCCCGATCCCGTAGCCGGCGGCGGACCAGGTGTTGACCGAGACCGTCCCGTAGCGGAGATCACGGATCGCGCGCTCGAGCGCCGGGCGGGTGACGGGGTCGCGGGCCGTCCGGGAGTCCACGATCAGGGTCGCGTTCAGCGTCCCCCACACGCGCTCGTTGCAGAACGTGGTCGCCCGGTCGAGGAATGTCGCGGCGTCGGGGGCGTCGATGGGGGTCTCGGCGGTGACACTGCAGAACGCCTCCACGTGGTAGCACGGGTCCGCGGTGGCGTCGGGCGAGAGCCCGGGGATCAGCATCCACGGCAGCTCACCGTGGGCCGCGGTCCCGAACAGCTCGGCCTCGGGGTGGACGCGGCTGAAGGCGCTGAAGCGTTCGATCGCCCCCGGGTAGTAGGCGAGCCGCGGGGGCAGCTGGCCGAGGCGGCGCCGGATCCGGTCGAGCAGCGCGCCCCGCTGCGGCCAGTCCCGCGCCGTGATGATCACGCGTGACGTCGTGCAGTTGAAGCCCGCGTTGTTGGTCAGCATCGAGGTGATGTTCTCGGCGTGGAGGTCCAGGTCGCGATTGGACCAGCGCCCGGGCACCACGATGATCGGGGTCAGGTTGCCGAGCTCGGCCGAGAACGGCTTGTCGAGCACCGGGTCGTCGCGGCGCTTGCGGTCCTCGCCCTCGGGCCCCGGTCCGTAGACGATGGCGTCGTAGGTTCGGTCGGCGCCGGTGATGTGGAGCGTGTCCACGCCGGGATGATGGGCGAGGTAGCTGCCCTGGACCGCGTCGCCCACGATGATCCGGACGACGCCTTCGCGGATGAGCGGGGCAAGGGCGGCCGCCTGGACCTCCGCCAGGTGCGCCATCACGGGGTGCAGCTTGAGCACCACGACCTGCTGCTCGACGAACAGCTTGTGGATCGTGTCGAGCGGGCCGATGGAGCTCGCATTGCCGGCACCGAGGACGAGGCACACCCGGCCTGGCCGAGGCGTCCGCCAGGCGCTCGCCATCGTCCCGGGCAGCGTCTCCTCGGTCACGCCCGGCTCCATCCAGACGTCGGCGGTCATGCCCAGGTAGGCGAACGCGTCGAGCCAGTCCGAGGGCATGACACGGGCGGCCACGCGACCGTCCGGGAGCATCCGCACGCCGCCCGGGATCCGCGGCGTGCCGGTCCGGATGATCCCGTCCACGGCCCGGCGGTGCAGGCGCACCCCGCGCATGAACACGTACGGCCCGACGATCGTCTCCTCCGCCGCGTGCGGGCCGTCGGGATCCAGCCCCTCGTGCAGGGAGCCGATCCGCGTCCAGGCCCGGATCAGCGGCTCCGTGGCGTGGAGCACCTCGTCGAGCAGGTCGCGCTTGCGCTCCGGCGAGGTGCCGACCCAGCGGTCGGCGGCCGCTCGCAGCTCCGCGACGGCCGCGTCGCACGCCTCGAGGGGCGTCGGGTCCGGCACGGGCTGCCGGGGCACGTACAGGTACGGGCCCGGGGGGACCGCGAGGACGCGATGGGGCGACGGGGCCGGGTCGAGGATCGTCATCGGTGCGCGCCATCATGCCCCAACGATTCGTCGCCGGTGGCCCGCGGGCGTAGGCTGCCGGGGTGACCCACGAGTACACCATCCTGACCGGGGCGACGATCCTGCCGGGGCCGGACCGGGCACCGTGCGAGGCGATCGCCTGGGCGCACGGCACCGTGCTGGCGCTCGGATCGGAGGCGGAGGTGCGGGCGATCTCCCGGGGCGACTCGCACCTGATCGCGTACCCGGGGGCGTTCGTGGTGCCCCTGGGCGAGGCGCTGGAGCCGGGCGGGCCGGCCGACCTGGCGGTCCAGGCAGGCGATCCGCGCTCGGGTGCGGCCGGCGGGCCCCCGATCGCGGTCTACCGCGGGGGACACCTGGAGGGGGCGGCGCCAGCCCGCTGACGGGGCCACCTGTTTGGGGGGTGCATTCGCGGGCACGCAGCGGTATCGTCCGCTCGCGCGGTGGCCCCCTCGCGTTCACCCGGCACGAGGGCCGTCCCGGCACCACGTGAGGGAGGACCATGGATCTCACCCCGTACGCCCCGTGGCTTCGCCTGGTGCACATCGCGGGCGCGTTCGCGTTCGTCGCCGGGCATGGCGTGTCGATGCTGGTCGCCTTCCGGCTGCGCCGGGAGCGGGACGCGGCGCGGATGCTCGCGCTGCTGGACCTGTCGGCCGGCTCGCTGGGCCTGGCCGTCATCGGTCTCCTGGCGATGCTCGTGTCGGGGATCGTGTCCGGGAGTCGTCGGCGGCTACTTCGGGCAGGGATGGACCTGGGTGTCCCTGGTCCTGCTGATCGTGATGGCCGGTCTGATGACGCCCACCGCGACCCGCCACTTCACGGAGATCCGCCATGGGCTCGGCCAGCGCACGAGGGCCCTCAAGGCGGGTGAGCCGGACCCCCCGGCGCTCCCGATCGACCAGGTGGTGGCCCTCACCGCGCGGCGGGCCCCGGAGGTGGCGCTGGTGGTGGGCGTCGGAGGGTTCGTGATCATCCTGGGGCTGATGACGCTCAAGCCGTTCTGACATCGGGCGTCCCACGCCGGCGCACCGGACGGCGTAGGCTGGGTCGGTGACGCAGGATCCCATCGCGACCCCAGGCCCCGACGCCACCGGCGAGGACGGTGTCCGCCTGATCCCGGTCCGGACCCCCGGGGGCGAGTTCCGGGTGTGGACGCGCCGGATCGGCGACAACCCGCAGGCCAGGGTGCTGCTGCTCCACGGCGGCCCCGGCGCCACCCACGAGTACTTCGAGGGCTTCGAGTCCTGGTTCGCAGCTGCCGGGATCGAGCTCATCTACTACGACCAGCTGGGCTCGTTCCTCTCCGACCAGCCCGACGACCCCGACCTGTGGGAGCTCCCCCGGTTCGTCGAGGAGGTCGAGCAGGTGCGGCTGGCCCTGGGGCTGGACGCGGGCTGCTTCTACCTGCTCGGCCACTCCTGGGGCGGCATCCTCGCCATCGAGTACGCGCTGCGGTACGGGCAGCACCTCAAGGGCCTCGTCGTGTCCAACATGATGAGCAGCTGCCCCGCGTACAACGCCTACGCGCGAGACGTCCTGGCACCCGCCATGGACCCGGCTGCCCTGGCCGAGATCAGGCGCCTCGAGGCCGCCGGCGAGACCGAGGACCCGCGCTACATGGAGCTGCTCATGGAGCAGCACTACGTCCATCACGTGCTGCGGCTGCCGCCCGACGCGTGGCCGGACCCCGTGAACCGGGCGTTCGCGCACATCAACCAGTCCGTCTACACGCTCATGCAGGGTCCCAGCGAGCTCGGCCTCTCCGGGCGGCTGGTCGAGTGGGACCGGACGGAGGAGCTGGCGTCGATCCCGGTGCCCACGCTGGTCATCGGCGCCACCCACGACACCATGGACCCGGCGTTCATGGAGATGATGGCGGGGCGGTTCCCGCGGGGCGAGTTCCTGCTGTGCCCGAACGGGAGCCACATGGCGATGTGGGACGACGAGCGGACGTACTTCGAGGGGCTGCTGGGATTCATCCGCGGGGTCGAGGCAGCGGGCTAGGGCGACGGGCGCCACCCGTAGGCGTCGCGGGCGGCCTCCTCCGAGATCCGCCCCTCGCCGAGGTCGCGCGCAACGAGGATCGGGTCGCGGTCGCCGGCCCGGCCATGACCCCCTCCTCCGCCCGTCCGGACGACCAGCCGGTCTCCGCGCTCGACGTGGAGCCGCCGTTTCGTGATCTCGAGCCGGGTCCCGTCCGGCCGCTCGAGCGTGCCGGCAGACGCTGGACGAGGTCCATGCCCTGGTGGACGCCGGCCTGAGCCCCATGGAGGCGATCGTGGCCGCCACCCGGACCGGCGCGGAGAGCCTCCGCATCGATCGGCGGACCGGCACGCTCGAGCCCGGCAAGGACGCCGACCTCATCGTCCTGGCCCGGGATCCGCTCGCGGACATCACCGGCCTGGCCGAGGAGCACATGGTGCTGATCGCCCAGCGAGGACGGCTGGTCAAGAACGCGCTCGGCTGACGCCAGTCACCGGGCGACACCAGCGTCCCGGGCGACACGCCAGGAGCGGGGCCGCCACCCGGGCCCGCGTCAGGCTCGCAGGACGACGACCTCGGTCGGGAGCGCCTTGCCCTTCAGGTCGAGCGACCGGCGTTCGAGCCCCCGATCGAGGCCGGCCGCGTCGGCGGCGGCAACCGAGACCAGGATCTCCCCGGCGCTCGCGATGGACGCCAGCCTGGCCGTCGTATTCACCGTGTCGCCCAGCGCGGTCAGCTCGACGTGCGTCTCGTCACCGACCGCACCGATCCAGGCGGGACCTGTGTGCACTCCGGCACCGAGCGGGACCCACGGGCCGCCCGCTGCCGCGTGACCCGTGGCCTTGAGCAGCGCCTGAGCCGCCTCGATCGCGTGTGCCGCATGCCGCGTGCCGCTCATGAGCGGCGGGAACATCGCCACCAGCTCGTCGCCGACGAACTTGTCCACGCTGCCGTCGTGATCGAAGACGACCGCCGAGGCCGTGCCGTAGAAGCGGTCCAGGAGGCCGCGGAAGCTGGTGGCGGTCATGCCCTCCGCGATCGTCGTGGAGCCACGGATGTCGGCGAACAGGAAGCTGCATTCGATCTCGGCGCCACCGTGGTGTTGCGCCATGAAGTCGAAGCACGTGCTGCACATGTTCGGCTTCCGGGTGGAAGGCCGCTTGCCGATCATGCGCATCAGCGGCGCGCCGATGCCCGAGAACGGTGCCGCACAGAGCTTGCAGCGCGGGCCCTGGGGGATGAGCCTGAAGAGGCGGCGAAGCCTGCGCTCCTTGCCGTCGCCTCGGGTCAGGAAATCACGCCAGAACTCGTCGGTGTGGCGTTCGGAAACCGGGGGTTCGCCCACCTGCGTAGCCTAGCGGGCGACGCAAGTCAGGCCCTTCGGTGGCCTTCGAGGCAGGCCCTCGTCCGAAGCCGGGGGTCGAGTGTCGACTCGCCGGCGTCGGCGCCGTCAGCCCAAGGCGACCACCGTCAGCCCGGGCTGGCCACCGTGAGGAGCGGGTCGCCCAGGGCCGCCACGTCGACCTCGATCCCCAGGCCCGGGGCGCTCCGGGACCGGCCCGAGCCCGCCGGCGGAGCGCGGCTGGTAGCCCGCGATGTGCTCCAGCGTCCAGTCGTTCATGTAGCTGACCGCGAACAGCGCGTCCGGTGGCGTGCCCGCCGCGAGATGGGCGACGGCCGCGGTGACGAGGTCGCCGCCCCAGCTGTCCTCGATCGTGAGCCGGATGCCCAGCGCCACGGCCGCGTCGCGCATGAGGCGGGCCGGCAGGAGGCCGCCGACACGGCCGATCTTGAGGTTGACGTGGTCCATCGCGTCCAGGCCGGCGGCGCGCGCCAGGGTCGGCAGGTCCGTGATGACCTCGTCGAGGACCATCGGCAGCGTCGTCAGGCGGCGCACCGCGAGGCACTCCTCGAGGGTGGGGCACGGCTGCTCGAGCCGGAACCGCTGGGCGCCCTCGAGCAGGCGGGCGGCGATGATCGCGTCCTGGCGGCGCCAGCCGCCGTTGGCATCGCCGATCACGCCGTCGCCGGCCTCGGTGACCGCCAGCACGGCCATCACCCGCCCGGCGTCGTCGGCCGGATCCGCCCCGAGCTTGAGCTGGAAGTTGCGGATCCCGGCCGCGCGCTCGCGGACCACGAACTCGGCCATCCGCTCCGCCGGACCCAGCGGGATCGCCACGTACAGCGGCAGGTCGCGCTGGAGCACCCCGCCCAGGAGCGCGGCCACCGGCTGGCCCGTGAGCCGGCCGAAGGCGTCCCAGCAGGCGACGTCGAGCGCGCTCTTCGCGTAGCCGTGGCCGGCGAGGCGGGCGTCCATCCGCCGGTGGATGTCGGCGAGGTTGGTGGCGTCCGCGCCGATGAGCGCCGGGGCGATCTCGCGGATGGCGGCGCGCGCGCCCTCGCCGAACGCCGGCAGGTAGGTGCGGTCCCAGCGGGCAGGCCTCGCCGAAGCCCTGGGCGCCGTCCCGCGTGGTGACGCGGACCACCGTGCTGGGCAGTCCGCGGATCTCGCGCCCGGACGACATGACGTAGTCACCGTGGGCGTACGTCAGCTCGTAGCCGAAGACGTCGATGCGCTCGATCGTGGCCCCGGGGTCGTGGCTCATCGGCGTTCTCCTCTTGCGGCGGGGCGCGGTTTCGGCGGTGCGGCTGCGGCTGCGGCATCCGTGCCGAGGGAGCCGCGTCGCCCGAGTCACACCATAGCCGTGCCCGGGCGCGCCCGTGGCGCCTGCCGGCGTTCGAGGCCGCGTGGTTTGCCGGGGGCTGCCCCGCCCTGTAGCGTGTGTGGCCTTGAACGTTTGGCTGCGATTGCACGAGGCATGCACCCAGTGAGCGACCGTCGACAGCTCGGCCGGATCGTCCTCATGCTCGGCGTGCTGCTCGTCGCCCTGCCCAGCGCGATCGGCTTCCTCTCGGGTAGCGATGTCGACCGGACGCTCGGCCTGACCCTGTCGATCACCGGGATGATCGCCACCGTGATCGGCATGGTCCTGTACTACCTGGCGAACCGCTCCGCCTCCTGAGGGAGCGGCTGGCTGCCTGCGGGCTGACCGACACTCCTTCACTCCGGCGGGGGGCGTTGTAGCCGGCGCCGGCGCCCGATAGAATGGCGTCCTCCCGAGCGGGAGTAACTCAGTTGGCAGAGTGTCAGCTTCCCAAGCTGAATGTCGCGGGTTCGAACCCCGTCTCCCGCTCCAACTCCCCCCTCATGATCCCCGGTAGCATGCCGCGCCGGCCGATGGCGGCCGCTATCCGTGTGGGAGGGCGGCCCCGGCTGACCGCCCGTCACTCGTCCTCGTCCGCGAACGCCGCGAACTCGTCCTCGTCGCGGTAGAAGTCCTCGTCAGATCCGAGATCCGGGGCGCCGGTCGATGTCCGGATCCGCGGCGGGGCCGACACGGCTCCGGGCGGCGGCGACGGGTCGGCGCTCTTCGACGAGACGCGCATCACGATCGCAGCCAGGGCCACGACCGCGATCAGGCCGAAGATCACGATGGCGTCAGGCATCGGATGCCTCTTCGGCGAGGCCAGATTGGCTCGCGGTCCCCCCTGGGTTCACGAGCCACGGTGATCATCGGCCGCCGTTGTGACGGCAGTCTGGGCCGAGGACGCGATCCGCCAGCTGCCCTGACTCCCGGGGAGCTCGATCAGGCCTCGCCGAGGGCGGCCTTCACCGCGGGGATGACCGAGGTCCCGTAGGCCTCCAGCTGCGCCTCCTCGTCGCCGCTCATCAGGTACAGGTTGAACTGGTCGACACCGGCGTCGCTGAGCTCCACCAGGCGCCGGACGTGCTCCGCCGGGGGGCCCACGATGGCAAACCGATCCACCAGCTCGTCCGGGACGGACGCCGCACCCGAGGCCCCGAACTCGTCCTGGCGGCCCTGATCGCCGACCTCGCGATCGCGGAGGTAGCCGGTGAGCGACTCCGGGAGCTGGTCGGCCGGAACCCGCCTCACCAGGTCGACGATGTGGTTGCCGACGGCTGCCGGGAACCAGCGCACGTGCTCGCGGCTCTCCTCGAGGCCCCCGACGTGCGCCGGGGCCGCAGCCTGGACCTTGATCGAGGCCGGGTCCCGGCCGGCGCTGGCGGCCGACTCGCGCACCAGGCCGGCCATCCAGCGGACCAGGTCCGGATCCGCCAGCTGCAGGATCACGCCATCGGCGATGCGGCCGGTCATCGCCAGCGCCATCGGCCCGTAGCCGGCGATCCACACCGGCAGCTTCCACCGACCCGTCCACGACAGGCTGAGCTCGCCGCCCGCGTCCGGGGTCGTGCGGCCCTCGACCAGGTCCCGGATGACCGTCACCGCCTGCTCCAGGGTCTTCATCGTGGTGGGCGGTCTGCCCGACCGCGCGGACGGAGCTGTCGCCGCGACCGATGCCCAGGTCCATGCGGCCGCCCGAGATCTCGTCGAGGGTCGCGATGGCGCTCGCCGTCACGCTTGGCTCCCGGGTGGCCGGGTTCGTGACGCACGTGCCCAGGCGCATCGTGCTGGTGCTGGCGGCCATCAGGGTGAGCAGCGGGTAGGCCTCCCTGAATGCGACGTGGGAATCGAACAGCCAGCCGTAGGTGAACCCGGCCGCCTCAGCCTGCCTCGTGAGCGCGATGGAGCGTTCGACGCTGTGGTCCGGCTTGAGCGTGAATCCGAAGTCCATGGGTTGCAGGCTACACCCCCTGCCTCGGTCGGCCTTCGCCCAGGTCGAGGGCGGTGAGGCCGTCACGGCCGGTGGGACGCGACTCCGCCAGGGTCGGAGGGGCGCCCATGATCAGGGCGGCGAGCCGCGGCGTGGCTGGAGGAGAGACCGATGCGCACCGAGATGGACGACGAGCGGAACTCGACGATCCGCCTGCTCCGGCGGACGCGCCGGATGACCCGGGCGGCCCTCGAGCCGCTGGACCCGGGGGCGGTGGTCCACGATGGCGAGCAGGCCTGGCAGGTCCGCGACGTGCTGGGGCACCTGGGCGTCTGGAACGGCGAGGCGGCCGGATCCCTGGAGGCGCACGCGGCCGGGAGCGGGTACACGTGCATCGAGGGGACGGGTCTCTACGACGCCTACAACGAGCGAGCGGCCCACGAGCGCCGGGCCTGGCCGATGGCCGACGTGTGGGCCGAGTACGAGGCGACGCACGACCGGCTGGAGGCCGCGATCGCGACGATGCCGCCCGACCGCTGGGACACCCCGATCCAGTATCCCTGGACCGAGCTGGGCTCGGTGGTGGGGCTGGTCGTGCTGATGACCGAGCACGAGACCTCGGACCACTGCGAGCCGATGCTGGCGCAGTCGGGCCGGGGCTGACCGGCCCGCAGGGCTGACCGGCCCTCGAGCTCGTCGAGCGCGGCGAGGTGGGCGGCGAGCGAGTCGTCGTCCGCGTACAGCGCCCGCGCATCCGCGTGAAAGCCGCGGCTCGACCGTGGTGCCATCACCAGTGATAGCATGATGGCATGGATCGCACCACCATCACCCTGGACGTGGAGACGCGCACGCGCCTGCGCCGGATCGCCGCGGAACGGGGCATCTCGATGGCGGCGCTGATCCGGGAGGCAATCGACGCGACGATCGAGGAGCACGCGCCCACGCCCCAGAGCCTCGGCGTGGGCGCCTCCGGCACAGCCGACACCGCGCGCCTGGCCGGTGATCAGCGCCCCGAGCCTCGCGCGTGGCGCTGATCCTCGATACGGGTCCGCTCTACGCGTCCCTGGACCGCTCGGACCAGGATCACGCTGCCTGCCGCGCCCTGATCGAACACGCCGGCGAACCCCTCGTGATCCCAGCCCCCGTCCTGGTGGAGGTGGACTACTGGATCAGCCGGCGGCTGACCCCGGGAGCCCTGGTGGCGCTGCTCGCCGACATCGAGTCGGGCGCCTACCGGGTCGCCGACGTCCAGCCGTCCGACTACCCGCGGATCCGCGAGCTGTGCGACCGCTACGCGGACGCCGACATCGGGTTCGTGGACGCCGCGGTCTTCGCGATCGTCGAACGGCTCGGCGAGGCCAAGCTGGCCACGCTCGACCGCAGGCACTTCTCGCTGCTTCGCCCGCGCCACCGCGCCTCCATCGACCTCCTGCCTGCCTGACCGCCGGCCCCGCGACGCCTGAGCGGCGCACGACGTCCTCGTTCGGCACGCCGATCGCGAGGTCGGCGTAGCCGTCGCCGTTGAAGTCGGACGGCACCGCCGCCGCCCGGTCCGGGAGCGTGGGTCAGGCCTCGTCCCCGGCGGAGAGGTCCTTGTCCTCCATCTCCCACGCGTGGTCGAGCGTGTGGAAGGCCGAGTGCCGGATCAGGAACGGCAGCGTCCATGACCGCATCCGCGGCGTGACCTCGCCCGCGTGGTAGGCGCGCATCGCCGCCACGTAGGTCTCGCGATGCTGCCGCAGGCCATCCGGGGTGAGCGCGGCGCCCTCCGGGATGCGCAGGCCGACCTGCTTCGCGAAGTCCTCGCTCTCGACGCGGATGGTGTGGCTGATGATCCGGTCGCGATCCCGTCCGCCCCCGCGTGGGCCCTTGCGCATCTCCGGCGACACCCGGGCGGCGACGCCGTCGAAGAACGCCCAGGAGGCTTGCAGGATCCTGATCCGGCGCTCGAGCTCGGCCTCCTCCATGGCCCCCTGCTCGGCCGCGCAGGGCGAGAAGGAGATGCCCCAGAAGTCGGTCGAGCCCGTGCCGATCCGGTCCTCCGTGACCTCGAGCGGCCCGGCGGCGTCGAACGCCGACTCCATCCCGGCGAGACCCGCGACGGGCCGGTAGCGCTCGCCGGTAGGACTCGAGCGTCTCCAGGGCGAGCTCGGCGGTCTTCGCGCCGCGGCTCCACCCGGGCCAGTCGATGGCGAAGGCCACCGACCGCTTCCCCTTGGGCCCTCGTTCGATGACCGTGCGGACAGGCATGACCTCCGCCATCCTCGGCTCAGGCCAGGTCGAACCGGTCCAGGTTCATCACCTTGGTCCAGGCCGCCACGAAGTCGTCCACGAACTTCTCCTGCCCGTCGTCGCAGGCGTAGACCTCCGCGCAGGCCCGGAGCACCGAGTTCGACCCGAAGACCAGGTCCGCGCGGGTGCCGGTCCAGCGGACGGTCCCCGTCGCGCGGTCGCGACCCTCGAACACGTCCCGGTCATCCGAGGCCGCCTTCCACTCCGTGCCCATGTCGAGCAGGTTCACGAAGAAGTCGTTGGTCAGGGCCCCGGGCCGATCGGTGAGCACGCCGTGCGGCGTCCCCCCGGTGTTGGCCCCCAGGACCCGCAGGCCGCCGACGAGGACGGTCATCTCGGGTCCGGTCAGGGTGAGGAGCTCCGCCCGATCGACCAGCAGCACCTCGGCCGGCGCGGTCTGGCCCGCCGCCACGAAGTTGCGGAACCCGTCGGCGCGGGGCTCGAGCACCGAGAACGACCCGACGTCGGTCTGCTCCGGCGTGGCATCGGTGCGTCCGGGGGCGAACGGCACCACCACGTCGTGCCCGGCGTCCTTCGCGGCCTGCTCGACCGCGGCGCAGCCGGCCAGCACGATCAGGTCGGCGAGCGAGATCCGCTTGCTCTTCTGTTCGCCGTTGTACGCCGACTGGACCGCCTCCAGCGCCTCGAGCACGGTCGCCAGACCGGCCGGGTCGTTGACCGCCCAGTCCTTCTGCGGGGCGAGACGGATGCGTGCCCCGTTGGCCCCGCCGCGCCGGTCGGTGCCCCGGAACGAGGCGGCCGACGCCCAGGCGGTCGAGACCAGCTGCGAGACGGACAGCCCGGTGGCAAGGATCCGCTTCTTGAGGTTGGTGATGTCCTTGGCGTCGACCAGCTCGTGGTCCACGGCAGGCACGGGGTCCTGCCAGATCAGCGGCTCGGCCGGGACGAGCGGACCGAGGTAGCGCGAGACCGGCCCCATGTCGCGGTGCGTCAGCTTGTACCAGGCCCGCGCGAAGGCATCCGCGAACTCGTCGGGGTGCTCGTAGAAGCGTCGGGAGATCTTCTCGTAGGCCGGGTCGAAGCGCAGCGAGAGGTCCGTGGTGAGCATCGTGGGCGCGTGTCGCTTGGACGGGTCGTGCGCATCGGGGATGGTGGCCGGGCCGCCCTTGGCCACCCACTGGTGCGCGCCGGCCGGGCTCTTCGTCAGCTCCCATTCGTAGCCGAACAGGTTCCAGAAGAAGTTGTTGCTCCACCGGGTGGGCGTGGAGGTCCAGGTGACCTCGATGCCGCTGGTGATCGCATCGCCGCCCTTGCCGCTGCCGTAGCCGCTCGCCCAGCCGAGGCCCTGCGCCTCGAGCGGGGCGGCCTCGGGCTCGGCGCCGACGTTGGTCGCGGGGCCGGCGCCGTGGGTCTTGCCGAACGTGTGGCCGCCGGCGATGAGGGCCACGGTCTCCTCGTCGTTCATCGCCATGCGAGCGAAGGTGTCCCGGATGTCCTTCGCGGCGGCGACGGGATCCGGGTTCCCGTTGGGGCCCTCGGGGTTGACGTAGATCAGGCCCATCTGCACGGCCGCGAGCGGGTTCGCCAGCTCCCGGTCACCGCTGTACCGCTTGTCGTCGAGCCAGGTGGCCTCGGGGCCCCAGTCCGTGGTGTCCGGCTCCCAGGCGTCCTCGCGCCCGCCGCCGAACCCGTACGTCCGGAAGCCCATCGACTCGAGGGCGATGTTGCCGGCGTAGACCATGAGGTCGGCCCACGAGATCTTCTGGCCGTACTTCTGCTTGACCGGCCACAGCAGCCGGCGCGCCTTGTCCAGGTTCGCGTTGTCCGGCCAGCTGTTGAGCGGCGCGAACCGCTGCAGGCCGCGCGACCCGCCGCCGCGGCCGTCGCTGACCCGGTACGTGCCCGCGCTGTGCCACGCCATCCGGATCAGGAGCGGCCCGTAGTGCCCGAAGTCCGCCGGCCACCAGTCCTGCGAGGTGGTCATGACCGCGATGAGGTCCGCTTGAGGGCCTCGAGGTCCAGCTTGGCGAACTCCGCCGAGTACTCGAACTCGGGGCCGAGCGGATCGGAGAGGGGGGAGTTCCGGTGGAGCTTGGCGAGGTCGAGCTGCTCGGGCCACCAGTCCCGGTTCGACCTGGCAGGAGTCTGTTCCATGGGGTTCCTTCCGATCATGGGCGGGGATCGCAGCGACGTGCACCCCTAGGGTAGTCCGACTTCGGGTCGGCGGCTGTCGAGGGGGTGCCTGATCCCCTACCCTTGGCCCGTGGTCACGATCATCGCGCACCGGGGCGCCCGGAGCCTCGCCCCGGAGAACACGCTCGCCGCGGCGCGCAAGGCGTACGAGGTCGGCGCGGACCTGTGGGAGACCGATACCGCGGTCACCGCCGACGACCAGCTGGTCCTGATGCACGACGACGCGATGACGCGGACCACCGACGTCGCCGCGAGGTTCCCGGACCGCGTCCCCGCCCCGTTCTCGACCTACACCCTGGCCGAGATCCGATCGCTCGACGCCGGCTCCTGGTTCGAGCGCGACGACCCGTTCGAACAGGTCGCGGCCGGCGCCGTCGAGCGTCGCGAGCTGGATGCCTACGTCGGCGAGCGGGTCCCGACGGTCCGCGAAGCGTTCGAGCTGACGCTGGAGCTGGACTGGTTCCTCAACCTCGAGCTCAAGGCGCAGCCCAAGCCCAAGGACACGTTCGACGTGGTGAGCGCCGTCCTCGCGCTGGTCGACGAGGTGGGGATCGGACCCGACCATCTCCTGTTCTCCTCGGCCCGGCACGCGTGGCTCAAGACCCTCAAGCAGCGCCGGCCCGAGTTCGCGGTGCAGGCGGTCATCGGCCTGTTCCCCGAGGACCCGATCGACTTCAGCGATCCCTTCTTCGACACCTTCAACCCCCGGATCACCCGGATCACGATCGAGGAGATCGGGGAGCAGCTGGCCCGCGGGATCCGGGTCAACCCGTACGCTGTCAACGATCCCGAGACCATCTCCGCGCTCATCGGGCTCGGCATCACCGGGCTCATCACCGACTTCCCGCAGCGAGTGGCAGGCCCATGACCTCACCGACCACGACGGCGCCGCACCGGTTCTGCATCGTCAACTGCTACCCCGCGGCCAGTCGCGAGAACTTCGACCGGTCCGACGTCGGCCACCCGCACGACCTGTTCAAGGACTTCCTCCGGACGGAGGCGCCCAACGCGACCACCGAGATCGTGTACGTCGCGGACCCGGAGTTCGCGCTGCCGACCGGCACGTCCATCGACGACTTCGACGGGTTCATCTGGACGGGATCGGACCTCACCGTCTACCACACCGACGACCCGCGGGTGGCCGCGCAGATCGAGCTCGCGCGGGCGCTGATCCGGCAGGGGGCGGCCAGCTGGGGAAGCTGCTGGGGTCTCCAGCTGGCGGCGCTGGTGGCCGGCGGCGACGTGGCCGCCAACCCCCGCGGCCGCGAGTGGGGCATCGCGCGCGAGATCACGCTGACCGATGCCGCGCGCACCTCCCCGATGCTGGAGGGCAAGCCCGCGACGTTCGACGCGTTCATCATGCATCTCGACGAGGTCACGCGGCTGCCCGACGGCACCCCGTCGCTGGCGACGAACGCGCACACGTCGATCCAGGCCGCCGTGTTCGAGGATGGCGCCGCGACGTACTGGAGCACCCAGTACCACCCCGAGTACAACCTGTTCGAGATGGGCCGCCTGATCGCGGCGCGGGCGAAGGCGCTGGTGCGGGAAGGGCACTTCCCCGACGAGGCCGCGGTCGCCGCCTACGCGGGGAAGATGAAGGACCTCGCCGCCAGCCCGGCGTCGGCGGAGCTGCGGGCGGAGCTCAAGGTGGGCGACGACATCATCGACCCGCGGATCCGCCAGGTCGAGCTGCGCAACTGGCTGCGGTTGATCGACTCGCGAGCCGGGTAGCGCGATCGGGGCCGCCCGACGCCTACACGGCGATCCGGACGCCGCGCACCGGGCGCGGCACGGTCGCGGCGGCCATCCCCAGCAGCACCAGCGCGCCACCCGCGAGCTGCAGCGGTGACGGCCGCTCGCCCAGGAGGATGACCGCCAGCACGGTCGCGGTGATCGGGTTGAGGAGCAGGAACGCCGCCGAGCGCGCTGCCGGGATGCGCCGGACGCTCGCGACCGTCAGGACCGGGCCCAGGGCCGCAACCACCGCCATCCATCCCAGCCCGACGATCGCCTCGGCCGGCTGGGGCGGGAGGGACGAGCGACGCGGGATCGGTCAGCAGCGTCAACGCGCCGAGCACCACGGCGGCCAGCGAAGCGATGGCGAGCGCGACCGTGAGCCCGTCGAGGCGGTACGGCCTCGACCAGCGCCGGGCGAGCACCAGGTAGAGCGCGAAGGATGTCGCGGCGACGATGCCCCAGCCGATGCCCACGACGTCGGTCCCGGTCGGATCCAGCTCGGCGAGCAGCGCGGTGCCGAGCAGGGCCAGCACGAACCCGGCCAGCACCCGCATCGTCAGCCGCTCCGGCAGCAGGGCGGGTGCGATGACGGCCGACAGGACGGCGTAGAGCCCGGCCACGAACGCGGCGATCGCGGCCCCGACATGGGCGACGGCGAGGTTCATCGAGGCGAGGAACAGCGGGCCGGCAAGGGCTGCGAGGACGAGCAGGCGGACCGCGCGTCCGGGCGTGCCGGCGGTCGCGACCCCGGCGGCGAGCGTCGCGCCTCCGGCGACGCGTCGGCCGCGCCTGGAACGGACCAGCGCGATGAGCCCGACCCCGATCGCGGCCAGGATGCTGCGCCAGGCGGCTGCCGGGACGGGCTCGAACGCGAGCAGCGCGAACGAGGTCGCGACGTAGGCGGACCCGAACCCCATGGCGGCCAGCGCGGCGAACAGCTCCCCGCGATGGCGCGGGGCAGCCATCGCCCGCTCGAGGGGCTCGGCCTCTCCGCCCGGCTCAGGTTCGGGAGTGGTCACCACTCCTCGATCGTAGCGCCCACCGTCCCCGACGGAGACGTCGCCACCGCCCTGGCAGCCGATCGTGCGCCGACAGCAGATCACCCGGATCCCTGGGGACGCGGGATCCGGGTGATCGGGCTTGCGTGGCGAGGCCGCGGGGCGGCTCGCCGGTGGCGGCGGGTTACTGGAGGACGATGAACGCGTCCACGACACGCGCTTGGACGAGCTGCTCACGATCCGGATGGTGTGCGTAGCCGTCGGCCAGCGACGTGCGGAAGATGATCTTCCCGTACTTGGTGCTCGAGGCGCCCAGGTCGAAGCGGCCCTGGTACGTGCCGTCGAGGTAGATCTTGACCTTGCCGCTGGTGCTCGTCTTGGGAGCCACGAAGGCCACCGCGTGGCCGGTGAACGTGAGCTTGGCGGACTTGCCCTTGGTCGTCGTGTTCGACGCGGCCGTCCCCGAGTGCTTGTTGCTGGCCCACCTCGTCCAGCCCTTCGGGTTGAAGGTCACCGAAGTGGAGCTCTCCTGGTACGCCACGACCATGGAGCTGAGCGTGATCCAGTCGCCCGTGTTGCCGGCCATGTCGGTCGCGCGGACCTGGAAGTCCAGGTCATCACGGAAGGCGAAGAACCGCTTCACCGCGGTCCCCGAGCCGGTGTAGATCGTGCTCCAGGCGCCGCTGTCGACGCTGACCTGCACCTGGTAGGAGGCGATCCCGGTGGCGTCGTCCGTCCCGGCCCAGCTGACCCGCACCGGGGCCTTCTGGTTCACCCGGCCGGCGCCGATGGACGTGGCGAGGTCGGTCATGACCGGGGCCACGTCGTCGGGGATGACGGTGACGGTCACGAGACCGATGTCCGTCAGGTCGCCGTCGGAGACCGTGTACTCGAAGGTGGCCTCGCCGGTGAAGCTCACCGACGGCGTGTACACGACGTCGCCACCACCGGCGCCCACGGCGACGCTGCCGGCGCCGGACGGGCTGACCGACCCGACGGCACTGACCTCGAGGCTGTCCTCGTCGACGTCGGTGTCATTGTCGAGGACGTCGATCGCCACGGCGGCCCCACCTTGGCCGGCCGTGCTCTCGTCGTCGACGGCCACGGGCGGGTCGTTGACGCACTCGACGTCGACGACGACCGCGCCGGTATCAGTGAGGTCGCCGTCGGACACGGTGTAGTCGAAGCCGGCCGTGCCGCAGAAGTCGTCGTCGGGCGTGAACGTGATGTCCCCGCTCACGAGCTCCACGTCGCCGTGGATGGGATCCGAGACGGCAGTGACGGTCCGGGCACCGCCGTCGACGTCGGTGTCGTTGGCAGCCAGCGTCGACGCCGCGATGGTCCTGGGCGTGTCCTCGGTGGCGGAGATCTCGTCATCGACGGCCACGGGCGGATCGTTGACCGCATTCACGCGGATGCTGATGTAGGCCATCACGGTGTAGGTGCCGTCGGTCACGTAGTACCAGGCCGTCGCGTTGCCGTGCCAGTTGGTGGCAGGCGTGAACGTGTAGTTGCCGTTCGTCGCGACGGTGAGCGTGCCGTATGACGGGGTCACCCCGACATAGGACGAGACGGTCAAGGTGTCCAGATCGGGATCGGTGTCGTTGGTGAGGACGTTGCCGGTGGCGGGCGTGGCGTCCTCGTCCATGGTGATGGTGTCGTTCTGCGGCGTCGGGGGCCCTGCAGCCAGCACCGCCGCGGGGCCGACCAGCGACGCGAGCAGGAGCAGCGACAGGCCGCCGCTCAGGCCGGCTCGGACCAGGTGACGACGTCCGACGCCGGACGAGGCGTTGCGCATGGATGTCCCCTTCCATGAAGTTGCTGAGGCCCACATGGGGCGGGCGCCCTGGGCACGGGAAGCTCCCTAGCTAAGCGAGAGTGGGCGGCCCACCGCCCGATCTGTCATCGGCCGGATGTCACCTGATGGGCGGGCCGTTCGCGGATCTCACGCTGGCCGGCCGGCCGACGGGCGACGTTGAAGCGGTTCGCGGTGCGCGCCGACAACGCCTGACCTGGCGCAGGATCTCCGACCAGCGAACCGCGGACCTACTGACCGGCGTCGGTCGTCTTCGCTGCCCGGCCGGCCCGTCGCTCGACGACTTCGCCCCCCAGCAGCCCGACCGCCGCGCCGGCGACGCCGCCGATCACGGTGCCGACGGGCCCTGCCACGGCGGTCCCGATCACGAGCCCGGTCGCGGCGCCGGCCGCGACCTCCACCATCTCGAAGGTCCGGTCCTCGATGGGCCGCCCGGCGACCAGGTAGGGGTCCGTCTCCGGCTCCGCGTCGGGCGCTGCGGACCCGGGAGCTGACGTCGCGTGCGTCACGGCTGCCTCCTCTGCGGCGCGGTTCGGGTCGCTCCGCCAACACGATGAAACAGCTGAGGGCCCGGGGCCACCAGTGCCGAAGGATCGGTCGACGGCCCAATGGCGCACCCCCGGGCAACGGTGGCGTCGGACGGGCCAGGTGGCCCTTGAGAGTGCCGACAGCACGCCCATGCTATTGGCATGGACAAGTGCCGAGAGGGACCACCCGCATCCCCACCATCACCACGATGCCCATCGCGGCTGGGTCCGGCCCGGCGGACGACGGGGACGGTGGCTGGAACCGTTCCTGCTTCGCCTGGTTGCCGAGGGCGAGGCGCACGGGGCGGCGCTGATCGCCCGGCTCGATGCCCTCTGTCTGGCACCCGACGGGGTCGACATCGGGATGGCCTATCGCACGCTCCGCGAGCTGGAGGCGGAAGGGTTCGTGGAGTCTGCGTGGGTGACGGATGACGGGCCGGCCCGCCGCACCTACCGGCTGACCGACGACGGCGGTCAGGCCCTGTACGAGTGGATCTCGGTCATGCGGGAGCGAGCCCGGCTGATCGAGGCGTTTCTCGACGGGCCCGGGCCTGCCGAAGATGACCAAGGAGGTTGAGATGAGTTGCTCGCATGGCTGGCACGATGGCCCTCCCTGCGGCCACGGGCCGTACGCCCGGTGGGGGTATCCGGACTGGATGGAGGAACCCGACCGGTTCGTGCGGCGGCGCCGCCAGGAGCCGCAGCGGCGTGAGCCCGGGATGGCCGCGGAGGACCTGGAGGCGCGCCTCGAGGACCTGCACCGCATGGTCCGCGGGATCGAGCGCGACCTCGAGGATCTGCGCCGCCTCCGGGAGGACGCCGCGACCTGATGCTCGGCCGCGTCGCCGGCTTCCGGCGGCGGCAGGAACGTGGAATCGGAGGATGACCCATGCAGCCCCTGACCACCGTCTCCCACGCGCACCACCACCTGCTGTGGCACTACGTCGACCTCCTCGACAGCCTCGCGGAGCGCCTCGCCTGCGATTGTCTCGACACCGTGGGGCTCGTCGAGGAGCTGCCGCTGCTGCGCGAGGCGCACGAGGGCCTCACGGGCCACCTGGTTCCCCACATGGACACGGTCGAGGCGGCGGTCTACCCGACGCTTAAGCGGCTTTCCGCCATGGGTGATTCCGCGGTGCCCCTGGCCATCGAGCACCGCGAGGTCCGCCGGCTGGTGGCAGGCCTTGGATCGTTCATCGAGGACCTGCCGTGCGAGGTTGATCGCGGATCGGTGCTCACCCTGCGGCGGATCCTGCTGCGCCTCCATGCGCTGCTCAAGGCGCACCTGTCCGCGGAGGAGCTCTACATTCCCATCCTCGAGGATCGCCTGACGCCGGTGGAGGAAGCGGCCCTCGCGCGTGCCCTCGACCACCAGGCCGACTTGCCGATCTGAGGGGTCGATGGTCGACCCAGACCGGCTCCGGCCCGCTACCCGGCGGCGCGCAGGACTCGCAGCGCCCGGAGCGTGACCCACTTGCTGGGGGTGCGCGGCTCGTCCACGTCGATCCAGGTCTTGCCGCGGTACGGGTTCTCGTTGCGCCAGCGGCCGCTGGCGTCACGCTTGCCGCGGACGAAGCTCCAGGGCGCGCTCCAGGCGCGGGTCACCGCCAAGCCCCAGCTCGCCCAGCACCTCCAGCACCTGGAGCACGTCGGCCACGTAGCCGGACGGGAAGCCGAGCTTGAACCAGGAGCCGTTGGGGCGGGTGTTGCCCCAGCCCATGGGGTAGTCCGCGGTCGCGGGATCGCGCGAGAGCAGGAAGGAGACCGAGGCGTCGATGGCGGCCCGCACCTCCGGGCTCCGGCGGTCGGGCGGGATGGCGGCCAGGCCCCGGAGCGCCTTGACCGCGCCCCATCCGCAGGGCAGCTGCTCGTTCACGCCACAGGCGAAGCCCGGGCCGCTGGTGGTCGACTTGTACCAGCGGATGTCGCCGTCACCGGTGATCGCGGCGGCCTGCCAGGCGATCGCCGCCTGGGTGCGCGGATCGTCCAGCCAGCCGAAGTGGACCAGGGCTCGCAGCAGGTTGCCGGTGAGGCAGTGGACCACCGCGGACGGCGGCGGCTTTCGGTCCTCGTCGGCCCATCCGCCGTAGCCGAACCCGCCGCTGGGCGCCTGGGTGTGGGCGAGGACGTACTCGCAGCCGCGGGCGATCCCGGGATCGGCACCATCGGCGCCCATCTGCTCGAGGAAGATGAGCGACCAGGTGGTGCCGGTGTACTTGCCGCCGTAGCCTGGACCCGGCTTGACCCACCAGCCGGAGGAGTCCTGGGCATCGAGGATGGTCCGGATGGGCGTCGCGGCCATCGCCCCGGCGCGCGCAGCCGCGAGCTCCGGATCATCGGGCGGGCGACCCAGCAGGTCGCGGAGCGCGAGGTGGCGGATGGCCGGGTCGGACGGGTCGAGGAGCCATGCCAGGACGATCGTCGGGCATGGGGGCAGGATCTCGCCGGCCCGCGGCGTGCGCAAGGGCCCTTCGGGCCGGTACCGCCGCGACGGCCCCGGCCCAGGACGGGCGGGAGGCTAGCGTCCCCGGGGCGCGGTACGCCGGCGAGAGCTTGGTCGCCGCGTCGATCTCGTCGGGCGTCATCAGCACGACCGTGCGCACGTTCACGGCACCGGACGCCGAGACGGTGAGCGCCAGGGCCGCGGCGGCGGCATTGTCGGGCAGGTCGGTGATGATGAAGAAGTCGTCGCTCCCGAAGGCAAGGTGGAACGACTCCACGGTGCCGCCGACGGATGCGGCCAGCTTGTCGACGGCTGCGCGGCGGCTGCTTCCGCCCTCGGCGAGGATGCCGCGTGCGCCCTCCATCGTGTAGCTGCCGGTGTACAGGTACTTCGCCACGAGCGACCTCCTGCCGCGGGGCATCCGACGGGACACGCTCGGACCGCGGCCCCCACAGCCTCACGGGCGGGCGGATGACTGTCAAGCGCGACGCCCAGACCGGGTCAGCCCCCCAGGACGTCGCCCAGGACCCGCTGCGCGAGGAACAGCACGAGCGGGAGCATGACCGCCGACAGGAACCCGGTGAGCGCGCCCGTGCTCCACGGCCAGGTCGGGATGCGGTTGACGAGGTCCCGCTCGGCGATCAGCGCCGAGAGCGCGCGGTTGCGCGATTCGATGGCGTCCCCGTCCCCGGCATCGACGGCCGCGTGGATGGCATCGAGGGTCGAGGTCAGGCGTCGCCCGATCTCGCCCTGCCAGCGCCGCTTCTCCCCGCTGAGGCGATCGTGCATCCCCCGCAGCGGCAGCAGGAAGGCCAGGGCGGCGATCACGACGGCGAGGCCGTACCAGGCCACGGTGATCGCCAGGAATGGCCCGTCTGCGTCTGGGGCGATGAGGAAGATGCTGGGCGCGAGCAGGAGGATGAGGCCGAGGGCCGTCCGCGAGGTGACCTGCGAGAACGCGTACAGCGGCCCTTGGTCGAACACGTCGATCCGGTCGATCCGGGCGTGGATCCGGTCGATCAGGCGAAGCTGTCTGAGGGTGTGGTAGACCAGCACCAGGAACACGGCCGATATCAGGCTCTCCCACGCGAAGCGGAACGCCAGCGCCATCGGCGAGTAGCCCACGATCCCGCTTCCCGCCGGATCCATGATGTAGCCGATGGGCGTGGTCGCGAACGCCAGCAGCGTCAGGATGGCGGCCGGACGAGCCGGGGCCACCGTGAGCTCGTACTGCAGCGCCGAGGCTTCCGAATCGTCGATGTCGAGCACCGGCCGGAGGGCACGGAGGGCGCCCGCGGCGGTGCGGTCCAGCACGTGCATCAGGCCCAGTGCCCCGAACGGCAGGACGGCGTAGTAGAGGAGCGCGAACGTGCCGCCGATCGGCTCCACCCCGTCGATGGCCGCCTGGGCGGCCGACAGCAGGATGGCGAGCGCCGTCGCCCCGGCATACGCGAGCCAGGTCGGGCCGGGCACGCGCTCCAGCCACGAGGCGAGCACGTTCGGCCAGCTTCGCGCGTATGGCCGGCCGGCCGCCCGCTGCGCCGGGACGCTGGCCTCGAGATCGACCGTGGTCGCGGTGGTGCTCAATGTTCGGCCTCCGCGCGGCGTCCTGATCGCGCGGTCCGGGATTGCTACGCGGATCGCGGGACGCCGGCGTCATCGTACCGACCGATGGCAAGACCCCGACTGGTGGTGAACCGGGACGGCCCTGGTTGGCGGAGTCGTCGGCCAGCGCCACAGGGACGAGGCCACTCGACGGCACCGGCATCGACGGCGACCGGCACCGGCGCCGACCCGGCCAGCGCGAAGAACTCCTCGATCATCCCACCGTACCGGGCGACGAGCGGCTCGAGGCGTGTCCCGCACGGGCCACAGAACTCCGCACCCGGCCGGTTCACCGCTCCGCGCGACGGACGGCCTCCGAGCGGGTCCCCGCCCTCGACGATCCGTGCCCTTGAGTCGGCGGCCCGGCGTTCGCCGCCCGACGCCTGCACGCAGGATCCGCGGATTGAACCAGCGCTGGATCAACCAGCCCCGGCGAGCCGTGCCGGCCGAGCCAGGCTCCGAAGCCGGCGCTGGAGCAGCTCCGGATGGTGGGGTTCCGGCCAGCCACCCCTAACGAGTGACGAACCAGCCGATCAGGACGCCCGCCAGGGCGGCCGCCCCCGCGATCCCCATCGTCTGGAGGATGGTCCGCCACACCGGCTCGTGCCCGATCCGTCCCCGCGCATAGCCGAGCGCCGCCATCAGGGCACCCGTCACCACGAGCGAGACGAGGCGGGCCGTCTCGATGGGGAACAGCGCGAACGGGATGACCGGGACGCTCGCCGCGAACAGGTCGGCGACGAACATCCAGCCGGCATGGGTCCACGCCGGTGCGCCTTCGACGCGCGGGACCCCGAGCTCGAATGCCGCGACGTACTCCAGGAGGGCGTCCGGGTTCCGCTCGAAGGCGGCCGTCACGCCCTGCGCCTCGGCATCGGAGAAGCCAGCCCCGCGGAGCTGGACGGCCACGCGGGCACGGACGGCGGCCGGATCCACGGCGATGGCATCGCGTGCCTTCTCGACCAGGCCCGCTGCCCGGCTCCGCTCCGAGTGCACGTCGAGGTAGGTGCCGGCCATCATCGAGACCGCGCCCGCGATCGCGCCGCTCGCCCCAGCCAGGAGCACGATCTGGCTGTCGTTGGTGCTCGCCGCGACGCCGAACACGAGGCCGGCGACCGACACGGCGCCGTCCTCCATCCCGAAGGTCACGTCCCCGATCGAGTTGACCAGCGACGCGCGCAGGCGTCGCAGGACGCTGAAGTCAAGGCGCACGATCGAGGCAGTCTCCCTGTGGTGAGAGGGCCAGTCTACGGTGGGCACCGTGCGCGACAGGATCCAGCGTGGCGTAGTAGGGTGGGCCAGCCCAACGCGCCGCCACCATCCGGTCGGCCCGGCGCCCCCCCCGATCCATCGAAGGGAGTCCTGCCCATGCGTCATGCGCCGTCCGCGACCCTGATCCGTTCAGCCCTTCTCGCCGTCCTGTCGCTTGGCGGGCTCGCGGCGTGCGGCTCCGGTGCCGCGTCCAGCGATGCGCCTGCAACTGAACCCACCGCCCTCGCCACCGACCCGGGCGTCGCCGTGACCGCGGCGCCGCCGTCAGCGGCAAGTGCGGCCGGCGGAGCGCGCAGAGGCACGCTGACGATGGCCGACGGCACGGTCTATGCGCTCGAGATGACGGCCTGCGACACCTCCGAGAACGCCGAGGGGTTCCTGTTGCCGGACAGCTACGACCTCTTTGGTCGCACCTCCGATGGCGCGTTCGCAGCATCGATCAACCGGGCAGGCATGAGCGAGGACTTCATCTCGGAGATCGTCACGCTCGAAGGTGACTTCGACGAGAACGGCAAGAATGCCGGGATCCTCTACAGGAACGTGCTTGACACCATCGCGCTCACCGTCGACGGCGGCAACGTGACGGGCACCGTGACCTTCAAGGCGATTGGCCCTGCCGGCCCGCACGGCGAACAGATGGACGCGACGGTCGACATCAGCTGCTGAGCCGGCCGCCAGCACGACGCGCATCGTTCCGGGCGTAGGGCGCGCGAAGCGGGGGCGGGCGCAGGGAGCTTCGTTCCCGCCGGTCGCGGATCGTGCCCATGATCGAATACGCTCCACGTCCATCCGGCAGACGACCTTCGGCCGTCTGCCTAGGGCATCGGCACGCTGGCCACCCGGCCGTGCCGCCTCCGAGGAGCCATGGACGCCACGATCCTGGTCTGGGCTGGGATCCTGTTCTGCGTGACGCAGTCCGCGATGTTCTCGGGGCTCAACCTCGCCTTCTTCAGCCTCAGCCGGCTCCAGCTCGAGGTCGAGGCGAACAGCGGCAGCCTCGCCGCCCGGAAGGTCCTGGCGCTGCGCAAGGACGCCAACTTCCTGCTGACCACGATCCTGTGGGGCAACGTGAGCATCAACGTGCTGCTCACCCTGCTGTCGAACTCGGTGCTGACGGGCCTGGTGGCGTTCGTGTTCTCGACCGTGCTGATCACCTTCGGCGGCGAGATCCTGCCCCAGGCCTACTTCTCGCGCCACGCCCTGCGGACGGCGTCGGTCCTGGCCCCGGTGCTCCGCGTCTACCAGGTGATCCTGTTCCCGGTGGCCAAGCCGTCCGCCTGGATGCTGGATCGATGGCTGGGCCGCGAGCTGATCGCCTACTACGGGGAGCGGGACCTGCGCCGGATCCTGCGGACGCACATCAAGGCCGAGGAGGCCGACGTCGGCGAGATCGAGGGGACCGGCGCCCTCAACTTCCTGGCCCTCGATGACATCCCGGTCATGCTGGAGGGCGAGCCGATCGACCCGGCCAGCATCATCACGCTCCCGGCGGACGGCGACGACCTCTTGCTGCCGGTCATCGAACCCGGAGCCGTGCCGCCCTTCCTGCACCAGATCCACGCGTCCGGACATCCGTGGGTGATCCTGGTGGGACCCGATGGTGAGCCGCACTATGCGCTCGACGCGGACGGCCTGGTCCGCGCCGCCGTCCTCGACGAGGGGGCCGTGAACGCGCGCGACTTCTGCCACCGGCCGATCCTGGTCACGGATCCGGATGGCCGCCTCGGCGACTACCTCGGCCTGCTCGAGCATCGGCCGGTCCGGCGCGGCGACGACGTCATCGACCACGACATCATCGTGGTCTGGACCGGGGGGCAGCGGAGGGTGATCACCGGGGCGGACATCCTGGGCCGGCTGCTGCGGGGGATCTCGCGCACGGCGGACTGGCAGTTCGCCGCGACGCCGACCCCGGACGGATCGCGCGAGGACCCGGTCAGCCCTGGGTGATGTCGGGCACGGGGCGCTTGAGCCACCGGGCGAGGTCCCGCAGCGCGTACACCTCGCTCCAGGTGACCGGCGGCGCACCGACCGTGCGAGTGGCGCTCGCGATGCGCAGGGCGACGATCAGCAGCCAGTCCCGGATCGCGACCGACTCGTCCTCGGGCAGCTTGCGCAGGACCTTCATGCCGCGCTTGACCACGTCCTCGGGCGATCGGCCGGATGCCCGGTAGGCCGACCACAGGACATCCAGGCTGCCCGCGACAGCGCCGGCAAGGTCGGCGCCTGCGGTCCCGTCGCCAAAAACGCTCCGGCCGTGCTCGATCTCGTCGCGGAATGCCCGGAACTGCGCCTCTGCCGCTCCCTCGTCCGCGTCCGTGACGCTCGAGTGGACGGCGAACGGCAGGTGCAGCAGCGCTTCCCACTGGTCGCCGGAGAGCGAAGCCCTGTCACCCATGCTGCGCAGCATACTCACCTGGCGGCGTGCTGCCCCGGCGGTACGGTAGGCATCGCGCTCGTGGTGGTCTAGGATCCGCGAGGTGGACTGCTGCGAGCCGACCATCTACGACGACCAGTTCGACGCCCGTCGTGCCGACGACCGGCTCCGCGAGTACCGCGAGCGTGGACCGAATGGCTGGACGGCCCGGCTGGTCGGTGGCCTGGCGGCGGACGGGGTCGACGGGCTGACCGTGCTCGACATCGGCGCCGGCGTCGGGGCGGTTCACCACGCGCTCCTGGCCGCCGGAGCGGCGTCGGCGATCGACGTGGACGCCTCGGGCCCGTATCTCGAGGCGGCCAGGGCGGAAGCCGACCGGCGCGGGCTGGCCGACCGGGTCAGCTACCACAAGGGCGATGCCGTGACCATCGTGCCGGACCTCCCGGCGGCCGACCTCGTCGCGCTGGACCGGGTGGTGTGCTGCTACCCGCACATGGAGGCGCTGGTGCGCGTGGCCGCGGACAAGACCCGTCGCCGCCTGGGCATGGTCCTGCCGCGCGACGATGCCTGGGTCCGGGCCGGCGTGGCCATCAGCAACGGCTGGAGCGCCCTCTGGCGGGACCCGTTCCGGGTGCATGTCCATCGCACGGCCCGTGTGCTCCAGGTCGCCGCGGCCGGCGGGCTGACCCTGGCCGACAGCCACCGGGGCTACTTCTGGCAGACGCTGATCCTGGAGCGGACAGCCGGCTGATGGCCGGCTGATGGCCGGTCGCCGGGCATCGCCCCGAGGCGACAGGTTTGCGCTTCCCGGCGCCACCCCGCATGCTGGGGTCCTGTCCGTCCTCCGTGCCGAGTGCCTCGACCTCCGGGCCCGCGTCCGGCCGGCAGCTGGAAGTCGACCATGACACGCCACACTCCCCCACGGACCCCTTCCGAGACCGCATCCGGCCGGGTCGGCCGGCGTCCCGAGGACGATCGCCTCAACCGGCGCATCGCGGACGCCATGCGCGAGGCAGCCGATGCGCGTGAGGCGCGGAGCCACACGACATCCGCCCAGGACGCGAGCGCCAACGAGCACCTGCAGCAGGCGCTGCGAGCGCTCATCGACCGGCGCCCGTCGTGAGCACCAGTCGAGCACGATCCGGGCAGGCCGGCGCCACCCGGTTCCGCCCCCGGCGGCTGGCCCTCGCCGACGGCGAGACGCTGGTGCTCTCGGGCGACGGGACCATCGAGCGCCGCTCCGGGACCGGAGAGATGACCGAGCGCTGGACGCGTGACCATCTCGCGTGGCCCTCGATGGCGATCCGCTTCGGGCTCCGGTCATCCGCGCTGACCGTTGCGCCCCGGGGACGAGACGTGCCCGGTCGCCGGCCGCCCGTCTAGACCCCGACAGGGCTCAGCCGGCGGGTTCGTACCCCAGGAAGTTGCGCAGGCTCCCCCGCCACAGGGCGCGACCGTGGAACGACACCGAGGGTGCGATCGCGGAGGTCCCGCCGTACCAGACCAGGGTCTTGAGCAGCGGCGTGACCTGCGACCCGTAGGCCTCCATGCAGGTCACGGGGTCCACGCCCGGCCACGAGTAGCAGGACACGACGGTCCGACGCTCGGCCGTCGAGACGCCGGGAGGCACGCGGTCCCAGGCCGGGTCGTCCGGGTCGAACACCCACTGGTCCAGGTTGCCCTGGGGGATGCCCTCGATCCCGCGCACGACGGGTGGATCATCGTTTGGCAGGTAGGGATCCACAGCCAGGTCGCAGATGACGGCGTGCTGCGGGAGCAGCGCCAGCCAGGCATTCGGGATCAGCGCGCGCGACGTGTCCCGCCGAGCGGTGGCATCGACGAGGATGTCGGTCTGGGGCAGCCGACGCTGGAACCAGCCCTCGTTGCCGGCAAGGTTCTGCTCCGCGACGACGACCTCCACGCCCGGCAGCCCCTCGTGCATGAGCCGCTCGTTGCGCTCCATGGTGCCGGCCCGGGCCGCCCACTCGATGGCGTGCTTGCCGACCCCGCCGGCGCCGATGATCGTGACGCTGACCGCCGGGCGGTCCGGAGCGAGCAGCGGCGACCAGCGTTGCTCGAGGGCCTCGAAGGCCGATGCGAGCCCGTTGCGGGCCACGTCGCGCAGGTTCTGGACCAGGCGCCGCCCATCGTCACCGGTGACCATGTCCAGGGCCACCGCCTCGATCCCGAGCCGATCCAGCAGCTCCGAGCGTTCCGGGCGGGTGACGAAGTGGAGCATCGAGAGCAGGATCGAGCCGCGCCGCAGCAGCTCGTATCGGCCCTCGGGCGCGCGCAGGATCACGACCACGTCCTGCGCGTATGCGGTGGCCTCGTCCGCGATCCGCACCCGCGGCGAGGCCGCGAGGTACGCCTCGTCGGGGATGCCCATCCGGGTCCCGCTTCCCGCCTGGACCACCACGTCCGCCCCCATCGCGGCCACCGTGCCGATCAGTGCTGGCAGGAAGGCCCGCCGTTCGCCGGGCTCGTTCTCCATCCGGGGAAAGCCGAACGTCAGGACGCGTTCGCTCTTCGCTGTCACGCCTGACAGCATTGCACTACCGCGCGCGGCCGTGCTCGGGCCATGCGGACCCCGGTCCTCGGGGTCGGACGGCAGATGCGGGCGGCTGGTCCGGCGGCGGACCCTGCGCGACAATGGACACGCGGGGATCGGCGATCGGCAGGAGGCGCGATGACAACGGCTAGCCGGGTGACGGTCGGGTTCCCACGCATGCACCGCGAGCCGGGTGAGCGCCGCGACTTCCTGCCCCCGCTCATCGGCCTGCTGGCCGCGAACGGCGCCGAGGTCCACGTCGAGAGCGGCATCGGGTCCGACATGGGCTACACGGACTTCGACTACAGCATGCTCTCGCCCGACGTGGTGGTGAGCGACGAGGAGGACTGCTACCGCCAGGACATCGTGGTCGTGCTCCGGGCGCCGGAGGGCAGGTACCACCTCCTGCGGCGGGGTGCCGTCCTGGTGTCGATGCTCCATTTCGCGACCCGGCCGGCGCGGGTCCGGATGCTCGCCGACGCCGGGATCGACGCCATCGCCCTCGACCTCATTCGTGATGAGGACGGCCGACGCATGGTGGAGAACCTGCGAAGCGTCGCCTGGAACGGGGTCTCGAGCGCGTTCGCGGCCCTGGAGCGGACCTGGCCGGAGCTGGGCGGCCCGCGCCGCTCCACGGTCAAGGTGCTGATCATGGGCGCCGGCCGGGTCGGGCGGCACGCCGTCGAGTTCGCGACCAAGTACGGCGACGACGCCCGCAACGAGGCCTACACGCGTGCGGGACTGCCCGGCGTGGAGGTGGTGACCGCGGGCCGCAACCTCACCGGCGATCCCGAGTACCTCAAGTCGCGCCTGCTGCTGACGGATCTGCTGGTCGATGCCACCGCGCGGCGGGATCCGTCGAAGCCGCTGATCCCCAACGCCTGGCTCGCCCTGCTGCCCAGGCACGCCGTGATCTGCGACCTGTCCGTGGATCCGTACCTGCTGGACGTGGAGCCCCAGGTCGTGCGCGGCGTCGAGGGCATTCCGCAGGGGCACCTTGACCAGTGGACGTTCGACCCCGACGACCCGGCCTGGGACGCCCTGCCGCCGGAGGTCCCGACCGCACGAGCGTCGGACCGTCGTGTCCTGCTACTCGTGGCCCGGCGTGCGCCCGGAACCGTGCATGCACGTCTACGGCTCGCAGCTGGCGCCGTTGCTGGAGGCCCTGGTCACGGCCGGGGGCCTCGACGGCATCAAGGCCGAAGGCCGCTTCCACGAGCGGGCGCTGTGGCGCGGCAGCCTGCGCGGGTGGTTCACGTCCGGCGAGGCCGAGCTGCACGGGAGCGCACTCGGCATCGACGAGGCCAACGAGGACCCCGCCGGCGATTGACGGGCGGACGTAGCGCGGCAGTCCCAGCGCGAGCCTGCCGGTGGTGCGCGCCTGCACCGGGCGGATGCCGGTGCGCGTTGACACCGTCCCTGCTCGCGGTCACGCTGTCCGGACTTCATTGCTGGACGCCTGCCCGGGCGTCGTGAAGGGGAGGATTGCATGCGCACGTTCCTGCGCACCGCCGGCGCCCTCGGGCTGGCCGGCTCCCTGCTCCTGCCGGGTGCGGCACCCGTGGCCGCCGACCCGGGCGGGGCCGGGTACCGGACTTCGCACGACCCGATGCTCGAGCCCGTGATGGCGGGCGTCAGCGTCACGCCGCTGTTGACGGTCGGCGACACCCTGAACAGCGGGTTCCGCTTCGAGGCCCTCCCGGACGGGATCGCCCTGCGGACCCGGGGCAACGGCCGGATCGACGTGTTCGTCAACCACGAGACCGGCAAGGTCCCGTTCCCGTACAACTCGGCAAACCCGACCGCGGCCAACGGCGAGAACGACTTCGACAACGCGCAGGTCAGCCGGCTCATCCTGAACCGCAAGTCCGGCGGGGTGCTCAACGGCTCGTTCGTGATCGAGAGCAGCAACGGCTACCAGCGCTTCTGCTCCAGCTTCCTGGCCACCGCCGCAGAGGGCTTCGACCGCGACATCTACCTCACCAACGAGGAGACGCCGGACTACGTGTACCGGGCGGAGCAGTCGTGGCCGCCGGCGGTGGGAGACCCCGCTGCCGTGGAAGGCGGCGTCGTGGTCGCGCTCGACGTGCAGACCGGCAAGCACCACCCGATCTACGGGATGGGCCGCCACAACCACGAGAACAGCCTGCCGATCCCCGGCTACGGGTACCCCGTCGTGCTGTCGGGCGACGACACCTTCACCAGCGGCCCGCTGACCGGCGTGTTCGCGCCCGGTGCAGTGCCCGCCCAGTCGCAGCTGTACTCGTACATCGCCGGGAGCACGGACGCGCTGCTCGCCGACCAGGGCGACCTGTGGGCGTTCGTGTCCGACACGCCCGGCGTCACCAACTACTACCACGTGCTGCCCGGCTCGGGCACCTCGGTCACCGGGCACTTCATCAAGGTCCCGCGCGACATCGCGACCGGCATGCACCCCGACGGCACGGCGGTGAAGGCCGCCGACTTCGGCTACCCGGCTCCGCCGAACAACGGCAGCTGGCAGACCGATCTCCGGCTCGCGACCCCCACCGGCATCGACGGCCCGCAATGGGTCCTCGAGTACTGGAGCGACATCAACAACGTGTTCCAGTTCGTGCGGGTGGAGGACCTCGCCTACGACAAGCGCCCGGGCATGGGCAACGTCGTGTACATCGCGGACTCCGGGCGCGGACGGACCGCCGCCCAGAGCCAGGACACGCCCAACTTCAAATCCACCAACGGCCGGATCTGGAAGATGGTCCTCGACCCGTCCGACCCGACCCTGGTGACGTCGCTCACGGTACTCGTCGAAGGTGACGACAACCCGGTCAAGACCCTGGGCGAGATCCACCAGCCGGACAACGTGGAGTCCACGCCGACCGGCCTGCTGGTGACCGAGGACCCGGGCAGCAGCCAGCAGTTCCCGGTCGGCTCCACCGATCCGAACGCCACCACGGGGCGGCTCTGGTACGCGCCGTTCTCGGGCCTGCCGCAGGTCGTGGCCAGCGTCGACCAGTCGGCCGACGGTGGTCCGACGGACGTCGACGGGCGACCGGCCGGCAACTGGGGCGCCTGGGAATCCACGGGCATCGTGGACGCTTCGGCCGCCTTCGGCCCCGGCGCGTTCCTGGTCGCGGTCCAGGCCCACACGCTGTGGATCGAGAAGGCGCCCGGTGAGGACAACAACGGCGACGGCCAGCCGGACTTCACCTACAAGCGCGAGGGCGGCCAGCTGCTGCTGATCCGGATCCCGGGCATCTGACCCGTTCTCCCCGACCTCCCAATCGAACGGGCGCCCGACGGGCGCCCGTTCTTCATGAGGGCCCGGGGCACGTGTCCGCTCGCGGGGCGACCCAACGGTGCGGGGCCATTCGATCTCGCTCGCCTGGCGAACGGGATCGGCCCCGCCCGGGCCCACGCCCCGCCAGTGGCACTCGCTGGGCGAGTGGATCCGTCCGCGACCGCACGGTTGGACCGCCGGGCGAGCGGGCGGGCGGGCGGCGAGGACCGCCGGGCGAGCGGAGGCTGCCGCGCCGGGCGAGAAGAGCGAGGCTGCCGCGCCGGGCGAGCGGAGGCTGCCGCGCCGGGCGAGCGGAGCGAGGCGGCCGCTCAGCCGGCGAGCGCCTCCGCGAGCGCGATCCGCATCACCTGCAGGTCGGCCGGCCGCCCGGTCCAGACCTCGAAGCCGATGGCCGCCTGGTGCACCAGCATCTCGTTGCCGTGAACGGTGGTCAGGCCGCGGCCGGCGGCCTCCAGGAGGAGCGCGGTCGGGCGGGAAGCGATGATCACGTCGGCCACGGTGGAGCCGGGACGCAGGGCGTCGATATCCACCGCCGGCCGCTCGTCCGGGTCCAGCATCCCGACCGAGGTGGCGTTGACCAGGAGGTCGACGTCGGCCGAGACCGGGTGGCGGCCGGTCCACGCCTCGAACGCCGCCGGGCTGCGGCCGAGGGCCGTGACCGCGTCCACGAGCGATTGGCCGGCCTCTCCGGACCGGGCGACCACGGTGATGCGGCTCGCACCGGCGAGCGCCAGCTCGACGGCGGCCGCGCGAGCCGCCCCGCCGGCCCCGAGCACCTCCACGCTGGCCCCATCGATCCGGGCCACGCCGGCCACCGCGCGGGCAAGGCCCCGTCCATCGGTGTTGTCGCCGATGAGGGCCTCTCCGTCGCGGAACACGCAGTTCACGGCACCGATGGCCGCCGCCGCCGGGGTGAGCCGGTCGACGAGCCTGGCGGCCTCGAGCTTGAAGGGCTTGGTGACGTTGAGGCCGGAGAACCCGAGGGTCCGGGCGGCATCCCACGCGGCGGCGAACCCATCGCGCGGCACCGCCATCGACACGTACGACCATGGGAGCCCCGCCGCCGCGAACGCCGCGTCGAGCATCTCCTGGGTCGGATTGCCGTCGACGATCTCCCCGAGGAGCCCGAAGGTGCGCCGATCAGTCAGGTGCATGGCCGGATGCTACGACGCGCTCAGCGCGGGGGCATGGCCCGGTCAGTCCGGTCAACGTCGTCGAGGATCCGGATGGTGGCGTCGGTGACCACCTGCAGGTAGCGCTCGCCGAACTCGGGCGTTGCCGAGCGGGCATCGCCCCACGTCCCCGAGTGGGTCGCCCGGTGAACGGAGCCGGGTGCCGAGAAGAAGAAGGCGGTGTGGACCGGGGCCGGGCTCGTGACCTCGGGGAACGGCGGGAACTCGACGTTGGCAAGCTCCATGTCCACCAGGTCGGGGTTGATCGCAAGCACGGCAGCGGTCTCGCCCTTGTTGGCGTGGAGGCCGTTGGACGGGTCGAAGAACTCGGCGGCCTCGTCCGCCGTCATGCCGTCCCAGTAGTTGACCGGGAAGGCGCGGGTCCCGGCCGGCATCCGTTCGGCCGCGCTGGCACACGCGTACGCGATGGCGTAGGTGTTGTCGTAGTGGCCGTTGAGGAACACGATCCGCCGGAAGCCCACGGCGGCGAACGAGGCGCACAGGTCCTCGATCAGGGCCATGAACGTCGCGACCCGGATGTGCACGACGCCGGTGAAGCCGACGTGCGGGTACGAGAGGGCGTAGTCGACGGAGGGTGCGACGACGGCGCCGATGCGCTCGGCGACCCTGCGGGCGATCTCGACCGGGATCAGCACGTCGGTCCCCAGCGGCGCGTGCGGCCCGTGCTGCTCGGTGGAGCCGACGGGCACGATGACCGTGTCGTGGTCGCGCAGGAACGTCTCGACCTCGGGGTCGGTCATCTCGGCCAGGAACACGGTCGGCGTCTTCGACATCCGAAGCCTCCTCAGGCGATATGGGTGGTCAGGTCGCCGATGCCCTCGATGCTCACCGTGACGGTGTCGCCCGGACGCAGGCGGCGCGTGGGTCCCGGTGGCGTGGCGAGACGGGCCGGCGTCCCGGTGGCGATCAGGTCCCCCGGGCGAAGCTCGAGGTGGCGCGAGAGGAAGGTGACGATCTCGGCGATCCCGAAACGCATCTGCGAGGTCCGGCCGACCTGCGTCAGCTGACCGTCGATCGCGCAGGTGAGCCGGACGTCGGCCGGGTCGAAGGCGTCCGCGGTGACGATCCAGGGGCCCACCGGGCAGAAGCCCGGCATCGACTTGCCGAGCAGCCACTGGTCGCCGTCGAGCCGCTCGTCGCGGGCAGAGACGTCGTTGATGCACGTGTAGCCGAAGATCGAGCCGCCGGCCCCGATGACGACGCCCAGCTCGACCTCGGCGTCGACGTCGTCGGTCACCTCGCGGTCCCAGGCGAGGGTCGCGCCGTGCGCGGCGACCGACGAGGCCGCCTTGCCGTAGATGAGCGGAGCGGCTGGACGGGGCGCCGCGCCCGGGCCGTCGTAGTTGAGGCCGACCGTGTAGATCGCGCCCGGATCCGGCACGGCGGGGAGGAGCGACACCTCTGCGAGGGGGTGCCACGCCTCCTCCGGCTGGGCCTCGGCCCAGTGCCGGACCCACGGCACGCCGTCGAGGGTCATCGCGATGCCGCGCATGTCCATGAACTCGTCCAGCTCGAGGACCCGGTCCCCGCGGACGATCGCCACGCCGGGACCTCGCTCGCCGAGGATGGAGGCCAGGCGCATCGCTCAGGCCACCGCGCCGGGATCGGCGAGCAGCGGGGCGACGGCGTCACGCATGACGTCGGCCATCCCGCCGACCCCGGTCCAGCGCTCGAATGCGATGGCGGCCTGGGCGATCAGCATCTCCGAGCCGTTGGCGGCCCGGAGGCCGCGGGCGCGCGCCGCGCGCAGGAGGGGTGTCTCGGCGGGCACGTAGACGAGGTCGAACACGGTCGCCGATCCCGGCAGCGCGTCCACCGGCAGGGTGATGCCCGGGTCGACCATGCCGACGGTGGTGGCGTTGACCGCCAGGTCGGCCGTCCGGGCGGCCGCCAGGAAGGCCGGGTCGTCGAGGGCCACGGCCTCGACACGCGCCCCGCCCTGATCTCCGAGCTGCCCGGCCAGCGCGATCGCGGCGGCAGGCGTCCGGTTGCCGATCGTGAGCCGGGCGACCCCGGCTCGCAGGCAGGCATACGCGACGGCGCGAGCGGCGCCGCCGGCGCCCGCCAGGAGGACCTCGGCGTCCCGGAGCGGGCGGCCCATGGCCAGCTCGACACCGGCCCGGAACCCGGGCGCGTCGGTGTTGATGCCGATGAGCCGGCCATCGTCGGTGCGGACCACGTTGTTGACGGCACCGATCGCCGAACGCGTCGGCCTCCACCTCGTCGCACAGGCCCGCCACCAGCCGCTTGTAGGGCGCGGTGACCCCGAGGCCGAGCCATGCCGGCCCGCGGGCGGCGGCGACGGCGGTCGCGACCTCGTCCTCGTCCAGCTCCAGCAGCCCGTACCGGGCGTCGATCCCGGCCGCGTCGAAGGCGGCGTCGTGCATGACCTGCGAGTGGCGACGCCGCAGGGGCTTGCCGAGGAGCGCCACGTGGCGCGTCACGCCGCGCTCACCCCACCGCGGCTGCCCGCCGGCGAGACGGGCCGCCGGACGGGGCCGGCGGTGGGCGGGAACCGGAGCGCCGGGATGATCCGCTCGGTCCAGTCGCGGAGCTGCGCCGGGTCCGGCGTCATCGTGTGGAGCATGAAGTACTCCACCCCGGCATCGATCCGCGCCTGGAGCGAGGCGATGACCTCGTCCGGTGTCCCGAACAGGTACACCGACTCCAGGTAGCGTTCGCCGCGCTCCGAGCTCATGACCTTGAGGAAGGCCCGGTGCTGCTCCTCGCGCGCCCTGACCGGGTCGTCGGTGAGCACCAGGTGCAGGAAGTTCTCGTGGGCCACCACGCACTCGTCCGGGTCGCGGCCGTGCTCGCGGTAGTACGCCTGCAGCTCCGCCCAGTCGCGCGCGATGTCGTCCGGCGGGCAGGTGGGCCGCGGGATCCAGCCGTCGGTCCGCATCGTGCGGGCCTTCACGGACTCCACGAACCGCGGCAGGTCCGGCGACTTGGGGTCGGCCAGCTGCGAGCCGCCTCCGATCCAGATCTCGGGCCGCTGGCTCGTCCGGGGCTCGATGAACACGTCGTCGACCGAGTAGTAGCGGCCGTGGTAGGTCACGGTCTCGCCCTCGAGCGCCGGGATCATGATGTCCAGCATCTCGTCGGTCCGCTTGCCGCGCTCGGACTTGTGGACGCCCACGGCCTCGTACTCGACCTCGTTCCAGCCGACGCCCGCGCCGAGGATCACCCGGTTGTCCGAGAGGAACTGGAGGGTGGCCAGCTCCTTGGCGAGGATCACCGGGTTGCGCAGCGGCATGATCAGGATCGAGGTCCCGAGGCGGACGCGCTCGGTCGCACCCGCGGCGACCGCAAGCCCGATCAGCGGCTCCAGCCAGTTGACCGAGTAGAAGCGGCGCGCGGCCAGCAGGTGGTCGGTGATCCAGAGCGAGTCGAAGCCCAGCTCCTCGACAGTTCGGGCGAAGGCCTTGATGCCGCGCGCCCGCTCGCCACCGTCGCCTTCCCAGACGTAGGACGGGAGGAAGACGCCGAAGCGGCCGATGTCACTCATGAGCTGGCTCCTGGTGCGGTTGCGGCCTCACCGGCCGTGGTACCGGGGGGGACGCTTGCCGAGGAAGGCGGTCGCGCCCTCGAGCATGTCGTCGGTGGCGAAGATGCGGACCGAGGCCTCGAGCTCGGCGGCGAGGCCGGCCTCCAGCGGGAGGTCGGCCGAGGCGTCGAGCAGGCGCTTCGCCTCGCGGACCGCGAGCGGGCCGCGCTCGGCGATCTCGCGGGCGAGGTCCATGGCGGCGGCGACGGCCCCGCCGGCCGGAACGACCCGGTTGACGAGGCCGACCCGGAGGGCCCCGGCCGCGTCGAGCACGGCCCCGGTGAGGACGAGCTCCCTGGCCACGGCGAGGCCCACCACGCGGGGCAGCCGCTGGGTGCCGCCGGCACCGGGGATGACCGCGAGACGGACCTCCGGCAGGCCGAGCTTCGCGCGTTCCGAGGCGACCCGCAGGTCGCAGGCCAGGGCGATCTCGAGGCCGCCGCCCAGCGCGTTGCCCTCGATCGCGGCGATGGTGGGCATCGGGAGCGAGGCCAGGCGCGAGATGGTGGCCTGTTCCAGCGCGAGCCGCGCGCGGCCGCCGGGACCCCGCTGGGCCTCGAACTCGGCGACGTGCGAGCCGGCCGAGAACGCCCGGTCGCCGCTCCCGGTCACCACCACCGCCCGCACATCGCCGGGCGCCGCCGCCTCGAGCAGGGTCAGGGCGTCGCCCAGCTCGGCGAGCAGCGCCGCGGTCACCAGGTTGAGCGGCGGGTTGTCGAGCGTCAGCCGTGCGATCGGCCCGTCGTGCTCCAGCCGGACGAGACCGCTCATGCGCCGCTCCCGGCCCCGAAGTCCGCCGCGAGGCCCATCGGGCCCTCGGCGTACAGCCGACGGTCCATCTCGCGCAGGTCGTCCGCGACCCGCGGCCGGAACCCCATCCGCCCCAGGACGTCGCGCTCGAGGTCGATCCCGGGCGCGACCTCGGTGAGCACCAGGCCGTCCGCCTCGAGGGCGAACACGGCCCGGTCGGTGATGTAGCGCACCTGCTGGCCCCGCTCCCGGGCCAGCCGCCCGTTGAACGAGACCTCGCGCACCTCGGGCACGAACTTGGACAGCACCCCCTCCTCGAGCACCCGGACGCCGTCCCGGTCGATCTCGAGCCGGAGGCCCTGCGCGGTCAGCGTGCCCACGAAGTTGATGCGCGGCGTCCGCGCGCTGATGTTGGGGAAGCCGCCCGGGCCGCGGACGCGCCCCTCGAACGCATGCACGTTGACGTTGCCCTCGGCGTCGACCTCGGCGAACGAGAGGCTCGCGATGTCCAGCCCACCGCCGTCGTAGAAGCCGAACATGTCCGGCTGGTCGATCATCGCCTGGTAGTTGAAGCCGGCCCCGCCCTCGTTGCCCGCGACCGGCACGCCGCCGAAGACTCCCTGCTCCACCGTGAGCACCAGGCGGTCGGTGATCCCCTCCTCCCAGGCCACCCGCCCGATCAGCTGGCTGATCCCGAAGCCCAGGTTGCAGATCGCGCCCGGGCGGAACTCGAGCAGCGAGCGGCGGGCGATGATCTTGCGCACGTCGAGCGCCAGCGGCGGATCGCCGACCACGGGCCGGCGGAGCGCGCCGGAGTAGTAGGGCGAGTCCCGCGTGATGTACGTCTGCCACTGGTCGGGGTCCACGTACACGTGGTCCACCAGCGCCCCGGGCACCTTGACCGAGCGCAGCGGCAGCGATCCGCGAGGCGCCAGCTGCCGGACCTGGGCGACCACGATGCCCCCGCTGTTGCGGGCCGCCATCGCCATCGCGAGCATCTCGCCCTGGATCGCCTCCCCCTCCATCGACACGTTGCCGTCCTCGTCCGCGGTGGTGCCGCGGATGACGGCGACGTCGATCGGGAACGCGTGGAACAGCAGCCATTCCCGGCCCCGGAGCGTGACGACCTCGACCAGGTCCTCCGTCGTCCGCGCGTTCTGCCTGCCGCCGGTCTGGCGCGGGTCAACGTAGGTGCCGAGGCCCACGGACGTCACCAGCCCCGGCCGGCCGGCGGCGATCTCGCGCATCAGCTGCGAGAGGACGCCCTGCGGGAACGAGTACGCCTCCAGCTCGCCCGCCTCCACCAGCGCTCCCAGGCGCGGCTCGTTGCCGATGTTGCTGCCGATCGTGCGGCGCTGCAGCCCCGGCAGCCCGAGCTGCGAGAAGCCCCGGTCGGCGAAGTCGCCGATGCCGACGATCCGGACCGTGGTCAGGTCGCGGGGCCGGCCCGTCTCGGCGTAGACCGCGGCCAGCTCGTCGATGAACCGCTGCGGCAGCGCGTGCCCGGCCCCCGACCCGCCGATGACCACGGTCGCCCCATCGCGCACGAGCCCGACCGCGTCGCGGACCCCGATCACCTTGGTCACGGCATGTACCCCCCGCCATTGGGATTGAGCGTCTGGCCGAGGAACAGGCTCGACGCATCGGTCAGCAGGAACACGACCGCCTCGGCGACCTCGTCGGCGCGCCCGTAGCGCCCCAGCGGCATGGCCCGCAGGCGCCGCCGGCCCTCGTCGCTGTCGGCGAGATCGGTGGTCATGTCCGTGAGCGTCATCCCCGGCGCCACCGCGTTGACCCGGACCCCCCGGGGGCCGAACTCGCTGGCGAGGGCGCGGGTGAGCCCGATCAGGCCCGCCTTGGCGGCGCTGTAGGCGGCGGTCTCCGCGATCCCCACCTGGGCCAGCCTCGACGCGACGTTGACGATCGACCCCGAGCCCTGCTCCAGCATCTGCGGCAGCCCGGCGCGGCAGGTGTGGAAGGCAGCGGTGAGGTCCGTCCGCAGGACCTCGTCCCAGGTTGCCGGGGTGATCTCGAGGAACGGGCCGACATGCGTCTGCCCGGCGTTGTTGACCAGCCCGTCGAGGCGTCCGAAGCGCTCGATGACCGCGGCGACCAGGTCCTCGGCCTGCGCCCCGTCGGTGAGGTCGGCAGCGAACGTGTCTCCCTGCCCGCCGGCCGCCCGGACCCGGGCGACCGTGGCCGCCGCGCCGTCGGGCGAGCTGCGGTAGTGGACCGCGACCGTCGCGCCCTCCGCCCCGGCCCTCGCCGCGACCTCGGCCCCGATGCCGCGGCTGCCGCCGGTGACCAGGACGACACGCCCGGCCAGCGCCTCCCCCATCAGCGGCGCGCCCGCCGCGAGCGCATCGAGGGAGGCGCGGATGACGGCGGTCTCGGCCTCGGCGATCGGCTGCAGCGGCGGCCGGACGGTGACGCTCTCGATCACGCCCGAGCTCGCGCAGCGCGACCTTGGTGCGGGCGCGGTAGTCGCGAACGGGCGAGCCGAAGACCACCTCCTCGAGCGGCAGGATGCGCTCCCAGATCGCCCGCGCCTCGTCCCAGCGGCCGTCGAAGCACAGCCGGATCATCTCGACCTGGAGGTCGACCGCGAGCGTCCCGAACCCGATCAGCGCTCCCTCGGCGCCCATCAGGAACGACTCGAAGATGAAGTTGTCGTTGCCGGTCAGCAGGTCGATCGGCCGCTCGAGGCGCTCGATCATCCGCCGCGTCTGGAGGTACAGCCGGGCGTCGAACGAGGCCTCCTTGAGGGCCACCACGCTGTCGATGGCGGCGATCCGCCGCAGCGTCTCCTCCGCGAACACCACGCCGCCCAGCGCGGGCTGGAGCTGGAACGCGACCAGCGGCAGGCCGCAGCCGCGGGCGATCGCCTCGTGGTACGCGACGGGCACGGCGGGATCGAGCGGCGTGCCCTGGTAGGCCGCGATCGGGAACACGAGCAGGCCTCGCGCCCCGGCGCCCTCGGCTCGCTTCGCCTCCTCCACGGCCTGCGCCGTGAACTGCGCGGACAACCCGGCGATGACCGGGACGTCGCCCGCCTCGTCCACGGCGACCCGGAGGACGTGCTCGCGCTCGTCCGGCCAGAGGTGCGGTCCCTCGCCGGTGTCGGCGTTGATCGCGAGGGCGACCGGCCCCTGCGGGAGCAGCCACTGGAGGTAGCGGCGGTAGGCCGCCTCGTCGAAGCGCCCGTCGGCGTCGAACGTGATCACGCAGGCGGGGATCAGTCCCCGGAGGTTGAGGCTCATGTGCTGGCTCCTTGATCGATGACGGCAGCAGGTCGAGAGGCAGGGAGGGGGGCCGCCGGCGGCAGGCCCGTCGAGGCGCGCAGGACGAACTCGGTCGGCAGCGTCTCCGGCGCCGGCGTCTCGCCGGCCAGCAGCTGGTCGGCATGGCGGAACCCGAGACGGCCCAGCTCGCGCAGCGGCAGGCGGACGGTGGACAGGGACGGCGCGGTCATGGCCGCGACCGCGATGTCGTCGAACCCGGCCACCGAGACGTCGCGCGGGACCTCGATCCCCCGCTCGGCCAGCCGGGCGAGGGCGCCGAGCGCCAGCAGGTCGTTGGCGCAGCAGATCGCCGTGAACGGCGCGTCGCCCGCGAGCAGGGTGTCCACGGCCATGGCCCCGCCGTCACGGTCGAAGGTCGTGCGCAGGACCAGCCGCTCGTCGTACGGGATCCCGGCTGCCGCCAGGCCCGCCCGATAGCCGTCGAGCCGCCGCTGCGACACGATCAGCGCCCGCGGACCGGCGAGGAACGCGATCCGGCGGTGCCCCAGCGCGACCAGCGCCTCGACCATCCGGGCGATCCCGGCCGTGTTGTCCACGCCCACGTCGGGCTCGCCGCCGGCGTGGGGCGAGAGATGGACCACCGCCGCGCCGTCGGCGCGCATCGCGGCGAGGTGACGCTCGATCTCCTCGTTGGCGTCGCGGTCGTCGAGTCCGCTGCCGGCGAACACCACGGCCGCGGCCCGCATCGACCGGAGCAGGCGCACGTAGGACCGCTCCCGCTCGACGTCGCGCTCGGAGCTGCAGGTGATGACCAGGAAGCCGGAGGCGTCCGCGCCGTCCTCCACGCCGCGGACCACCTCGGCGAAGTACGGGTCGGTGATGTCGTGCACGATCACGCCCACGACCGGCACCCGGCTCTTGAGCAGCCCGCGCGCCAGCGCGTTGGGCACGTAGTCCAGCGAGCGGGCCGCGTCGAGCACGCGCTCGCGGGTGGCGGGGCTGACCGGGTAATCGGCCGCCGACACGACGCGCGACGCGGTCGCGACGGACACGCCGGCGAGCCTGGCGACCTCGGTGATCGATGCCATCGGGGGTCAGTACGGGAACGGGAACGAGCGCGGCTCGTCGCGGACGGTGACCCACTGCCACTGGCTGAACTCGTCCCAGTTTGCCGGCCCGCCGAAGCGCGAGCCGTTGCCCGACGCGCCCATGCCCCCGAACGGGATGACCGCCTCGTCGTTGACGGTCTGGTCGTTGACGTGGACCATCCCGCTCCGGATCTGCTGGGCGAGGGCCAGTCCGCGCGAGATGGACCGGGAGTAGACGGCGCCGGCGAGCCCGTACTCGCTGTCGTTGGCGAGCGCGAGCGCCTCGTCATCGGTGTCGAAGACCACGACCGGGGCGACCGGGCCGAAGATCTCGTCGGTCCAGGCCGCGGCGCTGGTGGTGACGTCGGTGAGCACCGTCGGCCGGTAGAACAGGCCCTCGTGCGTGCCCCCGACGACGATCCGCGAGCCGGCCTCGACCGAGCGGCGGACGATCCCGTCCACCCGGGCGAGCTGCTTCTCGTTGACGATGGGCCCCAGGTCCACCTGCTCGCGGTACGGATCGCCGAGCTTGAGCCGCTGCGCCTTCTCGGCGAGGAGCGCCACGTAGCGGTCGGCCACGCTGCGGTGGACGATGTGCCGGCCGGCGGCGAAGCAGACCTGGCCCTGGAACTGGAACGAGGCATAGGCACCGGCCGAGGCGGCGGCCTCCAGGTCCGCGTCGTCGAGCACGACGAACGCGTTGTTGCCACCGAGCTCGAGGCTGACCTTCTTGAGCAGGCGGCCGGCGAGCTCGCCCACCCGGCGGCCCGCCGCGGTCGAGCCCGTGAACGACACCGCGTGCACGTTGGGGTCGGTGACGATCGCCTCGCCCGTCTCGGCGCCACCGACAACCACCTGCAGCAGCCCGTCGGGAAGCCCGGCTTCGCGGAACACGGCCTCGAACATGGCGCCGCCGCAGACGGGCGTCTGCGGGTCCGGCTTGAGGATCACCGCGTTGCCCAGCGCAAGGGCCGGGGCCACCACCCGCATCCCCAGCACCGACGGCGAGTTCCAGGGCGTGATCGCCCCGATCACCCCGATCGGCACCCGCCGCACCATCGACAGCCGCCCCGCGGTCACCGACGGCACCAGCGACCCGTACGGCTGCCAGGGCATGGCCGCCGCGTTGTGCACCTCGGCGATCGCGAAGTTCTGCTCGTGGTGCATCTTGCCGTGGACGGCACCGGTCTCCCGCTGCGTCCAGGTGCCGAGCTCGTCGCGGTGCGCCTCGTAGATCTCCGCGGCGCGGCGGAGGATACGGGCCCGCTCGGCATAGCTCACCTGGGCCCAGGCCGGCTGGGCGGCGGCGGCGGCCGCAGCGGCGCGCGCAACGTCGGCGGCGGTCGCGTGCGGGAGCGTGAGCAGCGGGCGGCCGCTCGCCGGCTCGCGGTGCTCGCGGGGCTCGCCCGTGCCCGGGGCCCAGTCCGCGAGGAACGGGTCGAGCCAGCCGGCGGGAGCGGTGGCGGTGGTCATGACGTCTCCTCGGTGCGGGCGAGCGGTGCGTACGTGGCGGTCGACCGCTGCCCCGTGGCGGGGTCGCGCCACACGGCTCCGCGGGCCAGCACCGCATCGATCGAGCCATCCTCGATGTACTCGGGGAGCTTCCAGGAGTAGAGCGTCTTCGCCTCCTGGCCGGGATAGCCGAGGAGGTCGCGGACGCCCTTGTCCGTGTAGTAGCCGAACACGATCGCCTGGATCAGCGCCGCGTGGTGCGCGGGCTCGTCGCGCTCGAGGGTGGAGAGACGGGTGGCGGGATCGGCCCCCAGCTCGGGCCGGAGCGCGGCGGCGAGGGGCTCGGCGAGGTCGGGGCGTGCCGTGAGCACGAACCGCAGACGCGCGTCGTTCATGACGTCCCCGGCGGACGGCATGCCGTGGGCGGCCGGGATGAGCAGCCCGGCGACGCCGGCGAGGACGGCGAGTCCGGCCGCGTCCACGGGCGGCGGGGCGCCCGGGGCCGGCGCGGCGCCCGGGCCCGTCATGCCGGCACCTGCTGGTCGAAGCGGGTCTCGACCATGTGGTCCGCCGCCCGCAGCGCGAGCGCGCAGATGGACGAGGTCGGGTTGACGCCGGCCGAGGTGACGAAGCAGCTGCCGTCGGCGACGTAGAGGTTGGGGACGTCGTGGGTGCGGTTCCAGCGGTCCAGCACGGATGTCCGTGGATCGTCGCCCATGCGCGCCGTCCCCAGCAGGTGCCAGCCGGAGTAGCGCATCAGCCGGTCCACCTCGACGGTGTGGGCGCCGGCCTCCATCAGCGACTCCGACGCCTTCTCGATGTGGAAGTCCAGCAGCCGGCGGGAGTTCTCGGACACCGCGTAGTGGATCTCCGGCGCCGGGATGCCCGACGAGTCGGTCAGCGATCCCGACAGGGTCACCTGGTTGGCCTCGTCGGGCAGGTCCTCGCCGAACAGGCCCCAGTTGGCGCCGCGACCGAGGTGGGATCGCACGTGGAGGTGATGGTCCGGGCCCCAGACCTGGGTGCCGGCCCGGCTGGGCAGCGCCGCGTTGATCGGCCCGAAGGTCGGGGCGAGGCCCCACTTGGCGCCGCGGACGAAGCCGCGCCGCTCGTCGGTCTCGTAGAACTCGAACGACTCGATGGAGCACCCGAACTGGCCCTGCCAGCTCTCGAGGTCCTCGTCGAACAGGCCTCCCACGTTCGCGAAGGGATGCATCATCAGCCGCTTGCCGACCAGCCCGGACGAGTTGGCCAGGCCGTCGGGGTGCGCCGACGATGCGGACAGCAGCAGCAGCCGCGCCGTGCCGACGGCGTTCGCGGCGAGCACCACCACCTTGGCCGCCTGGAAGTGCTCGCGGCCGTCCTCGTCGATCCAGGCGGCGCCGGTGGCCAGGCCCTTGGCATTGGTCTCGATCCGGCGGACCCGTGCCCCGGTGATCAGCTGCGCCCCGGCCCCGATCGCCTTGGGCCAGTGGGTGAGATCGGTGGAGGCCTTGGCCCCCTCGCCGCAGCCCTGCTGGCAGGTCCCTCGCTGGACGCACGGCCGACGGCCGTCGTAGGGGACGGACAGGATCGAGTTCGGCTCCGGCCACCAGTGCCAGCCGAGGCGGGCATGGGCCTGCGCGACCTTGAGGCCGCCGGCGCCCAGCGGCAGCGGCGGCAGCGGCGGGTCCTCGCCACCGGGCGGGTACGCCGGGATCGCCGCCCATCCCGGACACCCCGATGTCACGGTCGCTCCGCTCGTAGTACGGGAGCAGCTCCTCGTAGGTCAGCGGCCAGTCGTCCGCGATCCCGTCCAGGGAGCGGACCCGGAAGTCCGACGGCAGCATCCGGGGCCAGGCGCCGGCGAAGATCAGCATCGAACCGCCGACGGCCGAGAACATGAGCGGCGAGACCTCCGCGTCCGTCTCGTCGATCGGGTAGTCCTCGGGCAGGCCGCGCACGTTGGGGCTCGTCGACCACTGCTTGCGCATGGTCAGCTCCCAGTCCAGCTCGGCGCCGCGGTACTCCGCCTGGTCGTGCCAGCGTCCCTGCTCCAGGCACACGACTCCGAAGCCGGCCTCGGCCAGCCGTCGCGCGACCACGCCGCCGGAGGCACCGGCGCCGATGATGAGGACGTCCGCGGGATCGGTGGCCAAGGCTGACTCCTTCCGTCGGGACTCGAGCTCGGGATCGCTGTGGAGCGGGACTGGGGGTTGCGATGGAGGAGGCGTCATAGTAAACCTTTGCTGTCGGGCAGTAAAGGTTTGCTGTCCCGTTCATCGCCGTCCGCCACGGAGTCGCCCGCCCATGACCACCGACGCTGCCCGGACCGGACCCGACGGACCCATCGAGGCGCGCCTCGCCGCCGCCGGGCTGCCGCCGCTGCCGAGGCTGGCGTGGCTCGAGGTGGACCTCGGCGCGCTGGCCGGGAACGCCCGCTTGATCCGGCGAAGCGCTGCCGGCGGGCACGTCCCTGGGTGTCGTGGTCAAGGCCGACGGGTACGGGCACGGCCTGGTCGCGGCCGCGCGAGCGGCGCTGCGCGGCGGGGCGGCCGCCCTCGTGGTCGCCACGCTCGATGAGGGGCTCATCCTCCGCGACAGCGTGGATCGAGTGCCGGATCCTCGTCCAGTACCCGGTCCCGCCGACGATGCTCGGGGTCGCGATCGAGGCGGGGCTGGACATCGTGGTGGCAGACGAGGAGTCGGTGCGGGCGCTCGTCGAGCTGGCTGGGGTCAGCGGCCGCTCCCCCGCCGGGCGCCGGTCGGCAAGGATCGCCCCGGGTCCACCTCGGCATCGACACCGGGCTGTCCAGGGGCGGGCTCCGCCCCGCCCGCGGCGTCGCGGCGGCCCGCCAGCTCCTCGATGCGGGACTGGCCGGCCTCGCCGGCACCTGGTCGCACCTGGCCAGTCCCGAGGACCCGGCCGTGGCTGCACCACAGGTCGCGAGCTTCGAGGCGGTGCTCGCCGAGCTCCGGGCCGCCGGCATCGACCCGGGCCTGCGCCACCTCGACGCAACCGGTGGCCTGCTCGCAGGGACCTCACCCGCCTACGACCTCGTCCGGGTCGGGCTCGCCTTCTACGGCATCGTGCCGCCCGACGTTCCGGTCGCGCCCGGCATGGCGGACCTGGCAGGCGGCGTCCGCCCGGCGTTGTCCCTTCGGGCCCGAGCGACAACGATCACCCCGATCGGCTCCGGGGTCTCCGTGGGCTACGGGGGGACCTGGACGGCAAGCCGGCCATCGGTCATCGCGACGCTCCCGGTGGGCTACGCCGACGGCTGGGCTCGCGCCTACGCGGCCGCCGGCTGGGGCGTTGTCGGAGGACGGCGCGTCCCCATCGTCGGCCGCGTCAGCAGCGACGCGATGGCGGTGGACGTGACCGACGTGCCCGGCTTTGGGGCGGACGACGAGGTGGAGCTCCTCGGGGGTGCGGGCGCGATGACGGTCCACGACCTGGCCGAGCGGCGGGGCTCCATCAGCTGGGAGGTCATGGACGCGCTGGTGCCGCGCCTGCCGCGGGTCTATACTCGAGGACGGCGTCCCGGTCGGCGTCCGCTACCTCGACGGGCCGACAGACTGGGCCCGGGGCTAGACAGTCCGCTCGTGCGTTGGTAACGTTACCATGCCACCCGAACCGGACCCTCCACCGACCGCCCCGCTGCCTCGCACGCCCACCCAGAGAGGACCCGCGATGACCACCGAGTACACGGACACGATCCCCGGCACGAACGTCACGCGCGGCCTCGACAAGGACGACCTGATCGTCATCACCGGCGCCGGCGGGTTCATCGCCGGGTCGCTCACCCGCTACTTCGCGGAGCAGGGCTACACCCGCATCCGCGCCATCGACCGCAAGCCGCTGCCGGACTGGTACCTGCGGGTGCCGGGCGTCGAGTCGATCTCGATGGACCTCAGCCACGAGCAGAACGCGATCGACGCCGTCAAGGGCGCGACCGAGGTCTACAACCTGGCCGCCGACATGGGCGGCATGGGCTTCATCGAGCACTTCCGCGTGGAGTGCCTGCGCAGCATCCTGGTCAACACCCACCTGACGGAGGCGTCCTACCGCGCCGGGCGTGAAGCGCTACTTCTTCTCCTCCTCGGCGTGCGCCTACAACACCGACCTCCAGAAGTCCCCCGACGTGATCGCGCTCAAGGAATCGGACGCGTACCCGGCGATGGCCGAGCGCGGCTACGGCTGGGAGAAGCTGGTCTCCGAGATGTTCTGCGAGGAGTACTGGGCGGAGCGCGGCCTCGAGACCCACATCGCCCGCTTCCACAACATCTACGGCCCCAACGGCACCTGGTTCGGCGGCCGGGAGAAGGCGCCGGCGGCGATGTGCCGCAAGGTGCTCGAGGCGCAGGACAGCGGCGACCTGCGGATCGAGATCTGGGGCGACGGCACCCAGACCCGCTCGTTCTGCTACATCGACGACTGCCTGCACGGCATCGACCGGATCATGCACAGCCCCGAGCTGATCGCCACGCCGATCAACCTCGGCTCCAGCGAGCTGGTCTCGATCAACGACCTGGTGTCGATGGTCGAGGACATCGCCGGCGTCACGCTCGAGCGGACGTACAAGCTCGATGCGCCCAAGGGCGTCGCCGGCCGCAACAGCGACAACACGTTCATCCAGCAGGTCCTGGGCTGGGAGCCCAACACGCCGCTGCGCGAGGGCATGACCGAGACCTACGCCTGGATCGCCGAGCAGTTCGCGGCCCGCAAGGCCGGCAAGCGCGTCGTCGAGGGCTGACGGCGATGGCCGGTCCGGCGGCATCCGACTGGTCCGCGACGACAGCGGGCCCCCGCGAGGCGCCCGCGGGCCACGCCCTGCGCGAGGCCATCGGGAGCCTCCCCTTCCGCCTGCAGATGGCCGGCGGCTGGATCGACCAGCCGTGGCTCTCGTCGCTCAACCCCGAGCCGCCGGGCTCGATGGTCGTGGTCTCGCTCGAGCCCACCGTGCGCTACATGGACCGCTCCGGGATGGCGACCGGGACCCGGGCCGAGGCCCGGGCGCTGTGGGGGGACGCGTTCCCCGCCGATCGCACGCCGGCCAGCCTGGTCCGCGAGCTGTACGCGGCCGAGAACGCCGACCTGACCGACCCGTCCGGGTCGCAGGACATGTGCGGGCTGATCTACCCGGGCGTCAGCCGGCTCGACTACGACGCGGACGTCGACGGGGGCTGGTTCCCGGCGCACGTCGAGTCCACGACGGACCCGGAGGTGATCGCCTGGCTGGAGCGGGTCATCCACCTGGTGCCGATCGGGCAGCGCCCGCCCGGCTACGGCCCGCTCGGCGATCAAGCGCCTGGACCCGGCGTGGATCGCGCGCCTGAGCGCGAGCGGCCGCGCCTGCTACGAGGCCATCGTGGCGATGGACCTGCGGGCGCTGGGCGAGTCGCTCAACGAGTACCACCCGGGCCTGGGAAGCGCTGCTGCCGCAGGTCTACGTGCACCCGACGATCACCATCGACCTGCTGGGCCTGGTGTGCCGCGTACGCCGCCGAGCATGCCGGCGCCATGCTCTCGGGCTGCGGCGGCGGGTACGTCATCGTGGCGTCCGGAGTCGGCCGCCGGCGGGTTCCGCCCGTGCGGTGCGGGTCCGGACGGCGATGACGGCCCCGGTCGTGGTGGAGGCCTCCCTCGACAACCTTCGGTCCGACGACGTCCGCTTCCTCGAGGAGGCCGCTGCGCACGGCCCGCTGCACGTCCGCGTCCCGTCCGACGCGCTGGTGGCCGAGCACACGGGAGCGCCGCCGGCGCTTCCCGGCGGCGGAGCGGCTGTTCCTCGCCGAGTCCATCCGCTGGGTGGCAGCAGCGCCGAGATCGTCGACCGAGTCGCTCGTCGAGCGCCCCCGACGTCCTCGCTGCCCTCGCGGCGGCCGGATCCTCGATCGTGGTCCGCGAGGAGGACAACGCACCGCCCTGCGGGCCGCGGCCGGGGCAGGTGGCGTCGGCTACGTCACCGTGAGCCGCGAGGCCCGCGCCGGGTTCCCGATCGGCGATCCCGCCCCGCCGCCCCCGGAGGGCACGCCGCGGGTCGTGGTCACCGGCTGCTACGACTGGCTCCACTCGGGTCACATCCGGTTCTTCATGGACGCCGCCGCGTTCGGCGCGCTGTACGCGGTCGTCGGCAGCGACCGGAACGTCGAGCTGCTCAAAGGCGCCGGGCCACCCGCTGCAGCACGAGGAGGAGCGACGCTACATGGTGGGCGCCGTCCGGAGCGTCCACCGCGTGTCTCGTGTCCTCCGGCGAGGGATGGATGGACGCGGAACCGGAGATCGACGCGATCCAGCCGACGTTCTACGTGGTCAACGAGGACGGCGACCAGCCCGAGAAGCGCGCGTTCTGCCGCGACCACGGGATCGAGTACGTGGTCCTCGCAGCGCCGGCCCCATGCCGGCCTGCCCGCCCGGTCGCAGCACCGAGCTGCGCGGGTTCTAGGACGGGACGACCGATGCTGCCCTTCAGGACCCGGCCGGACCTCCGGCCGCGCGTCTGGGGCGGGTCGCGCCTGACGCCCACCGGGGCTCGCGCCCGTCGGGGAGGCGTGGCTCGCCGGACCGGCGTCGCGTCGCGGCGGACGGACCCGATGCCGGGGCGACGCTCGACGAGCTGGCCGCCAGGCACGGGCCGGCGCTCGTCGGCCGGGACGCCCGCTGGCCGGACCGGTTCCCGTTCCTGGTCAAGGTGCTGGACGCGCGCGAATGGCTGTCCGTCCAGGTCCACCCGGACGACGCGCAGGCCGAGCGACTCGAGGGTCCGGGCGCGGTGGGCAAGACCGAGGGCTGGTACGTCATCGACGCCGCGCCCGACGCCGCGATCCTGCTGGGCGTCCGGCCGGGGACCCCCGAGACGACCGTCCACGACGGGATCCGGGCCGGGAGCGTGGCCTCCCTGCTGGTCCGCCGTCCGCTGTCGCGCGGGCGAGGCCTACATGGTCCCGGCCGGCACCCTCCACGCCGTCGGGCCCCGGCTCGCTGCTGTACGAGATCCAGCAGCCGTCCGACATCACCTATCGCTGCGACGACTGGGGTCGCCCTCGCGTCGGCCGGGCGCGCCCTGCACGTGGAGCAGTCGCTCGCGGTGCGTCCAGGCGGGCCCATGGACGGCGCCCCCGGTCACGATCGGCCGCCGGGTCGCCCGACGTCCGGCTCGCGTCGCGAGCACTTCGTCCTCGAGCGCGTCGTCGCCGGTCCCGGGGCGCCGCGTGGACTGCGACCCGCGGGGAGCGACGGTCCACGTGCTCACGGCGGTCGACGGGACGCGCGATCGTCGCGCGGGCACGGCTGGGAGGAGACCCTCGAGCGCGCTCGAGACGCTCGTCGTTCCCGCCGACGCCGGGGCGTACACCATCGAGGCCGTGGCGTCGGACCCGGTCGACGGATCGGCGGCGGTCACGGTCCTCCTCGCGCGCGTGCCCACCTCCGGGGAGCGCAGCGGTGCCGGCGGGCTGGACCGCGGCGCCCGCACGATCGGCCACGTCGACCCTCCTTGACGTCGCCCGCAGGGCCGGGGTCTCTCCGATGACCGCGTCACGGGTCGTCAACGCCTCCGCCGGGGTCAGCCCCAGGCTGCGGGCCCGCGTGCGAGCAGGCGCTCGCCGAGACCGGGTACATGCCCAACACGCTCGCCCGGAGCCTGCGGGCCAGGCGCACGGACACGATCGCGCTGCTGCTGCCGGACATGACGAACCCGTTCTTCACGACGCTGGCCCACGGCGTGGAGGCGGCGGCCCGCGAGGCCGGGATCACGATGATCCTCGCCAACAGCGACGAGCGCCCGGACGAGGAGCGGCGGCTGGTGCACGATGCTGCTCCAGCGCCAGGTGGACGGGCTCCTGGTCGCCCCGGCCGGCACCGGCGCCGAGGCCATCGAGCTGTGCCGTGAGCGCGGCGTCCCGCTGGTGATCGTGGATCGGCGGCCGGCCGGCGCCGACGTGGACGTCGTCCGGGCCGATTCGCGGGGCGGCGCGCTCCAGCTCGGGCGGCTGCTCGTGGAGCTCGGTCACCGGGACATGGCGATGCTGCGGGCCCGGCATGCGGTGCCCACGGCGATCGACCGCGTGGCCGGCTTCCGGGAGGCCGTCGACATGGCAGGGCTGCCTCCGCCCCTCGTGCTGCACGGCGCCTACTCCATCGACAGCGGCACGCGACATGGCGATCGCCGCCATGCAGGCCGTGCCGCGGCCGACGGCCGTGTTCGCCGGCAACAACTTCATCGCCATCGGCGCCATGCACGCCTTCGGCGAGCTCGGGATCCGGGTGCCCGAGGACGTCGCGGTGGTCGGCTTCGACGACCTGCCGCGAGGCGATGGTCATCGACCCCTTCCTCACGGTCGCCGTCCAGCCGGCGTTCGAGATGGGCCGGCGAGAGCGTCGCGATGCTGCTCGAGCGACTGGCGAACCCGGACCGGCCACCGCGGGACGTTGTCCTCCCCGTCGAGGTCGTGATCCGTCGCTCGAGCGGCGGTCCCATCGGGCGCACGGCGGTCCGCTAGGTTCCGGTGCCACGCCGCTCCGGCCGCGTCTGCACCGGGGACGAGCAGGCCCCCGCCGTCCGAAGACGGAGCGGGGGCCGGTTCGCCGGAGGAGCGGACGAGCTACCTCGTTCCCGTAGAGCGGACCGAAGTTGGCGCAGGCGCGGAAGTCCGCGCCCTCCGGATCGGCCGTGCCCAGGTTGGCCCACGCGCTGACGGCCGGAAGATGTCCTCCTCGGCCACGTTGTGCATGTGGACCGGGATCCGCAGCACCGACGCCAGGCTGATCAGGTCGGCGCCGATGTGGCCGTAGCTGATGGCGCCGTGGTTGGCGGCCCAGTTGGCCATCACGGTGTAGACGTCGCGGAACGGCGCCCTCGCCCGTGGTCCGCGGCACGAACCAGTGGGTGGGCCAGGTGGGGTCCGTCCGCTGGTCGAGGATGTCGTGGACCTCCGTGGGCAGCTCCACGGTCCAGCCCTCGGCGATCTGGAGCACGGGCCCGGTCCCGCTCACGAGGTTGAGGCGGGCCATGGTGACGGGCATCCCGCCCTTGGACACGAACTGGCTGGAGAAGCCGCCGCCGCGGAAGTAGCCGCGGTTGGCCGGGTACCAGGTGGTGGCCGCGAGCGCCGCCTCGACATCGCCCTCGGTGATCTCCCAGAACGGCTTCATCGCCGGGTTGCCGTCGGCGTCGGTCATGGCGCCCGGTGGCGTCGAGGGTGGCCGCGCCGGAGTTGATGAGGTGGATGAAGCCGCCCGCGGCGAGGCCCTCGAGCTTGTGCCCGGTCACCCGCTCCACCGCGTCCGCGCTCCAGTAGGTGCGCACGTCGGCGAAGATCTGGGCCCGGTTGGTCAGCAGGTAGGAGAGCAGCATCGTCGCGCCGTTGAGCGAGTCGTTCTCGGTCGCGAACATGTGGCGGCGCGCGGATCCCGTTCCAGTCGAAGGAGCGAGTTGAGGATCGCCTCCATGAAGTCGCCGTTGGGGCTGTGGTCGGTCCACGCACGCTGGCCCTGGAAGCCGCCCAGGATCGCGTTGCGGCCCATCGCCTCCTCGCCGAAGCCCGAGCTCGGCCAGGCGCGGGTTGCCGACCAGGAGGTCCCGGGCGATGAGCGTCATCTTGACCACGACCTCCCAGTCGCGGTCCAGCTCCTCGCGGCTCTTGGCCTTGTCGGCCGGGTTGCGGTCCGTGCCCTCGCGTGCAGTTGGCCTTCGCCCAGGCCAGGCCCTTCTCGAACTCGACCGGGTCGTAGATCCCCTCCTCGAGCCGGCGGTAGATCTCGGACATGTCGACGGCCTCGACGCGCATGCCGAGGTACTTCTCGAAGAACGGCTGGTCCACGATGGAGCCCGCGATGCCCATCGAGACACCGCCCAGGGACAGGTAGGACTTGCCGCGCAGGATGGCGGCGGCCATGCCGGCCCTGGCGAAGCGCAGGATCTTCGCCTGGACGTCGTCGGGGATCGTGCCGTCGGAGGCGTCCTGGACGTCGCGCCCGTAGATGCCGAACGCCGGCAGGCCCTTCTGGGTGTGCGCCGCCAGCACGGCGGCGAGGTAGACCGCGCCCGGCCGCTCGGTGCCGTTGAAGCCCCAGACCGCCTTGGGCGTCAGCGGGTCCATGTCCATCGTCTCGGAGCCGTAGCACCAGCAGGGCGTGATGGTCAGCGAGACCCCGACGCCCTCCTTGCGGAACAGCTCGGCGACCTTGGCCGCCTCGTACACGCCGCCGATGTTGTGGTCGGGGACGACCACCTCGACCGGCGTGCCGTCCGGATAGCGCAGGGTGTCGCTGATCAGCTTCGCGGTGCGCAGCGCCATGTTGCGGGTCTGCGCTTCGAGCGACTCGCGCACGCCGTGCTGGCGTCCGTCGACGGCGGGGCGGATGCCGATCCTGGGCCAGTCGCCCACGAAGCGGCCGGAGGTGTTGACGGTGGTCATGTGCGTTGTCCTCGTGCTCCTGGGACGCCGTCTGAACGAGCCCTGCCCTGCCCTACTCGGGCATCACCACGCCGATGGTGAGCAGGATGTTGGCGTAGATGCGCTGCTCGCCGGTGGCGATCGCGAGCGCGGTGTCCGGACCCCGGGCCATGTCGTAGAACTCGAAACGGCCCAGCCGCTGGAGCTCGGTGTCCGGCAGGAGGCCGCGGAAGTCGGCGTAGATGGACGGCTCGGTGCCGTCGTCGGGACCCATCACGAAGGCGGACTCGACCGGGATCGCGTCGGCGATGACGTCGAGGACGTCGGTGACGGTGAGCTGGCCCGGGCGCGAGGTTGAGGAACACCCGGTAGGCGTCGGGGTTGGAGCGCGTGGCCAGCGGGTAGTTGCCGTCCGCGATCAGCACCTGGGCGCCGTGGCCGGCCTCGCCCAGGGCGGCCAGGATCTCGGGGTGCAGCAGGCGGGTCTTGAGCATCGATGCCTCCTAGGTGCCGCGGTGGTGCAGCGTTCACGCGGTCGCGCCAGCCGGGGCGCGGCTCGGGGGTGCGCTGGATCGCCGGATGATGAGCTCGAACGGGAGCACCACGGATTCACCGCTGGGCTGGTGCTCGCCGGAGATGTGACCGAGGAGGCGCTCGGCGGCGCAGTGCCCGATGTCGTAGGCGGGCTGGGCGGCACAGGTCAGGAACGGCTCGCTGACCCATTCCGCCGGCAGGTCGTCGAACGCGACGACGCTCATGTCGTCGGGGACGTGCAGGCCGCGATCCCGCAGCGCCCGGATCGCGCCGAAGGCGATGAAGTTGTTGGCACAGAAGATCGCCGTGGGCCGCGGCCCCGGGGTGTCGAGGACCAGCCGCGCCATCCGGTCACCGTCCGCCTGGTTGCTCTTTCCGAACAGGTAGCCGCCGAAGTGCACGCGATCATCCGGCGAGGTCCAGCCCGGCCTCTGCCATGGCCTGCCGGCAGCCGGCGACGCGGTCGATCGAGGTCGAGATCGTCTCGCGGCCGGTCAGCACGGCGATGTCGCGGTGGCCGAGCTCGAGCAGGTGCCTCGTCAGCGCGTAGGCGCCGGCCTCGGAGTCGCAGCGCACGCTGTCGACGGCGCCGGCGTCGATCCGCCGGTCGATGACGACCACGGGCACGTGGTGGGCGCGCAGCAGCCGGAACGACTCGCCGGAGCTCCGGGTGGGCACCAGGAGGATGCCGTCGATCTGGCGCTCGACGAGCATCAGGAGGTACTGCTCCTCCTCGGCCTCGGACTCGTCGGTGTTGCAGTACATGACGGAGAAGCCGTGGGCTCATGGCGACGTCCTCGACGCCGCGGGCGATGGTGGTGAAGAACGGATTGGAGATGTCCGACACGACGAGGGCGATCGACTTGGTGCGCTTCGACCGCAGCTGGCGGGCAAGGGCGTTGGGCACGTAGCCCAGCTCCTCGATGGCGGCCTCCACGCGGGCGCGCGTCTCGCGCTCGTGTAGCCGGTGCCGTTGATGACTCGCGAGACGGTCATCGAGGACACGCCGGCTCGCTTTGCAACGTCGCTGATGGTGCTCATGGGGATCCCGGTCTGGGCGCGGATGAGGTCTAGGCCAGAGGGAGAACGGGGGCTGTCCGCGGCGCGGGCAGCCCCCTCGGTTGCGACCTGATGCTCCGGCAGCGGACGGTCTACTGGTAGAGGACCGCCTGGATCTCGGCGTTGTCGATGTTGGTCTTGTCGTACCAGTAGTAGCCGGTGTCGATGTTCTTCTCGATCGTCTTGCCCGCGATGGCGTCGATCGCGGCGCGACACGCACTTGGCGCCGATGCCGACCGGGTTCTGGGTGATCGCGCCGGCCATGGTCCCGGCGTTGATGGCGTCGATCTGCTGCTGGCCGGAGTCGTAGCCGATGGCCACGATCTTGCCCTCGTTGCCGGTCTCCTTGAGCGCGTTGAGGACGCCCTTCGCGGAGCCCTCGTTGGCGCCGAAGAAGCCCTTGAGGTCCGGGTTCGCGATCATGATGGCCTTGGCCAGGTCGGCCGACTTCACGGGGTCGCCGGCGCCGTACTCGACGGCCACGACCTGGATGTCGGGGTACTCCTCTTCCATCCGGTTGACGAAGCCGTCGCGGCGCGTCGTGCCGGTCTGGGAGGTCTGGTCGTGGACGATGACGGCGACCTTGCCCGAGCCACCGATGAGCTCGGCCATCTTGTCGGCGGCCTCGCCCGCGGCGGCGATGTTGTCCGTGGACACGGTGGTCACCGGGATGTCGCTGTCGACACCGCTGTCGAAGCCGACGACCGGGATGTTCTTGGACTGGGCCTCTTCCAGCAGCGGCGTGGCCGCCTTGCTGTCGAGCGCGGCGAAGCAGACGGCCTGGGGGTTCTTGTCCAGGGCGGTCCGCAGCATGGTCAGCTGCTTGTCGACCTCGGACTCGGACGCCGGGCCCTCGTAGGTGATGGTCGCGCCAAGGGCTGCGGCCTCGTCGGTGGCGCCCTTCTGGACGGCCTGCCAGAACTGGTGCTGCGAGCCCTTGGACACGATGGCGATGTACGGGGTGCTGGCACCGCCGTCGGCTGACGCGGCGGGCGATGCCCCACCGTCGCCGCAGGCCGCGAACACCATCGCGAGCGCCATGAGCGCCCCTGCGGGGCGGATCGTGCGGGTGAGCTTCATGCTCCTCCTCCGTGAGTTGGATGTGACCCTGGATGCCGAGGCCGCCCTGGGGTCGGTCGCCGGCATGCGGTCCGGATGGATGGGGGCCGGAATGGCCCGTGGATCAGGCGCGCCGTCGCCGGCGCAGGACGTCGAGCCAGACGGCACCGATGACCACGAGACCCGTGATCACGAGCTTCCACTGGTCGGGAACGCCGGTGATGGACAGGCCGATCGTCAGCGTGCTGATGATGAACGCGCCGATGACCGTGCCGACGATGCTGCCCTCGCCGCCGGAGAGCGACGTGCCGCCGATGACGGCCGCAGCGATGGCGTCGAGCTCGTACCCCAGGCCGACGGACGGCTGGGCCGAGGTCATGCGGGCCGCGATGAGGATGCCGGCCAGCCCGGAGAACAGGCCGCCCACGGCGTAGACGGCGATCTTCCAGCGGTCGACGTTGACACCCGAGAGGCGGGTCGCCTCCTCGTTGGAGCCGAGGGCGAAGGTGTAGCGGCCGAGGGTCGTCTTGGTCAGGACCAGCGACGCAAGGATCGCGGCGCCGAACATGACGAACACCACGTTCGGGATACCCAGCAGGTACTTGCCCATGAACAGGTCGTAGAACTCGGGCGTGCCCTCGAAGTAGATCGGCTTCACGTCCGACAGGATCTGGGCCAGGCCGCGGGTGACGTTGAGCATGCCGAGGGTCGCGATGAACGGCGGCAGCTTGGCCTTGGCGACCAGGGTGCCGTTGACCAGGCCGATGAACGCACCGGCACCGAGGGCCGCAGGGATGCCGAGGAACAGCGGCATGCCCCAGTTGGTGACCACGATCCCCATGCACACCGATGCGAACGTCATGGTGGTGCCGACGGAGAGGTCGATGCCGCCGGTGATGATGATGAACGTGACGCCCATCGCCAGCACGCCGTTGACGGCCGTGGCGACCAGGATCGACACGTAGTTGTCGGGCGTGCGGAAGGGCTCCGAGATGATCGAGAAGAACGCGAGCAGGATGATCAGGCCGCCCAGCGCGAGCACGCGCTGCAGCGAATCGCCGCTGACCGCGGACCGGATCCGCGTCTTGCCGGCCCCGGTCGTCATCGCCATCGCACAGGTGTCCTCGTACGCTCGGTGGGTTGACGATGGCGCTCATCACGCGGCCGCGATCGATTCGCGCTGGGTGGCGAAGGTCATGATCCGTTCCTGGGTGGCCTCGCCGGCGGCGAGCTCGCCGGTGATCCGGCCCTCGCACATCACCAGGATCCGGTGGCTCATCCGCAGGATCTCCGGCAGCTCGGAGCTGACCATGATGATCGCCTTGCCCTCCTGGGCCAGGTCGTTGAGCAGCCGGTAGATCTCGCTCTTCGCCCCCACGTCGATGCCCCGGGTCGGCTCGTCGAAGATCAGGATCTCGGTGTCGGCGGTGAGCCACTTCGCGATGACGACCTTCTGCTGGTTGCCACCGGACAGGTTCTTGGTCCGCTGGCTCGACGCTGGGCGTCTTGATCGCGAGGCTCTCGACGTGCTCGAGGGCCGCCTTCCGGGTCTTGCCGAAGTTGATCCGGCCCGAGCGCGCCGGTGAACTTCCGGAGGCTGGCCATCACGGTGTTGGCCTCGACGTCCATCGGCAGCGCGAGGCCGTACCGCTTGCGGTCCTCCGACAGGTAGCCGATCCCGTGGCGCACCGCGTCGTTGGGCGTCCGGATGGTCACCTGGCTGGCCGTGGACGAGGATCTCGCCGGAGTCGTGCGAGTCCGCGCCGAACACCGCGCGCATGACCTCGGTGCGGCCCGCCCCGACCAGGCCCGCGACGCCCAGGATCTCGCCGCGGTGGAGCTTGAAGCTGACGTCCCGGATCGCGCGTCCCCGGTTGAGGCCGCGGACCTCGAGCACCACCTCCGGGCTGGGGTTCTCGGGGAGCTCCGGCGCCTCCTCGAAGATCGTGCGGCCGACCATCATGCTGATGATCTGCTGGATCGTGGCGTCGGCCGTGATCACGGTGTCGATGTACTTCCCGTCACGCATGACCGTGACCCGGTCCGTGATGACCTTGAGCTCCTCGAGCCGGTGCGAGATGTGGACGATCCCATGGCCGCGCTCGCGCAGGATCCGGGTGATCCGGAACAGCTCGTCGATCTCCGTCTCGGTGAGCGCCGCGGTGGGCTCGTCCATGATCAGGACGTCCGAGTTGAACGAGAGCGCCTTGGCGATCTCCACCATCTGCTGCTGGGCCACGGCGAGCCCGGAGACGCGGGCCCGCGGGTCAAGGCGGATGTGGAGCTCCTCGAACAGCTCCGCGGCCTTGCGGTTGAGCTGCTTCTCGTCCAGCCAGAAGCCGCGCCGCGGCTCGCGCCCGATGAAGATGTTCTGGGCCACGGTGAGATGGCCCATCAGGTTGAGCTCCTGGTGGATGATCGAGATGCCCCAGGTCCTGGGCCGCCTTGGGGGTCGGGATGTCGACCGCGACGCCTTTGACCTTGATGATTCCGGCGTCGCGCTTGTAGATCCCGGCCAGGACCTTCATCAGCGTGGACTTGCCGGCTCCGTTCTCGCCGACGAGCGCGTGGACCTCGCCGGGCTTGAGCTCGAATCGCGCTTCGTCGAGCGCGTGGACGCCCGGGAAGCTCTTGGAGATGTCCGTCATCTCGACCAGGAGATCGCCCATCGGCAGCTCCTCAGCGGGTCCGTGGCCAGGTTGGGGGACGCAGTGGGGGTCGATCGGTATCGGTTACCGATAACATACCGTTGCGGCAACCCAGTTGTCAACGGTCGTTCCCGCGATTCTGCACCCCAGGCGCAACAGTGCCGGACCGCCGTGCCGGACCGCCGTCGTGGAGGTCCGGGTGACAGCGCGGACCCGGCACGGGCCCGGTTGTTGCGGTTATCCCGATCTCGCTCTCGCCCTTCGGCCGCTGCTCACGGCCAGGTGCTCGGAGTCCTGTTGCTGGTCCCAGCCGGTTCAGTGCCTCGCCTGCCCTCTTCCTGCCCGTTGATCAGTGCCCCTGATCAACGGCGGCCTTCCGGCGGACCTGGACGGCCGGGACCGACAGACTCACGTGGATATCCCTGAGATGATCAGGAACCCTGATATCCGCGCCGGAATCCGCCTGGAACTCGCCAGCGAAGCCGCGGAAACCTGCCATTGATCAGCAGTGATGATCAGTTGCGGGACGGACTGCGCGGGCGTGACGGACTGCGCGGGCGTGAGGCTCGGCTCGATCACCATGAGTGGGTCCGCTCAGGGCGGGGATCAGGAATCCCCATGAACATCGGCGGCGGCCCGGCCAGGCGCCCGCGCGGCTACGCCCCGGTGAGGTGGTCGGTCCGCCGGGCCGTGATCTTCGCGAACCGCTCACGCGCCTCCACCCAGTCCCCTGCCGGCTCGTAGGCCACCACGGGGAACGACCGGGCCACGAGGTCCCGCGCCTCTGCGATGGTTCCGACGGCACCGGCGGCCATCGCCTGGACCAGGACGTTGCCCAGGGCTGTCGCCTCGATGGGGCCGGCGTGGACGGGCAGGCCGGTCGCGCCGGCAGCCAGCTGGCACAGCAGCCGGTTGCTGGATCCCCCGCCCACGATGTGCAGGCCCTCGACCGGCCAGCCGACGGCGGTGCCGAGGCCCTCGATCGCCACCCGGTAGCGGAGCGCGAGGCTCTCGAGCAGGACGCGCATCAGCGTGCCCGTGTCCTCCGGAACCGGCTGCCCGGTCTCCGTGCAGAACGCCCGGACTCGGGCCGGCAGGTCGCCGGGGCGCAGGAACCGCTCGTCGGCTGGATCGATGAACGCGGTGAACGCGGGCGCGGCCTCGGCCATCGAGGCGAGCTCCGGGTACGAAGGCCCGTCACCCGCCGGCCACAGGGCTCGCCGGCTCTCCTGCACGAGCCACAGGCCGACGAGGTTGCTGAGCAGGGCGATCCGGCCGCCGACCGCGCCCTCGTTGGTCAGGCTCCCGGCAAGTGCCGCGGGCGAGATGACGGGCTCGGGAACCTCGAGTCCGATGAGCGACCAGGTGCCAGAGGAGAGGAACGCGGTCCGGTCCGACGCGAGCGGCGTCCCCAGGATCGCCGACTGGGTGTCGTGCGACGCGGGGGCCACCACGCGGGTCCCGGTCAGCCCCGTCGCCTCGGCGACGGCGGGCAGGAGATCCCCCAGGACGGTCCCGGGCGGCACGATCTCGGGCAGGATCCCGACCGGCACGTCGAGCCGCTCCAGCATCGGCCTCGCCCAGTCCCGGGCGCGTGCGTCGAGGCACTGGCTCGTGCTGGCCAGCGTGTACTCGGCCACCGACGCACCGCACAGGAAGCTCGCGAACAGGTCGGCCGTCATCAGCAGGCGGTCCGCGCTGCGGAGGAGTGGGTCCTGTGCCCGGACCATGGCGACCAGCTGGACCAGCGTGTTGATCTGCATCGGCTGGATGCCGGTGATCCCGTAGACCTCGTCTCTCGGGACGATCCCGTAAACGGTCGACTCGATCCCCTCGGTCCGGGCGTCCCGGTAGTGCACCGGGTTGGCGAGGAGGCGCCCGCGGGCGTCGAGGAGCGCGAAGTCGACGCCCCAGGTGTCGACGCCAACCGACGCGACCGGGCCGTCGGCGGCCGCCCGGCCCAGGCCCGGCCGACACGTCTCCGAACAGGCGGAGGACGTCCCAGTGCAGCGTGCCCCCGACGGCGACGGGCACGTTCGGGAACCGGTGGGCCTGCTCGAGGCGAAGCCGGTCGCCGTCGAAGTCGCCCACCATCACGCGGCCGCTCTCCGCTCCGAGATCGATCGCGGCCAGCCGGAGCCGTGCCGGTGCGCTCATTCCCCGCCCTCCCTGACGATCGTGACGGCCACGCCCAGTGCCCGCAGCGCCCCCAAGGCGTCGGGCGGTGCGTCCCGGTCCGTGAACACGCCGGCAAGCCGGTCCGCTCGACAGAAGGATGCGCTCGCCACGCGGCCCCATTTGGTGTGGTCCACGATGGCGTGCACCTCGCGAGCGGCGCCGACCATCAGCCGCTTGATCCGCGCCTCGTCCTCGGTCCCGTCGGTCAGCCCGTCGGCGACCGTGATGCCCATGGCTCCGACGAAGGCGGCCTGCACGTTGACCCGGCGCAGGACGCCGTCTCCGCGAGCGTCGACGATGGACAGGGCCCGGCACGGATCCGGCCACCGGGCATCAGCACGGTCACCCCGGGCGTGTCGGCGAGCTCGAGGACCGCGCGAACGCCGTTGGTGACGATGGTGAGCTCGGTCCAGGGCCGCGCATGCACGAGCCGCGCCATGGCGAGCGCGGTCGTGCTGGCGTCGAGGACGATGGTGTCGCCGTCGCGCACGCGCTCGAGGGCTGCAGCCGCGATCGCTCGCTTCTGGCTTCGCTGGAGGCGCTCACGATCCTCGAAGGCGGGCTCCGGGCGGCCGACACCCCTCGACGAGATCGCCCCTCCGTGGGCCCGGATCACGCGGCCGAGGGCCTCGAGGCGGTCGAGATCCTTGCGGATGGTCACGGCTGAGACCCCGAACCTGGCGGCCAGGTCCGCGACCCTGGCGCGCCCACCCGAGTCCACGATCTCGACGATCTGCTGCTGGCGCTCGCGCGCGAAGACCACGTCCATCGGTTCCGATCTCGCCGATCAGTCGCTCACCGGTCGCACCGGACGACCACCTTGCCGCCCTCACGACGGGCTGCGCTCCGGAAGGCCTCGTCGACGGCGTCGAGCCCGAACTCGGCCGTGACGACGTCGGCGGGGCGGACGCGCCCGGCGGTCACCAGCGCGATCGCCTCCGGATAGACCCGGTTCATGCGACGCGAGAACCGGAGGTCGATGCCCTTGCGCCGCAGCACGGACGCCGGGACCACGCTCTCGTTGCCGGTCGGGATGCCGGCGACGACCACGGTGCCACCGGGCCGGACGAGGGCGGCAGCCGTGGCGATCGCGTCGTCCACGCCCGCGATCTCGATCGCGGTGTCCACGGGCCGTCCGGCGAGGGCGGCCAGGAGGCGCTCCCGCTCGGCGCCGCCGTCGACGACCTCGGCCACGGCTCCGGCGGCGCGGGCCGCCTCGACCCGATGGGGCAGGACGTCCGTGGCGACGACCGCGGACGCCCCCGCCGCGAACGCCAGCTGGATCAGGAGCTGGCCGATGGGCCCGGCGCCGGTGATGGCGATGGTGCCCCCGGGGCGCAGCCCGGCCAGCCGCAGGGCATGGATCGCGACCCCGAGCGGCTCGAGGACGGCACCCGCCACGTCGTCGATCGCATCCGGGATCGGGACCAGCTGCGCCGCCGGCCAGGCGATGCGCTCGCGGAGGGCGCCGTCGGTGTCGCTGTGCCCGAGGAACCGGACCGCCGGGCACAGGTGCCCGAGGCCGCGCGCGCAGGTGTCGCACCGGCCGCAGGGCAGGCTGGGGTCGATGGCGACACGCGTCCCCGCCCGGGGGCCGCCCGACGATGACCCCCGCGGCCTCGTGACCGAGGACGAGGGGGCGCACGAGCTCCGCCCCGCCGATGCTGCTCTCCGCATACCAGTGCAGGTCCGAGCCGCAGATCCCCACGGCCGTGATCCGCACCAGCTCCTCGCCGGGTCCCGGTTGCGGCTCCGGCTCGGAGGCGAGGCGGATGTCGCCCGGGCCGTGGAGCCTGGCTGCCTTCACGACCGCGCCGCCTCCTCGAGCAGTGCCACCTCCGCCTCCCGCGTCCAGCGGCCGTCCCGGAGCTTCCCGGCGACCCGCGGCAGACGGCCGGCGAGCTCGCCCAGGCGCACCATGCCCAGGTCGTGGAGCTGCGGATACACGACGATCTTGCCGCCCGACGACCGCGCCTCGACGGCGGCGAGCGCGTCGCGGACACCCTCCATCCCGCACACGGCATCGACCGACACGTTGGTGTCCAGGAGCCCGGCCTCGAGCCGGGCGAGGACCGCCTCCATGTCGCTGATCACGGACCCGCTGGTTCCGAACAGGAAGATCCGTCGCTCGAGCAGATCCCCGAGGTCGATGGCGGCCAGCGTCCCCACGGCGAAGCCCGCGAACAGGTTGACGATCGCCCGAGGCGCCGCCGCCGCGATGGCCTGCAGGACGAGCGGGGGCGCCGGGACCATCACGCCCACGTAGTCGTACCCGCCGGCGGCCGGCGGGTGGTCCGGCTGTTGACGAACGCCGCCCGGAGCCCGGCCGCCTCGGCCAGCGGGGCAGCGACGCTCGCGAGATGGGCGAGCCGGGCGTCGTCGATGTCGATGGCATCGACCGCCACGTCGGGCTGCCCGATGGTCAGGGCCCGGATCACGTGCATGAAGCCCATCGGCCCCGCCGCGCCGATGACCGCGACCCGGTCTCCCGCCCGCAGCTCGCCCGTGGCCGGCACGCGCGCGTACCCGTCGGCGGCGCTGTCGCCGGTCGTGCCCACCCAGCGAAGCAGGTCGTAGTGGATCCGGCCCACGTCCACGGCGACCGGCCGGTCCGGCGTCGTGCCGTCCAGGACGACATCGATCGTGGCCCTGGGCGCCATCAGGTCCTGCAGCGCCTCGATCCGGCCCGCGTCGGCACCGAAGTAGACGATGTCGTCGAAGCGTTCGGTGGCGAGGTGCGCGAGGTCGGCGGCCTGGACGGGGAGCTCGCCGCCAAGCGCGGCGGCCAGCGCGGCTGCCTGTCCATCGTCCGCCAGCACCGAGATCACCTCGCCCGGTCGCGCCGCCGCAACCAGCGTGTCCAGTCCCCGGATCCCCCGGCCGGGCTCGGCGACGACCAGCAGCCGGCCGCCCGGGGTGAGGGTGCCGCGCTCCACCGAGGCGTACGACCGCTCCACGCAGGCCCAGGGCTCGAGCAGGGCCACGGCCGATCCTGACGGCTCGTCCCCGACGGGGATGAGGAACCGCTCGCCGGTGTCGGGGTCGAGGATCATCCGCTCGTCGAGCAGGACGTACTCCTGGAGCCCGCCCTCGAAGTTGTAGCCGAACGCGGCGTTGGCGCCGGCGGTGGGCAGGTGCCGGTAGTCGGTCTGGACCAGGACCCGCTCCCCCACCCGGTGGTGCACCACCCCGTCCCCGACCGCGACGATCCGCCCGGCGCACTCGTGGCCGGGAACGAGGGGCAGGGTCACCCGGCGTGTAGCTCGGGATCTCGGCCAGGACGGTCGGGGTCCAGGCCGCCCAGGACCTCGCTCTTGCGCGGGTGCGCCGTGAACGCCTTGAGCAGCTTCGTGTCGGAGAAGCAGATGCCGACCGCCTCGACCGCGACCACGAGCTGGTGCGGGCCGGGCCGGTGCACGGACTTGGCGGGGTTGTGGACGACCTCTCCCGGACCGGTGAACTGGATCGCGTGCTGGGTTGCGGGAAGATCGGTCATGTCATCGCTCCTGTGGTCGCGGTCAGCTGAGCATCACCTGGCCGCCGGTCACCGGCAGCGCCTGGCCCGTCTCGTACCGCTGGGCCACGAGGTAGTAGAGGGCCTCCATCACGTCGGCCGGCGTGCAGCCGCGGCCCATCGGGACCTTGGCCTCGTAGGCGCGCCGCACGTCGTCGACGGTCGTGGCACCCGGCACCTTGCCCTCGCGCAGGTACTGCACGAACAGGCCGTTGTCCGGGTCGGACCACAGCGGCCCGTCGAGGAAGTTGCCGGGGCAGATGGCGTTGACCTTGATCCCGTCGCTCACGAGCTCGAGGGCGAAGGACTGGGTGAGGCCGATGCCGCCGAACTTGGAGCCCGCGTAGGCGCTGTTGCGGACTGGAGCCCTGGAGTCCGGACTTGGAGTTGATCTCGATGATGTCGCCCCACCAGTCGGGGTTGGCGCGCGTGCTGGCGGGCCATCACGGGTGCGGCGTGCTTGACGGCGAGGAAGTAGCCCCGGTAGTTGACCCGGGTCACCAGGTCGAAGTCGGCGACCGGCTGGGTGGTGACCGCGGCGGCGCGCAGGACGCCTGCGTTGGACACGAGGATGTCGAGGCCGCCGTAGGCGCGGACCGTGGCCGCCACGCCCGCCGCCACGCTCGCTTCGTCGGTCACGTCCATCGCGACGGCCATGGCTCGTCCGGCCCCGATGCGCTCGACGAGCGCTGCGGCGTTGGCCTCGCGCGAGCGCGGACGTTGAGGTCGGCGAGGACGACGTGGGCGCCCTGTGCCGCGAGGTCCTCGGCGATCGCGAGGCCGAAGCCCTGCGCGGCCCCGGTGACGACGGCGACCCGGCCGGCGACCCGGCCGGTGGCGCCCGGCAGCGGGCCTGCCTCCAGGCTCCCGATCCCTGGGAGCACGACGCGGCGAGGACCTGGCCCCAGCGCGTCACGCCATGGGCGCACCGCCTCGACCAGGCGCCGGGTGGCCTCGCCGGGCTCGACACCGTCGTCGATGTCCACGACCAGCGCGTCCGGACTCCCACCGTCGGCGGCGCCGACCATGACCACGGGGAGGCGGGCGCCCACACCGAGGAGGCCCCGGAGGGTCGGGGCGAGCCACGGAGGCGGTCAGCGGGTTGGACGGGAGCGGTCATCGGATGGCCTCCACGGGCTCGAGGAGCGCGGCGCCGAGCGCTGCATAGTGCCGGATACGCGACCCCGCATCGGGGTACGCGGGGTCAGGCTCACCGGTCGGACCAACGAACCCGGCCAGGCCGAGCGACCGACGGTGCCGGTGCGCGACAACGACACACGTGCCTTCCCAGAATGCCTCGCGGGCCGCGGGTGAGAGCGCCACGCCGTCGAGACAGGATGGGGCGAGCGGGGTCCGGTCGGGCGTGTTGTGCTCCGTACCGGCGAGGACGATGATCCCGGCGCCGCGGAGGGCGGCGACATAGGCGTCCACGGTCTCCGGCCGGTTTCGCGGTGGGATGAACTCCGCTGCGTGGATGCCCATGCCCAGGAGCCGCTCGGCAAGCTGGGCCGCCGGGGCCTCGAACTCGCAGACCGGGTCCACGCCGTCGGCGAGGACGGGGTAGCACGGGATTCCGTCGGCGGCCAGGACGAGGCGGTAGCCCAGGCTGAACGGGACGGGCGACTCGGGGACGAACGCGGGTGCCCCGGCCTTGAGCAGACGCGAGCGGATCTCGGCCTGGGCCGCGACGGGGTCGGCCACGGCGTGCGGCTGCGCCCCATAGAGGCGCTCCAGAACCGGGGACCGGTCCGCCGCGGGGACGGCCTCCCAGATCGCCGCCTGGATCGACCGGGCGACGTGGCGCTCCTGCAGCACGACCCAATCGACGGGCACACCCGCGCGGGCGGCGACCCCGGTCGCGATCCCGTCGTAGTCCGGGATCGGGGGAGCTCCTCGGTCCCGGAGCACGGCCGCCACGCGGGCGACGAGCGCCCGCATCCGGTCCTCGTCCGCCGCCCGGACGCGTGCCGAAAGGTCGCGTCGCAGGCTGTCATGCTCCGCATCGAGAGCGATCCCCTTGCCGCACAGGTACATGCGACCCGGGTTGGAGGGATCGTTGACCCGCGTGCCGGCAGGATGCGGGCCCTCGAGGAGCGTGATCACCTCGATACCGAACAGGGCGGCGATGCCAGCCGAGTCACATGCGTCGGCGAACCGCCGGTAGACACGCTGATCCAGGAAGTTCGAGGCGCCGAGAACCCGCACGCCCTCGTCGACCGCCGCCGCAACGGCTTCCTCAACGGTCGTGAACGCCGAGAAGTTGGGCGGCAGGTGCAGATGGGTGTTGGTGACCGGGTGGCGAGGATACGGCAAGATGCTGCGACCCTGTTGCGTTTCATTGCGTTTGCTTATTGCTACACGCCATTCTACGCTGCGGCCAGCGCGTCGCGCAATGTGCTCATTTGAGCGCTTGACGCTCGAATGATCGCCCACTAGGCTTGGCTTCGTGGTCCTTGAACCGAGTCCGTCTCCATCGCGCCTCCACCAGCTGAGCACCGTGCTCGCCTGCCGCCGCTACTACCTCGACGGGGCGTCCAAGAGCGAGATCGCGGCCGAGCTTGGCGTCTCGCGGTTCCGGGTCGCCCGGATGCTGGACCGGGCGCGGCGGGACGGGATCGTCAGGATCGACGTCGCCTCGGTTCCAGAGCTGGACCTGGAGCTCGCCGATGCGCTCCGGGACCGCCACGGGATCCGGAGCGTGGTGGTCGTGCGGTCGCAGGGTGGCTCGGAGGCCATGCGCCAGGCGGAGCTCGGCCGCGCGGCCGCTGCTGTCTTGGGAGACGTCCTCGAGGCCACCGACGTGCTCGGCATCTCGTGGGGCCGGACGCTGCACGCCCTCGTCGGCCAGCTCCCCCGCCTCCCCGCCTGCACCGTGGTCCAGCTCGTCGGCAGCGTCCCGACCATCGGACTCGAGGTCAACTCGCTCGAGCTCGTCCGGCGGCTCGCGGAGCGCGCGCCGGGGCCGGTCTTTCCGCTCCACGTGCCGCTTCTCGTGGGCAGCGCCGAGATGGCCGATGCCCTCGCCAGCGACTCGATGGCGTCGGCCACGCTGGGCCAGTTCAACTCGCTGACGCGAGCCGTCGTCGGCATCGGGGCCTGGACACCGGGAGCCTCGACGATCCGGGCTGCCCTGTCGGACGCCGACGCACGGACCGTCGATCTGGCCGGCGGCGTCGCCGACATCGCGTCGATCGTCCTCGACGCGGATGGCCGGCAGGTGCGTGCCGCCGGCCTTCCCGAACGCTGCATCGCCATCCAGGAGGACCAGCTCCGGCGCGTGCCGGACGTCATCGCCATCGCTGGCGGGGCCGACAAGGTGCCCGCCATCCGTGCCGCGCTCCGCAGCGGCCTCGTCCACCGCCTGGTCACCGACGAGGAGGCTGCCCGCCTCCTGGTCGCCACTCCCTGAAACCCAAGATCCCCCGACCGCATCGACGCAACCCAGGAGACCCGTGATGAGCACCGAGACCGTCTACCGCAGCGACACCCGGCCCGACTTCGCGCCGTTCGAGGAGGACCTCGGGTCCATCACGGGCTTCGGCTACACGGGGGACCTCGCTTCGGAGGTGGCCGCAGGCTCGCTGGACAAGGAGGCGGCCCTCGGCCTGCTCGACGACATGCTGGCCATCCGCGAGATGGAGGAGATGATCGTCCGCCTCCGCTCCGGCGGTGGCTACGAGCCGCTGCCCGGCTACGACTACCGCGGCCCCACGCATGTCTCCATCGGGCAGGAAGCATCGGCGGTGGGCGCCTCGTCCGTGCTGCGGATCACGGACAACGTCACCTCGTCGCACCGCGGGCACGGCGACGCGATCGCCAAGGGCTTCTCCGCCCTGCGCCAGATGACCCTCGAGCAGCTTTGCGAGCGGATGGCCCGCCCGGATGGCACCCGCGACGAGCTGCTTGCCGCGGCACTCGAGGAGCACGCCTACAAGGTGATCGCCGAGCTGTTCGGCAAGGACGAGGGCTACTCCCGTGGCCGTGGCGGCGGCATGCACATCGGCGACTTCTCCACCGGCAACCTGGGCGCGAATGCGATCGTGGGCGGCTCGGTGCCGATCGCGACCGGCGCGGCGATGGCGCACCGGTACGAGCAGGGCGACGGAGTCGTGTGCTGCTTCGCCGGTGACGGCGCCTACGCGAACGGCGTGGTCCTCGAGTCGCTCAACTGGGCGGCCCAGCACCAGTGGACGAACCACCTGGCGGGCGATCGCCCGTACGGGCTGCCGATCATCTTCTTCATCCAGAACAACCACTACGGGATGACCCACCGGACCGACGACGAGGTCATGGGCGTGGCCCATCTCGCCCGGCGTGCGGCCGGGTTCGCGACCGACAACATGCATGCCGAGGTCGTCAACGGCATGGACGTGCTGGCCGTCCGCGACGCCGTCACCCGGGCCGCCGAGCTGTGCCGATCGGGCGAGGGGCCGGTCCTGATCGAGGCTTCCACCTACCGCTACTACGGCCACTCGCTGTCCGACCCACGCAACGAGTACCGGACGCGCGAGGAGGAGGCCGCGTGGAAGGCGGCCGACCCCATCGAGCGCCTCAAGGGCCAGCTCGTCGAGGGCGGCCTGGCGACCGAGGCCGAGGTGGCCGCCGTGATCGCCGGCGCGGCCGAGCGCAACGCGCGCGCGGCACAGCGAGCCGCCGCCGCCACGGACCCGGACCCGTCCACGCTGCTGGACCTGCTGTACACCGACGGCACGTCCGAGACCGTCCCGGCCGCGTATGCCGAGCCTGTGCTGCTCGCGGACGTCCCGGTGAGCAAGGTCGACGACGAGGGCCGGATCCTGTACCGCGATGCGCTGCGCGATGCGCTGGTCGAGGAGATGCGCCGGGACCGGCGGGTGATCTTCTACGGCGAGGACGTGGCCGACTACGGCGGCGCGTTCAAGATGACCAAGGGCCTCGTGGAGACCTTCGGTCGCGACCGCGTGTTCAACACCCCGATCTCGGAGGCCACCATCTGCGGCACCGCGGTCGGCGCGGGCATCGTGGGCCTGCGACCAGTGGTCGAGCTGATGTACATGGACTTCGCGCTGATGTCCTCGGACCAGATCGCCAACCAGGCCGCAAAGTGGCACTACATGTCGGGCGGCCAGGTCGAGGTGCCGATCGTGATCCGGTGCTCGGTCGGGGCCGGCAAGGGCTACGGCGGCCAGCACAGCCAGAGCCTCGAGTCGCTGTTCACCCACATCCCGGGCCTGTGGGTCGTCTACCCGGCCACGGCCGAGGACGCCAAGGGCCTGCTGCGCAGCGCGATCCGGACCAACAACCCGGTCGTGTTCGTGGAGAGCCAGGGCCTCTACTCCACCAGGGGCATCGTGCCCGAGGGCGACTACACCACGCCGATCGGCAAGGCCAACGTGGTCCGGCAGGGCGGCGACGCGACGATCGTGGCCTGGGGGCCGGCGGTGCCGGACGCCCTCGCGGCGGCCGACGTCCTCGCTGTCTCGCGCGGGATCCAGGCCGAGGTCATCGACCTGCGCAGCCTCGTCCCGCTGGACATGGAGACGGTCCTCGCGTCGGTGCGCAAGACGGGGCGCTGCGTGGTCGCGGCGCAGGCCGTGCTCACCGGCTCGTTCGTGAACGAGATCGTGGCCCGCATCCAGGCCGAGGCGTTCGACGACCTCGATGCCCCCGTCGGGCGGATCGGCGCCGCGCCGGGGATCAGCCCCCAGGCGGAGAGCCTCGAGAAGGCGTTCCTGCCGAATTCGGCCGATATCGTCGCCGCCGTCGTGGCGCTGGTCTGACGACCGGACGCCGAACGAGGAAGGAGCCACCGATGGCCACGCCGATCCTGATGCCCAAGCCCGGCCAGATGACCGAGGAGTGCACGATCATCCTCTGGCGCAAGGAGGTGGGCGATCCCGTCCACAAGGGCGACGTCCTGTTCGAGATCGAGACCGACAAGAGCGCGATGGAGGTCGAGACGTTCGAGGAGGGCGTCCTGCTCGCGCGCGTCATCGCCGAGGGCGAGACCGCGCCGGTCAACGCCGTGTGCGGCTGGATCGGCCAGGAGGGCGAGGCGATCCCGGAGTCCTCTCCTGCGCCGATCGCGGCACCTGAGCCCGAAACGGTGGCGCCTGTGACCGCGCCTGAGCCCATGGCCGCCGCCAGCACGGCTGAGCCCGTGACCGCGGCTGAGCCCACGGCCGCGGCGACCGCGGCACCCGTCGCCGCCGCGGCCGTGTCGGCACCCACCCCGGCCAGCCCTGCAGCTGCCGGCCGCGTGAAGATCAGCCCGCGTGCCAGCCGGCTGGCGGCCGAGCTCGGCGTGGACCCGCTCACCGTGACCGGCACGGGACCCGACGGCCGGATCGTGGAGCGCGACATCCGGACCGCGGCGAGCGCGCCGGCGACCGCGCCGGCTGCAGCTGGGGCACCCGTGGCTCCGGCTCCTGCGGCACCAGCGCCGACCGCCTCCTCCATTGCCCCGGCACCGATCGTCCCGATTGCCGTACCGCCCGCGGAGGGCGAGGACGAACCACGCCCGATGAGCCGCATGCGCCGGACCATCGCCGCCCGCCTCACCAGCAGCTGGCAGACGACGCCGCACTTCACGGTCACGGTGGCCGTGGACGTCACCCGCGTCCTCGCCCTCCGCGCGGAGCTCAAGGCCGAGGGGCACAGCCTCACGGTCACCGACTTCGTGCTCGCGGCGACGGCCCAGACGCTCGCCGAGTTCCCCGACGTCAACTCGCGCACCGACGGCGAGCAGGTCTACCCGCGCCGGCGCGTCCACCTCGGCGTGGCGGTCTCGGTGCCGTCAGGGCTCGTCGTCCCGGTGGTGCGCGACGCGGACCGGATGACGATCGTCCAGCTCCACGATCGGGTCGCCGCCCTCGCCGCGGCCGCCCGCGAGGGCACCATCGCGGTCGACGACCTCGCCGGCTCCACGTTCACCGTGAGCAACCTGGGGATGTTCGGCGTGGAGGAGTTCAGCGCGATCATCAACCCGGGCGAGGCGGCCATCCTGGCCGTGTCCTCGGCGGTCGCCACCCCGCTGGTGGTGGACGGCGGCATCGGGATCCGGCAGGTGATGCGGCTGACGCTGTCGGCGGATCACCGGATCGTGGACGGCGAGATGGGCGCCCGGTTCCTCAACGCGCTCCGCCGCCGCCTGGAGGACGTCCGCGCGTTCCGGGACGAGGTCGCCAACGCCTGATCCGTCAGGTCACCGACCCTCGTCGGCGAGGCGCCGGATCTCGGTCAGCATCCCATCAGCGCACGGCCGGACTCCGGCCGTGCGCCACACCCGGGCCAGGGTGAGCAGGACGTTGCGGGTGTCGGGCAGCAGGTCGTCGAGCAGGGCCGGGACCCCCGCCACGATGGCCCGCCGGAGGTCCGCGTGCGGCACGGGGTCGAGCAGCCCGGCGGCCGGCGGTCCGGCCAGCGGCTGTCCGGTCGCGCGGACCATGGTGATCAGGGTCGCGACGTCGGGTGTCTCCGCACGCTCCGGGATCATCCCGGCCCGGTAGTCCAGGCGGTGCCACTCGCCGTACAGGAAGTCCATCACCGGCGGGTAGCGCCAGGGCACCACGTCCCGCCGCACGACCGAGATCAGCCTCGTACACGAGGGTCACCACGGCCCGGACCTGGGGCGTCCTGCCGTCCTGCCGACCGCCGCCGGCGACCGGCCTACCGCTCGGCAAGCACCACCACGCGGTCCCCCGCCGCGAACACCAGCTCGCCCTCGCGGGTCGGGTTGAGCACGACCCCGTACTGGGCTGCGGCATCCTTCGCGCTGGCGGCGAGCCGGTAGCCCAGGGCAACCTCGCCGCGTCCGAGCGCCGCGGCCTGGAGCGTTGCGAAGCGACACGGGCCGACCGAGGGCCACGTAGTCCCGGACCTCGCGAAGGTAGACCTCGGCGCCCTCTGCCTTGAACAGCTCGCGGAAGACGTCCGCGAGGTCCGGGGTCTCCGCGATCTGGGCCAGGAGCAGGGACAGGAGCCGGGAGCTGACGATGAAGTCGTCTGCCTCCGACACCTCGGCCAGCTCCCGATCACCCTCGTCGAGCATCTCGGACACGATCGTGAACGCCTTGTCGCTCCGCGACCCGATGTCGCGCAGGTGGAGCAGGGTCAGCAGGGTCCGGGCATCGGCCATGTCCGGGTCGCGGTCGTCCGACTCGCACAGGACGATCACGTGCGGGAACGAGGGGACATCGAGCGCATCGAGCGACGGGCGCTGGGTGGTGCTCTGGACTTGGCCGGTGGCGCGCAGGTTCACCAGTCCTTCGATGGCATCGGCCTGGAGGACCGACTCGAGCGACGACACGGCCAGCACTTCCGATCCCGGGGCGACGTACTGGTCCAGCTCGCGGATGATCGCCGCACCGCGGCGATTCCAGCCCAGGAGCAGGGTTCGCTCGGGCTCCGCGTCGCATGGCTCGGCGCCCCGGATGGCCGTCGCATCGACCGGCACGGGTGCCCCGGCCCTGGCCGACCCGTGATCCTCGGCCAGCACCACGAGGCGGTCATCCGCGCCGATGACCTGGTCGGCGGGCGGCACCAGCCGCACGGTCCCCTCGCGGACGATGCCCACGGTGACGGCGCCCGAGACGGTCGTGACGGCATCGCCGAAGGTCCGGCCCGACGAGGTCCGGGACGGCCGTCACATGGAACTCGTGGCCCGCGAAGTCGAGCAGCTCGAGGTAGACGGTGGACAGGCCGGACTGCCGGCTGGTCTGGGCGATGATCCGGGCCACGAGCTCGTCGGCGAGCAGGAGGTGGACCTCATGGCCCGCCACGAGACGGGCGATGCCGGCGCTGGCACTGTCTCGGACCTCAGCGACGATCCGGTACGGTCGCGCCCGCCGGTCCGCGCGACCGGTGAGCGCCAGGATGGTCTTGAGCACCTCGACGTCCGGGTCGTCGCCATCACCCTGGAGGACGATGATCGCCCGCGACTCGTCCGGGTTGGCGATGCGCAGATCGGACAGGACGGATCCCCTGCCGGTCCGGCACACGACGTTGGCCCGGCGGGGGATCCTCACCCGGTCGCGGAGCTCGGTCTCCATCTCGACCCGGTCGCGATCGGCCAGGAGGACGATGGCGTTGCGCGGCCTGCCCGCACCGCCCTGGAGCAGCTCGGCCACCACGGCGAAGACCTGCTGGCTCCAGCCGAGGATCACCACGTGGTCGCGCTCGAGGACGCGGGAGCGGCCCTTGCGCAGGGCGGCCAGCTTGTCCTGGAGGCCGTTGCTCAGGATGCCGATGAGGGTGCTGATGATGAAGATGCCCGCGAGCGTGACGGCGAACATCCCGACCAGGAACGGGGCGCTGCCCTCATCGCCGCCCATCGTCCCCGGGTCCAGGGTGCGCAGCATCGACATCCAGAGCAGCGTCGGGATGTCGCGCCCGTCGTCGCCGCGGACGAGGACCATGGCGAGGACGATCGCCAGGATCGCCAGGATCGAGATGACGGCGAGCCCGGCGATGAGCGCGATCGTGCCGCGCTCCATGAACCGGTCGAATTCGATAGGAGAGGCGCTCCCTGGCCCCCGAGACACGCGCGGAACGGGTCACGGAACAACCTCCTGCTGGCGTGGACAGCGCCGGGATCACAGGATAGCGACCTCGCCGGCGGGCGCCGTGCCCGAGTCCGCGAGCACCGACGGATGCGCCGGCGCGCGTGCTAGCGTGGCGAAGCCATGATCGACCGCACGATCGACTGGGTCGACGACGCGATCCAGCTGATCGACCAGACGCTCCTTCCCGACCGGCTGGTCGTCCTGCGGGTGACGACGCTCGACGGCCTCGTGACTGCGATCACCCGGCTCGCGGTCCGCGGCGCTCCTGCGCTGGGAGTCGCGGGAGCGATGGGCGTCGCGCTGCTGGCCCGCCTGCATCCCGGCGACGAGCCGGCGGTCCGGGCAGGCGCCGCCCGCCTGCGGGGCGCACGTCCCACGGCGGTGAATCTCTCCTGGGGAACGGATCGCGCGCTCGCGCGCCTCCCGGAAGGCCCGGGCTCGGTGCTCGCCGAGGCGCTTGCCGTCCGCGACGAGGACATCGCGGCGTGCGCCCGGATGGCGTCCCGGGGGGCGGACCTCGTGCGGGAGCTGGTGGCCCGGCCGCGGATCCGGGCGATGACCATCTGCAACACGGGCGCGCTTGCCGCCGTGGAGCGAGGGACGGCCCTGGGCGTGATCGGCGAGCTCCACGCGCGTGGTCTGCTCGACGAGGCCCTGCCGCTCGAGACCCGTCCGCTGCTCCAGGGGGCCCGGCTGACGGCCTGGGAGCTGGGCCGCCTGGGCGCGCCGTATCGCCTGCTGGTCGACGGCGCGGCGGCGTCCGTGCTCGCCCGGGGGCTCGCGGACGTCGTGCTGATCGGCGCGGACCGGATCGCCGCCAACGGCGACACGGCGAACAAGATCGGGAGCTACTCGCTGGCGATCGCCGCTCGCCACGCCGGGGTCCCGTTCCTGGTGGTCGCCCCAGAGTCAACGATCGACACGGCCACGTCCGATGGCTCCGGGATCGAGATCGAGGAGCGCGACGCCGGCGAGGTCACGACCTTCCACGGAATCCGTTCGGCTCCGGCTTCCGCCCGGACGCTCAATCCGGCATTCGATGTGACCCCCGCGATGCTCATCACCGCCATCGTCACCGACCGGCGGCTCATCCGGACCGACCACGGGGAGACCCCGGTCCCAGCCTGAGCCCGCCCCCGATCGCCCGGGCCGGGGCGGTCCGGGCAGGTCCGCCAACGACGGGCATCGGTCGCCAGACGACCGGCATCGCCTGGCAGCGCACGGCCGTTCGATCCGGGTCCGAACGGCCGTGGCGATATACCGATCGATACGGGCCAATTCTTCCCCGATGGCACCTGTCGCAACCGACGGCCGTGACCGACAATTCACGTACCGACGATCGTCATGCCCGCACCCTGCCCTGGGGCAATTGGAAATGCAGATCACCGAACTGTCCGAGTCCGTCGCCCTGATCGTGCCGATGCTGTTCCTGGTGGAGGGCATCGTCGCCCTGGTGGTGTGGTTCGCCTACGGGTCGCGCGGCGGCCGGGGCGCCCGCATCGCGGCCTGGCTGGGCCTCGTGACCCTGACCCTGTGGTGCGGCTCGGCGCTCGCCTACGTGGCGCTGATGCTCGTCTACTTCAACCTCGGCGCCCAGGCGACGATGATCGCCGCCGCGCTCGTCACCGTGCTCATGGTTGCGATGCCCTTCTTCTGGGCGTACGTCGTCAGGAACCGCCACGGGGACGACGCAGGGACGCCGCAGGTCCGTTGACCGGACGCGTCATGACCTCCGTCTCCGACCCCCGAAGCGGGGCCTCTCCCATCGTGGACCGGCTCGGCGTGCTGCTCGCGATCGTCGACTTCCCGATGCTCTCGACGGCCGTGCGATCGATCATCGACGGCGCGCCGGACATGCGGGTCATCGGCGAGGTCGACAGCCGGGAGGGGGCCCTGGAGCAGGCACGCGCCGCCCAGCCGGACGTGATCGTGCTCGAATGCGAGAGCGTCGGGGGCTACGGCTGCGGCACGTACGATGCGATCAGGGCGATCCACGAGGTCTGCCCGGACGCCCGGATCATCGCGCTCGACTGCCGCTGCGCCACCGAGCCGTTCTCCGTGGTCCTCAAGGCGGGGGCACACGGCTTCCTGACCCGCGAGGCGCAGGACGGCGACATCATCGCCGCCGTCCGCAGCGTGGCCGCGGGCCATACCTACGTCAGTCCGGCGATCGTCACCCGGATGGTCGACACGTACGTTCGCCGGACCCCGGACGCCACGCTCGACGACCCGTACGAGGCGTTCACCGAGCGCGAGCGCCAGATCCTGCTGCTCGCGGCCATGGGGCATACGAACCGCGAGATCGCGAAGTCGCTTCGGCTGTCGGAACAGTCCGTCCACTACAACCGCGCCAACGTGATGGAGAAGCTGGGCCTGCACGATCGGGTCGAGCTGCTGCGGTACACGGTCCGCCGCGGACTCCTGGACCCCTCGGTCCTGTGAAGGCGTCGCTGCGGCTCCGCCGCTTCTGGGAGTCCGTCCGGCCGCGCACCCGCCGAGGCGGGATCATCGCCGCTGCCGCCATCCTGGGCGGCGCCGCAGCCCTGTCGGTCGGACTCGCGGTGGGCGTGACGATGGCGTGGAGTCCATACCTCCAGTACTCGCTCGACGGCACCATCAACGCGAGGCAGTGGGCGGGGCTGGAGCTCTCCTACACCTCGTCGGGCACCTGCCAGGCATGCCACGAGGTGGAGCACTCGGCCCTGGTCCTCGCCGCTCACCGGGACATCGGCTGCCAGAGCTGCCACGGTGCCCTGATCGAGCATGCCGAGGCGGGCGATGCGGCGACCGCGCAGCAGGTTCCCGTCCGCGTCCCCACCGACGAGGTCTGCCTGCGATGCCACACCGCGGCCACCGGTCGCCCGACGGGCTTCCGCCAGATCCTGCCGGGCCAGCACTACGTGGCGGAGTGCCTCGAGTGCCATGACCCGCATGTCGGCACGGCCAACCGCCCGCCGGTGGTCCTCCATCCGCTCAACGATCTTCCGCCGTGTCTCACGTGCCACGGCGCGGACGGCTTCAAGGCCCGCAACCAGCGCCACCCGGAAGGCACCAGCGACGACGCCCGCTGCCTGGAGTGCCATGCGCCCGGACGAGGGCCGGGCGAGAGCGCCGGCGCCGCAAGCCTCGGAACCACGGCTACCCCCACGCCACAGGTGTCCCAATGACCGAAGACTCCACCACCACGGGCCGCGAGGTCGATGCCCCTGAGCCCGGGCGCGTGACCGGGCCCACGCCCGCCTCCGCCGAGCCGAGGCCCGTCGAGGCGGCCCCGGCCGACGCGGCGCTTGTCCCCCTCGAGGAGCTCGCGCCGGCCATCACCGCAGCCTCCACGAGCCGGCGCGCCTTCCTGGGGTTCGGGCTCGCGCTCGCCGGTGGCGCGGTCGGAGCGGCGGTCCTGGCCAGGTTCACCCCGGTGTTCGCCGACGAGCTCTCGGACACGGCGCCGATCATCCCGACCTACGACCCGCAGGCGCGACGGTGGGCCTACGTCGTGGACACCTCCGCCTGCATCGGCTGCGGCCTGTGTGTCGTGGCCTGCAAGGAGGAGAACCAGGTCCCGGAGGAGCCCCAGTACACCCGGACGTGGATCGAGCGCCACGTGGTCACCACGGACGGCGAGCTCCACATCGACTCCCCGGACGGGGGCATCGACGGCTTCCCGTTCGACTCCACCGATCCCACGGCGGCCGGAAAGATGGTGGACGAGGCGTACTTCATGCCGCGGCTGTGCATGCAGTGCTCGAACTCCCCGTGCACCTCGGTATGCCCCGTGGGCGCCACGTACAAGACCGTGGACGGGGTGATCCTCGTCGACGCCCGCCGATGCATCGGGTGCGGGTACTGCGTCGTTGCCTGTCCCTACGGCGCCCGGTACATCGTCCCTGCCGGTGAGCACGCACCCAACGACACGCCCGGGATCGCCGACAAGTGCACCTGGTGCTACCACCGCATCAGCCGCAACCTCCAGCCGGCGTGCGTGGAGGTGTGCCCTGTCGGGGCCCGGAAGTTCGGTGACGCCGCGGACCCGGACAGCGAGATCAGCGACATCCTGCGCACGACGTATCCCAAGCCCCTCTGGCCCGAGTACGGCACCCAGCCGCGGGTGGTCTATGCCGGACCCATGGACAAGGAGCTCTGAGGGTGCGCGCGACCGTTGCGCCGCTCGAGCTCCACCTGCTCGAGTACCGCATCCCGCTGGCCCCGCGCCCGCTCGCCCGCAAGCTCGTGGACGAGGTCCGGAGCATGCCCGTCGTCCTGCAGGCGTGGTTCGGCCTGCTGCTGGCGCTGATGTCCGTCATGGCCGTGGCCGCGATCGTCTCGCTGCCACCCGGCTGGGAGGTCTTCGGGACCACGCCCTCGTTCGAGTGGGGGCTGATGATCATCGGCTACGCCTTCTTCGCGATCATGACCAGCGGGCTGTGCCTCGCCTCCTCGCTGGGCACGGTGTTCGGCATCGAGCGCTTCCAGCCGTTCGAGAAGCGCCATGCGATCCTCGCGCTGCTGTCGCTCACGACCGCCTTCCTGATCATCGCGCTCGACCTGCACTACCCCGTCCGGATGGTCTTCGGCGCGGTGCTGGTCCCCTCCCCCGCGTCGCCGATGTGGTGGATGGGCGTGTTCTACGGCGCCTACCTCGTGGTCCTGATGGTCGAGGTCTGGAGCCTGTTCACGGATCACCCGAAGATCCACCAGTACGCCTGCACCCTCGCGTCCATCATCGCGATCCTGGCACCGGCCACGCTGGGCGCGGTGTTCGGGGTCCTGGGCGCCAAGGCGTTCTGGAACGGGATCTTCACCCCGGTGATGATGGTCGCCTCCGCGTTCCTCGCTGGGACGGCGCTCCTGGGGATCGTGTTCTCCGTTGTGCACCGGCTGCGGCTCGCCGATTTCGAGCGCGCCGCCCCGGTCGCGCTGCCGTCGGCTCGGCTCCTGCTCGCGGTCGGGCTGGCCCTGGTCGGCGCGCTGATCGTGCGCCAGGTCGCCGCCGGGCTCAGCGGCGAGGAGCGGGGCCTCCGCGAGGCGACCACTGCCCTGCTGACGGGGCCGCTGGCCGCCCAGTTCTGGGCTCGGATCATCTTCGGGCTGGTGGTCCCGGCCGTGATCATCGCCCTGCCGATCGCCCGGCGGCCCGAGGCGATCGGGGGCGCGAGCCTGCTGATCCTGGCCGGGATCCTGCTCGACCGGTTCCTGTTCGTCGCCGCCGGCCAGATCGCACCCGTCTCCGCCGGTGCGGGGACCGTGGCCTACCCCTACGCGACGTACACGCCGACGATGGTCGAGATCGCCATCCTGGTGGGTGCCGGCGCGTTCATGGCGTTCTTCTACACGCTCGCCGAGCGCTACCTCAACATGGGCGAAGGCGACACGCACCTGTTCTTCAGCTGGCCGTGGCTCCGCAAGCACGAGCACCCCGATGAAGGGCAGGTCGAGGGCGGACCGGCGGGCGGGCTGGAGCCCGAGCCGGCGGCACCCGTCGCCGCCGCGCAGCGGACCGCGGAAGGCGCCGGGTCGTGATCCGCGCCATCTCGATCTACGGCTTCCGGGTCGTGGTCCTGCTGCTGACGCTCGGGATCGTGGTGGTGGGCGCCTTCCTCGTCGTGGTCGCCGTGCCGGACGTTGCCGGCGACATCGCGTCCGCCCCGACGCCGAGCCCGACGCTCGCCCCGACGCCGAGCCCGAAGTCGGCCATGGCCCTCTCGCCCGTGGGCATCCAGATGCCCCCGGAGGCCAACTGCAACGGCTGCCATCTCACCGCCGACGGCGGTGTCGGGACGAAGCCGATCCCGGTCATGGGGCATCCCCTTGCCGGCTGGCGCGACTGCACGGCGTGCCACTCCGAGGCCAGCCTGGTCAAGACCGCGGAGGGCCACAGCAGCCTCCACAAGGAGGACTGCCTCATCTGCCACCAGACGCGGCTCGAAGCCGGGGCGAGCGCCGTCCCCGAGTTGCGGCCGGAGCACATGGGCGGCACCCAGCCGTGCTCCTCGTGCCACGGCGTCGACGACCATGCTCCGTTGCCGGCATCGATGGCCAACCGCGGCGACAACTGCTGGATCTGCCACAACGGACCGGAGTTCGTCTATCTCTTCGAACAGCAGCCGAGCGACGCCCCGCCGGCAGGCGGCTGATCCCGCCGGGGCGCCGGACCCGTCCCGTCAGGCGCGGCCCTTCACCAGGTCGATCAGACGACCCACGACCCGCTCGCCGTCGGCACGCAGCCCGTTGTGGGCGTACTCGTTGGTGATCCACGGTCGAAGTCCGCGGACCAGCACAGCCGTCTCCTCGGCGAAGGCCCGCTCCACGTAGACATCGTCCACGTAGATCGTCGCGGCCACGGGAACCTCGTTCCGCGCCAGCGCCGCCGCGTCGTACACGCGCGGCCACGGATGCCCGGCGAGGAGCTGGGCTGCCGCCCCGTGGGGGCGCAGCGCGCCGTACTCCTCCCACATCCAGGGGAACACCTGCTCGGCGGTGAACACCTCGCCGGCGAGGGCCTCGTCCGGCGTCAGCCGGTGCGCCGACCAGCGGGTCGCCACGCCGTCCGCGTACGAGGACTCGTGGAGCGTCGCGTACATCGGGTTGCGCGCCCAGCGAACGGCATCGTCGACATCGTGCAGGAAGGCCGGCGACGCGAACGGCAGCTCGAGGACATGGTGGAGACGCTCAAACCCATCCGAGGCACCCAGCCACATGCCCATCTGGCGGAACCGGCGCCCGGTCAGCCGGTCGCCGGACGGCAGCCGCAAGTCGTCATCGTCGAGACGGGCGTTGATGTCCCGCAGTCGGTTCCGATCATCGGGATACCGCTCGAAGTACCGGCCGTTGGCCTCCAGGACGCGCGACCACGTGGCCCGATAGACATCGTCGACGGAGCGCCCGACCGGCGACAGGCCGCCGGTGATGAGCGCGGCGGCAAGACCCTCGGGCGCGAACGAGAGGTACGTCAGGGAGGTGAAGCCCCCGAAGCTCTGGCCCAGGATCGTCCAGCGGTCGACATCCAGCTCCTGGCGGATCCACTCGCAGTCGCGCACGATGGCATCGGCCCGGAACAGGGTGAGGTAGGCGGCCTGGTCCTCCGCCGTCTCGCCCGGGATCTGGTCACCGACGGGCGTCGATCGCCCGGTCCCGCGCTGGTCGAGGAGCAGCACGCGGTACTCGGCCAGGGCCCGCTTGAGCCAGCCCGACGGCGGGCTGGTGGGCCGCGTCGCCTCGAAGCCCGGACCTCCCTGGAGGAAGACCAGGTACGGGCGGTCGGTGCCGTCCGGGTCGGCGACCTCGCGGGTGAACACGGTGATGAACCGGCCGTCGGGTCGGGCGTGGTCGAGCGGGATCCGATGCTCTCGCTCCGTGAGGATCGCGCCCGGCACGCGGTAGGTGGCAGTCACGCCCATGTGGGTCCCCTTCTGGCTACCAGCGCTGGTGGACGAGTGGCCTGATGCGGGTCTCGTAGAGCTCCGCCACCCGGTCCATCGTCCCGTGCGGCAGCGGCGGGAGCTCGGCCGCGGCGGCGTTGGCCGCCGCCTGCTCGGGGGTCTTCGCGCCGGGGATCGTGGTCGCGATCCCGTCGTGCATGAGGATCCAGCGGAGCGCCAGCTGGGCGAGCGTCGCCCCCTCGGGGACCAGCGCCCGGAGCTCCTCCACGACCTCGAGGCCGGTCTGAAAGTCGACACCGGCGAACGTCTCGCCGACGTCGAACGATTCGCCGTGCCGGTTGAACTGCCGGTGGTCGGTCGGCTCGAAGGTGGTGGCCGCGGTCAGCTTGCCGGTCAGCATCCCCGACGCCAGCGGCACCCGCGCGAGCACCCCGACGTCGCGACGGATGGCCTCGGCGAGGAACCGCTCGGCCGGGCGCTGGCGGAACAGGTTGAAGATGATCTGGACCGTGGCCACACCCGGGAACTCGATCGCCTTGAGGCCTTCCTCGACCTTCTCCACGCTGACGCCGTAGTTGCGGATCGCGCCGGCGGCCACCAGCTCGTCAAGGGCGGCGAAGTGCTCCGGGCTGTAGTAGATGGATGGATGCAGGCAGTGGAGCTGCACGAGATCGAGCGTCTCCATGCCCAGGTTCTCACGACTCCGGTCGGCCCACGCCCGGAACGCCTCCGGCGTGTAGCTGGCGAGGTCAAGGGGCGCGCGCCGGCCCATCTTGGTCGCGATGAAGAACGACTCGCCGGGCCGCTCGCCCAGGAACCGGCGGATGACCTGCTCGCTGTGGCCGTCCCCGTAGACGTCCGCGGTGTCGATCAGGGTCACCCCGGCATCGGCGGCCGCGTGGAGCGCGCGGAGGCTGGCGGCGTCGTCCACCGTCCCCCAGTCGGCGCCGATCGCCCAGGCGCCGAACCCGATGACGCTGACCTCTCGCCCGGTCTTGCCGAGCCTGCGGTACTCCATGTCGATTCCGGTCTCCGAGCTGGGGCGCCAGGGTGGGGTCCCAGCGTAGCGCGAGCGCACCGTTCGGGGGCTTCCACAGGTGGTTACCATGGCGGACAAGCTGAGGACGAGGCCGAGGGCTACGTCAGGCCCGCGGGCACGAGCTGAGGCGAGGACCGAACGGGGCAGGATTTTGGGACCTAGGGCCCTCGGGGTCTGCCGTCCCCGATGCTCCAATTGGCCAACCATTGCGACGCCTGTCGCTCCAGGAGGCCTGAGCCCGGATGGTGCACCGGCACCGGCAGCAATGCTCGGACACTCGCGCTGACCGGGGTTTGGCCTTCGTGACCCAACGACCCCCAACCAGTGCGTGGCCCCCGTCATGGGCCGCTCACGACGGCGTTCTGGAGGGAACCGCCTGGGGTGCCGGAGCGGAGGGCGCCGCGTAGCAGGAGGAGGGGCCCGTCAAGGGCCCCGGGAGTGGAGGATCTCTATGGCAGTCACATCCATGGAGCAGGTGGTCCAGCCCGACGGCCGTGTCGAACTCGACCCCGCCGTTGACGCGAGCCTCGAGGCCTCGGGGCTCCACAACGACGACCTTGCCCCGGTCCCCGTCGGCAAGCGGACCTGGACCACCTACAACTACCTGGCCCTGTGGGTCGGGATGTCCATCAATCTCCCGTCGTGGGCGCTGGCCGCCGGCCTGATCGCCCTCGGCATGGACTGGGTCCAGGCGATCCTCACGGTCGGCCTGGGCAACGTGATCGTGCTGCTCCCGATGCTGCTCATCAGCCACGCCGGCACCAAGTACGGGATCCCCTTCCCGGTGGTCGCCCGCTCGTCGTTCGGAGTGTTCGGCGCCAACCTGCCGGCCCTCCTCCGTGCTGGCATCGCGTGCGGCTGGTTCGGCATCCAGACGTGGATCGGTGGCCTGGCCGTGTTCGGCATCGGCGCTGCGTTCTTCAACTTGATCCTGGGTGATGGGAACTTCTGGGTCACGGCCGGGAAGATCTCGATCGGGTTTGGCGACGCGGCTGCCCAGCAGTGGACCATGTGGCTGAGCTTCCTGATCTTCTGGGCGCTCAACATCCTGATCATCCTGCGAGGCATGGAGGCCGTCCGCCGCTTCGAGGGCTGGGTCGCGCCGTTCCTCGTCCTGGTGTTCGGGGCGCTCATGGTCTTCATGGTCGTCGACGCCGGTGGCCTCGGACCCGTCCTGGCCGCGCCCGGCAAGCTGGGCTGGGGTGCCGACTTCTGGGCTGTGTTCCCGATCTCGCTCATGGGCATGATCGCGTTCTGGTCCACGCTGTCGCTCAACATGCCTGACTTCACCCGGTTCGGCCGCAGCCAGCGCGAGCAGGCGCTCGGCCAGACCCTGGGCCTGCCGACCACGATGACCCTGTTCCCGCTGCTCGGGGTCATCACCGCGTCGGCGGCGGCCCTCGTCTACGGCGAGGCCATCTTCGATCCGACACAGTTGGTCGCCAGGATCGACAACGTGTTCGTGGTCATGTTCATGCTGTTCACGTTCGCCATGGCCACCTTGTCCACCAACGTGGCCGCCAACGTGGTGAGCCCGTCCTACGACTTCTCGAACGCCTGGCCGAAGCGGATCAGCTTCCGCACCGGCGGCCTGATCACGGGTGTCATTGGCATCCTGATCATGCCGTGGTACCTGTTCAACGAGCCGAGCGTCTACATCTTCACCTGGCTGGGCACCTATGGCGGCCTCACGGGCGCCATCGCCGGCGTGCTCATCGTCGAGTACTGGCTGATCCGGCGGAAGAACCTGAAGCTGGCCGATCTGTATCGGAAAGACGGGATCTACCGGTACGCCGGCGGCTGGAACTGGCGAGCGGTGGTTGCGCTCATCATCGGCGCCATCGTCGGCATCGGTGGGGCCTACACCCCGGCCGGCTCCGCTGGACCGTTCCCGGCCGACGGGATCATCGGCTTCCTCAAGCCGTTCTACGACTACAGCTGGGTTGCCTCGCTGGTGGTCGCGGGCGTGCTGTATTGGGTCTTCGCGAAGTTCGTCCCCCAGCCGGGGCAGGACTTCGAGTAGCCCGGCGTTCCCGTAGGCCGGCGACGCCGGCCCACAACCCCTTCGCGCGGCATTCCGGAGCCCCTTCGATGACCGAGGGGGCTCCGCCGCTTGGAGCCGTGCCGGCCCGCCGCCGGACCAGGCGGCATGGAGGACTCTCTTGAGCAACGGCCCGAGCGCCGATGTCCTTGTCGCGGGCGGCATCTTCGTCGTGGCCTATGCGCTGATCGCGATCGAGAGGGTCGACAGGACCCTGGTCGCCCTCGGGGCCGGTCTGCTGATGGTGATCCTGGGCATCCTCGACCAGGCTGAGGCGTTCGCCGCCATCGACTTCAACGTCATCTTCCTGCTCGCGGGGATGATGGTCCTCGCCCAGACGGTGGCCCGGACCGGCCTGTTCGAGGCGATCGCGCTGTTCGCAGTGCGCCACGGGGGACACCGGCCGTTCTGGCTGCTGGTGGTCCTCGCGCTGATCACGGCCGTCCTGTCGGCATTCCTGGACAACGTGACCACCGTGGTCCTGCTGGCCCCGGTCGCCATCTCCGTTGCCCGCACCCTGGGCACCAACCCGGTCCCCTTTCTCGTGGCGCTGGTGTTCGCCTCGAACATCGGCGGCACGGCCACCCTGATCGGAGATCCCGAACATCCTCATCGGGTCGGCCGCGGGCCTGAGCTTCAGCGCGTTCCTGCTGAACCTCGGTCCCGTCGTCCTGCTGATCATGGTCGCGCTGGTCGGGCTCCTGTGGGTCTTCTTCGGACGGGCCCTGCGCCCGCCGGACGAGCGCTTCTTCGAGCTGATGCCCGAGGATCCGGCCGACGCGATCCACGACCGCCCGCTGCTTGCCCGCTCGCTGATCGTCCTTGCCATCACCCTCGTCGGCTTCCTCGTCCACGGGCTGATCGGCCTGGAGGTCGCGACGATCGCACTGGCCGGTGCGACGGCGCTGATGCTGGTGGGGCGGCTGGACGTGCGCCACACCCTGCGCGAGATCGAATGGCCGACGCTGTTCTTCTTCTTCGGCCTGTTCATCCTGGTGCAGGGGATCGTCAAGGTCGGGATCGTGGGTGCGATCGCCCAGGAGATCGTGCTGGCCGCCGATGGGCGGCCAGCGGTCGCATCCCTGGCGATCCTGTGGTTCTCGGCCGGTGCCTCGGCGATCGTCGACAACGTCCCGTACACGGCGACGGCCATCCCGATCGTGCAGCAGCTCATCGCCGGTGGCCTGCCCGCCGAGGCCCTGTGGTGGAGCCTGTCCCTCGGTGCCTGCCTGGGTGGCAACCTCACGATCATCGGGGCCTCGGCGAACATCGTGGTCGCCAACCTGGCCATCCGCGAGGAGCACCCGATCCACTTCGGGGAATTCCTGAAGTACGGGTCGGCTGTCGTGGGCGCGTCGATGCTGATCTCGACGGTGTACCTGTGGGTGCGGTACCTGGGCTAGTCCCGGTTCGCACGTCGCTCGCTGGCGGCCGGCACGTGGCGCCGGCCCGTGGCGCCGGCCCGTGACCCAGCCAGTGGCGCCGCTCCTGCGCCGGCCCGTGGCGCCGGCCCGTGGCGCCGGCCCGTGGCGCCGGCCCGTGGCGCCGGCCCGTGACCCAGCCAGGGGTCAGCTCGGGCGACGGCGTGCAGGGGTGCGGTCGCGAACCTGCTGGTTCGGGGCTGAGCCACGCTTGTCACACCTGCACCTGACCCTGGGGCGGGTCAGGCAGCCAGGGATCAGCTGGATCGGGACCGTGGCTAGCTGAGGTAGCGGAGCCATAGATAGCCGGTCGAGATGCCGAGCGAGGCCAGGACCACGACCGCGCCGTAGCGCAGGAACTGGAAGAACCCGATCGGGTGGCCCGCCCGCTGGGCCACGTTGGCCACGACCACGTTGGCGGACGCGCCGACGATGGTGAGGTTGCCACCCAGGCAGGCGCCCAGCGCCAGCGCCCACCACAGCGGCTCGGCCGGGATGCCGCCCGCAGCCAGGCGCTCCACGATCGGGATGGCGGTCGCCGTGTACGGGATGTTGTCGATGATCGCCGACGCGACCGCCGAGAACCAGAGCAGGCCGATCGTCGCGACCATCGGCTGGCCCTCGGTCGCCTGGGCAAGGGCATCCGCGATGCCGCCCACGATGCCCACCTCGACCACCGCCTCGACGAGGATGAACAGGCCCACGAAGAAGAACAGGGTGGACCACTCCACCTCGCGCAGCGTCTTGTGGGGATCGAGGCCGCCGACCAGCATCAGCACCATCGCTCCCAGCAGCGCGACCGTGGCGGGCTCCACGCCGATCGCGGAGTGGATGAGGAACCCGAAGATCGTCGCGCCGGCCACGATCAGGGCGCGGATCAGCAGCCCGCGGTCCTTGATGGTGCTCTCCTCGGTCCGCTCCAGGGCCGCCTCCCGTCGCTCGTCCGGGACCTGGAGATGGCCCCGGAACAGGCCCCAGGCGATGACCACGTAGACCAGGAAGATGACGATGGTCACCGGCGCCAGGTTGATCAGGAACTGGTCGAACCCGAGGCCCGCTGCCGATCCGATCAGGATGTTGGGCGGGTCCCCGATCAGGGTTGCGGTGCCGCCGATGTTCGAGGCCAGGATGCCCGAGATCAGGTAGGGCACCGGTGACACGCCCAGGCGGTGCGCCACCGAGAGGGTGACCGGCGTCAGCAGCACGACGGTGGTCACGTTGTCCAGGAACGCCGACAGCACGGCGGTGATGGTCGCGAGGATCAGCAGCAGACGGATCGGCCGGCCGCCAGACAGGATCACCGACCGGATCGCGAGCCAGTCGAAGAAGCCCGTCCGGGCGAGGACCGACGCGATCACCATCATCCCCGCCAGCAGGAAGATGACATTGAGGTCGATGGCCGCGAACGCCGCGTGCTGGTCGATGATGCCCAGCAGGACCACGAGCAGGCCCGCAATGACCGCGACGAGCGTGCGGTCCCACCGTTCGAGCGCGATCAGGACGTAGGCGGCCACGAAGACCGCGGCGGCGATCCAGGCATCCATCGTCATGACCCGGCTCCGGCCGGATCAGCTGGCGCTGTCAGTGGCCGGCACGTCAGGATCACCGCCCAAGCATACCGGCCCGGCAGGGGCCGATCGGACTGGCGGGACCGGCCGTCACCCGTCATCATCGAGGGACAGCGGAGGTCAACGTTGCAGGAACCGCGGCAAAGCGTCATTCGGGACTGGGTCGCGCTTGCCATCATCCTCGTCGCCGTGCCGATGTCGGTGTTCGGCGGGGTGAACGTCGCCTGCGTGGGCCAGGGGGTCACCCAGAGTTGCGCCCCGCAGGTGGTCTTCCTGTCCCCGATGGTGCTGCTGATCTCGGGCGTGCTCGCGGGCGTGATCACGCGCGGCTGGACGGGCCTGTTCGCGGTGGGCGTGGGGCAGATCGCCGGGCAGGTCCTGATCGTGGTGCTGTCCTACGTTGCCGGACGGCCGGTGCCGATCGACCTGTTCTCCGGCCTGGTGGCGACGATCTGGTTCGGGGTCCCGATCGCCACCGGCTACGGGGCCAGCCGGCTCGTGAGCCGGATCGCGGGGCGGCGCCGGAGCGCGCAGAAGCCCTGACGCCCCCGCCCCCGGGGGGACCAGCGGGTGCTACGGCGTCAGCCCCGGCGTGACGCGATTCAGCAGATCCGCGGCAGCTGCTCCCCGACGAGCATGTCCACGATGCGCTCGGAGCCCACGATGGTCTTGATGGTCACCATCCCGGGGTGATCAGCCACCACGGCGCCGATGACGGCAGCCTCCGCCCCCTCCGGCATCGCCCGCATCGACGCGAGCACCGCGTCGACGGAGGCGGCGGGGACGATCGCCACCAGCTTCCCCTCGTTGGCGACGTGCAGGGGATCCAGGCCCAGGAACTCGCACGCGGCCCGCACGGGCCCCGGGATGGGCAGCGCCGGCTCGTCGAGGACCATGCCGACCCGGGACGCGGTCGCGATCTCGTTGAGCGCCGACGACAGCCCGCCGCGGGTGGGGTCGCGCAGGACGTGGACATCGGGCTCGACGGCCGTGATCGCCGCCACGAGGCCGTTGAGCGACTGCGTGTCCGACTCGATCTCCACCTCGAACTCGAGACCCTCGCGGACGCTCATGATCGCCACCCCGTGGAGCCCGATCGGGCCCGACAGGATCACTGCGTCGCCGGGCACCGCCCGGTCGGCGGAGGGCGCCACGCCATCGGGCACGAGCCCGATGCCCGCGGTGTTGACGAACAGCTGGTCCGCGGCTCCACGGCCGACGACCTTGGTGTCGCCGGTCACGATCCGCGTCCCGGCCTTCACCGCGGCGGCAGCCGCGGAGGCGGTGATCAGGCGGAGGTCCTCGAGCGGAAGCCCCTCCTCGATCACGTAGGCGAGGCTGATCGCGAGGGGCATGGCCCCCATCATCGCGAGGTCGTTGATGGTCCCGTTGACCGCCAGCTCGCCGATGTCGCCGCCCGGGAACCGGATCGGCGAGACCACGAACGAGTCGGTCGTGAAGGCAACCCGGGTGCCGGCGACGTCGACGACGGCGGCGTCGTTGAGCACCCCGTCCACGGAGGCGGCGGCGAGGGCCGGGGCGAGGACATCGCGCATCAGCGTCGCCGACAGCTGGCCGCCCGAACCGTGACCCAGGATGACGCGCTGGTCCTCCGGGATCGGTGCGGCGCAGAAGGCGCCCTCGGCGTCGATGACGGCGGCCGGCTGGGCCTCGTCCCGGGTGGTCATCGTGTCGCCTCCCCGGCCACCGGCACGACCTGGACCAGGGGCATCGCGGGCGAGAACGGCGCGCTGGCCTTGAGCCCGCGCCCGGCACCGTAGAACGCGGCGCAAGTGCCCTCGGAGCTGACCATCGGTGCCCCCAGCGGTTTCTGCGGACTGCACAGGGTCCCGTAGGCGGTGCAGTCGAGCGGGGTCTTCTCGCCCGTCAGGATGGCGCCTGCGATGCACGCCGGATGCTCACTGGTGTCGATGTCACCGACGTCGAACTTGCGCTCGGCATCGAAGCGGGCGTATTCGGGCCGGAGCCGGTAGCCGGACATCGGGATCTCGCCAACACCGCGCCACTTGCGGTGTCCGATCTCGAACACGCTCATGACCTGCTGCTGGGCGAGCGGGACACCCTCGCGGGTCACGGCACGCGTGTACTGGTTCTCGACCACGTGGCGTCCTTCCTCCAGCTGGCGGATCGCCATCAGGATCCCCTCGAGCAGGTCGAGCGGTTCGAAGCCGGTGACGACGATGGGGACCCGGTACCGCTCGGCGATGGGCTCGTACTCGGTCCAGCCCATGATCGCGCACACGTGCCCCGCGGCGAGGAACCCCTGGACCTGGTTGGTCGGCGAGTCGAGGAGGGCCGTCATCGCCGGTGGGACCAGGACGTGGGACACCAGGACGCTGAAGTTGTCGATGCCCCGGCGGGCCGCTTCGGCGACGGCCATCGCGTTCGCGGGCGCGGTGGTCTCGAAGCCGACGGCGAAGAACACGACCTGGCGGGACGGGTTGGCGAGGGCGATCTTCACCGCGTCGAGCGGGCTGTACACGATGCGCACGTCGGCGCCGCGGGCCTTGAGGGCCAGCAGGTCCGTGGACGAGCCCGGCACGCGCAGCATGTCGCCGTAGCTGGTGAAGATGACGTCGGGGCGGGCGGCGATGGCGAGCGCCTTGTCCACCTGCTCGAGCGGGGTCACGCAGACCGGGCAGCCGGGCCCGTGGATCATCCGGACGCCCTCCGGCAGGGCCTCGTCGATCCCCTGCTTGACGATGGTGTGGGTCTGGCCGCCGCAGACCTCCATCAGCGTCCACGGCCGGGTGGTGATCCGGTGGATCTCGGCCAGCAGCTTCCTCGCGAGCACGGGGTCGCGGTACTCGTCGAGGTACTTCACGGCGTGGGGCCGGCCATCGTGGAGGAAGGCCGGGCCGGGTCGAACGTCAGGGCGCCCGGGGCATCGTCAGAGACAATGGCCGGCTCGTCCATTCCCGGGCCCATGGTCATCAGCTCGGGCTCCATGACGCCCATCTCGCCGAGGATCTCGAGGGTCTTGAGGGCTTCCGCCTCGTCCACCCTGCTGATCGCGAAGCCGACGTGGACGATGACGTAGTCGCCGAGCGCGATGTCCGGGAGGTACGCGAGGCAGGCGTCCTTGCGCACGCCGCCGAAGTCGACCTTGCCCATCGCCAGGCCGGCCTCGTCCCGGATCTCGGTGACCTTGCCGGGGATCCCCAGGCACATGTCTCAGCCCTCCTTCGCGGGCCGTCCGCCCGCTGCCGATCCTTCGGCCAGCCGTGCCGCCGCGATGGCAGCCTGACCATAGCTCACCCCGCCATCGTTGACAGGAACCTGCCGGTTGATGAACGTCTCGAACCCGTCGGCGGCAAGCCCCCGGAGCAGGTCCGAGGCCAGCCGCCGGTTCTGGAACACGCCTCCGGAGAGGCAGACGACACGGACCCCCGTTGCCTGCCGTGCCTCGTGGGCCATCGCCACCGTGACGTCCGTGATGGCGGCCTGGAACGACGCGGCGAGCGCCCCCGCCGTCCGCCCGCGCGACCGGCCGTCGAGCAGCGCCGCCAGGGTCGGGCGCGGGTCATAGACGAGCAGTCCCTCCACGCGGTCGAGGCGCCATGGCAGGGGCTGAGCGCGGCGATCGCCCGCGGCGAGCTCCAGGTCGATGGCGGCCTGGGCCTCGAACTCGGCCACGTCGCGGATCCCGAGCAGCGCGGCGGCGGCATCGAACAGTCGGCCGGCGCTGCTGGCCACCGGGGCATTGAGCCCGCGGGCGACCTGGGTCCGGACCAGCGCGATCTCGCGTGGATCCAGGCGGGCGAGGAACGGTGCCGCGAGCTCCTCCACCCCGTCCATCCCGACCCCGCCCCCACCGACCGCCTCGGCTCCGAGGAGGTAGCCGAGCGCCATCCGGTAGGGCTTGCGGACCGCGAGGGCGCCACCGGGCATCGGGGCACGGCCGAAGCGGGCCAGGCGCCGGTAGGAGCGCAGGTCGGCCAGGAGCAGCTCACCGCCCCAGAAGGTGCCGTCGTCGCCCATCCCCAGGCCGTCGTAGGCCACGCCCAGGAACGGCCCGGTGATCCCGTGCTCCGCCGCGCACGAGGCGACGTGCGCATGGTGGTGCTGGACGGCGATCCGCTTCGCGGCCGGGAAGCGGTCGAGCGCGAACTTCGTGGACAGGTACTCCGGGTGCAGGTCGTGGACAGCGATCTCCGGCTCCAGCGCGAGCAGGCGCGACAGGTGCGCGAGGCCGTCCGTGAAGGCGCGGTGGGTCGCGAGATCCTCGAGGTCGCCGTTGTGGGGGGCGACGTGGGCGCGGCCCCCGCGGGCGAGCGTGAACGTGTGCTTGAGCTCGGCACCCACCGCGAGCAGCGGGACCGGCGTCGCGACCGGCAGCGGAAGCGGTTCCGGGGCGTAGCCGCGGGCACGCCTGACCACCGACTCGCGGCGCGCGACCACCCGCGTGACCGAGTCGTCGTAGCGGGCGCGGATCTCGCGGTCGTGGGCCAGGAAGCCGTCGGCGAGGCCCGCGAGCCGGGTGCGGGCGTCGTCGTCGTCGGTCGCGAGCGGCTCGTCGGTGAGGTTGCCGGAGGTCAGCACCAGCGGCCGGTCCACCGCCTCGAGCAGCAGATGGTGGAGCGGGGTGTAGGGCAGGAACACGCCCAGACGGCGGTTCCCGGTGGCCACCGACGGCGCGAGCGTGGGGCGGCCGTCGCGGCGTGCCTCGAGCAGGACGATGGGACGGGCCGGTCCCTCGAGGAGCCGGCGCTCGAGCGCTCCGAGCCGGCACAGGCCGCGGACCGCGTCGTGGTCGCGGACCATCACCGCGAACGGCTTGGCCCAGCGGCGCTTGCGGTCGCGCAGCCGGCGCACCGCGGTGTCATCGGTCGCGTCGCAGGCGAGGTGGTAGCCGCCCAAACCCTTGACCGCGACGACCTCCCCGTCGAGCAGCGCGTCCACGGCCGCGGCGAGCGCGTCCTCGCCCGAGGCGGTCGGTGCCGGCGCGCCCGTCCGCTGCCACGCGAGTGTCGGGCCGCAGGCCGGGCATGCCACCGGCTCCGCGTGGAAGCGGCGGTCGGCGGGATCGCGGTACTCGGCCGCACAGTCCTCGCACAGCGGGAACGCCCGCATCGTGGTCTGCTCGCGGTCGTAGGGCAGCTCCGTGATGATCGTCGCCCGGGGGCCGCAGTTGGTGCAATTCGTGAACGGGTACCGGTGGCGCCGGTCGGCCGGGTCCCGGAGCTCGCGCAGGCAGTCGTCGCAGGTGGCGATGTCAGGCGGAAACAGGCGGTCCGCGCCGGCGGCGGCCACGCTCTCGTCGATCAGGAACGGGGTGGGCAGTCCGGCCGCGGCCCGCGCGTCGAGCGGCGTGACGGTGACGCGCTCAACCCTCGCCCGCGGCGGTGCGTCCGTGCGCAGGCGGCGCGCGAAGGCGTCGAGCGCGGCCCTGGGACCCGTTGCATCGATCTCCACGCGACCCGCCGCGTTGCGGACGCGGCCCGCGAGGCCCAGCTCGGTGGCAAGCCGCCAGACGAAGGGGCGGAATCCCACGCCCTGGACCACGCCCTCAACGAGGACGCGCCTGGCAATCGGGAGGTCGGTCGTGGCGGCCGGGACGCGGCCGTCCGCTCGAACGGAAGCAGCCATGTCCTAAGCCTCCACCCGCTGGCGGGTTTCGATCCCCTGCCGAACGGCCCGTATCGCCGTCCGACGGGTCGCCTGTCATGCGACCCGCGCGCTGGACACCCGTGCCCGAAGGCATGGCGTCCGGCCTCTCGCGGCCTGTCCGGGCTCACGCGGCGTGGCAAGGCCCCGCGCTCGCCGCCCAAGGCTACACTCGTTCTCTGCCGACGGCCCCCCGCACACCCCTGGAGGTTCCGTGGCCGATCGCCACGTCGTCACCGTCACCGGTCGCCGGGCGCTTGACACGCTCGGCGTCGTGGACGCGCACGACCATCTCCTGATCGACTCGCCCGCATCTCCGGGCGAGGGCTTCACGGACCCCGTCCGCTCGATCGAGGAGGTCCTCGAGGGCAAGGCCACCGGGATCGGCACGATCGTCGAGATGACGCCCATCGGCCTGGGGCGCGATCCGGCCGGCCTGCGGGCGATCAGCGAGGCGACGGGCGTGGCAATCATCGGCGCGACCGGCTACCACCGCGATGCCCACTACCCCACCGGCCATTGGGTCCACGATGCGACGGTCGAGACCCTCGCCGAACGGGTCATCGCGGACCTGCGGGACGGCATGCATCCCCGCGACTGGCTCGACCCCGATCTGCCGCTCGACCCGGCCCGGGCCGGCGCCATCAAGGGCGGCGCCTCGTACCACCGGATCACGCGGTCCGAGCGGCGCCGCCTGGAGGCCATCGCCGGGGCATCGGCGGCGACCGGGGCGCCGATCCTCGTGCACACCGAGGTCGGGACCGGTGCCCACGACGTCGTCGACCTCCTGCTCGCCGCCGGGGCGGCACCGGATCGGATCGCCCTCGCCCACCTCGACCGGAACCCGGACGCCGAGCTCCACGCCGAGATCGCCGCGCGGGGCGTCACCCTCGAGTACGACACGATCGGGCGGACCAAGTACCACCCCGACTCCGTGCTGCTTGACCTGGTCGAGTCCGTGGTGGCAGCGGGGCACCTCGACCGGCTGATGCTGGGCCTCGATCTCGGGGCGCGCGGATACCTGCGGGCCTACGACGGCGGCCCGGGTCTCCGCTACCTGATGGCCACGTTCGAGCCCCGGCTCCGGCATCGACTGGGTGCCGACCCGACGTCGCGGATCCTGGTCGAGAACCCGGCCCGCTTCTACGCGATGCCGGTCGATGGGGCGGCGGACGGTGCGGGCATCGGCCCCGGGGCCGGGCGGTGAAGGACCGGTACGACATCGTCGTCGTCGGGGCTGGGTCGGCTGGGTCGGCGGCCGCCATCGCCGCGGCCCGGCTCGGCGCATCGGTGCTGCTGGTGGACCGGCTCGCGTTCATGGGCGGGACCTCGACCGCGGTGCTCGACACCTTCTACGCGTTCTACACCCCCGGCGATCGGCCCCGGCGCGTGGTCGGCGGCATCGGCTGGGAGGTTGCGCGCCGGTTGACGGCCGATGGGGTCGCGTTCGAGCGCCCGAACACCTACGGCGCGGGCACCGGGGTGACCTATGACGCCGAGGCGCTCAAGGTGCTCTGGGAACGCCTGGCGGAGGAGGCCGGCGTGGATCTGCTGCTGCACACGACGATGACGGGCGTGCGGGTCGGGGACGGGCAGGCGACCGCGGTCCGGCTCTGGAACAAGGGTGGCGAGCGCTGGGTGGACGCCCGCGTGGTCATCGACGCCTCCGGCGACGCCGACGCGTGTGCGATGGCCGGCGTCCCCCACGATGCGCCAGGCGTGGGCGGCACGGTGCAATCGCTCTCGACGCTGTTCAAGGTGGCCAACGTGGACATCGCAGCGGCGACGGCCGTCCCCAAGCAGGAGTTGTGGCGGCTGATGGGCGAGGCTGCAGCGTCGGGCGGGTACCGGCTTCCGCGCATCGAGGGCTCGTGGCACCGCACCCCGTTCGAGGGCGTCGCCCTCGTCCACATGACCCGCATCCCCGGCGTGGACGCCACGGACCCCGAGCAGCTGACGGCGGCCGAGGTGGACGGACGGCGGCAGGTCCGCGAGTACCACCGGTTCCTGCGCGACCGCGTGCCCGGCTTCGAGCGAAGCGTGGTCGTGGCCACCAGCCCGGCGATCGGGGTTCGTGAGAGCCGTCGCGTCCATGGTGACTACCGGCTCACCCGCGAGGACGTCCTCGCGGGCCGCCGGTTCGCCGACGAGATCGCCCTGTGTGGCGCCCCGATCGAGGATCACGGCGCCGGGGGCGACACGCAATGGGAGTACGTGGGCGATGGGGGCGTGTACGGGATCCCGTACCGGACCCTGCTCCCGCGGGGACTGGAGGGCATGCTGGTGGTGGGACGATGCTTCTCGGCGACGCACGACGCGCACGCGTCGGCGCGCTCGATGGCGACCTGCATGGCGATGGGCCAGGCGGCGGGAACCGCCGCCGTAGCCGCGGCGGCGGGCGGAACGGTGCCGCGCGCGCTGCCGGTGGACGCGCTCCGGGAGCGGCTCGCCCGCGACGGGGCGCTGCTGGATCCGCTGCCGGTCGATGGGTCCGTGATCGCCGGTGCGTCCGGTGCGTCCGCGGTGGCCCGATGACCGCTGATGCCCTCCGCCACGGTCCGGTCGCCGCCGCCATCCGCCGCCATCGACTGATCGTCGTGCTGCGGCGGGTCGCGCCCCAGGCCGCGCTGCTGGACCTCGTCGGCGAGCTCGCGGACACCGGCGTCCGCGCCTTCGAGGTCACGTTCGACGCCGCAACCGCCGAGGCCGACCTGGTCGCCGTTCGGGAACGCCTCAGGGCTCGTGCGGACGGGCCGTTCCTGGTGGGAGCCGGGACCATCCTCACCCGTCACGTGCTGGAGTCGGCGCGCCGGGCCGAGGCCGACTTCGCGGTTGCCCCGCTGATCGACCTCTCGCTGATCGACACCGCCGTGTCGGAAGGGCTGCCATTCATTCCGGGAGCCCTCACCCCGTCCGAGATCCACGCCGCGTGGAGCGCCGGGGCGACCTTCGTCAAGCTGTTCCCGGCCTCCGCGGTCGGGCCTGGCTTCGTGCGCGAGCTCCGCGGCCCACTGCCCGAGGTGGAGCTGGTCCCGACGGGCGGCCTAGGGACCTCCAATGCGCGGGACTATCTCGATGCCGGCGCGGCAGCGGTGGGGATCGGCAGCGCCATCACGAAGGCGGACGCGGCTGCGAGGCGAGCGCTGGTGGCATCGCTGCTGGACCCCGCGGACGGCGCCTCGTGACGAGCCCGCATCGCTTCGCGGGGCGGACCCTGCTCGTCACCGGGTCGACCGGGATGGCCGCGTCCGCCGCCCGTCGGGTGGCCGCGGAGGGTGGTTTCGTGTTCCTGGTCTCGCGCACGGCGTCACACCTCGAGGCGCTTGCTGCCGAGATCGCCGGAGCCGGTGGCGCCTGCGCCTGGCATGCGGCCGACCTGCGCCGGGAGGACGATGTCGACGCCGCCTACGCCGCGTTCGACGCGCTCGATCGCCGGCTCGACGCCGTGTACAGCGTGGCCGGCATCTCGGCACGCCGGCACGGCGACGGCCCCGTGGACCAGGCGACGCTCGAGGGATGGGAGGCCGTGATCTCGTCCAACGCGACCACGCAGTTCCTGGTGTCGCGGGCCGCCGTGCGGCGGATGCTGCGCCAGGCTCCCGACGAGGACGGTGGCCGGGGGGCGCTGCTGCTGATGTCGAGCACCCTCGCGACGCACCCGGCGCCAGCGTTCTTCGCGACCCACGGGTACGCGGCGGCCAAGGGCGCGATCGAGAGCCTGGCCCGCGCCATGGCCGCCCAGTACGCGGCGTCGAGGATCCGGGTCAACGTGATCGCGCCGTCGCTGGTCGCGACCCCCATGAGCCGGCGTGCCCAGGACGATCCCGAGATCCAGCGCTACCTCGCCGCCAGGCAGCCGCTGGCCGGCGGGCCGATCGACGCTGACGCGGTCACCGCCACCGCGCTGCACCTCCTGTCGAGCGACGCCGCGATCGTCACGGGCCAGGTCATCGCGGTGGATGGCGGCTGGGGCGTGTCCGAGGGCAGGTGATAGACGGGCTCAGCGCGCCCCGGCGACCCACTCGCGGCCCAGGGTGACCCGCCGCACACGAAGCTCGTCGTCAAGCTCCACCAGGTGGGCCAGCCGGCCGGGCTCGATGGTCCCGCGGTCCGCGAGGCCGAGCAGCGCCGCGGGGTTCGCCGATGCTGCCGCCGTTGCGGCGTCGAGGGACCGTCCCTCCCGCACCAGGTTCCGGACGGCCGTGTCGAGCGCGATCACGGAACCCGCGAGCGTGTCGGTCCCAAGGAGGGTGGCCCGGCCGCCGCGCACCTCGACATCGAGCTCACCCACGAACCCCCGCCCGTCGCCCATCCCGGCCAGCGGCAGCGCATCGGACACGAGCACCAGGCGATTCGCCGGCTTGGTGCGGGTGATGATCGGCCACAGGGCCGGGTGGACGTGGTTCCCGTCGGCGATCAGCTCCACGTAGGCGTCGTCGTCGGTCAGGGCCGCGACCGCGAGCCCCGGCAGCCGGTGATCGACGCCGGTCATCGCGTTGAACAGGTGGGTCGTGGTGCGGCCACCGGCCGCGTAGCCCGCAAGCGCCTCCTCGAGCGTGGCATTCGAATGCCCGATCGATGGCGCGATGCCCAGCGCCGCCAGCCGTCCGATGAGCTCGAGCGCGCCCGGGAGCTCGGGGGCGATGGTGATGATCCGCAGCCCGTCGAGCGCGGCGTCCAGCAGCGCGGGATCCAGCTCCGCGGGTGTCCGCAGCAGCGCCGGGTCGTGCGCGCCCTTGCGGGCCGGGGCGAGGAACGGCCCCTCGAGATTGAACCCCAGCGGTTCCGCACCATCGGCGGGCGCCACCGGCATCCACGAGCGGACCCGCTCCGCGAAGCGCGGGATCTCGGCCTCGGGCAGCGTGGGCGCCGTGGGCAGGAAGGAGGTCACGCCCTGGCGGAGGAGCGCTCGGGCCATCCCGGACAGCGCGGCGGCATCACCGGTGGCGTCGTGGCCGCCCCAGCCATGGACGTGGACGTCGATGAAGCCCGGGGCGATCAGGGGTCCCGCGGCAGCCTCGGGATCGGCAGGGTCCTCGACGACCGAGGCGATCCGGCCGTCCTCGACCGCGATCCGGCCGGGTACGACGCGCCCGGCCAGCACGAGGCGCCCGGCGATGGCGCGGATCGGCGACTCACCCATCGTTCGCCTCCCGCAGGGCATCGCGCATCGCGAGGATGTTCCCGGGGGGAACGTTGGGCTGGATGTTGTGGACCGCCGCGAACACGAACCCGCCGTCGCCGCGGAGGTCGCCGACCCGGCGCAGGACCTCCGCGCGGACCTCGGCCGGCGTCCCGGACCCCAGGACGCGCTGCGTGTCCACGCCGCCACCCCAGAACACGAGATCACGACCGAACTCGCGCTTGAGCTCGCCCGAGTCCATGTTGGCCGCCGACACCTGCACGGGGTTCAGGATATCCACCCCGATGCCGACCAGGTCGGGGATGAGGTCACGCACCGCACCGCACGTGTGGAAGAAGACCTTCGCGGACGACCGGGCGTGCAGGTACTCGAACAGCTCCCGGTGGAGCGGCTTGACCAGGTCCCGGTAGGTCCGGGGCGAGAACAGGGTCCGGTCCTGGCCGCCAAGGTCGTCGGCCTCGACGAGCACGTCAACCGTGTCGCCGACCTCCGGCAGCGCCCGCTCCCAGTACCCGAGCTTGACCTCGAGCACCCGCTCCATCACCCGCCGCGCGAGAGCCGGATCTCCGGCGAGGTCCAGGTAGCCGTCCTCGAACCCGCGGAGCTTGAACAGGCCCTCCGAGAGCCCGCCGCAGATCGACCCGACCGCGACGGCGAACCCGTCCGCCGCGTGCCGCCGTGCCTCCTCGCCCATGCCGGCATACCGGGCGGGGTCGGCGGCGTCGGGGACCGGGAGGACGTCAACCGCGGCGCGGTCCACGTCCCCCGCCATCGGTGGCGCGAAGGAATCGTAGTAGAGGCCTCCATCGACCGGCATCCGCCGGCCCACGCCCCACTCGTCGGTGAACGTGTCGTAGCCGTCGATCTCCCGGATCTCGCGCCGGTACCCGGAGCCACCGCGGGCCGACACCAGCCGCACGTCCGTCCCGAGGGCCGCGGCGACGTCCGGCTCGATCTTGGCCAACTGCTGTGTGAGGTCGCTGATCCGCGCGGGGCGTGGCTCCAGGCCCAGCGCCGGGCGCAGCCGCTCGTAGGCGCGAGCGTGGATCCCGGTGACGCGGGTTCCACCCAGGTCGAACGGGATCCGGTCCGGCTCCCGGTGGTCGAGCGCCGCCCGGACCCGCTCGCGCGGGGCCATCGTCATGGCGTCAGTAGCCGACCGAGGGCATGTAGGCTCCCTCGGGCTCCTGGTACAGCCCGATGGTCATCATGTTGGTCACGAAGAAGATCCGCAGCCCCTCCTCCAGGCACCAGCGGAACAGGTCGTTGTTGGCCAGCGGCACGAGGAACCCGGGCGTCCCGAAATCCCCGGCCTCGCAGATCATCGCCCGGAGGTCGTCGTTGGTCTCGGCGACGGAGTGGGCGAAGTAGTTGATCCGCGTCGTGTAGCCGGTGATCCGGCCGAGGCGCTCCACCACCCGCGCGGTCCCGGACTCGATCGCCTCGCGTACCTCGCCCGCACGCGCATGCCCGTGGACGCGGACGCACAGCGAGTTGCAGGCGTACTCGTCGTCGAGGGTCGCCGGGCGGACGTCATAGCCGGGCATCACCCGACGGATGGGCATCCCGTGCATCGCCGCGAACGACCCCCGGACCTCCATCCCAAGCTTGGCGTACAGGCTCAGGGACCGGTTGTGATAGGCGATCTGGAGCAGTCGGACGCCCGGCGCGTTGCGCGCGTGGGCCCGGTCCAGGACCGCATCCATCAGCAGCCGCCCGAGGTGGTGGTCCTGGGCCGCGGGGTCCACGCTGATCGGCCCGATCGCGCTGATCGTGCCGCGCTCGTCAAGGAAGTTGGAGCCCAGGATCCTCCCGTCCTTCTCGGCCACGACGCCGTAGACACGCGGGTGGTTGATCAACCAGCGGATGGGCTCGGCCGCCGCGGCGACGGTCGGGAAATCGTGCGGGAAGCCGTGCTGGTCGGCGAGGGCGGCGAATGCGTCGTAGCAGATCCGGCCGGCCTCCTCCCAGTCGGCGTCGACCGCCTCCCGGATGTGGACCCCGACCTTGCTGGGGGCGATGGTGATCACGTGACGACCTCCTGAGGCGCCTGACCCGCAGCAGGCTCACCGCCCGCTGGGGTGTAGTAGCGGCGGTACTCACCGGGCGACATGGCGCATGACCGGTAGAACACCTTGTAGAACTGGTGCAGGTTGGTGTAGCTGACCCGCCGGGCGATGTCCGCGACGGACGCATCCGTGGACAGGAGCAGGCGCTTTGCCTCGGCCACGCGGACGGCGGTCAGGTACTCCTTGAAGCCCACCCCGGTCACGTCCTTGAACACGTGGCGGACACGCGATGGGCTGACATGGACGAGGTCCGCCACGTCGTCGAGGGTGATGCTCTCGCGACAGTGGCCGTCCACGTAGGCGAGCACCGGCCGGATCTGTTCGCGGCGATCGGCGGCGACCCGGGCGGTGGCCGCGAGCGCCACGGACCCCTGGTCGCGGTTCACGAGGGCAAGGGCCATCCGGAGCGTCGCGTCGGCGAGGTGCCGCTCCGTGGCGTCCCCACGGTCGAAGATGGCCCGTAGCTGGTGGAGCACGGGCGCGACCTGCGCGGCGAGGGGCGTCGAGCCTGCCACCCGCGGCGACCACGTCCGCTCGTCCACGCGGAACGGCGCAAGGTATCCGAGGTCGAGCTCCCGGCAGCCGGGGCCCGCGACGAGCTCGGGGCGGAACAGCACGAGCAGCAGGCGGAGCGACTCGCCCCGGTCCGCGAGCGCCACGTGCGGCTGGCTGTTGTCGATGAAGAACAGGTCACCGGCCTCCGCAGGCAGGCTCCGGCGGCCGAACAGGAAGCTGCCGCGCCCCTCGAGCACCAGGGCGATCTCGAAATGGTCGTGCCAGTGCATCGGGTCGGGAGCGCCGTGCGCGGTGTACTCGAGCACGGCGAGCGGAAACCCGGGCTCCATGTCCTGCTGCCAGACGTAGACGGCCATGGGACAAACCCTCGCAGCGGACAGCCCCATCCGACAGGGCCATGTGGAGGGTTTCGGGGCGTCCAGCGGGACTGGCGGCCGCTTCTGCCAGTCGATCGACCGTGACTGGCATTGCCGACCGGCCGACGCGGGGGGAGGATCAACGCGTTGCAGCCTGCCCGCCACCCCAGCAGGAGACCTCGTCATGACCTTCCCGAACCTGTTCAGCCCCCTCCAGCTGGGGAACCTGACCCTCCCCAACCGGATCGTGCACGTCCCGACCGATATCAGCTCGTCGAATGCGGACGGCGAGGTCAGCGAGCGCGACCTCCACCACCATGGGAACATCGCCAAGGGCGGTACCGGGTTCGTGATCGTGGGCGCCACCACGCCCGACATGAAGACCGGCCGACCCACCGTCACCTGCCTCGTGGCCGATGGCGACAACTACGTGCCGGGCCTGGCGCGCCTCGCGGAGTCGATGCACCGCTACGGCGCGAAGTGCGCGGTCCAGCTCCAGCACCCGGGCCGCCAGTGCGCGATCCCGCGCTACAACACGCTGGGCGCCACGGACCGAGTCCTCAAGCTGCCCTGGTCAGCGGGACACGAGATCGTCTATGAGAACGCCGAGGAGAAGGGCAAGGAGATCCGCGAGGCGTCGATCTCCGAGATCCTGGAGCTCGTGGACCTGTTCTCCGAGGCCGCCTGGCGGGTCAAGCAGGCGGGCTTCGACGCGGTGGAGCTGCATGCCGCGCACGGGTACCTGCTGTCGGAATTCATGAGCCCCTACCTCAACATGCGGACCGACCGCTTCGGCGGCTCGTTCGAGAACCGGATGCGGTTCCCGCTCGCGGTCATCGACTCCATCCAGAAGAAGTGCGGCAAGGGCTACCCGATCCTCGTCCGGTACTCCTTCGAGGAGTGGTGCCCGGGCGGTCGCGGCATGGAGGAGGGCCTCGAGACGGCCCGCGTCCTGGAGCGGGCCGGGGTCGCCGCGCTCGACCTGTCCCAGGGCATGCAGGAGTCCCCCGGCGCCGGGTTCGACCCGATGCACTACCCGCAGGGCTGGGCGACGTATGCGGCCGAAGCGACCAAGAAGGTCGTCAAGGTCCCGGTCATCACGAGCCACTCGCTCCGCGACCCGGAGTACTGCGAGCAGATCCTCGCCGAGGGCAAGACGGACCTCGTGGGTCTCGCCCGACAGCTCCTGGCCGACCCGTACTGGCCGGTCAAGGCGAAGTACGGGAAGGTGAAGTCGATCCGGCGCTGCATCTCCTGCCTGGGCGGATGCTGGCAGGAATCGCTCATGGCCAAGCACGAGATCGCGTGCTCGATCAACGCGGCCTGCGGACAGCCCGCCTACGACGACATGACGCCGGACGCGAGACGCCCGTACGGGTGGCGGTGGTCGGCGGCGGCCCGGCCGGCATGGAGGCGGCCCGGATCGCGACCGAGCGCGGCCACCTGGTCACCCTGTTCGAGCGCTCGGGCGAGCTCGGCGGGGCGATGAAGTACGTGTGCCTGGTCCCGGGCAAGGAGAAGATGCGCTGGTACCTGGACTGGATCCGGGACCAGCTGCTCGATCTCAACGTGGAGATCCGGCTCAACCACGCCCCCACCGTCGACGAGCTCCGCGGCTACGACCTCGTGCTCAATGCGACCGGCGCCGAGTCGTACGTGCCCCCGGTGGTCGGCGACGCGTCGCGGGTCGTCCCGTTCGAGGAGACGATGGCCTGCCCCAAGGTGGCCTGCGAGTGCCACCCGGGCGGCCGCAAGATGCGCAAGCTGGGGCAGCGGGTGCTGCTCTGGGGCGACTCCTACGCGGCGGCCGACACCGCGGCCTGGCTCGCCGACATCGGGCGCAAGGTGACCATCGTGACCGAGAACCGCGAGTTCGCGGCCGACGTCGAGGTCATCCACATGTACGTCCTGCGCAAGCGGTTCGCGCAGACGGACGCCGAGGTCCTCAGCTCCAAGCCGTACAAGCACCCGGTGGACGTGATCACGTCGACCACGGTGGCCGAGATCCGCGACGGGTCGGTCGTCCTCCAGGACGCCGCCTTCAACCGGACGCGAGCTCGAGGTGGACGACGTCGTCGCCTGCCACACCCGGCCGATCACCGGCCTCTACGAGGAGCTGCGGGCCGCGGGCGTCAACGTCCTCAACGTCGGCGACTCGGTCGCGCCGCGGAACCTGTACCACGCCGTGAAGGAGGGATCGGCGTTCGGCCTGGCGGTCGACCAGCACCTGCTGTTCAACTCGAACGGCGCGATCGTCGACGATCTGCCGATCGACGTCCTCGCCCAGCTGACCCGCGACGATGGCCCGTCCTACACCGCCAAGCGGATGCTGGAGCTGGCCGGGGTCAGCGACTCCTGAGGCCGGCGGTCCGGGCGGCCGTCCCCCCGCCGGCCGCCCGGGTCCTTCCGGTCTTCGCCGTGCCCCATGTCGGCAGGGGCCGTTGCCGATGGCGATCCATGCCGGGTCTTGACCCTCGGTCACGGTTTCCTGCCTGAACCGCGTCGGCCGCATCCGCTGGGCGGGAACTCCTGACGCCGAGTCACGTTCATGGCCCGAGGCGGGCTCACGGCGCGCGCAGGTGGCTGTTGAGCCCCGAATCGTTGACTGCGCGTCAGGGCGCGAGCGCCGCTGTCCCCGCGCACCAGGGCGCGAGCGCCGATGCGGGAACGCCGCTGTCCCCGCGCACCAGGGCGCGAGCGCCGATGCGGGAACGCCGCTGTCCCCGCGCACCAGGGCGCGAGCGCCGATGCGGGAACGCCGCTGTCCCCGCGCACCAGGGCGCGAGCGCCGCACGTGCCGCGCGACAGGGCGCGGCGCTGTCCCCGCGCACCAGGGCGCGAGCGCCGATGCGGGAACGCCGCTGTCCCCGCGCGCCAGGGCGCGAGCGCCGCTGCGGGAACGCCGGCGTGGAATCCTCGGGGGGAGTGGCGAGCGCGGCTCCGGGCCGGGATCAGCGACTCCTGACCTGGTCCTCCACCTCGAAGCGCACGTCGAGCGCGTAGCGGTCGCCCGGGTAGCGCGACTCCGTCGCCTCCACCGGGCGCCCCGCCACGTCGGCGATCACCCGCCGCTCCACGAGCAGCGGCGACCCCCGCACCACGCCCAGCTGGCGGACGTCCTCGGGACCGGCGGCCTCCGCGGTGATGGTCGCGTTGCCGCGGCGCAGGTGCAGCCCGGCCGCGGCCAGCGCCTGGTGCAGCGAACCGCGCTCGACGTCGGCGGCCATGACCACATCGGCCGTCCTGTGGACGAGGACCGCGGTCTCGAGCGCGATCGGCTCGCCGTCGGCCAGGCGGAGCCGCCGGACCATGACCACGGGCTCGGTCGCCCGAAGGCCCAGGGCGGCCGCCTGGTCGGCGGTCGATGGCCGGATGTCCCGGGCCAGGAGCCGCGAGCAGGGAACCCGCCCCAGCCGGGTCATCTCCTGCGAGAAGGCCATCAGCCGGTCGGCGTGCCGGTGCGACGGGGCTGCCACCGAGAACGTGCCGCGCCCCGGGATCCGCTGGACGAGCCCGTCCTCGGCGAGCCGGAGCATCGCGTTGCGGGCGGTCATCCGGCTGACGGCGAACTCGCGGCACAGCTCCTCGTCGGAGGGCAGCCGCTCGCCGGGCGCCATCGACGCCAGCCGCTCGCGCAGCGCCTGCTCGATCTGGCGGTACTGCGGGAGCGGCGTGCCCACGTCCACGATCGTCAGGCCACCCCGGCGCGCTCGGCACCGTGCACGGCCGCGCCGATCGATCCCGCCCACGTCCCGAGCTCGGCGGCCACGACCACCACGTCGTCGATCGCGGTCGTCCGGACCCGGCGGCGGATCTCCTCGCGGATCGGCTCGAACAACAGGTCGCCGGCCGCCGACACGCCGCCGCCGATGACGATCCGATCCGGCGACAGGACGGTGATCATGTTCGCGATCCCGATGCCGAGATAGCGCCCGACGTCACGCAGCCCCGAGATCGCCCGCTGGTCGCCCGCCCGCGCAGCCCGCACGGCCTCCTCGGCCGTCTCCGTCCCGCAGGCCGCCGCGATCTGGTCGGCCCGTGCGTAGGCCTCCACGCAGCCCCGGTTCCCGCAGCCGCACCACGGCCCGTCCGGGTCGATGGTCTGGTGCCCGATCTCGCCCGCCGTCCCGTCGTGGCCCTGGTGCACGCGCCCCTCGACCGCGAGCACGCCGCCCACGCCCGTGCCGAGCGTGAGCCCGACCATCGAGAAGGCGCCGCGCCCCGCACCCAGCCGGAGCTCGGCGAGCCCGAACGCCCGGGCGTCGTTGATCAGGAACGCCGGCACGCCGACGGCCTCGGACACGGGGCCTGCCACCGGGTGCCCCGCCCACGGCCCGGGCACGTTGACGAGGAACCGGGTCCGGCCGGTGGCCGGGTCGTAGAGCCCGGGCACGCCGATCCCGACGCTCAGCACGGGACCATGCTCCGCGATCGCCAGGACCGCCACCTCGCCAAGCTGGGCGACGATGGTGTCGGGCATCCGCTCCGGATCGGGGACCGGTTCGCGTGGGCACCTGCTCGTGGGCCAGCGCGGTCCAGGTGCCGCTCGGCGTGCTCGACGACGGCCCACTTGAGGTTGGTGCCGCCGAGATCGAGGCCGAGGTGGCGGGTCGCGACCGGCTCGCTCATCGCTCAGGACTCGAAGGTGACCCGGGTGTACGCCGCGGCCACGGCGACGATGATCGAGCCGAACAGGATCTGGCGGATCGCCTCCGGGTAGCCCAGCGACGACAGCAGCGACTGGATGACCGCGAGGATGATCGCTCCCGCGATCGCGCCGCCATAGCCACCGCGGCCGCCCATGATCGACGTGCCGCCGATGACGGCCGCCGCGACCGATGGCAGGACGTACGAGTCCGCCAGGGTCACGCTCGCGACGTTGGTCAGGCCCGAGAGCAGGAACCCGGCGATGGCCGCCATCGCCGCCGAGATGGCATACAGGACGATCAGCACCTGCCAGGAGCGGGCCCCGGACAGCCGCGCCGCGATCGGGTTGTCACCGATCGCATACAGCAGCCGGCCGTAGCCGGTTCGCCGCAGCCCCACCAGGATCAGGGCGGCGAGCGGCACGAACACCAGCAGGCTGTGCGGCACGATCCCCCACAGCGACCCGGATCCGATGAACCGCAGCTCCTCCGGCGTGCCCCCACCGGTCTGCACCCGGATCAGCTGCCAGGCGTTGGCGAAGCCGAACACGACCAGTCCCATGCCCAGGGTCATGATCAGCGGGTGCACCCGGAACACCCCGACGCCGATCCCGGTCAGCGCACCGGCGATCGCCGCGACGGCGAGGGCCGTGAACAGGGCGACCCACAGCCCGTAGTCCCCGACCAGGGTGGCGACCAGGAACCCGGACATCGATGCGACGGAGCCCACCGACAGGTCGATGCCGCCCGTGAGCATGGTCAGCACCTGGCATCCCGCCAGGATGGCCAGCGGCACGGCCGTCCGGAGGATCACGCCGGCCCAGTTGAGGTTCACGATCCCCGGCCGGGCGATCTCTGACAGGATCACGAGCACGACGAGCAGCGCGAGCAGCGGGATGATCGGCCGGTCCCGGAACAGGTCGCGCAGCCACTGATCCCGCCGGCGAGCCTCACCCACGGACGCGCTCGGAGCGCTGGCGACGCTCATGCGCGTTCCCTCCGGATCTGGATCAGGCTGCCGAACATGACGACGGCGATCAGGATCGCGCCGTTGAACACGGTCGCGAGGTTGGTGTTGACGTTGAGGAACGTCATGTCACTCCGGATCAGCTGCAGGATGATCACGGCGATGACCGGGCCGACCACCCCGCCACGCCCGCCGGCAAGGCTCACGCCGCCGAGCACGATGGCGGCCACGCTCTGCAGCGTGTACAGCCCGGGGACCGGGCTGCCGATGCCCGTGGTGGCCGTCAGGCTGAGACCAGCCAGGGCCGCGAACAGGCCCATCAGGGCATAGGACGCGACCTTGGTGGGGCCCACGGCGACGCCGCTCCGGAACGCCGCGAGCTTGTTGCTGCCGATCGCATAGATCGACAGGCCGAGCCGCGATCGCCGCAGCGGGATCCAGATGACAGCGACCAGGACGGCCATCACCACCGCGGCCTTGGGGATCCACTCGATGAGGATGTAGCTCTTGACCAGCTCCTTGAGCCAGTCCGCCGCGGCGCCACCGGGGGTCTTGAGGACGAGCAGCGCGCATCCGGCCCACACGAAGGACATCGCGAGCGTGACCACGATGTCCGGGACGCGCGTCCCGACCACGATGGCGCCGTTCACGGCGCCGACGGCGATCCCCAGGAGCAGCACCCCGAACACGATCGCGATCGACAGGTCGGGGTTGTCCTTCATCAGCGCCGCGGCGACGACGCTCGTGAACGCCATGATCGACCCGATGGAGAGGTCGATCCCGCCTCCGATCACGACCACGGCCTGGCCGACGGCCGCGAGCGAGAGTGGCAGGATGGCGCTGGCGATGCTCTGGATGCCCGGGGGTCCGTAGCTCGGCTGGATGACCTTGGTGAACACGAACAGCAGGGCCAGGAACAGCAGCAGCCCAAGGGTCCACGCGTTGTGGCGCACCCAGCCCACGACCGCCTCCGAGGGTCCTGGAGCCCGTGCGTTGCATGGCCCCGCTGGGGGCCGTCATCGCCCGTCTCCTGCCGGCGCGGCCGGGCGGCCGGACGGCGGGACCCGGTGCCGCGACCTGTCCCTCCGGGCTGAGGTTGTAGGCGGCCCGCAGGAGCGAGGCCTCGTCCGCATCGGCGGCATCGAGCTCGGCGACGACGCGACCACCGAAGATCACGATCGCGCGATCGCAGACCAGCCGCACCTCCTTGAGCTCGGAGGTGTAGAGCAGGATCGCGGCGCCGGCCTCGGCAAGGTCGCGGAGCAGGACGTAGATCTGGCGCTTGGTCCGGATGTCGATCCCGCGGGTCGGGTCGAAGCAGAGCATCGTCTGCACACCACCCGCGATCCATCGGGCGATCGTCACCTTCTGCTGGTTCCCGCCCGACAGGCGGCGGACCTCCCCCTGTGCCCGGGTGTCGATCTGCAGCGTCGCGATCGCCTCGTCGACCTTGGCCGCCTCGGTGGTCGTGTTGATCGGGCCCCAGTTGCGGATCCGCGTGGAGAACGGCAGGGCGATGTTCTCCCGGACCGATCGCTGCGCGAGGAGCGCTTCGGCGCGATCAGCGGGGACGTAGACCAGGCCGGCCTGGATCGCGTCGGCCGGGTGGTGGAAGACGACCGGCTTGCCGTCGACACGGAGTCCGCCGCCGCTGGGGCGCTCCGATCCGGCAAGGATGCCGAACAGCTCGTCCTGGCCCTGTCCCTCGAGGGCCACCACGCCCAGCACCTCGCCGGCGTGCAGCTCGAAGGTCGCGTCGTGGAGCTTGGTGCCGTGGGACAGGCCGCGGGCCACCAACCGGGGCGTCCTGCCCGGCGAGATCCGCCTGTCCGGGAGCGCCCTTGCGGTGGGCGCCCATCACGTCGGCGCTCTCGCCGAGCATGAGCTCGACGATCTCGCCCTCGGAGCCCGGGGTCACGTCGACGACGCCGACGGTCTCGCCCTCGCGGAGCACGGTGGCGCGATCGCAGACCGCGCCGATCTCGATCATGCGGTGGCTGATGAAGATCACGCAGCGGTCGGTCCCGTGCACCCGGCCCACGACGTCGAGCACACGCTCCGTGAGGTTGGCGGGCAGCGCGGCCGTGATCTCGTCGAGCATCAGGACATCGGGCTCGATGGCGAGGGCGCGCGCGAGGTCGACGATCCGGAGCGAGGCCAGCGGCACGCGCCGCGCCAGGCTCGAGAGGTCGAGGGCGTCGATGCCCAGCTCGTTGACCCAGTGCAGGAAGGGCTCGAGCGGGGTGCGGGTGAGGCGCAGGTTGGCCCGGAGGTCGAGGTCCGGGATCAGCGCCGGCTCCTGGTAGACCGAGACGAGACCGCCGTTGCGGGCCTCGGCCGGCGAGTGGACCACGCGCTCGCGGCCGCGCACCGCGATGGTGCCGTGGTCGGGGTGGATCGCCCCGGTGAGGATCTTGACCAGGGTGCTCTTGCCGGCGCCGTTGGCGCCCATCAGCGCGTGCACCTCGCCCGGGCGAACCGCCAGGGAGGCGTTCCTGAGCGCCACGACGGCGCCGTACGTCTTGGCGATGTCGGTCGCCTGGAGCAGAAGATCGGTGCTGATGGCTGTCATCGGTCCGCCGCTGGAGGGAGGCGCAGGGGATGCCGGCGAGCCGGCATCCCCTGCGTGGTTGCGACCCGGAGGGTCTAGTCGTTGGGACCCTTGCAGGCGATCGCCTGCTCGGGGGTGTACGAGGTCCAGCCGTCGATCTGGAGGCCGAGCGGCCAGGTCGGGTCGAGACCCGGGACCGACTGCCAGCTCTGGAGCAGGGCCTTGCCCTCGTCCGTCACGTTCTCCGCCACGACCGGCACCAGGAGGACCGTGTTCGGCTTGGGAGCCGAGGCATCGGTCTCCACGGTGGCGCCGCTGAGGAGCTTGAGGGCGAGGTTCACGCCCGCGCCGCCGACCGCCGCGGTGTTGGTCACCGCCGCGCCCTTGAGGCCCGGGTAGTTGGTCTCGTCAAGCAGCTGCGTCACGAAGGCGCCGAGGTCGGCTCCCACGATCGGCACGTACGACTTGCCGGCCGCCTTGATGGCGTCGACCACCTGGGAGTCCATGCCGGACGTCCAGATGCCCTGGGTGTCGTCGTACTGGCCACTGGCGAGCCAGTTGCTGATGAGCTCGGTGGTCTTGGCCGGATCCCAGCCGGTGTGCTCGCCGTCGATCGTCGGCAGCACGGTGATGCCCGGGAACTCGGCGAGGGCCTTCTGGAAGCCCTCGTGGCGGTCCGTGTCGGCCGGGTGGCCGGCGAAGCCGCGCATGTAGTACACGTTGCCGGATCCGCCCATCTCCTCGAACAGCCACTTGGCGCCGAGGTAGGCGTAGTTGACCTGGTTGTTGTACAGGTTGTAGGTGTCGGCGTTGTTGACGAAGGCGTCGACCGAGACGGTCACGATGCCCGGCGGCCTTGGCCTCCTCGAGCGCCGAGTTGAGGGCGTCGGGGTCGTTCGGGTTGAAGACGATCGCGTCGACGTCCTTGGCGATGAGGTCGCGCAGCTGCTGGAGCTGGCCGGCCGCATCGGCGTTCTGGTGGATGACGGTCAGCTCGGAGACCATCCCCGACGCCAGCGCCTCCGCCTTCGCGGTGCAGACCTGCTCCTCGCGGAAGCCGTTGCCGACGCCACCGGCGTTCGAGTAGCCGATCTTGTAGGTCATGGGCTCGGCGGACGGCGCCTCGGTGGCCGGGGCCTCCGTGGGTGCCGCCGTGGCCGGGGCGTCGGTGGCCGGGGCCTCGGTGGCGGCACCACCGCCGCATGCGCCCACGATGATCGCGATCGCGCCGATCGCGACCAGTCCGCGGGCCTTGTCGAGTTGCTTCATCTAGTCCGTCTCCTCCTTGTGGCGGCCGGTGACTCCTTGGCGAGTCGAGGTCCGCCGGTAACCCTGGGGAACGTGGCTGGATCCGTGGGGCGTCACGCACCTCCTTGCTGGTCGATCGCATGGGCGAGGCGCCGGGCATGCTCTCGGTAGGCTTCCTCGAACAGCTCCCTCGACCGCTCGGCACCGACCGCGCTCGCGCGGGTGATCACCGGGGGCATGGCCCCGCGCTCCACCAGGAGCTCAGCGGTCCGGGACTTGATGGCATTGACGATGGCGACGGCACCGATGGTCGACACCGGGCCGACCGGACTGTCCAGCCCGGGGATCGTAACCGCTGCGTCGGCGGCCGGCGAGCACACGTCCAGCACGAGATCCGCGACCTCGAGCAGGCGGCGGCCCGCGGCGGGCTCCGGCTCGGCCGACATCGACTGGTCCACCGAGGTCACGGCGATCACGCGCAGCCCTCGCGTCTTCGCCCCGATCGCCATCTCGACGGGGACGGCGGTCAGGCCGCTCGCCGAGAAGACCATCATCACGTCGGCGGGCCCGAACCGGAAGTTGGACAGGATGACCTCGGCGAGGCCGGCCTGGCGCTCGATGTGCATCGCCTGGCGCTGGCCGTTCGCCCCCACGACCTGGGTGTGGAACGTCATCGACAGCTCGACGATCGGGTTGAACCCCGGGTACGAGCCGTAGCGCGGCCACATCTCCTCGACCGGCATCCGGGAGTGTCCCGTGCCGAACAGGTGGACGAGCCCGTCGGCGGCGATCGCGTCGGCGCACCACTGGCTGGCGGTCTCGATCCCGTCCGCCTGGGTGCTGCGCCACCCGCGCCAGCACGTCCGCGGCCGCCTGCAGCCAGGTCCCGGCGGCCGTCACCGGCAGCGAGGGCACCGCGTGCAGGGCGCCGGTCAAGCCCGAGCTCCCGGAGCCGCCGACGGCGTGGCCATCAGCGACTCGTCCAGGGTCACGGGCTCCCAGGACCCGGACCGCAGCGACCGGTACGCGGCGTCGAGGATCCCGTTGACGGCGTACCCGTCGCGGAACGTCTCCCCCGGCTCCCGGCCGGCGGCGAAGGCCCCGATGACGTCCGCCATCATCAGGTCGTGGCCGTGGACGCGCACCTCGTCGGGCACCGGGAAGATCCAGCCGGTCTCGGCGTCCGCCTTCTCCACCACGTAGCCCGCCGGGCGCTCGACGAAGGCCTTGAGCGATCCCACGCTGATGTCGGTGATCAGCCGCCCGCCGTCGCCGTAGGCCTCGAACCGGCCCTCGAGGCCGCCCTTCGAAGACCATGAGACATCGACCGTCGCCGCCCGCCCGTCGGCGAAGCGCATGACCATCACCGCGTTGTCCTCGCCGCGGGTCCGTTCGCCGTGGACGAGGGTGGCCCCCCACGCAAACACGTCGGTCACCGCGAGGTCCTTGCCGAACAGGAACCGAGCGTACTCGGCGCCATGCGAGGCCATGTCCAGCAACGCGCCGCCGCCGGCGAGCTCGGCATCCCAGAAGTGGGCGGCGTGCGGCCCGGAATGGCCCTCCCGGGCACGCACGGTGGTGAGCCGGCCGATCGAACCCGCCTCGACCATGTCGCGCATCCGGAGCAGGTCGGGGTTGAAGATCACGTTCTCGAGGTAGGCGTTGAACACGCCTGCATCGCGGACCGCGCGCAGCATGTCGGCCGCCTCGCCGGCATTGCGCCCGAGCGGCTTGGTGCAGGCCACGCCCTTGCCGGCGGCGGCCGCGGCCAGGACCGCGTCGCGGTGCAGGTGATTGGGCAGCGACACGATCACGAGGTCCACCTCGGGATCGGCGCACAGCTCGTCCACCGTGGCATAGGCCCGGCCGCCGAAGCGTGCCGCGTAGGCCTCGCGGCGCTCGGAGCTCGCGTCGCAGCTCGCCACCAGCTGGGCGTCGCGCACGTAGCGGAGCCCCTGGGCGTGGAACTCCCCGATGAACCCGCAGCCCAGCATTCCGACTCGGACGGTCATCAGTAGCCCGTCCCGTCCATCGCGGCGCTGGCCGCCGGGTGACCCGCCTCGCCCGACGTGCGCGCCCGGAAGTCCAGGATGATCGTCTCGGTCGCCGTGGCGCCGATCCGGGTCACGCCCAGCGCCATGACCTCGAGCAGCGCGTCCAGGGTGCGCACGCCGCCGGCCGCCTTCACCCGGATGTGGGGGCTCGTGTTCGCGCGCATGAGGCGCAGGTCCTCGTGCGTGGCGCCCGAGGGGGCAAACCCGGTGGAGGTCTTGACGAAGTCGCCGCCTGCCCGCTCGGTGATCCGGCAGGCGCGGATCTTCTGGTCGTCGGTGAGATAGGCGTTCTCGAAGATGACCTTGACGATCGCGCCCGCGGTATGGGCGACCTCCACGACGGCCCGGATGTCGTCCTCGACCTCCTGGTCCCGGCCGGACCGCAGCGCCCCGATCTGGAGGACCATGTCCAGCTCGGTGGCGCCGTCCGTGAGCGCCCGGCGCGCCTCGAACACCTTGGTCTCGGTCGCGTGATTGCCGTGCGGAAAGCCGATGGTCGTGCCCACCGCGACCTCGCTGCCCTCGAGGATCGTCCTGGCGCGCCGCACGTCGGCCGGCCGCACGCACACGGATGCCACGTCGTACTTCGCCGCCAGCCGGCAGCCGGCCGCCACGAACGCGTCGTCCAGCTCCGGTCGCAGCAGGCTGTGGTCGATGGTCTTCGCGATGTCGCGCTCGGTGAGATCGGCGATGTCGATGGTCATGGCGCTCCGTGGGGGGGCTGCGGACCCGGGGCGGTCAGTGGCAGAACGGCCGGAGGACATCCCGGGCGATCAGGAAGCCCTGCTTGACCTTCTCGTCGGTTCCCTCGAACCGGCGGTCCTCGTGCTCGATGATGCAGTCGCCCTGGTACCCCTGGCGGTAGAGCTCTCCGTGGACGATCCCCCAGTCCACCTCGCCCAGGCCGGGGATGCGCGGGATCTGCCAGCCCATGCCCATGCTGAGGATGCCGCGCTCGTACAGGCCGTCGCGGTCGATCATCAGGTCCTTGGCCTGGTAGTGGAGGACGTGGGGGCCGAACTCCTTGAGGAACCGCCCGATGTCGATCATCTGGAGGATCAGGTGGCTCGGGTCGAAGTTGAGCCCGATGGTGTCGCCCCACTGCTCCAGGATCCGGCGCCACATCCGCGGGGTCGTCGCGATGTTGTGGCCACCCGGCCATTCGTCGTAGCTGAACAGCATCGGGCAGTTCTCGAGCGTGATCTTCCGCCCGTGATCCCGGGCGTAGGCCACGATGTCCGGCCAGACGCGGAGCGCCTCTTCCCAGTTCTCGTCCTGGTTCCGGGCAGCATCGCCGCCCATGAACGTGTTGACCAGCTCGAGGTCCATCTTCTCGGCGGCGTCGATCACCTTCCTGAGGTGCGCGATCGCCGCGGCGCGGTGCTCGGGATCCGGGTGGAGCGGGTTGGGGTAGAAGCCGAGGCCCGAGATGGAGAGGCCCTTGGCCTCGACCTCCCCACGGATCTCCCTGGCCTGGTCCGCCGACAGGTTGGCGACGTCGATGTGGCTGGTGCCGGCATAGCGACGGGTGGGGCCCTCGCTTCTCGGCCAGCAGGCGATCTCGAGGACCTCGAAGCCCGCGCCGGCGGCCCAGTCGGCCACCTCCACCAGCGGCGTCTCGGGGAAGGGGGCGGTCAGGAAGCCAAGCTTCATCGCGGCTGCTCCTCTGCGGCTCGGGACATCAATCCCGGGCGACCTTGACCCAGGCGCCGGACCGGGAGCTGGCCAGGACCGCGTCCCCGATCAGCATCTCCTCGTGGCCGGCGGCGAAGGTGGCGTAGCGCGGGTCGTCCGACGGGCGTCCGGCCAGGACGTCCTCGTAGACCGCGGTGAACACGGCGCCGAACGTGTCGGCGAAGCCCTCCACGTGGCCGCCCGGCAGCCGAGCCGCCGCTGCGCCCGCACCGTTCATGAGCGCCGGGTTCCGGAGCAGGAGCTCGTTGGGACGGTCGCGGTGACCGATCCACAGCGAGTCCGGTTGCTCCGAATCCCAGGCAACGGCGGAGGAGGAGCCGTCGATCTGGTAGGCGAGGCTGTTCTTGCGACCCGGTGACAGCTGGCTGATGTCGACGCTGCCCCGGGCGCCACCCTCGAAGCGCAACAGGATGGACGCGGTGTCCTCGGTGTGGATGTCCACGCCGATCGTGTCCGCTGCCCGCTCCGTGCTGAAGGTGAGCACCTCGCCGGCCGGCTTCTGCCGGACGGGAATGAAGGTCGTGAGGTCCGCCATGACCGATTCCACGCGCAGGCCGGTCACGAAGCCCAGGAGGTCCAGCCAGTGGCTGCCGATGTCGCCGACCGCTCGCAGGGCACCGCCCTGGTCCGTCTCGAGGCGCCAGTTCCAGTCCGTGTCGAACAGCAGCCAGTCCTGGAAGTAGTGCCCGGTGACCAGGCGGACATCGCCGACGCCGCCGTCCGCGACCAGCCGGCGCGCGTGCTGGTTGAGCGGGTACCAGCGGATGTTGAAGTTGACGGCGTTGACGAGGCCGCTCGCCGCCGCAAGGGCGACCAGCTCTGCCGACTGCTCGCTGGTCATGGCCAGCGGCTTCTCGCAGACCACGTGCTTGCCGGCCGCGAGCACCTGCTTGACCTGCGGGTGGTGGAGCTCGTTGGGGCTGGTGACATGGACGACCGCAACACCGTCGTCGGCCAGGAGCTGGTCCAGGTCCGCATAGGCCCTCGGCAGGCCCAGCTCCCGGGCGCGGCGGGCGCCCAGCTCCGGAGAGGCGTCGAGGAGACCGGCCACGCGCACGCCGATCCGGCGCAGCGCCTCGATGTGGACGGTGCCGATGAAGCCGCTGCCGATCACGGCGGTCGCGATGTCGCTGCGTCGCGGCATGCTGTTCAGCCACCTCCTCCGAAGACGTGAGCCGTGCGGCGATCAGTCTATACAGCCTGGGTCGCCGTGCGCGTGGATCCGGCCCGTGCCTGTTGCCGTCATCATCGTACTTCTGCCGGTCAAGTGCAAAAGCCAGCCCCCGCGGCGGGTCGAGCGCTGTAGGATTCGCCCGTGGACGCGCAGTCGATCCCGTGGCGCAGCCCAGAGCCGGCACCCCTGCCGGACGAGACCCTCGATGCCCTCGCCGTGGTCCTGGACACCATCCGGCGCGGACGCGCCCGGTCGCGGGCGGACATCGTCGAGGTCACGGGCCTGTCCCGCGGCGTGGTCGCCGGACGCGTCGCGGAGCTGCTGGACCGGGGCCTGATCGCGGAGGGCGACCCCGGGCCGAGCACCGGCGGCCGGCCGCCTCGACAGCTCACCTTCCGCGGCGATGCCGGGCACGTGCTGGTCGCCGATCTCGGCGCCACCTCGATTGACGTCGCGGTCACGACCCTCGATGGGCGGATCCTCGCCCACATCGGCGAGCCCGCCGACATCGCCTCGGGCCCGGACGTGGTGCTCGATCGCGTCGACGAGCTGTTCGAGGACCTGCTGGGTCCTGGGCGACGCCTGTCCGGGCGCCTGTGGGGCGTCGGGATCGGTGTCCCGGGCCCGGTCGAGTTCCGGACCGGCCGACCCATCTCCCCGTCGATCATGCCGGGCTGGGACGGCTATCCCGCGCGCGAGCGGTTTGCCGAGCGGTACGGCGCCCCGGTCTGGGTGGACAACGACGTCAACGTCCTGGCGCTGGGCGAATGGCGCTCCGGCGTCGCGGCGGGCCACCAGAACGTCATCGTCGTCAAGATCGGGACGGGCATCGGGGCCGGGGTCATCAGCGATGGACGCCTGCACCGTGGAGCCCAGGGGTCGGCTGGGGATGTGGGGCACATCCATGTCTCGGACGACCGGAGCGTCGTGTGCCGGTGCGGCAACACCGGCTGCCTCGAGGCCTTCGCCGGCGGCGAGGCGATCGCCCGGGACGCGCTGGCGGCCGCCCGTGCGGGGCGGAGCGCGCGGCTCGCTGCCGTGCTGGCGGCCCGAGGCCACCTGACCGCCGAGGACGTCGCCCGGGCGGCATCCTCGGGCGATCCGCTCGCCATGGACCTGCTGCAGGCGGCGGGCCGGAGGGTGGGGCTGATGCTGGCCAGCGTCGTCAACTTCTTCAATCCCTCGCTGGTCGTGATCGGAGGGGGTGTCGCCCAGAGCGGGGACGTCCTGCTGACGGCGATCCGTGACGTGGTCTATGGACGGGGCCTGCCGCTGGCCACGCGGGACCTGCAGATCCAGCGGTCGTCGCTGGGGTCGCTGGCCGGGGTCATCGGGGCGTCGGTGATGGTCGTGGACCAGCTGTTCAGCCGGGAGTCGCTCGCCCGGTGGGTGGTGGCCGGGGAGCCCGCGGGCATGCCTGAGGTGGCCCTCGCCGAGACCGGCTAGGGCAGGTCGTCGCGGGCTCGGTGCGCCGGTCGGTCGGTCGCGCCGGCGCCGGTCGGTCGGTCGCCCGGCGCCGGTCGGTCTCCCGGCGCCGGTCGGTCTCCCGGCGAGTCAACGGTGCGCTCCGGTCAGGTCTCGCTCGCTTGGCGAGTCGCATTACGGGCGACCGGGGCGCCGGACCCACGATCCCGCTCGCTGGGCGAGCAGATTGCGACGGGGCCGCACCGTTCGATCACGTGGCGAGCGGCAGGGTGCCGGCACGCGCACGCAAGCCGGGAATAAGCGTCGTGCGGCAGGATTCGCTGCCATGGGAACTCGCCAGCGAGCTGGAGACCTCGGTGCGGCCGACGCCCGCCGCCAGGTGGAGTCCGTCGGCCGTGACATCCGGGGCGCGCGCCTCGCCCTGGGGATGAGCATCGCGGCGGCCGGCCGTCATGGTGGCATGTCCCCCGCCCAGCATGGTCGGATCGAGCGCGGCGACATCCGCCGCCCCACGCTGGACCAGGTCTTCCGGGCCGCCCGCGCCGTCGGCCTGGAGGGCGTGCTCAAGGTCTACCCCGGATCGTCGCCCACCAGGGACGAGGGGCAGCTGGTCGTCCTCGGGCGGTTCGAACGGCTCCTGGCCTCGCCGCTGGTGATGCCCCGGGAGGTGGCGCTCCCCGTCCAGCGTGACCAACGCGCCTGGGACGGCCGGATCATTGGCGGCGATCGACCGGCGTCGGTCGAGTGCGAGGTCCACCTCCACGACACCCAGGCCATGGCGAGGCGGATCGGGCTGAAGTCGCGCGACGATCCGGGAGCCGGCGTCATCATCCTCGTCGTGGCTCGCTCGGCCCACAACCGGCGCGTCCTGGCCGAACACCGGGAGGCGCTCCGTCTCCAGTTCCCCCTGGACGGCGCCGCCATCGCCCGCGAGCTGCGGGCGGGTCGGGTTCCGCGAGCGAGCGGGATCATCATGCTATGAGGCCGGCGGGACACTTGGATGGAGGGGCATCGAGGCAGCTCCACGGGGGTCGTTGCGAGCCGCAGCCTCCCGCGGGTCATCAGCTGCTCGCCGGGCGGTTGAACCGAGCGGCGCCATGCGATCTCGCTCGCGGGGCGAGCCAAGATCGCCCCCGTGCTCCTGCCGACCCGTCGGTTCGGCTCGCAGAGCGAGTGGATGCGGCTGGGAGCGCACGGTTGGCTCGTCCGGAGAACACCCGGCCGGGCGGGGCCAGCGTGGGGCCGGGCGGGGCCAGCGAGGGGCCGGGCGGGGCCAGCGAGGGGCCGGGCGGGGAGCGGCGTGGCGCCGGGCGGGGCCAGCGAGGGGCCGGCCAGGCCGTGTGCCCTGTTCAGCCCCGACGCAGGAGCGACGATGCCGCCTCGTCCGCGAACACGCTGAGCCGCGGGTGTCGCCGCAGGAACGAGGCCGGGCAGTCCGGACCCTCCGGCTCGTCCAGGGCGCGGCGCAGGATGGACGCCTTGCGCTCGCCAGTGACGAGGAGCCAGCACTCCCCTGCCCCGAGCAGCCGCGACATGCCCAGGGTGATCCCCGCCGTCGGCGTGCGACCGGCCCCGTATCGCGCGGTCGCGGCCTCCCGCGAGGAGACGGCGAGGCGGACCAGCCGGGTCCCGTCATCGGGGCGCGACCCGGGCTCGTTGAACCCGACGTGGCCGTTCGACCCCAGGCCCAGGACCGCGAGATCCAGCCCGCGCGCCGCCTCGGCGTCGTGTGCCCGCGCTGCAGCTTCCGGATCCGGCCCGTCCACGTCGATCGGCACGTAGACAGGCGGCGCTGCCAGCTGCCCGATGAGCTCGTCACGGAGCCGTGCGTCGCAGCGGGCGGGATCGTCGGGCGGAAGGCCCACCCACTCGTCGAGCAGCAGCACGGTCGCGGCTGCGAACGAGAGCTCCCCCCGCCACTCCGCGGCGACAAGCTCCGCGTACACCGGCGACGGCGTGTCTCCGGTCGGCAGGCAGAGGCGGAGGTCCGGCTTGGCGCGAAGCCGGGCCGCGAGCAACGCGGCCACGGCGCCCGGCCAGTCGGTAGCCGGCACGACCTCGAGACGGTAGCCGGGCGAGTCGTGCGTGCTCACCCGCGGTCGGCCGCGCTCACCCGCCCGCGATGATCCGGTCGACGTAGTCGCCGGTGTCCTTGTCCTTGAGGATCATCTTCACGCGCCCGTCCGGCAGGACCTCGCGCTTGATGACGGTGTGGCCCTCCCAGCTCTCCCCGCTGGCCGTGATCCGCGGCGTCTTCCCGCCGCGCCACTCGAACAGCTCGACCGGCTCCCAGGCGCCGCTCTTCGCGGACCGGTAGCACGCGTCCATGACCGCGTTCACCACGTAGCCGTCGTAGAACGTCTCCTGGGGCGTGCCGCCGCCATCGAGCGCGTCGAACATGTCGGTGAACATGTCGACGTAGCCCAGCTCGGACACCTCGTCGCCGACCGGGAACAGCCAGCCGGCGGCGGTCTCGGCCTTCTCGGCCACGTACCCGCCCGCGCCGCCCGCGGTGAACATCTCGTAGCCGGTCCGCAGGAAGTGGTTGAGCCAGATGGTGCCGTGGGTGCCGGCGACCTCGTCGCGCAGGTCCATGCCGCCGCGGAACGTCCAGCTGACCTCGAACTGGCCGATCGCGCCCGACTCGAACCGGATCAGGGCGATCGCGTTGTCCTCGTCGTCGATGGGATGGACCAGGGTGTCCGTGGTGCACATGACCGCGACCGGCCGGTTTCCCTTTCCCACGAAGTTGCGGATGATCTCGATGCAGTGGCAGCCGAGGTCGATGATGGCCCCGCCCCCGGTCAGCCGGCCGTCCCAGAACCAGGCGCTGTGGGGGCCCGGGTGGGTCTCGCGCGAGCGGACCCAGGTCACGTCACCCAGGGCGCCGTCCTGCACGGACTTGATGGCCTTGAGGGTCTTGGGCGTATAGCACAGGTCCTCGAGATAGCCGCCGAAGACGCCGGCCGCCTCGACCGCCTCCAGCATCCGCCTTGCCTCGGCTGCGGTCCGCCCCAGGGGCTTGGTGCACAGCACGGCTTTGCCGGCCGCGGCCACGGCCTTGACCGCCTCCTCGTGAAGGTGGTTCGGCAGCGCGACCACGACGACGTCGGTCTCCGGGTGGCGGATCGCCGCCTCCAGGTCGGTCGTGGACTCCGGGATGTCCCAGCGCTCGCGGAATGCTCGTCCACGGCCCTCGCTCCGCGAGTACACGACGCGGACCCGGTCCCGGCGACGCTGACCGTGGAGGGTCATCGTGTAGAAGTCCCCGATGAGGCCCGTGCCGAGCATCGTGATGGCGTGCGTCTTCATGGCGGCGTCTGGCTCCCTGCGGCTGGAGTCCGGATTCTAGGATCCGTGCCGCGGTCCCGTCGGCCGCGGAGGGCAGGGGCGAGCCGCGTCAGGCCGGAGGCGGCGTCGGCTCAGCCTCGAACACGGGAACGACCGCGATCGGGACGGTCTTCGCGACGCGGTCGCGATTGACCAGCACCACGTCCTGGGCCACCGGGTCGGCGTCGCGCTCCTTGAACCCGACGAGGGCGTCCGTCATGGGCACGAACCGCTGCCAGCGGCTGAGCGACGCGAGCGGGGCCGTGTTGGGCGGGCGATGCAGGTTGCCGGTCACCACGAACGGTCCCAGCTCCAGCGTGACCCGCTCCTCGACCGTTCGAAGCCGGCGCGACGGATCGCCTCGGCGGCCCTGGACCGAGATCACGTGGAGCTCGCCACGGCCCACCTCGAGCTCGTTGACCGTGACCTGGTGGCCGTCATCGAGGGCCTGGAGCGTCGCGTCGTAGAAGGTGACCACCTCGAGCCCGTTGACCTGGTCGCTGAGGCGTCCCTCGCCGAGGTCGACCGACCCGTTGACGACACAGTCCCCTGCCCAGGCCACCAGCCGCTCGCGCATGTGCCCCTCCCCGGGGATGCCCAGGTCCGGCAACAACACCGCCGGTGCGCGGAGCATACGACGCGCAACCTTGCGGAGGGAATGCCAAGGTGCAGTGTCGTCCGGTGTCGTCTGGTGGGGTTTGTCCGGGCACGGCCGCCGGGCCGGTCCCGACCCGACGCATCGCGTCAGCCCGGCAGCTGGACCGTGAACTCCGTCCAGGCTCCTTCCGACGCCACCGCGACCCGGCCGCCGGCAGCCTCGACGAGCTGCTTGACGATGGCCAGCCCGATCCCCGCCCCGCCCCGCTCGCGATCCCGCGACTTCTCCACCCGGTAGAAGCGCTCCCAGACGCGCGGCAGGTCCTCGGCCGGGATGCCGGGGCCGGTGTTGGCGATGCGGACCCGCGCGAGCCTGCCATCGTGGTCGGCGATCACCCGGACACGGCCCTCCGGGGGCGTGTACCGGACGGCGTTCTGGAGCAGGTTCGCGAGCACCTGGGTCAGCTCGTCGGGCCTTGCCCGGACGACGATCCCGTCGGGGGCGTCGAGCTCGAGGGCGATCGACCGGCGGGCGAGGGCGGGCGCCACCAGGTCGACGACGGTCCGGACCGTCGCCCCGAGATCGAGCGCACGCGGCTCGATCGCCGCGCGGCTCGCGGCGTCGGGGCCGGCGCCGGCGGCCGCCAGCACATCGAGCGAGGCGGCGAGCCGGGTGAGCCGGTCGACCTCCTCGCGGAGCGAGTCGAACACCCCGGGTTCGGCGGGGATCACGCCGTCGCGCAGCGCCTCCAGGTAGCCCTGGAGGTTGGTGAGCGGGGTGCGCAGCTCGTGCGACGCATTGACGATGAACTCGCGACGGACCGCCTCCTGCTCGGCGAGCCGCCCGGCCATCCGGTTGTAGGCCGCCGCCAGGGCCCGCAACTCCACCGGGCCTTCCTCGGGCACGCGTGCCTCGAGGTCGCCATCCGCGATCCGGGCCGCGCCCTGGGCAAGGCGCTCGATCGGCCTGGCCAGCCGCCGGGCGAGGACCAGCGCCACCACCAGGGCCATCACCGCCGCCACGGCGCCCGCCACGAGGACGACACCCGACACGCTGGCATCGAACATCTCGTGGGCATGGTCCGCGCTCTCGCCCGCGGCCATCATCAGCGCCTCGAAGGCCTGGGCGCCCACCTGCAGCACGCCGAAGGCCACGATCGCGAGCGCGAGGCCGGTGACCACGAGGGCCGCAGCCAGGAACCGCGTGGAGATCCGGTCGCCGCCCATCATCGCGCGGCCGCTCGCCGCTCGACCGGGCCCACGGCCCGGTAGCCGGCCCCGCGGACGGTCGCCACGAAGCGGGGCTCCGCCGGGTCATCACCCAGCTTCTCGCGCAGCCGCTTGACGTACTGGTCGATCGCCCGGTCGGTGACGTCGCCCTCGCCCTCGCCGTGGATGGCGTCGAGGAGCCGGTCGCGGCCGAGGACCCGGCCGTCGGCATCCAGCAGGGCGGTCAACAGGCGCAGCTCCAGGGCGGAAAGGGCGACGGCCCGACCGGCAACGGTTGCCTCGTGGCGGTCCGCATCCAGCTCCAGGTCACCCAGCCTCAGCACCGAGCCCGCCGCAGGGCCTCGCTCGGTCCGGCGCAGGATCGTGCGAACCCGGACCACCAGCTCCGCCGGGGAGAACGGCTTGGGCAGGTAGTCGTCGGCACCCTCGGAGAGACCCAGGATGCGGTCGCCAACCGATCCCCGTGCCGAGAGGACGAGGATCGGGACGTCGCCGAGCTGCCGGACGCGGCGCATCACCGCGAGCCCGTCGAGCTCCGGGATCATCAGGTCCAGGACCACCAGGCGCGGCTCGAGCTCCTCGATCGCGCGGAGCGCTGCCCGCCCGTCGGCCGCGGTGGCCACCGGATACCGCTCGCGCTCGAGGTACATCCGCACGAGCGCGACGATCTTCGGGTCGTCGTCAACGACGAGGATGGGGCCGGCGGGTCGGATCGGCATGGACAGGATCATCGCCCGGCCAAGCCTCGAGGGCAACGGTGACGCCACCGTGACGCGCGGTCATCACGACGTCGTGCAGGGCGACGAGGGTTGGCGGCGTCCCGGGATGCCGGGGCGGCCCGGCCGGCGCCCGAGACCGGCAGTGGAGGAACGATGTTCCGTCGAATCGCCGGTGGCACTGCCGCCGCCCTGCTCCTGGTCTCCGTCGCGGTGTCGACGGTCGCCGCCGGGGGACCCCCGAAGCCCGCGTTCTACGTCGACGGCGTGCAGTACCGGACCGTGGGCACGCCCACCGACTTCTCCGGCACGGGGGCCCCTGCCCACAGCTACGACCGGATCTTCGCCCTCGGCGAAGGCCTCACCAACGTCGCCGAGGCCAAGCCCGGCGACCGGGACTACAACGGCGGCCGCTGGATGGTCCTGCCCATCACGTGGCACACCACACCCCAGCAGCTCACGAGCGCCGAGGAGGTCGAGGCGTGGGCCGCCCAGGGCCTGCTCACGATCGCTGCCACGCCGGTCAAGATGTTCGAGTGCCCGGTGATCCCCGTGGGCGGCCGCCGGTAGGCGCCAGGCGGCAGCGGCTGCGCAAGCCGCTGCCGGCGCGGTGGGCCGCCCTCCCTCAGGGCAGGGCGGCCGCCGTCGCCTCGGCCAATGCCGGGTCGGCCGTGGTGATGACGATCACCACCGGGTCATCCGCGAGGACGTAGTCGAGGCGGCCGCCGTCGCCGTAGTCGATCCGGGTGAACGACCGGCCGGCCAGCTCGATCGGCTCCTGGCTCACCCCGGGCCCGGTGGCGGCCAGCCAGACGCCGAGGACGAGATCCCGCGTCTGCGCGATGGGGAGACCGTCCACGGTCACGGCGAGGATGGTCAGATCGGATTCCCCGAGCTCGTCATACGCCTGGGCGACCCGCAGGTCATCGGCCTGCCTGTCGGCGGCCCGGAGCGCAGCGAGCACGGCGCGGCTCCCCTGGTCATCGCCGAGGAACGTGGAGCCCGTGGCGGAATCGGCGATCAGCGTGAGATCGCCGACCGAAGCCGGCAGCATCGCGACCAGATCCGGCGCGGCCTGTGACTCCGGCGGCAGGGTCTCGGCGGGTTCGAGCGACTCGAGCCCGGGATCGATGGTGGCTGCCGGCGTCTCCGGGGCGATCGTCCCGCCATCGCCGCCGAGGGCCACATCGAACGCCGACGCGAGCTGGTCGACCTCCCTGGCCGAGGTCTCAGCGGAGCTCGCGATGTAGACCACGATCCGGTCCTCGCGCAGCTGCAGGAAGGTCGCACCGCTCACGTCCACGGCGCTGAACCCCTGGTCGCCGAGGTCGGTGCGCTCCCGGACCGACTGGTCGGCATCCTCGGATGCCTGCCGGGAGCGGCTCACGGCCTCCGCGGCGCCCTGCTCGAAGCAGGTGATGGTCGCGATGGCCTGGGCCTGGGCCGTGAACTCGTCTGCGGGCAGCGGGCCGACGAATGACATCGTCTTGCGCGACAGGTCGTACTGGGTCGCGGCGATCGACCACCCCTCGGGGAGGTCATCCACGGACGGGCTGACGTTCCAGGCCTGGTCCTGGCACGACGTCGGGGTGGAGAGGAAGCGCGCGGCGACGAGGCCGATCGCGAGGACCGCGAGGACGAGCGCGATGGCGGCCACCGCCCGGGCGGTCCCTGCGGCGGCGGTCAATCGATCGAGCTCGGCGGACCGGTTGCCGGCGCGCACGCGCTCCGTGCGCGGCTGGGGATCGGTGGGGCTCGTCACCCGGCAAGGATGCCCCGTGCGAGCGATCGGTGCCGCCCGCCGGACCTGCGCCTACCGTGCGCGGACGCGGTTGTTCCTGGGGTTGTGCTCCAGCTCGGCGAGCCCGAGGGCCTCGAGCAGCGGTGGCAGGTAGGCACCGAAACGGCCCCGGTACCCCTTGCGCAGCCCGTACCAGCCGCCGACCGGGTTGTCGTCCGAGCGGCCCCAGGCCTCAACGGTGCCCTCCGCCGCCGCCTTCTGCTCGTCTGCGCCCCCCAGCGGCACCCAGTCGCCCTGTGCCTTCAGCCAGGCTGCCAGGTCCTCGATCGCCCGCAGGTGGTACCGCAGCTGCGTGCTGCCGACCTGGCACACGAGCGCCGGCGGGTCGGCCGCCTCGTCGCGCCACATCTGGTAGGCGGACCCGCCGTTCGCGGTCTCGAGCTGCCAGGGATCCTCGCGTGTGCCGGTACCGGCCATGGCTTCACCCTCCGGGATGGACGCCCTGGTCGGCGCCCGCGGCCCCACGGTACACGCGGTCGTCAATCGGGTTGGCGGCCAGGCGGTCCGGTAGGCTGCGCCCTGCGTCCCGCGACCGAACGACCCAGAGGTTCCCGATGCCGATGACGCCCCGCGAGCGTGTGCTGGCAACCCTTGCCCATGACGTGCCCGACCGGGTGCCGATCGTCCTGGGCCCCACCAACGCGACCGGCCTCAAGATGGGCACGTACCGCCGGCTGAAGGCCCTCATCGGGGTGGAGGCACCCGACGAGTACCTCTACGACTGGCCCGAGCTGGGCACGGCGAAGCCAGACGAGGCCACCTATCGGCGGCTCCACGCCGACGTCCGGGGCATCCTCGACCGGTCCCCGGCCCACGTCCGGGAGCGCAATGCCGCCCGCGAGCCCATGAGCCCGATGATCGACGACTGGGGCAGCGGCCACGTGTACGCGGGACCCGAGGACTGGTTCCCCGGCATCCATCCGCTGGCCGAGGCGTACGAGCTGCGGGACATCGAGGCGTATCCGTGGCCGGACATGACGGACCCCACCCGGTTCGAGGGTGTCCGCCAGGAGGCGCAGCGGCTGCGCGACGAAGGCCTGTACGCCGCCATCGGCTGTCCGTGGCTGGCCTTCCCGCTGGAGCGGGCATTCGCGATGCAGGGGACGGACACCTTCCTCGCCAATCTCGCCGGCGAGCCCGAGTTCGCCGAGGCTCTGCTGTGGAAGACCCAGTCCCTGTGCAGGACCCTCCTCGACGGGTTCCTGCGCGAGTGCGGCGACCTGGTCGACATGGTCAAGATCGGCGATGACCTGGGGTCGCAGGTGGGCCTGCTGATGTCGCCCGCGATGTACCGCCGGATGCTCAAGCCGATCCATGCCGACCTGATCGCGTTCATCCGGGAGCGGACCGCGGCCCCCATCGTGTTCCACACCGACGGCGACGTCTACGACCTCCTCGGCGACTTCATCGAGATCGGGGTGGACGTGCTCAACCCCGTCCAGGCATCGGCCGGCGGCATGAGCGACTTCGCCGGGCTCAAGAAGCGGTTCGGCGACAACCTCGTGTTCTGCGGGGGGATGGACACCCACCACGTGCTGCCCAGCGGGACCCCGGACGAGGTTCGCGCCGAGGTCCGGCGGGTGATCGGCACGCTGGGCGAGGGTGGCGGCTACATGCTGGGCGCGGTCCACACCGTGATGAACGACGTGCCGGCCGAGAACGTCCTGGCGATGGTCGATGCCGTGGCGGAGTTCGGGCGATACCCGCTCCGGGGGTAGCTGTCGGCGGTTGGCCTCCCGTGGATGGCCTCCGCCCGTTAGCATCACGCGATGCAGCTCTCCGCCGCCTGATGCGACTGCACGTCATCGCCTGCGACATCCTTGCCCGTCCCGTCTACCTGTGCGCGGCCCGGTCGCCCCACGTCGTGGACGTGACCCTGCTCAAGCGAGGCCTCCACGACCAGCCGCCGGACCTGCGCACCACCCTGCAGGCGGCCATCGACGCGACGGGTCCCGGGCACGATGCCGTCGTCCTGGGCTACGGGCTGTGCGGCGGGGCGGCGGCCGGTCTCGAGGCCCGCGACATCCCGGTCGTCCTTCCCCGGGCCCACGACTGCATCACGCTGTTCCTCGGCTCCCGCGAGCGATACGCGACCGAGACGAGCGGCCAGGCCACCTACTGGTACGTGGCCGACCAGCTGGAGCGCCTCACCGATTACGGGGCGAGTGCCGGCAGCTTCCGCGTGGGGAGCGACACGGACGACCAGATGGCGGAGGTCCGCGCGGAATACGTCGCCAAGTACGGCGAGGCCAACGCCGACTACCTGATGGAGGTCCTCGGGGCCTGGCAGTCCCGCTACGGGCGCGCTGCCTTCGTCTCGATGGGTGTCGCCGACGACACGGAATCCGTGGCGGTGGCGCGTGCGCAGGCTGAGCGGCGGGGCTGGGCCTTCGACCGGCTCGAGGGCAACATGATCCTCATCCGCCGGCTGATCGATGGCGACTGGGACGGCGAGGCGCTGGTCCTGCAGCCGGGTGAGCGGCTGGCCATGAGCTGGGACGACGACGTGGTCAAGGCGGTCCCGGCGGGCTGAGGCGATCTTCGCGGTGGGCCGGCGGCCGGGGCGCGGCGGGCCGGCCGGGGGCGCGGTGGGCCGGCCGGGGGCTCGGTGGGGGCTCGGTGGGCCGGCGGCCGGGGGCGCGGTGGGCCGGCGAGGGGCCCGCTACGAGCCCGCTACGGGCTCGCTCGCACCGGATATCACCCCTGACTGCTATAGGGACGGACGATCCCCCTCCGCTCGCGCCAGATATCAGCCAGGGGTGCTGTAACGGGCCTGCGAGGGATCGGTGCGGTTCCAATATCAGTGCGGACTGATATCTGGCGCGGGACGCGGGCTGGCGCGGGACGCGGGCCGGCGCGGGACGCGTCGGGGCCCTACTCCGTCCCGAGCCTCCCATCCCGGAACGCCGCCACGTACTCGCCGCCGAACGGGTCGCGCCCAAGCAGCATGTCCGCGGCCAGCTTGTAGCCCTCGCTGTCGCGGTCCGCCGCGAACACCCGGGGCAGGTCCGACGCCACCGGGTCGATGATCCCGCTGTCGATGCCGGCCTCGGCGCAGAGGTCGATGAACGTGTCGTTGAGGAGCTTGCGGGCCGGCATCCCGAACGAGACGTTGGACAGCCCGCCGGTCAGGTGGATGCTGTCCCCGTACTCGGCGCGCAGGGCCTTCGCCGCCTCGATCACGTAGACCGGGGCCTCGGGCGCGACGGCAACCGGCAGCACCAGCGGGTCCACGTACAGCAGCTCGCCGGGGATCGACTTGGCGAGGGCCAGCTCGACCAGCTTGACGGCGTTCGCGACGCGCTCCTCGGCATTGGCCGGCATGCCTCCGAGGCTGCTGGCCGCGAGAATCACGGCACAGGCCGCCTCGGCCGCGATGTCGAGGACCTCGGGGCGCTCGATCGATGCGGAGTTGAGCAGCAGCCGGCCGCAAGGCTGGCCGGAGGCGGCAACGCCGGCGGCGAGCACGGCGACATCCGAGGAGTCGATGGACACGGGCACGGTCGCGGTCTGCTCGACGGTCCCGACCAGCCATGCGATGGCCTCGGCCCGGAACCCGGAGTCGGCGGAGACCTCGTCCACGTTGAGGTCCAGCCAGTCGGCGCCGGTGACCTCCTGGCGATGGGCGAGGGTGCGGATGTAGGCGGCGGCCGTCTTTGCCGAGGCTCCCCCATCGAGGCCGTGGCGCACCGCGCTCTGGACGTGCTTGATCTTGCCGTTGGCGAAGTCGCGGGCCGCCGCGAGGTCGGGGTGGACCGGCAGCACGAGCCGCTCGCCATCGGGCGTCTCGAAGGAGATGCCGACCGAGCCGTCCTCGAGCTCCGCGGCGTGCTTTCCCGTCCGCTTCAGGACTCGGGTGGCATGGATGTTCTCGCCAACGATCTGGAACGGGTTGCCGGCGCGGTCGAGCTTCACGAGTGCAGTCCTTTCTCGGGCAGGGACGGGGTGGCGGGACCGGCGGGAGCGGTCGCGGGCGCCTCGAGCGCCGCCGATCGGCGCGCGAAATGGTCGCGCCCCAGGAACGTGTTCCCCCAGGCGCTGGTCCGGCGCAGGTTGTTGTCCTGGATCACGATCGGGCGCTCGAGCATCGCCCGCTCCTCGCCGTAGGGCTTGAGGCGCTTGTAGGCGTCGGCCCAGACGCACGTGTGACCGGGCACCTCGCACTGGCCGTCGTGGGCGCCACCGCACGGCCCGTTGCGCTGGTTCTTCTGGCAGTGGCTCTCGGGGCACATGTACGCGATGTCCGGCAGCGAGCAGTCGCCGCAGTCCCGGCAGTCGAACATCGGCACCTTCACCGCCTGCTCGAGGAGGTGGACGGGCTTGTCGAGGTGGAACGCCTCGACCTTCTCGTACACCTTGCCCCACAGCGCGAACCCGGGCGAGCCCGGCTCGAACGCCCGCTCGTGGAGCAGCCGGTTGAGCTTGTAGACCGGCGGCACGGTCGCCCGGGCGCGGGCGCGTGCTGCCGGCGTGAGCGAGCGCGGCGTAGTCTGCGGCTGTACTCGTCGGTCGAGAGACCGGCTCCGTCGCTCTCGAACGGCTCGAAGGAGCCCGGCAGCCCGAACGAGACGTCCCTGACCAGCGAGCGCCAGTCGTCGGCCGGATGGGCGTCGGCCATGTCCAGCACCTTCTGGACCTCGACGGCGTCGCGGTGCCCGGAGATGTAGATGCCGCGCATGCCGACGCCGCGCGACACCACCAGCTGCTTGGCCGCGAACTCGAGGAAGAACGCCCGGCCCTTGTCGGGACCGGTGGCGGCCTTCTCCGCGACGGCGAGCAGGTCGTCGGTGACCACGCAGCCCGGCACCTTGCCGGCGTTGAACGCCCGGGCGACCCCGGCGGACAGGATGTACGCGTTGCCGACGACGGGCAGGTCCATGCCCTCGCGGCGCATCCAGCGCAGCAGCACGTCCTGGCGGTGCGCGTCGTAGCCCACCTGGGTGATCGCGTAGTCGGCCCCGGCCCGCTGCTTGAGGGCGAGCTTGAGGAACTGCGGGACGAGGTCGCGCTCGAGCCGCTTGAAGGGATCGATCGCGCAGCCCGTGAAGAACTCGTAGCGGCCCGGGATCCTCGTCGCCATCCGCCACGGCCTTGGCCACGGCGTCGGCGGACAGGTGGCGCAGCAGGTCGATCAGCGAGACGGAATCGAGATCGAACACGGGCCGCGGCAGGCCCTCGTAGCCGTCGACCGGGTAGTCGCCCGTGAGCGCCAGGACCGTGGTCAGGCCGCGCGACAGCAGCTGCCAGCCCAGGCTCTGCATCGCGCTCCGGTTCCGGTCGCGGCAGGCGACGTGGACGATCACGTCGTGGCCCTGCGCCCGCGCCTGCTCGCCGAGGGCGTCCGGCGACAGCTTCGCGTGACCCCCCGCGTTGTCGGTGATCGACAGCGCGGTGATCCGCGGATTGCCCGCGAGGTCGGCAGCCATCTTGAGCGGCTTCGTGCCGCGCGCATCGGCGAGCTGGCCGGCCCACGGGACCAGCTCGACGATCGTGGCAAAGCCGTCCGCCGACGTGAGCACGCGCTGGAGGGCGCCCTGCCCGGTCGGGGTGTCGGGGGTGGTGTCGGAGGACCGTGCGCTGGGACTCATGGCGAAACCTCTAGGCGTCGGCGGAGATCGGCTCGAACAGGCAGCCGTCGGTGAACAGGTCGAAGAAGTCGGGCTCGGACTCGAGCTCGACGTGCTCGATGCGCGGCACGAGGGCCTCGAGCTCGGCACGGCGGGCGAGGGAGAGCAGGAGGGCCCGGGCACCCCCGATGGACGCGTTGCCGGCCCGGGTGACACGCTCCTCCGGGACGGGCACCAGCAGCCCGATCGCGAACGCGGATGCGGTGTCGATCGCGTTCGCGAAGCCGCCGGCGAGGTAGACGTGCTCGAGGTCCTCGGGCCGCAGGCCGAGGCGCCGGAGCAGGACCCGCTGGCCGACGGCCGTTGCCGCCTTGGCGATCGAGAGGTGGCCGACATCCGCGCGCGAGAACGTGATCGGATGGGTCGGCTCGATGACCAGCTCCGGGACCTTGTCCGCGAACGTGCCGCGGTTCGTCATCCAGTCCGTCCGGCGGAGCTCCGAGAGGAGATCCACGAGGCCGGAGCCGCAGATGCCCTCGGGAGGCACGTCGCCGATGGTCCGGATCCGGAACCGGTCGCCTGCGAGGCTGACCTTCTCGATCGCACCGTCGGCGCCGGGCATGCCATAGCGCACGCCGCCGCCCTCGAACGCGGGACCGGCCGGGCTGGACGCCGCGACCAGCCGCTCGCCGTCCGAGACGATGATCTCGCTGTTGGTCCCGATGTCCACCAGCAGGAACGAGCCGCCGCGGCGCACCGCATCGACGGCCACCAGGTCCGCCGCGGCGTCCGCCCCGACGTGGCTCGCGATGAGCGGACCCCCCGTGACCCGCCCCTGGGGGTTCATCAGCAGGCCGATCTCGTGGGCCTTGCGCGTGACCGTCGTGGTTGCCGCCTCGCCGTCCCGCACCGCCGTCTCGGTCACCGACCGGTACGGGATGTGGCCGATCGGCGTGACGTCCAGGCCGAAGAACAGGTCGCGCATCGTCGGGTTGCCCACGACGTAGGCGTCCACGACCTGGCGTCGATCGAGGCCCAGGTCCGCGCACAGGCGCCGCAGCTCGTGGTTGAGCGCGCGCCGGAGGGCCTGGCGCAGCTCGCCCGGCACCTCGCCGTCGTACGAGATGCGGGTCATCACGTCCGAGCCGCCGAACCGCTGCGGGTTCTCGAGCGCCGCGACCGCGAGCACGCCGCCGGTCTCGAGGCTGATCAGCTCGAGGACCACGGTCGTGGTCCCGACATCGATCGCGAGCCCGATCGGCCGGCCGCGAGCCTCGCCCAGGTCGGCGCCGTCGGCGCCGCGGTAGCGCCCGTCGACGATCCGGACCGCCGGGTCCAGGTGCGGCGCCTCGCCGGGTGTCTCGGGCGCCAGCAGGATCCGCAGCCGGCGCCGGAGGATCGCGAACTCGACGTCATGGTCGGCCCGCTCGATCGCCGCCTGGCAGGCGAGCCGGAAGGTGGGCCCCAGGAACGTCTCCTCGGCAGTGCGCGCGGAGAGCTGGTCCATGCCCGTCCGGATCTCGACCACGCACTCGTGGCAGCGCCCCGTGCGCTGGCAGGAGGCGGGGACGACGACCGAGAGCTGGTCAGCCTCGTCGTACAGGAGGCGTCCGGGGACAAGCGGGCGACGCTCGCTCCCGTGGATCACGTGGGGCATCCCGACAAGTGTCGCGGGCGAGTGCAAGTGCTCGGACGGTCGCTCGGGCACGTTTCCTCGGGACCTTCCGCCCTGTCCCTCCCCGACCTGTCGGCTGGACGCTCATCACGCCGACTCCATCGTGTGAGGTGTCCGTGGGACGTCCTGCCCTGAATCCGCCCGTCGAACGGCGACCGGCGCGCTCGCCTCGCTACGACCGCCTGACCCCCGAGGCCTGCGGGCGCCTGCACAAGGCGAGCCTGGCGATCCTCGAGCGGACCGGCGTCGTCATCCACGACGCGGCGGCGGTCGAGCGGCTCCACGGCGCCGGTGCCCGGGTGACCGATGATGGCCGGGTCCACGTGCCCGCATCGCTCGTGGACTGGGCGCTGGGAGTCGCCAACCGATCCGTGGTGCTCCACGACCGGACCGGCGAGCCTCGCCTGTTCCTCGAGGGGGACAACGTCTACTTCGGTCCCGGGTCGGACTGCCTCTCGATCATCGACCACCGGACAGGCGAGCGGCGGTCCGCCGTCCTGCAGGACGTCCGGGACGGCCTGACGGTCGTCGACGCGCTGCCCAACATGGACTTCGGCATGTCGATGTTCCTGCCGTCCGACGTCCCGGCCGACATGGCCGACCGCGAGCAGATGGCGGTCATGCTCCGAGGCACCTCCAAGCCGCTCGTCGTGGTGACCTACGACGTCGACGCCATGGCCGACGCGATCGCCATGGCCGAGGCGGTCGCCGGCGGGGCCGATGCCCTCCGCGAACGCCCGCTGGTGGCGTTCTACATCAACGTCACCAGCGGCCTCGTCCACAACGGCGACTCGGTGCGCAAGCTCATGCTCCTCGCCGAGCGCGGCCTGCCGGCGCTCTGGATCCCGGTCACCTCCGGGGGGACCACCGGTCCGGTGACCCTGGCCGGCAACGTGGCCGTGAACAATGCCGGCGTGCTGGTCGGCCTGGTGCTCGCGAACCTGGTCCGCGAGGGGACACCCGTGGTGATCCCCGGCATGGGCGGCGAGTTCCTCGACCTGCGCACGATGGTGGACCCCTACGCGGAACCCGATCACGTCGGGGTGGTGCCCTCGCTGGCGCACTTCTACGACCTGCCGATGTTCTCGCTCGCGGGTGGCTCGGACAGCAAGGCGGTGGACGGGCAGGCCGCGGCCGAGGCGTCGCTCACGATGCTGTGGCACGCCCTCGCCGGCGGGCACCTCCTCCACGACAGCGGCTACCTCGAGTCCGGGCTGTGCGGCTCGCTCGCCCAGCTCGCGATCTGCGACGAGATCGCCGCCTGGATCAGGGCGTCGATCGCGCCGGTGGCGCTCGACGACGAGGCGCTCGCTCTTGACCTCGTGGACGCCGTTGGGCCGGAGGGGTCGTTTCTGGAGGCGCAACACACCCTCGACCACTACCGCGAGCACTGGTATCCATCGCTGATCGACCGGTCGAGCCGGTCCCAATGGCTGGCTCGTGGCGGCAGGACCCTCGGGGAGCGTGCCGCCATTCGCGTGGACCAGGTCCTCGCATCGCACCAGGCGCCGCCGCTCCCCGAGGCGGCGGAGCAGGCGATCACATCGATCCTCGAGCGGGCCGCCGCCGTCCCTCGTCCGGCCCCCATCCCGTGAAGCCATCCCCTGCACCACCTCCAACTCACGCAGGCACCCGAGCACAAGGAGCAACCATGAGCGACGAGCTCTACGCGGCGCTTCGCCAGGCCGTGATCGACGGCGACGCCGGAGCGTCGGCCACCCTCGCGCAGCAGGTCCTCGACCAGGGCGTCGCCCCCCTCGCAGCGATCGACAACGGGCTGGTCCCCGGCCTGTCGTGGGTGGGTGAGCAGTTCGGCCTCGGCGAGCTGTTCCTGCCGGACATGATGCTCGCGGCCCGCGCGATGCAGAAGGCGATGGACATCCTCGAGCCGGAGCTCCAGGCGCAGGCGGCCGTCCGGCACGTCGTGGGCCGGGTGGTCATCGGCACGGTGAAGGGCGACATCCACGAGATCGGCAAGAACCTGGTCGGGATGATGCTGGCCACCAGCGGGTTCGAGGTCCACGACCTTGGCGTGGACGTGCCGCCGGAGAAGTTCGTCGAGGCGGCGAAGGAGCACAACGCGGACCTGATCGGCGTGTCGGCGCTCCTGACGACCACGATGGCCGGGCAGCGGACGGTCGTCCAGGCGATGACCGACGCCGGCATCCGGGACACGGTCAAGGTGATCGTCGGCGGCGCCCCCGCAAGCGAGAGCTGGTCCACCGAGATCGGTGCCGACGGGTACAGCGAGGACGCCATCGGCGCCGTCGCCCTGGCGCGGAAGCTCCTCGGCGCGGAGGCAGCCACCGCCTCCTGATCCCGGCGGGGCGCGCGTCCTCCATCGCCCCGCCAGTCATCGGTGCCCGGCTCCCGATCCAGAGCCGGACAACACGCGTGGTCGGCGCCGACGTGGCCGCCGGCTGGAGGCAGACATGACCATGACCACTGACGGCATCCGGCCGCGGCTGGAGATCCTCTCGCCGTCCGCGATCAGCCGGATCCACGAGGCCACCCTCGACATCATCGAACGCGTCGGCGTCCGCTTTCCCTCGGCCCGTGCCCAGGCGATCTGGGCGGAGCACGGCGCGACGGTCGACCGGGCGACGGGCATCGTCAAGGCGCCCCGCGCGCTGATCGAGGGCGCCCTCAAGCAGGCCCCGCGGGCCTACACGCTGGGCGCCCGCAACCCGGCGCAGGACCTGCCGCTCGACGGGCAGCACGTGTACCTCGCCACGGACGGCTGCGGGATCGAGGTCCTGGACCCGTGGTCCCTCGAGGTCCGCCGCTCGGCCCTCGCCGATGTCGGGGACATCGCCCGCGTCGCCGACGCGCTGCCCGAGATCGCGTTCCACTGGGTCGCCGTCTCCGCCCAGGACGTCGAGCCGTCCACGCGCTCGCTGGAAGAGGTCGCTGCCGTCTGGCGCAACTCGACCAAGCATGTCCAGACCGAGTCGATCGTCACGCCCGAGGAGGCGGAGACCGCGATCGCGATGGCCGAGGTGCTCAACGGCTCGCGCGAGTCGCTCCGCCAGCGCCCGGTCCTCTCGCTCATGCAGTGCACGATCAGCCCGCTCGCCCACGACGGAGGCGCCATCGACGCCTCGCTGGTGGCCGCGCGCCACGGCGTGCCGGTCGGCTTCATGACCATGGCCTCGTGCGCCTTCTCGGGGCCGGCCACGGTGGCAGGCTCGCTGGTCACCGGCAACGCCGAGGTCCTGACGGCCATGGCGCTGATGCAGCTGGCGCATCCCGGCGCCCCCGTCTACTACGCCGCGGCCCAGACCGCGATGGACCTGCGGTCCGGCGCCTACACGGGCGGCGGCCCGGAGGACTTCCTGTTCGGTGCGGCGACCAACCAGCTGGCCGACTTCTACGACGTGCCGCTCTCGATGGGCGCCTACGCCACGGGTGCCAAGCGGTCCGACTGGCAGGCGGGTCTCGAGAACGGGTTGTCCGCGTTCATGGCCACCGTGGTCGTCTCGGACATGCTCCTGGGCGCCGGGCTGCTGCACGGATCCCGGATCTGGTCCTACGAGCAGATGATCCTCGACACCGAGATCGCCTCGATCGTGGCCAAGGTGTGCGAGGGGATCCCGGTCGACGACGACGCGCTCGCGCTGGACGCGATCGCCGAGGTCGGTCCCGGCGGCGACTACCTCACCTCGCCCCACACCCGCACGGCGATGCGCGGCCTGTGGAAGGCGCGCTATCTCGACCGGCGGCACTACGGCGCCTGGGAGGCGGACCCGGACAAGTACCACCGCGAGGCGCTGGAGCGGGCGAGGACGCTGCTCAAGGAGCACCAGCCGGAGCCGCTCGATCCGGCCCAGGACGCCGAGCTGGGGCGGCTCATCGCGGCTCACCGTGCCGCTGCCGCGACCAGCCCGGCCGGCGTGGGCTGACCCGATGCGACCCCGATTCGAGCTCCTCGAGCCCGCCCTGATCGACCGCGTCATCGACGAGGCGCTTCAGCTCCTCGCCAGCCCCGGCACCAAGGTCGAGGAGCCCGAGGCGATCGCCCTGCTGGTTGCCAGCGGGGCGACCGCGGACGGCGACCGGGTGAGCATCCCGGAGTCGATGGTCCGGCGAGCCCTGGACACCGTTCCGCATGAGTTCAGCCTGTTCGACCGCGCCGGCCACCCGGCCGCCCGCTACGGGCAGGGCGTGGTCAACTTCGATCCCGGCTCGTCCGGGGTGGCGATGCTCGACCCCGACACGCTCGAGGCCAACCGGTCGCAGGCCGCCGACCTGGCGCGCCTGCTGCAGGTGGCCGACGCCCTGCCCGCGTACAACGCTGTCTCGACGTCGATCGTCGCGCACGACGTCCCGACCGAGATCGGCGACCTGTACCGCCTGTTCCTGTGCCTGGTGCACAGCTCCAAGCCGGTGGTCACCGGGGCGTTCACGCCGCGCGGGTCCGCGGTGATGATCGACCTGCTCGCGATCGACGCGGGCGGACGGGCGGCCCTGGCCGAGAAGCCACGCGCCGTGTTCGACGTCTGCCCGTCGCCGCCCCTCACCTGGTCCGAGTTCGCGTGCCGCAACGTGATGGACCTCGCCCGGGCCCATGTCCCCGCCGAGCTGATCTCGATGCCGCTGGCGGGGGTGGCGGCACCGGTCACGCTGATCGGGGCGATCGTCCAGCATGCGGCCGAGACGCTGGCCGGGATCGTGCTCCACCAGCTCGCCGAGGCCGGCGCTCCCATCGTCTGGGGCGGCGCCCCGTCCATCATCGACATGCGCTCCGGGGCCACGCCGATGGGGGCGATCGAGACGGCGATGATCGACGCGGGCTACGCCGCGGTGGGCAAGTCGCTCGGGCTGCCGGTGCACGCGTACCTCGGCGCGACCGACTCCAAGATCGTCGACGCGCAAGCCGGCTACGAGAGCGGCATGACCGCGCTGGTCGGCGGCCTGGCCGGGATCGACATGATCTCCGGCGCCGGGATGCTCGACTTCCTGCTCGTCCAGAGCGCGGAGAAGCTCGTCCTCGACGCCGAGATGATCGGCATGGTCCAGCGGCTGCTGCGCGGCATCGCGACGCCGACCGAGACGCTGGCCACCGGCTTCTTCGAGCAGGCCGGACCGGAGGGACGGTTCCTCGAGCTGCAGGACACCCGCCGGCTGTTCAAGTCGGAGCAGTTCCTGCCGTCCCGGGTCATCGACCGCAGCTCGCGGCGAGCCTGGCAGGACGCCGGCGGGCTGGACGCGTTCGGGCGGGCGCGGGAGCGGGTCGAGGAGCTCCTCGCCTCGCACGTGGTCTCAGGCCCGGCGCCGGACATCGCGGACGCGCTGCGAGCGTGCGTGTGCGAGGCCGGGGCGCCGTTCGGCCTGGGGGACGCGCTGCCCGGGGCGTAGGAGGGGCAACAGGACCCTGCCCGTGGCGCGGAGCGCCACGCCAGCCAGCATCGGGGCGCCGAACCGGGTCTGACGGGCGCGATCGTGGCGCGAGGCGCCACGGGGGCCGGCATCGGCGGGCCGAGTCGGGCCGGACGGGCGCGATCGTGGCGCAGGGCGCCACAGGGGCCCATTGCGCGCCAATGCCTATCCGGTTGTCTCAGCGCTGCACCCGGTTCCACGATCCCCAGCGACGCCTGGCCCGGTTACGCATCCTTGACCGCGCGCGGCTGCAAGCACCTGCCGAAGCCCCAGCGAGCGCACAAGAAGGCCGGTCTCGACGCCAACGTCGTCCCGGGCGTTCATCGTGTCATCTCGAACCTGAGATCTTGGCTCCAAGGCACCCACCACGGCGTCGGGGCCGATCATCTCGACAACTACCTCGACGAATACGCGTTCCGCTTCAACCGTCGGTTCTACAAGATGGCTGGCTTCGAGACCTTGCTCGGCCTGAGCGCTTCGCAATCGCCGACGGCGTGGGAGGATCTTCGAGGGCCGCTACCCGAGGATGAGTCTCCGCGCCGACGCGGCAAGGCAACGGGTTTGACTCGCCTCACACAAGGGGCCAGGCCAGCCGTGGCGCTCGCGCAATCACAAGGGGTGATCCAGTGAGATTCGGGCATGATCGAGATACCACCGAACGAGTGGAGCCGGTCGACTTCGGACTGGTCTGGGATGTCGGAGCGCCGACACCACACCTGATCCAGGCGGAGCACCGCGCGTTTCTCGCGTTCTACCTCAGCGAACCCGATCCGACGTGGGACGGGACGTGGGTGAAGGTGGTGAGTCCGAGCGACGAAGGCGAGTCAGGACTCGGGGTGATCGAGTGGCTGCGTTGCGGTGGTGCCGTCCTCGGCGGGCTGAACGACGAGGCGTTTCACGGTCATCCCCTCTGGAGGCGTGGGTTGGAGCACTCGCCCCGCCGTGGCTACGCATCTGCCGAAGTGATCGGCAGTCGCTGGATCAGTGAGTGGGAGGAAGCGAACCGGGTCCACGAGTACCACACGCCGAAGCCGTTCGCCGACTACCGGCACTTCATCATCCAGTTTCATGACTCGACGTTCGAGTGTGTGGCGAAGGGGTTCATCTCCTATCGGTCCCGACAGTCGATGCCGTCACTGCTCGCTGAGTTGGCGCGGCGTGTCGTGGATGACCGACCGCTCGATCTCGACCCGGTCGCCCGCCAGCCGGCGGAGTGGAAACCGGCAGCTGGGTGGAACACGTGAAGCGCAGCCCGGGCTGCTACATCTTGCGCAGCGCTGAGACAACCGGATAGGCATTTGTGCGCCTATCGCCCCTCAAACCGGGGGGCCGCTCGTCCACGAACGCCTGGAACCCCTCGCGCCGGTCCTCGGAGACGAGCACCGCCTCGTACCGGGCGTCCTCCTCGGGCCATGGCCGCCGCCAGGCGGTCGACCCTCAGCGAGGCTTGAACCGCGCCTGGAAGAACCGCAGGTACTTCGGCTCGTAGACCATCTCGAGGCCGCGAGCCTCGTCGCGCGCGTCGTAGCAGGCCTTGACCGACTCGGCCACGACATCCATGTGGGCCTGGGTGTAGACCCGTCGCGGGATGGTGAGCCGGGTCAGCTCCAGCTTCGGTCGCTTGTGGTCGCCGGTCTTCGGATCGCGCCCGGCGGACACGATCCCCCGCTCCATCGACCGGATCCCCGAATCAAGGTAGAGCTGCGCCGCGAGCGTCTGGCCGGGGAACACGTCCTGCGAGAGGTGCGGGTAGAACGCCTTCGCATCGAGGAACACGGCGTGGCCGCCGATCGGCCGCACGATCGGGATGTCCCATTGCTCCAGCAGCTCGCCGAGGTACCGCACCTGGCCCACGCGTGAGCGCACGTGCTCGTCCTGGACCGCCTCCTCGATGCCGATCGCGAGCGCCTCCATGTCGCGCCCGGCAAGGCCCCCGTAGGTGTGCAGGCCCTCGAACACGACGACGAGGTTCCGAAGCTCCTCGAAGGTGTCCCAGTCGTTGACCGCCAGCCAGCCGCCGATGTTGACGAGGTTGTCCTTCTTGGCGCTCATCCAGGCGCCGTCCGTGTACGAGCAGAACTCGAGCAGGATGTCCGCGATGGGGGTGTCCGCGTAACCCTCCTCGCGCTCCTGGATGAACAGCGCGTTCTCGACCATCCGGGTGGCATCGAGCATGACCTTGATGCCCAGCGGCTCGCACAACGCCCGGATCGCCTTGACGTTGGCCATCGACACCGGCTGGCCGCCCGCCATGTTGACGGTTCCGGCGAGCGACACGTACGGGATCCGGTCCGCGCCGACCTCGTCGATGAGCGCCTGGAGCTTGGCGAGGTCCATGTTGCCCTTGAACGGCAGCAGCGCCTGCGGGTCGTGGGCCTCGTCGACGATCACGTCGTGGAAGGTGCCGCCCGCCTTCTCCTGGTGCTCGCGGGTGGTGGTGAAGTACATGTTGCCGGGGATGTGGTCGCCGGGCTCGATGAGGACCTGGCTGATGAGGTGCTCGGCGCCGCGGCCCTGGTGCGTGGGCACGATGTGCCGGTAGCCGTAGAACCGCTGGATCGCCGCCTCGAGATGGTAGAAGTTCACGCTCCCCGCGTACGCCTCGTCGCCCAGCATCATCCCGGCCCACTGCCGGTCGCTCATCGCCGAGGTGCCGGAGTCCGTGAGGAGGTCGATGTAGACGTCCTCGGACCGGATCAGGAACGTGTTCCAGCCGGCCTCGTCCAGTGCCGCCATGCGGTGGTCGCGGGTCGTCACCTTGAGCGGCTCGACCATCTTGATCTTCCAGGGCTCGGCCCAGGATCGACGGCCGTGCTGCTGGCCCATGGTGTGGAGCGATTCGCCGGACATTGGCACTCCTCGAGGCTGGTCGCGCGCGCGACGAGACGCTTGGGGCGGGGTGCGGACACGGCGCCGGCAGGATCCTGGGCGCGCGGCCCGGCCGCCCGGGAATTGACGTCTACGCTACAGGACCGGGTGAGCATGGCGGGGATGCGCCGGGACATGCAGACGCTCCGGCCGGCGACCCGGCCGGAGCGTCCGGAACGGCGTGAGGACTAGTGGATCGGACCCGACGTGGGCGGCTCCTCGCCATCACCCGCGTTCGCCGGCGCGGCCACGGTCGACCGTCCGCTCCTCGATGCCGCGGACGAGCGTCACCTCGAGCGGGAACCCGGAGTCGCGCAGGGCCTCGTGGAGCGCGTCCACGTCGTCCACCGGGCGGCCACCGGCCGCGACGAGGAGATCCCCCTCGGCGATCCCCGCCGCTGCCGCGGGAGAGCCGTCCTCCACGCCCCGGACCAGGACGCCGTCCCGCTCGGGCAGGCCGACGGACCGGCGGAGACGGCGAGCCACGCGGGCGGGCGCGACGGCGATGCCGAGGTGGGGCCGTTCCGGCGACTCGCCGCTGGCGAGGGCGTCCACCCGGGCCCGGAGCGAGGCGTCGGCCGGGAGCGCGAGGTAGAACCCCTCGCCCACGCGGTTGGTGTTGAGCGCGACAAGCGCGCCGTCCGCGTCGAGGAGCGGCGAGCCCGGACGAGCCCGGGTGCCAGCGGGGCGGTGTGCTCGACCGAGCCGGAGATCCGCCGCCCGCCCGGGCCCACGGAACGCGCGCTCCACGGACGACACGAAGCCGAACGAGACGCGCGCCCCACCGGCCGGCGTCGCCGCCGCGGCGAAGACCGCGGACCCGATCGTCGCACCGCCGGCGGCCCACGCGACGGGCGGCGCACCCGACGTGTCGACCTCGATCACCGCGAGGTCGCCATCCCAGTCGACACCGGTCGCGGTGCCGCGGGCCGTGCGACCGTCGGCAAACCGGACCGTGACGCCCGGACCGTGGAGGTTGTGGGCATTGGTCAGGACACGACCCTCGGCGATGACGACGCCGGAGCCGCGGAGCCGGGAGCCGATCCCGACGACGGACGGGCCGGCGGCGACGGCGACGGCCGCGACGGCTTCCTGGAGCTCGATGAGAACGGACATGGGTCGGATGCCTCTTGGTGACGCGTGGGATGTAAGTAACTTGTGACTTGCAATCTACTACTCAACCAGACGGGACGCAAGCCCTCGCCTACCATGTGGCGACCATGACCACACCCACCGATCCCGCGCCGCCGAGGAGCGCGCTTGGCACGGCGCTCGATCGCGTCGGCGACCGATGGAGCCTGCTCCTCGTCGAGGCGCTGCTCCCCGCCCCGCTGCGGTTCAACGAGCTCGGCGAGGCCATGCCCGGGATCGCCCCCAACATCCTGTCGGAGCGCCTCCGGCGACTGGAGCGGGCCGGGATCGTGGTCGCGACGCCCTACAGCCGCCGTCCGCTCCGGATGGAGTACGCGCTCACCGTCGATGGCCGCGAGCTCGCGGGGGCCCTCCACCTGCTGGCCGACTGGGGCTCCCGCCGGGGAGGCGCCGGCGAGCCGCTGCGTCACCAGCTGTGTGGAACGCCGCTCGAAGCGGCCTGGCACTGCCCCACCTGCGAGCGGCTCGTCGGGGACGACGAGAGCGACGGGCTGACCCGCTTCTAGCGCGTCGGCCGGTCCACTGCCGACGCCGGGGGCCGGCCTCGCGCGCATCGAGCGCCGGTCACGCCCTCGACACCTCGGTCGAGAGTGGGTCGAACGCTCCGGTCCGCTCGGCCACCGCCTCCGCCCCAAGTCCCACGGAACCGACGGCCAGCGGCTGGTCCACCACGGCAGCCCACCCGGATCCATCGAGCGCCGCCAGCGTCTCCGCCGCCACGGCCAGGCAGCGGGCGGCGTGGACGGCCGCCTGCCCGCCGAGCTCCGGCATCGAACGGCCTTCGCGGAGCCCGGCCGCGACCGCGGCCGCCGATCGGGTCCGCTCCACGCTGTCGACGGGATCACCGGCCTGGCGGAGCACGACGTCCACCTCACCGGCGTCGGGCAGGAGCGCGGCGACCAGCGCGTGCCAGGTCCTGGCCCCCGCGGGCGAGAGATGAGGCTCCAGAAAGGCAAGCGGGTGTTCGGGAAACAGCGCCCTCCGGAGGGCGACCTCGGCCGCCGCCCGCGCGGGGGCGTCGGGCTCCTCCACCAGCCAGCCCGGGAGCGCCCCCAGCGACACGCTAGCCGGCGAGATCCCGTCACGCATGGCCAGCTCCACGGCCAGCAGCTGCATCGCCAGCGCGCGTCCGGCGCGGGTGGCCGGGTCGGAAGGCAGGCCGCGGGCCAGGTCGGGACCCACCAGGAGCGGACCGGACGGCACGATGATCCGCGTCCCTGCCCGGCTGAGCAGCCGGTGGGCGAACACGTGATCGGCGAGCGCCCGGTCCGGGTCCACCCGGCCCGTGACGACCTCTCGCATCGGGTCGGCCACGACGATGTCGACGCGCTCGAACGCCGCGACCACGGCCTGCTCGGGTGCCGCGAGCGGCTGGGCGTCGGTGATCAGCCGGACGTACCCGCGGCGGCGCGCGCCCGCCTCGTCCACGAACCGCCGCAGGACCGAGAGCGCGCGCTGGGCGCCGGCCGGGACCGGGGCTCCGGCCGGGTCGTGGGCCTCGAGACCGCCGCGGGACGAGGGCCCCGCACGCCACCCCTCCACCGCGTGCCCGGCACGCATCGCCAGCTCCGCCAGCTCACGGCTGGGCGGCACGTCGACCCGGACCAGCTCGGCGCCGGCCTCGATGGTCCGCGCCGCCTCCTCGAGGGCGTCCACGATGGCCGGCGACGCCAGCGCCATGCCGATCCACGGCCGCCGGGGATCTCCGAGCAGCGCGAGGAGCTCGCTGCCGGGCCGTGCGGTTGGCATCGATCCGCTCGAGCGCGCTGCGCGCGAGAGCCTGCGCGTTGGCGACGGCGACCGCTCGCCGGTCCGGCTCGGCGAGCAGCTCGGCCTCGAGCCCCAGGTCCACGTTCCCGGCAGCCACCTCCTGGGCCAGCTCCTGCGGCCGGAGGTCGTACTCCGCCATGGCCATCGCAAACGGCAGTGCGATCCCGCCGCCGAGACGCCGAGGCTCCGGGGCCAGGTACCGGTCCACGACCTCGGCGGCGAGCGGCCGCCCTTCCTGGTCGAGTCCGGTGACGCCAAACAGGCGAAGGATCGCCCGTTCCTGGCCGACGGTGGTGAACGTGGCCGCCGTCGCGCCCCAGGCGGACGCGATCTCGGCCGCCCGCGCGCGCAGGTCGTCGATCACCTTGCCGTCCCCGAGCCCCTGCATGGCCGAAGTATGGGGCCCCGAACGGCGGCCGTGCGCCCGACCTTGGGTCAGCCGGGGGCCGCCGGTCGGGCTATCGGGCGGCGTCCGCCGGGCCCGTCCGGGCCACGTCACCGATCCAGACGTGCCCGTCGGTGAACCGCTCCGCCTTCCAGATCGGCGCCCGAGCCTTGGTCTCGTCGATCGCGTAGCGCGCCGCCTCGAAGGCGGCGTCGCGATGGGGCGCCGCGGCCACGACCAGGACCGATGTCTCGCCCAGCGGCACCTCGCCGGTCCGGTGGACGATCGCGAGACGGCGGACCCCGAATCGGGCCTCGATCTCGTCGGCGATCTCGCCCAGGACAGCGAGGGCCATCGGCTCGAAGGCCTCGTAGGCCAGGCCCCGGACCTCGCGGCCGACGTGCGCCTCGGCCTCGGCCTCCTGCCCGGGCGCCGGGGTGCCGGGCGTGATCCGGGTGCGACCGATGAAGACGACGACGCCGCCGTCCTCGACGGTGGCCAGCCGGTCCGACAGGTCCACGGCCAGGGTCGCGGGGAACGCTCCCTCGCGAATCTCGAGGACGCGATCGACATCGTCGTGCTTCGCCTCGACCTCGTCGGCGTCGCCCTCGTCCTCCCCGGAGCCGCCGCTGACCGGCGGGATGCAGGCGATCTCGTCGCCGTCGGCCAGCGGCCGCGACGCGTCCGAGTAGTCGCCGTTGACCGCGAACCGGAGCGACGAGCGGCCCGGGGCCAGCGCCGGGGCGACCTCGACGACCGCGGCCCAGGCGTCCTCCACGGTGGAGCCCAGCGGCAGCTCGAGGCGGAGCTCCTTCGTGCCGGCCTTCTCGCGCTGCATGGCGAACAGGCGGACGCGGATCCGGAGCGGCGGCAGGACGCTCATGAGACCTCCCTTGGAACCTTCGCTAGACCAGCAGCCCGGCGCCGAAGTAGAGCCCGGCCGCGAGGATGGTGCCGGCCGCGATCGTGCCGACGTTGATGTACAGGAGCCCGGTGGCGCTCTCCATCGACCGCGTCCGCGCCGTCTGGACCGCCGCCCACGAGACGACCAGCGGGAAGACCAGCCCGACGAGCAGCCGCAGCCACACGAACAGGGCGTATGGCCCCACCAGCGCCCCCAGCGGGCCCGGCGATCCCGGTCCGATCCCGATCCCCACCCAGATCGCGAACAGGACGACCTGGATCGCGACCACCCACTGGAGCCCCCGGGCGACCATCACCAGCGGGCGCTCGGGCAGCTTCGGGGTCACGAGATACCAGTGCCCCAGGATCATGGCCGCGAACACGCCGCCGGTCGCGAGGGCAAGGACCACGAGCTGCGCGAGCAGCAGCAGCGCGCCGAGCGCGGACCCGCCCCAGGACAGGCCACCAAGCACAAGCACGGCGACCCCGGCCCCCAGCCCGGCGAGACCCGGCCACGCCGCCCGGCCGCCACGGGCGATCACGACCATCGAGACCAGCGCGAGCACGGTGAACGCCAGCAATGCCGCGCGGCGCGGCGCCTCGAACGCCGGGTCGGTCACGATCGGCGAGCCACCCGAGGTCAGGACGGCCGAGGCCAGCGGCACCGGCAGCGCCGTGTCCGAGAGGTAGGCGAGGACGCCGAACGCGGCAGCGCACAGGGCCGTGAACGCGAGGTATCCCTTCGAGGCCTCCGTCCGGAGGCGGCCGAACACCACGACCGCGAACGTGCCCACCGCGAGACTGGTCAGGAGGGTCCAGTTGATGAGGGCGAGGTTCTGGGCGATCTGCTCGGCGGCCACGAGCGCGAGTGTAGCCGCCCCTCGCCGCGAGCCCGGATCCGGAGCCATACTTGGACCCGGAGCGCCCGCTCATCGAGCCCGCCCGCGGGCCGGCAGGAGGATCCATCGATGGCGATCGGTCGAGACACCACGTTCACCTGGCTGGGCCACGCGGCCGTCGAGGTCCGGACGCCGGGCGGCAAGGTCATCCTGTTCGACCCATGGCTGGGCAACCCCATGAGCCCGCGATCAGCCGACACGGTCGACCGCTGCGACCTGCTCCTCGTGACCCACGGGCACGGCGACCACATGGGCGACGCGATCGCCCTCGCGTCCCGGCTCCGGCCCGCCTGGCCGTGCATCCACGAGATGAGCCTGTGGCTGTCGCGGCGGCTGCCCGGCGGATCCGACCAGGTCACCGGGATGAACAAGGGCGGCACCCTCGAGGCGGCGGGCCTGCGGGTCTCGATGACGCCGGCCGACCACTCCGCCGGCGACTGGAACCCGGGTGGCGAGACGACGCTCTACCTGGGCGAGCCGGCGGGGTTCGTCGTGGAGCTCGAGAACGGGTTCCGGATCTACCACGCGGGCGACACCGCCGTGTTCGGCGACATGACGCTGATCCGGGACCTGTTCCGCCCCGATCTCGCGATGCTCCCGATCGGCGGGCACTTCACGATGGACCCGGCCGGCGCGGCGCTGGCGGCGGAGCTGCTGGGCGTGAGCCACGTGCTGCCGATCCACTGGGGCACGTTCCCGCTCCTGGCCGGCACGCCGGCGCAGCTGGCCGAGGCGATCAAGGCCCGGGGTGGCACGGCGGAGGTCAGCGACTGGCGACCGGGCGATACGGTCAGCTGAGGGACGAGGAGTCCCGCCAGCGTGCTTGCGTGCGCCGCCCGATCGAGCCGATCACGAGCCCGAGCGCGAGCCCGGCCACGAGCCCGGCCAGGTTGTCGAACACGTCGCCGCCCTGGCATGCCCGCCCGAGAGGGACCACGACCGCCTGGGTGACCTCGATCGCGACGGGGAGCACGGCAGCCGCTGCAGCGAGCGCGGCCCGGTGCTGACGGCGATCCAGCTGCCCGATCATCACGCCCCAGCGGGACGAGCATCATCACGTTCAGGATCGGGTCGCCGCGACGCAGGTAGGTTGCGAGGGACGCCGGCCCGATCCGCGACAGGTCGCACGTCACCGGACCGGTCACGCCGCCGCTGAGCGCCTCGCGACTCGGCGTCAGGGTGACGGCCAGGATGACGCCGACGCTCGCCAGCAGCAGCCAGGCCGTGATCCGACCGGTCCCCAGGCGACGGGCGACCCAGGTGCACAGCACGACCGCGAGCGCAACGGCGAGGGCGATCCCGGGCAGGATCGGCGGGTAGCCGTCGAGGTCCGGCCGGAGGGCCCCCAGGAAGCTCATCGACGCCCCACGCGGCCGTTCCTGTCGCAGGCGAGAGCGGTCACCTCGGGCGGCAACGGTTCCTGCGTCCCCTAGCGGATCGCGGCGGTCGTCGTGGAGCCGGACTCCCAGCCGGGTCCGACCGCAATCTTGTCCGGCTCGTGCGCGGGCGCGTCGTGCGTCCACACGTACCCGAGAATGGCCTCCCGCAGCCGTGCCTCATCGCCGCCCGTCGCCAGCGACAGCATGTGCTCCACCGCGTCGACAACGCCCTCGGGAGGGGGAGCCGAGATCGTGCGCAGCACGCTCGGGCTCTGCGTCGGCTCGACGCCCTCGGCGTCGTAGAACAGCTCCTCGTGGAGCTTCTCGCCCGGTCTCAGGCCGATGGTCTCGATCGGGTGACTGTTCGGGTCGCGACCCGCGAGACGGACGAGGTCGTGCGCCAGGTCCATCACGCGGACGGGCTTGCCCATGTCGAGCACGAACAGGTCCCCGTTTCGACCCAGGGCGGCGGCGTCGAGGATGAGCCAGGCGGCCTCGGGGATGGTCATGAAGAACCGCGTCATGTCGGGGTGGGTGACGGTGAGCGGCTGGCCGTTCTCGAGCTGCTCCTGGAAGATGGGGACCACGCTGCCGGTCGAGCCCAGGACGTTGCCGAACCGCACGGACACGTAGGGCCTGCCCGTGCGCCGAGCGGCATCCGCGACCAGCATCTCGCCGATCCGCTTGCTCGCCCCCATGACGCTCGACGGGCGGACGGCCTTGTCCGTGGAGACGAAGACGAATCGGTCGACGCCTGCCGCCACCGCGGCCTCGAGCATCACCTTCGTGCCACCCATGTTCACGAAGGTGGCATCGGATGGGTGCTCCTCCATCATCGGCACGTGCTTGTACGCGGCCGCGTGGAAGATGACGCTGGGGGCCTCCTCGCTGACCAGTCGGCCCATCGCCACCCGGCTCGCCACGTTGGCCAGGTGGATTCGAAGCTCGCCGGACCCGCGACCCTGGGCGCGCCTGGTCTCCAGCTCGCGCTGGAGAAGGTATAGCGGGCTCTCGGCGCGATCCACGAGGACGAGGCGCCGCGGCCCGATGGCGAAGACCTGGCGCGCCAGCTCCGAACCGATCGAGCCCGCTCCGCCCGTGATGACAACGGTGCGATCCCGGATGATCTCGTCGACATTGACCGCGTGTTCGGTCACCATCGGGCGGCGGAGCAGGTCCTCGACCCTGACGCGCCGGACTCGGTAGGCGTCAACGCTGCCGTCGATGAGGTCCGTGACGGGCGGGACGGTTCGGACGTCCAGGCCGAGCGCCATCCCGCCCTCGGTCGCCTGCCGGATGGCAGAGCCCGAGGCGCTCGGCATCGTGATCAGCAGGCTGGTGGCGCCGGTCGTCGCGACCGCCCGCTCCATCGCCCCGAGGCCGCCGAACACCGGGAGCCCGGCGATGATGCCGCGTGCGAGCGCTGGATCGTCGTCGATGAACCCGACGGGACGGACACCGGAGCCCGGATCTCGCGCGGCGGAGCGGGCCACGAGGACACCGGCGTTGCCGGCGCCGTACAGCAGGGTCGCCTGGCGGTCGGCTGCAGACGGAGTCGCGTGCCCGGGCACGCCCTCTGCGGCCACCCGGATCCCGAGCCGCACCCCGCCCAGGATGGCGACGCTCAGCAGCAGCTCGATGGGCCAGAAGGACCGCGGGAAGCCTTCTGTCCAGCGACCGCCCTCGATCACGGAGGTCCCGTAGAAGATCACCAGCGCCACGAGGGAGCCGAGCGTCGCCGCGCCGACGATCCGCATGAGCTCCGGCACGCTCGCGAACCGCCATCGGCGGCGGTACATGCCGAGGTAGATGTTGACCGCCGTTCGCACGGCCAGCAGCAGCAGCACGACCAGCGGGAAGGCTGGAAGCCCGAGCGGGGCGTCGATCTGATCAAGCCGGAGCGCCACCGCGAAGTAGGCGGCCGCGACGATGCCGAGCAGGTCGATCGCGAAGAGGTACCGCCCACGGATGTCCCGTGCAACCCGGAGGATCGCCTGCGCGGCCGACCGGCCTGCCGGCCGCCGGCCGGCATTCGGCGACACGCCACGAAGCGTCATCGGAATTCGGAACGTCCGGCGGACTGCCAATTCTCCCCTCGCGTAACTGGATCCCCAGATAGGCAGGCGTCATCGCATCGAGCGATGTCGTCCCCGGCTGACCGCTCGGATCGGGCTCGCGTCACGGGCTCGGCGGCCCTGTCTGACGAGTCCGAAGATCTCCCCGGACGATCAAGACTAGGGCAGAAGACCTATCCCGACCAGTCCCATGGGGCTCTCGGTGTGGGTCCGAAGCGCAGACAGTGGTGCGCACTGGCAACGGTCGGCGGCCGGCCGCCGCGACGATCCGCCCGAGGCCGCAACTGGTCGAGCCCGCCAGGGCGGGTGGCCTCCAGGGCGGGGCCGGGACCGTTGTATCGTGCAGGAACGCCGACCGCGGCTCCACGCCCTGCCTGCCCGGACTGCAACCGGACGTGCGGACGAGCCAGCCATCCCGGTCGTTGGTCCAATCCGCCGGCCGTCGGTCACGCCGCCGAGCCAACCAGCGAGAACAACGCACCATGCGCGCCCTGGTCACTGGAGGCGCAGGCTTCATCGGACACCACCTCGTCCGAGGCCTGCTGGAGCGAGGCCACGAGGTGGCGGTCATCGACGACTTCTCGAGCGGGTCTCGGGCCCGTCTCGCCCGGTACGGCGACCGGCTGACGCTGGTCGAGGGGAGCATCCTCGACGCCGGGGCCGTCGACGCGGCGATCGAAGGATGCGACGTCGTCCTCCACCATGCGGCCATCGCATCCGTGAGCCGGTCCGTCGTGGCGCCGATCGAGATCGACGCCGTCAACGTGCGCGGGACCATCGAGGTGGTGCTCGGGGCCTCCAGGCATGGCGTGCGGCGGGTGGTGTTCGCCGGGTCATCCGCCGTGTACGGCGTGCCGGAGACGCTCCCGTGTCGCGAGTCGCAGCTGCCTGCTCCCGTCTCGCCGTACGGCGTGACCAAGGTCGCGGCGGAGCACTACCTGCACGTGCTCGGTCGATTGCACGGGGTCGAGACGGTCGCGCTGCGCTACTTCAACGTCTACGGGCCCGGGCAGGATCCGCGCTCCGAGTATGCGGCGGTGGTCCCCGCCTTCGTGACGGCCGTCCTGGAGGGTCGCCGCCCGACCATCAACGGCTCGGGCGAGATCACCCGCGACTTCGTCTTCGTCGACGATGTCGTCGCGGCCAACCTGCTTGCGGCCGACCCGTCGCGACCTGCCGGGTTGACCTGCAACGTCGCGAGCGGTTCGCGAACGAGCCTGCTCGACCTGCTGTCGGCGATCAGCATCGCCGCGAACCTCCCCGCCGACCCGGTCTTCGGACCCGCACGGGAAGGTGACGTCCCCGAATCGCTGGCCGACATCTCCCTGGCGGAGCAGGCCCTCGGGTACCGGGTCCGGGTGCCCCTTGGCGAAGGGATCCGGCGGACCGTGGCGGCGTACCGGGCTGAAGCGGGTCTCGCCGGGCACGCGTAGCCGGCAACGGTGTGGGTCCTCGGTGCCTGCTATCGTCAGGACGCGGTGCGCCCGAAGGTGGAGCCCGCCGCAGGGGAGCTCGAGCCGTCATGATCGATCCGTCTGCCCGCGTGCACGCGTCCGCGGACCTGGAGGCCGACGTGGCCGTCGGTCCCCGAACGAGCATCTGGCACCGGGCGCAGGTTCGGGCAGGGGCGCGCGTCGGGGCCGACTGCATCATCGGCCGGGACGCCTTCATCGACGCGGGTGTCGTGGTCGGCGACAAGGTCAAGATCCAGAACGCCGCGCTCGTCTACCACGGCGTGACCGTCGAGGACGGCGTGTTCATCGGACCCGGTGCGATCCTCACCAACGACCGGTTCCCCCGTGCGATCACGGCGTCCGGCGAGCTTGCCCGGGCCGACGACTGGGAGGTCAGCCCGATCACGCTGCGGACAGGAGCCTCGATCGGCGCGGGAGCCGTCGTGGTTGCGGGCCGGGATGTCGGACGGTTCGCGACGGTTGGCGCGGGCGCCGTGGTGACACGCGATGTCCCTGATCACGCCCTCGTCGCCGGCAATCCCGCCCGGCTGCTGGGCTGGGTCTGCGCCTGCGGCCAGCGGATCGTCGACGCAAGCGGCCAGCCGACCGCGGGGGACCACTCGGGTCCGGCCACGTGCCCGTCCTGCGGCCTCGGGTACGCGGTGGCGTCAGGACGGTGCGCGAGCATTGGAGCCGAGGATCGCTCGCGATGATCCCGATCTCGAGGCCTGACATCGGGGAGGCGGAGGAGCAGGCCGTCGTCGAGGTGCTCCGCTCCGGCATGGTCGCGATGGGCAAGCGGACGGCCGAGTTCGAGGAGGCCTGGGCCGCCTATTGCGGCGTCCGCCACGCCGTGATGATGAGCAACGGGACCGTCGCCCTCGAGGCGGTGCTGCACGCCCTGGGGATCGGGCCAGGCGACGAGGTCATCACCGTCAGCTTCACCTTCAACGCGACGGTGAGCGCGATCCTGCGCGTCGGGGCAACGCCGGTCCTGGTCGATATCCGCGAGGACGACTTCTGCATGGACCCGGCGCTGGTGGAGCGCGCCGTCACGCCGCGCACGAAGGCGATCATGCCGGTGCACCTGTACGGGCTGATGGCGGACATGGATCCGCTCGTGGACATCGCCCGGCGCCACGACCTGCGGATCGTGGAGGATGCCGCCCAGGCGCACGGCGCCGTCTACCGGGGCCGGCGGGCGGGGCAGTTCGGCCCGGCGATGTTCAGCCTGTACGCGACCAAGAACCTGATGACCGGCGAGGGAGGGTTCGCCACCACCGACGACGACGAGGTCGCGGACCGGCTCCGCCTGTACCGGAACCACGGGATGCGGGTTCGGTACCACCACGAGTCACTGGGCACCAACGACAAGCCGACGGACCTGGCGGCGGCGATCGGGCTCGCCCAGCTCGCCCGGCTCGACGAGCGGACCGAGCAGCGACGCCGGAACGCGGCGCGGCTCTCGGCGGGCCTCCCCGGCTACCTCGTCCCAACGGTCCCGACGGGACGCGAACACGTGTGGCACCAGTACACCGTGCGGTTCCCCGGACAGCGGCAGCAGGTGATCGACGGGCTCACGGAGCGCGGCGTCGGCACGCTCGTGTACTACCCGGTGCCCGTTCATCGCCAGGCCTACCTGCAGGCGCTCGTGCCGGGCGCCGCGGACCTCGACCTGCCGGTGACCAACCGGCTCGCCGACGAGGTCCTGTCCATCCCGGTCCGCCCGAACCTGTCGGCAGACGAGCTCGAGACCGTGATCGCGGCCGTCCGTGAGGTGGCGACGCCGCATGCCGATGGTGTCGTCGCGTGAACGGCGCCACGCCCCTCCGAATCGGGCTGGCCGGGCTCGGATCGATGGGCCGCAACCACCTCCGGCACCTGACATCGCGCCCCGACTGCACGCTCGTGGCGGTCGGCGATCCCGACGCGGCAGCGCTCGCGGCGATCACGGCGCAGACTGGGGCCGCCGGGTTCGCGGATCCGCTGGCGATGATCCACGAGGCACCGCTGGACGCCGTCGTCATCGCCGCGCCAACCACGGCGCATGCATCGCTGGCCGCCGCAGCGATCGAACGCGGCCTGCCCGTGCTCGTGGAGAAGCCCCTGGCCGCCACGGTCGGCGAGGGACTCGAGCTCGTCGCGGCGGCCCGGCGCGGTGGGGTGCCGCTCCAGGTCGGCCACGTGGAACGGTTCAATCCCGCGGTCGTCGAGCTGGGCCGGCGCGTCGCCGAAGGCTGGCTCGGGCCGATCTACTCGATGACGAGCCGCCGCGCGGGTCCGTACCCCGCCCGGATCCGGGACGTGGGCGTCACCGTTGACCTCGCGACCCACGACGCCGACATCCTCAGCTGGATCGCCGGCGAGCGCCCCAGCCGCGTCTACGCCGAGCTCGCGCGACGGGTCAGCGACTCGCACGAGGACCTCCTGTTCGGGCTGCTGCACTTCCCGTCCGGCGCGACGGGCATGCTCGACGTGAACTGGCTCACGCCCAGCAAGCGACGCCAGCTGTCCGTGGTCGGCGAGGCCGGCATGTTCGAGCTGGACTACCTCACCCAGCGTCTCGCCTTCACCCGGGCCGACCTCGCCAACCCCACCGCGATCCGCGGCTACGCGACGACGTTCGAGGGTGACGTCGCCATCCTCCCGGTCGCCGACCGGGAGCCCCTTGCGGCGGAGCTGGATGCGTTCCTCGCTGTCGCCCGCGACGGCGGGGAGCCCGTGGTGGACGGCATCGACGGCCTGTGGGCCCTCGCGATTGCGACCAGCCTCCTGCGTTCGGCGGCCGACACGGCACCTGTGGACATGGCGCATCTCGCCGCGAGGCTGGAGGCGCGATGACGATCACCCGTCGGCCCTCTCGAACGGCCTCGGTTCTCGGCGGGTCGATCTCGCTCCCGGAGCAGCCGTGCAACCACGGGGCGCCTCGGCCGGTGTCGCCGTGGAGCGGCGAACCCGGGACGGCCGGCACCGTCACCGTCGTCGGGGCCGGCAAGATGGGGCTGCCGCTGGCGGCCCAGTTCGCGACCCACGGGTGGTCCGTGATCGCCGTGGACGTCAACGAGGCCGTGGTGGACGCGATCAACGCCGGGCAGGCCCATGTCGCCGAGGAGCCGGGGCTCGCCGAGCGCGTGGCCGAGGCACACGCCGCCGGTCGCCTGAGGGCGACGCTCGATGCCGCCGGAGCCGCCGCCGAGTCCGACGTGGTGGTGCTCATCGTGCCCGTCATGCTGGACGAGGCCAGGCAGCCCGACTACCGGTCCATGGATGCCGCTTCCGACTCCGTCGCGCCCGGCATCCGCGCGGGCGCCACCGTCATCTTCGAGACGACCCTCCCGGTCGGCGACACCCGGAACCGCTACCTGCCGCGGCTCGAGGCCGCGTCCGGCCTGGTCGCGGATCGGAACCTGTTCGTCGCCTTCTCCCCCGAGCGCCTGTTCACCGGGGCCGTGTTCGCGAACCTGGCGACGTACCCCAAGCTCGTGGGCGGGATCGGGCCCGCGAGCACGGACATGGCCGCGCGGTTCTACGCGTCGGTGCTGGACGCCGAGGTCGTGGCGATGAGCAGCGCCGAGGTCGCGGAGCTGAGCAAGCTCGCCGACACGACCTACCGGGACGTCAACATCGCGTTCGCGAACGAGCTTGCCCGCTACGCGGACCGGCTCGGGGTCGATGTCCTCGAGGTCATCCGGGCGGCGAACAGCCAGCCCTACAGCCACATCCACCAGCCCGGCCTCGGCGTGGGCGGGCACTGCATCCCGGTCTACCCGCATTTCCTCCTGTCCCGGGCGCCGGAGATGGGGCTGGTGCGAGCGGTCGCGCGAGGTCAACGACGGCCAGGTCGAGGTCGCGGTGGGGATGCTCGAACGGGAGCTCGGCTCGCTCCGGGACGTGCCCATCCTGGTGCTCGGCCTGACCTACCGCGAGGGCGTCCACGAGCTCGCGTACTCGCGCGCCATCCCGCTCATCGAACGACTCGCTGCCGCGGGGGCACACGTCTCGGGATGGGATCCGCTGCTGACGCCGGAGGAGATCGCCGGGTGCGGGGCGGAGCCGTGGGCCTGGGGGTCGTCGAGCCTCGCTCGCGCGATCGTGCTCCAGACGGCGGACAAGGCGTTCCGCGCGATCGACCTCGCCTGGTGGCCGGACCTCGAGGTGATCCTGGACGGCCGGAACGGCCTGCCCGACGTGAAGGTCCCCGAGTCCGTCCGCGTCCTGGGGATCGGGGTCCCGCCGCGCGGGGAAGTCACGACCGCCGGCAGACGGCTGAGCGGGCCCTCATCCGGCGGGGCCTGGCAAACGGTCTGTTGCGGAGGTGCACCGGAATGGCCCGCCGCCGGGTGGAAGGCGATCCAGGTCTCGGCGACACTAGACGGTCCAGGCGATCGGCAGGCACGTGGAGCACAAGTAGACTCGGACCGGTCCCGGGCAGCCTGGGTCGCGATGCGCGACCGCCCTGAGCCGGAGCCCGGGCCGTTGGTCCGGGCACGGAGGTAGGTCATCAATCCGGTCATTGTCCTGGCGGGCATCCTCGCTGCAGTGTGGATCGTGGGCTACGGCTACGAAGCGTCCCGCCTGGCCCGCGATCGGCGCCGGCCGCCGCTTCGCTGGCTCGTCTACGGCGGTGTGCTTGGTCCCCTGGGCATCCGGATCCTGCGGCTGGCACCGCCCGGCAGATGCAACACGTGCCTCAGCCCTGGCGTGGGCTGGTCGATCTGGTGCTGGTACTGCGGCTGCGACTCGCGCGAGAACTGGGACAGGCCGGCACCGGCCCGCCGACAGGTCCGCGGTGGCGACACGAGCCTGGCACCTGTCGTGGGCCTGCGTCGAATGGGCGCCCCGGCAAGCTCGATCGCTCCCCCCGTCGGAGCCCCGACGGCCGCAGCGCGTACCCGGTCGCGCAGGACGGCGTCCCTGTCCGCTGGCAAGAACGGGACGGGACGGATCGCGGCGGCCAAGGCCGCGGAGTTCCTACGCGGGCGGGAACGGGACGGGCCGGACCGCGACGGAGCCACGCCCTCAGCACCTGGCCTCCGCCGTGTTCGTCGAGGGATCGGTCCCGCTTGAACGCGGCAGCCGCTACCAGCTCGCGGTCTGCGGAGATGATCTGCACATCACCGGCACTGCCGAAACGCTGCCCGGCGGTCGAGTGCTCTCGCGTCGCCTTCGAGAGGTGCAGATGACCTCGACGGCCGAGCGTCTCGTCATCGCCGGGATCTCGGAACGCTTCGCGGACTTCCGTCTCGTCTTCGACGACGTTCGGAATGGCACCCGTCAGGATCTTCCGGGGGAGCCCGTCGCCCTGTCGCCGGCGCTCGACACCGACGCGTCCGTCGTGGGTCAATGAGGTCCGCGCTCCGCAGGCTCAGGAGGCGGCTGGCTCAGCGCATTGGTCCAGAGGCACTTGCCGCCTTGCTGACAGCCATCGCGGTGCTCCTCGTGGTCTGCCTGGTCTGGACGCTTGCGGGCGCCGGGACCTGACCGCTCCCCGCCACTCCACGGGATGGTGCACTTGGTACCCGTCGGCCCCGGCTGGTGTGACCAATGCCCCATCGCGGCGACCGGCTCCGGCCGATACCGTTCAGTCCCTGCCGCAGCCCTCGCGGCCCACGACGCCTCGGAGCCCCCAATGCCCAACCCGCGCCCCATCACCCCCGCGGCCGCACGCCGGTTCCTGCACGGCATGGCCATCGCGCTGATCGCCCTGAGCCTGATGGCCGGCACCGCGATGGCGGGCAAGCCGGGCGGCGGTGGCGGCGGCGGCAAGAACACGGGCGCGGTTGTCAAGGTCGACGACGGCGTGTTCGGCGGGACCACGACCGCCTACGCGGGACCCAGCAACGCGACCTGGGTCCGCGCGCTCTGCTACCGGAACGGGACCCTCGTCTACGAGCAGTACCGCATGTTCGACAGCTCCCGGCGGGCCACCCTCCAGCTCGGCCCAACCCCCTCCTGGTCTGGCGGCGCGGCCTCCTGCACCGCGCAGGACGGCTACTGGCGCAACGGCAGCACCTGGCGGGTGACGTCGACGAGCAGCTTCTTCGTCACCGGCTGACCCCCGGGTCCAGCACGCGACGGTGACGCCCCCACCGGCTCAGCCGGCCGCGGCCGCCACCAGCTCGGCGAGCGAGCGCTCATACGCGGCAAGCGCACGGTCCCCGTACAGGACGAAGGTCGCGCGCTGGACCGCCGCCGCGTCCCGCAGGCCCCGCGCGACAGCCTCCAGCGCCACCGGCGCCGCCTCGTCGAGCGGATACCCGTACGCCCCGGTGCTGATCGAGGGGAACGCGACGTGGCGGGCCCCGAGGTCGTCGGCAAGGCGGAGGCTGGTCAGGTACGCCGACGCGAGGAGCGCGGCCTCGCCGCCGGTGCCGCCCCACCACACGGGCCCCACGGCGTGGATGACCCAGCGCGCATCGAGCAGCCCCGGGGCCGAGACGACGGCGCTGCCGGTTGGACAGCTGCGGTTGGCACCGTAGCGGCGGCGGAGGTCCTCCAGGATCCCGGGGCCCCCGGCGCGATGGATCGCCCCGTCCACCCCGCCACCGCCCGAGAGCGCGCTGTTGGCGGCATTGACGATCGCGTCGGCGGCGAACCGGGTGATGTCACCCTCGACAAGGCGGATGCGGGCGAACGGGTCCCCGGTCATGGGTGCAGGGTAGCGCCGTTGGGGCCGTGGACTCCGGGGCTCTACGGGCGAATCGGCCCGTCCACCACGACCAGCGCATCGACGACAACCGCACCACCAGGGCCCGCCATCACCGGGTTGAGATCGATCTCGACGATCGACGGATCCGCGCACCAGCAGCCGGCCAACCGCCCCGACGAGCCTGACGAGCGCGTCGAGGTCCACGCCCGGCCGCCCTCGAACACCTCGCAGCAGCGCCGCGCCCCGCAGCCGGTCCAGGCGGCGACGAATGACCGCCTTCGGGGGCGGGGGCCAGGATGACCGCGACGTCGTCGAGCACCTCGGCCAGGATCCCGCCCAGCCCGACCAGCACCACGGGGCCGAACACCGCGTCCCGGCGGCCGCCGACGATCAGCTCCACGCCGGCCGGCGCCATCGGCTCCACCAGGTAGCCGCGGAGACGGGCACCGGAGCGGGTGGCGGCATCGGCGAGCTGGGCGACGCCGGACCGCAGGGCAGCCTCGTCCGCCAGCCCGAGCAGCACGCCCCCAGCCTCGGTCTTATGGGCCAGGCCTTCCGACTCGAGCTTGAGCGCAACGGGTCCGCCGCCCAGCTCGTGCCACGCGCCCGCGACCGCGTCGTGCCCGCCGCAGCGCTGGCGTCACGAACCGCCACGCGGTGACCGGGAGTCCTGCGGCCGCGAGCCAGGCGTGCCAGGCTCTCCCGCTCGGAGAGCGCCACCGGCGTCGGAGCCCCCGCGATCGATCGCGACAGCGGATCCAGGGTGGCATCCGCACCCCACGGCACGTGCTCCACGGCAAGCGCCGGCCACTCCGGCCGCCGCGGACCGGACACGACACGCTCCGCGCGCACCCGCTCCCACCAGGCGAGCCGCGAGATAGCCAGCATCGACTCGGTCGCACCGCGGAGCATCGGCATGCCGCCAATCGGCGTCGAGGGTCGCCTTGACCTGCTCGCTGACGTCGCCCGCGGTCAGCGAGATGTAGACCGGGAGCATCTCGGGGCGGTCGCGGGTCGCGTCGGCGAGGGCGGTGCTCACGGTCCGGGCCACGTCCACCTCGCTGGGCAGGTCGCGGAACGGGCTGTCGTGGACCACGGCCAGGACGTCGTAGGCGCCCGAGATGGCAAACGCCTCGAACGCCACCCGATAGGCGTGCGCGTCGTCCGCGGCGCCCCATGGATCCAGCGGGTTGCCGATGTAGCCCATCGTCGGCAGCCCCTCGAGGATCGCCGTCCGCGCGGCCCCGGGCACCGGCGGCAGCTCGAGCCCGGTCCGCTCGGCCAGGTCGGCGACGAGCGAGGCCTCCCCGGTCGACACGGTGACGACGCCCGTCCGACCCGCGCCCACGGACCGGTGCAGGCGGCCAGCTCCCGCGATCAGCTCGGCCTGCTCGAGGAGCTCGTCGAGGTCCGTGCAGCGAATGACCCCAGCCGCCTCGAGCGCCGCGTCGGTGACCCGGTCCTCGCCCGCAAGGCTGCCGGAGTGCGCGATGGCCGCCGCCTGCGCCTGCGGCGAACGACCGACCTTGACCGCCAGGATCGGCTTCCCCAGCGCCAACGCGCGGTCGGCGAGGGCCAGGAACCGCTCCGGGCGCTTGAAGCCCTCGACGAACAGCATGACCGCGTGGGTCTCCGGGTCATCGAGGCAGTAGGAGAGGTAGTCGCACAGGTCCAGCACCGCCTCGGTGCCGATCGACACGATCCGGCTGTAGCCGATCCGGCTGCCGGGTCCGTGGATGAAGGCGTCGGTCACGCTCCCCGACTGGGCGAGGCCCGCGACGTGTCCACGCGGCAGCCACGGGTTCACGTCGCCGATGTAGTTGGTGCTGTTGGTGGTCCAGTCCACCGAGCCCATGCAGTTGGGCCCGAGCAGGGCGATGCCGTGTCGGATGCAGATGTCGCGCACGACCCGCTGCATCTCCGCCGCGGCCTCGCCGCCCTCGACCACGCCGCCTCCGGGGATCACGATCGACGGGATCCCGGCGTCGGCGGCCTCCTGCGTGAACTGCGCCGCCCGGAGCGGGTTCACGGCCAGGATCACCGTGTCGGGACGCTCGGGGAGCGACTCCAGGGTCGGCCAGCAGCGGGTGCCGTGGACCTCCTCGTACCGGGGATTCACGAAGTGGATCCGGGTCTCGCTGTGCATCACGGCGAGGTTGTCGCGGACGGTCGGCCCCAGCCAGCCGCGGGGGCTGGCGCCCACGACGGCAATCGACCGCGGAGCGAACAGGGGCCGGAGATCGATCTCCGCGGGCGAGGGGGACGCGCCCGCCGCGGCGTCGGTCACCCGACGACCGCTCGCACGCCGCGCTTCTCCAGGGCCCGCGCGATGACGAGCCGCTGGATCTCGCTGGTCCCTTCCCAGAGGCGGTCAACCCGCAGCTCGCGCAGGTACCGCTCGGCCGGGAACTCGCGCATATAGCCGCGGCCGCCGAAGACCTGGACCACGCGGTCAGCGCACCGGTACGCCGCCTCGGACGCGAACAGCTTGGCGAGCGACGCCTTCGCATGGACGACCTTGGCGCTGGCCCCCGCATCCATCAGGGCGGCGGCCTCGCGGGTCAGGAGCCGGGCGGCGGACGCGTCGGCGGCCGAATCGGCAAGCGGGAAGGACACGCCCTGGAAGTCGTAGATCCGCTCGCCGAACTGGATCCGCCCGGTGGCCCATTCGACGGCGAGCGTCAACAGCCGCTCCATCGCCCCGGAGCAGCGAGCGCCGATGTGCAGCCGCTCCTCCACGAACCACTCGTTGGTCATCACGTCGGCCTGCCCGATCCCGCCGAGGATCGCATCCGCCGGCACCCGGACGTCGGTCAGCACGAACTGCGGGTGGCGGTCCGCGAACGTGTGCGTGTAGTCGGGGTCGTGGCTCATGACCAGCCCCGGCGCGTCGTAGTCCACCAGGAACAGCGTCGGCAGTCGCTGCTCACCGTCGAGCACGTGGCAGTGGAAGATCATGAAGTCGGTATCGGCCGGACCCGTCACGAACCACTTCTCGCCGTTGAGGACGTACTCACCCGTGGCCGGGTCGCGGACGGCGGTAGCCTCCAGCGTGCGCGCATCGGAGCCCTGGCCGGGTTCGGTGATCGCGTAGGAGCCGCTGCGCTCACCGCGCAGGCACGGGTCCAGGTAGCGGCTGCGCTGCTCCGGCGAGGCGTGGACCAGCGCGTTGTAGGCGCCGGGGATGAACGACCACAGGCCGCCCGTCGCCTGGCCGAGCTGCTCGTGGACCAGGATCTGCTCGAGGCTGGTCCAGCCCTGGCCGCCGACCTCGCGGGGCAGGCTGCCGCCGTGGAGCCGGGCCTCGATCGCGAGCCGCTTGAGGTCCGCGATCGTGCCCGCGTCGAGGGTGTGCCGGCGCTCGAACTCCGCCTCGAGCGGCTGGAGATGCTCGGTGATATAGGCGCGGGCCCGGTCGCGGAGGTCGGCCTGGGCAGGGGTCAGGGTCAGGTCCATGGCGCGCAGTCTCGCGGACGTGGCGGCGAACCGGGGCGCCGAGTCGCGGTGCCCGGGACAGCCGCGTCGCCGGATCAGGCCGGAGCGGGCTCGAGGTCGTCCAGGTAGACCACGTCCACGGTGGACCGTGGCTTGATGCCCCGGTCGTTGGTGACGAACGCCGTGGCGCCGGCGGCCCGCACGGATGCCAGGCAGGCCGCATCCGCAAGGCCCGCCCCCGCCTGCCCGCGGAGCCATGCCGCGTCCTCTGCCGTGGCGGCCTCGAGTGGGGCGACCTGGAAGCCAAGATCCCGGATCAGGCCGGCCGTCATCTCGAATGTCACCGCGTCGCGGGACCGCGCCGGCCCGACGAGGACCTCCGCGAGGCCGACCGACGCCAGCACGCCCTCGACGAGACCCGCACCCACGGCATCGACCAGCTGTGCACAGACCTCGCGTCGGACCGGGTCAGCCTCCAGGAGATAGATCAGGACGTTGCTGTCGAGGGCGATCCGCCGATGGTTCGCCAGCAGCGTCGCGACCGAGACGCCGTTCCCGCCCACGGGCACGATCCTCCCATTCGTCGCGCAGCCGACGCACATACGTGACCGGGTCGGGCTCATACCAGCCCTTGCCCGCTGCGATGCCGCACAGCCGGTCGGATGCTCTCTCGGGTCGTCGCCGAAGGACGAGCACCTGGTCAACGATTGTCACGTCCAGCCGATCCCCGGCCTTGATCCCGAGCCTCGTTCGGGCTTCGCTTGGAACCGCGATCTGGTGCTTGCTGCTGACCTTGACGCTAAGCATGATGGCGCATGCTAAGCAGCACCCGGACGGGGTGTCAAGGATCGGGCACCCCCCTGTGCGTTATACGCGTTGGTGAACTTCTTCCCAACGGGGATGACGACCGGCACACGCAGTCGCGGGCAGGTTGCTGAACACTGGCGATCCATTGCGGACCGTCATGTTGAGCAGCACAGCAACCCCCGAGTGGCCGCCCTGCCCGGACGGTCACGGCGGTCGCGTGCGCTCGCACGGCTTCCGGCCCATCAAGGGCGGCGAGTTCGCCCGTCCGGTGTTCTGCTGCGTTCATCCAGCCTGCGATGACCGCTGCCGCGAGAACTGCGACGGCAAGCACTACTTCACGGGCGGCAGCCAGGCGCGCACCGACAAGCACCCGAACGGCCTCTGGTGCGGTGAATGCTCGCACCCCCGGACGATGCGCGACGGGCGACCGGTCGCCGTGCTCTGGGACTTCGAGGCTCGCCTCATCGCGGAGGCCCTCGTGTCCGTCGGCAAGGGCGTCTCGTATCGCAAGGCGGCGCAGGAGATGCGCGCGTCTGCCTATCGCTACACAACGCAGAACGGCATCAAGGTCATCAGCGAATGGGGTGGCAGCGTGCATCGCTACCTCGACCACTTCGGGGCACTCGTGCTCAACGAGGTCGAGCACGAGGAATGGCCGGAGGTGCTGCTGCTCGACGCCCTGCCGCTGCGCCAGCGCGACTACACCGAGGACGATCCGTTCTCGTGGGAGCAGTCGGGTTCGGGCGCGATCCTGGTTGCCGTCGGCTACACGGACCCGGTGGCGCACCACCGCCGCCGGACCCGCAACGACGAGGGCGAGCTTGTTGAGCACAAGCCGCGCGAACGTCGTCGCCCGCACGTGTGGAAGATGGCGCTCTCGGGTGGCTACAACCGGTGGGCCTGGTTCGACTTCCTCTCGTCGTTGCCCGGCACGCCGAAGTGGATCGTCGTGGATGGTGAGGCCCCGGTCCGGCTCGCCATCAGGATGCGCTGGGGCGACGGCCCGGACGCTCCGGTCGTGTTCTCGTGCGAGGGGCACTTCCAGCGCAAGTTCCAGGAGCGTGCGCTCAAGCAGGACGGGCTGGCCGGCATCTACGTGGATCGGCTATGGCCGAAGCGCCGGCGGGGTGTCCGGCGCGAGGACCAGCCGCGCGGACCGCTCTGGACCCGCGACGACTACCGCCGGCTGCTCGACGCGGTGCTCGCCTACGACCCCGACAAGGTGAAGAACATCACCGCGTGGCTCCTGGACCACGACGAGACCATCCGACGGCAGTTCGACCTGCGCGACGAGCACCCCGGCTTCCCGCGTGGCACGGGGGCGGTCGAGGCCGCGATCACGTCGGTCGGCGAGATGTTCGGCGAGCGGACGAAGGTCATCCAGAACGTGTATCGCACCAACATCACGCTCGGACTGATGCACGCGCACCTGGGCCACCACGACGACGTGGAGTCCTACACGCGCGTCATCCGCGACGAACTCGAACGCACGAACGGCCACCCCGAGGTCAACTGGCGCGAGCACAACTTCCACGGTCGGATCGTTCGCGGCTCACCCGGTCCCGAAGGCTCCCTGTTCCATCTCGCCGACCACTACGAGCAGCTCGGCGAGGGTGAGCGCCGGACCTACTGGGTCGGCAAGCAGGCGTCCTCGATGGCGAACAAGGTGATGCTCCACAACATCCACCACTTCCTCAACGGATACCCGCCGCTGACGCTGACGGACAGCGCCGTCCCGTCCGTTCGACGGACCGGCCTGCTGCTCCGCGACTTCCCGCTGATCCGGCGCGAGTGGGATCCGGCCAACCACCTGGATCCCGACACGGTGAAGGCGACCTACGAGAAGAAGCTGGTCGGCTGGATCTGCCACGAGAACCCCAACCACCGCTGGAACCAGACCGTGAGCGCCCGGTGCGGGCGGCTCAACGGCTGCCCCGAATGCCAGAAGGTCAGGGGCGTCGCAACGGGCAACGAGCGCCTACCCCGCGATCGCCTCGTCGTGCTGCGCGACGCGTGGGGCAGCTTCGACGAACCGCCCACCGTTGCGCCGGTGCTGACTGCTCCCGACTGGCTCACCGATCCCGCCGAGGACTTCTGACGCTCGCGCGACTCGCGGGGTTGCGACGATCGCTACCCCGTCCAGCTACTCGTCTCTGCTGCCAGCGACGTCGTGGTCGAGCTGATCGAGGGGCAGCAGGCTGTCGCCCGTCGCTTGCCCTCGGAGTTCGCGGACGCTTGCCTCTCGGTCTGCGGATGACGCGAGGCGAGAGAGATCGGCCTCGCGGCGGGCAACTTCGGCCTGAACGAGATCCTGCTGCCAGACACGCTGGTCCAACTTCGCCCGCTCCACGCGCGTCGTCGCAGTCCAGGGGACCGCGCCGGAGTTGATCAGGAAGGAGTCGAGGGCGTCAGTGCCGACGGTCGCCGCCCAGCCTGCCGCGTCGCCGGAGAGGCCGGCAGCGGCCTGAAGGGCATACGCCGCCGAGGAGATGGCGTGCTCCGCGTGACCGGGGATCGTGAAGTCGGCCTCGTCGTCCGGGATCAGCGCCACGCACCGCTCGAAGAGCGCGCTGGGGTCTTCGTCGCTCATGCCTCCGGTCGCGGCCCCCTCCCACGCGAGGTCGAGTGCGCGACGGATGAGGCCATCGTCGTCAGTCCCCGAGACGCTGCGGAAGGCGGCATACGCGGGATACAGCCGCTCCGCGCACGACGCGGCGAACGCCGCCTGCTGCCAGGCCGGGAGCGCTGCGATCCGCACCTTCAGACCCGATGCGTATTCGACTGCGGGGAAGACATCTGGAGCGCTGGGCGGCGGAGTGCACCTTCCCAACCTGCTGCGGATCTGGCTGAACACGATCCCCTCCGTCCCGAGCGCCAACGATCCCATTGTCGGTGATCGCGCCGCGCGGGCAAGTGCCCGGTTCGTGAAGCTGAGGAGCCGCGCGCGGCCACTCGACCGTTCAGTCTCCGAGTTGGCCTACCAACGCGTATAACGCACAGGGGCACCCCTACCGCTTGCCGCCGCCGAAGATCGTGTCGAACACGCCCCGCAGGAGCGTCTGCGTCCCGCGCGACCCGATGACCTTGCCCACCGTGTTCACCGTGGCGCGCATCGTCCGTTCGCGCTCGCGAGCCAGGGCCGCCGCTTCCTTCTCGCGGGCCTTTCGCTCGCGGTCCGCGGCCTTGCGCGCCGCCTCCAGCTCGCGGGCCCGACGCGCGATCTCGCGCTTCTGCTGCGCTGGCGTCATGGTGCCCAGGCCGCCGGCGGTCGTGGGCGAGACCTTGTCGCGCATCTCGGCCTCGGCCGCAGCCGTGGCGGCGGCGGCCCGGGCGTTGGTGAGGCGTGCCGTGATGATCTCGTGGGCGCTCTCGGGATCGATGGCCACGTTGTACTTGGCCGCCAACGGGGACACGGCCACCCTGGCCGCGATCTCCTCGGGAGTGAGGGGGCCCATGCGCGACTCGGGCGGGACCAGGCGCGTGGCGGCGAGCGGGGTCGGGATGCCCTTGCGGTTGAGCACGGTCACGAACGCCTCGCCGATTCCGAGCCGGGTCAGGGTCCGCTCGACGTCGTAGTGATCGGTCATCGGGAAGGTGCGGGCGGCCTTGCGCAGGTTGTCGGCATCCTCGGGCGTGAACGCCCGGAGCGCGTGCTGGACGCGGTTGCCCAGCTGGGACAGGACCGACGACGGCACGTCGGTAGGCGACTGGGTGACGAAGTAGACGCCGACGCCCTTGGACCGGATGAGCCGGGCCGTCCGCTCGATCTGCTCCATCAGCGCGTCCGAGGCGTCCTTGAACAGCAGGTGGGCCTCGTCGAAGAAGAAGGCGAGCTTGGGCTTGGGCTGGTCGCCCACCTCGGGCAGCTGCTCGTAGAGCTGGGCCAGCATCCAGAGCACGAACGTCGAGTACAGCCGCGGACGGTCCATCACGTCGGCGACCTCGAGCAGGGTGACCACGCCCTGCCCCTCGGGCGTCGTGCGAAGCAGGTCCTCGACGTCGAACTCGGGCTCTCCGAAGAAGACGTCCGCGCCCTGCTGCTCGATGGTCACGATCGCGCGCAGGATCACGCCCAGGCTCGCCCCGCTGATCCCGCCCAGGTCGGCGAGGACCGGCTTGCCCTCGTCCGAGCCGAGGAACTTGAGCGTGGTCCGCAGGTCCGCGAGGTCCAGGAGCGGGAGGTCCTCGTCGTCGCAGTAGCGGAAGACCATCGACAGGATGCTCGTCTGGGTGTCGTTGAGGTCGAGCACCTTGCCCAGCAGCAGCGGACCGAAGGAGCTGACGCTGGCGCGGACCTGGGCGCCCTGCTCGCCCGACAGCGACAGGATCTCGGTCGGGGCCCCGCGGGCCTCGAACTCGAGCTTCATCGCGGCGACCCGGGCAGCGACCGGCGGATTGGTGGCGTCTCCGGGTGCGCCGACGCCCGAGAGGTCGCCCTTGATGTCCACCGCGAACACGGGCACCCCGGCGGCCGAGAGCTGGCCGGCCATCACCTGGAGCGTGGTGGTCTTGCCGGTGCCGGTGGCGCCCGCGATCAGCCCGTGGCGGTTGACGCGCGTCAGCGGCAGGGAGACGCGCACCTCGGGCAGGAGCTCCTCGCCGAGGATCGGGGAGCCGAAGACGATGACCGGCTCGTTGACCGTGTAGCCGGCGGCCATCTCGGTCCGGAATGCGTCGTCCACGTGCTCCTCCCTGTGCGGGCCAGAGACCCGTTCCCGGCCGACTCCGGCCGTCCGGCCTATGATCGCACCTGCCGCGAGTCTCGCCGGGCAGCGTCCGCCCGCTGCGCTTCTCGCCTGCCATCCGCACCAAGGGAGACTCCCTCATGAAGATCCAGGATGTCGAGGGCATCGGCCCCGTCTACGCCGCGAAGTTGCAGGCAGCGGGCGTCCGCACCACCGATGACCTGCTCGAGCAGGGCGCATCGGCCGCCGGCCGGGAGCGCCTCGCCAGGACGACGGGCCTGACGAGCAGGCAGCTCCTCGAGTGGGTCAACCACACCGACCTGATGCGCATCGACGGCGTGGGCTCCGAGTACTCGGATCTCCTCGAGGCCGCCGGCGTGGACTCCTGTTCCGAGCTCGCCCAGCGGAACCCGGCGAACCTCGCCCAGACGTTCCAGGAGATCGACGCAGCCCGGCCCGACTGGATCCGCCGGGTTCCCTCAGAGGCAATCGTGGTCGGCTGGATCGAGCAGGCGAAGCAGCTGGGCAAGGTCGTCACCCACTAGTCCTCGGAGCCGGACGCCTGGTCGGACTGGCGACGGCGTCACCCGAGGCGAAGCCCGGGCCACGGGGCCGCGACCCGTGCCTGGGCGCAGGGGTAACGCCCCCGGTCAGTCCTCGGGCGCCCTCGGATAGGTGCCCAGGATCCGGACCAGCTCGGTCTCGCCGCGGAGCGCCTCGAGGGCCGCAGCGCAGGCCGGGTCCGCAGGATCGCCGTCGAGGTCCACCCAGAACAGGTACTCCCAGCGCGACCCCGCCTTGACCCACGGGCGGCTCTCGAGGCGGGTCAGGTTGAGCCCGCGGGTGGCGAAGGCGCCCAGCGAGCGATAGAGCGATCCGGGCACGTTGCGCACGGCGAAGGCGAGCGAGGCCCGCGGCGAGCCGGCGATGGCGGAGGGGGAAGCCGCGTCGTGCACCGCGCGCGCCGCGTCGTCACCGGGCAGCGTGATCACGGCGAACCGGGTCCGGTTGTCGGTGCCGGACTGGATGTCGTCGGCGAGGACCTCCAGGCCATAGATGGACGCGACCCGGGCAGACGCGACGGCCGCCGCGCCCCGCTCCCCCGCCTCGGCGACCTGCTTCGCCGCGCCCGCGGTGTTGTACGAGGTCTGGACGGTCCACGGCCGCGAGCGCAGGAACTCGTCGGCCTGGGCGAGCGCCGCGGAGATGGAATAGACGCGGCTGATGGTCTCGAGCCGCTCCCCGGGCAGCGCCAGCAGCGCCAGCCGGACCGGCACGCTGACCTCGCCCACGATCGGCAGGTCGAACTCCCAGAGGAGATCCAGGTTCTCCCGGATGGTCCCCAGCAGCGAGGACTCCACGGGCACGACACCAGCCGCGGCGGAACCGGAGCGGACGGCCTCGAACACGGCCCGGAACGAGGACAGGGGCACGGCCTCCGGCGCGGCGAAGAACCGCAGCACGGCCTCCTCGGCGAAGGCTCCCGGCTCCCCCGTGTACGCGACGCGCATCGGCATGGACACAGGATCGCTCACGGGCGGCGGCCGCGGGTGACCTGGACCGCAACCGGGATCGCGAGCGTGCCGTCTGCGCGCCGGTGGACGCCCGCCAGGTCCTCGAACCGGGCGCGGATGGCGGCCTGGACCTCGAGCGTCTGTCCGGTCACCAGCGGCCGCACTCGCACCGCGGAGTCGATGACCCCGTGCCACAGCGTGTCGGCGTCCAGGATCGCCGCCTCGAACATGATGTGGCTGACCCCGACGTCGGCGAACCCGGCCGCCTCGAACAGCGAGCGCAGCTCATCGTCGGTCCGGAAGTTGGTCGGCCCGGCCGGCAGCCCCGGCGGGGGTGGCGCGCCGGCGGCATCGGCCGCCTCCACGAGCAGCCCGAGGAGCCGGTTGCGGCGAGGTTCCTCCCACGAGGACAGGGCCAGCCAGCCGCCCGGCCGCAGGACCCGGTGCGCCTCGGCGAGGGCCACGTCCGGCCGACCCACGTGGTTGAACACGAAGTTGCCCACCACCGCGTCGAACGCCCCCTCGCCGGCCGGGATCGCCTCGAACGAGCCCACCCGGAACGGGATCGACGGGTTGGCGAGCGCCGCCCGGCGGACCATCGAGGGCGCGACATCGATGCCCACGGTGTCCGCGCCGAGCGCCGCTGCCGCGGCCGCCAGCTCGCCGGGTCCCGAGCCGACGTCGAGGACCTCGGTGCCCCCAGTGACCATCGCGGCGGCAAGCACCGTGCCCCCCACGCGGCGCGTCATGGGCGAGAGGAAGCCGTACGAGTCTGCCCGCTCCTCCCAGCCGGCCGCCTCGAACGCGTTGAACGCCTCGGCGTCGATGAGAACGGCGGGGGCCGGAACGGCGGGATCCCCGCCCGCTACCGGTTGAACCACTCCGTCGTGTCGATCGGCCTGGCGTCGTCGTCGAACTCGGCCGCCACCTCTCCCGACGGCGTCTCGCCACCGCGCCGCCGAGCCCGTCGTGCGGCCGCCGCCTCGGCGGCGGACTCGGTCACGCCGGACCACGCGTCCGACCCGAGCATCTCGTTGAGCGCCTGGAGGTACGCCTCGACCGACGCGGCGATCGTGTTGGTGCCGGTCGCCTCGCCGGTGTAGCGGCCCGCGACGCGTGCGTCGCCAGCCGTCACCGGCGGCGCGATCACGACCGTCACCCGGCCCTCCGCCGAGGGTCCTTCGGCGAGCGCGTGCACGTCGTAGGCAAGCAGTTGCGGATCATCGCCACCCAGGACATCCGCGAGCGCCCGGTTCACGGCCCGGAACAGCGCGTCGACCGGTCCGTTGCCCTCCGCGGAGGCCTTCCAGTCGTGGTCGGCGCCGCGAACCACGACCGCCGCCCGGCTGTTGACGTTGCTGCCCGAGGTGACCGTCCAGCGGTCGAGGCGGACGGCGCTCACGACCCGCCCTCCGGCTCGCCATTCACCGTCGTGAAGTGGCGCTCCCCGCGGCGCTCCACCAGCGCGCCCGACTTCCAGATCGCGAACTCCAGCGAGTCCGCGAGCGCCTGCGCGGATGCGGCGATGATGTTGGTGTCGCTGCCCATCGTGCTCCAGGTCTGCGAGCCGTCCTGCGAGTCGATGATGACGCGAGTTCGTGCCGCTGTCGCGGTCGCGCCGTCGAGGATGCGGACCTTGTAGTCGACCAGGTGGACGCTGTCCAGGCCCGGGTAGAACGCCCGGAGCGCCTTGCGCAACGCGCCGTCGAGCGCATTGACCGGGCCGTTGCCGTCGGCGGCGGTGTGCAGGACCTCGCCCGCGACCTCGACCTTCACGGTGGCCTCCGCGAGGAGCTCGCGGCCGGACCGCTGCTCCACCAGGCACGTGTAGTCGAGGATCCGGAACGGCGCCTCGTAGCCGGGCGAGTTGCGGCGGATCAGCAGCTCGAACGATGCTTCCGCGCCCTCGAAGGCCTGTCCCTCGTTCTCGAGCCGCTTGATCAGCCTGCTCAGCTCCCGCGCATCCAGGACGCCCTCGAGCTCGTGGCCCAGCTGGCGCGCCCGGATCGACGTGTTGGCTCGACCGCCGAGCTCGCTCACGACCAGGCGCCCGGCATTGCCGACGGCGGTCGGCTCGACGTGCTGGTAGCTGCGCTCGACCTTGGCCACCGCCGCGCCGTGGACGCCGCCCTTGTGGGCGAACGCGGAGCGGCCGACGTAGGGCTGGTAGTCGTTGGGGTTCTGGTTGGCGATCTCGGCGACGGAGCGCGACAGCTCCGTGAGGGCCGGCAGGTCCCCGCCACCGGGCGGCGTCAGGACGATTCTCGGTCTTGAGCGCGAGGTTGGCCAGGATCGAGACCATGTTCGCGTTGCCGCACCGCTCGCCGTAGCCGTTGATCGTCGCCTGGACGTGGCGGACGCCCGCCTGCACCGCCGCGATCGAGTTGGCGACCGCGAGCTCGGCGTCGTTGTGGGTGTGGATGCCCCAGGTGACGCCCGCGGCACCAGCATCGGTCTCCAGCGAGCCCCTGACGTCGCCCAGGATCCGGACCAGCTCGTCGGTCAGCGTGCCGCCGTTGGTGTCGCACAGGACCAGGGTCCGGGCGCCCGCGTCCCGCGCCGCGCGCAGGGTGGCGATGGCGTAGTCGCGGTCCGCCTTGTAGCCGTCGAAGAAGTGCTCGGCGTCGTACACCGCCTCGCGCCCGGCATCCGCGATGAAGCCGATCGAGTCCGCGATCATGTCCAGGTTCTGGGCCGGCGTGGCGCCCAGCACCTCGGTGACGTGGAGCAGCCAGCTCTTGCCGAAGATCGTGACCACCGGGGTCTCGGCCGCCACCAGCTCGCGCAGGTTGGGGTCGTCGCCCGGCTTGTTGGCCTTGTGGCGGGTGCTCCCGAACGCGGCCAGCTTCGCGGTCTGCCAGGTGAGCTTGCGGGCGGCGGCGAAGAACTCGATGTCCTTGGGGTTGGACCCCGGCCAGCCGCCCTCGATGAACGGGAAGCCGTACTCGTCGAGCATGCGCGCGACGCGCAGCTTGTCGGCCAGGGAGAGGGTGATGTTCTCGCCCTGGGTACCGTCGCGGAGGGTCGTGTCGTAGAGGATGACGGGTGTGTCGGTCATGGCTCGAGGCGTCCTGTCTGCGTGTCGGGGAGGGTCGTCGACGGGGCATGTGGCCGGTCACCCGCCGTCTGCCGGCGGGCACCGGCCGTCAAATCGCGATCCGCTCTCCGATGATCCTGGCCATCTCCTTCGTCCCCACGAGGGTCACCGCCGCCGCTGACGGGCGCTCGGCCGGCAGCAGGTCCTTCGTCCGGTAGCCGGCGTCGAGGGCCGCGTCCACGGCCGTCTCGATCGCCGCCGCCGCCTCGGGCTGCCCCAGCGACCAGCGCAGCATCATCGCGGCGGACAGGATGGTCCCCAGCGGGTTGGCCAGGTCCTGGCCGGCGATGTCGGGCGCGGAGCCATGGATCGGCTCGTACAGGCCGTGCTTGCCGTGCGCGGTGGTCCGGGTCCCGATCGACGCCGACGGCAGCATCCCGAGCGAGCCGGCGATCACCGCCGCCTCGTCGGACAGGATGTCGCCGAACAGGTTCTCGGTCACCAGGACATCGAAGCCCGCCGGCCAGCGGGCGAGGGTCATGGCCGCCGAGTCCACCAGCCGGTGCTCCAGCTCGACGTCCGGGAAGTCCGCGTGGACCTCGTCGGTCACCTTGCGCCACAGGCGGCTCGTCGCCAGCACGTTCGCCTTGTCGACCTGGGTCACCTTGCGCCGGCGGGTCCGCGCCAGCTCGAAGGCGAGGGTGACGATCCGTCGGATCTCGCCCTCCGTGTACCACAGGGTGTCGATCGCGGCCCGGCCATCCTCGGTCTCGCGCGGCTCGGACGGCTTGCCGAAGTAGAGGCCGCTGGTGAGCTCGCGCAGGATCAGGCAGTCCACGCCCTCGAGCAGCTCGGGCTTGAGCGGCGAGGCGCCGATCAGCTGGTGGTGGACGGTGATCGGGCGCAGGTTGGCGAACAGCTCGAGCCCGCCCCGGAGGGCGAACAGGGCCTGCTCGGGCCGCACGGTCGCGTCCGGGTTGTCCCACTTCGGCCCGCCGACGGCGCCCAGGAGCACGGCGTCGGCCTCGCGGCAGGCCTCCACGTCCTCGGGCCGGCAGGCGATGCCGTAGGCGTCGATCCCGGCCCCGCCCACGACGAGGCGGTTCCACGCGAACCCGAAGCCGAACCGGGAGCCGACGGCCTCGAGGACCGAGACGGTGGCCTCGAGGACCTCCGGCCCGACGCCGTCCCCCGGGATCAGGGCGATCCGGTAGGTCGACTGGGGCCCCGGGTCCTCCGTCACGGAAGGTCCTCGGCGGTGCGGCCCCCGACGAACGCGACCGAGATCCCGTTGATCTCCGCCCCGTGAAGCTTGTTGGCGGCCACGAGGTACGCCTCGAGCGACGCCTCGATGATGTTCGTGGACAGCCCGTGGCCGGTGACCAGCAGCGCCCCCGGTCCCTCGTCGTGACTGCGCCGGGCGCGGACGAGGACCTGGCCCTGCGCGTCGCCCTCACCGGAGACCGCCTTGATCTCGTACTCGGTGAGGACCGGGAACCAGCCCAGGACCGGCTTGACCGCCTCGTCGACGGCCAGGAACAGCGCGTTGACGGGACCGTTGCCCGTCGAGCTGCCGGCCTTCGCCTCGCCGGCGACGACCAGGCTCACGGAGCCCACCGAATGGCCGCCCGACGCGGAGCTGACGCTCCAGCCGAGCAGCTCGATCGAGCGGGGGACGTCGGCCATGCGCTGCTCGACCAGGGCGAGCAGGTCGCCGTCGGTGACCTCCTTCTTGGTGTCGGCGAGGGCGATGGCGGCGCGGTAGACGGCGTCCAGCTCGTCCCCCTCGAGCACATGACCCAGCTCCCGGAGCTTGCCCTGGAGCCCGCGCCGGCCGGACAGCTTGCCGATCGACAGCGTGCTGCCGGACAGGCCCACCGACTGCGGGGTCATGATCTCGTAGGTCAGCGGGTTCTTGAGGAACCCGTCCTGGTGGATGCCGGACTCGTGGGCGAAGGCGTTGGCGCCCACGATGGCCTTGTTGGGCTGGATGGAGAACCCGGTCAGGTAGCTCACGAGGCGCGATGCCGGCGTGATCTGCTCGGTCTCCACCGTTGCGGCGAGGTCCGGGAACTGCCCGGGACGCGTCCGGAGGGCCATCACGACCTCCTCGAGGGAGGCGTTGCCGGCGCGCTCGCCGAGGCCGTTGATGGTGACCTCGACCTGTCGCGCACCGGCCTGGACGGCGGCCAGGGTGTTCGCGGTCGCGAGGCCCAGGTCGTTGTGGCAGTGGACGGAGATGACCGCCGCGTCGCCGACCCGCGCCTTGACCTCGCCCACGAGGCTGCCGAACTCGGAGGGGATCGCGTAGCCCACCGTGTCCGGGATGTTGAGCGTCGTCGCGCCGGCCTCGGTCACGGCCTCGTACACGTCGAGCAGGTAGCTCGTCTCGGTCCGCGAGGCGTCCTCGGCGGAGAACTCCAGCTCCGCGTCACGGCCGAGCGTCTGGCGGGCCCAGGTGACCCAGCGGACGGCCTCGCGCAGGGCGTCCTCGCGACTGATCCGGAGCTTGTGCTTGAGGTGGATGTCGGAGGTGGCGATGAACAGGTGCAGGTGGGGCCGCTCGGCAACCCCGATCGCCTCGACCGCCCGCTGCGGGTCACCGTCGCGGCAGCGGGCGAGGGCCGCCACCGCGATCCCGCCCTTGATCTCCTGGGCGATCCGGCGGACCGCCTCGAAGTCGCCGGGAGAGGCGGCCGGGAAGCCCGCCTCGATCACGTCCACCTTCAGGCGCGCGAGCTGGCGCGCGACCTCCAGCTTCTCGGCGGCGGTGAGGCCGGCGCCGGGCGCCTGCTCCCCGTCGCGCAGGGTCGTGTCGAAGATCCGGATCCTGCCGGCCGATACGCCCTCGCCGAAGCGCGGGGTGATGGCCTGGAACGTCATGGCTGCTTCTCCGCGCCGGGTCCCGCGCTGGCCACGGCCTGCGCCTGGCCGGCCTCGACGACGACCGGCTTGAGGAACGGCATCCGGGCCCGGAGGTCCGCGCCGACCTGCTCGATCTGGTGGGTTCGATCCTGCTCGCGCAGGCGCTTGAAGTCCTCGCCGCCGGCCTCCTGGACCGCGATCCACTTCGCGGCGAACGAGCCCGACTGGATGTCCGAGAGGACGTCCTTCATGGCCGCCTTGGCGCCCTCGGTCACGCGCGGTCCGGACACGTAGTCGCCGTACTCGGCGGTGTCGGAGACGGAGAAGCGCATGAAGTTGAGGCCGCCGCGGTACATGAGGTCCACGATCAGCTTGAGCTCGTGCATCGTCTCGAAGTACGCGAGCTCCGGCTGGTAGCCGGCCTCAACGAGCGTCTCGAAGGCCGCCTTCACGAGCGCCGACACGCCACCGCACAGGAGGGCCTGCTCGCCGAACAGGTCGGTCTCGGTCTCCTCCTTGAAGGTGGTCTCGAGCACGCCCGCGCGGGTGTTGCCGAGGCCCCGCGCATAGGCGAGGACGCGGGCGCGGGCGGTCCCGCTGGCGTCCTGGCCGATCGCGAACAGCGCCGGAACGCCGCCGCCCTGCTCGTACACCGAGCGGACGAGGTGGCCCGGACCCTTGGGCGCGACCATGCCGACGTCCACGTTCGCCGATGGCCGGATCCGCTCGAACCGGATGTTGAAGCCGTGGGCGAACATCAGCAGGGCGTTGGGCCGCAGGTTGGGCTCGATGTCGGCGTCGTAGACGTGCTTCTGGAGCGTGTCCGGCACCGCGATCATGATCACGTCGGCGGCCTTCGTGGCCTCAGCGACGGTCTTGACCTCGAAGCCCGCCGCCTCGGCGAGGGCGCGGCTCTTGGATCCCTCGGCGAGGCCGATGATCACGTTGATCCCCGAGTCGCGCAGGTTGAGCGCGTGCGCGTGCCCCTGGCTCCCGTAGCCGACGACCGCAACGGTCTGCCCATCGAGCGCCGACAGGTCGGCATCGGCGTCGTAGTACATCCTGGCTGTCACAGTCGGAGTGCCTCCTCGATGGATCCCGCGCCCCGGAGCATGACGGTCGCTCCGGTGCGGACCAGTTCCTTGATCCCGTACGAGCGGAGCAGCGCCACGAGGGCGTCGATCTCCGTCTCGGTGCCGTGCGCCTCGACGATCACGGACTCGGCCGAGATGTCCACGATGGTGCCCTTGCGCATCTCGGCGACCTTGATCACCTCGCCGCGGGTGGTGTCGGTGGCGCGGACCTTGATCAGGGCCAGCTCGTGCTCCACGAGCTGGTCCCGGGTGACGTCCTGGACCTTGAGCACGTCCACGAGCCGGTACAGCTGTTTGGTCGCCTGCTCCACGGCGACCGCGTCCCCGTGGAGCGTGAGCGTCATCCGGCTGATGTGCGGCTTGTCGGTGCGCGAGACCGCGAGCGAGTCGATGTTGAAGTTGCGGGCGCGCATCAGGCTCGCAACGCGATTGAGCACGCCCGGGCGGTCCATGACGAGCACGACGAGCACGTGGCGAGCCGCCTCCCCGGAACCGGGCACGGCGCGGTCGGGTGGCGTCGCCTCCTGGACCCCCGTGTAGGCCGGGTGGTCGTGGGCGGCCTGGTCGGTGGTCATTCCTCGGGCCCCCACTGCTCGATCAGGTCGGACAGGCCCTTGCCCGCCGGCATCATCGGGTACACGTTCTGCTCCTGCTCGATCTCGAACCAGATCAGCGCGGGACCGTCGACGGCCTGCGCGGCCCGGATCGCGGGGTCCACCTCGTTGGGAGTGCTGACCTTGAAGGCGGGAATGCCATAGGCCTCGGCGAGCTTGACGAAGTCGGGGCCGGGCAGGTGCGATGAGTGGTAGTTGCCTCCGTACACGATCTCCTGCCACTGCCGGATCATGCCCAGCTTCTTGTTGTCGAGGAGGGCGATCTTCACCGGGATGTTGTCCACGGCGAGCGTCATCAGCTCCTGGCTGGTCATCTGGAAGCCGCCGTCGCCGCAGACCGCCCACGTCTCGGCATCGGGGTTGCCCAGCGCGGCGCCCATCGCCGCCGGGACCGCGTAGCCCATCGTGCCCAGGCCGCCCGAGCTGATGTGGCTGTGCGGCCGCCGGAACTTCGTGTAGCGCGCGAGCCACATCTGGTTCTGGCCGACGTCGGCCACGTAGGTGCCGACATGGTCGGAGAGATCGCCGATCCGCTCCACCACGTAGTCCGCGGTGAGGACCCCGCTCTCCGCGCCGCCCGAGCCGTGCCAGGAGCTGGCCTCCGACTCCTCGCGCCAGGTGTGCAGCTGGGCCAGGTAGTCCGCGCGAGCCTCCGGCTCCACGGCCTGGACCAGCCGGGTCAGGCCTGCGAGGACCTTCTTTGCGTCGCCCACGATGGGGACCTCGACCGCCACGTTCTTGCCGATCTCGGCGGGATCGATGTCCGCGTGGATGATCCGTGCGTACGGCGCGTATGTCTTGACGCTGCCGGTGACCCGGTCGTCAAAGCGCATCCCGATCGCGATCAGCAGGTCCGCGGCCTGGATCGCCCGGTTGACGTGCTTCCAGCCGTGCATGCCCATGTAGCCGTAGGCCAGCGGGTGCTCCTCGTCGATGCACCCGATGCCGAGCAGCGTCCAGGCGACGGGGATCTGGGCCTTCTCTGCGAACGCCTTGAGCTCGTCCCAAGCCTCCGCGATGAGCACGCCGTGCCCGGCGAGGATCAGCGGCCGCTTCGCCTGGGCGATCTCCCGGGCGGCGGTCTTGAGCTGCTTGGGATGGCCCTCGAAGGTGGGGCGGAAGCCCGGCAGGCCGGCGATCACCTCGTCGAGAGAGGGGTGCTCGGCGCGTGTCTCCTGCTGCAGGGCGTCCTTGGTGAAATCCACGTGGACGGGTCCGGGGCGGCCGGTCCGGGCGAGGTAGAAGGCCTCGGCGACGACCCGCGGGATGTCGTCGGCGGTTCGGACCAGGTAGTTGTGCTTGGTCATCGGCAGGGTGATGCCGGTGATGTCGATCTCCTGGAAGGCGTCCTTGCCGATGAGCGCGCCGGGCACGTTGCCGGTGAGCGCCACCATCGGGACCGAGTCCAGCTGGGCCGTGCCGATCGCGGTGACGAGGTTGGTGGCCCCGGGCCCGCTCGTCCCCATGCACACGCCCACCCTGCCGCTGGCACGCGCGTAGCCGTCGGCGGCGTGGCCGCCGCCCTGCTCGTGGCGGACGAGGATGTGCCGGATCTGCGGGTAGTCGGCGAGGATGTCGTAGATCGGCAGGATCACGCCACCCGGGTAGCTGAACAGGGTGTCGGTCCCCTGGAGGATGAGCGCCTCCATGAGCGCGTCCGCCCCGATCCGGGTCCGCTTGCGACCCCGGACCTCGTGGAGCATGGCCCGGCGCGCCTCCTCGACCGCGGCCGCGCCGGCGGTGCCGTCACCGGGCACGTGACTGCGACGCGGCGGCGCGGCCGCAGCGGCCGGCGGTCCGTCGTTCGTGATCGTCATGTCCGCTCAGGTCCCTCTCTCCGGCGGCCCCGCGACCGCCGGACATACAAAGACCCTCGCCACCCGGCGAGGGTCCCTTCGGTTCTTGGTGGAAGCGGCCTCAGTGGCGACCGCTCCTCCGCGTCCCTCCGTTCTCCCGCCGGGAGCCGGTAATGAGGAGGCCAAGAAGGCTCTCAAGGCCGGCAAGCAGCGAGCGAAGAAGCGCGAGGGGGGTTACGTCCTGGGGATCGAGGTCGCGCAGGGGCACGGTCACACGGCGACCATCGGCCGTCACGACGACGGCGACGCGGCTGCGGCTGCGACCCTGGAAGAAGTCCAAGCGACCCGACTCCGTTGGTCCCGTCCCACGACGGGTCCGCGAAGGATACCCGCACGGTCCCGCTGGCGCAACCAGGGAGCCACGGCCCGTTGAACAGCGACCCGCCGGACGCGACGCGGCCAGGCCGGACGGCACCCCGTTAACGGCGAAGACCGCCGGTCGCCCGACGGTCTCTCGCGGTAGCCGGGCGTGACCCCGGCTGGTGATCACCAGCGCTGTCCCGCCTCGGGGGCGAGCGCGTCGGAGAGGGCGTTCCGGACCACGAGCACACGCAAGGCCTGCGCCTTGGGCATGGGCTCCATGGTTACGGGGTCCACCGCATCCCCGCGCCGATGGTCAGGGCCATCGATGCGAGAAGCGCAACGGCCCAGGTGAAGCGCGCCAGGTTCGCCTTCACAATGTCACTCCCTGTAGCAGGGTGCTGCATGTCGGCCTCGGCAACCGGGCGTTCTTCCGGAGAAGATCCCTGGCTTTGCGTCCCCGCCTCGCGACGGGTTTGCCCTGGACGAAGACCTCGATGGAGGGGGCTTGCCTCATGGGCGACCGTACGCCGGTCACCCTCCCGTCCCCATCACCCGGATGGGGGTACCGGGGCATCCAGTCGGGTCAGTGCCCGGGCGCACCGGCCGTGCGCGATTCACCCGATCCGGCCGCGGTCACCGCGACCGCAGCGCCGCGCATGGCCACTACGATCACGGTCACGATCCCGAGACTGATGAGCACGTCGCCGATGCTGAAGATGTTGGCCCCGGGCAGCCAGGCAGGCAGCGCGAAGATGTCCGTCAGCGGCCACAGGGCCGGCTGCTCGACCACCGAGCTGTTCGAGTAGACGACGGGCCCCGACTTGCCCAGCGCCGCCAGCGCCTCCCGGCTCGCGGGCATGAAACCGCCGTTGGCCACGATCGCGAGGACGTTGCTGGCGGCCCCTGCCACCACCAGCGGCATCCCGCGGAGGCGGGCATTGCGCCCGACGGCGGCCAGCACCATGAGCGTCGAGCCCACGTAGATCGCCGGGCCGAGGTCGCCGATCCGCCCGGCGACCGGGTCGCTGAACAGCACGACCTGGGTGAGCAGGCCCACGATGACCAGCGGGGCCCAGCGGAGGTCGAGCCTGGCCAGCCCGCCGGGCCGTCCGCCCGCGAGGGCGCCGACGACCAGCCCGACGACCACCGAGTAGATCATGAACATGGGGTCACCCCGGAACCAGCGAGATGGTTGGCGCGGTCGCCCCCCCGGCCGGCACGGCACCGACGGCGGGCTGGCCCGGGCTCTGGCGCTCCACGATCGGGCCTGCGAGGGCTTTCGCGATCGCCTCTCCGGGCATCGGACGGGCGAACAGGAACCCCTGGCCGAGCTCGCAGCCCAGCTCGAGCATCCGCTCCAGCTGGGACTCCTGCTCGATCCCCTCGGCCACGATCCGAAGCCCGAGCGTCCGGCCGAGGGCCACGATCGAATGGGCGAACGCCCAGTCATCCGGGCCGGCGCCTGCGCCGGCGATGAACTCCTTGGCGATCTTGAGGATGTCGACCGGGAACCGACGCAGGTAGCCGAGGGACGAATAGCCCGTCCCGAAGTCGTCGATGGCAACCCGCACCCCAAGCTCCCGCAGCGCGGTAAGGCGGGCGATCGTGGTCTGCGTGTCATGGAACATGACGGTCTCGGTCATCTCCAGCACGAGGCGGTCGGCCGGCAACCCGGTGGCTCGAAGGATGTCCTTGAGGTCGTCGACGAAGTCGTCCCGCCCGAGCTGGGCTGCCGAGAGGTTGACGCTGACCACCAGCGCGCCCGCCGGGCCCCTGCGCCAGCTCGCCGCCTGGCGGCACGCCTCGAACAGGACGGCCCTGCCCAGCGGGATGATCGCACCGCTCTCCTCGGCCAGCGGGATGAAGTCGTCGGGATCGACGATGCCCCGGACCGGGTGGCGCCATCGGGCGAGCGCCTCGGCCCCGTAGGCAGCGCCGGTCGCAAGCACGATCAGCGGCTGGAAGAAGACGACGATCTCGCCCTCCGCGATGCCGCGCGACAGCTCGCTCGACAGCGTGTGGCGGGCGACGATCGCGGCATGCATCGTGGGCTCGAACACCGCGAACCGGTTCTTGCCGGCCTGCTTCGCGGTGTACATGGCGACATCGGCGTTGCGGAGCAGGTCGTCCGACCGCTGGTGCGATCCCTGCCCGGCGGCGACGCCGATGCTGGCCGAGATCTTCAGGTCGTGCCCCTCGACCGGGAACGTCACGGCGAGCGCTTCGATCAGTCGCGTGGCCACGGCCTGGGATCGCGCGAGGCCCGGGACGTCATCCACCAGGACGGCGAACTCGTCACCGCCCAGCCTCGCCGGCACGTCACTGCCACGGACACAGGAGCGGACTCGCTCGGCGACGGCGACGAGGAGACGGTCGCCGGCGGCGTGGCCGAGCGTGTCGTTCACGTCCTTGAAGTTGTCGAGATCCAGGAACAGGACCGCGGGAACCACACCGGGCCGGGCGACGGCGAGGGCCAGGTCGACCCGGTCGGCAAACAGGCTCCGGTTCGCGAGTCCGGTCAGGGAGTCGTGGTAGGCCTGGAAGCGGAGCTCCTCCTTGAGGCGCGAGAGCTCGCTCAGTGACTGCTCCAGCTGCCCGTTCTCGAGGGCGACCGCCGACTGGTTGGCCAGCGTCTCCAGGAGGCGGAGATCATCCTCGCCGAAGGTGGTGCCCTCGGTGAGCCGGTTGGAGATCAGGATCGATCCGATGAGCCCGTTCTCGCCGAGCAGCGGGACGACCATCGCCTGCCTGACCGGATCGACATCCCTTGCCGATGCGACATGGAGGAATGCCCTGCGCTCCAGGCCGATCCGACGATGGAGGGCGTGAACCGCTGACAGCGTCGCCGGCTGCATCAGCTCAGCCGGGCCATCGTGGCGGGCGGCCGTCAGCAGACCTGCATCGCCGCCGTCCTTGGGCCACAGGACGATCTCGGCGCGCTCCGCTCGGAACATCTCCCGGGCGTTCTCCAGCAGGGCGGCGAGCGCGGAGTCCAGCTCCGGCGAGTGCTGGAGGATCCGGCTGGACTGGTAGAGGAGCTCCAGCCGCTCGTGCTTCTCGCGCTCGGAGGCATAGGCGCGGTAGGCGAGGAACACGACCACCAGCGGCACGACGAGCAACGCCAGCAGCCACGGGTCGCTCCACAGGAAGGCAACCGCCAGGAGCGCGAGGCTGGTGTTGGCGATGGCGACCAGGAGCCCGAACTGGATCATCTCGGGCAGCTTCTGGAACTGCGGGGCACCATCCGAGAGCGTGATCGCCGTCGCGATCGAGGAGGAGATCACCACGGTGGCAGCCGCCGCGGCCGCGAACGCGGCGATCCAGTCCAGCGGATCGGGTGGGCCGCCCGGGGTCGCCAGCAGGTGGAACACCGTGAGGCCCACCGCGGCGCTCGCCGCGAACGCCGCGAGGTTGAATGCGAACTTGGCCACCGACTGCCGGTCGAGAAGGAGCGCGAGGCTGGTCCCCACCACCATCGCGAGGAGGTATTCCGCCGGACTCAGCACGAAGTACCCGATCACGGCGGGGACCTCGCTCAGGGTGAACGAGTGCTTCTCCCGGCGGAAGTGGACGTCGACGACCTTGAGCTCCGCGGCGAAGAAGGCCACCGCCATCACGTACCACGGGACCGTGACGGGCGAGCCGAACCCTTCCTCGCCCGTCAGGAAGCCGAGGAACAGGAGGACGGCGAGGCCGGTGAGGAGCGCGTTGAACGACCACAGCCGGCGTGAGGCCGGGATGCGGCGGACAAGCCGCAGCGGCACCCTGAACAGGCCCGCGGCGAACGCGCCTGCGGCGGGCACACGCAGGCGGAACTGGGTCCACGCCCGGCCCGGTTCGGTCAAGGCGACTCCTTGGAGCGCATCGGCAGCTTCCCGAGGCCGGGACTCGTCTGTCCGGCATCGGCCTGCTGATCCGGTTTGTACCCGAACGGTGCGAGCAGGAACCACGCCCCAGAAGTACCGGGCGCCGGCCGGAGCGGTGGCGGTCGACCGGTCGACGCCCCGGCACCTCCGCGACGGCCCTTCGGGCGGAGCGCTGCTACGCTGTGATCCCGTCCCTCGCAGCTGAGCAGCCGTGTCATGACCCACCCGCGAACCCTCGTCGAGAAGATCTGGGACGAGCACGTCGTTGCCGAGGACCCAGGCGCCCCCGCCGTGCTCGCGGTCGACCTCCATCTCGTCCACGAGGTCACGAGCCCCCAGGCGTTCACCGGGCTCCGGAACCGCGGGGCCGCGGTCCGCCGGCCGGACAAGACGGTGGCCACCGCTGACCACGGCACGCCCACCACGCCGCGCAACCTGCCGATGGTGGACATGCAGGCGGCTGCGCAGATCCGGCAGCTGGAGACGAACTGCGCGGACTTCGGCATCCCGATCCATGCGCTTCGGCAGCGACACCCAGGGCATCGTCCACGTGATCGGGCCGGAGCTGGGGCTCACCCAGCCCGGGATGACGATCGTGTGCGGTGACTCCCACACGGCGACCCATGGCGCGTTCGGGGCGCTCGCGTTCGGGATCGGGACCAGCGAGGTCGAGATGGTCCTCGCCACCCAGACCCTGCTCCAGCGCAAGCCGAAGACCTACGAGGTGCGCGTGGACGGCCGCCTGAGCCCGGGCGTCAGCGCCAAGGACATCATCCTCGCGCTCATCGCCCGGATCGGGATCGGGGGCGGCACCGGGCACGTGTTCGAGTACCGCGGCGAGGCGATCCGCGCGCTCAACATGGAGCAGCGGATGACGATCTGCAACATGAGCATCGAGGGCGGGGCGCGGGCGGGCCTGGTCGCCCCCGACGACACCACGTTCGAGTACCTCCACGGCCGCCGCCACGCGCCACGGGGCGCGGCCTGGGACGCGGCCGTCGCGCGCTGGCGCACGCTGCCGACCGACGAGGGAGCGACCTTCGACAGGTCGATCGTGCTCGATGCGTCGGTCCTCGAGCCGATGGTCACCTACGGCAACAACCCGGGCATGGGCATCCCGGTGAGCGCACGCGTGCCGCGGCCCGAGGACGCCGAGGATCCGGGTGCGCGCCGGGGCCTGGAGCGCGCCCTCGAGTACATGGACCTCACCCCGGGGCAGCCGATCGCCGGCCAGCCGGTGGACGTCGTCTTCATCGGCTCGCTGCACGAACAGCCGGATCAGCGACCTCCGCCTCGCGGCGAGCGTGCTCAAGGACCGCCACGCCGCCGACGGCGTGCGGGTGATGATCGTGCCCGGCTCGCAGCAGGTGAAGGCCCAGGCCGAACGCGAGGGGCTCCACGAGATCTTCCGCGCCGCCGGCGCCGAGTGGCGCGAGGCCGGCTGCTCGATGTGCATCGCGATGAACGGCGACCAGCTCTCGCCCGGCCAGTACGCGGTCAGCACGTCCAACCGCAACTTCGAGGGCCGCCAGGGCAAGGGCGGCCGCACGTTCCTCGCCAGCCCGCTCACCGCTGCTGCCTCCGCGATCACCGGGGTCGTCACCGATCCGCGCACCCTGCCGGGGGTCGAGGACCTGGTCACCGTCGGCGGAGGGTACTGAGCCATGGCCGAACCCATCCGCGCGTTCAGCAGCCGGATCGTCCCGCTCCAGGCCGAGAACGTGGACACGGACCAGATCGTCCCCGCGCGCTATCTCAAGGTCACCGACAAGGAAGGCCTCGCCGACGCGCTGTTCCGCGATTACCGCTTCAACGAGGACGGGACGAAGAAGGATCCGCCCTGGGTCCTGGACCGGCCGGAGATGCAGGGCCGCCGGATCCTGCTCGTGGGCGACAACTTCGGGACCGGCAGCTCCCGCGAGCACGCCCCGTGGGCGCTCCGCAGCTGGGGCATCGGGGCGATCCTGTCGACGAGCTTCGCCGACATCTTCCAGAACAACGCCCTGAAGAACGGCGTGCTGCCGATCGTCGTGGATCCCGCCACGCACCAGGCGCTGTTCGACATGATCGAGGCGGATCCGGACGCCGAGATCCGGGTAGACCTCGCGGAGCAGGGGATCCTGCTGCCCGACGGTTCCACGCTCGACTTCGAGATCGACCCGTTCAACAAGATGATGCTCATGGCGGGCACCGACGAGATCGGCTACGTGATGGGCAAGGATGCCGAGATCAGCGCATGGGAGGCCGCCCACGAGCCTCGCGTCGACACGCGCCTCGGGACCGCGCTCGCCGGCTGACGACCGGGTGACGGCGGGCCGGCCGACGGTCGCCGGCCTGGATGCAGCCGACAGCTCCATTACCAGGGCCGGGTCCCCATGGGTGATCGACGGCCGCCTGATCAGCGTGTCGCCGCCTGCCGCAAGTCGCTTCTGACTGGGACAGGCGACCACTGTGCGGAGCTCGTCGCGCGCCCGTGCATGGCCGTGGTGCGAGCCCCTCGTGGTGGTCGAGCGGTTGAGTCGCTGGAGACTTGTCGCTGCCCGGTCGCACCGTGGGGCGGTCGTGGCCAGGTTCATGGTTCGAGGCACGACCCTGCCTTGCCCCAGGAGGGACAACGACAGGCGCAGGATAGGCCCTGGAGGGAGTCCGGGCGGGATCGGCGAACCTCGCCGATACTCGCCACGTGGATCTCAACCTGCTCGACCTCATCGCCGTCCTGGTGCTGGTCCTCGCCGTCCTGGCCGGCACGCGAACGGGCGCGCTGCCCCAGGTCGGCGGCATCGGCGGCGCCGTGGCCGGCCTCGTGGCGATCCTCAACCTCACCCCCTGGCTGATCGACCTCACCACCGGCTTCGAGCCGATCCCCCGGGCACTCGCGGTGCTGGGCGCGATCCTGCTGGCGGTGATCGCCGGTGAGGCCCTCGGCTCCGCGATCGGTCGGGCCGTGGCGGATCGCCTGGGCGAGGGCGTCCTCTCCGGCATGGACCGGCTCGCCGGCGGCGTGGTGGGAGCCGCCCAGGCGGTGCTGATCATCTGGCTGGCCGGGGGGCTGATGATCCTGAGCCCGTTCCCGCGCCTCGCGCAGACGGCCTCGGCCTCGGTGGCGGTCCGCACCCTGGACCTGGTGCTCCCGGCACCCACCGAGGTCATCGGCGACATCGCGAAGGCGCTCGACGACTCCGGCCTGCCGGACGTCTTCGTGGGCCTCGAGCCGATCCCGCTCCAGGCGGTGGACACGCCAAGCGATCCCCGGGCCCAACGGATCGCCGGCACGGCCGTGGACGCGACGGCCCGCGTCGTGACCCGTGCGTGCGAGCGGCAGGTCACCGGGACCGCGTTCCTGGTGGCGCCCGGGTACCTCCTCACCAACGCCCACGTGGTCGCCGGCGGCAGCACGATCCGCGTCTCCACCGGCGACGGCGTCGCCGACGCAACCGTCGTCATGTTCGACCCCGACCTCGACCTGGCGCTCCTGCTCGCTCCGCAGATCGACGGGCCGGTCCTCCGCCTGGCGACGGAGACGCCGGACCGCGGCACCCAGGGCGCAGCCCTCGGCTATGCGGGCGGCGGCCCGCTCACGGTGATCGCCGCCGGCGTGTCCGGTGCCTACGCGGCCACGGGTCGCGACATCTATGGCTCGGAGCGCGTGACCCGCGACATCATCGAGCTGCGTGCGGCCATCGAGCCGGGAGACTCGGGCGGACCGCTCGTGCTCCCGGACGGGACAGTGGGCGGGGTCGTGTTCGCCGAGTCGAGGACGGACGAGACGGTGGGCTATGCGCTTGCTCCCGCCCCGGTCTGGAAGCTGGTCGAGCCGGCCATCGGTCGTTCGGCAGGCGTCAAGCTGGGGCCGTGCCTCCGCTGACGGGGCGCCGACCGGTCCGTGGCCGACTACGATGGAACGTGATGACGAACGGCGTTTCCGCCGCCGCCCTCGACTCGCTGGCGGCCGACTTCTGGCAGGCCTACCTCGAGATGGATCCGCAGTACGCGACCATGCTCGGAGAGCCCGGGTTCGACGGCCGGCTTCCGGATCGCTCGGCCGGAGGCCTGGCGGCGGCGCGAGCCACCTACGCCCGGCTCCTCGCCAGGCTCGACGCCCTCCCGGCGGCCGGTGGCGGAGCGGCCGCGACCGGTGCGGCGATCACGCGATCCGCGCTCCGGGACGCGATCGAGGAGCAGCTCACGCTGATCGACAGCGGGGTCGCTGGCCTGGAACGTGGACGCGCTCGACGGCATCCCGGTCCAGCTCCTCAACACCGCCGACTACCAGCCGACGAGCACGCCGGACGACCGCGCCGCCCTTCTCGAGCGGTGGCGGGCGATGGGCCGGTTCGTGGACGACCACATCGCAGAACCTGCGGCACAGCCTCGCCGATGGCGTCGTCGCGTGCAGCGCGCCCGTGGACCGGGTGATCGACATCCTGGCGGAGCAGCTGGCCAGACCGGACGCGGAGCTGCCGCTCATGGTCCCGGTGGCCGGCGTCGAGGAGGCGATCCGCGACGAGATCCGCCCGGCGTTCGCCCGCCTGCACGACGTGCTCGTGAACGAGATCCGGCCCGCCGCCCGTCCGGACGATCGCCCGGGCCTGTGCCATCTACCCAACGGCGACTCGGCGTACCGGCGGCTGGTGCAGATGCACACTTCGCTCGAGGTCGCGCCCGAGGAGTTCCACCGCATCGGCCTGGCTGAGATCGAGCGCATCGACGCCGAGATCGAGGCCCTGACCGGGCGGGTCCTCGGCAGCAGGGACCGACGGGCGGCTGCGGCCGCCCTGCGCAACGACCCGGCGCTGCACTTCACGACCCGGGAAGAGGTCTTTGCCAAGGCCGCCGCCTCCCTCGATCGGGCCACGGAGGCGATCCCGGGCTGGTTCGGGCGGCTCCCGCAGGCGCGGTGCGAGGTCGTGCGCATGGGGGCGCACGAGGAGGAGCACTCGACGATCGCCTACTACCGGATGCCGGCGCAGGACGGCTCGAGGCCCGGCCAGTACTACATCAACACGTCCCACCCTGAGACCCGGCCCCGGTACGAGGCCGAGGCGCTCGCCTATCACGAGTCCATCCCGGGCCACCACCTCCAGCTCGCGATCGCCCAGGAGCTCGAGGGCCTGCCGGCGTTCCGTCGCCACCTGGCACCCAACGCGTTCGCCGAGGGCTGGGGCCTGTACGTCGAGCGGCTGGCCGACGAGATGGGGCTCTACTCCAGCGACGTCGATCGCATCGGGGTCCTCTCGTTCGACGCCTGGCGGGCGTCGCGGCTGGTGGTGGACACCGGGATGCATGCGCTGGGCTGGACCCGGAGCCAGGCGATCGAGTACATGGTCGACCACACCGCGCTTGCCGAGAACAACATCGTCAACGAGGTCGATCGCTACATCGTCCTGCCGGGCCAGGCCCTCTCCTACAAGGCCGGCCAGCTGGAGCTCCTCCGCCTCCGCGCCGAGGCCAGGAACCGGCTTGGTTCCGCGTTCGACATCCGGGCGTTCCACGACACGGTGCTGGGCAACGGCGCCGTCCCGCTGCCGACCCTGCGCGCGATCGTCGAGGCGTGGGTGGCGCTGCCCGCCGTACCCTAGTCGGGCGCAGATTCCAGACCCGCCGCCACGCCCTCCGAGGATCCCATGGCCGACCGTCCGCTCCCCTACTCGCGCCCCACCGACCCCGGCAAGCGCCACAGCCACGCCCTCACCGACGGCCCCGACCGGGCGGCGGCGCGCGCCATGCTCAAGGCCGTCGGCTTCACCGACGACGACCTGGCCCAGCCGATCATCGGCGTCGCCACGACCTGGATCGAGACGATGCCCTGCAACCTCAACCAGCGGCGGCTGGCCGAGTTCGTCAAGGAGGGGATCCGGACCGCCGGCGGCACGCCCATGGAGTTCGGGACCATCTCCATCAGCGACGGCGTGTCGATGGGCACCGAGGGCATGAAGGCCAGCCTCATCTCCCGCGAGGTCATCGCCGATTCGATCGAGCTCGTCGCGCGCGGCCACCTGTTCGACGGCCTCGTGGTCCTCGTCGGCTGCGACAAGACGATCCCCGCCGGCGCCATGGCGCTGGGCCGCCTCGATATCCCGGGCCTCGTCCTCTACAACGGCACGATCATGCCGGGCACCTACAAGGGCAAGCCCGCCGACGTGGTGACCGTGTTCGAGGCGATCGGCGCGTATCGGGCGGGCAAGATCACGCTCGACGAGCTGTACGAGGCGGAGAACGGTGCCTGCCCGGGCGCCGGCGCCTGCGGCGGCCAGTTCACGGCCAACACGATGTCCACCGTCATGGAGTTCCTGGGCCTGTCCCCGGCGGGCCTGAACGGGATCCCGGCCGAGGCTCCCGAGAAGGATGCGGCGGCGCGGCGGGCCGGGCGAGCTGGTCATGACGCTCGTCCACCACGACATCCGGCCGTCGTCCATCGTGACCCGCGAATCGCTCGAGAACGCGATCGCCTCCGTCTCGGCAACGGGCGGCAGCACCAACGCCGCCCTCCACCTGCCCGCGATCGCCGCCGACTTCGGCATCCCGCTCACGCTCGACGACTTCGCGGCAGTGGTCGACCGGACACCGCTCATCGCGGACATGCGACCGGGCGGCCGGTACGCGGCGGCGGACATGTACGACGCGGGAGGCGTCGCGCTGGTCATGCGCGAGCTGCTCAAGCGGGACCTGCTCCACGGCGGGCAGCGGACGGTCGACGGGCGCACGATCGCGAAGATCGCCGCCGACGTCGTCGAGACGCCCGGCCAGCAGGTGGTCCACTCCGATCGAGACGCCGATCAAGGAGAGCGGCGGCCACGCGATCCTGCGGGGCAGCCTCGCGCCCGAGGGCTCGATCGTGAAGCTCGCCGGCCACGAGCGACGCCATCACCGCGGCCCGGCTCGCGTGTTCGACTCCGAGGTCGCGTGCTTCGCCGCCGTCCGAGAACGCAGGATCAAGGAGGGCGACGTGGTCGTCATCCGCTACGAGGGACCGGTCGGGGGACCCGGCATGCAGGAGATGCTCTCGGTGACCGGGGCGCTCGTCGGCGAGGGGCTGGGCGAGCACGTCGCGCTGCTCACCGACGGGCGGTTCTCCGGCGGCACGCATGGACTGATGCTGGGGCATGTCGCGCCGGAGGCCGCCGTGGGCGGTCCGATCGCCCTGGTCGAGGAGGGCGACATGATCACGGTGGACGTGGAGGCCCGACGAGCTCAACCTCGAGGTCGATGCGGCGGTGCTGGCCGAGCGGCGCGCGCGCTGGAGCCCGCCGCCGCCGCGGTACACCTCCGGCGCCTTCGCCAAGTACGCCGCGCTGGTCTCATCCGCATCCGAGGGTGCGGTGACGTCCGGTGCCGAGCTCCGGCGCGCGCTGGCGGCCCGATCCGGCGACGACCGCTAGCGCCCCGGAAGCGCCGCCGACCGATGCACCTCTCGTTCAAGACGTCGCCCCAGCGGGTGGACTGGGCGACCCTCAACGCCACGTGGCGCCTCGCCGGGGACCTCGGCGGCTGGGACGGCGCGTGGATGAACGACCACCTCACGGATCTGAACCCCGACTCGCCCGGGCCGTCGCTCGAGGCGGTCACCGTGCTCGCGACGCTCGTCCACCACGTGCCGGGCCTGCGCGTGGGACACGGCGTGCTCTCGAACACGTTTCGGCACCCGGTGCTGCTGGCCAAGGCGGCCACCGTCCTCGACCACGCGACCGGCGGCCGATTCGTGCTGGGTCTCGGTGCCGGCTGGTTCGAGGGGGAGCACGAGCCGTTCGGCATCCCGCTGCCCCCGATCGGCGAACGGATCGACCGGCTGACCAGCGCGGTCGGCGTCCTGCAGGCGCTGTTCTCGCCCGAGGCGGCCGCCGCGCCGGGCGTCACGCGGCCCGACCGCGTTCTACCCGCTCGCCGGGGCGGTCAACGCACCTCCGCCGCTCACGCCCGGCGGGCCGCCGATCTACCTCGGTGGCCAGAAGCCGCGCGGGATCCGGCTGGCGGCGGAGCGCGCAGCCGGCTGGCTGCTCACGGGCACGGAAGCGGGCGATATCCCGTACTTCACGGGGCGTCGCGAGGCCATCCTGCGGGCGCTCGACGAGGCGGGCCGCGATCCGGCCACGTTCGCAGATCGTCGGCCAGGTCCACACCGGTCCCGACGCGGCCGACCGCGTGCGCGCCCGGCGCCAGGCCGTCGAGATGGCGGCCGCCGGGGCGACCGAGATGATCATCGGGATCCCGGCGGCGCTTGGGCCGCAGGGTCTCGAGGACGCGCACCGGGACGTGCTCGGCCCGCTGCGCGCGGAGCTCGGGATAGGCGGCATGGGCGAGCCCGCAGCCGCCTCGGTGCGGCGCATCGATCCTGGGGACGAGGCCTCCCTCGCCGCCTACGTCCGGATCCGGAATGCCGTCGCGCCCGAGAACACCGATTCGCTCGATCACGTCCGCTGGGAGATCTCGACCTTTCCCGGCGAGACCAGCCATTTCCTGGCCGAGGCGGCCGATGGCGCGCCCGTCGGGACCGCCAGCACCGGCCGGATCTGGATGCACGAGCGCGACTACCCCCGGTTCTGGCTGGGGATCTGGGTGCTGCCCGAGGCGCGCAACCGCGGCATCGGGTCGGCGCTGTATGCCGCGATCAGCGACGCCGCCCGGGCCGCCGGCAAGACCGGCTTCGATACCGAGGTCTCCGTCGTCCACGAGACCGGGCAGCGGTTCCTCGCCAACCGCGGCTTTGTCGAGACCGACCGGGCGAAGATGGTCCGGCTCGACCTCGCCGGCCTCACGGCGCCCGAGGTTCGAGCACCCGACGGGATCCGGCTCACGACCCTGGCGGCGCGCCCGGATCTCGTCGCCGGGGTCCACGCGACGGCCCTCGAGGCGTTCCCCGACATCCCGTCCGAGGACGAGCCGGTCGATGTCGGCACGCTGCACGAGTTCACCGCGCGCGACGTGGATCGCGTCGGGATCCCGCGCGAGGCGTTCTTCGTTGCCCTCGACGACGCGTCCGGCGAGGTCGTCGGATACGCGAGCCTGAGCTACGCAGCCGGCAGCACGACCATCGCCTACCACGACATGACCGCGGTCCGGCGCTCGTACCGGGGTCGCGGGATCGCGGCCGCCCTCAAGCGGGCCACGATCGCCTGGGCCGTGGAGCACGACCTCGAGGCGCTCGACACCGGCAACGACGAGCACAACGCCCCGATGCGGGCGGTGAACCTGGCCCTCGGCTACCAGCCGCTGCCGGACTGGGTCGGCCTCCGCGGACCGCTCGCGCCGGAGCGCTGACCTGGGAGTCGGAGCGCCTTGCACCGGATGCCTGACGGCGAGTCAAGGTTTCCGGGCTGAACCCGCCCCCAGGACCCGCCTCGGCACCGGTTCTTGACCCTGCGTCACGTTCGCGGCCCCAGCGCGCCCATCCGACAGCTCTGCCGCCCGAAATCGTGACTGCGCGTCAGGTACGCACAGTGACGAGACTGCCAACTCGACGCCCCCGGCAACACCGGCATACTTCGCCCGTGGCGACCATCGACCTCAACGGGATCCGGCTCCGGAACCGGCTGCTGACCAGCGCCAGCCTGCTGGGCTACGGCGCCGGCAAGAACCGGCTCATCCTGTACGGCCTGTCGCCGATCGCGCAGTGGGTGCCGCTGGAGCGCTTCGGCGCCGTGACCACCCGGACCGTGACCCTGGAGCCGCGCGAAGGCCACTTCACCCTCCGGGAGGACTGGTCCCTGCGCGACTTCCCGGAGATGCTGCGGCTGTACGGGCGCGCGCTGCACCGCGTGGATGGCGGCTGGCTCAACGCGTTCGGCTGGTCGAACATCGGCATCGAGCGCTACTTCGACGAGTACTTCCCGCGGACGGCGAAGCTCAACCGGATCGTGAGCGTGGGCGGCTTTTCCGCCGACGAGATCGAGCAGCTGATCGAGACCTGCAACGAGCGCGCGAAGCCGGGCGAGATCGCGGCCGTCGAGCTCAACGCGAGCTGCCACAACGTCAACTTCCCGTTCGGCACGATCCTCGAGGAGGCGCTCCGGCGAGCGGTGCCGAAGAGCCGCCACCCGGTCATCCTCAAGGTCAGCCCGGACGAGGACTACCACTGGCAGGCGAACCTGGCGGCGACCCATGGCTGTGCCGCGATCACGGCGATCAACACGGTGAAGGGCCTGCGGCTCAACCCGGCGACCGGGCGAGCCCTACCTCAAGAACCGCTACGGGGCGATCAGCGGACGCGCGATCAAGCCGATCGGCCTGCGGGTCGTGGCAGAGCTGCGCGACGCCGGCTTCCGGCTGCCGATCATCGCCAACGGCGGGATCGCGGACTACGACGACTGCCGCGAGTACTTCTGGGCCGGCGCCGACGCCGTGTCGCTGGGCTCCGCGGTGTGGCTCAAGCCGATGCCGTTGTACGTGCTGGGGCCGATGGAGGGCATCCGGATCCGGCGGCTGATCGACCGCGTGGCGCGGTACACGCCCCCGGCCGCGGCACCGCACTGGCAACCCGCCCCCGACCCGGTTCCGGCAGCATGACTCGACCCCGGGTCGCGATCGTCACCACCGGCGGGACCATGGATTCCGTCGGGGTCGATCGCCTCGACCTCGCCGCCTACCTGGAAACCGGGGTTCGCCTGGAGCCCGGTGAGCTCGTGAGCTCCATGTCGGCGGAGCTCGCCACCGTGGCCGACGTCCACGAGGATCCGTTCCGGCGGGTCCGCGCCCACGCGCTGACGGACACCGATCTCGCCGACATGGTGGACGTGGTGCGCGGGTCACTCGAGCGCGACGAGGCCGACGGCATCGTGATCACCCACGGCACCAACACGCTCGAGGAGACCGCCTGGCTCCTCCACCTCGTCGTCAACGACGATGCGCCCGTGGTGCTGACCGGGGCCATGCGACCCGCCTCCGCGCTGTCGGGGGACGGGCCGCTCAACCTCGTGAATGCCGTGCGGGTGGCGGCGGCTCCGGCCGCCCGCGGTCTCGGGGCGCTCGTCGTGCTCGACGACACGATCCACGGCGCGCGCGACGCGACCAAGTCCGACACGATGCGGGTCTCGGCGTTCCGGGACGGCGCCTCGGGTCCGCTGGGCTGGGTCGATGGCGACGGGGTCGTGGTGATCAACCATGCGCCCATACGCGGCTCATCGCTCCGTGGCCGCTTCGCCGGCGTGGACCTGCGGACGCTCCCGCGCGTGGATGTCGTCGTGAGCTACCAGGGTTCCGACGGCGTGGCCATCGACGCGCTCGTCGAGGCCGGCGCCCGCGGGATCGTGAGCGCCGGCACCGGCGTCGGCTACCCCACGCCCGAGGAGGTCGAGGCACTGGAGCGAGCGGCGGCCGCCGGCGTCGCCGTCGTCCAGTCGTCCAGGGTCGGGGCCGGTCGCGTGCCGCCGGTTCCGGCGCTCGTGGCCCGCGGCTGGATTGCCGCCGACGACCTCGCGCCGTGGAAGGCACGGATCCTCCTGCGCCTGTCGCTTGCGGACGGGATGGCGGCACGCGTGGACCTGCAGGCGCTGTTCGCGGCAGGCTGATGCCAGGCGGCGTGCGGGACCGGTGACGTCCAACCCTCGCTTCGCAACCTGCGGCATGATTGACCCGTGACCGACAGCAATCCCGAACCGCTCCCGCCCGATCCGGCCAAGTACGACGAGGTCCGCAACGAGCACGCCCGGCGCCGCGGCCTCGACGCCCCCTACATCGCGGGTGGCGACGACCCCGAGCTCGACGAGGCGCTGGCCCGGGAGCGACCCTACATCCGGATCCTGCTGATCATGGTGGCCCTGATCGTCTTCCTCGCCTTCTTCCTCGGCTTCCTCGGCGCCATCCTGGCCAACCCGCGGACATGACCCGTCGCCCGGCCTGCTGATGACCCTGCCGCTGCCATCCGCCACGCTCGACGCCGCGACCTGGGCCGCCGCCCATGACGAGCTCGTGGCGCTCCTGCGGGACCTGATCCGGATCCCCTCGATCAACCCGCCCGACCCGCCCGGCCCGGAGCTGGACGCCGCGGTGTTCATCGCGGACCGGCTTCGCGCAGAGGGCCTCGATCCGGAGGTGCTGGAGCCCTTCCCGGGCCGCGGCAGCGTGGTGGCTCGCCTCCACGGCGACGGCACCGGCGGCGAGCCGCTGCTCCTGCTCAGCCACCTGGACGTGGTCCCCGCCCGGGTCGAGGACGGCTGGTCCCATGACCCGTTCGCCGCCGACATCGCCGACGGCTACCTCTGGGGGCGGGGCGCCGTGGACATGAAGCAGATGGTCGCGATGGAGATGATCGTCGTGGCGCTCCTCGCGCGGCGCGCCCGTTCCGCGGGCCTCGACCCGGCCCGTGACCCGATCCCCGGCCTCCGTCGCGACATCCTCTTCGCCTGCACCGCGGACGAAGAGGCGGGCGGCCGGCAGGGCGCCAAGTGGCTCGCCGACCACCGGCCGGAGACGCTGCGGGCGGCGGGCGCCCTCAACGAGTGCGGCGGGGTCTCGATGGACCTCGGCGGGCGCCGCTTCTACCCGATCCAGGTCGCCGAGAAGGGCTTCGAGGTGTTCAAGATCCACGTCCACGGGACGTGGGGCCACGGCTCGATGCCGCGGGAGGACAACGCGGCAGTGATGGCCGCGGAGGTCGTCCGGCGGATGGCCGTCCCGGGCGAGCCGCGGCTGACCGACGTGATGCGCCGGTTCCTCGATGCCGTCGCGGCCGCGCTCCCGCCCGAGCAGGCGGAACTGGTCGCAGCCATCGGCGGCGACGATCCCCGGCGGAGCGAGGCGGCGATCCGCTCCCTGTGCGACCCGATGTACGCGAGGGCCCTCGGGCGCCCTGCTCCGCGATTCGATCAGCCCCGACGTGATCCACGCCGGCATCAAGTACAACGTGATCCCGGGCGAGGGCGTGATCGAGATCGACGTCCGCACGCTCCCGGGCACGACCCCCGAGGACGTCCGCGAGGAGGTCCTGGCCCGGCTCGGCGACCTCGCGCCCCACTGCGAGCTGGAGCACGTCATCGGCCGACCGCCGGTCACCGCCCCCGCCGACGGCGAGCTCTACGAGCTCATGGCGTCAGACGCTCCGTGCCCACGACCCCGACGGCATCCCGGTCCCGGTGATGGCCCCGTTCGCCACCGACGCGAAGTCGACCAGCGTCATCCTGGGCGTCCCCACCTACGGGTTCGCACCGCTCCGCCTTGAGCCCGGTGAACGGTTCCTCGAGCGGTTCCACGGCGTCGACGAGCGGGTCGGCATCGACGCGCTCCGGTTCGGGCTCCCGGTCCTGTACGACGTGGTCGCCGCGTACTGCGGCTGATCCCCGGGATGCCCTGTTCGTGCTCCCGATCCGGGCGCGGGCCGGGCCACGGTTGACACGCGCGCGTAGCCTTGCTCCAGAGGGAGGTTCCAGATGTCTGATCAGCAGCAGGATCCCGTCGTTCCCCCGGCCTGGGGCGCAGAGCCAGCGAAGCCACCGGAGCAGCCGGCGTCCGATGCGACGGCCGCTGCCAACGCGGCCGCGGCGGGCGCCGCTGCGGCAGCCAGCGCGGCAACGGCAGCCTTCCGCAGTCGCCTGAGCATGGCCGAGCAGCTGGCGGTCGCGGGCGCGGGCCTGATCGTCCTGGTCGAGGTCGTGTTCGGCCTCGTGATCGAGGAGTACTGGGCCGGTGATCCGGCATTCCTGCTGGCCCTCGCGGTCCTCGGAGCGGCCGTATGTCCGCCACCTGCGGAAGGTCGAGCTCCCGATCTCCTACAGCCTGGTCGTCCGGGCCGCCGGGTTCGGGATCCTGGCCCTGGCGGTGATCGACCTGCCCTACGAGCTGCGGAACGGGATCTTCGACAACATCGCCGACATCCTGGGCGGCGCCGGCTACTACCTCGGGGCAGCCCTGATGGCATTCGGCGCCTGGACGATGAAGGACGCCTGACCGCGGCCCTGCGCCTCAACCGACCGGGCGAACCGCCTAACCGTCCGAGCGGACCAGCCGGCCGCGACGGCTGATCCCGTGCGTGGCGAGGGCCGCCACGCCCATCGCGATCAGCGCGCGCTCACTGCGAGGCAAGGGCCGGACGGCGGACAGGAACTGCTCCGCGCGAGCGCGGTCCACCATCCGGAGGACGGCGCGGCCCCGGGCCGTCAGCCACACGGACCGCTGTCGGCCGTCGTCGTCCTCGCGCCGTCGCTCGACCAGGCGACGCCGGACGAGGCCCTCGACCAGCCGCGAGGTGGCTGACGGCGACCGGCCGATCGCGTCGGCCAGGTCGGCGATGGTCGTCGTCGCCCCTTCGGCGAGCACGTAGAGCGCGGCCAGCTGCGTGAAGCCCAGGTTGAGCTCGCCCAGCTGGGAGGCGAACCCGACGACGAGCTCGCGCCACAGCGCCCTGCCCATCGCCACGCGTTCGGTGATCTGGCGCACGTTCTGGATCCGGGTCCCGGCGGCAACGACCGGCGCGGACAGGTCCGCCTCGAAGACCCGTGCGATCACCCGCGACGGCGCCCCCCTGCGCCGGGTCCTGATGAGCGCCTCGGGCAGGGCCGGCCCGGCCGCAGGATCCGACGTCCGGATCCGGTGGCGCCTGGGTCGCCTGATCGCCATGGCCGAACCCGGCGCAGGAGCAGCCGCGCCAGGCCCGCCGGGGGCAGCTGGATCAGGGGATTCAAGGGGTTGTTCACCACTCGGTCAGCCTGTCCCGGGTCGAGCAGGTCGGTCACAGGGGCATCCTCACGACCCGAGCGTAGGCCGACGGGCGAGGTTTCCTGCAAGTCTGCACGGACTTTCGCGGAATCTGACGCTGCACTCGCCTACCCTGACGGGCGATGAGTCAGATCGCGTTCGTCTTCCCCGGCCAGGGCAGCCAGTCGGTTGGCATGGGCCGGGCTCTCGCCGAGTCCTCGCCCGCCGCCGCGGCCGTCTTCGCTGCGGCCGACGCCGCGCTCGGCGAACCGCTGACGCGCCTGGCGTGGGACGGCCCGGAGGATGAGCTCAACCGGACGGAGAACAGCCAGCCGGCCCTCCTCGCCACCTCGATCGCCTACCTGGAGGCCGTCCGGGAGCGCTGGTACGAGCTCGACGTGGACATTCCCGGACCCCGCGTTCGCGGCCGGTCACTCGATGGGCCAGTACACGGCCCTGGTGGCGGCCGGCGCCCTGGACCTGGCGGATGCCGTGCGCCTGGTCCGGATCCGGGGTCAGCAGATGCAGGCCAGCGGGGCGGGACGCGACGGGCGGATGGCCGCCATCATCGGCCTCGACGACGCCCAGATCCCCGCCCTCGTGGAACGGGCCTCGGCCCACGGGATCTTCGGCGTCGCCAACCGCAACTCGCCGGGCCAGGTCGTCGTCAGCGGCGAGCGCGCGGCCGTCGAAGCTGGGCTGGTCATCGCGAAGGAGCTGGGCGCGAGACGGGCGATCGAGCTGCCGGTCTCGGTCGCCGCCCACTCACCCCTGATGGCCGAGGCGGCCGAGGGCATGCGCGCCGTCCTGGCCGGCATCGACTTCCGTGACCCCACGCCACCGCTGCTCGCCAACGCCGATGCCCACCTGATCACGACCGCCGACGGATGCCGGACGGAGCTCGTGGACCACCTCACCACCGGCGTCGACTGGGTGGGTGCCGTCCAGGCGATGCATGCAGCCGAGGTCGACACCTTCATCGAGATCGGGCCCGGGCAGGTCCTGACCGGTCTCATCAAGCGGATCGTTCCAGACGCCCTCGTCCTTGCCCTCGACGATCGGGCCGCCCCCGATCGCCTGGCCATCCCCTTCGCCGAGAGTGCCGCCGGCGACGGCTAGAACCGGCTGCAGTCCCCGGACCGCAGCCTTGACCACGACCCCGAGAGGAACCACCCTTGCGTCAACCCGACTACACCCGCCGCGTCGTCGTGACCGGCCTCGGCGTCGTCAGCCCGGTGGGCAACGACAAGACCACCGCCTGGAGCAACCTCGTCAACGGCGTGTCCGGCCTCAGGGAGATCACGAGGTTCGACACGTCCCGGTACAGCCACAAGGCGGCCGGCGAGGTCGTCGACTTCGACGCCAACCTCTGGATGGATCCGAAGGCCGTTCGCCGGAGCGAGCCGGCCATGTGGTACGGCGTCGCGTCCGCCAAGCAGGCGATCGCGGACGCCGGACTGGAGATCACGGACGCCAACCGCGAGGACATCGGCGTGGTCTACGGCACCGGTGCCGGCGGCCAGTCGCTGATGATGGACAACTGGGTCACCCTCAGCGAGAAGGGCCCCAATCGGGTCGCACCCACGTTCATCGCCAACGGCCTGGTGGACTCGACCAGCGGCATGATCGCGATCGAGACCGGGGCGCTCGGTCACAACATGTGCGTGGTCACCGCCTGCTCCACGGGCACCAACTGCGTGGGCGAGGCGGCGGAGCTGATCCGCCGGGGCGACGTCCACACCGTGATCGCCGGGTCGTCCGAGATGCCGCTGCTCGAGGTCGCCCATGCCGGGTTCGGCAACATGCGCGGACTCGGCTCGCCCCGCGATGGGCAGCCGCTGGCCGACGTGTCCCGGCCGTTCGACCGCACGCGTGACGGCTTCGTCCTGGGCGAGGGCGGCGCCGGGCTGATCCTCGAGGACCTCGAGATGGCGACGGCCCGCGGCGCCCGGATCTACGCCGAGGTCGTGGGCTACGGCTCGGCTGCCGATGGCTTCGACATGATCCAGCCCATCGAGCGCGGCTCCGGCTCGGCCCGAGCGATGAAGATCGCGCTCGAGCGTCGCGGCGTCCCGGCGGACGAGGTGGACCTGATCAACCCGCACGGCACGTCGACCCCGGTCGGCGACAAGCGGGAGGCGGAGGCGATCTGGACCGCGTTCGGCGACCGCGCCGCGCGTCCCGTCGGAGCCTCGTGATCAGCGCGACCAAGTCGATGACCGGCCACATGATGGGTGCGGCCGGCGGCTTCGAGGCCTTCGCCACCGTGATGACCGTCGCCGAGCAATGTGCGCCCGGCACGATCAACTACCGCGAATTCGACCCGGAGTGCGACCTGTGGGTGGTCCCGGAGACGATGGAGATGCCGATCCGCTACGCCCTGTCCAACAACATCGGCCTGGGCGGCCACAACGGCGCGGTCATCTTCAAGCGCTGGGACGGCCGCTAGCCGGCTGACGGCCGACATCGTGCCCCGCCCCGTCCCTGCGCCCCGCCCCGGCGAGGCCCGGGTGCGGGCCTTCGCTACAATCCCGACGACCCTCGACTGCGCCATCGCCAGATCCAGGAAGGTGTGACCCGTGCCCTCGTCCGACCCCGCACGCCGCGCCGTCATCACGGGCCTCGGCGCGGTGATGCCGATCGGCAACGACTTCGAGACCTACTGGGGCAACCTCCAGCGCGGGGTCACCGGCACGCGGCGGATCACGTCGTTCGACGCGTCCGAGTTCGAGGTCCAGATCGCGGCGGAGGTCCTCGACTTCCAGCCCGGCACGGTCATGGACGCCAAGATGGCGCGGCGGATGAGCCGGTTCATCCACCTCGCGATGGGCGCCGGCAAGGAGGCGGTCGCCGACTCCGGGCATCGACTTCGCGGCCATGACCCCCGAGCAGCGGGACCGCGTCGGGGTCGTGGTCAACACCGGGGGCGGCGGGATCGAGTCGATCATCGAGGGCACCCACGTCCACGACAGCAAGGGGCCGCGGTTCGTGTCGGCGTTCGCGGTGCCGGCGCTCTCGGGGTCGATGGCGAGCTGCATGCTGTCGATGGAATGGGGCCTGACGGGGCCGGTCATGACCCAGGTCGCCGCCTGCGCCACGTCCGTCATCGCCTTCCACGACGCGCTCCGGCTGATCGACACCGGCGAGGCCGACGTGGTGATCACCGGCGGGTCCGAGGCACCGATCGTGCCCATGGGGGTCGCGGCGCTGTCGAACATGACGGCACTGTCCAAGCGGAACGACTCCCCCGAGACCGCCTCGCGCCCGTTCGACGCGACCCGTGACGGGTTCGTCCTGGGCGAAGGCGCCGGGGTGGTCGTGGTCGAGTCCCTCGAGCACGCCCTGGGCCGGGGGGCGACGCCCATCGCCGAGATCCTGGGCGGCGCACTGACCGCGGACGCGTTCCACATCTCGGCGCCGGATCCCACCGGCCGCGGCCAGGCGAGGGCCATGACCAACGCCATGCGCAACGCGGGCGTCGCCCCCGACGAGATCGACTGGATCGTCGCGCACGGGACGTCCACATCGCTCAACGACGTCACCGAGACGCGCGCGATCAAGGCCGCCTACGGGTCCGCCGCCGCGACGCGCGCGATCAGCTCCCCGAAGTCGATGATCGGGCACCTCGTGGGTGCCGCCGGGATCGCGTCGGCGCTGGCCGCCCTGGGCGGGATCCGCGACCAGGTGATCTCGCCCACCGCGAACCTCCACACGCCGGACCCCGAGTGCGACCTGGACTATGTGCCGCTCGTGGCGCGCCAGGCGAAGCTGGACACCGTGGCCATCAACGGCTTCGGCTTCGGCGGCCAGAACGCGGTCGCGATCTTCCGCCGCTTCGAGGGCTAGGGTCCAGGCCAGGCCGCGGCCGCAACGCGGGGCGCGGGCGTGCGGGGCGCGGGCGTCCGCCGCGGGTGACGGGTGCCGGCGAAGGGGGTGACGGGCGAAGCCGGGCGCCGGGCGCCTCAACGGTCGCACGCTGGAACGCATCAGGCGTCCCGCGACCGGTCCGTCCGGCAAGGCATCCGTTCCGCGCGACGAGCGGGGCGTCGGACGCCCGATCCGTCATGGCACGCAACCGTTCGAGCGCCGGGCGCCCACCGGCTGGCATGGCGCGTGGCTCGACGCCGAGGCCGCGACCCCAGCGGTGTCGGATCAGCCCCGGAGGGACGTGCCCTCGTAGGCCGCCAGGCGGGCGACGAGCTCATCGGGGATCACCCGGGGGCGCGACGTCGCGTAGTCGTACAGGACCAGCACGTCCTCCGCGGTGGCCACGAGCCGCGCGCCGCCGCGCGCTGATGGCTGGGCGGTGACCCGGTGCTGGAGCGTGAACGACGTCCGGCCGAGGCGTCCCAGCCGCGATTCCACGACCAGCGGCTCGCCGAAGTACGACGGGCTGCGGTACGTGACGCGGATCTCCGCCAGGATCAGCGACTCCTGCGCGCCGTGGGTGACCAGCGCGAACGGGCCGCCGGTCGCGGCCTCCCAGTAGTCGATCCGCGCCGACTCGCAGAACGTGAGGAACCGCGAGTTGTTGGTGTGGCCCATGGCGTCCGTGTCGCCGAAGCGGATCGTGACCGCAAACCGATGCGGGAAGTCACCCTCCAGGTCACGGGGGTCGGGTGGAACCTCGATCCGGGATCGGATGGGCACGGCCTGCTCGTCGGTCATGGATGCGAGTCTAGGACGGGGATGGCTACGGCGCCCGGACCACCAGCGTGCCAGCCATGCCTCCCTGACCGTGACCCGCAGCCGAGTCCATGACCGGGTACTCGCCCGGCGTGTCCAGCACGAACCGCAGCTTCGCCGTCTGGCCCGGACGGGCGATCACCTCGAGGTTCGCGACGCCGTCGACCATCCAGTCGTGGATCACGGCGTCCTCGTTGCGAAGCTCGATCACCGTCCACTGGCCGGCCGTCACCGTCCAGGTGTCGGGCTCGAACCCCATGCCGCGCGCGACGACCTCGACCTTCGGCAGGGCGGCGTCCACCGCCCGGTCGGCGGCGAGCACGCCGCCCGCGAGTGCCAGGCCGATGGCCGCGATCACCACCAGGAACGCCCCGTCGCGCACCAGCCCGATCGGGCCGTGGCGGAGCCGGGTCACGTGACCCGGCCGGACATCCACTCCGCGCAGGCGCAGCGAGTTGGTCACGACGCTGACGCTCGAGAGCGCCATCGCGGCCGCGGCGAGTGCCGGGTTGAGCGTGATGCCCAACGTCGGGTAGAGCGCGCCCATCGCGATCGGGATGAGCAGCACGTTGTAGGCAAACGCCCAGAACAGGTTCTGCCGGATGACCCGGATCGTGGCCCTGGAGAGGGCGATCGCGGAGCCCACGAGACGCGGATCGCCGCCGACGAGCGTGATGTCGGAGGCCTCGATCGCGACGTCGGCGCCGGTGCCGATGGCCACCCCCAGGTCGGCCCGAGCCAGGGCCGGCGCGTCGTTGATCCCGTCCCCCACCATGGCCACCCGGTGGCCCTCCGCCTGGAGCCGCTCGATGACGGCGTCCTTCTCGCCCGGCAGCACCTCGGCGATGACGTGCGCCGGGGGGATCCCAACCTGGCGGGCGACCGCTTCGGCCGTTGCCCGGGCGTCGCCGGTGAGGAGCCAGACCACCAGGCCCGCCTCGTGGAGCTCCCGGACCGCCTGCGCCGACTCGGCCTTCACCGGGTCCGTGATGGCCATGAGGCCGGCGGCCACGCCACCGCTCGAGACGTACACGACGGTCCCGCCATCGGCCGCAATCGCGTCCGCGTGACCTTCCAGCAGTGCCAGGTCCACTCCGCGCTCCACGAGCAGCCGCCGGCTGCCCACGAGGACCTCGACCCCGTCGATCGACCCGTGCACGCCCCGGCCGACCACCGCCTCGAACCCGTCGACCTTCGCGAACCCCAGCTCCGTCTCGCGCGCCCTGCGGACGATCGCTTCCCCAAGCGGATGCTCCGACCCGGTCTCCAGTGACGCGGCCAGGTCCAGCACCCGCGCCTCGTCGAAGCCGGTGGCCGCGACGACGCGGGTCACGACGGGCCGGCCGAGGGTGAGGGTGCCCGTCTTGTCCATGACCACGGTATCGATCCGCCCCGCGGCCTCGAGCGCCTCGCCGCCCCGGACCAGGATGCCGGCCTCGGCGCCCTTGCCGGTCCCGACCATGATCGCGGTCGGGGTGGCCAGGCCCATCGCGCACGGGCAGGCAATGATCACGACCCCGATGAAGGCCGTGAGCGCGAGCGTGACCCGCGGCTCGGGCCCGAACACGAACCAGATCACGAACGTGGCGGCCGCGATGACCAGCACGGCCGGCACGAAGACCTCGCTGATCCGGTCGGCCATGCGCTGGATCGGGGCCTTGGAACCCTGGGCGCGCTGGACGAGCTCCACGATCCGGGCGAGAGCCGTGTCCCGCCCGACACGAGTCGCGCGCATCACGAACGACCCGGTGGTGTTGATGGTCGCACCGATGACCTCGTCACCGGTGCTCTTGGTGGCAGGAATCGGCTCGCCGGTGAGCATCGACTCGTCCACGGCGGAGCTCCCCTCGGTCACGACGCCGTCGACCGGGACCTTGTCGCCGGGGCGGACGCGCAGCAGGTCGCCGGGCACGACGATCGCGAGCTCCACGTCCTCCTCGATCCCGTCGCGGATGCGGCGCGCCGTGGTGGCCTGGAGGCCGACGAGGCGGCGGATGGCGCCTGTCGTGCGGCCCTTGGCCCGGGCCTCGAGCCACTTCCCCAGCAGGATCAGGCCCAGGATGATCGTGGCCGAGTCGAAGTACGTCTCCGGGTGCAGGCCGGCGGCGTGGATGATCTCGGGCCACATCGTCACGAACACCGAGTAGCCCCAGGCGGCGCTGGTCCCCACGGCGACCAGCGTGTCCATCGTGGCGCCGCCGTGGCGGCCGGCCCGCCAGGCGGCGCGGTAGAAGCGGGCACCCGCCCAGAACTGGATGAACGTCGCGGGCCACAGGATCAGCTTGTTGATGTCCACCATGGCGATCGCGGTCTGGGGCGTGAACATCGCGACCATGAACACCGCGGCGGCGGCGATCGCCACGGCGGCCTGGAACAGGGTCTGGCGCTGGGCCCTCTCACGCTCGAGGTCCTCGGCGGAGAGCTCGTCATCGAGCGTGTTGACGGTGGCGGAATCAGCGGCCGCCTCGGCGCGCACCTCGTAGCCGGCGGCCTCGACGGCCTTCACCAGCTCCTCGCGTCCGGTGAGCGCGGGGTCGACGATCACCGTCGCCTTCTCCGTCGCAAGATTGACCGCGGCCTCGCTGACGCCGGGCGTCTTGGTGAGGAACCGCTCGATGCGGTTCACGCAGGAGGCGCAGGTCATCCCCTCGATGGGCAGGATGATCTCGATCGGGTGGGAGTCGGCGGGGCGCGTTGTCATACTCGGGGGGAGTATACCAGCACCCTGGATCGAATCGCCTCTTGACGATGGGTCCGGGACCGATGAGAGTTCGCCGTGCGGCCCACAGGGATACGAGGAGGATGGCGATGAGCGTTGTGACCATGGCCCGGCTTGCGGAGGGAGATTCGGTCCAGCCCAATTCGACCCTGCAGAGCTCGCTCCGGCTGATTGCCGCTTATCTCCCGTCGGAGGCGGTCGCGGTCTACATCCTCCTCCTCGGCCTGCTCAACCCGGTCACCGAGACCACCTCGGGCGACGTGACGATCATCCGGTTGGTCGTGTTCGTGATCGGGGTCCTCGTCGCGTTCGCCCTCGCGTTCGTGACCTTCCAGGGCGGCGGGCTCACCCGGCGCGAGCAGCAGCGCCGCCAGATCGTCGTGGGCGTCCTGGCCTCGGTCTCGTTCGCGGTCTTCGCGGCTGCGATGCCGTCGTTCTTCTTCCGGGGTGCGATCCTGTCGATCGGCTTCTCGCAGTGGGCGGCGGTGGTGGTCGTGATCGTCGTGGTCCTGATGCCGACCATCGCCAAGGCGCTCAAGGTCCGCAAGTAGCACCAGTCCCCCGCTGGGATCGATCAGCCGAGCGGAGGGGCCTGGCGGCCTCTGGGCGAGGCCTCGCACCCGATGCGCGCCGGTCTACTTGTGGATCGTGACCTGGCCCTGGACCGTTCCGGAGGCGATGTAGAGAGGGCTCTCGTGATCGGGGTCGGCGCCTGGGGACCAGACCTTGATCACGAACCGATCCTCCGCCGACTTGCCGTCACGGGCATCCACCCGGAACGGGTACTCGCCGGTCGAGCCCTTGATCATCGCCAGGCCGCGGAACTTGGCCCAGTTCTGGTTGGTGACCACGAGCCAGTCGAGGCCGGTGCTCGACAGGTCCAGGTCCCCGGTCTTGTAGTGGAACGTCAGGCTGCCGCCCGGGGTGGTTGAGGCACCGTTCCGGTACTTGATCGTGAACCCGAAGTTGGCCTTCGAAGCGCCGTCCAGGCCGGGGAGGATGTCGCCCGGGTCGGACGACGCGCCACCCGGCACGATCCAGCCACCGCCGGTCGCGAACGACCCGTTCGGGTCGTACACGACGACGTACAGGTAGCTCGTGGTGGCGGACTGGCCGCTGGGGTCGGCAACGCCAAGGGTCAGCGTGTACACGCCGGGTTCGGTGTACGCGTGGTTGCCCGTGATCGTGGCGCTGCCCGTCGCAGAAGCAGGGATCGCGCCCGTGGAGCTTGTGCCGTCACCCCAGTCCCAGCTGGCAACGTGGCCGCCAAGCTCACCGGGATCGGTGAGGCCCGCGGTTGCCGAGGCCGTCGATCCGATCGGGGTGACCGATGATGGGATCTGGATCGGCGCCAGCTCCGGCGCCGCTACGCCCAGCGACCACAGGCTGGCCGCCGAGGTGAGGACCGTCAGCTGGATGTCGCCATCGGCCAGCGTCTCGCGGAGGTCGACGCACGGGTCAGGGTCTGCAACCCCCGGTGACCCGGTGCAGTCCGCGACCGGGACCGAGTTGCGGAACACCTGGATGGTCGCGGCCGTGTCACCGCTCGGAATGGCCGTGGAGTCCAGCCGGAATACGAACATCAGCGGGCTGGCGGCCGATGCCGCTGGTGCGGTGATATCGAAGGCCTGCCCGACGAGACCGTAGCCCGCGGCGGGAGGGTCTGTGGACAGGTTCGTGACGATCTGGACGAGCCCGCCGTCCGGGGCCATGACGGACGCCACGACGGGTTCACCCGCGTCAGGCCCATCGCCGCCGACGTCACTGCTCAGGCTCCCGCCGGGATCAAGGACGGCCGGCCCGCCCGGCGGCGGGGTGGGTGTGGGCGACGGACTGGGGGTGGGTGTGGGCGACGGACCAGGGGTCGAGGTGGGCGATGGTGTCGGAGGCAGGCCAGCATTCACGGCGATGTCACCGGACAGGAGCCCGACAACCGGATGCTCCCGGGCGGCAAGGCACGGGGCCGGCGCGATCGAGCTATACGCGTTGACCGCGATGGTGTCTCCGACACCGGCCGGGCCACCGTCATCCACGAAGATCGTCGCATACAGGGTCCCGGCGCCTGCGGATGACCCGTGACCGATGAGCATGGCCTGCGTGCCCCGGATATCCAGGCAGTCCACGGTCCCGCTCAGGCTGAACCCCTGCGACTCGGAGATGGAGAACGTCCCGGAGACGTCGCCGCTCTCATTGAGCAGGGCATCGAAATCGAACGTCCGCGTGTACCCGCCCCCAAGGTCGCTCGTGCCACTGCCGACGGCGGTTCCCGGCTCCGGCGATCCGTCGAGGATCGTGACCTGACCGTAGTAGAGGGTCTGCTGGGGCGGGCCCGCGGACGAGCAGTCGGGCGGCGCCATGTTGGTGGGGCCATCGAGGGCTGCGGTGTCCAGGAACCCGTCAGGGCCGTTGTCGGTGAGATACAGCGTGAACCACAGGGGGCCACCGCCGGGTCCGGCATTGGGGCTCACCCCGCCCGCCACGACCTGGTTGCCGGTGACGGACAGGCAGATGACCGTCCCGCTCACCGCGGACCCATATCGGGTCATCTGGATCGTGCCGTCCAGCCCCCCGGCGCCGTCCGAGATGGCAGCAAGGTGGAAGCTGTCGGCTTGGGACGGACCCGTCTGCAGGGCGCCCGTTGCGACCACCGTCGCGGCGGGTGCGGGCGGTCCTCCGCTGCCGTTGACGTCGATGTCGCCGCCAGTGAGCGGGTCGCCGGGATTCTCCTGCGCGGCGAGGCAGCCGTTGGGGCTCGCCTGGTCGTAGGCGTTGAAGGAGATCAGGTCTCCCGAGCCGTTTGGCCCGAGGTCATCGACGAAGAAGGTCGCGTACAGGTAAGGGCCGCCGCCTCCGGTCGGATTGGATCCCTGTCCGATCACGGTGGCGTGGCTGCCTCGGATATCCAGGCAGATGATCGTCCCAGACGTGGCGAAACCGCTCGACTCGGTGATCGAGTACGTTCCGGTCACGATGCCGCTCGCGTCCCGCTCCCCGTTGAAGTCGAATGTCCGGGTCGCGAACCCGCCGATGGAGCTCGTGCCCTGGCCGCTTACGGTGCCTGCGTCTGGGGCTCCGGTGAGGATGGTGACCTGACCGTAGTAGAGCGCCTGCTGGGACGGGCTCGGGGTGCTGCAATCCGGCGATGCCATGCTGGTCGGACCGTCGACCGCCGCCGTATCCGTGGCGCCGTCCGGGCCGTTGTCGGTGAGAAACACCGTGAACCAGAGTGATCCGCCGCCGGGTCCGCCATTGGGGCTCTCCCCGCCCGCCACAACCTGGTTGCCGGTGATCGAAAGGCAGGTGACAGGGCCGCTCGCGATCGAGCCACCGGTGCCGACCTCCAGCCAGCCACTGACGCTGCCGGCGCCATCGTCGGAGACGGTGAGGTCGAAGGTGCTCGTGGATCCGAAGCCGGTCTGGATCGCGCCTGAGGCGACGACGCTGACGGGGGTCGCGGCGCGCGCCGCCGGCAGGATGACCGTCGTGGCGAGGAGGAGTGTCGACAGGGCGACAGTGAGGGCGACGGAATAGGGTGAGCGTCGGCCCGGAGACCAGCGTGGGACGCGCATGGAGACCTCCCGACGCGTCTGGGCAGGACGACCAAGGGCGACGCGCCGTGGCCGAACCCTAGCCCGCGTGGTGTCCGGATGCAACCCCTGGATGCAACGATTGGTGCGCGATGACACCATGGCGCTGCCGGCCACTGATCAGGTGGCAGGCGGTCCAGCGGTCTGCCAGCCGAACCACGCCTCGGCCTCCACGCGGGGCCGTGCGAGCCATGCCTCCCCACCGCGCAGCACCACCTCCGGCGGGAGGGGGTGCGAGAGGAAGAAAGGCATCGACTCGGTGGCCCCATAGGCACCGGCGTCCAGCACCCCGACGAGGTCGCCGACGTCGGGCGCGGCCATGTCTGCCGCGCGGGCGAACACGTCGAGGGCCGTGCACAGGGGCCCGGCGAGCATCACGGGCTCGGCGCCGGGTGGCAGCGCCCCGGTGACGGCGGCTGCCCGTCCCGTGAGGGCGACGACACGTTGATCGCGGCCCACCAGCACCGGCCGCAGCAGGTGATGGATGCCACCATCGACGATGACCACCGGCCGGCCGTCCATCAGCTTGCGGTCCACGACGCGGGTCACGTACGCCCCTGAGGCACCCACCAGGAACCGGCCGGGTTCCAGGATCACCCGCACGCCGCGGGTCGCGGGCGAGGCGGCCATCCGGCGCGCCAGCAAGGCAAGACGCGTCCCCAGCGCCACGAGATCCAGCTCCGCGTCGCCGTCGGCGTAGGCGATCCCCAGGCCGCCGCCGGCGTCCACCAGCCGCAGCTCGAAGCCAGCCGATGCCGCCACTGCGATCGCCGTCTCGACCGTTGCTTCCACGTGGGTGGCCAGGGTGCCGGCATCGGTGACGTTGGACGCCCCGAACGCGTGCAGGCCCAGCGGCTCCAGCCACGGGGACGCGACGGCCTCGGCTGCCGCGGTCCGCAGCTCACGGTGGTCCATGCCGAACTTGCCGGTGATGTCCACGCCGGCTTCGCCACGGGGCCCGGTCGCGTCCACGCCGGCCACGGCGGCCCGGAGCAGGACCGGCTGGCGACGGCCGAGGGCCTCCCCGATGGCCGCGAGGCGCCGCAGCTCGCCCGGCGACTCCACCGTCACGACGTGCACGCCGGCCTCGACCGCTGCCCGGAGCTCCTCGTCGCGCTTGCCCGGACCGGTGAACACGACGCGGTCCCGCGCGAACCCTGCCCGAAGCACGTGCCGCAGCTCGCCACCCGAGGCGACGTCCGCGCCGAGGCCCAGGCCCGCGATGTGCGTCAGCACCGCGAGGTTCGGGTTGGCCTTGACCGCGTACGAGAGGTCGAAGGCGTCCGGCAGGGCGGCCCGCAGCGCCTGCGACCTGGCGCGTGACCAGGTCCAGGTCATACACGTAGAAGGGCGTCCCGAATCGCGCCGCGAGGTCTGCCGGCGCGAGCCCCCCAAGGCGACCCTCGTGCAGGATCCCGCGGCCGAGGCTCATCGGAGCGCATCCTCGAGCGCGATCCTCGCATCCGTCCCCTCGTCGCGATCCTTGACCAGCAGCGCCACCGTCATCGACAGCCCGTGCTCCGCCGCGAACCCGCCCGCGAGGACCCGGGACCCGGGCACGACCACGGCGCCTGACGGGATCGCGAGAGGCACGTCGGGTGTGCCGGTCAGGACGCGCCCACGGACGAGGTCGTACACGCGCGACGTCCCGGTGAGGACGACCCCGGCGCCGATGACTGCACCGGCACCCACGAGCACGCCCTCGAGCAGCGAAGACCCGGCCCCCACGAAGGCGTCATCCTCGACGATGACCGGCCTGGCGCCGGCCGGCTCGAGCACACCGCCGATCGTCACCCCGGCGGACAGGTGGACCCGGGCACCGACCTGGGCGCAGGACCCGACGAGCACGTGCGAGTCGACCATGGTGCCCTCGCCGATCCACGCACCCACGTTCACGAACGAGGGCGGCATGATGACGACGCCGGGCGCGAGGTACACGCCAGCCCGCACGGAGGTGCCTCCCGGCACGATGCGCCAGGGACCCGCGAGCAGGTCCTTGGTCGGCATGCCGGCCCGATCACGGAACCGCAGCACGCCGCCGAGGTCCCATTCGACGGACGTACGGTCACGGAAGCAGGCAAGGATCGCGGTCTTGACCTCGGCGTCGACGCGCCACCCACCCGGGGAGCCGGGGTCCGGGACGGCGGCGCGCCGGACGCCGGCGTCGAGATCAGCGAGGATCGGGGCCACGGGGCCCACCGAGACAGCGATCACGCGGCGACCTCCTCGGTGGGCCACGCCTGTCGTCCGCCGCCGTCCACCAGCCCGAGCGCCCGGAGCAGGGCGACCAGGCGCTCCCTGGGCGCGTCGGACAGCGGGAGCAGCGGTGCGCGGGCAGCGTCGCCGTCGAGCAGGCCCATCGCCAGCAGCGCCGCCTTGGCGGGGACAGGGTTCGGGGCCCCCTGGAAGTTGGCCCGGAACAGGGGCAGGAACCGGTCGTGGATCCTGCGCGTGACCGCCAGGTCACCGGCGTGCCAGGCCCGGACCATGGCCGAGAGCTCGCCCGGGACCTGGTTGCTGGCGACCGAGATCACGCCGTCGCCGCCCATGGCGAGGATCGCCAGCGTGGCCGCGTCGTCGCCCGAGAGCACGGCCACGTCGCGAGGGCGGTCGCGGCAGATCACGGCGATCTGCTCGATGTTGGCGCTCGCCTCCTTGACGGCGATCACCCGCGGGTGCTCCGCGAGCCGCAGGAACGTGTCCGCCTCGACGTTGGCCCCCGTCCGACCGGGCACGTTGTAGACGACGATCGGGAGTCCGCCCTCATCGGCGATCGCTCGGAAGTGGGCATCGAGCATCCGCTGGTCGGGCTTGTTGTAGTAGGGCGTGACGATGAGGGCGGCGTCCGCGCCGAGCGCTGCCGCGCGGCGTGTCGCCTCGATCGAGGCGCGGGTGTCGTTGGAGCCGGTGCCGGCGATCACCGGGACGAACCGGTCGCCCGAGCGCTCGCCGGCCGTCTGCACGGCGATCTCGATACAGCGGTCGCGCTCGGCGGCCGACAGTGTGGGCGACTCGCCGGTCGTGCCGACGGGGACCAGGCCGTCGATGCCGGCCATCACCTGCCAGGCGACCAGGCGGCGGTACGCCGCCTCGTCGAGGGCTCCGTCCGTGCTGAACGGTGTCACCAGGGCGGTGAAGGCGCCACGGAGCCGGGGCGCGCTGTCGGCAGCGGTTCGGGAAAGGCGGGTCATCTCGGAAACTCCTTGAGGTAGGTAGGGACTGGATCGTCAGAGCGGCCAGGCCGTGGCCATGGCGGTGGCACGGAGCGGGGGTGCGGCGAGCAGGTCGTCCACCACCGCGTCGAACGGGTGGAGCCCCGGGCCCCGGTCCTCGCGGGCGAGCCAGCGCGCGGCCGCGAGCGCCCCGTCCGCATAGGCCTGGCGGTCCCGGGCCGTGAGGCGCAGCTCGACGTTCTCGCCCGGGCCGTCGAAGGTCACGAGGTGGGTCCCCGGAGCCGAGCCGGCCCGTACCCCGACCACCTCGAGGGCGGGGCGTGGATCGTCGGGAGCGTCCGGACTGGCCCAGCGCGGGTCCACGGCCGTGATCCGGCGCGCCATGGTCCGTGCCGTTCCCGACGGGCGGTCCGCCTTGCCGCGGCGGTGCCACTCCACCACGGACGGTTCGAAGCCGGCGCGGGCGTACATCGCGGCCGCCTGCTCCACCAGGCGCAGGAACAGCGCGGCGCCCAGGGCGAGGTTGGGGGCGACCACGGCGGCGGCTCCGTGCTCCAGGAGCATGGCCCGTACTGCGGGCGACATCCCCATCCCAGCCGCTGGCGGCGAGGACGAAGCGCCTGTTGCCGGCGTCGAGCGCACTGGCCAGGTTGCCGGCGACCTCGGGGCCGACCGATGCCTCGACCACGACATCCGCCCGGGTCGCGGCCGCCCGGGTCCCATCGGAGCCCGGGCGGCCCACGAGCGTCGGCGTCCAGCCGGCATCCGCGGCGGCACGTGCGATCGCCCCACCCAGGCGACCGGGCCCGTAGATCAGGAGCTGCATGGTGATGACATCCTTTCCGCGGATGGGAGCCGCGGTTCCGGAGGTCCGAGAATCACAAAGGCCGCGATCACCGTCGTGGTGCTCGCGGCCCCTTCGGCGCCTCCGGTCCCGGAGGCTCCGTTCGTCGTCGCTCGCGCGCCGTCAGAGCCCCTGGGCCCGAGCCTTCCAGCTGGGCCGCCAAGGCTTCTTCTTGGTGTCGAAGCTGACGATGATGAGGTGCGACATGGCGAGCGCAGTATGCCGTCCGGCGCAGCCATATGCAACTATTGCATCGTGAATATGTTCTATGCATTCAGCGCTGTGCTCCGCGTGCCCTCGGAGCGGGGTCCGGTGCATCTCGCGGCGACCCAGCGGGGCGTTGCGGCCGTGGAGCTCCTGGGGTCGACGGACTCGTTCGAGGCCGGGCTCGCCCGGCGGGGGCTCGTCGTGGATCCGGAGCGGGCGGGGCCGGATGCCGCTCGCCTGGCTGCCGAGGGCGCCGACGGCGTGCTCGCGGTGCTGGCCGGCGATCCGGTCGACCTGGCCGGGCTGCCCATCGACATCGACGATCGCCCGGACTGGGACCGGCTCGTGCTGGGCGCCGTCCGCGGGATCCGGCGCGGGGCGACCGCGAGCTACGGCGAGATCGCGCGACGGATCGGGCGGCCGGGGGCGGCCCGGGCCGTGGGCGGTGCCGTTGGCCGGAACCCGGTCGGCCTCCTGGTCCCCTGCCACCGGGTGATCGCCGGCGACGGGACCCTGGGCGGCTACGGCGTCGCCTCGTGGGGTGGACGCGAGGCCGCCCTCGAGCTCAAGCGGGAGCTCCTGGCGCTGGAGGGGGTTCGGCTGCGCCCGGCGCCGGGTGTCAGGGATCCGACACCCGGGCTGTGAAACGGCGGATCGCTCGCGCGGGGCCCGACCGCCTAGGGTCGTTCCAGGACGGCCGATCACCACACCGGTGGCACCACCGGCGGCTGGAAGGGAGCACCACGATGGGCACCAGGCGAGACGACGACAGCCTGCGGCGCGATGGCGAGAGCCTGCGGCGCGACGGCGGGGACTTCATCGACGAGACCGACGTCGAGGGCCACGTGCGCGGTCCCAGGAACTCGCCCGACGCCGAGGAGCTCTACCGCAACCTGCCGACCACCCAGGGCGAGGTCGTCCGGCGAGGATCCGGGGACAACCCGCACGGCGATCGCTAGGGTCCCGTTCCGTCGATCCCCGGCTGCTTGACCCGCGGAGCCCGGTAGGTCACGGGCCGGGCGCAGGAGCGGCGGCATCAGCATCACGAGCGGCCACGGCCGGCCCCCGGGGGGGTCGGCCGTCTCGATTCGTCCCCTAGCGAGCACTGTCGGCGGTGGCGGCCAGCAGGGTCTTGACCTCGAACGGGGAGATCCCGGGATGGGCCGACCGGATCCGGGTCGCGTACCCGGCGATGTGCGGCGCGGCAAAGCTGTTGCCGGTGACGGTCATCCGGGTGCCGCCACGCCACGCGACGTCGACGTTGAGGCCGTGCGCTCCGAACTCGACCGGCGGCTCCGGGTTGTAGAACCAGGTCCCCGGGTCCGGGACGTCGTGGGCCGCGACCGAGACCACCGACGCGTACAGCGACGGGTAGCTGGCGGCGGACACGTTGTTGGCAGCCGCGACGAGCAGGATGTTGTGGAAGTACGCCGCGTCCGCGAGCTCGTGGAGCGGACCGAACATCTGCTCGCTGCGCGACGAGAGCGAGAGGTTGACGACCGACGCCCCGGACTCCTCGATCGCCCACCGCAGTCCGCGCGCGAAGGCCCCGCCGTTGCCGCGGTTGTCGGCGCCCAGCACCCGGATCGAGACGAGGTCCGACTCGGGTGCGAGCGCGTGGATGATCCCGGCGCACGCGGTGCCGTGGCCCACGACGTCGAGCGCCGGAGCGTCCACCACCATCCAGTCCTCACCCTCGCGCTCCACCGACACGCTCCGGACCAGCCGCCCGCCGACGGCCGGGTGCGTGGCCTCCACCCCGGAGTCCACGATCGCGACCCGCACGCCCCGCCCCGACCCGTCACCGAACGCCCAGGCCCGGTCCACCCGGCCCCACGGTCCGTGCCGGTCCAGCGTATCGCGGTGGCCGACCGCGAACGGCTCGCCCCAGGCCGGGAGGTCGCTCATCCGCGGAACGACCGCTGCCCGTGCCGCGGCGCCCGGCGGGCGAGGGCGTCGAGGATCTCGATCACCAGCGCCACCTGGTCGGGTGCGGCCTGTCGGGCACGAGCCACGGCATCGGCAAGCGCCCACAGCCGGTCGTCCGTGTCGCCATCCAGGTCGGCGACGGCCTCGGCGATAGCTCCGGTGAGCCCCTCCTCGCTCGCCTCGGATCCAGCCGCCAGGCGCAGGAGCGCAAGGCGCAGCAGCTCGGCGACGTCCCGTTCGACGCGGCTGGCGCGGATGGCCACGGTCGCCTGCCGGGCGAAGATCGACGCCAGGTCGAGGTCGCGGAGGCCGAACCCGGCCTCGTCGCGCTTGTCGAGGACCTCCAGCACGCCGATCGTGCCGTCGTCGTCGAGCATCGGGACCGCGAGGATCGAGCGCGGGACATAGCCGGTGATCTCGGCCGTGGACCGGTCGAACCTCGGATCCGCCGACGTGTCGCTCACGGCAAGTGGCTGGCCGGTCGTGAACACGTAGCCGGCGACGCCCTCCGTTGCCGGGAACGACAGCCCGACGGCGCCCGCCCCCGCGCTGCCGGCCGCCTCGCGGATGACGAGCCTGTCGGTCAGCGGATCGTGCAGCGCGATCGACGCGGCCTCGGCGTCGAAGAGGGCTGCGGTCGCCTCGATCACGGAGCGGAGCACGGCCGCTCCCCGGGGGGCTCGATCCGGGAGGCGGCGGCCGCGCGCGCGGCCACCGCCTCGAGGACCTCCCGGATGGCGGCATCGCGTGGCTGGGTCAAGCAGGGGCCTCCGCTGCGGAATGGGGGGCAATCGTACAGACCGCCGTCGTACACTTCGCGCCACTCCCAGCGTCCGGGACCGCGAACGTCCATGACGCCGGGCTGGTTCGATGGTCAGGGCGGGAGGATCGACGGTGCGGCGGACAACCCAGGGACGGCGGGGCTACCGGGCATGAGCGAGCAGACGGCCGCCACGCCCGCAGCGATCTCCTCGACGGCGGTCTTCAAGCGCCGCGACTTCGTGCTCATGTGGATGGCACAGCTGGTGTCCACCGCCGGCTCGTCGCTGACGGACCTCGCCGCCGCGATCTACGTCTACCAGCAGACCGGGTCGGCCCTGCTGGTGGGCCTGACGCTCATGGCCACCGCCGTCCCCAGCCTCATCGTCGGCCTCATCGCGGGCGTGTTCGTGGATCGCGTGGACCGGCGCAAGGTCATGATGGCCAGCAACCTGCTCCAGGGCATCGTCGTGGCGCTGATCCCGTTCCTGCTGGGGCTGGACATCTCGCTGCTGTTCGTGGCCATCCTGGTCAACGCCGGGGTGAAGCAGTTCTTCGACCCCGCGTACGAGGCGCTCATCCCGGAGATCGCGAGCGACGAGGAGCTGACGGCGGCCAACGCGTTCCTCCAGATCGCCTCGTTCGGCTCCACGGCCATCGGGTTCGCGGGCGCCGGCCTCCTCGCGGCCATCGACATCCGGCTGGCCTTCTGGCTCGACTCGCTGACGTTCGTGTTCTCGGCGGCCTGCATCTACCTGATGCGGGTGCGGATCAAGATGGACAAGCCCGAGGAGGACGCGACCGTCGGGGTCGTGGTCACGAACCTCAAGATCGGGATCCGGACCATCGCCGAGATCCCCATGCTCCGCTCGCTGTTCCTGCTCGGCGCGCCGGTGTTCTTCGCCTTCGGCCTGTGGAACGTGCTGCTGCTGCCGATGGCGATCAAGGTCCTGGGCGCATCAGAGTTCGAGTACGGCATCCAGGAGGGCCTGACGTCGGTCGGCTTCGTCATCGGCAGCCTGTTCATGGCCAGGTATGCCGGCCGCCTGCAGATCGGGCTGTGGGTGTTCGTGGGCACCATGGGCATGGGTCTCGCGGGGGTGTTCTACGCGTTCTCGCCCAGCATCGCGGTCGCGATCGTGTGGGTGACCATCAGCGGCTTCTTCAACTCGCCCGCGGGGGTCGCCCGCCAGACGCTCCTCCAGCGGCACACCCCGCGAGAGCTGCGAGGCCGCGTGTTCTCCGCCCTGTTCGTCATGCGCGACGTCATCTTCCTCGCCGGCATGGCGGGCGCCGGGCTCGCGGACATCATCGACGTGCGGCTCATGCTCCTGCTGTCGTCCCTGATCCTGGTGGTCGTCGCCCTGGCCTCACTCATCGCCCCCGGTGTCGGTCGTCCGGCGGCCGAGTGGCGACGGGCCCTCACGACGCTCCGATCCGCCCCGGCCGAGGCCGCGGTCCCGGCCCTGCTGCGGCCGGCGACCATGGGCGACTTCGGGCTGCTCGTCGGGCGGCTGGCCACCTTCACCCGTCTCACGGATCCGCAGCGCGCCGCGTTCGTGAGCCAGGCGCAGGTCCGCGACGTCACGGCGGGCACCCGGATCGTCACCCAGGGCGAGAAGGCGACCGCGGCCTACTTCATCCTCGACGGCGAGGCGGCCGCGGGCATCCCGGACGCCGATGGCGGCTATCGAGGCCTGTCGACGATGGGTGCCGGCGACTTCTTCGGCGAGATCGCCGCCCTCACCGGGTCGGCGCGCACGGCCGACGTGGTCACGACCCGCGACAGCACGCTCATGGAGGTGCCGGCGGATGCGCTCCGGGCCGTGATGGAGATCCCGGAGGTCAGCAAGCTGCTGCTGTCCACGCTGACCGAGCGGCTCCTGCGGAGCAACCAGCCGGACCTGCCGCGGCTCGCGAGCATGGACCAGGCGGCCCTGCGCGACCTGCGGACGAAGGCGCCCACCGTGGAGGCCCTCCCCAAGGCATACGACGCCTCGGCGTAACCCTCGTCAGCCCCTGGGCACTGGGCGCATCGGGTAGACGCCCACGACGATCGGCGCCCGGGGGTCCAGGCCCAGCTCGTAGCCCACGTCGCCCCCGGCGAGGAGCTCCGCAATGAGGCTGCTCTCGGGCGGGGGCAGGCCGATGAACAGGACGTGGTCGCCCAACGCGAATAGGGCTGACGTCGTCGTCGCCGCCATCGATGCCGAACCGGCGTCGGAGCTCGTGGAGGGGGATCCACGGGCGGCTCTTGATGAACCGGCGCAGCTGGGCGACGGTGCAGGTGGGGCGCGCGAGGTCCAGATCGCCGCGACCCTGGGCGTCACGCCCCGGGTCGGCCGGATGACCGGCGGGTGTCTGGGCGGCCGCTTCCGCAGCGGCGACGGGATGGGTGGCGGCCGGCTGAGGGTCGTCCGGCGCGACGACCTCCGGCTGCCCGACCTGCTGGGGTGGCGCATCCGCGTAGGCGACGCGCGGCGCGGGGACCTCGCCTCGCAGCTCGGCGCGCCCCTGCGGGCGGATGTCGGTTCGCCTGTCCGAGGGCGCATCCGCGGACGCGCCGGACCGATCGCCGGCCGGGCTCGCAGGACGGGGTCGCGGGCCCTGGGCCGCATGCTGGTGCCGGGGGTGCCGGCCGCGACGGCTCATCAGCCGTGGAACCGCGGGTCGCTGACCCGCTCGGGAAGGAAGGTCATGAACAGAGGCTCTGGCGTCGGCCGGGGGCTCGGCCGATCGGCGGATGATACTCCCGGTCGCCGATCCTCGCCGTCGTCAGCCCCGCACGACCAGCAGGTCGCGGGGCAGCTCGTTGAGCACGATCGGGCCGTCGTCCCCGCACACGACGATGTCCTCGATCCGCGCTCCATGACGGCCCTCGAGGTAGATGCCGGGCTCCACGCTGAACGTCATGCCGGCGGCGAGCAGCTCGGCGTTGCCCGCGACCAGGTACGGGTCCTCGTGGCCCTCCAGCCCGATGCCGTGCCCGGTCCGGTGGATGAACTGCGGCCCGTAGCCCGCGTCGGCGATCCGCCGGCGGGCCTCCGCGTCGATCACCTCGCAGGGGATGCCGGGCCGGACGGCGGCCGTGGCCGCGGCCTGCGCCTCCTGGAGCACCGCGTACAGGGCCCGGAACCCCTCGTCGGGTCCGATCCCCGCCGGGCCCTCCACCCAGATCGTCCGGGTGATGTCGGACCCGTACCCGCCCAGCATGCCGCCGATGTCGATCACGATCGGCTCGCCGGCGCGGATCAGCCGGTCGCCCGCGTCGTGGTGCGGGGAGGCGCTGTTGGGCCCGGAGGCGACGATCCAGAACTCGGCGTGGTCGTGCCCCTCGGCGACCAGCCGGTCCCGCACCTCGCGGGCGACGTCCGCCTCGGCGCGGCCGACGAGGCGCCCGCCCGCGACGGCGGCCACCACGCGATCCGCCGCCTGGGCGGCGAGGCGCAGTAGCGCGATCTCGTCCCGGTCCTTGCGCATCCGGAGCGTGCGCAGGATCGTCGAGGCCAGCGAGAACCGGGCACCGGGGAGCACCCGCTGGAGTCCGAGCACGAAGGCGGCCCGCAACCCGTCCGAGACGGCGACCGACAACCCATCCGACGACCGGCCCGTCGCGCGATCCAGGCTGTCCGCGACCAGCCGCATCGGATCCTCGGTCTCCTCCCAGGTGGACACCTCCAGCGCCCCCGCCGCAGCCGCCGGGCACCCGCGCGCGGGGCTCGCCTCCAGGCGGGGGGCGACCAGGGTCGCCGGCGCGCCATCGGCGGTCGGCAGCACGAGCAGGGTGAGCCGCTCCAGGGGCAGCGCCTCGTAGCCGGCGAGATACCGCAAGTCCGCGCCCACGCCGATCAGCAACGCGTCCAGGCCGGCCGCCGCAGCCTCGCGACGAGCCGTCTCGAGCCGATCCGGATAGCGGTCGGCGGGGATCCTGCGCGTCACGCCTCGCCCTGCTCGCCGGCCGTCGCCGCCTCGGGGGTCACGAGGGCCGCGATCCAGGCACCGAGCAGCCGATCACCTTGCTCGAACAGCGCGCGATACGCATGGACACGCGCGGCACCCGCCGCCAGCGCAGACCGCCGGAGGGCGGCGTCATCGTGCTGGCCGACGGCGATCGCGGGCACCCCGGCCTGCCGTGACGCCTCGAGCGCCCCCAGGCCGTCGTAGGCTCGCGCCGTGAGATCCACCAGGCACCCGTCCGCCTCTCGAAGGGCGGCCGACAGGGCTTCCTGCGAGCGCACGAGGATCGGCTCGGCGCCCGCCCGGCGCACCCCGTCCTCGAGGCGCGTGGACCAGATGAGGTCGTCCGCGAGGATCGCGATGCGGACGCGCGGCCGGAGGGGGTCCCCCGTCACCCGAGCGCGGCGACCAGGTGCCGGAACAGGTCGGGCGCGTCGACCAGCCCGATCGGTCGCCCGTCCTCGACGACCGGGATGTGGCGGAACTCGCCAACGGCCATCTTGTGGATCGCGATCGCCAGCGTGTCCTCGCTGCGCAGGACCACCGGGTCCGGCGTCATGAAGTCCTGCACGTGGAACAGCTGGAGGCGCTTGTCGGCGGCCTTCGTGATCGCGTCGCGATCGGTGAAGATGCCCACGAGCTCGTCCCCATCCACCACGAGCAGGCAATCCGACCCGGAGGTGTGCATCTGGCGGATCGCCTCCGCCACGCCAAGCGTGGGGGCCACGGCCTGGAACTCGGACAGGCCGAGCTTGTCGAGGTGCTCTCCCAGCACGGTGTCCCCGTAGTCGAGCGCCGGCTCGGGGGTGTCGATCGCCGACAGGTCGGCGCCGCAGTTGTCGCAGGTGTCGTCGCCGGCGAAGTTCTCGTGCCGGCAGTTGGGGCAGATCATCGTCACTCCACCGTCCATGTCTCGCCGGACAGGAGAAGCTGGGCGAGGTCTCCCTCGCCCGACTTGGCCTTCGCCTGCTCGATCTGGGCTTCGACCAGCTCCGACTGGGTTGCGCTCTGCACCTGGCGGAAGACGCCCACCGGCACCGGGAACTCCGGCCAGAACATGCGCGACAGGATCAGCGCCAGGTATGGATCCTCGGCGTACTGGTCGTGGACCGCGAGGTCCTCCTCGGTGATGCCATCCTCGCCGATCGTCACGACCTCGGGGTGCAGCCCGTTGAGCCGGATGCCCTTGTTGCGCTCCTTGCCGAACACCAGCGGCTTGCCATGCTCGAGCACGAGCATGCGATCGTCACGGACCTCCCGATCGGTGAACTCGCGCCAGGCTCCATCGTTGAAGATGTTGCAGTTCTGGAGCACTTCCAGGAAGGCCGCTCCCTTGTGGCGGCCGGCGGCCTCGAGCGACGTCTGCAGGTGCTCGGTGTGGGTGTCGACGGTCCGGGCGACGAACGTGGCCTCGGCGGCCAGCGCGATCGTGAGCGGCATGATCGGCCGGTCGGTCGAGCCCATCGGCGTGGACTTGGTGCGCTTGCCGATCTCAGAGGTCGGTGACGCCTGACCCTTGGTCAGGCCGTAGATCCGGTTGTTGTGCATCACCATGGTGAAGTTCACGTTCCGGCGCATGGAGTGCAGGAAGTGGTTGCCACCGATGGACAGCGCGTCACCGTCGCCGGTGATCACCCAGACCATCAGGTCGGGGCGCGCGATCCGGAGGCCCGTGGCCAGCGTGGCGGCCCGGCCGTGGATGCTGTGGAAGCCGTACGTGTTCATGTAGTACGGCAGCCGGCCCGAGCAGCCGATGCCGGAGATGAACACGATGCTCTCGCGCGGCACCCCGAAGTCCGGCATCACCTTCTGGGTCTGGGCGAGGATCGAGTAGTCCCCGCAACCGGGGCACCACCGGACCTCCTGCTCGGCAACGAAGTCCTTGCGGGTCAGCTTGATCGGGACGGTATCGAGAACGTCGGTCATCGGGATGCTCCGGGGGTCGAGGCGACGGCGCCGGCCATCGAGTCGAGGACACGGTCGGCCTCGTCCACGATCTCGGAGATCCGGAACGGCTTGCCCCGGACGCGGCCATAGCTGAGGGCGTCCACGAGGTACGTGCCGCGAAGGACGAAGCTGAGCTGCCCGAGGTTGAGCTCCGGGACCAGCACCGTCCGGAAGCGACGAAGGACATCGCCGAGGTTGGCCGGGAACGGGAACAGGTAGCGGATGTGGGCGTGGGCGACGGACTTGCCCTCGGCCTGGAGCCGCTCGGCGGCGCTGCGCAGGGCGCCGTAGGTCGAGCCCCAGCCGACGATCAGCAGGTCGCCCGAGTCCGGCCCGAACACGTCCTGGTCGGGGATGTCGTTCGCGATCCCGGCAACCTTGTCGCGGCGGAACACCGACATCCGGTGGTGGTTGTCGCCGTCGTAGTTGACCGTGCCCAGGCCGTCGAGCTTCTCGAGCCCGCCGATCCGGTGCTCGAGGCCCGCGGTGCCCGGGATCGCCCATGGACGGCTCAGCGTCGCGGGATCGCGACCGTACGGGAGGAACGTGGTCTCTCCCTTGACGGCGTTGGGGACGGAGATGTCGGGCAGCTCGTCCACCGAGGGCACGCGCCACGGCTCAGCCCCGTTGCCGACGAACGCGTCAGAGAGGTACATCACCGGGGTCATGTACTTGAGGGCGATGCGCGAGGCCTCGACTGCCATCGAGAAGCATTCGCCGGGCGTCGCCGGCGCGACGACCGGCATCGGGCACTCTCCGTTGCGGCCGAAGATCGCCTGGAACAGGTCCGCCTGCTCCACCTTGGTCGGCAGGCCCGTGGACGGTCCGGCGCGCTGGACGTTGACGATGACCAGCGGCAGCTCGGTCATGACGGCGAGGCCCATCGCCTCCGTCTTGAGCGCAACCCCTGGCCCGGACGTGCCGGTCAGCGCCAGGGCGCCTCCATAGGCGGCACCGATCGTGGCGCCGATCGCCGCGATCTCGTCCTCGGCCTGGAAGGTGCGGACGCCGAAGTTCTTGTAGCTGGCCAGCTGGTGGAGGATGTCCGAGGCCGGGGTGATCGGGTAGGAGCCGTAGAACAGGTCGCGCCTGGCGGCCTGTGACGCGGCGAGGAAGCCGAGGGCCGTCGCCTCGTTGCCGGTGATGTTGCGGTAGGTGCCGGGCGGCAGCTTCGCCTTGGGGACCCGGTACGTCTGGTGGAACATCTCGGTCGTCTCGCCGAACGCGTAGCCGGCCTTGAGGGCGCGACGATTGGCCTCGGCGATGACCGGGCGGCTCGAGAACTTCTCCTCGATCCAGCTGATGGTCGGGTCCATCGACCGCTCGTACAGCCAGAACATCAGGCCCAGGGCGAAGAAGTTCTTGGTCAGGTCAACCTGCTTGCCGGTCATCTCGAGGCCGGCGAGCGCGTTCGCGTTGAGGGTGCTGATCGGGACCGGGAACACCCGGTATTCCTTGAGCGAGTCGTCGGTCAGCGGGTTGGAGCCGAAGGCCGCCTTGGACAGGTTGCCGGGCGTGAACGCGTCGCTGTTGACGATGATGGCCCCGCCGGGCGGCAGATCCCCCACGTTGGTCTTGAGCGCGGCCGGGTTCATCGCGACCAGCACGTCCGGCGCGTCACCGGGCGTGTGGATGTCCGAGGCGGAGAAGCTGATCTGGAAGCCCGACACACCCGGCAGCGAGCCGGCCGGGGCGCGAATCTCCGCGGGATAGTCCGGGAAGGTGCTGATGTCGTTGCCGAACACGGCCGCCGTCCGGGTGAACTGGGTCCCGGTGAGCTGCATCCCGTCGCCGGAGTCGCCGGCGAAGCGGATCGTGACCCGATCGAGCTCCTGGACGGTGTGTTCGAGCGGTTCCGTGCTGGTCATCCGCCTTCGGCCTGCTCGATTTGCTGGTGCGGTCGGGGTGGCAGGTTGAGCAACTCCTCCGGGAACGCTTCTGCGAGGAACTTGAGGATGTCGACCTGGCGGACCACGCCCACCAGGCGCCGGTCCTCGTCAACCACGGGGATGTTCCGGTACCGGCCCGTCTGCATCAGCTCCAGCGCATCGCGCACCGTGTGCTCCAGGCGCAGCGTCCGCGGGCTGGTGGTCATGAAGTCCTCGACCGGGACGTCGATATCGACGCCGGCCGCGACATCCGGGCCGACCAGGCGTCCGAAGATGTCGCGCTCGGTGAGCACGCCCGCGAGGCGCCCGTCGGCGTCGGTCACGAAGACCGAGTCGCCGGTGCCGGTGCGCTGGATCGCCAGCAGGCAGGCACCGAGCGTCGTGCCCGGGGGAACCGACACCGGTTGCCGTCGCCCGACGACGGTGAGGGGTTGGGATGCGAGAGCGGGAACGCGCGCTACAACGGCGCGCTCGGTGAGATCAGCCACGGCACCCAGTGTACGCGCAGCCGCGCTAGCGCGCCCCGATGCGAAGGTGGGGAATCGGTACCCTCGGCCTGTTGGACCGAGCCCGCCTGACCGGCATCGCCCTCGTCATCATGTCCGCCGTCGCCTTCGGGTCCGGCGGCCTGTTCGCGCGCCCGGTGTATGCGACCGGCGTCGACTGGCTGACCCTCATGGCCTGGCGGTTCGCGATTGCCGGCGGGCTGTCGTGGCTCGTCCTGCTCGCCAACCCGACCGCCCGCCGCGCCCTGCGCGCCGTCTCCCCTCGGATGCTGCTCGCGACGATGGGCCTCGGCGTCTGGTACGTGTCGAACACCGCCACCTACTACGCGGGGATCGCGGATGTGGACCTCTCGCTCTCGGCCCTCATCGTGTACATCTATCCGCCCGTCGTGGCCGTGCTGGCCCTGAAGGTCGGCCGCCCGCTGCAGGGCCGCCGGGCGTGGACCGCGCTGGGTCTGGCCGTCGCGGGCGTCGTGCTGGCGGTCGGGGGCATCGACGCCTCGACGGCGCCTCCCCTGGGAGCCCTGCTCCTGGTCATCTCGGCGCCGCTGCTGTACTCGGGTTGGGTCGTCCTCGCCGCCCGCGTCTCCGGCGAGCGATCCGACCGCACCGGCCATGGCTCCGACGCCGGGGCGAACGCCGCCGTCGCCGGAGCGGTGATGCTGACCACGACGGCGGCCGTGTACTGGGCGCTGTGCGCGGCGACGGCGCATCCCGTCCTGCCCACCGCGATCCCGGGTGAGGCATGGCCGGGCATCCTGGGTGTGGGCGTCGTGGCCGGCTTCCTCGCCGTCCAGGGGTTCTACGCCGGAGCGCAGCGCGTGGGGGCCGCGCAGGCGTCGCTGATCTCCACGGTGGAGCCGCTGTGGACGATCGTGGCCGCGTCGCTCCTGCTCGGCGAGCGCCTGGAGCCCATCCAGTGGGTCGGGGGCGTGCTCATCCTGGCCGGCGTCCTGCTGGCGCAGATGCCGACCCGCGGCGGCCGATCACCGCTGCCGCAGCCGGTCCCCCTGCTGCCCGATGATCCGGCGCCACCCGCTCGGTGACGCGGGCATCAGCCCAGCGCCGCTCGCGCCTCCGCAAGCTGCCGCCGGGCGCCGCTCATGACCAGGCCCGAGTCGGACCCGATACCGATGAACCCGTAGCCGCGGGCGAGATAGGCGGATACCTCGGACGCATCGCGGACCAGCATCCCGGCGGCCTTGCCGTGCGCCCGGGCGACGGTCGCCACGCGGTCGAGCGCATCGATGAAGCGCGGGTGGGTGAACTCGCCCGGGATCCCCATCTCGTGGCTGAGGTCGGCCGGGCCCACGAACAGCACGTCGACCCCGTCGATGGCAGCCAGCTCGTCAACGGCCGCGACCGCTGCCCGCGACTCGACCTGGAACACGCCGAGGACCCGCTCGTTGAGGGACCGGATCTGGGCGTGGGGCACCGTCGCGTAGCCGGCACCGCGCGTTCCCGCGGCCACGCCCCGGATCCCCTCGGGCGGGTACCGCATCCAGGACAGGGTCTCGCGCATCGCTTCCGCCGTCTCCAGGCGCGGGATCATCAGGCCGTCCGCCCCCAGGTCCAGGACCCGGCCCACGCGCATCCGCTCGCCCGACACGACGCGCACCACGGCCGCCGTCGGGGTCGCCTGGACGGTCATCAGCTGGGCGAGCAGGTCGGCCTCGGTGGTCATCCCGTGCTCGAGGTCGATCAGCGCCCAGTCGTAGCCGGCCCTGGCCACGATCTCGGCGGAGACGATGGATCCAAGGTTCACGAACAGCCCGATCGTGGGCTCACCGGCCAGGACCCGGCGGCGCAGGTCAGGGCGGGGCGGGACCGGCTGGGCAGGGGCGGCGGCATCGTTCGGCATGGACGCATCATGCCCGACGGCGACCCCGCCTTGCGCGCTCGGTCCCGTTGGGGCATCGTGGGCGCCCAACCGACCGAGGAGGGTCAATGGCGCGCACGATCCTGATCGTGGATGACGAGCAGCACATCCGCCTGCTCATCGAGCAGACGCTCGAGGACCTGCTCGACGAGGGCGTCGAGCTGTTCACGGCTGCCGACGGCCTCGAGGCAGAGACCGCGATCGCGGCCCAGCGACCGGATCTCGTGTTCCTCGACCTGATGATGCCCGGGCGGAACGGGCTCGAGGTGTGCCGGGCCATCCGCGCCGATCCGGCCACGGCGGGCGCCCACGTCGTCCTCCTGACGGCGAAGGGCCAGGCGGTCGACCGGGAGGCGGGTCTCGCCGCGGGCGCCGACGACTACCTCACCAAGCCGTTCGACCCCGACGCGCTGCTGGCGCTCGCCCGCCGCGTCCTGGACCTCGAATGAGCGAGCTGCGCCGCCTGATCGTGCGGCACCGCCACGTGGCACCGATGGTCTCCGCGCTCCTGGCATCGGTCGACGCGGCCGTGACGATCCATGACGCCGAGGGGGCGGTGATCCTCCAGCGCGGTGGCCCGGACGGGACGGGTCCGACGGGGCCCGCGGCCGCCTCGCGGGCCGAGGTCGCCGTCGATGGCGACCTGCTGGGCTGGGTGGAGGGCGGCCGCTCGGCGCGGGGCATCGCGGCCGTCCTGGCCTATGCCGCCGCCCGGGAGCGCGACAAGCGGTCGCTCGCGAGCGAGGCCCTGGAGCGCTACCGCGAGCTGTCGCTGATCTACGACCTCGCAGCGGTGATCGGGGGCTCCGAGGGGGTCGAGCCGGTGGCGGCAACCGCGGTCGAGGAGCTGTCCAGGCTGCCCCATGACGCCCGGGGCTTCCTCCTGCTCGCAAACGGCAACGCGCTCCAGGCGGCCCCGGGATCGGACGGCCCGGGCGGGCCGCTGACCGGCGGGCGCATCGGGACCGGGATCGTCGGCGAGATCGCCGCGGGAGGCGGCGCGGAGCTGGTCGAGGACGTGGCCGGGGACCCGCGCGCGACTGCCGCGGAGCGGGCTGGTGGCAGCCTCGTCGTGGCCGCCCTCCGGGCCGGCGACGTGATCCTGGGCGTGGTGGGCGCCACGGCCACGGGCGGGCCGTTCCGGTCGGCGGATCTCAAGGTCGTGACGGCGATCGCAGCGCTCGCGGGGCCGGCCATCGGGCGGGCCCTGGGCGTCGGGGCGGGCGGGGGCCCGCAGGCTGGAGCGACCGGGGCCGCTGGACCGGACTCCGGGACGGGGAGCTCCTCCTGAGCTTCCGGCCGGATCGGGCCGAATCCGTCTCCCGGGCGAGCCGCGACCCGGGGGCCGCCGGCCGCTCGGCCGTCCTCGAGAACCGGCTTCGCCGGCGACTCGCGGAGCTCGCGACCATCAATGCCCTGGGCATCGCCATCGCCTCGATCCATGACCCGGTCCGGCTCGCGGAGGAGGCGCTTCCCGCGATCATCGAACGGCTCGAGTTCGGGCGCGGTGTCATCGGCCTCGTCGATCCCGCGACCGGCAGCCTCGGGCACTGGCAGGTGGCCGGCGGGCCGCCCGGGCTGGCGACGCTGCTCGGCGACATCACGGTGCCGATCGACCATCCGACGGCCGTGCCCGCCCTGCTGGCCCGCGCCGATGGCCCCCTCCATGTCCGCGATCTCGCCGCCGACGCCGACGAGGCCAACCGGCGGCTGGCCGCCGTGCTCGGTTCACGAGGCCTCGTCGGCACGCCGCTGGTGAGCGCCAGTGGAACGCTCGGCGTCCTGGTCGCGCCCGACCGTCGGGGCGGGGATCCCCTGGAGCCCGATGACGGCCCGCTCCTGTTCACAGTGGGCTCGCTGCTCGCGGGAGGGATCGAATTCGGCGCGACTCCAGGCCGAGCTCGAGGCTCAGAACCGGGTCCTGGAGGCCCGGGTCGCCGAGCGGACGTCCGAGCTCCTCGCCGCCACGACCGAGGCCCAGGAGGCCCGCGCCGCCGCCGAGCTCGCGAACGAGGCCAAGAGCCGATTCCTGGCCAACGTCTCCCACGAGCTGCGAACGCCCCTCACCTCCGTCGTCGGCTTCGCCCGCCTCAGTCGGAAGCGGCTCGACGAGGTCGTCTTCCCGGTCGTCGACCGGACCGAGCCACGGGTCGATCGCGCCGTGCGCCAGGTGGGCGACAACCTCGGGATCATCGTGGAGGAGGGCGAGCGGCTCACCGGGCTGATCAACGACCTGCTCGACCTGGCCAAGATCGAGGCCGGCCGGCTCGAGTGGCGCATGGCCCCGCTGCGCATCGATGACGTCGTGCGCCGCGCGACGGCCGCGACGTCGGCGCTGTTCGAGGTCAGCGGCGTGGGTCTCGAGGTGCAGGTCGCGGACGGGCTGCCCGAGGTCAGCGGGGATGCGGAGCGCCTCGTCCAGGTCGTGATCAACCTGCTGTCCAACGCCGTGAAGTTCAGCCCCGGCGGCCGGGTCAGCGTCACCGTCGTGCGATCGGCCGACGAGGTGCGGGTTGCGGTGACCGACACGGGCAAGGGCGTCGGGGAGGCGGATCTCGAGCGCATCTTCGAGCCGTTCCGCCAGGCCTCGGACACGATGCCCGACGGGCCCCGGGGCACGGGTCTCGGGCTGCCGATCGCCCGCCAGATCGTGCGTGCGCATGGAGGCGATCTCCGGGTCAGGTCGGCACCCGGCGAGGGCAGCACGTTCTGGTTCACGATCCCGGCGACGCCGCCCGAGCCGTCCTGAGGGGACTCCCTGAGCCTCCCGTCCAGCACGACGGCGCCCGGTGCGCCGCGGCAACCTGGCTCGAGGGTCAGGGGGGTACTAGTACCAGTGGGTCATCGCCCGGACACCGGAGCGCGGGCTACGTTCGTTGTCCTCGATAGGGACAGTGCCCTACCCAGCCTCGAGAGGACACCACATGCTCAAGATCAAGTACATCGCGGACCGCGCGATCCTGTTCCTCGGCTCGATGGCGGCCTTCGCGTTCATCATCAACGGCGCCAAGCGCTGGTAGCCACTTCCTGACTCGTGCCCACCGCCGAGGCCTGAGCCGCCAGGGGCCCACCTGGCGGCTCTTGGATTCCCGGAGGCCCCTGGATTCCCGGCCATGGTCAGGCGCGACCCCGCTCGCGCCACAGGTTGCGCAGGATGAACGACACATTCGCGGGACGCTCGGCCAGCCGGCGCATGAAGTACGGGTACCACTGCGAGCCGAACGGCACGTAGGTCCGGACGCGCCAGCCGGCGCCGACGAGCTGCTCCTGGAGGTCGCGGCGCACGCCGTAGAGCATCTGGAACTCGAAGCTGTCCCGGGCGATGCCCTCGGCTTCCGCCACCTCGATCGCCCGCTTGATCAACCGGACGTCGTGGGTCGCGAGGGCTGGGTAGCGGCCCGCCCGCAGGAGCCGGAGCATGAGCCGCTCGTACGCCTCGTCCACCTCGGCCTTGTCCGCATAGGCGACGCTCGCGGGCTCGTTGTAGGCCCCCTTGCACAGGCGGATCCGGCCATCCTCCGCGATGATCGCCTCCACGTCGGCGTCGCTCCGCCGCAGGGCGGACTGGATGACGACTCCCACGTCGGCTCCCCCGTCGCGCCAGCCGGAGGGCCGCACGTCCCGCCACAGGTCGAGCGTCCGGTCCGTGGTGGTGTGGTCCTCCATGTCGATCCGGATGAAGGCGCCATGCTCCACGGCCCTGGCCACGATGCCCCCGATCGTCTCGCGGGCGAGCCCGGGGTCGATGGCGAGGCCCATCTGGGTGGGCTTGAGCGAGACGTTGCGGTCCAGGCCGCCGGCGGCGAGCGCGTCGAGGACCGTCCGGTAGCGCTCCGCGGCGGCACGAGCGTCCGCCTCCGCGGTCACCGACTCGCCGAGGACGTCGACGGTGGTCCCCAACCCCTCGTCCCTGAGGGCACGGATCGCGGGCAGCGCGTCCTCGAGCGTCTCGGCGCAGATGAAGCGCCGGACCATCGGCCGGGTGATCGGGACGCGGGTGGCGAGTCTGCCCAGGGCGCGGCGATGCGAGAGGGCGAGCAGGGTGGATCGCATGGCGCGCTCGGCTGCCCTGCTGACGGCGGACTCAGGCGGCATCGTGCTCTCTAGTGATGGGGTGATTGGGGTCAGGCGGCGGGACGATCCGGCGGACCGTAGGACCGGTCGAGCTCGGCGATGAGCTTGCTCTCGTCCCGGCGGGTGAGGAACGCGAACACGAGGTGGCCGGCGATGGCGAGCGTCCAGACCACCTGGACCGGCATCACGAGCGCCGACAGGGACACACCCAGCCAGCTCCAGTCCCCCGCCACCGACAGGTACCAGGCGGTGCCGGCCATCCCCGTCACCCACAGCAGGGCAGCGCCCGCCGTGTAGCCGAGGGTCGCCGCGGACATCATCCCAAGCGGGTTGCCCAGGCTGAGGCCCGCGATCTTCGGCTCGTCGGGCGGGTAGAAGTAGGCCGCCTCGAGCCGGTGCGCGACCAGCACGTCCTTCCCCAGCCGGGCGTTGATCGCCCGCTCCAGGTACTCCGCGTGCCGGCGGGCGAACACCGTGTAGTAGAAGAGGTAGCCCGTCTCCAGGAACGCGAACGGCACCAGGAACGGCACCGCAACCACAGCCGCCGGGACGATGCCCGAGCCCGCGAGCACGAGCAGGGCGAGCGTCAGCAGCAGGTAGGTGCGGATCCGCTCGAAGAACCGCTCCGAGTAGCCGAACAGCATCCCCCGCATGCGGGACAGCTGGTCGGCGAGCAGGCGGAGCTCCTCGGGGTCAGGCGCCGCGGGACGGCCGGCGCCGGCCAGGTTGGTATCCATTGACGGCGAGGATAGCGCCGGAGGGGCGGGCGGACAGGGAGCCTCGGCCGTAGATTGGGGGCCGGCGGTCCCGACGTCGACGGGACCCGCCGTCAGGCGATGAGCGCGCCAGCTCCTGCCGTCAGCGCGACGTGCCGTCCTTGGTCAGCTGGGCCTCGATCTGGTCGCCCAGCTCCACGGTGCGGCGGAAGGCGGCCCAGACGGCCTCGGACAGGACGGTGCGCAGGCGACCCGACTCCAGCTCGTGGAGCGCGGCGGCGCTGGTGCCGGCCGGCGACGTGACCATGTTCCGCAGGACCGCGGGGTGGTCACCGGACTGCTTGGCGAACCGGGTGCTGCCCTCGAGGGTCTCGATCACGATGTCGTGGGCGATGTGACGCGGGAAGCCCAGGTGCACGGCCGCGTCGATCAGGGCCTCCATCACGAGGAACACGTAGGTGGGTCCGGTGCCCGAGATGGCCGTCGCCATCGCGACCCACTTCTCGTCCTCGACCTCGAGCTCGGCGCCAAGGGCCGACAGGAGGGCCTTCGCCTGGCCGCGCTGCTCCTCGGTCGTGGCGGGCGTGGCGTACCAGACCGTCATCCCGCTGCCGATCCGGGCAGGCGTGTTGGGCATCGCGCGCACGACCTGGTCGTGACCCATGGTGGTGACCAGCGCGTGGGTCGTCGGCCCGGCGAGAACGGAGACCACCAGCTGGCCCGTACGCAGGTGCGGGCCGATCTCGCGACCGACGCGGGCGAGCATCTGGGGCTTGACCGCGAGGATCACGACGTCGGCGCCTTCCACGGCCTCCACGTTCGAGGCGACGACGCGGATGCCGTGGGTCGCCTCGAGCTCGACCCGTCGCTCGGCTCGCGGGTGGCTCGCGACGACCTGCCGGGGCCCGACGAGATTGCCACGCAACAGCCCCGCGATCATGGCCTCCGCCATGACCCCGGAACCGACGGTCGCGATGGTGCGGCTGGCGAGGGGCGACATCGGGCCGGAGGATACCACCGCGATCCGCTGGTCCCGGCGCGGGCCCGGGCCCGGAGAGGGTCGCTCAGCGGGCGATGGCATCGAGGGTCAGGAAGAACCGGCCGGTCGGGGTGATCGTGACCCGGGTGAAGCCCGCCCGCAGCGCGGAGGCCTCGAGCAGCGCCGGATCGTGCCACGACCATGGGGTGCCGGGCGGCGGACCGGCGGCTGGATCCGGACGGAGGTCGATGACCGCCAGCCGTCCGCCCGGACGCAGTCGGCCCCGGAGCGAGCCGATCGCGCCCTCCAGCCCGGCCCCACGGACCCGACCGAGCAGGAACGCCGCGACGAGCGCATCGGCCGGCGTGGGGTCCGCGGCAGGAGGGAACGGTGCCCACGGGTCGGCGACGTGGAGATGGGCCCGGAGCCGGTGTGCGACGAGCCGGTCCCGGGCCAGGGCGAGCGCCTCGCCGTCGGCGTCGAAGGCGAACAGCTCCCCTCGTTCCGCGAGGAGTGGCGAGAAGAACCCGGTTCCGGCGGCCAGCTCCACGATCCGGCCCGCCAACGGGAGGCCGTCGAGCCAGCGCGTCGCCATGTCCAGCTCGGCCGCCCAGGCGGCATCGTGGACGGCGCCACGCTCGAACGCTCCACGGCGCAGGAACCAGTCGTCGGGAAACGCGGGCTGCACGGCGCCGCGGGATGCCGCCGCGGCGGCGGCTGGACCCGTGCTGGACCGCGCGCCGTCACCCTCGGCAGCTCGCGCGGCGAGACCGCTGCGGAGCCGGTTCCGCAGGAACGCGTTGTCGCCGGCCCTGCCCAGGCAGCTCGGGCACAGCTGTGCCCAGCCCTCGAGGTCGTCCGGCCCGCGGGTCGTCCAACCGGCTCCACACCACAGGCAGTCGAACGTCGCGCGGTAGGCCACGGCCATGGAGGCTCAGGACGCCGGGAGCCAGGTCGCGGGCGGCGACATCCCGTCGAAGGCCGCCGGATCGATCAGCTCGGCCACGATCTCGATGCCGTCGACGACCCGGGGGCCGGCAAGCACGAACGGACCGCCGTCGACGACGAAGGCGCGACCCGCCTGCACGGCGCGCAGGTCGTTCCACGCGGGCGGTCGCACCGTGGCCTCCCAGGCCCCCACGGCCTCGGTCAGCGGCAGGCCGCCCGGGAGCAGCACCAGGACCTCGGGGTCCATGTCGGCGACCGCCTCCCACGTGGTGGCCTCGCCCGTGCCGCCCGCCTGCCCGAGCAGCTCCCAGCCGCCGGCCAGCCGCACCTGGTCCGGGATCCAGCGCCCCACCGTCCGCGGCGGGTCCACCGCCCCGAGCAGCACGACCCGCGGCGGGCGGAACCCGCCGTCACGGCGACCGAGCACGATGCGCTCCAGCTCCTGGAGCCGTTCGCGCAGGCCCTCCACGATCGCGAGGGCCTCGTCCTCCGTTTCGGTCATCGCCCCGATGCCGACGATGCCGTTGAGGACGCCCTCGACGGTCATCGGGGCGTGGGTCATCACGCTCGGGACCACGTCGGCGTCCGCGAACGCCGCCTCCACCAGCCGGCCGGTCACGGACCCGTCCCGTCCGTCGCTCACGATGACGAGGTCCGGGTCCGCCTCCACCAGGGCGTCGGCGTTGAGCGCGTCGCCACCGCCCGAGCCCGCCTGCGTCAGCACCGCCGGCTCGCCGGCGACCGCGGGCACGTCGCAACGGTGGGTCACGCCCACCAGCTCATCCTCGAGACCGAGGGCGAGCAGGACCTCCGTGGCGTCGGGGAGGAGCGAGACGATGCGCATGGGGCCAGTCTACGAGGACCTGCCGGCGGGCCCGGCGCTGCGGACCGTGGCACGCGAAACAGCCCCGCATCGCTGCGGGGCTGCTGGTGCGTGACGATGGCCACACGCCCGAGTCCGGGGCCGGAGCCTCCGGGTTGACGGGCGTCCGACGCAGGCGCCGCCTCAGGCGGGCTTGAGGGCGTCCATGGCGGCGCGGGCCGCGGCCTTGTCGGTGAACCACTGCGCCTCGATCGCGGTGTAGGCGGCCCACTCCGGAGGCAGGCTCTCCTCCGGGAAGATCGCGTTCACCGGGCACTCGGGCTCGCAGGCTCCGCAGTCGATGCACTCGTTGGGATCGATGTAGAGCTTGCGGTCGGTTCCCTCGTCGTAGTGGATGCAGTCCACCGGACAGACGGACACGCAGGCGGTGTCCATGACGTCGACGCAGGGCTCAGCGATGACGTACGTCATGTTTCTGAGGCTCTCCTGATGCTGTTGGTTGCGCGGCCAGGGCGCGCGGCGATCCACGCACCGGGGGCTAGCCTACACCCCCCGATCGGCATCTGGCGCGCAGCGGCGGCACGTCCGAGGCATGACCAATGGCCCGCGTTCAGCCCCCGGCAGGACCCGCCGGGAGGGGCGGCGTCGACGCGAGCGGCGTGCCGGCCTGGTCCACGAACCGGACGGGCACCACCATCCCCTTCGCCCAGTGCCCGGGGATGTGGCAGCCGACGAACCAGCCGCTGGGGTCGTCGGCCGCGTTGACCGGAACCGTCCAGGTGATGTCGAGCCGCTGGCCGGATTCCACGACCGCGCGGACCCCGTCGAACCCCGCCGGCTCGGGCACGGCGGGCGTCGGGCCCGGCGGCGGGTCCGCGAACGGCGCCTCGGCCGCCTCCCACGCAAGCTGCGTGTCCAGGTTGCCAAGGATGGCCTCGTGGACCACCAGACCGCCGTTGACGACGTGGAGGATCACCGTCTCACCCGGGACGAGATCGACGATCGCGGGGGCGTAGGCGTAGTCGCGGGCGACGATGTTCAGCTCGCGCGGCGTGACGCTGGTCCCCGGGGTGATCGGCGGCGTGGCCTCGGCAGACCCGGCGTCGCAGGCGGTGCTGACCGCGGCCAGCACCCCGAGGCCGACGAGACCGGCGACGACGGCTGCGGCGGACGTTGGACGATGCATCGGCCAATGATGCGGGACATCGCGGAATCGCCTCCGCCGGCCACCGTGTGACGCATCGCGTCTTGACATGGCCGTCGCGCGACCCTACGGTCCCCACACTCCGCGGCTGGTGGGGAGATCGCCAGCCGCGAATGCCGTCGAGCCGACCCTGCCTGCCCCAGAGGAGCCCGGACGTCGCGTGACCAGCGCGCCCCCTGATCCGCCCGAACTCAGGGCGTCTGCCGCCGCCTCCGAGCGTGGCGCCGAAACGGCCGTGCGGCTCGAGGGAGTCGTCAAGCGCTACGGCGACGTGACCGCCGTGGCCGGGATCGATCTCGACATCGCCGATGGCGAGTTCTTCTCGATGCTCGGGCCGTCGGGCTCGGGGAAGACGACGACGCTGCGCATGATCGCGGGCTTCGAGCTGCCGACCGCGGGCCGGATCCTGCTCCACGGCGAGGACGTCTCCCGGCTCGCTCCCTTCGAGCGCGACGTCAACACCGTGTTCCAGGACTACGCGCTGTTCCCGCACATGTCGGTCGGCGACAACGTCGCGTACGGCCTCGTCGTCCGCAAGGTGCCCCGCGACGAGCGCGGCCGTCGCGTCGCCGATGCGCTGCGCATGGTCCGCCTCGAGGGCTACGAGGCGCGCCGGCCCGGCCAGCTCTCCGGCGGCCAGCGGCAGCGGGTGGCGCTGGCCCGGGCGCTCGTCAACCGGCCACGCGTGCTGCTGCTCGACGAACCGCTGGGCGCGCTGGATCTCAAGCTCCGCCAGGAGATGCAGATCGAGCTCAAGCAGATCCAGGAGGAGGTCGGGATCACCTTCATCTACGTGACCCACGACCAGGAGGAGGCGCTCACGATGAGCGACCGGATCGCCGTGTTCCATCACGGGCTGGTCGAGCAGGTGGGTGACCCCGCGGAGGTGTACGAGCACCCGGCGACCCGGTTCGTGGCCGGGTTCGTGGGCACGTCCAACCTGCTCACGGGCAGGGCCGCCCGGGCGCTGGTCGGCCATGACGGCACGTTCACCGTGCGCCCCGAGAAGATCCACCTCAACGCGCCGGGAACCCCGGCCGGAGAGGACGAGGTCGAGGCCGACGGCAGGATCCGCGAGGTCGTCTACATCGGACCCGACACCCGCTACCTGGTGACGCTCGACGCCGGTGCGGAGCTCATCGTCATGCAACAGAACCTGGCGACGACCTCGACCGAGGCGCTCGCCCTGCAGGGCCGGCCCGTCCGGCTCCACTGGAAGCGGCAGCACTGCCTCCCCGTCGTGGACGGGGAGTTGCCTGCGGAGGAGGAACAGCACGCATGAGGAATCGGAGGATCCTGTCCCTGGTGGGGGCCGTGGCACTGGTCGCCGCGGCCTGCGGCGGGGGCGCGTCCGGCTCTCCGGCACCCAGCCTGCCCCAGTCCATCGGAGATGGGGAAGGGGAGCTGAACCTGGTCGTCTGGGCCGGCTACGCGGAGCGTGGTGAGGTTGACCCAGCGTTCGATTGGGTGACCCCGTTCGAGACGGCCACCGGCTGCAAGGTCAACGCGACGGCGATGACGGACTCCAACAACGGCGTCTCGCTGATGCAGTCCGGCGACTACGACGGCATCTCGGCCTCGGGCGACGCCACGACCCGGCTGATCGCGGGCGGCACCGTCGCCCCGGTCAACACCGCGCTGTTCAAGAACTACGCCAACGTGTTCGAGGGCCTCAAGGACCTGCCCCACAACACGGTCGACGGCGTGAACTACGGGGTGCCGCACGGTCGCGGTCCCAACCTGCTCGCCTACAACACCGAGGCGGTGAGCACGGCGCCGACCACGTGGGACGTCGTCTGGGAGGGCGGCGCGGACTACAAGGGCAAGATCAGCGTCTACGACTCCTCGATCTACATCGCGGACGCGGCGCTGCACCTGATGACCAAGCAGCCCGACCTGGGCATCAAGGACCCCTACCAGCTGACCACGGCGCAGCTCGACGCCGCGGTCAAGCTCCTCGAGCAGCAGCGTGACAACGGTGCCACGTACTGGGGCACTTTCAGCGACCAGGTGTCGCAGTTCGGCTCGGGTGACGTCGTGGTGGGCACCACCTGGCAGTTCCAGGTCAACCTGCTCAAGGGCGAGAGCCAGCCGATCGAGGGCATCCTCCCCGACGAGGGTTCAACGGGCTGGTCCGACACCTGGATGATCGCCAGCAAGGCCAAGCACCCCAACTGCATGCTGCTGTGGATGGACCACATGATGTCGGCAGAGGCCAACGGCCAGGCGACCGTGTGGTTCGGCGAGGCGCCGACGAGCCCGCAGGCCTGCGAGTACGCCGAGGGCATCTCGCCCGGCCACTGCGAGCTGACCCATGCCACCGACGAGGCCTACTACGACAAGATCTGGTACTGGAGCACGCCGCAGGCCGACTGCGCCGATGCCGACAGCGCCACCGCGTGCGTGACCCAGGACGACTGGGTGGCCGCGTGGACCAAGCTCCGCGGCTCGTGATCCGGGCTCGCTCCTGACACCGCACCCGCTCGAGGGGCCGACCGGCCGGATGCCGGCGGCCCCTCCATCCCCCGGACGAGCTTCCGCCACCCGATGACCACCCCCACGACCCCAGCCGCCGACCCGGCCCCGAGCGACGCGCTGCCGTCGGCAAGGCGCTCTCCGCTGCGGCGGATCTCCGCCTGGCTCCACCCGCGCAAGCGGCTCAAGGTGGGCCTGCTGCTCGCCACGCCGCTGGGCTGGCTGGTCATCGCCTACCTGGGATCGCTGTTCATCCTCCTGCTCAACGCGTTCTGGGAGAAGGACACGTTCACGGGCCAGGTGATCCCGTTCGCATGGTCGCTCGACGCGTTCGTCACGCTGTTCTCCGAGGAGGTGTACCGGACGGTCGCGATGCGGACCCTGGGCATGGCGCTCCTGGTCACGGCCACGGACATCGTCCTCGCCTTTCCCATCGCCTACTACATGGCCCGGATCGCCTCGCCCCGGACCCGCGGGCTGCTGGTGATCGCGGTGCTGATGCCGCTCTGGGCCGCATACCTGGTCAAGGTCTACGCGTGGCGCACCATCCTCCAGGGCAACGGCCTCGCGGGGTGGCTGGTCGCGCCGCTGGGGCTGCCGGCACCGGGCCTGGACGAGATCGCCAACTCGTGGCTGGTGTTCTCCTATCTCTGGCTGCCGTACATGATCATGCCGATCTACGCCGGTCTGGAGCGGATCCCTCGCTCGCTGCTGGAGGCCTCGTCCGACCTCGGCGGGCGGGCCGGCACCACCTTCCGCCGGGTGATCCTGCCGCTCTCATTGCCGGCCGTCGTCGCCGGGTCGCTGTTCACCTTCAGCCTCACGATGGGTGACTACATCACGCCCGACCTCGTGTCCGATGCCAAGTTCGTCGGCAACGTCATCTACGACAACTCGAGCCTGGGCAACCTCCCGCTCGCGGCCGCGTACTCGCTGCTGCCGATCGTGGTCATGACCGGCTACCTCCTGGTGGCGCGCCGGCTGGGCGCGTTCGAGTCGCTCTGAGGCCGCGTCGATGATCGAACCCCGTGGCGTGCGCATCCTGCTCCGGCTGGCGAGCGCGGCAGTGCTCGCCTTCCTGTACCTGCCGCTGGTCGTCCTCGCGATCTACGCCTTCAATCCCAGCCGCCTGCAGGTGTGGCCGCCGACCGGGTTCACCCTCGCCTGGTTCGGCGAGGCGCTCGCCAACGGCGCCCTGATCACCGCCGTCGTCAACTCGTTCCTGGTCGCCCTGTTCGCCACGACCGTCGCGCTCGTGATGGGCACCCTCGCGGCGCTCGCGGTCCAGCGGTACGACTTCTTCGGGCGCCAGACGATCTCCTTCTTCCTCGTGCTGCCGATCGCCCTGCCCGGCGTGGTCACCGGCATCGCGCTGCGGACCTCGTTCGTCACCCTGGAGATCGAGTTCGGGCTGCTCACGATCGTGATCGGCCACGCCACGTTCTGCGTGGTCATCGCCTACAACAACGTCATCGCCCGCCTCCGGCGCATGCCGAGGTCTCCCGAGGAAGCCTCCGCGGATCTTGGCGCGGACACGTTCGCCACGTTCCGACGGGTCACCCTGCCGGGCATGGGCACGGCGCTGCTGTCCGGCGGCCTGCTGGCGTTCGGCCTCTCGTTCGACGAGATCATCGTCACCAACTTCACCGCGGGCGCGGGCACCCAGACGATCCCGATGTGGATCCTGGCCGCGATCCAGCGCCCGACCGAGCTCCCGGTCGTCAACGTCGTCGCGCTGGTCCTGGTGATCGCCAGCGTGATCCCGGTGTGGCTCGCGTCCCGGATCTCGTCCGACGGCGGCTCGCTGGGGCGCGGCTGAGCTACCAGCGCCGCGCGTACCCGCCGGGTCCTTCGCCGGCCGCCACGGTCACCATCGCTTGGCCCCTTCCATGATCAGCGCCATCGCCGGCAACAGGGCCGACATCGCGGGCAGCGCGCGCACGACCGCGCCAGTCGCCTTCCTGAGCACTGAGACTCCTCCTTCGCTCGGCTCACGGACGGGGTTGCCCGATGAGCCAGAACCGGAGTCTGGCCGACGCCGCTTATCTGCCACTTATGTGCGGGGAGGCCGGTCCGCCCTTGGGCGCCTGGGCGCGCCTGGGCGTGTCTCGACGTGCCTCATCGCGGGACCTTTCCTTGACTGAGACACTTCGGCCTTCCAGCGCATCTACCTTGCGTGACAGACGTGGCCCTCCGAGACGTCCCCGCCGCATTCGAGACCGTCGGCCTGGCGGCTGGCGGGGATGAGGCCGCCTTCGCTCGCCTCGTTGCCGAGCATCACGCATCCATGATCCGGGTGGCCTACGCGATCACCGGTGACGCCGAGGCAGCCGGCGACGCGGCGCAAGGCGCATGGACGATCGCATGGCGACGCCTGCACACGCTCCGGAACCGGGACCAGGTCCGGGCCTGGCTCGTGGCGATTGCCGCCAACGAGGCCCGCCAGGCCGTGCGGAAGCGCGGCCGGTGGAGCGTCGTGGACATCAGCGAGACCCTGGACGCCGCGCCGGGGGCTGACCCCGTGGACCGGATCGGCAGCGTGGACCTCGGCCGCGCCCTAGCGCGGCTCAAGCCCGACGACCGCACGCTCCTCGCGCTCCGGTTCGTCGCCGGTCTCGACTCCACCGAGATCGCCGCCCAACTGGGCCTCTCCCCCTCCGGCGTGCGCAGTCGCCTCGCCCGACTCATCGAGCGTCTCAGAAGGGAGCTCGACCATGCCTGACCCGACGACCTTCGAAGGTCGGCTCCCCGACGCGTTCGAGCGGTACACCGCCGCTGTCCCGGTCTCGGTGGATGCGACCGCGTATGCCCACGCCATCGTCCTTGGTACCCGCCGCAGCCGGCTGGCGCTGCCGCGCCTTGCGCCCCGGTTCGGCCCTGTCCGGCTCGCGCTGGTGCTCGGCCTGTTGGCCCTCGCGACCGCCGCCGGCCTCCTGTTCGCGGGCGGACTGGTGACCTCCGAGCCGGCGCCGCTGGGCGTAGGCGGCCGGATCCTCGCGTGGGTCCCCTGGGGTACGGGTTCCGGACAGGCCGTCCTCGTGGGCGCGGACGGCGCGGTCCGTGCGTCCAGGGAGTTCGCGGGCTACCCGGCTCTCCGCGGCTGCCCCAGGCTCCTCGGCAGCGCTGATGCGATGGCCGTTCCAGGGTTTGGCTCGCTCAGCTTCGTCGGGTTCACCGGGGACCCGGTCAGCCGGGTGCTCACCGGGTACGCGGGGTTCGAGAGATGGTCGCCCGACAACCGCGCGCTGGCTGCAGTCGACGTGGAGAACGGCCCGGCGACCGTGGTCACCTTCCCCGGCGGCGACGTCGCGAACCCGGTGCGCACCGCCTATCCCGTCAAGGGCGCCCTATACGGCTCCTTCTCGCCGGATGGCTCCCGCCTGATCATCGCAGTCGGAGTGGGCACATCAGAGGTCGCGTTGCACCTGCTCGAGGACGGCACCGACACCATCCTCGCGACGATCCCAACCCTCGACGCGCAGCAGACGGCGTCGACGATCACCTGGGCGGCGGATGGATCCGGCGTCGTCGCCGCGACGGGCAACGCCGACAGCTCGGGTCTGACGGTGATTGGCCTCGACGGGAGCGTGCAGCAACTCGCCTTCAACGGGGCCTTCGCACCCGGGACGCATCTCCAGCCGATGACCTACGGTGGTGGCATCTACGTCATCGCACACACGGATCAGGGCGAGGTCTGGGAGCTGGACATCATGCGCGACAGTGCGCATGACACCGGGGTCCGGCTGCCGGAGGGCGTGGTCCAGGATGCCCGCCTGTCCCGCACAGGCTACGGCGTGGCAATGATCAGCGGGACGACGGTCAGGATCCACTGGTTCGACCGGGAGTCGCAGGACCGCATCGTCGAGCTGCCGGGCGTTGCAGCCGCCTTCTCGCCTGATGGAGCGATGATCGTGAGCATCAGCGCCGACACGGACCAGCCCGGGCAGCCCGGGGCGGCCGCCACCTTGTGGATCACGGATCCCTGGGCGGACCTCCCGGCGCAGCCGATCTCCACTGTGCCCGTGGCGTTCCTCCAGCCCGCCTGGCAGGCGTTCGACTACTGCATCCAGTGGCTCCCGGAGGTCCAGCCGTGAAACGTCCTGTGCTCGTGCTCGCTACCGCGCTCGTCCTCGCCGGCTGTGCCGGGGCCTCGGGCACCACGCCCGCGCCACCCGATCCGACGCCCGTCGTCACGTCACCTTCCGCGACCCCCGCGCCCACCCCGACGGCCACCGCCGCGCCGGACCTCGAGTCCGAGATCGACAGCCTGCTCGGGACCGAGTTCAACGGCGCGGCCCTCATCGCGAAGGACGGCAAGGTCCTCTACGCGAAGGGGATTGGCATGGCTGACAACGCCGACCGAAATCGCGAACACCCCGGAGACGCGATTCCGCATCGGCTCGATGACGAAGCAGTTCACGGCCATGGCGATCCTGATCCTGGAGTCCCGCGGGTTCGTCAAGCAGGGCGATCCAGTGTGCGACTACCTGGACCGCTGCCCCAAGGGCTGGAGGACGGTCAGGATCGAACACCTCCTCGACCACACGTCGGGGATCGCGGACTTCACCGAGCTGGCGGGCTTCGATGGCATGAAGGCGGCGACTCCAGCCCAGACCGTGGCGGGGGTTGCCGGCATCCCGCTGACGTGGGTACCCGGCGAGTCCTTCAGCTACACGAACACGGGGTACGTGCTGCTCGGGATGGTGATCGAGGGCGTGTCCGGCAAGACATACGAGGCGTTCCTCCACGACGAGATCTTCGGACCGCTCGGCATGAAGGACTCCGGGTACGAGCACGGCGACACGGCGGGGCTCGCCGTCGGTTATGCCGACGGCTTCAACGAGGCCGAGCCCCTCGACATGTCCGTGCCGTACGCCGCGGGCGGCCTCTTCTCCACGGTCCTCGATCTCGAGAGGTGGGAGGAGGCGCTCTACACGGACAAGCTTGCACCCGCCGCGGACATGACCCGGTTCTTCGCCCCGCTCACGGACTCCACCGACCGTATCGGCTTCGGATATGGGTATGGCCAGTACGTCGGGGACGAACGCGGTTCGCGGCTCGTCTGGCACGACGGTGGGATCAACGGCTTCTACACCCAGCTCTCGCGGTACCCGGATGACCACACGACCGTCGTCCTGTTGACGAATCGCGAGTCGTCGCCCGACCTAGCCGTGCTCGCGCGCGGGTTGGCCCGGACCGTCCGCGAGGGCACCTGAGCGGCCGGCGAGCCTGATCGAGCAGTTGGAAGCCTGCTCGTCCGGCGGGCGACAGACGGCAGCCGAGCGTCCAGCGGAAGCAGGCTGGGCTTCCGACAGATGCGGATCGGCCGAACGGCCCTCACGGGACGGTATCGAGGCGGGGTACGATCGGCAGGCCATGGACGCCGAGCCGAAGTTCGCCGATGCCCACGCCGCCCTCACGACCGAGCGTGAGCGCGTGCTCGCAGAGCTCAAGGACAACGAGGTCGAGGCGCCGGGGCAGATGACCTACGGCTCGCAGGCGGCGGCGGCCAGCCACGTGTTCGAGCAGCAGCGGGACCTGGCGCTCCGTGACCACAACCGCGGGCACCTCGCCGACATCGATGCGGCGCTCGCCCGGCTCGAGGCGGGCACGTACGGCGAGTGCACGTCGTGCCACAGGCAGATCCCGCCCGAGCGGCTCGAGGCGCTGCCGTGGACGGCGCTCTGCATCGACTGCTCGCGGACGACCGTCCGCCGACGCTGACCACCCGCTCCCGATGACCGACGAGCGTCCCGCCCCGGTCCTGGTCTCGATCGATGGACATCCGGGTGGCCGCGGAGGTGCTGCGCGGGGTCACCGTGCACACGCCGCTGGTCCCGTTCGGGCGGCCCGAGCGCCACCACTGGCTCAAGGCGGAGTCCCTCCAGCCGATCGGCGCCTTCAAGCTGCGCGGGGCGTACGTGGCGGCGGCCGCGCTCTCACCCGAGGAGCGTGTCCGGGGCCTGATCACCTACTCGTCCGGCAACCACGCCCAGGGGGTCGCCCGTGCCGCGGCGCTGCTGGGAGTGCCGGCGGTGATCGTGATGCCATCGGACGCGCCCGCGCTCAAGCGTGCCCGCGTGGAGCAGGACGGCGCCCAGGTCGTGATCGTGGGCACCGCGTCGGAGGAGCGGCGGCTGGTCGCGGAGGAGATCGCGGCGGCTCGTGGCCTCGCGATCATCCCGCCATTCGACGACCCGCGGATCGTCGCCGGGCAGGGAACGGTGGGCCTCGAGATCGCCGAGGCCATGCCCGACGTGGCGGCAGTGCTGGTGCCGGTCGGCGGCGGCGGTCTGGCGAGTGGCGTCGCGGCCGCCCTGACGGCGCTCGTACCTGGCGCCCGGGTCATCGGTGTCGAACCGGAGCTCGCCGCGGACGCGCAGGAGTCGCTGGCGGCCGGGCACATCGTCGGCTGGTCCGCCGAACGGGTCAGCCGCACGATCGCCGATGGCACCCGGACCCAGTCGATCGGGCACCTCAACTTCGCGCACCTGTCGGCACAGCTGGACGCGATCGTCACGGTCAGCGAGGCGGAGATCGCCGCGGCGGTCCGGCTCGCGGCCGAGGAGGCGCGCCTGGTGGTGGAGCCGTCGGGTGCGCTCCCGGTGGCGGCGATGCGCTTCCACGCACAGGAGGCAGGGCTGACCGGGCTCGACGGCCCGATCGTGGGTGTCGTGTCGGGCGGCAACGTGGACCCGGACCGCTACCAGACCTACCTGGAGGCACCGATCCCGCCCGAGGGCTAGCCGCCCAACGACGGCCGCGTTACCGCGCCGGGTCTGCCGCGCCGGGTCTGCCGCGCCGGGTCTGCCCTGATCGCGAACTGGATCAGATCCCAGGCGCCCACACGGAGGCCGCGCCCCGAAACCCGAGGTTCAGGTGGCAGGCCCATCGTGCACGGGTGGATTCTGATGCAGATGGCGATCAGGGGGCCGGCGGGGGCCGGCGGGGGCCGGCGGGGGCCGCCGCCGCGACGCCGCGACGCCGCCGCACCGCGAGGCCCCGGAAGGTGCGGCGATCGGCGGCGCGGGCCGCTCAGCCCTCGGGGCGGTCCGCCGCGCCCGCCGCCCGTCGAGCTGCGAGGCTCGCCGCGCGCTCGCGGATCGCCCCCTCTTCGGCCGCCAGCCTCCGGTCCTCGCCGACGGTCCGGCGCTCGTCGTCGCGCATCCAGGCGGCCACCAGCAGGATCACCACCGCCAGGAAGGCCATGTCGCCGCCGACCCACATGATGGCGCCCGCCATCTGCTGGTCCTCGAGCGGGCTTGGCCCCCAGGTCCGCCCGGTGGTCAGGTAGTGCGCGTACAAGGGCACCGAGGACATGTAGACCGCCAGGGCGAGGAACGTGTTCTGCGGCATCTGGAGGCCGACGTACAGCACCCGCGCGGCCGGACGCAGCGGCCACGGAGAGGGATCCGGACCGATCGCGGGCCACCAGAACAGCAGCGCCGAGCCCAGGAACAGCGCGTGCTCCAGACGGTGGAGCCACTCGTCCTCCAGGGCGGCGTTGAACAGCGGTGAGAAGTGGCTGACCCACATGACCCCGGCGAACACGAGCCAGGCCACGACGGGGAACGAGATGGCCCGGATGATCCGCGCGTGGAGCAACGGGAAGATCCAGCGCCGCCTGGTCTCCGCCGAGGAGGCCCGGAGGAGCAGCGTGATCGGGCCGGCTTGGAGCAGCAGCGGCGGCGCCACCAGCGTCAGCAGCAGGTGCTGGACCATGTGGACCCAGAACAGCGTGGTGTCGTAGCGCTCGATCCCCGAGTCGAGGGCGAACAGGATCGCGACCACGCCCAGCGTCCAGGACACGGTCCGCGACCGGGGAACCGGGTTGGCCGGATGCGCTGCGTTCACCCGCCGGATGCCGACCCACCACAGGACGAGGGCGGTGATCGCCGGCAGCCAGACCAGCGGATCGCCGCTCCAGCCGAGCAGGAGGAACGCCAGGTCGGGCGCCGAATCCGGGACGACCCCGCCGTGGGCGAGCGCGGGACCGGCCAGCACGAGCACGGCCAGGATGGCAGCCGGCATGGCGCGGGCGAGATGAAGCACAGGACGGCGCACGGTCACGCGTCCATTCTCGCCCGAATCCTCCGCCGGACGGCGATGTGACATTCGGCAGGGTCGCCAACCGCAATCGGCCCCCCCGTTCCGTGACCTTCCGGTATGATGCGCGCGTCCGGCGCCCCCGATCGGGCGGCGCACGTCCCCGGACACGCCGCCCGTACCCGAACAATCCGGCTGCCAACGGCTTCCGCACGTCACATCAACGAGGAACCTTGATGTCGATGCCCTCCCGGCCCAGGACGGGGTCCGGTGCCCTCGTCGCGGTCCTGACCATCGTCGCGATCACGGTGGTCACGATTGGGGTGCTGGCCGCCGCCGGCGTCACCCCGCAGAGCGCCTGGGACAGCTTCTTCCCGATCGACAACGGGACGCCGGTCACCGACCGGGGTGGGGCCACCAAGCAGCTCTACGACATCGTGTTCTACATCGCCGCCGCCATCTTCGTCGTGGTCGAGGCAATGATCGTGTACACCGTCTTCCGCTACCGCCGGAAGCCCGACGATGACACGCTCCCGGCCCAGACCCACGGCAACAACCTGGTCGAGGTGATCTGGACCGCGATCCCCACCGCGATCGTGCTGTTCCTGTTCGCCCTGTCCTGGCAGACGCTCAACACGGTCGAGGCGAAGACCTCCACGGACCTCAACGTTCGAGCCGTCGCGGCCCGCTACCAGTGGCGCTTCGACTACCTCGACGGGCCCGACGGGCCCAACGCGAAGGTCCTGTTCAGCCAGCTGCTCCCCGTGGGCGAGGACGGGGGTCTCGTGCTGCCGGTCGGCAAGCCGGTCCACGTCTCGCTCTCCAGTCCCGACGTGGTCCATGCCTTCTACGTCCCCAAGTTCCTGTTCAAGAAGGACGTGGTGCCGGGCCAGACCAACGAGTTCGACTTCACGGTGAACGAGCCCGGGACGTACCGCGGCCAGTGCGCCGAGCTCTGCGGCGCCTTCCACGGCTCGATGGTGTTCGAGGTCCATGCCCTGCCAGTGGCTGACTTCGATGCCTGGCTCGCGACGGCGATCGAGAAGGCCAGCGCCACCCCGACGCCGGCCCCGTCCGGCGAGGCCGCGGGTCCGACGATCGAGGCCGCCGCGCAGAACGTCGAGTTCACGACGACGGCCCTCTCGGCACCGGCGGACACCCCGTTCTCGATCCACTTCGTTAACCTCGACGTGGCCGGCGTCCCGCACGACATCGAGATCAAGGACGCCTCGGGTGCCGTTGTCTTCAAGGGCGAGGTGATCGACGGCGGCAAGGAGATCACGTACTCGGTTCCCGCACTCGCTGCGGGCACCTATCCGTTCGTATGCACGGTCCACCCGAACATGACCGGCACCCTCACGGTGCAGTAAGGGAGCTCGCAGGGATGGCCACCACGACCCTCAATCCCGCCGCTCCCGCCGCCCGTGGCGGCCTGTACGAGTGGCTGACCACGACCGATCACAAGAAGATCGGCATCCTGTACCTGCTCAACTCGTTCGTGTTCTTCATCGCCGGCGGGATCCTCGCCCTGGTCGTCCGGCTGCAGCTGGCTGTCGCCGCCGACCCGACGACGATGGGTGGGCTCGTCAGCGCCGACTTCTACAACCAGGCGTTCACCATGCACGCCTCGTTCATGCTGTTCCTGTTCATCATCCCGATCCTGGCCGGGTTCGGGAACTACGCCGTGCCGCTCCAGATCGGCGCGCCCGACATGGCCTTCCCGAGGATCAACGCCCTCTCGTTCTGGCTGCTGCCGCTCGGCGGCGGGCTGATGGCCTCCGGCTTCCTGGCGTCGGGTGGGGCGGCGGCGTCGGGCTGGACCGAGTACCCGCCGCTGTCGGGTGCCCAGTACAGCGGCACCGGGACGGACCTCTGGATCATGGGCCTGACCTTGATCGGGACCAGCTCCATCCTGGGCGCGATCAACTTCCTGGTCACCATCTTCAAGATGCGGGCGCCGGGCATGACCCTGTTCCGGATGCCGATCCTGGTCTGGACCGTGCTCGTGACCAGCGTCCTGGTGCTCATGGCGACGCCGGTCCTGACCAGCGCCCTGATCATGCTGTTCATCGACCGCAACTACGGCGGCCACTTCTTCGACCCCGCCAACGGCGGCAACGCCGTCCTGTACCAGAACGTGTTCTGGTTCTACTCGCACCCGGCGGTCTACATCATGATCCTGCCCGCGATGGGGATCATCAGCGAGATCCTGCCCGTGTTCTCGCGCAAGCCCCTGTTCGGCTACAAGGCCTTCGTGTTCGCGACCGTGGGCATCGGCGCCCTGGGCTTCTCCGTGTGGGCGCACCACATGTTCACGACCGGTGCCGTGTTCCTGCCGTTCTTCAGCCTGATGACCTTCCTGATCGCGGTTCCCACCGGGGTCAAGATGTTCAACTGGATCGCGACCCTGTGGCGCGGCCAGCTGACGTTCTCGACGCCCCTGCTGTTCGCGGTGGGCTTCCTGACCATGTTCCTGATCGGCGGCCTCAACGGCGCGTTCTCCGCGGCCGTGCCCGTGGACTTCGCGCTGCACGACACGTACTGGGTCGTGGCGCACCTCCACTACGTGCTGTTCGGCGGCTCGGTGTTCGGGGTGTTCGCCGGGATCTACTACTGGTTCCCCAAGATGACCGGCCGGATGCTCAACGAGACCCTGGGCAAGCTCCAGTTCGTGATCATGTTCATCGGGTTCAACCTGACGTTCTTCCCGATGCACCAGCTCGGCCTCGCGGGCATGCCGCGGCGGATCGCGCAGTACGCGTCGAACGCCGGCTGGAACGAGCTCAACCTGGTGGCCACGATCGGCGGCTTCGTCATCGCGCTGAGCGTGCTGCCGTTCCTGTGGAACGTGCTGGTCTCGCTGCGCAGCGGCAAGCCCGCCGGCGAAGATCCGTGGGAGGGCAACACCCTCGAGTGGGCGACATCGTCGCCGCCGCCTGCCTACAACTTCGACCGCCTGCCCGAGATCCGCTCGGAGCGCCCGGTCTTCGACGCCCGGCACGGCCGGACGGCCTCGCACTGAGCGGAGGAGGACGATGACGGCCGACGCCACCACCCTCGCCGTGCACGGGGACAGCCACACCGCCGAGGCGCACGGCTCCGGGGGGATCGGGAACCCGGTCCTCGGGATGCTGCTGTTCATCACCAGCGAGGTGATGTTCTTCGCGGGCCTGTTCGCGGCCTACTTCAGCATCCGGGCGGGCTACACCGAGGTCATCAACGGGGTGGTCACCCCCACCTGGCCGCCCACGGCCTACGAGGGGATCCTCAACCCGTTCAAGTTCGTCACCGAATCCGGCGCGCTCAACGTGATCCTCCCGGCGACGATCATCCTGATCCTGTCGTCGTTCACCTGCCAGATCGGCGTGTGGGCGATCCGGCGCGGAGACCGGACGGGCTTCGTGCGAGCGTTCGCGGTGACCCTCGTGCTGGGCATCACGTTCCTGCTGATGCAGGCGTACGACTACAGCGTGCTGATGCACGAGGGCCTGACCATGGGCTCGACGACCTTCGGCACCACGTACTACACGCTCACGGGCTTCCACGGCGCCCACGTCTTCGGCGGCGTCCTGATGCTCGGCGTGGTCGTGTACCGTGGGATGGCGGGCCAGTTCAGCGCCAGGCACCATGACATGGTCGAGGCGACCTCGCTGTACTGGCACTTCGTGGACGTCGTCTGGATCCTGCTCTTCTCGATCCTCTACCTCCTGTAGCGCGGAAGGGAGCTGCTCGATGAACGCCAGAGGCGCGGCCCTGGTCGGGCTGCTGTTCGTGGCCATCGCGGGCATCTACTGGGCGGCCCCGACCATCCTCGGCGGCACCTTCGACTATGCCGGCTTCACGATGCTGATCGCCCTGGGGATCGCGATGGGCCTCATGGCCTACGTCCTCATCGCCGGCCTGCAGCGGGGCTGATGCGCGCGCGATGATCGAGGAGCTCGTCAACGGCATCGTCGACTTCAGCGAGCAGTTCATCGTCCCCGACTGGGGCGAGCTGATCCTGCTGATCCCGTTCGCGCTCGCCGGACTGGGCTTCCTGTACCTGTCGTGGACCGTCTACCGGTTCGCGACGGCCGGCCCCACGCGGCGCGGCAGGCGCCGCCTGCCCCCGGCCACCCCGGCCGGCATCCACCTGCCAGGTCCATCCTTCGCCCCGCTCCTCGCGGCCACCGGGGCGTTCTTCCTCGTATTCGGCATGGTGGCTGGCGGGATCTGGCTCGGCGTCGGCGTCATCGTCCTCGTGGTCACGCTGCTCTACTGGGGCCGCGAGGAGATGCGCAACTACGATCACGCGGCGGTTGCCGGTCCGGGTGGCGCGATGGTGGCCCGCGGCGCGCTTCCGTCACCGGCCGGCACGCCGCCTGCCGGCGTCCACATCCCGCCCCCGTCGTTCCGCCCGCTGCTGATCTCCGTCGCGCTCACGATGCTGGTGGGCGGCATGGTCATCGGCGGCTGGGCGCTCCTGTTCGGCGTCGTTGCGTTGGTGCTCACGATGCTGGGCTGGCTGCGGGACTCCCGGAAGGAGTACACCGCGACCGTGGCGGCAGATGCGACGGGTCATCTCGACCTCGGTGGTGCGCCGACCTGGCCCAAGGCGACCTTCGCGGTCCTCGCGATCCTGGTCGCCCTCGCGTTGCTCCTCTCGTCCGGCCTGGTCGGCGGGTCGGGTGGCGGAACCGCCGGCGAGAGCGCGGCCCCGGGGGAATCGGCCGGGGCCGAGGCAGGCGGCACCCCGTAGGCCCGTCCGCGCGGGCTGCCGGACCCACCCTGGCGCGATCGCGTGACCGGCGGTTGTGATCTACGATGACCCGGCCATCACCGCCGGGCAGCGCCGCAGCCGCTGCACGGTGCCCCAGACATGATCGGGACCGCGACCGCGCGCAGGCACGGGCGAGCCCGCCCGAGGCTGACCCATTCACGCGTTGACCCGAACCCGCCTCCTCGCCCTGTCGGCCATCGTCCTCCTGGTGGTGTCCGCATGCGGCCCTGGAGGCGCCCAGGGCGGCCGGACCGGTGAGCCGGCACCGCCGCTGGTCGCGACCGCGCTCGACGGCACGACCGTTGACCTCGCCGCCCTGCGCGGAAGGCCCGTGATCGTCAACTTCTGGGCGTCCTGGTGCGTCCCGTGCCGCGAGGAGTTCCCGCTGCTCAAGGAGCGGCTCGCGGCGCTCGGCCCCGCCGACGGGCTCCAGGTCGTCGGGGTGCTCTACAAGGACGAGCCGGAGCTCGCCCAGCGGTTCCTCGACGACCAGGCCGCGACCTGGCCCACCGTCGATGACCCGGACGGCTCGCTCGCGGCCGCCTATCGCGTCGTCGCGCCGCCGCAGACGTACTTCATCGATGGCGACGGGGTGGTGCGGGGGATCCAGATCGGCGAGGTCCAGGCATCCGACTTCGACACCCAGTACGCGAAGATCCGGCCGTGACGGGCACTGCCGAGCCTTCGCTGGCCGTCACCGTCGACCGCGTCCGCAAGGCGTACGGGGGGCGCCCGGTCCTCGAGGACGTCTCGTTCGGCGTCCGACGCGGCGAGCTGCTGGCGCTGCTGGGGCCCAACGGCGCAGGCAAGACGACGACGGTGGAGATCCTGGAGGGGTATCGCCGGGCGGATGGGGGCTCGGTCCGGGTGCTGGGCCTCGACCCGGCGCGGGACGGCCGGGCCCTGCGCCCCCGGATCGGCCTGATGCTCCAGGAGGGCGGGATCGACAACCGGTCCACGCCCCGCGAGGTCCTGCGCCTCTACGCCCGGTTCTACCGGGATGCCGAGGATCCGGAGGCGCTGCTGCACGCAGTGGATCTCGACCGCGCCGCCGGCACCCGCTACCGCCGCCTGTCCGGGGGCGAGAGGCAGCGCCTGGGCCTCGCCCTTGCCCTCATCGGACGGCCCGAGGTGCTGATGCTCGACGAGCCCACCGCGGGCATGGACCCGGCGGCGAAGCAGGCGACCCGGGAGCGCATCGCGGGACTGCGCGCTGCCGGCACCACGATCCTGCTGACGACCCACGAGCTGGGGGACGTGGAACGCCTGGCGGACCACGTCGCGGTCCTCGACCGGGGGCGGGTCGTCGCCTACGGCACCCCGGCCGAGCTCACCGGCGCGGGCACCCAACGCGTCCGTTTCCGGCTGTCGGCGCCGCTCGAGGATGGCGATGGCGCGGCGCTCGTGCGGGCGATCGACCCGTCCGGCCGGGCGAAGCTCATTCCCGACGGCACCGGCGCCCGGTACGAGATCGCCAGCCTCCCGGCCGCCCCCGATCCGGGGCTCGTCACGGTGCTCGCGGGCTGGTGCGCAGAACGGGGGCTGCTGCTCATGGAGCTGCGCCTGGGTGCCGCGAGCCTCGAGGAGCGCTACCTCGAGCTGGTGGGCACCGACGTTGTCGCCGAGGCAGAGGGCGTGGCATGAGCGCGACGAACGGGACCGGCCGCCCCCTGGGGACCGGGGTCCCGGCCGTGCCCGCGCCATGGCTCCGGATGGTGCTCGCGCTCGCCTGGAACGAGCTCCGCCTCGCCGCGCGCCGGGGTGAGAGCCTGCTGATCACCTTTGTCATCCCGGCCGGAGTCCTGCTCGTGTTCAGCGCATTCGACATGGGCGGTGGCACGGCCGCCGGCAAGCCCGTGGACCGGATGCTGCCCGGGACGATCGCGCTCGCCGTGATCGCGGCATCGCTGGTGTCGCTGGCGATTGCCACCGGCTTCGAGCGCAGCTACGGCGTCAGCAAGCGCCTTGGCGGATCGCCGGCCGGCTCGTCGGCGGTGGTCGCGTCAAAGACCGCGGCCATCATCGTGGTGGAGGCGGTCCAGGTCGTGCTGCTGCTCGCGATCGCGGTGCTTCTCGGCTGGACGGCCGGCCCGGACGTGTCCCCGCCGCTCGTCGTGGCCGGGCTGGTGGCGGGCACCGTCGCATTCGCCGGCCTCGGGCTGCTGATGGCCGGGACGCTGCGCGCCGAGGCCACGCTCGCGCTCGCCAACCTCCTGTTCCTGCTCTCGCTGGTGCTGGGCGGCATCGTGCTCCCGCTCGACCGGCTGCCCGGCCCGGTGGCCACCCTGGCTTCCGCCCTGCCACCGGCGACGCTCACCGAGGTCCTCTCGATCGGTCTCGGCGGCGGAGGCGATGCCACGGAGTCGCTGGTCCTGCTCACGGCCTGGGCGGTCGTGTTGGCGACCCTCGCCGCCCGGCGGTTCCGCTGGGACTGACGACGGATCGATCGGGACACAGCCGCCGCGCACCTGACATATCGTGATGGCGTGCTCCGGGTCCACCTCCCCGGCCGACCGGCCGGCTTCGTCTCTCCCGGCCAGGCCGTCGTCCCCGGTGTCATCCTGGCCATGCTCGCCGCCCTGTTCGCGGCCTGTGGCGGGGCGCCCGGAAACAGCCTCTCGCCCGCCTGGGTCGAGGCCGTCACCCAGGCGCCGCTGGGCATGCGCGACACCGCCTACGAGCCGCCACGCCCGGCGCCCGCCCTTCGCCTCACCGACCAGGACGGCCGGCCCTTCGAGCTCGCGAGCCTGCGCGGCCGACCCGTCTTCGTCTACTTCGGCTACACGCACTGTCCCGATGTCTGCCCCACCACGCTCGCGGATCTGCGGGCCGCGATCAAGGCCTCAGGCGTGGGTGCCACCGTGGTGTTCGTGACGGTCGATCCCGCGCGCGACGATCGCAGCAGCGATGAAGCAGTACGTGGACTACTACGGCATGGACTTCACCGGGCTGACCGGCACCGCTGACGAGATCGCCGCCGCCGCCGCGGCCTGGAGGGTCACCTACCGGCAGCTCCCATCGGATTCCGCGAGCGGCTACGCCATGGCCCACTCCACCGACACGTTCCTCGTCGACGGCGCGGGGCAGCTGCGCCATCACGTCTTCTTCGGCGCCCCGGTCGACCTCATCGCGGACCTGCTCCGCGAGGTCGCAGGCGCATGACCCAGGCCCCCACCCACAGGAAAGGAACCCCGATGCAACCTCAGAGCCGCCTCGCCCGATCCCTGGCGCGGCTAGTTCCCATCGCGCTCATCGCCCTGCTCGTCGCGGCTTGCTCCGGTTCGAGTGGCGGCATCTCGATCAGCGATGCCTGGTCGCGGCCGTCGCCCGCAGTGGCCGGGGCCGGCGCCGCCTACATGGTCATCGAGAACACCGGCTCAGCCGCCGATGCGCTGATCGACGCTTCGAGCGATGTCGCGACGGCCGTGGAGGTCCACGAGACCGTGGACATGAGCTCGGCGATGCCCGGCGCCTCCGATGGCGGCATGGGGAGCAGCCCGATGATGGGCATGCAGAAGATCGACCGCCTGGAGATCCCCGCCGGGGGCAAGGTGGAGCTCAAGCCGGGCAGCTACCACGTGATGCTCATCGGCCTCACGCGCGAGCTGCAGGTGGGCGAGACGATCGAGATCACGCTCACCTTCGAGAAGGCCGGCGACGTCAAGGTCAGCGCCGAGGTCCGCGCCGGCTGACCCGCGGCGGGCACAGCGCTGGCCGGCATCAGCGGTAGACGCCGTACGCCTTGGTGAACTCCATCATCGCCGCGAGGTTCTCGGGCTTCGCCTCGTCGAGCATGACGGCGGTGTCCATGATGTAGCCGCCATCGCGCCCGATGGTGTCGATCAGGCGCTTGCAGGTGGCGCGGACGTCGTCCGGGGTCCCGGCCAGCAGCTGGATGTTGGGCACGCTGCCCATGAGGCAGACGGTGCCGCCGAGCACCTCGTGCGCCTTCTGCGGGTCGGTGGCGGCGAGGTGGTAGATCATCGTACCCGCGGGGACGTCGGCAATGTGCTCGAGCCGGCTTGCGAAGTCGGCCTCCCAGTACACGAGCGGGATGATCCCGCGGTCCACGAGCTCCAGTAGCCCCCGGCGGAAGTACGGCCAGTAGAACTCCTTGAACTGCGCGTCGGACATGAACTCGCGGGTGGCCTTGTGGACCCAGATCCAGACGATCGGCAGCTCGGCACCGGCCGCCGCCGATCCGTACTCGACGAAGATCCGGGTGGCGACCTCGAGCGCGTCGTGGAGCTTCTCGGGGCGGCGGCGCATGTCGGCCAGGATGCTCGAGGTCCCCCGCAACGTGTCGCCCAGGATGTCGAACGGCGCCCAGTCGAAGCCCGCGTAGGCCACCGGGTAGCCCTTGGCCTTCGTCTCGGCCCAGTACTGGGCCTGCGAGGCCCACCAGGCGTCGACCTGCTCGCCGGCCCTGACCATGAGCTCCAGGGTGCGGCGCATCTCGGGCGTGGCAAACGACCCGAGGCCCATCCAGCCGGTCCACATGAACCGCCGCCACGGTGCCAGCTGCGCGAAGCCGGCCATGCCCTCGAACTGGCGGGGAGCCCAGGTGCGGAGCATGAAGTCGGATGGGTCGGAGATGAAGGCGTCGTACTCGTCCGCCTGCATGTACTCGCCCTCGACGTACTGGTACATCGCGTCGTCGGGGAGCCCGTGGCCGGGCCAGCGGAACGCCCGGTAGCCAAGGGTCTCCATGGGCGCGGACGGGTAGGCAAGGACGGGGCCGAAGTCGAGATCGGGCTGGAAGCGGTCCTGGAACGCGTGGCACGCTGCGCGGGCGGCGGCGTAGTCCTCCATCGCCCGCTTCATCGTGATCCCGCCGTAGGTGTAGACGGCCTTCTGGTACGGGCCGAAGACCGGGACGCGATCCGGCCTGCGGAGGGCAACCGCGTCCCGGACCCGGGCAATCCGTGCGGCGTACGCCTCGGCGGGGTCGAGCTCGGCGTCGGTCATCGGATCCCCTCCGGGGCGCTCGTGGCAGTCCAGGCGGTGGCGAGCCGCACGGCCGTCTGAGCATCGGGACCGTAGGCGTCCGCGCCCACGTAGTCCGCGACGTCCTGGTCCATGATCGCGCCACCGATCATCACCTTCACCGAGTCGCGCAGGCCCGCGGCCTCGAGCGCCGCGACGGTGATCCGCATCTGGTCGAAGGCGAGCGTCAGGAACCCGGACAGCCCCACGACGGCCGGCCGCGTCGCGCGCACCCGTTCGACGAACACCTCCGCCGGAACGTCCACGCCGAGATCGATGACCTCGAAGTTGTTCACGTCCAGCATGAAGATCACGATGTCCTTGCCGATGTCGTGGATGTCGCCCGCCACCGTGCCGATGACGACGCGCCCGCGCGTGGCGCCGCCCACGACGTCGGTCAGGCGCGGCTTGACCATCGCGGCGACGGCCTTCATCAGGTCACCGGCGATGATCAGCTCCGGCAGGTAGTACTCGCCGGCCTCGTAGCGGTCCCCGACGAGGGTCAGCGCCTCCTTGCAGGCCGCGAGGACGTCGCGCGGGTCCGCACCGCCGTCGAGCATCGCCTGCGCGATGCGGATGGCCTCGTCCTCCTCCATGTCGGCCACCGCCGTGATGAAGGCATCCCGCATCGATTGATCCTCCCGGTCGCGCGTCGCCGCCTAGAGCTTCCGCTCGGACTCGCCGCTGGCGTCGAACGCAGCGTGCATCATCCCGAGCGACGGGTCCGGGCCCTTGAAGCCGACCAGGTACTCCAGGCGAATCGGAGCGAACGCCTCGTAGAACACCACATCCTCGTCACCCAGCTGGCGGAAGGCGTGGATCCAGTTGGACGGGATGATGAGCAGCGAGCCCGGTCCCACCTCGCGCTCCTCGTCGGCGACCTTGGCCCACAGCCGGCCCGCCTCCACGAGCATGACCTGCTCCGCCTCGTGGCTGTGCTCCGGGATGACCACGCCGCCGCGGTAGACGATCCGGGTCAGCATGACCTTCTCGCCCGAGACGGCCTGGCGCTGGACGCCCTTGACGTACTCGACCGTGGGGAACTCGTCCCAGGTGGTGATCTGGCTCATGCTGCTCCCTTCCCCGCGGCGAGCTCGTCGAGCCCGCGCAGGATGTCCTCGGGACGGATCGGCAGGTGGTCGACCCGCACGCCGCAGGCGTTGTAGATGGCGTTGGCGATGGCCGGGATGGGTGAGTTGGCGGTCATCTCGCCCACCCCCTTGACCCCGTACGGGCCGTTGGCGGACGGGACCTCGAGCACGACCGAATCGATCTCCGGGAGCTCGTGCACCCCGGGCATCAGGTACTCCGCGAAGTCCTTGGGGCTGTGGTCCCGCGCCGGGTAGTAGGGCTCCGTGGTCTCGTACAGGGCGTGGGACATGCCCATCCACGAGCCGCCGGTGATCTGGCCCCGCACCAGCGCCGGGTTCACCTGGCGGCCGACCTCGTAGGCGCTGCGGATGCTGAGCACCGCCACCTCGCCGGTCTCGGTGTCGACCTCGACCTCGACCACGGTGCATGCCCAGGCCTGCGTCGAGTCCGGATCCATGGCGCCGGTCTCGGGATCGACGTCGCTCCTGGGCTTCATGTACGCACCGCGCCCGGAGATGGTGCGGCCGTACTGGAACTGGGCCCGCGAGGCGAGGTCCGCGATCCCCAGCCGCTTGGTCGGCGATCCGGCGACCTCCACGTTGCCCTTTCCGTCGAGCACCAGGTCTTCGAGCGAGACCTCCAGCTCCTCCGACGCCAGCTGGAGGACCGCGTCGCGGGCCTCGGCGGCCGCCATCTTCACGGCGTTCCCCACCCGGTGGGTCCCGCGGCTGGCGAAGGTCCCCATGCAGTGGGGGCCGGTGTCGGTGTCGGCCGTGTCGATGACGATCTGGTCGTAGGCCACCCCGAGCGTCTCGGCGGCGATCTGGGCGACCACCGTCTTGAGCCCCTGGCCCAGATCCACCGAGGACAGGGACACGTTGAAGGAGCCGCTGGTCGTGGCGTGGACCAGCGCCTGGGTGGGATCACCACCCAGGTTCATGCCGGTCGGGTAGTTGACGGCGGCCATCCCGGTGCCGCGCAGCCTGGCCATCGTCAGCGACCTCCTTCCTGGCCCGCGCGTGGCGCGGAGGTCATCGTCCGCAGCTCGGGTGGCAGCTCGTGCCCGACCAGGGCCGCGGCCGCCTGCATCGTCTCCACCAGGGCAACGTCCGCGGCCGGCTTGCGGTGCGGCTTGATGTCCCCGTTGTGGATGGCGTTGCGGAACCGGACCGTCCACGGGTCGAGGCCGACCCGCTCCGCGATCTTGTCCATCTGGACCTCGACGGCGAACGAGCCCATGGTCACCCCGAAGCCGCGCATCGCCGAAGTGGGCGTCCGGTTCGTGTAGACGCAGTAGGCGTCGATCGACACGTTGGGGATGGCGTACGGGCCGGCCGCGTTGGCCGCGTGCTTGGTCAGCGCGTACGGCGTCTGGCGGCTGTACGCCCCGCAGTCCGCGTAGCTCACGACCTGGCGGGCGACGATCGTGCCGTCGGCCATCACGCCGTCCCTGATCCGGATCGTCCACGCGCTGCGGGTGGAGCTGACCTGCATCTCCTCCGAGCGGCTGTAGACGTAGCGCACCGGGCGGCCGGTCTTCATCGCGCCCAGCGTCGCGAGCGGCTCCACGATCACGTCCACCTTGCCGCCGAACCCGCCGCCCACCATGCCCCCGATGAACCGGAGCTGGTTGCCCGGGACCCCGAGGATGATCGAGGTGTTGTCGAGGCTGAAGTACAGCGCCTGGGTGTTGGTGTAGACCGTGAACCGGCCGTTGGGCTCGGGGACGGCGACGCAGCCCGTGGTCTCGGTCGGCGCGTGCTCGATGGGGCTGGTCCGGTACTCGCCCTCCACGATGTGGTCCGCCTGCGCGAACCCGGCCTCAACGTCACCGAGCCGGACCTTGCGCTTGGTGTCACCCTCGTACATGAAGGTGTTGGTGCCCCAGTGGGTGACGATCGGGGCGCCCGGGGCCAGGGCCTCGTCCATGTCGAAGACCGCGGGCAGCTCCTCGAGGTCGAGGCGGACCCTGGCCACGGCCTCCCAGGCCGCCGCCTCCGTCTCGGCCAGGATGGCGACGATCGGCTCGCCCTTGTAGCGGACGCGATCGACCGCGAGCACGAACTCCTCCTCGGGCTCCACGCCGATCAGGCCGAGGATCGTGTACACGTTGTGGGGCACGTCCTGGTGGGTGAGCGCCCGCACGAAGCCCGGGACCCGCTCGGCCTCGGACAGGTCCACGCCCCTGACCCGCGCGTGGTGGAGCGGGCTGCGGACCATCTTGAGGTGGAGCATCCGGGGGAACACGAGGTCCGTGCTGTACCGGGCGCGTCCGGTGACGAAGCCGATGCCGTCGTTGCGCTCGACCGACTGGCCGACGACGTTGAGATCGGCGGTCATCGTCCCGCCTCCTGCGAGGCGGCCGCGGCCGCCTCGATGGCGCCCACGATCGGGCCGTAGCCCGTGCACCGGCAGACGTTGCCCGAAAGGGCGTCCGTGATCCCGTCCCGGGTCGGTGACGGGTTGTGGTCGAGCAGGGCCTTGGCCAGCAGCTCCATGCCCGGCGTGCAGTAGCCGCACTGGAAGCCGTTGGCATCGAGGAACGCCCGCTGGATCGGGTGCAGACCCTCGGCAGGCGTCATGCCCTCGAGGGTGGTTACGCGGCGACCCGCCACGTCCTGCACCGGGAGCAGGCAGGAGAGCATCGGCTCGCCGTCCACGAGCACCGTGCAGCTCCCGCAGCCCCCCTGGCGGCAGCCGTCCTTGACCGACGTGTGACCGAGCTGTGTTCGCAGCACGGACTGGAGCGTGGCCAGCGGGCTGACCATGACCTCCACCTCCTGCCCGGAGAGCTCGAAGGTGACGATGACGGAGGCCATCTACGCACCCCTTCCGGCCTGCCCGGCCAGGTCCTGCAGCGCTCGTCGCACGAACACGCCCACCATCCGTCGCCGGTACCAGGCGCTGGCGACGGCGTCATCGTCCGGCTCGGCGTCCTCGGTGGCCAGCGTCGCGGCTGCGGTGATCGTGGCCTCGTCCAGGCCGCCGCCGGTGATCGCGGCCTCGGCGCGTGTCATCCGCAGCGGATGGGGCCCAACGGCACCGAGCGCGATCCGGGCGCTCGTCACCGTGTCGCCCGCGAGCATGACGTGGACGGCGACCGTGACCACGGCCGGCGTGTTGGCCGCCCGGCGGCCGAACTTGACGAAGGCCGTCCGGCCGGGATCCACCGGCACCAGGATCGAGGTCACGAGCTCGTCGGCAGCGAGGGCGGTTGTCATGAACCCTGTCCAGAAGACGGCCAACGGCACCTCCCGCTGCCCGGCCGGCCCGGTGACGACCACCCGGGCGTCGAGCGCGAGCAGGGCCGTGGCCACGTCGCCACCGGGCGGCGGCGTGAACAGGTTGCCCCCGACCGTGCCCATGTTCCGCACGGCCCAGGCGCCCGTCCGCTCCGCGGCCCGGGCCAGCAGCGGGACGTCCGTCTGCGTGGTCAGGCTTGACAGGGTGGCCGTGGCCCCGACCTGGAGCTCGTCGCCGAGGCGCGTGATCTGATCCATGCCCGCCCGCCGCAGGCCCATCACTTGGCGCGGCAGCGAGATGCCCTCGTTGATGAGCGGCATGGCGACGGTGCCACCCGCGATGACCAGGAGCTCCGGGCCATGCGCCCCGAGGATGTCCAGTGCCTCCGACGCGGAGGTGGGCAGGAAGTAGTCCGCGACCGTCACTCGTGTCCCTCCGTGGCAAGGCGTGCCTCGAGGGCGCGCAGCCCCTGGCTGATCAGCGATTGGGCGAGCCGCTCGGCGAACCGCGAGTCCAGCCTCGCCAGGGGCCCATCGATGCTGGCGCTTCCCCGGTACTCCATGGCGGTCCCGGGTTCCGTGTCCTGCAGGATGAAATCGGCGCGTCCCCGGACGGAGCCCATGGCCCCCTCCACCCGGCCGTCGAGACCGGAGCGCTCGGGCGGCTGCGCGTCCACGAGCCGCACGTGGGTGCGGTAGGTCCCGACCGCGCCGGGCAGGCGGAGCGTGATCCGGCCCTCGTACTCGTCGGGGCCGACGCGCTCGACGGCCTCGCAGCCGGGGATGACCGCAAGGAGCACGGCCGGGTCGCACACGGCGGCGAAGACGGCCTCGCGCGGGGCGGTGAACCGGTACGTGCCCGCGATGTTCATCGTCGGCGCGCTCCCACGGCCTGTTCGAGCGCCGCCTCGACGTGGTCGAGATGGCCCTCCATCGCGGCCGCCGCGGCGTCCGGGTCGCGCGCCCGGAGCGCAGCGACGATCAGCCGATGGTCTTCGAGCGCCCGCTCGCGGGTGGCCCGGGTGGCCCCGGTGCGCTCGCGGCTGACCCTGCCCAGGGTGTTGATGATCCGCATGAACTGGGCCAGGAGGAAGTTGCCCGCCGCCTCGCAGACGGCATCGTGGAACTCGATGTCGAGGGTGGCAAACCGGTCCGCGTCCCCGACCGTGGCCCGCAGCTCCCCGATCAGGGCGTCGAGCCGCCCCAGGCCCGCATCCTCGATGCGCAGCGCGGCCAGGCGCACGTTGCCCACCTCCACCACGCGCCGGGTCTCGATCACCTGGGCCAGCGCCACGGGGTCCTTGGACAGCACGAAGTCGAGGTGCGAGACCATCTGCTGGGGCTCGAGGGCCGTGATGAACGTGCCCGCGCCCTGGCGGATCTCGACCACCTTCATGATCGCGAGCGCACGCAGGGCCTCGCGCAGGACCGGCCGGCTGACATGCATCGTGGCGGCAAGCACGCGCTCCGCCGGGAGCTTGTCGCCCGGACGCAGCTGCTCGGCACGGATCAAGTCGAGCAGGCGAGCCGCGATCTCGTCCGGGAGCGTGCTGCGGTTGACCACCGCGAACACGGGCCAGGCAGGGCCGGGCGCGCCGGCGATGCTCGCGGGCGCACCGGCAAGTCCTTGGGGCGTCTCGCCAGGAGTCACGGGCGCGTCGACAAGGCCGACTGCCCCGCCCCGTCCGTCCCTCGTCACCGGTCGCCTGCCTCCGGGCATCATCCGCGTTGACGGGATGCTAGGCCCGCGCTGATAATGTCGTCAACTGGTCAGACCAATTATGCGAATGGAGCCCCGCGCATGATCGAGCGGCACATCACCTTCGACGTCCACCCCGACCGGACCGCCGACTTCGAGCGCTTCTTCACCGACGCCTACCGGCCCCCCGTCCTGGACATGCCCGGCCTGATCGAGTGCTCGCTGCTCCGCGAGGCCGAGAGCCCCACCCGCTACCAGATGGTCTTCCGCTGGGAGGCTGCTGACGATGCGGTCGCGTGGCGCGTGAGCGAGGTGCACCAGGCGCTCCAGCCGGCCCTGGGCGAGCTCCACGGCGGCATGCACATCGTGGCCTACGCCCGGGTCGCCTGACCCGTCGACGCACGCGGGCAGGCGCCTGCGCGGAGGGCATCGTGACCGACGAGCGGTTCCTGGTCACCGGCGGCACCGGCTGCATCGGGTCCTGGGTCGTCCGGGACCTGGTCCGGGACGGCATCCCGGTCACGGTGCTCACCTCGCGTCGCCGCCTCGATCGCCTGGCCCTGCTGTTGTCCGCGGCGGAGGTCGCGGCGCTCGACCTCGTGGTGGCCGATATCAACGACCTCCCGACGCTCGAGGCGACGGCACGCTCGAGAGGCGTCACCCGAATCGTCCACCTCGCCGGCATGCAGTTCCCGCTGTGCGCCGCCGATCCCGTGAACGGTGCGCGGGTCAACGTCCAGGGCACGGCCACGATGATCGAGCTCGCCCGCCGTCTCGAGGTCGGCCGGCTCGTGTACGCGAGCAGCGCCGCGGTCTACGGGCCGAAGACCCGCTACCCCGGGACGGTGGTGAGCGCGGACGCCGAGCTCTACCCCACTTCGTTCTACGGCGTCTACAAGGTGGCCAACGAGCAGGCCGCGCGGGTCGCGTGGGAGACCCAGGGGATGGCCAGCATCGGCCTCCGCCCGCATTCCGTGTACGGACCCGGGCGCGACCAGGGGGTGACCTCGAAGCCGACGATCGCGATGATCGCGGCCGCCGCGGATCGCGGCTACCACGTCAACTTCGGGGGCGCCTACCAGTTCCAGTTCGCGGACGACGCGGCTCGGGCGTTCATCGCGGCGGCTCGCAGCACGCTCGACGGCGCAGCCGTGTTCAGCCTCCCCGGCCCGGCGTTCGGAGTGGACCAGGTGATCGCCGCGATCGAGGCGGCTGCGCCTGCGGCCCGGGGGCGGATCACGTTCGAGGATCGCAGCCTCCCGTTCCCGGGCGCCTTCGATGGAGCCCCGTTCGAGGCCGCCATGGGGGTGCAGCCGCTCACGCCGCTCGAGGACGGCGTCCGGGAGACGATCGAGGTCTACCGGCGCGCGATCACCGACGGCCGGCTCGACGGCGCCTGGCTGGACCGCGTGCTGGCAGGGTAGCCGCGGCTCCGGACAAGACGAAACCCCGGGGTGGTCGGGTCCCGGGGTTTCTAGGCGAAGCGATTTGGTTGCGGGGGAAGGATTCGAACCTCCGACCTTCGGGTTATGAGCCCGACGAGCTGCCGCTGCTCCACCCCGCGACTGACGACGTTACCGGTGATCTCGCGATTCGTCAAAGGCCGGGGCCGGGCGCGGCGTCGGGTCCGCTCCCGCCCGTGCCCGAAGCGCCGCCTGCCACGTCTCCACCGCCAGCGGCCACCAGCGGTCGAGGAGCCGGTCCGATCCGTACCAGTCGCGCCCGAAGCCCTGGCCGTGCGCCGCGTCGTCGAGCACGAGCTGCCTGGCGCCTGGCAGGAGCGCAGCCGCTTCCGGGATCAGGCCGTCACCCACGATGACGGGTGCCGGGGGCTCCGGCGTGAGCGCACGGTAGAGGAGCCACGTGCGCCGTTCGCCGGGCGTTCCACGCGCGCGGCCGGCGACCCGACGGGAGGCGATCGAGAGGTACCCCGTGGTGGGCGAGAACGTCGCTCCCCCGACCTCGCGGTTCGCGAAGATCGCGGCCTCGACCCCGGACCGGTTGCGCATTCCCGTGCCGGCGGGAATGGCATGTGGCGTACCGAGGGTGACGATGGCGCCGATGCGGCCGCTCGCGTTGAGACGCCGGCCGCGGAACGGGACCGGGGAGGTCAGCAAGCGTGCCGACATGCCACCGGCCGAATGCCCGATCACCAGCACGGGTGCCCCGCCCGAGACGGCCCCCGACCGGCGCGAGGCCGCGAGGAGCGCCCGCCCCGAGCGCGTGACGATGGGTCCGAGGCCGCGCGTTGCCGCGAGGAGCCAGTCCATCGTCCACACGCTGCCCACGATCACGTCGGCTGCCCCGCGCTCGCGCAGGCTGCGGTCGAACGCCCGGTAGACCGGCGGCGAGGTGAGGAACCCACCCAGCACGAGGACGACCGGCGGGGGCGGCGTGCCATCGAGGACCGCTCGGACCCACGGGCGCGAGGTGCCAGGCGTCGAGGCTGCGGCGGGCGCGGCGGCCGGCGCCGTGGCCGGTGCCGTGGCCGGCGCTGTGGCCGGCCGGGCAGCCCCGGTCACGCCCCCGCCTCCTGCACGGACTCGGCCGCCGGCAGGCGTGGACGCCGCGGCTGCATCGCGATGTACAGCCGTCGCCGTCCAAGCACGAGGCCCACGATGACCGCGATGGTCCCGGCGATGCCGACCGCATAGAACGGGTACACGAGGTCGATCTCGGCCAGCCTCCCGGCGGCTACCGCGGCCACGATCGTGCCCACCGTGCCCGCGCCACCGAGCAGCCCCTGCGCGGTCGAGCTGCGGCCGATCGGCGCCGAGCGCGCGACCAGCAGGTAGATCGCCGGCGACGCCATGGCGAACGCCGTCCCCTCCACCAGGCCGATCACCACCATCCACCACACCGCGGGCACGATCGGGTAGATGAAGCCGCACAGGGAGATGACCGTGATCCCGACCACGAGCGCCACGTACCCGCCCTCGCGGTCGATGAGCCGGCCCATGAACGGCGACAGCACCAGAGGCGGGAGGCCGAACGAGAAGAAGGTGAGGCCGATGAGCCCGATGTCCGCACCGAGCGAGGTCAGGTACAGGCTCCAGACGACCTCGTAGCTACCGCCGGCGAAGTAGGACCCGACGTTGAAGAAGATGGCCGCAACGAGCAGCAGGTTGAGGATCCGTGTCGGCCGGACCCAGCCGCTGGTGACGGCCGCGTCGTCGGCCGCCGCGGCAAGGACGGCGTCCTCCTGCACGTGAGCAAGCTCCGGGACGCGCAACCAGACCAGCGCCGCGGACACGATGAGGGACGCGCCGGCCACCCAGAAGACCACCTCCGGGGCACCGCTGATCCAGGCCGCGATGCCGCCGACGGCGGGCCCGAGCATGAACCCGCCGGTCTGCGCGGCGCCGTACATCCCGAACGCCTCGCCCTGGCGCTCCGGCGGGTTCGCGTCCACGAGGTAGGCGCGAGCGGCGGGGTCGTACATGGAGGCCGCCAGCCCCTGGAGGGCCCGGGCCACGATGAACGGCACCGGCCCGGTGATGAGCAGCGGCATCACGGTGAACACCGAGGACAGGACCAGCCCGGTGATCATCAGCGGGCGGCGGGGGACTCGGTCCGCCAGCCAGCCGAAGAGCGGCTCCCCCACCAGGCGCGCGGCAGGCCAGGCGGCCACCACGATCCCGAGCGTCGGCAGGTCGACGCCGTGCTTGACGAAGTAGATCGGCAGGATCGGCAGCAGCGCACCAAAGCCGAGCCAGATCGTGGACTCGGCGACGAGGAGCGGCACGACCGCTCCCCAGCGGTCGAGCCAGGCGCGGACGCGTGACGGCATGGACATCCTGGTTGGCTACGGGGGCCTCATCGTAGCGGGTGGGGCCGGCTTCCCCGGCGGCCGGCGCCACGGCCCGGGACGGGGAGTCGGAGCCGCGAACCGGGGTGCCCCTGCGGGCGCCCGGCGCCTGAACGAGCCCACGCTGCGCCAGACCGGGCGCGGGGAGTTCCGGATGACACTCAGGATGCCAGCCAACGCGCTGCGTCGGGCGCCCGGAGCCCAGGAGCACCCGCGGCGCGACCGTTCGGGCGCCCGACGCCTGGCGATTGGATGCGGCTGTCGAGGCACGCGGCGTATGCTCGGGCGCATGTGGCCCGGCCTGCTGATCCTGCTCCTCGTCGCCTGCCTGCTGGCACTGCTCCCTGTGTGGCGCCTGCGGGTCGCGGGCTGGCCGGCGAGGTCGATGTTCATCGCCTGGCTCGTCTACGCGATCGGGATCTTCGTGATCGTGCGGTTCCCGGGCCCCACCCGCTTCCTGCTGCCGATCCTCGTGCTGGCGATGATCGCGCCGTTCGTGGCCGGGCCGGAGCGGCTGACCCGGGTCCTGCGCGGGCGCCGCCCACCGGAACGGGTGATCATCGACGTGACGCCGAAGCCGCCACCGGGCCTCCCCGAGCCTCCCGACGACGCGGATGACGGGAGGGACGGCTCCTGAGCGGAAGCGTCGCCCTGCATGGCGGCGGGGAGTACGTGCACGGCGACGAGACGGCGATGGACGCGCTCGTGCGCGCGGGGGCCGGGGCCCGCGACCCGCGGCGGGGCGAGGCAGCCGGCGATGACCCGGTGCGCGTGGTCCTCGTCCCCACTGCCGTCGCCCGCCACCGGCCGGACCTTGCCGTCGCCCATGGACGCTCTGCCTTCGAGGCGGCGGCGGCGCGGCTGGGTATCCGGCTGCGGGTCGACACGGCCCCCGTCCTAGACCGTGCCTCGGCCACGGATCCTGGCCACACCGCGCTCCTCGACCGGGCCGATCTCGTGCACCTCCCCGGCGGTGACCCGGATCTCATCCCCGCGGTGTTGCGCGACACGCCGGCGTGGGCCGCCATCCTGCGGGCGTTCGAGCGAGGGGCCTGCATCGCCGGCGCGAGCGCGGGTGCGATGGCGCTCGCCGAGCGGCTCTGGACCCCCGACGGCCCAGCGGCGGGCCTGGGCCTTGTGCCGGGTGTCGCCGTGCTCCCCCACTTCGATCCGGGGCGCATGGCCGGCTGGCGCGCCGTGGTGGACCCGGACAACCTCCTGGCGTGGATCGGGCTCGACGAGCGGACGCTGGTCATCGGCCCGCCGGGCGGGCCGTGGACCGTGCACGGAGCCGGGCGGGCGCACCTGTTCGCACCGGGTGCCGGCGAGCCGGCGAGGTCGGCCGCAGACGGCGACGTCTTGGCATTGGCTGCCGGCTAGCGTCGCGCGCGCCTGCGCAGGATGCCGGGGCGTGCGGGCCGCGCTTGAGGTCAGCCGCGGCCGTCGAGCGGGATGCGCGCGCCGGTGATCGCCGCGGCGGCCGGCGATGCCAGCCAGGCGATCGCCTCGGCCACCTCCTCGGGCGTCGTCCAGCCGGCCGTCTTCGCGTCGGGCTGGGCCGCCCGGGCGCGTGGGTCGTCCAGCGTACGGATCACGAGCAGGTTCGCGGTGACGCCGTCGACAGCGATCTCCCTCGCCAGGGATCGAACCAGCGTCTCCTCGGCAGCCTTGGCCATCGCGTAGCTGGCGCCACGTCGACCGGGATTGGCCGCCAGCGGCGATGTGACCGCCACCACGCGCCCAAACCCGCGCTCGCGCATGCCGGGCACCACCGTCTGGAGGACATGGAGCGTGGTCCACAGGTGCTGATCGAGCATCCGGCGCACCTCGTCGTGATCGAGGTCGGCCACGGCGGTCCCACCCGCGTACCCGCCCACAAGGTGGGCCACGACATCGACGCGTCCGAAGGCGTCGGTCACGGTGTCGACCACGGACTGGGCTGCGGCGGGGTCCGTGAGGTCGCCGGCTGCCGCGAGCGAGGCGTCCGCTGGCAAGGCCGAGCTCGAGGATCGTGGCCGCCAGCCGATCCGCGTCCGAGCCATTGAGCGCGACCAGGTGGCCGTCGGCGGCGAATCGGCGCGCTGTCGCGCGACCCGCGGGTCCCGTGGCACCGGTGATCAGCACCGAGAGCCGCTCTGGCGCGGGCGCGCTCACGAGGCTCCCGCGGGGTGGGTGCTGCGGGCGCGGCCCGGTCGCGGCTCCATCGTTGGCATCCGGGCCCTCCTCGTTGCACTGTCCGGTGACCCAGTCTACCGTTGGGGTGCAGCCCGTCGTCCCACGGAGAGCCCGCGTCCCCATGACCGAACCCATTCCCGCCCTGTACCTCGGCCACGGCGCGCCACCCCTCCTCGACGATCCGCTGTGGATGGCCGAGCTCGCGGGCTGGACCGCGTCGCTGCCCAGGCCGAAGAGCGTGCTCATCGTCAGCGCCCACTGGCAGACGGCCCCGATGGCGATCGCCGCCACGACGACCGTTCCCCTCGTCTACGACTTCTACGGCTTCCCCAGGCGCTTCTACGACCTCCAGTACCGCGCTCCCGGCGCCCCGGGCCTGGCGGCATCCGTCAAGGCGCTGATGCCCGCCTCGGAACCCGTCCTCGACCGCCCGACCCGGGGCCTGGACCACGGGGCGTGGGTGCCGCTGATGGCGATGTATCCCGACGCGGACGTCCCCGTGCTCCAGGTGTCGATGCCCGACCTCGACCCCGCGCACCTGTTCGAAGTCGGGCGGCGGCTGGCCCCGCTGCGCGACGAAGGGGTGCTCATCGTGGGTTCCGGGTTCATGACCCACGGGCTCGCCTACCTGGGCGAGTACTGGGACGGCCGGCCCGGCGCGCCTTCGTGGTCGGTCGAGTTCGACCGCTGGGTGGCCGAGGCCCTCGAGCGCGGCGATCTCGACACCCTGTTCGCGTTCCGCGAGAAGGCGCCCGGGATGCCCTATGCGCACCCGACCGTCGAGCACTTCGCGCCGCTGTTCGTGACCCTGGGCGCAGCCACAACGCCGGACGACGCGCCGAAGACGGCCATCGAGGGCTACTTCATGGGCCTGTCCAAGCGATCGTTCGAGAAGCGCTGAAGGCCTCCCGGGTCCGGAGCTCGGGTCTCGGGTCGGGTCGCGTGGCCCCGGCGCGGGTCCGGCGGCGGCGCCGCGGGGCGCCGGACCCACCGGGGGCAGGGGCCCAAGTCACCTCCGACTGGCCCAGCAGCCCACCAATCGGAGCTCGTCACCCGGCTGAGCGTGGGCGCGCGTCGAGCTCCTCGTGGTCATCGACTCCCGCAGTCGCTGGTGACTTGTGGCGTGTCGGAGCCTGATGGATCCTGAGATCGCGGGCCGAACCTGCTGACCAGTTGATCTCCTGCGATCGGGCTCGGCTCGGGGGCCGGGACCCAGGCCGCCGATCTCAGGCCGGCGCGCGAGCCGGAACCGGCGCCCGGGCTCACCGGATGCGGAGCAGCGTGACCCCGGCCAGGATCAGCCCGACCGCCACCGCGTCCACGCCGTCGAGGGGCTCGCCCACGAGCAGCCAGCCGATGGCCAGCGCGACGATCGGGGGGATGTACGTCGCGGTCGAGGCCGTGATCGCCCCCAGCTCCGCGACCAGGAAGTAGTACAGGATGTAGGCGACGCCCGTGCCCATCAGGCCCAGGCCGACCGCCATGGCGAGCAGTGCCCGCGGGTCGCCGGCGATCGCCCCCATCCCCGTCCGGTCGGTGAGGATCGCCAGGGTCAGGAGGGCGAACCCCATCTGGTACGTGGTCAGGGCGGCCGGGTGGATGGCAAGGCCGCTCAGGAAGCGGCGGGCGTAGACGAACGACAGGCCGATGCTGGCCGAGCCCGCCACCATGAACAGGACCCCCGCGATGTCGACCGACCCGGCGGCCTCCCAGGGTCGGGCGATGAGCACCACGCCGCCGAAGCCCAGCGCGACGCCCAGCGACTTGAGCGGCGTGATGGCCTCGCTGCGCAGGAAGATCGCCGCGCTCACGAACGAGAACAGGGGGATCGCCCCGCTGAGGGCGCCCGCGATGCCCGATGCCAGCAGGGATGTGCCCGAGGCGAATGCGAAGTAGTAGACGCTGGTGGCCAGGAACGACATCACCAGGAAGTGATGCACATGGCGCAGGTGCGCCCGCCGGAACACGCGGCGGCTCATCGCGAAGACGAGGACCGGCAGGAACCCGAACAGCACCCGGAGCAGCGTGATCTGGCCCGCCGTGATCGTCTCCGAGGCCCACTTCATGAAGATGAAGTTGGAGCCCCAGATCATCCCCAGGACCAGGAACGCGATCGCTGCCCGATCACGGGGAACCGACGACATGCGAATTGGATGGCCTCCGGGCATCGACGGACCGTGCGCTGTTGTCCCGCGACACCTGCGGCAGGTGGTGAGCCCGCTGGGATTCGAACCCAGGACCAAGGGATTAAAAGTCCCCTGCTCTACCGCTGAGCTACGGGCCCGGCCGCGACCGTACCACGTTCGGATCGGTGCCTCCTGACGTCTCGATGGGCCGGTCCTGGGCCGTCAGCCGGGTGCGCGGCGTCGGGTGACGCTCAGCGCGATCCACGCCACCGCCGCCGACGCTGTGGCCGTGATCACACCCGCGAGCCGCGCCAGGTCGGTCGGCGGGTTCCCGATGCCCGGCGCCCGGTATTCGGGCCCGAGGATGCTCTGGCAGATGGTCTCGGCTGCGCCCGCGGGGATGGTGGCCGACGCCGTGCACGTGAGCGGGGCGAACAGCAGGTAGCCAAGCTCGAACCCGATCACGCCCAGGAGGACGGGCCAGAACAGGCGTGGTCGCCCGCGGACCGGGCCGAGCGCCAGGAGCGCGATCCCGATCGGGAAGATCAAGGTCCCGATGCTGAACCCGGTCAGGAACCCGACGATCAGGACCGCCAGGCTGAAGATCCAGTAACCCATTCCGCACTCCGACCCCAGATATATGCTAGTCCAGAGTAGCACGTTCTGACGCGAGCTAGAATCAGCGAGCCATGACCACGGTTATCCGCTCGCTCCTGGTCGGCGCCGCCTTCGCCCTCATCGTGGCCGCGTGCGGCGGTTCAGCGCTGGTGCCTGGCGGGCCCAACACGCCACCCCCCACGACATGTGGCGGCAGCCACGAGTGGCCCCCGAACGGATACCCGCCGGCGCCTGCCAGCCTGGTGGTCGAGATCGTGTCGGGCACGACCGTCCGAGTGCGAAACGAGACCGATGAAGCCTGGGTCGCTCGCGTTGCGGCTTGGGCGGACCTCACCTGCGTCGGCTACATGTCGACAGCGGAAGACCCGCGCCGGGAGCTCGCCCCGCACACGGCGTTCGAGGCGACCATCGCGGATCCCGGCTGGGGCGGGCAGCTCCGGATCGGGGTCGAGTTGTGGGATCACCCGTGCGACGAGGCCTGCACCGATTCGCCGACTGGCTTCGCCTTCGTCGATCCGGCGCCAACGTCCCTGCCGACCGCGAGCGAGGGCGCGTCCGCATCGTCGGCCCCCGTACCGTTCGCCAACCTCAGCGTCGGCGTCACGGCTGTTCCGGCGGCGCACGTCCGCTGTCGGGAGCAATGATCGTGCGCCTTCGACCGGCACCCGCGGCATCGACGCTCATCTCTGCGGCGGCACTGGCCCTGCTGCTGGGCCGGTGCGCCCCCGCCAGTGGGCCGGTCGCCCTCCACACGCAGGCGCCGTCCACGATCTGCCAGGCGGCCCGCGTCGGCGGCGTCCTGGTTGCCGACCCGGCCTACGGGCTCGCGTTCCGCGGTGGTGATCACGTTGTGGACGTCGTCTGGCCGAACGGGTATTCCGCTCGCCGCGAGCAGGACGGCGTCGTGGTTCTCGTCGATCCCTCGGGTCGGGCCGTGGCCCGGGAGGGAGATCGCATCGAGGCAGCCGGTACGTACGGAGACGATGGCACCGCGCGTCCGGAGTGCGACATCGAGCCCGTCTCAAACGCCGCCGACTGACGTGCCCTACGGCAGCAGCGAGTCACTCACCAACTGATCCACCGTGACCGGGTTGGGGACCAGGCCCAGGCCAGCCATGAAGTCGAGGGAGCGCTGCCAGCCGTCCCGGTCGATCGACCCGAGCGGCGCCCCGGTCCGGGCGTTCCTCCAGGTCACGATGGTCGCGTCGAGGATCTGGCGCTGGAGGTCGGGGTCGGCGGCGAGGTCCGGCACGGCGGCGAACGTCGCGTCGAGGCCGGCCTGCGGGTTCGCGGTGATCTCCTCCATCGCCCGGAGGGTCGCGGCCGTGAACGCCCGGAGCGCGTCCGCCTTCGTCGCGAGCGTCGCGGTCCCCGTCACCAGGCCGGGACCTGGGAGCGGCAGGGCGTCGTCGATCGCGAGCACGACGGGCTCGATCCCCGCGTTGCGAAGGGCGATGGGCTCGTTGTTCACGAACCCGGTGGCGGCATCCACGCGGCCCTGCTGGAGCGCGGTGGCCTGGCCGAAGTCCGGGAACTCGACGATGGTCACGTCGTCGGTGGTCAGGCCGGCTGACTGCAGCAGCGCCTGGAGCATGATCCAGTTGGTCCCGTAGCGGCCCGGCGTCCCGATCCGCTTGCCGCGGAGATCGGCCGCCGTCGCGATCCCGGCGTCGGCTCGCGCGATCACCACGGCCGGGAAGGTGCCGTACAGCGTGAACCCGTAGACGACCGGGATCCCCTGGCTGACGGCCGGGATCACCGAGGTGCCGTCGCCCGACCCGATGTCCACGGCGCCCTGGCCGAGCAGGGTGATGAGATCGGGGTCGATCTTGTTCTGGAGGGTGACGTCGAGACCCGCGTCCCGGTAGTAGCCGGCGCGGTCGGCGAGGTAGAACTGCGCGAACTGGACGCTCGGGATGTAGCCGAGACCGACGGTCAGGGCGACGGGAGCGGTCGACGGTGTGGGGGCCTGCGTGGACGCGGGCGCCGTCGCGGGGACGGCGGTGGCCGGTGCGGTCGAGGGTGCCGTCGTGGGCGCGGTGGTGGGCGCGGCCCCACCGCACGCGGCCCCGAGGACACCAGCAACCATGGCGATGGCGACAAGGCGGGAGGGAAGTCGAGACACGGAACGAGGAACCTCCAGGACTGGGGAAGACGCGATCACCGGTCGCCGACCAGCCGGCGCTCGATGAGGATCATCACGAGGTACAGGCTCACGCCGATGATGGCCAGCTGGGCCAGCGCGGCGAACATGAGCGGGATGTCGAACAGGGACCCGCGGGCGATGTTGATCAGCACGCCAAGCCCTCGCTCGCCGCCCGCCCATTCGCCCACGACGGCGCCGATCACGGCCAGGGTCACGCCCACCCGCATGCCGCCCAGGATCGCGGGCAGCGCGGCCGGGACCTCGATCCGGCCGATGACCTGCCAGCCGCTGGCGCGGAAGCTGCGGGCCATCTCCAGCAGGCGGGGGTCCACGCCCCGGATGCCGACCATCGTTGCCACCGCGACCGGGAAGAACACGATCAGCGTCGTGATGACCAGCTTGGACAGCAGGCCGTTGCCGAACCACAGCACGATCAACGGTGCGAGGGCGAGCACAGGGGTCGCCTGGGCGGCCACGAGATAGGGGCTCAGCAGCCGCTCCGCGAGGCGCGAGCGGGCGAGCAGCACGCCCGCCAGGAGAGCGAAGGTCGCCCCGAGCGCGAAGCCGAGCAGGATCTCGAGCATCGTCTGGGCGACGTGCGGCCACATGGTGCCGTCGGTCCAGGCGCGGACGAACCGCTCGGCGACGACGACCGGGCCGGGCAGGACGAACGTCGGGAATCCCGAGACGAGCACGACCAGCTGCCAGGCGACCGCGAACACGCCGAGGCTCAGCGCGATGGGCCACAGGACGTCGAAGGCTCGGCGCCGCCGGCGAGCCGTCTGGGCGGCTCCGACCCCCGCGCTCCCGATCACCCCGGCGGCGGGGTGCGTCGGAAGACGTCCGGCAAGCGCATCGGTCGCCTCGACGGCCGAGGTGGCCGGGCGAGCGGAATCGTTCATTCCTCGTCCTCCGGCCGGAACGGGTCGAACCAGGCGGGGGTCCCGGGCTCCGTGTCCTCGTGGCGGCGGCGTTCGCCGGGTCGGGCGCCCGCGATCACCGCCGTCCGCGCCTCCTCCATGGCGATCGCGTCGTCGGTCATGTCCACGAGGTGCGCTCGAACGGCTGCGGCCACGGAGCTGACGACCGCCGAGTCCAGGTCGGCAACCCGGCGGGGTCGCGGCAGGTCAACCCGGATCTCGGCGGCGATCCGGGCCGGCCGGGGCGACATCACGACCACCCGGTCCGCGAGGAACGCCGCCTCGGGGATGGAGTGGGTCACGAGGATGATGGTCGTGCCGGTGCGCTCCCACAGGCGCAGCAGCTCGGCGTTGAACCGCTCGCGGGTGAGGGCGTCGAGGGCGCTGAACGGCTCGTCGAGGAGCAGAACGCGCGGTTCGAGCGCCAGCGCCCGGGCGATCGACACGCGCTGGCGCGTGCCTCCGGACAGGGTTGACGGCCGGGCGCCCGCGAACTCGCGCAGGCCGACGAGGCCCAGCAGGTCGTCGGCGCGCGCCCGCTGGCGCTCCTTCGGCCAGGCGGCCAGCTCCATCGGGAAGCGCACGTTCTGCTCCGCCGTGCGCCACGAGAGCAGCCGCGGCTCCTGGAACACGAGGCCGACCCTCGGGTCCGGGCCCCGGACGAGGTCGCCATCGATGCGCACCCCGCCCGCGTCGGGCCGGACGAGACCCGCGAGGACTCGCAGCAGCGTGGACTTGCCGCAGCCGTTGGGCCCGATCAGGGCGACCACCTCGCCGGGCTGGACGGCGAGATCCACCTTGTCGAGGACGTGGGTGGTGCGCGCGCCACGGAACGTGAGGCTGACCCCGTCCACGCCGATGGCGGCGGCGGGCGCGCGCGTCCCCGGGTCCGTCACCGCGGGCTCCCGGGCCACCGTCATCGCGCGCCTCCGTCGTCTCGCCAATGGAGCACGACGGGGCGGACGGCACACACGCACGGACGATCGGCCCGTGCACGGGCCCGGCCTTCTCTCATCCGGACTGTACCGTCGGCTCCGTTCGGTCCGGCGTGCGCCGGGCCTCGGATCTGCTGCGCGTCGCGAGCTGTGTCGCAACGCCGCTCGTGGGCTCACCCCGCTCGCGCGGGGTCCTACCACCGGTCGGGAATCGCACCCTGCCCCGAAGGCTCTGCGCGGAATTTATCACCGGCGCGACGGGAGGGGAGAACCGGACGACCCGTGCCGATGTGCCCAGGGTTCAGCCGCCGATCCCTGGAACTGGGACGCCCCGTGGCCGGCCCGCTCTGCGTCGATCCGCCCAGCGGCCCAACCATCGGCCCGGACCGACATCTGGCGCGCCCGGCGGCGTAATCATCCCGTGCGCGGGTCGCCGGACGAACGTTCGGAGCGCCCGGCGGCGCGTTCATCCGCTGCAGCCGATCGCTGGGCCGCCCGCCGGACCACCACCGCGCCACCGATCCCTGGAACTAGGACGCACCGCCGCCGGCCCGCTCCCTGAACAGCGGCCGCAGCGCCGGGTACAGGTCGCGATAGACCTCGAACGCGGCGTCGTACGCGGCCCGGTCCGCGGCCACCGGCTCCACCCGCCGGTCCACGGACGTCATCGCCCTGACGCCCTCCTCGAGGGATCCGATCGCCCCGATGCCGACCGCCGCCAGGATCGCCGCGCCCATGACCGCGGTCTCGCCGACCGTCGGGATCGCGGCCGGCACGCCCAGCACCGACGCCTTGATCCGCGCCCAGGTGTCATCGGCGGAGGCGCGACCGGCAAGCCGCAGCTCGCGGATCGGGGCGCCGGCGGCGGCCAGCGGCTCCGCGACGTGCCGGATGGCGAACGCCGCTCCCTCGAGCGCGGCGCGGGCCAGGTGCTCTGGACCGTGCGCGAGGGTCAGCCCGAACAGCACGCCGCGCGCCCCCTCGTCGAAGATCGGTGCGCGCTCGCCTGCCAGGTAGGGCAGGAACACCAGCCCCTCGGCACCCGCCGGGACCCGGGCAGCGGCGCTGAAGAGCTCGTCGGGGCTCCAGCGGTCGCCGAGCATCGCGCTCCGCATCCAGTCCACCGAGGCGCCGAGGGCCGCCATCGCCCCACCCACCACCCAGCGCCCGGGCAGCGGGGCCGGTGCCAGGAAGGCACGGTCGACCGAGACCGGGCGATCGGCATAGATCCCGATCCCGCCCGACGTGCCACCGGTGTCCACCGCATCGCCCGGCTGGAGGAGCCCGGCGCCAAGCATCGAGGCCGTCCCGTCGTTCACGCCGGCCACGACCGGCAGGCCCGACGACAGCCCGAGCCGTGACGCCGCCTCCGCCCGAAGGGACCCCAGGCGGGATCCGAAGGGCAGCGCCGCGGGGATGGACGCGGCCCGAACGCCGGCCGCCACCAGGGCCTCGGGGGACGGGAGCATCTCGTGGTCCTGGACCGTGGTCACGGCCACCCCGCTGAGCCACAGGCCAACGGCGTCCCACGCCGCGAGCTGCCAGCGCGCCTCGGCGGCGTGCGCCGGATCCTCGCGCGCGAGCCAGGCCATCCGCGGCAGGAGGCCGTAGCCACCGGCGCCGGCACGCCGGTCCTGCCACGTGATCGCGGGCCGGACGGGCTCGCCGGCAGCGTCGACCACGGCGAGGGTCGGTCCCTGGCCCACGCAGCAGATCGCGAGCAGGTCGGCCTGGCCGATGGTCGCCTCCAGCGACCGGACTGCGGCGGCGAGCGCCGCCCACCACTGGCGAGGGTCCTGCTCCGCGCGGCCATCAGGACCGGTGTCGGTCGGGTAGGAGCCACGGCCGAGGCCCAGCAGGCGCCCGTCGAGACCCACCAGCGCGGCCTTCGCCTCGCTCGTCCCGAGGTCCAGGCCCAGGACCGCGGGCACGCGACCGGGACCGCGGACGGGACCGCGGCCGGGCACGCGATCGGGACCGCGATCAGCCACGGACCACCTCCCCGGCACGCGCCTCGACCACGTCCTCCGGGAGCAGGAACCAGCGCAGGGCCTCGAAGTCGGGGCCGACCGTCCCCGGCTCGATCGTCGGTCCGTCCGGCTGCCGCCGTGAACGGGCGAGGATCGCCCGTGCCTCGTCCACGTACGCAGCCAGCCGTGACTCCGGCTCCTGGTGCCGGTGCGATGGCCGGCGCATGGACCCGTCGACCGCGTCGTAGGTGATGTCGAACAGCGACATCGGCGGCTCCGGGGTGCCGTCGCGGTGCCGCCACAGGCCCGTCGCCGGCTCGAAGGTGTAGTCGGGCAGCAGACGCCAGCCATCGCCCGCCACGAAGTCGACCGCGTCAAGGATGAACGCGAACACGGCCTCGCTGATGAAGTAGTTGAAGTTCACCCGCACCCAGCCCGGCTTGATCCCTTCGCACCCGCGCGTGATCTCGCGCTCGAACTCGTGCGAGGTCGCGATGTCGATCCCCAGCAGGCGGTGCCCGTACGGCCCGGCGCAGGAGCAGCCGCCACGGGACTGGATCCCGAACAGGTCGTTGAGGACGGCGACCACGAAGTTGTGGTGCAGGTAGCGCCCGTCGTGGCGGATGACGAACGACACGATCGAGAGCCGCTCCGCGTCGAGCGAGCCCAGGATCTCGATGGCCGGGTTTGCCGCCCAGCGGTCGAGCGCCCGCCGGATGAACCGCTCCTCGCGCTCGCGGATGGCCTCGACCCCAACCGCCGCCTTGAGCCCGAACACCAGCCCGGCGCGGATCGACTCCACGATCGCCGGCGTCCCGCCCTCCTCGCGAGGCTCGATGTCGGTGAGGTAGACGTGCTCCTCGGGGTTGACGTAGGCGACGGTGCCGCCGCCGGGCATCGACGGCACGCGGTTCCGGAACAGATCGCGGCGCGCGACCAGCACTCCGGGCGTGCCCGGGCCGCCGATGAACTTGTGGGGCGAGATGAACACGGCATCCATCCCGGCGAGCGGGTCGCGCGGCGGGTCCATGTCGATCGCGACGTACGGGGCCGCGGCGGCATAGTCGAAGAACGAGAGCGCGCCGTGCTCGTGGAGCAGGCGGGAGATCGCCGCCGTGTCCGACACGATGCCGGTCACGTTCGACGCGGCGGAGAACGACCCGATCCGCAGCGGGCGGTCGGCGTACCGCTCCAGCTCCGTCCGCAGCTGGCCAAGGTCGGGGTGGCCCTCGCGGTCCTCGTGGATCGTCACCACGTCGGCGATGGACTCGCGCCACGGCAGCTCGTTGCTGTGGTGCTCGTAGGGGCCGATGAACACGACCGGCCGCTGGCCGGGTGGGATCCGCGAGCGGAGATCCCATTGGTCATCGAGCTCGGCCGGGATCCGCAGCCCCAGCACGTCCACCATCCGGTTGATCGCCGCGGTGGATCCCGAGCCACAGAAGATGACCGCGTGACGCTCCGGGTTGCCGCCGACGCCCTGGAGCACGAGCCGCCTCGCCTCCTCGCGGAACCGCGACGTCTGGAGCCCGGTCCCGGACGACTCGGTGTGGGTGTTGGCGTAGAGCGGCAGGACGGCCTCGCGGATGTAGTCCTCGAGGAAGGCCAGGCTCCGCCCCGACGCCGTGTAGTCCGCGTAGGTCACCCGCCGGATCCCGTACGGACCGGCCACCGCCTCGTCCTCGCCGATGACCGAGGCGCGGATCCGCTCGATCAGCGCGCCGCCTGCCTGGACCGTCTCGTCGTCGCCCATGTGGCGAGCAGTCTACGGCGTGGCAGGGTGCGCGCCCGGCCGCGAGGGCGCCGCGCCAGCCCGGGCGTTGCTGGCTACGGGATGAGGACCGGGGAGAAGTCCTGGCTCCGATAGCGGTCGAGGTCGACTCCCCCTTTGATCCCGGGCACGACACCGCTCGACGTGTACTGCCAGAACGACCAGCCGTAGCCACCCCAGCTGCTCGCCGGGAGCGTGGGTGCGGTCGCCGTGGTCCAGTGGGCGACCCACAGGACCGGGTAGCCGTTGGCGGCGAACCAGGCGGTGTTGCCCATCTTGCTCGACCAGAAGCTGGGTGACACGTAGATCGCCGCGCGGATCCCCGTCCGGTCGTAGACCCGCTGCAGGAACGTCCTGACCCAGGTCCTGAGGGTCGGGGTGTCCAGGCCGCCGGTCGCCTCCAGGTCCAGGACCGGGAATGAGCTCGCCGGACTGCGGCTGGGCGGTATCGACGAAGTGGTCCGCTTCCGCCTCGGCGTCGCCGGGAACCGGGCCCGGTCCGGCGAAGTGGTACGCGCCGACGTACAGGCCGTTCGCCTTGGCCTGGGCGCGGTTCGTCGGGTAGGTGGGGTCGACGAAGCTGGTGCCCTCGGACGCCTTCATGTACGCGAACCGCTTGCCGGCTCCCGCGACCTGAGCCCAGTCGATCGTGCCCTGCCAGTGGCTGATGTCGATGCCCTCGGCGTAGGCGGACGGAGGGCTGGGCGATGGAGACGGGGCGGGCGTGGGGGTCGGGGCGGGTATAGGGGTCGGCGCCGGCGTGGGCGTTGGCTCGGGAGCCGTGGTGGGGGCACGGAACAGGCCCTTGGCCCCGTAGAGGTACGTGACGCCATACAGCGCAGCGACGCTCCGGCCATCGACCTCGGTGATGCGGTACCACGTCGCTCCGGAGGTGGAGCCCGAACACGATGCCGCCCAGGAGCCGCCGCTGACCGTGGCGACAGTGGTGACGTCCACTCCCTCGTCAAGCCGCGTCTTGAGCGTGCCACCGGTGCTGGCGCTGGTGCGCAGGGCAACCCCCGAGCAGGCAGCCTCGCGCGCAACCGGCGTCACGACCGACTTGAACAGCTTCCTCGCCGCGTAGACCGCCTTCACGCCGTAGCGGGACTGGACGCTCCTGCCGTTGACGCTGGTGATCTTCCACCAGCCCGACCCGGCGTACGCCGTCCCCTGGCACTTCGCCTTCCAGCGCGTCCCGCCGACCTTGGCCACGGCCGTCACGGTGGCCCCCGCGGGAAGCGTGCGGACGACCCGCGACGATGTCCTGGGCTTCACCCGGAGGTTCACGTCGCAGCGGGCGGCGAGCGTGGTGGCGGCGAGCGTCGGCGAGGGCGCGGCGGCCAGCGCGGACAGGGCCACCAGGAGCGCGATGGCGGCGGCGAGCACCGGCAGCATCCGGGAGCGGGGCGAGGCGAGGCGCATCTGTGCGCGGAGCGTGAGGTCGGCGGACACGGGGCCTCCAAGTGATGGGTGCAGCCTGCTCCGGGCGCTCGCCGCGTTCAATGCCCCCATCGGGTCAACCCACCCGGTCACATCGGGTGAGGGCGATCCTAGCGGGGCCGGCTCGGTCGTGCAGGAGCCCCTGTCGGGTTGCACGGCTACAATCGGGAGGTGTCCCGCTTCTACGGTCCGATCGAGGCCAACGTCCTGCTCCCGGATCTCGCCGTCGTCGTGACCCGGCTGCGCGACCAGCGCGCGGAGATCGTCGAGGCGCGTGACGCGTTCCGCCTGCGCGAGGGCGACCTCGTGGATGAGCTGATCGCGGACGCGACCGACCTCGTGGACGACGACCCGGAGCTGCGACGGCTGCGGCTCCGGATCCGCGGCATCGTGGACCAGATGCAGGCGGACGTGGCATGGCTCGACGAGCGCGGCATCGTGCTCCGCGACATCGCCACCGGGCTCCTCGACTTCCCGGCCCTCGCCGGTGGCCGCCAGGTGTGGCTCTGCTGGCGGCTTGGCGAGGACCGCGTGGAGTTCTGGCATGGCACCGACGAGGGATTTGCCGGCCGCAAGCCCCTCGAGGCCCTTCCGCACGGAGCGGCGAGCGCCTGACGATGGGCACCACCGATCGTCCCCTGCGGATCCGCCAGGGGGACCGCGACAAGGCATACCGGCCGCTGCCCGAGGCTGCCCGCCGGGCGGCCTTCGAGACCGGGCTCGCGCTCTACGCCGCGGGCGAGCCATTCGAGGCCCACGAGGCGCTCGAGCCGGCCTGGATGGGCACCGACGACCTGGCCGAGCGCGCCCTCCACCAGGGGCTGATCAAGGTCGCCGCGGCGTGCGTTCACGCGGATCGCGGCAACCCGATCGGCATTCGCAAGAACCTCGTTGGCGCCCGTCGGCATCTCGCGCTGGCCGGTCCTGCCGGAGCCGCGTGGGGCGTGGACCTCGCGGCGCTGCTTGCCGACATCGACGACCGTCTCGCCGACCCGGCGCTCACGGCCACGGCTCCCGCCCCCGTCATCCGGAGGATCCCCCGCGCATGAACCGGCCCATGGCCATTCCCGCTCTCGATCCGCTGTACGCCGACATCCGCCGCCGGGATCCACAGCGGCCGGGCCTCATCCTCGACGTGCGCGAGCTCGACGAGTTCCGGCGGGCTCGCGTCGAGGGGTCGCTGTTCGTCCCCATGTCCCAGGTCGGGGTGCGGCTCGCGGACATCCCGCGGGATCGCCCGCTGATGGTGATGTGCGCGACGGGGTCCCGATCGAGCAGCGTCACCAGCTTCCTGCTCCAGCAGGGGTACGAGGATGTCGGAAACGTGGCCGGCGGCATCGATGGCTGGCAGCGCATGGGGCTGCCGGTCAGGAACGGCCCGCTCGAGGACGGCGAGGGCCAGCTCCCGGCCTGACCTCGCGGCCGGGGACGTGCTCCCCGATGTGGCGTCCGGCGAGCCGATGCCGACCCCGGGCCACCGGGCGATGCCGACGCGCCGGCGAGCCGATGCCGACGCGCCGCCGGGCGATGCCGACGCGCCGATGCCGACGCGCCGCCGGGCGATGCCGACGCGCCGCTGGGCGAACCAACGGTCTGCCACAGCGAACGAGTCGTCCGCCCGCCGGCATGAACGTCATCCAGGGAGCGCCGCCACCCGACAGCTGAACCGCCCCGCGCAGCGAACGTCGGCCCGAGCGAACCGTTGGGCCGCTCGGCGGCCGCCGTTCCCGGGGATGGCCGGGAGCTGGGCCGGGACGAGGCGGTGCCGTTCGGCGCGGCGGTCCGATGCCGTCCGAGGCCGTTCGGGAGGAGGCGGTTCGGGGCGAGGCGAGGGCTGCCGGCCTAGCCGGCGCGGGATCAGCGGAGCGGGTCAGCCCCGGCCGCGCCTCCGGCTCGCGATGAACGCCCGCACACGGTCCTTGTGGGCGAACCCCCAGCCGATGAGCAGCAGGACGACGAAGTTGGCCGTGGCGGCGCCGGCAGCGTTCAGGTACCCGATCTGCTGCCCGATCTCGCCCTCGAGCTGGAGGGCCGGGACGACAACCCCCGCCAGGCCGAGCTGGAAGAACGGCTCCTGCGGGGCGAGATTGACGCGGGCCAGGCCGGCGGTGGGACCACCCGCGGTCGTGCCCCCGATGGTGAAGGCGTGTGACCCCGACACCAGGGCCGCTGCGCCGGCCAGGCCTTCACCGAGATCGGTGGCAGCGAGGTGCTTCCACTCGGGGATCACGCCCTCGGCGTCGGGTGTCGTCCACAGCGTCTCGGTTCGCGGGCCGACCCCGTCGGAGCCCCCCTGCACGTAGATCGCGCCGTTGGCGGAGAACCCGGAGAGATCCGTTCGCGGGCCGGGCAGGTCCGTCTGCTCGCTGGCCCGCCACAGCGCCAGGATCGCGTTCGGGTCCTCGGCGGTGGCGGTCTCGCCGCCCACCAGGCCCTGCTGGACCGTCGCCACCGCGGTGCCGTCGTCCTTGCGGCCGCCCACGAGGAAGATGACGTCGCCCACGTGCGCCGCGAACCCGTCCACGTTCTTCTCGATGAGCGGGTTCTGCGGCACCCACGCCCCGAACGCGCCCGTCGTGTCCTGCTGGACCTTCCAGACGCTGTCCGTGGCCCCCATGGCGTCAGGCGTTGCGGTTCCGCCCATCAGCACGATGCCGTCCGACACCGTCACGGCCGCGGCACCGGCTCGCGGATCGGGGAGTGCCAGCGCGTCCTCGACGACCCAGTCGCCGATGGTGCCGTCGTTGGCGACGGTGAGGCTGTACACGGTGCTGGTCGGCTGGCCGTCCGGGCCGAAGCCGCCGATCACGTACAGGCTGTTGCCGAGCACGACGCTGGCGGCATCGGAACGCGCCTCCGGGAGCGCCGGGCCGGCCGCCCACGCGTTGAGGTTGTCGCCCTGGTTGAGATGCGTGACGTAGGTGTCCGTGACGGCGCCGGTGCCGTCGGAGCCGCCTGCGAACAGGACCGTCTGGCCGATGATCCCGGCCGCGCCGTGGGTGCGGGTCGCGGGCAGGTTGAGCTCGGCAGGGCTCGACTCCCACGCGAGCGTGGCGCCCGCGGGCGCGGGGCACGGGAGCCCTCCGTTCGCGGCGGGACACAGGTTCACCGGCGACCAGGCCAGGATGCCGAGGTCGACCGTCCGCTGGACGGTGAAGTAGTACGCGCGATCGGGGATGTACCCGAGCATCAGGATGATCAGGACGAACCAGAACAGCGACTTGACGAACGCCCAGCTCCAGCCGTCGGCCGCGAACAGGCCGAAGAAGATCCGACGACGGGCGGTCGCGTGCTGCGGGGCGGGAAGGGCGGTCTGGGCCATCGCGTCAGCCTCCCACCGTGAGGGTGCCGATCATGTTCGGGTGCACCGTGCAGATGAAGGGGTAGGTGCCCGCGGGCAGGGCCGGGATGTCGTAGGTCCGCACCTCGACCCCGTTGAAGATCTCGCCCTTGAACACCGTCTGGCCGCTGGCGTCCTTGATCTCGATGTTGTGGGGGGTGGCCGCGTCCTGGTTGTCGAACTCGATCTGGAACGGCGTGTCGGCGGGTGCCGAGAGGTCCTTGTTCACGAACTGGATCCCCAGCGCGATCTCCTTGATCACGACACCTGCCGGGGGCTGCGACGCGCCCGGCTCGCCCGACGGGGCGGGCGACGACGGGGCGCTCGACGGCTGCGGGTTCGAGAACTCATCCGTCCAGCAGGCCGGGTATGGCGTCGCGCCGGGCTCGGGCTGGTATTCGGGGTCCACCCAGCCCTCGAAGGTGATCTCCTCCCCGGTGACCGGGTCGATCTCCGGCTCGGCGAGCTCGGGGTCCAGGACGCGGTACTCGATGCCCTTCTCCGCCCGGATGAAGGCGATCAGGTCGTCGATCTGCTTGTAGTTGAGAGGTCCCGGAGGGTTGCCGGTGTTGGCCCAGACGGGCATCACGCTGTCGGCGGTGCCGCACACGAAGCGGCCGCCGGCCACGAGCACGTTGCGCAGGTACTCGGGATTGAGGTGCGCGAACAGCTTGTCCTGGCGGTTGAGCACGGGGCCGATGCCACCCTCCCCCTGCGTGCCGTGGCACTGGGCGCAGTTGGCCTCGTAGAGGTTGTAGCCGCGCTCGACGGCAATCACCTGCTGCTCCGCGGCGGCCTGCTCGAGGCGAGGCTCGGAGAGGCCGCCCGGCAGGCCCAGCTCGTAGAAGTAGTAGCCGATCACGAACAGGCCGACGAGGGTCACCGCCAGGAACCCCACCCAGCGCGCGTTCGCGGACTGGCGCACGATCCGGCCGGCTCGCTCGGGCGTGAGGTCGTTGCGGCGGGCCGACGGTGGCGACGAGAAGCGGTCGGCCGGCACGGACTCGGACGACGGCCGCGGCGCGGGCAGACGCTCCTCGGGCGGGCGGCCGGGCTGGTCGGTCATCGGTCTCCTCGGTGGGCGGTCGAGCGGGGTCGGAACGGGGTCAGATGCATCCGGTCGGGGTGCGCGGCGGGATGATCCCCGGCTGGCCGATCGCGATGGGCAACGGCCCGAGGGTGATCTTGCCGGTGTCGACGGTGAGCACGCCTGCGCTGTCGACGATCACGCCGAAGCGGTCCATGCTGCGCGGCGCGGGTCCGTAGGCCTGTCCCGCCGCCTTGATCCCGAGGCGGTCGTAACGGGAGCCGTGGCACGGACACTCCAGCCAGAAGTTCTTGAGGCAGGCGTTGGGCTTGCAGCCCAGGTGCGGGCACCGCTGGTACAGCGCGCGGACGTTGACCGGGGTGCCATCGCCCGTCAGGTCCTCGCCCGGCACGAACTGCTGCTGGGAGGGGTCGACCAGCATCACGAACGCCTTGGCGGACGAGAAGTAGGCAGGGAACCCCTCGTTGACGGGAAGGGCGGAGTTGGCGGACTTCACGTCATCGAGCGTGCCGATCCGGACCAGGCCCCCGAACTTGCCCTCGAGGTTCGGCCACAGGAACCCGATCGTCCCCGCCGACACCTCGAGCAGCCACAGGCCGAGGCCCGCGGCCAGCGAGCCGCGCAGCAGCTCCCGGCGCGAGACGCCCTGGACCTGCTCGTGGCGGAGGGCCTTGAGGGCCTCTTTCGTGAGCGCCTGCGGCTTGTCGGCCGGCTCGACGTGGTAGTTGCTCATGACTCCGGATTCCTTCGCATCAGAGGGCGAAATGCAGGCCCGGCGTCCCGATCGAGAAGAACTCGAGGTACGGGATGACGAACGCGTAGCCGGGGCCCCGGAAGAAGATCCCGACGAAGGTGAGGAACAGGCCGAGGGCCGCGAACAGCGAGAACAGCACCACGGCCGTCTTCCGCTCGGACGGCCGTACCGCGAGGATGTTGCCGCGGTCGACGAACGGGATCAGCGCGGCCCCGACGAGGACGAACGACGGGACCATGACACCCGCGACGGTCGGGTGGAAGTAGGCCAGCAGCTCCTGCAGCCCCAGGAAGTACCACGGCGCCTTGGCCACTGCCGGGGTGACGTCGCCGTTGGCCAGCTCCTCGAGGGGCGCGTTGATGAACAGGCCCATGAGCAGCAGGAACACGCTCATGAGGGCCGCCGCCATGAACTCGATGGTCAGCAGGTGCGGCCAGGTCATGACCGTGTCGTCCGGTTCCTTCTGGACCCGCACCACGGCGTCCTGCTTGACCAGGGCGAGCAGGCGGTACGGGCGCGCCGACATCGGCACGCGCTGCTTGTCGATCTCCGTCCGTCGGGTGGGGTCCACGGGCAGGACGACCCGCGTCTCCTTCGGCGTCTGGGTGTCGGTCATCGCAGGTCAGCCTCCGCTCACAGCGGGCCGGAGATGCCGCCGTCCTTCCGGATCCGCCAGAAGTGGACGGCCAGGAAGATCGCGGCAACGAGGGGCAGGACGATGATGTGGAGCACGTAGAACCGGAGCAGCGTGTTCTGGCCCACCTCGATGCCGCCCAGGAGCAGCAGCTTGGTGGGGGTGTTGAACAGGGGCGCGTAGCCACCCATGTTGGTGCCGATGGTGATGGCCCAGTAGGCGATCTGGTCCCAGGGCAGGAGGTAGCCCGTGAACGAGAGCATGATCGTGAGGAACAGCAGGACCACGCCCACGACCCAGTTGAACTCGCGCGGCGGCTTGTAGGCCCCGTGGTAGAAGACCCGCATCATGTGCAGGAACACGAAGAACACCATCAGGTGGGCGGCCCACCGGTGGATGTTGCGGGTGAGCAGCCCGAACGTCACCCGTGACTCGATCTCCAGGATGTTGCTGTACGCCTGCGTGTCCGACGGGACGTAGAAGAACATCAGGTAGACGCCGGTGACGGTGAGCACGAGGAACAGGAAGAACGACAGCCCGCCGAGGCAGAACGTGTAGGCGAACTTCACGGCGTGCTGCCGCACCCGCACCGGGTGCAGGTGCAGGAACACGTTGTTCATGACCGCGTATGCCCGGCTGCGCTCGTCGTCCGGGTACGGGTTGCGGAAGATCGACCGCCACACCGGGCTCCGCCGGATGCTCTGGTCGACCCGCTCCAGGAAGCTCACCTACGCTCCTCCTGCCACGCCGGCGGTCCCGGCGAGTTGCGCGTCACGATACGACTCCTTGTAGAGCCGTCCGTCGCTCGAGATCTCCTGGAGCTCGAACCGCTCCATGGTGATGGCATCGAAGGGGCACCGCTTGACGCACAGCGCGCACCGGATGCACCGCTCCTCGTCGAGGACCATGGCCGCGCCCTGTGCCCAGCCATAGGCTTCCTCGACCTCGGGCAGCAGCCCCTCGGTCTTGAGCTGGTTCACGTCCACCATGTGGATGACCCCCTCGGGGCACACGTCGGCACACGCGCCGCACAGCACGCACCGGAACGGGTCGAACCAGATGTTGTAGTTGCACATGAGGCAGCGCGTGGACTCGGCAACGGCTGCGGTCGTGTCGTAGCCGAGCTCCACCGGCAGGGTGAAGTTGACGGCCGGGTCGGTGGACGGCATCCGCGACGGCAGCTCCACCATCGGAATATGCTGGCGGGGCAGGACGTCGTAGAGCTCCGGCATCTCGTGGCGCCAGGAGCTCGTGATCTTCACGTTGGGGGTGACGGTCACGTCGGTGCGACCGGCGAGGTACCGGTCGATCGCGTAGGCGGCCTTCTTGCCGTGGCCCGCCGACTCGATCAGCGTGGTGGGGCCGGTCACGAAATCGCCGCAGGCGAACACGCCGCGCACGTTGGTGGCGTACGTCGCGGGGTCCACCTTGAGGCGCCCGCGGCCGACCTCGAAGTTGGCCTCCACGGGCAGGAACGAGAGATCCGCCGCCTGGGACACGGCCGGGATGACCGTGTCGGCCGGGACGGTGAACTCGGAGCCCTCGATCGGCACCGGCGAGCGCCGGCCCGAGGCATCCGGCTCGCCCAGCTTGTTGCGGATGAACTTCACCGCGGTGAGCCTGCCGTCCTCACCGAGGAGCTCCACCGGGCTGACCAGGAACTCGAGGTTCACGCCCTCGCGCTCCGTCTCGCCCAGCTCCTCCTCGTCCACGACCAGCTCGGAGCGGGTGCGGCGGTAGGCGATCGTCACGTTCTCGGCACCGTAGCGGAGGCTGGTGCGGGAGCAGTCCATCGCGGTGTAGCCACCGCCGATGACCACCACGTTCCTGCCGACCGACAGCTCCTGGCCGAGGTTGGCGAGCTTCATGAAGTCGATGCCGTACTTGACGCCGTCGAGGTCGGCACCCGGCACGTCGAGATAGACCGGGTTCATCGCGCCGGCCGTGATCGCGATCGCGTCGTAGTCGCGCTGGAGGTCGGCGAACGGGATGTCGATCCCGATGGTGGTGTCGAACACGAACCGCACGCCCAGGCGCTCGACGAGGCGGACGTCCATCTCGATGGCCTCGCGCGGCAGGCGGAACGCCGGCACGCCGATGAGCATCGTGCCGCCGCCGAACGGCAGGCTGTCGTACACGGTGACCTGGTAGCCGCGCGTGGCGAGCTCGCGGCTCACCGCCAGCCCGGCGGGGCCCGCGCCGATCACCGCGACGCGCTCCTCGCGTGCCGTGATGGCGGGCATCGTGTCCGGGATCCCCGATGCCTCGTGCCACTCGACCAGGAAGCGCTTCATCGCCCGGATCGCCAGCGGGCGGTCGATGTCGCCGCGGCGGCAGGCGCGCTCGCAGGGCGCCGAGCACACGTACGAGCACATGGCCGCGACCGGGTTGGGCTCGCGGGCAAGGATGTAGCCTTCCTCGAAGCGGCCCTCCGCGGCGAGGTTGAGGTAGCCCCGGCAGTTGGTGCCGACGGGACAGGCCTCCTGGCACTCGATGTTGCACTGGAGCCAGGACGCGTCCACGGGCTGGACGAGGAACTCCTGAGACTGGTCGAGGGTCACGAAGCGGACGGGCCTCTTGCTGGGCTCGGGCTGGGCGACGGGAAACCCCGGCGGGGGGACGCCGCCGACGCGTGGGAGAGTACCAAGCCGCGAGCGGACGTGCACAGCAAAGGGGGCCATTTGGCGGGTCTGGACCGTCCAATGGACCGTCGACGTCTCGTGCGGACCCTGATTCGGACCGTCGCGGCCCCGGGAGCCGTGCCGGCTGGGCAGCTTCCGGGCGACGCGAACGCCGTGCGGCCGGTGACCGCCAACCGGTGACCGCCAACCGGTGACCGCCAATATGATCGCGCGCGGAGTTGACGGCGCCACCCGACGCAGCTGACGCTGGCTCGAGCCCGAAGCCGATCGAGTTCGGGATGCACGGGAGTGTCGTGACCACCTCCGAGACCGCCCTCCTCGCCGTTGGTCTGGCGCTCGGCGCCGCCGTCGGCCTGGCGCTCGCCCTGGCGCTCCGGATCCGGTCCCCCGGTCGCGGTGAGGTCCGGCTCACGATCACGCCGAACGCGATCCCGGCTGCCCGCCCCCGGACGCTCGCCGTTCCCCACGGCATCGTCCACCCGGATCCCATGCCCGACTGGGCCGAGGCCGGTGTCCCGGTCATGACCCGTGAAGGCAACCGACCGGCGGAGCCTGGACCGGCGGCCGACGGCCGGGCCGCGATGCCCGCTGCTCGAACACGCGTTCCATCGACCCCGGTCGTCCTGTCCGAATCGACGGTCGCGGTGCCGGTGGGCCGCCGTCCGGGCGCCCCCGGCCCGGCCCGGATCGCTGCCGGCGTCGCCGTCCTCGAGCCAGCCGTGGCCGCAGGTGCTGCCGTCCGCTCGCGGCGGGTCTCGCGACCGGCGCGCGACGACACCTTCACCACCCTCGCCTCGACCGGGTCGCCGGTCGAGGCCCTGGATCCACCGATCACTCCGCACGCGTTGGCCGAACCTGCCGCCGGGCCGCCCGGCGAACCCGCCGGCGGCGCGTCGCCTGCCCGGCCCGCTCCGGGCACGGATCCCTGCGAGGCCCAGCGGCGCATGGCTGAGGAGCGCTGTGCCTTCGCGGATGCGGCTCGCAGCACCGCCGGTGCCGCCGCCGATGCGCTCCGAGAGGCCCAGCGGGCCTATGACGTCCTGCGCGAGCGCGTCGACACGGCCGAGTCGACCGCCGACCCGCGCAGGGTCGCCTCGGAGAAGGAGCGTCTCCACTCGCAGTTCCGCGCCGCCACCGCGCGAGCCGGGGGGCCCGAGGACACCGAGGCCGCGGCCCGCGCCTGGCTCGACGAGATCAACGCCCTCAACGCAGCCGTGCGCGAGGCGCGCCGCATCGCCGACCAGGGCAATGCCGAGCTCCGCGCGGCCCTCCCGGCGCTCGAGCGCCTGTCAGCGCAGGCCGACGCGGCGCGGATCGCATCCGAGAACGCGGAGGGCGTCTGTCGCGACGCGCGCCAGGACCTGGCCACCTGCGAAGAGGCCGACGAGCTCGCGCGCAAGGCGCCGCCTCCGCCGGAGGAGGAGCCGCACCCGTTCGCGAAGGTCTGGCCGGTGGAGCATCCCGATCTGCCTGATCCACCGGTGGAACCGTCGCCGGCCGAGCTCCTCGCCGGCCTCCCCGTCGTGATCCGGCTGCTCCGAGGCGACCGTGAGGCGCATGACCGGCTGGTCGCCTCGCTGGCCGCCGGGGAACCCGGCTCGGAGCGCGAGTGGCAGCTCCGGATCTCGCGGCTCCTGGACGTGATCGTCGGGCGCGCGATCGAGGACGGCTACCTGGACCCGGCCGCGGATCACCCCTTCTGGCGGTTGTTCGAGCCCCGCGAAGCCCGCGACATCGTAGGCGCCCTGTCGGCGCTCGGCTATCGCTATGACGGCCTCGGCGGGTTCGCGGACGGCCGCGTGCCGCCGGCCCGTGACCTCTCGCTCGCCGTCGGCTACGCGGGGCTGGACCGGATGCGGATCCGGACCTGGCCGAACGAGGCCGAGATCGGCGCCCTGTATGAGCAGGCGGTGGTGGCCGCAGACGAGTGGCTCGCGGACCGCACCGGTGACCTGGCGCTCGGGACGATGGTGGACGCACTGGGCGGTCGCGCCGCTGAGCTTGCCGACCTCTGGAACGCCTGGGGTCGCGTGCGTCCCGCGCTGCTGGCCAGGTAGGTCCGATCGTCAGCTCGGGTCGTCCTCGATGACGATGACCCGGAATGCTTCCGCCGCCTCCACGCCGATGGCCGCTCCCTCCTCCGCCGCCCACCCGCGGATCCTGACCTCGAGCGCCTCAGGGTTGCGGAGCTGGCTCGGATGCGCGCGCAGGGCGGCAAGCTTGCGGCCAAGCGTGCCGGTGACATCGATCCACGCCGTCGGACGGTTCGACCAGAACAGGTACAGCCTGCGCACGATCCACGGCTCCAGACCGTCACGGGCCAGCCACGGGAACGCCATCGCGTTGCGCGCGGCCGGGTAGACGGCATCGACCGCCGCCATCCCCGCGGCGCGGTGATCGGCGTGGTTCACGCCGCCGTCGGAGTAGAACAGGGTCTCGGGGTCAACGGCGAGGACCGCGTCCGGACGGAACGTCCGGATCTCGCGGGCGAGCTGCTCGCGGAGGGCGAGATCGTTGGCCAGGGCGCCGTCGGGCTGGTGGAGGAACGAGATCCCGGCGTAGCCCACCACCTCGGCGGCCGACCGCTGCTCCGCCTCGCGCGCGGTGGCAAGCTCGATCGGGTCGGTGCGCCAGTCGTCGGCTCCCGCATCGCCGCTGGTGCAGCACACCAGCCAGCCCTCCGAGCCGGCGTCGATCCACCGCGCGGCCGTCGCCGCCGGTCCGAAGTCGGCGTCGTCAGGATGCGCGACGATCACCATGAACCGCGGTGGACGCCACCCGTGCGGCGGGTGGGATCCGAAAGGTTGCGAATCGGGTACCACGACGTCTCTCATTGTGCTAGATTGCGAGCTGAGGCTTCGCTCGTCTCCCCCCACGAGCGAAGCCTTTCTCGTTGCCCCGATCAGGCGTCACGCGCACCGGACGCCGCACGCAGCGCATCCAGGACCTGCGCCGCGTGCCCGTCGGCCCTGACTCTTGACCAGGCCCTGGCGATCCGCCCCTCGGGGTCGACGAGGAACGTCGAGCGCAGGATCCCCACCGACGTCTTGCCGTAGCTCTGCTTCTCACCCCAGGCGCCCCAGCGCTCCGCGGCCGCGTGGTCCTCGTCGCTGAGCAGGGTGAACGGGAGCCCGAACCTCGCCCGGAAGGCGGCGTGGCTCGCGGCGCCATCGGGGCTGATGCCCCACACCTGGGCGCCCAGGGCAGCGATGTCGGCATCGGCGTCGCGGAAGCCGCAGGCCTCGGTGGTGCAGCCGGGCGTGTCGTCCTTCGGATAGAAGTAGACGATGGTCCACGAGCCGCGGCGGTCGGCGAGGCGGTGCAGGGCACCGTGCTCGTCGGGGAGCACGAGGTCGGGGGCCGGGTCGCCGGTCTGCGGGGAGGTCACGGCGTGGAGTCTAGCGCTGCCGCCGGGCCGGCCACTTCGAGGACGAGGAGGCGGCCGTTCCGCAGGGTGACCGACGCGTCCGACGCCGTCCGGACGTTGGACAGGCCGCGCGCCGGTCCGGTTCGAAGGGGCTCGTCGCGGAGCGGGTAGCGAAAGCCGTGGGTCGTGATCCCGTCCACGTCGCCGGCAAGGGGGAGGAGCGACACGGTGGCGCCGTTCTCGCCGGGCAGCGGGTAGGTTCCCGGGCCCGAGAGGAGGCGAACCCGGATGGCGGCGTCGAGGAGCGCGACGTCGACCCCCGCGAGGCCGGCATGGGCGAGGAGCCAGGTGTTCGCCAGCGCGTGGTCCAGCCGCGGTCCCCCGAATGCACCGAGGACGGTGATGCGGGTTGCGCCTCGCCCGACGGCCTCGAGCAGGGCCAGCTCCGTGTCGGACTCGTCCTTGTCCACGGGCGCGCGCAGGATCTCCGTCCCGGCCCCGGCGGCCTCGGCAGCGTCGGCGGGGGCGAGGGAGTCCAGGTCGCCCACGAGGAGGTTCGGGGCGAGCCCGAGGGCGAGGGCGCGGGCCAGGCCGCCATCGGCCGCGATCACGTCGGTCACCCCGTCGTCCCAGCCGGGCCAGGCCTCGTCGAGGGCGGCGCGTGCAGCGACATCGCCGTTCGCGACGACGAGGGCGTGGCGCGCAACGTGGGCTGGAGACCGCATCACCCCGATCGTACTCGTGGATGGCCCGCGGCCGCTGCCGGCCGCACGGTTCGGGACCCCCGTCGTGTACCCTTCGGGTCGTGCCTGAGCCCTTGCTGCCCACGCCGACCCAGCGCGTGATTGACGCCGCTGCGCGCAAGGGCGTCACCCTCGACGTCCACGTGTTCCCGGAGTCGACGCACACCGCCGAGGAGGCGGCCGCGGCCGTCGGCGCGGAGCTCGGCCAGATCGTGAAGTCGCTGGTCTTTGCCGCCCCAGCCGAAGACGAGACGCTCGAGCCGATCCTGTGCCTGGTTTCAGGGGCCAACCGCGTCGACCTCGCCCGGCTGGCGGCCGTCACCGGGGAGCGTGACGTCCGGCGCGCCACCGCGATCGAGGTGCGGGAGCTGACCGGCTACTCCATCGGCGGGATCCCGCCCATCGGCCACCCACGGACGCTGCGGGTGATCATGGACCCGGACCTCGGCCGCTTCCAGGTGGTATGGGCCGCGGCCGGCCTGCCGACTGCGGTGTTCCCCGTGCCGCCGGCCACCCTGCGCATGCTGTCGAATGCCACCGTCGCCCCGATCTGCGAGGAGCGCCGCCAGGCGGACGTCCTGGCCGAAGGCGCCGGACTCGGCGGTTCGGCGCTGCAGCCCAACCCCGGCGCCTGAGCGCGCTCGCGCCCCGTCCGGTGCCCGCCGAACCCAACCACGCCGTCGTCCAGTTCCCGGGCGGCATCCGCGCCGCGATCCGCTGGGCCGGCTCCGGCGAGGGCGCCTCGGTCTTCGCCCTGTCGGAGTCGGGTGGCCCCATGACCGATCTCGGGGCGATGACCGGCTCCGAGCCCGAGCGCCGCTGCCGCGCCGAGATCCGGGTGGACACGCCTTCCGGTCCATGGACCGTGCGCCTCGCCTCGCTGATCAGCGACGCGCCCGCGGGTCTGCTCTGGGACACCGAGGGCCTGCTGCTCGTCAAGTACGGCTTCCACGTCTACGCGTTCGAGGCCCGGACCGGCGATTTGCGCTGGGCGCATCGCTCCGCGTCGCCGGTCATCGTCATCGTCGGGTCCTCGCGGCTGCCGCACGTGGTGGCCCAGGCGGAGATCGAGACGTTCGCCCTGCGGCCCGACGGCGAGGTGTCGTGGCGGGTCGCCCACTCCGACGTGGTCACCGATGCCGAGCTGGTCGGTGGCCGGCTCGTCCTCACGAGCTTCGCGGGCGAGGTCCGCGCGCTCGACCCGCTGACGGGGCGCGGGTCCGGCTGAGCGAGTGTCAGGCGCCGGCGCGCCGCGCCGCCCGCCCCACCGCTGCCGGCGAGTCGCGTGCCGAGACCGGCGAGTCGCTCCGGTGCCGGCGAGTCGCGTACGACTGGGGCTGACGACCACCGTGCGGAGCTCGTCACCCGCCCGTGCGTGACCCCGGCGGGAGCCGATCGTGGTGGTCGGGTGGCTGAGTCGCTGGTGACTTGCCGTAGCCCGGTCGCGGGTCCGTGACACCACCATCGCGGTGGACAAGCGGTGGACAACTTGGTCAGATTGGACAGAGCAGGGTGGATAAGGGAATTGACCCTGCCACCGATCCGCGCGTAGCGTTGATTCCAGCCCGAAGGGGTCGAGCGATGCTAACGGCCGCGATGACATCAAGGCCCATGCGTCGGGTAGGTTCCTTCGGGCTACTGATTCCCGCCGACCGCCGAGTCGCCGTGCCTGCGAGCGTGGCGCGTGCGTCCGGGACCCGTGCGATCATCGGCCCGTGATCCCCCTCGTCCTTGTCGTCGCCGGCGGGTTCGCGGTGGCCGCCGGCTGGTGGCTCATGCGCGGCCTGGGTCCCGGCGCGCGCGTCGGGCGGATCGCTGGCAGCCACGCGTACCGTCCCGGTGGCCGAGGCCGTCGCCGCGGCGAGCGCCGGGCGCCCCCGCTACCTGGGCGTCACCGGCCGGGTGGACTCCGCCGACGAATGGGAGGACGAGGACCACCGGCCGCTGGTGCTACGACGCCGTCGACTCGAGCTGCGGCAGGGCAGTCGATGGGTCGCGTTCGAGGATCACCGCGAGGTGGTCCCGTTCGAGATCAGCGAGGGGCTGGACCGGATCGCGGTCGACGGGGACTCGCTGGACGAGGGCCTGGTCGTGGTGACTCGCGAGTCGATGGGGTCCGCGGCGGACCTTGCCGACCGCGTGCCGGAGGGCACGACCCGGCGACGCCGGCCCGGCTGCGGCTCGAGCTGCTCACGAGCGTCGACCACGTCCTCGTGCTCGGCGTACCGTCGATGGATCCTGAGCGTGGCCCCATCCTTGGTCCGGGCCTGAACCGGCCCCTGATCCTCACCAACCTCGAGTCGAACGAGGCGCTCCGCCTGCTGGCCGCGGGCCGGCAGGGCACCACGCGCGTGATCAGCCTGCTCCTGGGCGGCGGAGTCGCGGTGATCCTCGGCGGCCTCGTCTGGGCGATGGTCGATGTCCTGGCCTGACCGAGCGCACCGCGGCGGGCGGAACCCCGGCCAGTGCGGCATCCGCCAGCAGGTGAGCGTCGCCATGGCCGTCGGGATGGCGCTCGCCTGGACGCTGGCAGCCGCGTCGTTCGTCCTGGCCGCCTCGCCGAGCCCGTCCGCCCTGCCCGGCGGCGACCCGCGCAGCAGCGGACAGGGTCCGGGCCTCGTTGGCGATCCGCTGCTGGCGATCGGCGTGGTCGGACTCATCGCGCTGCTGGCGCTCGCCGCAGCCCTCGCGTACGTGCGCGCCACCGGCGGACCACGCCGCTCCTGACACCACCTCCCACATCCTGCCAACCCGGGATCATGGGCGGATCGTCCTATTGGCAACTCCTGTGAAGTCTGGGAACCTTGCCCGACGACCGCCATGCCTACCAAATCCCACAGCACCACCAGTCCTGCTCGGCCCCCGCGTCCGGCGGATGCCACCCTGACCGTCGCGCGGGCGGCGGGAGTCCTCGGCGTGCACCCGAACACGGTCCGCGCGTGGAGCGAGGCCGGGCGGCTGCGCTACTACCGGATCAACGAGCGCGGTGACCGCCGCTACCGGCTTGGCGACCTGCAGCGGTTCCTGAACGCTGCCGAAGCGCCGATGGTGGCCGATGCCGGAGAACTGGCGCCCGTTCGGGGACTCCGGCGAGAGACTCACGCGACCCTGACCGAGACCACGGCCGGCCTCGACCTCCTCGCGGACCTCGCGGAGGTTGCCTCGTTCCCGGCCGGCCTGGACTCGGCGCTCGACGAGGCGTGTCGGCGGATCCGGCTGGCAACCGGCGCCGCGCTCGTCGGGGTCTGGGAGCGTCGGCCCGGCGGCCTGGTCGCGCGCGCCACCGATGCCGAGGGTGCCGGCGTGACGGCCCTGCGAAGCGTCCCGCCGGGACGCACCCTGTTCGCGCGCGCCCTGGAGAGCGATCAGCCCGTCCATGCCCGGCCCGGTGATCCGATGGCCAGCCCGCTCCTCGGCATCGGCACCGACGAGCTCGTCGTGGCGATCCCCGGCGGCGTAGCCCCGTGGGGCGTTCTGGTGCTCGCGGGTGCGATGGAGCTTGGACCCGACGATGGCCGGAGCCTCGCCATCGCCCTCGCCCGCACGCTCGGCGTGCTGGTCAGGGGCGCGGCTGCGGCCGAGCAGGCCACGGCGCGGCTTCGTCGGTCGGAGGCCCTGCGGCGCGTGGCCACCGACCTGATCTCGCGGCTGGACGTGGCAGACGTGATCCGCGACCTCTCGGACCACGCCAGGGTGCTGTTCGGAGCCGACCGCGTGGCCGTGGTCCTGCGCGATGGCGAGGGGCGCATCTCCTCGCCGGGCGGATCGGGCTTCTCCGAGTCGTTCCTGGCGATCGCCCGCGAGCTGGAGCTGGGCGAGGGCGCACAGCGCGAGGCTTCGTCGCGACGTCCGCGGCTGTTGCTCGGCCCGGATGCCCCGCACGGCTCCAGCCCGATCCGGGCAGCTGCGATCCAGGAGGGGATCGGGGCCCTGCTGGCGGCTCCGCTCGTGGATGGCGACGAGAGCCAGGGGGTCCTCTATCTCGCGCATGACCGGCCATACCTGTGGCGGGACGGCGAGCTCGAGGCGGCCGAATCGCTGGCAGGCGACGCGTCGGTTGCGGTTCGCTCGGCGCGGACCTTCAGCCGGATGGCCGCCTGGGCGGCCCAGCTCCAGTCGATCCAGCGCCTGGGGGCACGGCTGGCCGGGATCAGCGATGTCCACGACGTCGGCACCACGATCGCGACCGAGCTGCGTCAGCTCATCAGCTACGACAACGCCAGGGTCTACCGGGTGTTCGGCGACGAGCTGCGGCCCGTGGCGTACCAGGGCTATGGGCACGTGTACAGCGAGGAAACCCCGGAGACCCTCACGGTGGCGGTGGGCGAAGGGATCACCGGGTGGGTGGCCAGGTACGGCGTCGCCCAGCTCGTCCATGACTCGGCGCAGGATCCGCGCGGCATCACCATCCCGGGAACGGACGAGCACATCGACGAGTCGCTCCTCCTGGCTCCGATGGTGCACGAGGGCCAAAGCCTGGGCGTGCTCGTCCTCGCGAAACCGGGGCTCCGCCAGTTCACCGAGGACGACCTGCGCCTGCTGGTGATCTACGCGTCGTTCGCCGCCCAGGCGATGGCCAACGCCGACGCGACGGCGCAGCTGCGAAGCCAGTCTGCCGCCCTGGAGCGGCAGCTGCTTGCCCAGGCAGAGCTGCTCCGGGTCACGGAGTCGATCCTGACGACGCTCGACCAGCGGGCGGTGCTGGAGCAGATCACGGACCGGCTGGGGTCACTGATCCAGTGCGACAACATCGCGATCGAGGTCACCGATCGGCAGACCGGGCTGCTTCGGCCGCTGACCGCGCGGGGCGTGCATGCCGAGTACTTCCTGCTGCCGTGGGAGCCCGGCGAGACAGGGCTCGCCACCTGGGTCCTGGAGCACAACGAACCGGTGCTGATCGAGGATGAGACATCGGACCCACGGGTCAACCACTTCCGCGACACGGGCCCGATCGACGGGAGCCTGATCGTGGTGCCGCTGCGCGGGCCGCACGGCGCGGTCGGCGTGCTCACCCTCGAGCGGATGGGAGCCGAATCGCCGTTCGACGTCCGCGAGTTCGAGCTCGTCCAGCTGTTCGCCGCCCAGGTGTCGATCGCGCTTCGCAACGCCGAGTCGTTCCAGGCGGCCCAGACCCGCGCGCGGACCGATGACCTGACGGGCCTCCTCAACCATGGAACGTTCAAGGAGTACCTGGCGCGGCACGTCGCGGACGGCGATCCGTTCGGCCTCGTGATGATCGACCTCGATTCGTTCAAGACGGTCAACGACACGCTGGGGCACCAGGCCGGCGACCGGCTGCTGCGCGAGATCGCGCAGGCCGTGCTGGGCGCGACGCGGGACAGCGACTCCGTGTTCAGGTACGGCGGTGATGAGTTCGTGATGCTGCTGCCGCGAAGCGATCCGGCGGCCCTGCCGGCCGTCGCCGAGCGGGTGCGCGACGCGGTCGCGGGAGTCGGGGCGCCTGGCTCGTCCTGGGCCGCGGGAGGCCTGGAGCTGTCCACATCGATCGGGATCGCGTCGTTCCCCGTGGACGGACGGGATGCCGAGGAGGTCCTCCTGGCTGCCGACCGGGCCTGCTTCGTCGCCAAGCGCCGCGGTCGGGGCCGGATCGCGACCGCGCTGGAGGGCCTTGCCCTCGCCGCGGAGTTCACCCTGTCCACGCCGACCCCGTTCGATCCACCGTACGCCGACGCCGTCCCGTGACGGTCGCTCGCCGCGATCCCGGGAGGGCCCGCGCGCATGCCGCTGCGCTCGCCGTCACCATCCTGCTGATCGCCGCCTGCCTGCCGGCCTCGATCCGCCCCACGCCGTCCCCCACGCCGACGCCCACGCCGGCCCCCACGGCGCCGCCGACGCCGACGCCGACACCCGCGCCGCCGACGCCCACCCCTGCACCCACGTTCCTGCTCCACAAGGTGATCGCCGGGGACACGCTCACGGGACTCGGGCGCCGGTACAAGACCTCCGGGCGATCCATCGCCTACTGGAACCGCGACCTGTACCCGACGCTGGACCCCGAGTCCGCCGACTACGCGCCCGACAACCTCCAGCGCGGGTGGGTGCTGCGCGTCCTCCCGGGGCTGGAGTACATCCCCCCGCCCGATGACGGCGAGACAGGCGAGGAGCCGACCCCGACCCCGCCCGACGAATACGAGTCCCTGCCGCCCGAGGACGCGTCGCCGGCAACGTAGCACCGTGTGTCCGCGAGGTGGGTATGCTGCCCGCCATGTCACCCACTGCGCGGCGGTCGCCCCGGATCGTCGTCACCCTCGCCGCACCCGAACGCGACGCCGATCCCCTGCTCGTGGCGCGCAAGAACGCCCTGTACGTGGACTCGATCACGCGCCACGGCGGCACGGCCATCCCGCTCGATGCCACGGCGTCGGACTCCATGCGCGCCGGGGCCCTTGCCGCGATGGACGGGCTCATGCTGACCGGTGGCTCGGACCTGGAACCGGCCCGCTACGGGCGACCCGAGGCGGGGTCCTCGGCAGTGGATCCGCTCCGTGATGCCCTGGAGGCGGCGGCCTGGGCAGCCGCCGATGCCCGGGCGCTGCCTGTCCTGGGGATCTGCCGCGGGCTCCAGGCCATGAACGTGTTCGCGGGCGGCACGCTGACCCAGCACGTGGATGGTCACGAGAGCGCGCCGTACGGCCGCGGCGAGGCTCATCAGCATCCGCTCCGGCTGGCGCCCGGCTCACGGCTCGCGCGGATCCTCAGTCCGACCCATGCCGGGAGCTCTGTGCTGACCGTCAACAGCTATCACCACCAGGCGGTTCGGCCGTCCGACCTTGCGGCCGCGTTCGTCGCGTCGGGCGTTTCCACGAGCGCCGCCGGGGACCTGGTCGAGGCCCTCGAGGCGCCGACTGGCCCGTTCCGCATCGGGGTCCAGTGCCACCCGGAACGCACCGAGTCCACCCCCAGGGCGTTCGAGCGGCTGTTCGCGTTCTTCGTGGACGCCTGCCGGGGGCCGATCGCGGGCAGCTAGCCCGGTCCGCGCGGCGGGCGGCGCCCGGACCTACAGGCGACCCGCCTCGATGATCCGGTTGAGGAACTGCCGGGTTCGCGCCTCACGGGGCTGCGTGAACAGCTGCGCCGGCGGCCCCTGTTCGAGGATCATCCCCTGGTCCAGGAAGCAGACGCGGCTCGCGATATCCCGGGCAAAGCCCATCTCGTGGGTGGCGATGAGCATGGTCATGCCGCCCGTCGCGAGCTCCCGGATCACGCTCAGCACCTCGGCCACCAGCTCCGGATCCAGCGCGGAGGTCACCTCGTCGAGCAGCAGCAGGTCCGGCTGCATCGCCAGCGCCCGGACGATCGCCACCCGCTGCTGCTGCCCACCCGAGAGCCGGTCGGGGTAGTCGCGCGCCTTCTCGGCCAGGCCGAACCGCTCGAGCAGCTCGGTGGCGTCGCGCTCCGCGTCGGGCCGCGGCCGGCGGAGGACGCGACGCGGGGCGAGCGTGATGTTGTCGATCACCGACATGTGCGGGAACAGGTTGAACGCCTGGAACACGATCCCCACCCGCCGCCGGATCCGGTCCACGTCGACGCCCTTTGCCGTGATCTCCTCGCCCTCGATCAGGATCCGGCCGGCGTCGATGGGCTCGATCAGGTTGATGCACCGCAGGAGCGTCGACTTGCCGCTCCCGGACGCGCCGATGAGCGCGATGACCTCGTGCTCGGCGACCTCGAGGTCGATGCCCGCGCAGGACGTCGAGGTGCCCGAACGACTTCCACAGGCCGTGGATCGACAGCGCGGGACCGCTCATCGCCCGATCCCCAGCACGCGCCCGCGGCGGCGCGGTGGCGCGGCGGACGGCGCCCCAGAGCCGCCCTGCCCCTTGCGCCGCTCGCGGACGATGAGCCAGTCGGTCAGGCGGGCCAGCGGGATGGTCACCACCAGGAACACGAGGGCGGTCGCCACGTAGGGCGTGAAGTTGAACCTGGCGGCCGACAGGATCTGGGTCTGGCGGAAGATCTCCACCAGGCCGATGTAGGACACGAGCACGGTGTCCTTCTGGAGGCCGATGAAGTCGTTGAGCAACGGCGGGATGACCCGGCGGACCGCCTGGGGCACGATCACGTGGCGCATCGTCTGGACCTGGGTCAGCCCCAGCGACCGGGCAGCAGCGGTCTGGCTCGGGTGGACGGACTCGATGCCGGCCCGGAAGACCTCGGACACGTACGCCGAGTACAGGAGCGTGAGGACCACCACGGCGTAGAAGAACTCGTCCCGGGGCACGCCCTCGATCTCGAGCGCCGGGATGCCGATGCCGAGCGCCAGGATGACCAGGATGCCCGGCAGCGCCCGGAACACGTCGACGTAGATGGTCGCCATCAGGCGCAACGGGAAGAACACCGGGCCGGGCAGGCTGCGGAGCACCGCGAGCAGCAGCCCGAACACCAGGATCAGCCCCTCGGCGATCAGGAACAGCTGGATGTTGACCCAGAACTTGGCCAGGACCTTGGGCAGCGATTCCGCGAAGATCTCGCCGTCGAGGAAGTAGCGCTGCACCTCGGGCCAGCCTGCCGAGTTGACGATCACGGCCCCCAGCAGGCCGAACACGACGACCGTCGAGACGGTCGCGATCCCGAGCGAGCGCGCCCCCTCGGCACCCAGCCCGAACCGGGGCCCGCGGGTCGCGCGTGGCGGCGGAGCCGCCCCGGCAGACGACGTCACGGGCCCGTCGGGATCCATCAACCGCGGCTAGGGCTGGAAGACGGGCGCGTCAGCCTTGTCGGCGAGCCACTCCTGGGTGATGGCCGCCAGCTCGCCGCTGGCCTTGAGCCGGCCGATGGCGGCGTTGACACACGCGGTCAGCGAGCTCCCCTTGTCGAGGACCATCGAGAAGTGCTCACCGCCCTCGGGGGCCGGGAACTGGCCGACGATGGTGCCCTTGCCGTACTGCACGGCTGTCACGAAGAAGGCCGTGGGCAGGTCGACGACAAGGCCGTCGATCCGGCCGTTCTTGAGCGCCTGGACCGCGAGGTCGTTGGTGTCGTAGGCCTTCGCGTCCTTGGTGGGGGCGATGGTGTCGGTGATGACCCCGTAGCTCGTGGTTCCCACCTGGGCGCCGAAGGTGAAGTCCTTGAGCCCGGCGACGGTCGTGACCGAGGCGAGCGGGCTGCCCTTGGCCGCCACGATCGCCTGGGCAACGTCGTAGTAGCCGTCGGTCATGTCCACGGCCTGGGCGCGTTCGGCCGTGTAGCTGACCTGGGTCACGTAGATGTCGAAGTCCTTGGCGCCGGGGCCGATCGCGGTGGTGAACGGGGCGACGACCCAGGTCGTGGTCTCGGGCGCGAAGCCGAGCTCGCGGGCCACGGCGGCGGCGACGGCGCCCTCGAACCCCATGCCGTTGGTCGGGTCGCCCAGCTCCCAGGGCTCGGTGTTGGTGTCGCTGAACTCGAAGTACGGCGGGTAGGCCGGGTTGTCGGCACCCATCGTCAGGGTGCCGGGGGTCAGCAGCGCGAGGTTCTGCGGCGCACAGGCGTCCGGCGTGGGCGTCGGGGCCTCGGTGGGGGCCTCGGTGGGGGCGGCGGACGGCGCTTCGGTGGGAGCGACCGTCGGGGCCTCGGTGGGGACGGCGGACGGCGACGCGCGCCACCGGAACAGGCCGCGGCGAACGCGGCGACGAGGGCGAGGGCAGCAGTGCCCCTGAGCGTGCGCATGGCCTTCGGTGCTCCTCCTGTGGGGTGTCCGGCCGAAGTGTACCCGCGCAGGAAACGGCCGAAGCGACGCCGGGAGGAGGACGGCGTCGCTTCGGAGGCTCTCCGGTCTCGACGGGAGGAGGGAGGGACCGCCTCGACCGGATGGGTATGCGGTTGTGGGCCCCGCACCGTGGTGCGGTGACGCAACGATGGGCCGACGGGCAGGCGGGGACGATGACCCGGGAGTCCTGCCGTCACCGGTACCTTGGGCGCCGGGGCACCGCGCGAGCGCCGGACGCGAGAGGACCGATCGCGGTACGGTGGCGGCTGCCGGTGATCGACGGCGGCAGGGCGGCCACGGCCAGCCCGGCCAGACCACGCTCGAGGAGGACACCGATGTTCGATGACCTGCCGGGCGACGATCGCGCCAAGCGCGACCGCACCGCCAGGCTCCTGACGGTGGTCGGGGTGCTCCGGGCCAACGGGACCCACGGGATCACCCCGATGGAGATCGCGAAGCGGACCGGGATGGCCAAGCGGACCGTCTATCGCGACCTGAAGGCGATCGAGGGCGAGCTGGGCATCCCCGTCTGGAGCGAGGGCGGGCGCTGGGGCGTGGAAGGCGAGGCGTTCCTGCCGCCGCTCCGCCTGACGCTCTCCGAGGCCATGGCGATCTTCCTCTCGGCACGGCTCCTGGCGCGCTACATGGACAAGCACGACCCGGTCCTCGCGTCGGCCTTCACCAAGCTGGAGGAGGGTCTGCCCGCGTCGCTGCGCGCCCACGTCGAGCGGACGGTCCAGGACCTCGCGAGCCGGGAGGTGGATCCCGTGTTCAACCGCCACGTCGGCGACCTCACCAAGGCGTGGGCGGATCGGAGGGTGGTCGAGTTCGAGTACCTTCCCGCGCCGTACAGCGGTGCCCGCGGCCCGCGCAAGGCGACCGTCCGGCCGTACCTCCTGGAGCCGTCGCTCCAGACGCACGCGCTGTACCTGATCGGCTTCGACGAGGATCGTGACGCGATGCGCACGTTCAAGGTGGAGCGGATCCGCGATCTCGCGGTCCTCCCCCGAGTGTTCGAGGCACCGGAGGCGGACGTGGTCGCCCAGCTCCGGCGCGCGTGGGACATCATCGCCGACCAGCCCGCGACGGAGGTGGTGCTCCGCTTCCGACCGGAGGTCGCCGGGCGGGTGATGGAGGCGCAGTGGCATCCGAGCCAGCAGGTGTCGGAGCTCCCGGATGGCGCGCTGGAATGGCGCGCGACCGTGGCCGGGACGATCGAGATCCGGCTCTGGATCCTGTCCTGGGGCTCGGACGTGGAGGTCCTCGCCCCGTCGGAGCTGCGCGACGACGTGGTCGCGACCCTGCGCTCGGCCATCGACCGGTACGGATCCATCTCCTGACCTCTGGCCCGCAACCGGGGTCCATCGGGTCCGGTGACCGGACGCACCATCTCCGGTAGCCTCTCACGGATCCAGCGGCCCCCACCCCAGAGGGAGACGACCCATCGACGCTGCCGCCCCGCGCGTATCCGTCCGCCTCGCCTCCCTCGCAGTCGCGCTCGTGCTGGCCGTGACCTTCGGCGCTGCGCCCGCGCCCGCGGCGGCCGCCACGACCGCCGACGTCGCCGGAATGGTCCTGACGTCCATGAACGGGGACCGCGTGGCTCGGGGTCTGGTCGGCTACCGAGCGTGGGACGCGCTCACGGCGCTGGCGACCGAGCGCGCGCAGCGGATGGCCAACCTGCGCTCCCTCTCGCACACCGCGGCCGGCGGCGATGTCGGCCTGGCGCTTGATCAGCGCGGGATCGACTGGCTGGGCTACGGCGAGATCATCGGCATGACCGGCTGGCCGATCGGGCAGCAGGCGGCCGACAGCCTGTACTCGATGTGGAAGAACAGCGACGTCCATCGCGCGATCATGTTCAGCACCGACTACAACTACGTCGGGCTGGGCATCGCCCAGGCGAACGATGGCTCCGTCTGGGCGTCGATCGTGATGACCGAGTCGCTGGACCACACCCTCCCGGTCGCCCGCAACGGGAGCCTGGTGCGGAGCGGCGACGACCTGACCTTCCGGTGGAGCGGCTCCGACCCGCGACTCCAGACGCACACGGCCGGGGTGCACTCGTTCGACGTCCAGTTCCGGCGGGACGATCGGGACTGGAAGACGATCCGCGACGACACGACGAGCACGAAGGTCCACCGCAGGAACCGCGTCCGCGGCCACTGGTATTTCTTCCGGGTCCAGGCGCGGGATGGGCGGGGTAACCTCTCGGCGTGGACGACCGAGACCAGGATCTGGGTCCCGTAGCCGCTTCCGGTGACGCGCCCGGTGGAGCACCCGGTCGCCGGGCGCCGTTCGCGGCCGTCAACCTGATCAGCGACCCGATCCACGGCTACGTGGAGCTGACCAAGCGCCTGGCGCCCGCGGAGGCGCGCGCGGCCGGGTTCGCGGACGAGGACGTCGCCGAGGACGACCTGCTGGACTCCGCCTGGCTCCAGCGGCTTCGCCGGATCTCCCAGCTCCAGAGCGCGCGCTGGGTGTTCCCCACCGCGGAGCATTCCCGGTTCACCCACGGCCTGGGCGTGATGCACGAGGCGGGATTGTGGGGCCGGTCGCTGCTATCCCGTCGCTGCGGTCGTCCCTGCCGTCGCTGGCACCGGGCGAGCCCGTCCCGTCCGAGGGTCTGGTGGTCGAGACGCTGCGGATCGCCGGCCTGCTCCACGACGTGGGGCACGGGCCGTTCGCCCACTTCTTCGACGACCGGTTCCTGTCCGTCTTTCCGGCGCCCGCGGATCCTCGGCGGCCCGGCGCGAAGTCGCTCAGCCACGAGGACCTCTCGCAGCTGATCATCGAGCGCGAGCTGGGTCCCGTCATCCGGGGGCTGCGACGGGCTCCGGGACACGGGCCGGAGCGTGACCGGTTCGCCGACGGCGAGACCATCGACCCGCGCTGGGTGTCGTTCCTGATCTCCAAGCCGGCCCTTGTCGATCCCTCCATGCCCGGCTGGGTCCGCGTGCTCCAGCCGCTGCTGTCGGGCGTGTTCACCGTGGACAACCTGGACTACGTGCGCCGGGATGCGTACCTGACCGGCGTGTCGATGGGACCGGTCGATGCGGAACGGCTTCGCCGGTACAGCTTCGTCTCCGAGCGGGGGCTGACCCTGTACGAGTCCGGGCTCGGGGCGCTCGAGATGTTCCTCACCGCGCGGCTGTTCATGTACCGCCACGTGTACCTGCACCGGACCGTGCGGGCGATCGACCTGGACCTCGCCGAGGTGTTCGCGCCGTCCATCCTGGCCGTGTTCGGGGACGGCTCGCCCGCCGAGCGGCTGGCCGCGTTCGCGGACCTCGACGAGTACGCCCTGCTCCACCAGGCCGCCGGCTGGGCGCGCGGGGAGCACGTCTCGGCGGCACCGGCGCCGGGCGACGGCTGCGTCACGCCCGAGATCGCGGATGGCTGGCGCGCCATCCTCCTCCGGCATCCACGCTGGCATGTCGAGCGGGAGGTCCACGCGGAACAGGACACCCCCGAGTGGCCGCCCGCGCTGCTCGCCGACCTGGGCGAGCCCGAACCGGGGCGCGTGGTCGTGGACCTGGTGGGCGTCGACGCTCGGCCGGGGGCGGGTTCACCCGACCGGCTGGCGATCGAGCGCCGGGACGGCGGCGCGGGACCGTCGCTGGAGGCCGCGCTGGGTCGGGTGCCGGCGTGGTCGCTGGTCGGTCGCCGGTACCGGCGATCGGCCTGAGCGGCTCGCGCCTCAGGGAGAGGTGTCGTCGGGCGGCGACACCTTGGGGTGCCTCGGCGCGTTGATCCCGGCTTTCGGCGGCATGACCAGCAGCGGGTCCACACGCGCAATCTGCTCCCGGGGCAGCTTCATGCGCTTGACGACGTCGGGGCGGATCCGGAATGTCGCCGTCTCGTCCGGGGAGAACAGGCCGTAGTGGAGATGACATCCGGACGCGCGGCCCGTCATCCCCTCGTGCCCGAGCAGGTCGCCCGCCTCCACCACATCGCCCTTGGCCACCACGATCCGCCCGAAGTGCGCGTACAGGCTGCGATAGCCGTTGCCGTCGTCGATGACAACCACGATGGGCAGCTCCCACCACAGGTGCTTGCGCTCGAGGCGGGAGAGGTAGGGGCGCAGGTCCCCGACCCAGCCCATCACGCGATCGTAGTGGCGACCGGCCGCGAGGACCGTGCCGCCATGCGCGGCCACGATCCGGTCACCGCAGAACGTGGCCAGGTCCACCCCGTCGTGGAACGGCTCGCCGTCCACGAGACGCGAACCCCAGGACGACGGCCCGAACGGCAGCGTGAGCCGCGGGTGCGCGATCGGCCACTGGTAGCCCGTCAGGCTGGTGACCTCGCGCGGCCAGGCGGTGAGTGGCACCTGCCGGACGAGGGAGCGCGGCACGTCGAGGTCAACGTCGGGCTGCGTGCGACTCGCAGCGGGCCTCGTGCCCGGCGTCGCCGCGGGAGCCGGCGAGGTCGATGCCGCCGGAGCCTGGACGATGGCCCCAGGGACGGCGTCGCTGCGCAGGTCGAGGACGGCGCCGCGGGGGCTCAGTGCGGGTGCGGCCAGCAGCACGGCTGCGGCGCCCACGACACCGACCAGCGCGAGACGAGCGCGGGCGCGATGGCGCGGACGCGCAGCAGGAAAGCGGTGTTCACCGGGCACCGCGCGATTGTGCCCGACGCGGCGGCGGCTCGTACCGCGGGGTTCGATAGCTGCGTCACCGCTGACCTGGCCGCTGCCGACGCGGGTGCCGGGTCCCGGGCCGGGTCAGGGTGAGGACCCCGGGCGGGTCAGGGTGAGGAAAGAGGGCCGAACCGCCCGGCGGCCCAACCATCATCCCGGACCGACATCTCGTGCGCCCGGCGCCATGATCGTCTCGTCGGGGGAGCAGCAACCGGACGTTTGAACCGACCGGCGGCTCGTTCGTCCGCGGCACCGGATCGTTGGGCCGCCCGGCGAACCACGGGTCGCGCACGGCCAGCCGCTCGATGAGCTCGTGAGCGCGGCCAGCGGGACGTCCTTCGTTCCGGCCGCTTGCCAGCTCCGGGCGCCCCGGATCTGGACCCGAGTCGCGGCCGGACTGGTGGGGGCGAGCGCTGGCGGTATCATTCGGCGGCCGCGCGCCCGTAGCTCAGTGGACCAGAGCATCGGTCTTCGGAACCGAGTGTCGGGGGTTCGAATCCCTCCGGGCGCGCCAGAACAGAAACGCACCCCGCGCGCTCCAGTCGCGCTGCCGGTGCCAGCAGCCCCCAGACCAGTCGCGTATCGCGCGCGCCCCGGAGCCTGATGCAATGGCCGGCCGAGAGCCGAGCGCTCAGCTGCACTCGACTCTCGCCATGGACAGCGGGGACCTGCGCTAGGGGCCCAGCCAGTTCGATTCGGCTGAGGATCCGGAACGAGAAACGCCCGCTCCGGATCCTGGAAGTCGACAGCATGCTGTTGCCGTCATACCTTGAAACTCGTGCCTGGATGCCACGGCCCTGCTCGAGGAGCTGCCCGGCTAAGGTCCTCGTCATCCCGCAGGCGAGCCCGCGACGGCTCGCGTCCCCGTTCAAGGCGCCAGTTCGTTTGCGGAGACGCGCTGGATACCCGATGGGCTGTCGTACCAGATGGTGCCATCGGGAGCAGAGGAGACGCGGCCTTCGGCGCCAACGGTGCCTTCGATCGCCACCCATCCCTCACCGTCGAACCGCTCTAGCCTGCCGGACCGCTCGCCCTCACGAACGACCGAGCCAAGACGCACGACCGCGCCGGATCGGGTCACCGCAAGGTCCGCGAAGAAGCCGAAGCCGTCGTTCGCTTCGTACAGCACCGTCCAGCGGTCGCCGTCGAACCGCGCGACGTAGCGGGTCGTGTCTTCGTAGGAGCCGGTCGCGTCTTCGAAGAGATGGACGACGACGCCTCCGCCCGGATCGGCGGCAATGGCGGCAATCTCGGGCGTGCCGAGACCCAGCGGATCGACCAACTCGCAGGTCTGGCCATCGAACCTGGCGAGTCCCGGAGCGCCGCTGTAGCCAAGGCCACCGACCCAGACGGACCCGTCCGTGTCAACGGCCAGCGTCACTGCGGGTCGCGGACAGTCGATCGTCCGCGCGCTGAACGCGTCGCCATCGGGTGCGAGGTTGACGATCATCTCGTGGTCCCCGGTCCAGACAGTCCCGTCGGGGGCGACGGCGATGGTCAGCGCTTCCGACTCCCATGCCGTCACCCAGTCCCCTTCTCGAAGGACGGCGACGCCCTCGCCGGTCGCGATCCAGAGCGCGCCGTCCGGCCCCAGGGCCAGCCCGCGCACCTGGGAATCGGCGAAGTCGCGGGCCCGGGTCGGTCCGTGCCATTCTCCATCGACGAAGTGCCAGATGCCACGGTCGTCGGCGGTCCAGGCCTCGTCTGCGGAGACGGCGAGGAGCGTAGCGAACCAAGGCGACTCTGGTTCGTGCTGCGCCAACATCCCCCTGAGCACCACCACCCAGCGATCGCCTGCGAAGCGGAACAGACCGGCGCCGCCTCCGGCTGCTCCCACGAACGTGCCGGCCGCGGTGACCGAGACTGGCCCGAACCCAAGCGCATCGAACCCGTCGGTCGCGTCGAACACGGTCCAGCCCTCGTCGTCATGACGGGCGACGACCGCGCCGTCCGTTCCGGTGGCCCACACGGATCCATCGGAGCCCGCGGCAAGGTGGCCGACGTTGGACCCGGGCCCATCGATGATGGTCCAGCGCTCACCATCGAAGCGCCCAACACCCGGATCAGGCGTGATCGTGGGCTGCCGCTCGGCCCAGTATGGGTTCGGCCCGACCCAGATCGAGCCGTCGGCCGCGACCACCGGCCTGCCGACCGGATAGGCAGGCGTCCCGTCATCCACGTCGAAGCCGGTCCATCCATCGCGGGTCAGGTGCCAGACCCCGGGCGAGTCCGTGCTTGCGGCGACCCAGACGTCGTCGGCGTCCCGGACCAGCAGCGTGCCCGGTGCTGCGCGAGGGCCGCCGGCGGGGGCCGGGATCCACCGAGAGCCATCCCAGCGCTCGAGCCCTCGGTTCGCCAGGATCGCCCACAGGGTGCCGTCCGGCGCCTCGGCGAGATCGACGCCCGTCGACCCAATCTCGATCATCTCCTCGAAGGTCCCAGTGAAGCGATGGATCGCCGTGCCGGACCAGATCCAGACGCCACCCGCGCGGGCCGGAGCGACGACGGGGTCAAGCAGTCCCGGGCCGGCGTCAATCGCCCAGGTTGTGTGGTCCCCGGATGCCGGATCGAATCGGGTGAGATATCCGGCGGCAATGGCCCAATGTGCTCCGGCACCGTCCATGACCACCCGCGCCTGGTACACCGCATCGGGGGACAGCGACTCGATCTGCACCGAGAACGGGTCGGTCCGCTCCTGCTGGCCCAGCCACCCCGCGCCCACCAAGACGGCGGCCCCGGCGAGGAGGATGAGGAGCGCCCCCGTGAGCACCCAGACGAGCCGGCTCGAGCCGAACCCCAGCGATGGTGCAACCGGTCTGATCGGCCAGCGCGGCCAGATGCCGCGGCGCGGCTCGGTGCTCTCGATGGCAGTGAACGCGGCATTGCGGAGATCGCCCGGGTCGCCACGAGCTGCCCGTCGGTGCAGCATCGCCTCGAGGGCCCCATCGGAGACGGTGACTCGCGCGGTCATCGCCGTTCCTCCTCGAGACTCCGTTCCAGCGCGAGACTCCGTTCCAGCGCGGCGCGCGCGGCATGGAGTCGCCACTTCACGGTCCCTTCCGGGATCGCCAGCACCTCGGCGATCTCGGCGACCGGGTGTTGCTGCAGGTGATGGAGGACGAGGATCGACCGCTCGGCGGTCGACAGCCGCCCGAAGGCCCGCTCCAGCTCATCCAGGTCGACCGACACATCCTCGACTGGGGACGCGGTGCTAGGCGGACGCTCGAGGTCGGGCAGTTCCGCCACCTGGATCTCGCGGACGCGTAGCCGTCCTCTGCGACGGCCGATCGACCGGCAGGCGTTCACGTGGATCCGCCCGAGCCAGGCATCGAAGCGGTCCGGGTCGCGCAGGCGGCGGATGTTGCGCCAGGCGTCGAGGAGCGCATCCTGGGTAGCGTCCCGTGCATCAGCTTCGCTGCCCAGGATCGCGAGGGCCCTTCGGAAGGCCGGCTCGATCCAGAGCTCGACGAGTCTCTGGAACGCCCGACGGTCGCCGTCACGAGCGCGCTCGGCGAGCGCGCTCCGACCGCTGGTTCGTCCCGGCCAGAGGCTCCCGATCTTGGCGCCGGATGGCGTCCGTTCGTCGGAGGAGGCGAGCGGGTCGGTGACTCCGTTGGGTGCCGTCGTCGATGCCCGAGTCGCTGTGTCCTGTCCCATCACTGATACCGACGCTCCGGGGGGCACGGAGGTTGGGTGGGGGACCGCTACGTGTCCGGATCCAGCCTGCGCGAACCGCAGGCCGATAACGAGGGCCGAGCGAACCCAACCTGAGCGGCATCCCCAGCGTCGATTCCCATGGAGCCGGATTGTCGGCTGCGCACTCGAGTGACAGGCGTCCCTGAGAGGAGGCACCGATGGCCGTCCACACACCGGCACAGGAGACCTCGCGGGCGGCCTCGAGGCCGATCCCGCACATCCGGGCGTGGCTTGTGGCGGTCGTCATCGTCCTTGTCGCGGCTGCCGCGCTCGGCGGATACGCGACCGCCGTGGGTCTGTCGACGAGCGACGGTCAGGCCGTCTCGGACCGGGTTCTGGGGGTCTGGGCGACGGGCGAACAAGCGGACATCGATTCCACGTATGCGCCCGGTGTCGTGATGAGCATCGACGGAGAGCAGGTGGCGGGGGACCGTGACGAGATCGGCGCTGTCATCGCGGGCGCCATCGGGATCGGCAACACGTACACGCAGGTCGGCCCTGTCGCCGAGTACGAAACGGCCAACGGCGACCTCTACGTCGCCACCCTCGTCGACGTCGTGGGCCCCGGGCATCCGATCGGAACCCCCGTCATCGGGTTCTACCGCGTCCGGGACGGGATGGTCGATCGCCACATCCTGCTGGCGGCTGAGGGCTACTAGCTGACGACTATAGGGAGCGCGATCGAGCTCTCCATGGGGATCGCCTGGTCGACGGTGCCGTGGATCAGCCGAACCATGAGCTCCGGATTGGCTCCGATCGCGCTGGCCAGGAACTGCTGCAGCTCGGGGTCTCGCTCATGCTGGTAGGCGCGCCCATACAGCCCGTCGAAGACCGGCACGTACAAGTCGTAGGCGCCAGCCAGACCGACCAGGGCGTCCATTTGTGTCGAGCCGTCGGCGACCACGCACTCGACCTGGCGCGGCGGACCACCGACCGTCGCGGCAAACTCGTCCCAGCGCTCTTCGAGTCTGGCTCCGAACAGCGCGACATGGGCCGCAACGCCGCCGTATTCGCTGAACCCGCCGATCACCACGATCGGATCATCGCTTCCCAGCTCGGCCGCCCGTGCCCGGGCGAAGCGGATCGCGCAGGCGGTCTGCTCGGCCTGAGCGCGAATGAAGGCACCGTGGTCGCCCAGACGGGGCTCCGCCAGCTCCCCTGATTCGGCCTCCTCGACTCCTGCGTGGACGAGGACACCGATCGCCCCCTCCTGGGCAATACGCTCGGCGAAGTCCTCCCACGGTTCGATCACGATCGGTGCCCCGCTGGGGTCGGCGGGAATGTACATGTCGAGCGTCAGCGTGGCGCCCTTGTAGGTAGCGAACGCAATCTCCTTCTCGACGGCGGCTTGGGGCCGAGCCTCAGGCGTCACTGTCGGAGCGGCCGTCGCTGGCGGAGCGGCCGTCGTTGCGCTGCCGCCGCACGCCGCCAGCGAGGCCACCAGCCCTGCGGCGACCAGAGACAAGAGTCGACGTGTCATCACCTACCACCTCCCTGGCTTGGTGGCGACAAGGGTTCCCACCGGCCATCGGCAGGCCTTGCCAATGGGCCTGGAGGACCGGGCCGCGGGTTGTGGCCCGCACCGGCTCCTGGTGAATCTGATGCCGCAGGCGTGCCCCGGGTTCAGGTTGTCGACCGAGCCGGCACCCGAAGTGGCGAGCCAGCGGTCCGGACCCTTCCCCTCGGCGGAACCGCAGGTCATCATTTTGCCGATGAGCCACGGAGGAGGGGAAATGGGAAGGCGTGCATCCGAGTCGGCGCATTTCGACCGCATCCCGAAGGTCGAGTTGCACTGCCATGTCGAGGGAAGCGTTCGCACGGCGACGGTGATCGATCTCGCCCGCAAGGTCGGCCGGTCGCTGCCCACCGAAGATCCCGAGGATCTGTACCGTTACGACTCGCTCGACTCGTTCCTGGCCATCTTCTGGCTCATCCAGGAGCTCCTGGCCACGCCCGACGACTGGGAACGGATCGCCTATGAGTCACTCGTTGACGGCGCTGCCCACGGACTCCGCTACCGGGAGATGTTCTTCACCCCGGCGCGCCACCTCGCCGCCGGCCAGGACCTCGGGCAGATCATCGAAGGCCTGACCCGGGGCATCGAGGCGGCGGAGGCCGATACCGGCGTGCGATGCCGACTCATCGCCGACATGGATCGTGCCTATGGGCCGGCCGCCGGGCAGGAGCTCGTCCGCCAGATCGGGGTGTTGCGCCGGCACGGCAAGGCCGAGCGCGTCATCGGGATCGGCGCCGATTCGACAGAGCTGGGCGTCGACCTGCGATCGTTCGCCCCGGCCTACGGCGAGGCCGTTCGGCTCGGCCTGCGTCGGACCTGCCACGCGGGCGAGGCGGTAGGGGTCGGTCCCAGGAACATCCGGATTGCGATCGAGGATCTCGGCGCGGAGCGGATCGACCATGGCGTGGCGATCATGGAGGACGACGCGCTCATCGCGGAGGTGGCCGGGCGCGGGATCCCTCTCACCGTGTGCCCCACGAGCAACGTCATCATCGCCAATCGCTTCGCCACGCTCGAGGAGCATCCGTTCGCCCGGATGCGGGCTGCTGGCCTGCGGCTGACGATCAACACCGATGACCCGGCCATGGAGGGCATCGACCTCGGGCTCGAGTACGGCCGGGTGGCGTCAGCGAGCGGCTGGAGCGCCGCCGAGATGGGGCAGCTGGCCGTCGAGGGGATCGAGTCGACGTGGCTGGACGCCTCAGAGCGGGCGGAGCTCCGCAGGGAGTTCGAGGCGGAGCTGGTCGAAGGCTAGGGGCTTCTGGCCTGCTGTCGGACCTTCCGGCCCCGGCGGCGTGGCGAGGCGGAGGATGACCGGCGCGTGTCACCCCTGCATGGGCGACTTCGCCTGGTGCCCAATACATCGGCGCCGAGGGTATCGTCGACAACATGGAGCCGATGAGCGCAGCTATCCCGTCCGTCTGGGCGTGGTCGCGCCCGATCCCCGGCGGTCCGTCGCAAGGCTGCAGCGCCCGCCCGGCCGGGTCGCCCGCCCGATGACACCCCTCGAGCGCACCCTCCGCATCCCTGCCGAGCTGGATCGGCTGGCCGAGGTGCGCGGGCTCGTCCGCGAGGCGGCCAGGGCCGCCGGTGCGGTGCCCGACATCGTTGACGACCTCGTCCAGGCCGTGGACGAGGCGGCGACGAACACCATCGTGCACGGCCATGCGGGCCGGCCCGGCTCGGTCGAGGTCAGCGTGGCGGTCGTTGGACCCGATCTCGTCGTCACCTTGGAAGACGACGCCCCGCCCTTCGATCCCACGACGCTGCCGGATCCGGACATGGCTGTCCCGGCCCTGGTCCGGGGGCCCGGGGGCATGGGCATCCGCCTCATGCGGCTGGCGACCGACAGGCTTGCCTATCGACCGCGCGATGGTGGTGGGAACATACTCACCCTGACACGCTCCCTCGCCGCCCGACCAGAGGAGGATTGACGACATGGTGCTGCGGACGACTGTCGAGCAGGCTGAGGGCCCCGAACCGGTCACGATCCTCGCGCTCGACGGCGAGTTGGACGCCTCCGCCTACGAGCGCGTCATCGACACGGTCCGCCAGATCTACAACGCCGGCGGTCGCAAGCTGCTGATGGACCTGACAGGACTGACGTTCATCTCGAGCTCCGGCCTGGTGGCGATGCATTCCAGCCTGCGGCTGATGCGGGGCGACGCGCCGCCCGACCCGGAGCAGGGCTGGGCCGCCCTGCGCGCCATCGGCCAGGAGGTCGCGAACGGATCGGAGGGGGCCAACCTCCGGCTGTGCGGCACGCAGGACGCGGTCCAGAAGGTGCTCGACCGGACCGGCCTCGGTGGACTCATGCCTTCCCATCCCGATCGCGCGACCGCGCTGGCAGCCTTCTGACCCGGTCGGCCTTGCCGGAGGACGTCGGGACCGCCCCGCCACTGAACGGGCCCCAGCTGGAGCGGATCCTCGCGCCGTGGGCGGCGGATCCCCACGGTCCGGCCGTGTGGATCGTGGACGCTGCCGACGTGACGATTGCGGGGCGCGCGGTCGAGGCGGGCGGTCAGGGATCGGATGGGAACGTCCATGCCGACGTCGTCGTGGACGGGGAGCTCGTCGCCCGGATCCTGGCCTCCGGGAGAGCCGCAGCCGAGCAGGGACTCCAGCGGGCCATCGATGCCCTGGCCGCCGCGGTCGGCGAGCTCGCGGCGGAGATCCGGGCTCGGATCGCAGCGGAGCGCGCGCTCCGGGCCCATCGGTCGGAGGACGCGGCGATCGCGCTGGGGACCGATGCGGCCGAGCTGGCCAAGGGACGCCGACAGCAGCGCAGCATCGTCTCGCTGGTCCCGCCCGACGTGCCGGGCTACGAGCTGGCGAGTCACTATGCGGCGGCGCGGGAGATCGGCGGCGACTTCTTCGAGCTGTTCCGACTGCCACGCCGCGGCCGACCGCTGGGCATCGTGATCGCCGACGTCACCGGCAAGGGCCTCGACGCGGCCCTGCTGATGGCCTTCTCGCGGCCGGTCATGCACAGCGCGCTCAATGCGGCGCGTGGGCCTGCGGACGCCATCGAGCGGACGAACCGCGTCCTGGTCGAAGAGCATCGCGGCACGCTGTTCATCACCGCGCTGTGCGCCGTGCTCCAGCCCGGCACCGGTCACGTACGCATCGCCAGCGCGGGCCACGAGCCCCCCGTGCTGGTGCCGGGCGATGGTGGACCGACCAAGTCCGTCGGCGACGTGGGCGTGCTGATGGGCGCGTTCGAGTCCCTCGGGCTATCGGAGACCGAGATCGACCTGGCCCCCGGCGACCTGCTCCTGTTCTACACCGACGGCGTCACCGATGCCGTCGCCCCGTCCGGCGAGCGGTTCGGCGACGAGCGGCTCATGACGACCATCGCCGCGGCACGGTCCGGCTCGGCCCAGGAGGTCGTGGCGACGATCAGGGACCGGGTCCAGGCCTTCCAGGGCACCGCCGAGCCTGCCGACGATCTGACGCTGGTCGCGGTCAGACGACGCCCAGGTGGAACGTCAGCGCCGCGTCAGCGCCGCCTCAGCACCCAGTGAATGCGATCTTGAAGTAGCCCGATCGCTCGACACCGTAGGAATTGCGAACCGTGAAGTAGTCGGTCAGCGTGAAGTCGCCCTTGCCCGCCGCGTTGCTGATCGTGATGTTGACGTACTTGCCATCGCTCGTGATCCCATTCGAGAGATTCGTCGTGCCTGGGAACGTGCTGCCACCGGTCCACACCCGGGTCACCTTGATCGTCCCCTGACCGTCCGCGTCGGTGGCCGCGTACCTCGGGGTGGCGAGCAGGTCGAGCTTGTGGGTTCCATCGCAGAAGGTGGGCCTGAACACGATGCCGTTGTCGATCACCGGCGCGTGATCGAAGGTGATCGTGTCCGTGATTGGACCTGACCAGTTGCCGTTGGCGCTGCCATCCCTGAACCAGACATAGACCTTTCGCTTGCCGGCCTTGGTTCCCGACAGGGTCCAGGTGAAGGACTTGTCGTACCGGCGTAGCCCGGGGGAGCTGGTTGGGCGAGTTGACGTGTTCGACACTGCCATCCAAGTCACGCCCGATGGATCCGTGGGCTTGGTTGTCACCGTCAGCTTGACCTTCAAGGTGGTGGTCAGCGACTTGCCGCCGGCAAGGCGGAACTTCCCGCCGGTCGGGCCTGCCGTATCGGGCTTCGGTGTGGCTGATGGAGTTGGCTTCGGCGATGGAGTGCGGCTCGGCGTGGGGGATGGGCTCGACGACGGCTGCACCGTAGGAATGGGGAACGGGCTTGGCGAAGGCGAGGGGCTGGGCATGGGCGATGGGCTTGGCGAAGGGACGGGCGAGTCCGGCTCCAGCGAGCCGCTGGGCTCGACGTGCGCGGCGCCGCCATACGACGGCGTGGGGGTCGCCGAGCCGGGGCCGAGCAACCCGCCGAACGCCACCATCGCGGCGAGCGCGAGAAGACCGATGGCTCCCGCGCCGGCGACAACCACGAGGCCGCGGCGCCCTCGGCGTGGACCATCGTGGGATCGCGAGGTGACGTCGGGGGGAACCGGCCCGTGCGACCGCGGCGCAGGAGACGCTGGCGACATCTGGTTGATGCTTGCCGTCGGAGGGTGGACAGCCGTCGGTGCCGAAGGTGGCTTCGCCGCGTCTGCCGACCGACCTGGCCACGCTCGGGTCGAGGCGGCGGCCGCGTCTGCGCCCATCCGTGGAGGTGGCGGGGGTGGCCCGACCGTCGGGCTCGGCCGGGCGGCGGCGCTGGCGGTTGGTGAAGGCGGCGGTCCCGCCGGCGAGTCGGGCATGCCAGGGTCCGGCGAGGCCGGCTCGAACACGGTCCCGGCGGTGGCGGCGATCTCGCTGACCGGAAGCGCGGGGGATTCCAGGGTGACTGCCTCGTCGCCAACCGCGTCGGCCATCAAGCCGGACGGCCCGGGATCCACGTGCGGGTTCGTCTGCGCTGACGACGACCCCGTCGACCCGGTCGGTGCGCCCGGCCCCGTTGCGAGCGTGTCGCCCGGCGTTGTGCCCGGTGCATCCGGGGCGTTCCGGAGGATGGCGTTGATCCGGCGGAGGATGGCATCCGCGTGCGAGGCAATCGGCGGCGGAAACGCATCCACGCGCTGGACGAGCGACAGAAGGTATTCGAGCGACCCGGTCGGACCCACGGGTTCGATCCGGATCGGCAGGACCGGGTGTCCACGCCCGAGGGCGAGATTGACCTCCCGCGCGACGTGAGTCGACCGGTTTGCCTGGGCCGAGACGAGAACGACCATCGCCCGGCTGGTGGCGATCGCGTCGAGGATCTGCTCGGTCCACGTGCCAGTGCCAGTGACGTCGTCGGGGGCCATGAAGCAGGCGTAACCGGCGACCTCCAGGGCGGCCCGTAGCTCGCGTGCGACCGGCGCGTCGCCGGAGCTGTGGCTGATGAACAGGTCGTGACGCTGCATGCTCGAGGATCCGCCCTCACCAATCCCCGGGACGCGGAGACATGGGGGCGATCGTAAACGACGGTGAGGGAGCGCACAAGGACTTCGTCGAGCGCCGACCGAGCGCCCGTGAAGCCGGCGGACCGGGACTGCACATCGAACGGTCGAGACGCGCTTGACCGGGCGAGTATGGTTCTGCGATCAGCCACGGTCACTTACCCAGCACCCCCCGGAGGTAAGCATGCGTTGCCAACAGTGCGACCGCGAAAGCGCTGACGCGGTCTTCTGCACGTGGTGCGGCGCCATGCAGGGGGCCGGGGCCTCTCCGGCGGATCGCCGCATGCTGCGGTTTGCGGCCCACCCGAACGAAGGCGTGCTGGAGCCCGCCGTCATCTCGACCCTCCTGCCGCACCTTGGCCACCGGCAGGTGAACGAGTTCCGATGGGCGCTGGTGATCGGCTCAGCGCTGATCGGCCTCCTCTACGTGGCCGGGCTGATCACGGCCGCCATCCTGATGGCGGCGATCCTGGTCCCCGTCGTCTATGTCATGTATCTCTACGAGGTTCGTGTCTACCGGGACGCGCCCGTGCAGGTGACCGGCCTCACCATGGGGGCTGGCGTCGTCGTCGGGGTCGTCGTGACGCTGATCGTGGACGCGCTGGCCGGGGGCGCACCGCTGATGCGGTCCACGCCGCTGGGATTGACGCTCGATGTCCCCGGCGTGGCCCTGTTCCTCGTCGTCGTCCCAATCGTGGTCGAGGTGCTCAAGCCGCTGCCGGCCTTGGTCCTCCAGCGGTCCGGCGACTTCCCAGAGACGATCGATGGCCTGGTGTTCGGCGTGGCAGCCGGGCTCGGCTTCGCAGCCGCCGAGACGATCGTGCACTTCTCACAGGTGATCGCGACGAGCCCGATCCGGGTTGAGTCCGGCAACTGGATCTACCCGCTGGCCTCGATCGCCATCCTGATGCCACTCCTCCACGGCACCGCGACGGGCCTGATCGCCGGTTCGGTTTGGCAGGCTCGCAGGCGACCGTTCAACCGGCTCGGGATCTTCGCGATCGGCGCTGCGCTCGTTGGACACATCGCGTTCGTGCTCGGGAGCGACGTCCTCGATGCGGCGGGGTTCGAGCCGATCGTCGTGATCCTCTGGCAGGCCATGGTGGTGGGCGTGATGCTGATGGCCGTTCGAATGCTGCTGCACCGTGCGCTGCTGGATGAGGTCGCAGCCATGGGCCTTGCATCGCTCACCTGTCCGAACTGCGACTCCCTGGTCACCGCTGCGGGCTTCTGTCCCGCGTGCGGCCTGGCATTGGCCGCCGCGCCGAGGGCCGCCGGCTCCGGACGACGGGACGTCGACCGCACCGGCCACCCGGAGAACGCGAGATGACGATCATCTGCCCGACGTGTCAGGCTCCCTGCGCGGCAACGCACAAGTTCTGCGCCACGTGCGGGACACCGCTGGCCGCCCCGCAGCCGCCGGCCGCCGAGCCGCCAGTTGCGCCCGAGCCGCCCGCACCGGTCGAGCCGCCGGTTCCGCCCGAGCCGCCGGTTCCACCCGAGCCGCCGGCACCGGCTGAGCCACCTGCATGGGGAACGCCGCCGGCACCGGTCGAGCCGCCGGCACCGGTCGAGCCGCCGGCCTGGGGAACGGCGCCGACGCCCGGATCAGCGAGCCCAACCGCCCGTCCGGCTGCGCCGCCGATCCGGCTGTCAACCCCGCTGATCATCGGGGGCGTCCTTGCTGCCCTGATCCTCGCAGGCGTTGCCGGCGTGGCTGTCGGCGCCGTCCTGAACCCGAAGCCTGACGCGAGTCCGCAGCCGGTCCCCTTCCCGACCGCTGCGCCCTCTGCGCGCCCAGAGGTGACTCCGAGCCCGGAGGTGACGCCCGGACCGATCTCGACATCCGAGCCGGGTGTGACACCCGGACCGATCGTGACGCCTGCGCCCACTGCCTCGCCCGTAGCGGGCGGGGGGTCGACCGGCAGCACGCAGACCATCGAGGTGAAGTCGATCTCGGTGACGGTGCCGTCCGAGTGGACGGTCAGCTCGACCACCAACACGAGCATTGAAGTGCACCGGCCCCAGGGCGGAGGCTTCTTCCTCAACAGCGGGAAGCTGGAGGCCGCGGCAACCGCTGACAGCATCCTGGAAGGCATCGCGAAGCTCTTTGCCGACGAGCCAGACTACCGGGTGTGCCTTGAAGCGAAGGACGCGACGGTTCTGAATGGGCCAGCCGGCAGGGTTGAAGGCTTCTGCTATACGGGCAAGACGTCCAGCGGGAAGGCGGTCAAATACTACGAGGTCTTCTTCGTGGCGGTCGACGAGGCGTCGGTCATCTACGAGATCGACCTCTGGGCGCCCGATGACGGCTACCAGGACGCGTTCGCGGATCTCATCAAGAACGGTCTCGGCTCGGTCAACTGGAAGTTCTACCAGGGCCAGTAGCCGTGGCGAGCGCGCTCAGCCCGTCCGACCTGCCCCATCTGCGAGTCGTCCCAGCTTCGGCGTCGCGCGCCTGGCGATGCCACAGGTCACGCAGAATGGCATCGATGGCCCCGGCGCCCCGCAGTTCGGGCATTGGGTGTCCGGCCCGATGACGACCTGGTGTGCCTCTGAGAGCAGGATGGCATGGAGGACGAGGCGGGTCACAACCAACAGCACCAGCCCGACGGCAACCCATGCGATGAACTGCAGGCGACTGTCGATGAACACGATCCCGGCGACGCCCAACCCGATCTGGGTGACAACCGCGACGCCGATGGCTCCCCGCCTGTTCATGATTCGGCCCCGAGGCCGCAGGGCGGCAGGCTGGGCGTGCAGCCAGAATGCCGCGGCGATCAACCCAGCCAGGGTTGCCGATACCAGCGGACCGGCGAGTCCTCGACGCAGGACGTCGAGGGTGTAGACGATGGGATCCGCAGCCGATGTCGGCGCATCGCCGAGGATCGCCGCGATCTGGGCGATCGTGACCGCCATGCCGAACCCGAGGGCGGATGCAACACCGAACGTGAAGCCGTCGAGTGCCTCCTCGAAGCGGCGCGACCGATAGAGGAGCGCCGGCCCCACGAGCATCATGAGGAGCGCGGCGAGGGGTGCGACCACTGCCCCGCCCAGGAGGTCCATCAGCCCGATCCGACCCGCCGATCCGGACACCAGCGCCTGCGTTTCAAGGGGGCCAACGAACCTGGTCCAGAACAAGCCGAGAACCAGGCCCGCCACGAGGGTTGCCGCGATGACCCGCCAGGGCTGGTCCTCGTACACCCCGACCTCGAACAGGTAGATCAGGTACAGCGCCGGGAGCAAAACCGCGGAGGCGACGATCGCGGGGCCGGTGAGTCGAAGCAGCCCGAGGAACACCAGGCTCAGAACGCCGACCAGCAGGGCGATGCGAAATGGCGCGCTCGCCCGCCGCGGAAGATACGGGAAGAGCGTCGAGACGATCCACGGGCGGAGCACCTTCTCGGCCGGATCGGCGGAATACACGGCGAGGCCACTCGGCGAGCCTTCGAGGTTGAGCCTGCTCCCGCACGCTCCGCAGAAGTCGCCCGATGGCGTTCGCTGACCGCAGGTCGCACAGTCGACCACGACGAGTCTTGCGTCCGGTGCGCCCCGGGTAGCCCCGTCGCGAGCTGTCATGGCACGGCCTCCCCGGGCCAGGTGACGCTTGTGAGGATCGCGGAGAAGCAGACCGGCGTCAGCGTCTGGGCCGGGTTCGGGTGCCCCAGGTTTGCGTCCGAGACCCACGGTCCGAGGCTCTCCATGACGATCGCGAGATCCCCGCGCACGGCTGCCATGACGATCGCGCGGGCGTGGACCGGGTCGGCATTGCCCGCCCCGACGTATAGGTCGTAGACCGCCCCGTACCCCGGGTGGAACCCGATCTCGACCATGGGAATGGTGTAGACGTGGGTCGAGCCTGCGTACCGCTCGACCGCGGACTCGGCGACGATCTGATCAGCGGTCCGTCCGGCAGCGGGCTCGCCGCGGAGATCAAGCGGCCAGTCCGATACTGCGAACTTGTCCATCCGCACGGTCCAGTGGACGCCCGCGGCCGTCCGCTCGTCCACCTGGATCCTGCTGCAGCTGCCAAGTGCGTCCAGCGAGTAGCCGTACGCCTCGCTCCTGAACGGATCTGGATCGCCGAGCGGGGCCGAGACTGGCGATGGCACGCAGATCGCACTGACGCAGGGGTCCGATGCGCGGCTGGCAGCCCAGACGGCGATCCCCGCGCCGGAGGTGGCGGCGAGGACCAACAGCCCAATCAGGAGCCATACCGCGACGCGGCTGGAGATCGTGCGCTCCCACGGCAGCGGGGCGGCGCTGGCGCGAGACGGGACGGAGACGTCGTGTCCGACAGGAACGGTTACCGCAGCCATGGGCACCAACCGGGCACCACAGTTGCTGCAGTAGGCCGCACCGACGCCGGCGATGGCGCCGCAGCCCCCACAGGCGACCTGACTCACGGCGCGGAGCTCGTCGAGCGCATGTACGTCTCGAGATCACGAGCCAGGTTCCATGCATCGGGGCTGCCGAGGCCCGTGGACGTGTCGTACCCCGGCGTGGCGGACTCGGCAAGGTTGTTGCCCTGGACGATGTCGTGGAACGGCGGAAACGCCTGCGGCTCACGCGCCATCGCGTAGAGCGCCCGGTTCAGGAAGCCGGCCGCCGGCAGTCCCTGGCGGGCCAGGTACTCGTTGATCAGCGCCGTCATGCCGGCCCAGATGGGTGCCGACTGACTGGTTCCCCCGCCCAGCGCCCAACCCTGGTTCGTTCCCGGGCTGTCGGCTCCGTATTGGATAGCCATCCCGCTCTCTGCATCCGCCGAGACGTCGGGGGTCAACCGCAGCGCACCCGCCTGGCCCGCCGATATCCCGGGTCCCGTCTGCCAATCCGGTCGCGGGTAGTACGAGCTGGGGCCCCCGCCGGAGGCTTCGGTCAAGGCAGGCCATGACCAGACCGTCTCGTGGTAGTAGGAGCCATCGGCGCGCAGGCTGAGGCGAGTCCCTCCGACACCCGTGAGGTACGGCACGCTTGCCGGCAGGTGGGCGCCGATCGCATCGGACGTCGGCAGGTCACCGCGTTCGAGACACGAGAACGCGCCGGAGTCGCCCGAGGACGCGAACGCGGTGACACCCTGCTGAGCGCCCCGCTCGTAGATCGCAAGCAGCGCGTCGAGCGTGCCAGCCGAGGCTGCGCGCTCGCAGCTGCCCCAGCTCTGGCTGATCACGGAGCCGGGATTCTCGGCGACCGCGCGATCCTGGATCGCGAGCATGGCGATGACGCTCGTGTCCACGGACGCGTAGACGACCAGGTCGGCGCCCGGCGCGATGGCATGGATGATCTCGAGGTCCATCTCGAGCTCGCCCTGAGCGTCCATCCCGAGCGGGTCGTCTGCCTTGCTGACGACGTTGATCGGCGGGAGCCCGAAGCGAGTGGTGTAGGCGTCGAGCGTCCCCTGGCGATAGCCGTCTCCCGGGATGGTGACGACGACCGTCTGACCCGAGCCGTCGATCCCCAGGTCGCGGAGTGGCCGCATGTCGTAGGCGCTCAGGACGTCGTCCGGGGTCATGCCCCCGGCTCGGACCGCGGTCACTCGCGCCGACGCGTACGTATTGAGCCCATCCACCCCCGTCGCCACCCGCTGCCACGGCACGGGAACCATGACCTGACGATCCGGCGCGATGAAGTCAACTCCCGACGGCGCGAGGTAGTGAAGCAATCGGATCCCGAGACCCAGGGCGACGTCGGCGGCGGTGCCGCGCACGGACAGCCAGGGGTTGCCCGGGCGCCAGTCGGCATCCAGGCGAACGGTACCCAATTCCCGCCGCAGCCAATCGACGTCAGCTGCATCAGGCCCGAACCGCCTCGCGAGCTCGTCGTTCGACCGGTACCGCCCGAAGCTCGCTGAACCTGGTACATACAGCTGCTCAAGGTCCGCGGCCTGCTCGGCCTGATGGTCATCCCTCAGGGTCATGATGAAGTGCATCGGCGTCGCGCGGTCAACGGGCCCGATCACCTGCGAGCCGGCGATCAACGCATCGAGCCAGGTGTCCGGGCGGGTCGACGCCTCAGGACTCGGGAACCCCCCGGTGGACGGAGAGGCGCTCGCGGCCTGGCTCAACGCGGCGATCAAGCACGCAATGAGACCCACCGCGACGGGCGCCAACGCGCGGTTCACCATCCAGGTCCCGATGAGAAGCGCCGGGTGGTTCGACGCCCGCGCCGGCAATGGCCTGGCGCGACATCATGAGCCGGCACCGCATCGTCGGGGCATCCGGCCGCCTTAGTCACGGGCGGAAGAGCTTCCACAGCGGTGGCGGGAGACCCTGCACGGCGGTGGCGAACCCCTGGAGGCTCTCCGGGCTTGCGGTGAGCTGCATCACGAAGACCGTCGTCCCCTGGCCGTCGAGGCCGATGTAGTACGCGTCCGCGAAGCGCACTGCGGGCCCGCCACCCTGGGGGATGAAGGTCGAGCAGATGACGACGTAGCGACCGCCGATCGGGCCCCCGGGCACCACCGCAGCTTCCGGTCCCGCACAGATCCTCGCATCAGGAGCCTCTCGCCTGGCCTTGTCCAGGAAACGCTCCTGGAGCGTGTCGAGAGTGAGCGCAGAGGTCACAGCCGCGCTGCGGAGCCACAGGGTCCGCCCGGTCGGATCCGCGACCGCGATCGTGTCGCCGGAGCGCGAGAGGACGTCCCAGTCGGCCGGGATCTCGACCTTGATGTTCTTGACGTCGATGACCTGCCGTCCGGTGGTTGGCGCGGTGTCCGAGGATGCCGGTGGCTGACTGCCGCCACCCAGGACCAGGGTGATCCCGAACCCCAGGGAGGCGACGACCAGCATCAGAGCCACCGTCAGGTTGACGACCCTGAAGATCTGAGGCGAGGCATCCGGCCGCACGTCCACCGGGGGCGCCGCGGGAGGCGGTGCGGCTGCAGCAGGCACCGGAGGGGGGTTCGGCCGTGGTTCCGCCAGGGGTTCGGGTTCCGGCGGGGGCAACGGCTGCGTCACGACGGCGAAGACGTCGGCGAGCGAGGCACCACAGCTGTGACAGAAACGCTCAACTGCGGCGACCGTCGACCCGCATGCCGGACAGAAGTTGGGAGGCAGCGTCATCAACGGCGCCTCATTCCACGCCCTGGGCGGGCGGCTGAGCACGCACCCCGGCCTGCGGGCCCCTCGTCGACACTGCCGTCAGTGCCATGCCACACGACGGACAGAAGCCGCCGGCCGTCACCTCCTGGTGACAGCTCGGGCATGTGGTTCTGACAAGCCCGAAATCGCGGGCCTCATCCATCAGGGCCAAGTGAAGGACGAACCGAACGCAGATGAGCAACCCACCAACGATCAGTGCCTGCCAGATCAGGATCACCGGCTGTCCGAAGCCTCCCGCCAGCAGCAGTTGACTCCCGACCGGGACCGCAATCTGGCTGCCGAGGGCCGCGACGACGACGCCCGCCTCGAGTCGGCCTGCGCGCTTTCGCCCGAGGCGCCAGAGGGCCGCCGTGATGGCGCCGGTGGAGCTCCCGTGAAGAACCGGGAGCAGCACGCCGAACGTCACCAGCGGGTACAGCCACCCAGCCGGGTCCGTTCGAACGCCGAGCCCGGTGATGACGCCGGAGAACTGGATGATCGTCTGGGCGAGCGCGAACCCGAGGCCCGCCGCGACCCCGAACACCAGCCCGTCGATGGTCTCGCCGAATTCGGGTCGCCTTCGAAGGAGGAGGGCGGGGAGGGGCTTCACGACCTCCTGGACAAGCGGGATCGCCACGCCGGCGACCATCAAGGCCGGAATGTTCAGGACAGCGTCGAACGGCGATGTCTCGACAATTGGCAGCGGACTCCGGACCAGGTTGCCGAGGACCGTGAGGACCACCCCGACGATGATCCCCGCGCCGAGCGTCATCCCGAAGACGGGGATCGGGGCATCGCGGAACGTCCGCACCTCGTAGAGGTACAGGACGTAGAGGATCGGCACCAGGAAGGCCGAGGCGAGGATCGCGGCGGCGATGAGCCCGGCCAGGTACAGCAACAGGAGCATGCCGAGCCCGGCGACGAGCGCCCACCGGAACTCGTTGACGCGGTCGTGGTCAAGATGCGGCAGCAGCGTGGTCAGGACGGACGGCTGGTTGACGTGCTCGTCCGGGTTGGCCGCGAACCGTCCGCGCCGCTTGGCGGGATCACCCCGCCCGCCGGCGGTCTGCTGGTCGGCGCCGCAGACGGTGCAGAACACGCCATCCGGGACCTCCCGCTGGCAGACCCTACACGTCATCCGATTCCTCCACAGGCAGCCGCAGCCGTTCGCCATCGCCGGGCTGGGTTGGCTACGGCATCGTAGGGGCTCATGCCCGCGCCGTCGACTCATAAGATTCGCGTTGACAAGGAATAGTTGGCGCGATCTACTCAACCAATGGCACGAGACCGGACACGGCGGCTCCTCCTGCAGCTGCGTTCGTCACCCATCTCGGTGGCCATCATCCTGTCGGTCATGATCGTCGGCAGTGCCGGGCTCATCCGGTCGCAGATGAACTTACCGGGGCCGGCTGCGGGGACCGATGAACAAGGGGAACCCCCCGGAGACGACCCCGACGGATTCGCGGAGTTCCTGTCTGGGACCGGATCGGGCGACGGTGACTCGACGGCCGAAGCGTACCTCCAGGCCGAGCAGCAGCTCCGGGAACAGCTCGCCAGGCAGGCTGAGCTCGAGCGGCAGGGCGACGACCGTGCAGTCGTCCTGCGCGGCCTCGGCGCCGTTGCCCAACCGTGGACGTGGCTTGGGCCACGCAACTGGGGTGGCCGTACCCGTGCGTTCGTGGTCAGCCCGAGCGACCCCAACACGATGCTGGCGGGAGGCATCACCGGCGGCATCTGGCGGAGCGAGGACGGCGGCGGGTCGTGGTCGCCGATGACCGACACCTTCTCGAACATCTCGATCGGCGTGCTGGAGATCGACCCGGGCCATTCCCGCGTCATCTATGCGGGGACCGGTGAGGCGTACTACCGACACCGCAATCAGCACCGCGGCAACGGGATCATGAAAAGCATCGATGGCGGCACCAGCTGGGCGTTCCTTGAGGCCACGACCGCGAATTCCGCGTTCGACTGGGTAGGCGACATCGAGGTCAGCCACCACGACTCGCAACGCGTCTACGCGGCGACAGGGACGGGCGTCTGGCTGAGCACCGACGGCGGCGCGTCCTGGGGCAACGGACCGGTGTTGCCTGCGAATGGGAATCCCGTGGGCTGCATGGAGCTCGCAATCCGTCCGGACCTGACGCCGGACGTGGTGTTCGCATCGTGCGGCTTCGAGAACAGCCCGGACGGCGTGTACCGAAGCACCGATGGCGGTGAGCGCTGGGAGCAGGTTCTTCCCGCGGATGGCCAGGACATCGGATTCGCCGCCCTGGCCATCGCGCCAAGCCGTCCGGACGTCGTCTACGCCTCGGTGTCGGGCATCGACGAGATGGCCAAAGGCCTGTATGCCTCGACCGAGGGGGGCAAGCCCGGCTCATGGACCCTCAGGGCCAAACCGGGGCCTGGCACCATCGACTGGCTCGGCAACTGCCGCGAGCTGAAGGACCCGTATGGTCAGGGCGGCTACGACAATGTCGTCGCCGTTGACCCTACAGACCCCAACCGACTATGGGTGGGGGGCGTGGACCTGTTCCGCTCTGATGACGGCGGGGCGACCCTCACGATCGCGAGCGACTGGGCGTTGGACCCCAACGACAACACGCCCTACGCCCACGCGGACCAGCACGTCATCGTGTTCGACCCGCGGTACGACGGAGCCGCCAACCGGACGGTGTACTTCGGGAATGACGGAGGGCTCTACCGAACCGATGACGATCGCGTCTCACTTGGGACGTCGACCTGCGGGAGCGTCACTGGGATCAGCTACCGGTCGATGAACCGGGGATACGGGATCAGCCAGTTCATCGGCGGCTCGGTCTCGGACAACGGCGACATCGTGATCGGAGGGACCCAGGACAACGGGACGTATCGCCTCGATTCTCCCGGGACGGCGGACTGGACACCCATCCGGGGCGGCGACGGCGGCAACTCGGCCATCGACCCGGCCGGGGACTGGCTGATGGTCTCGAACTACGAGTTCACCTTCACTCGCCTGGTCGGAGCGGCCCGGACGGGTCAGTCGATCCTCTGCAACAGGTGGGAGCCGTCTGAGGAATGCGCCAACGCGACCAAGGGGCTGTGCACATGGAATGGCAGCAAGTGGACCTGCGACCCGAGCCTGTTCTACCCGCCGCTCGAGCGCGATCCCAACGATCCACGGGTGATGTGGACGGGCGGGACGCGCGTCTGGCGGACGTCGGACATTGGCTCCAACTGGGCTCCAGTCGGGAGCCTCCCATCGGGGGGCGTGGTATCCGCGATCGGGCTGTCGGCGAGCGACGCTGACACGGTCTACGTGGGGAGCAAGGGCGGCGTGGTGTACCGATCGACGAACGCCACCGATGCTGCCGCGACGTGGACGAGGATCGACGCCGCCTTCCCGGCCGCGCTCGTGTCGTCGATCGCGGTCGATCCGACGGACGCCTCCACCGTCTACGTGGCATTCAAGACGTTCGATGGCGAGCAAGTGTGGAGGAGCATCGGCGGCGGCCCGTTCGAGGCTGTTGACGGGACACTCCCCGACACGCCGGTCAACGCCCTGGCGGTCAATCCGCGCAACCACGCGATGGTCTACGCGGGGACCGATCTCGGCGTGTTCGAATCGCTGGATGGCGGAACGACCTGGCGTGTCGCGAACGAGAATCTCGCGACGACGATCGTCAACCGCCTCGTCTTCCGCGCCGCGTCAAGCGAGCTCTATGCATTCACGTTCGGGCGAGGGGCATACAAGGTCGATGTCGGCGACCGGACCCCGCCGGTGAACGACGAGATCTCTGGAGCGAAGGACGTCGTCCTGGCGCCAGATTTCCGGGATGTCATCGACATCCGGTCCGGCAGCACCGCGGGCAACGATCCAGCGCTCAGCTGCGGCAGTCCCCTGCTGCCTACGCAGACCCGGAGCGTCTGGTACCGGCTGATCTCGCCGGACGATGGCCGCTTCTCGGTATCGACCGAGGGCAGCAACTTCGACACCGTCGTGGCGATCCTCACGCCGGGCGCCGCCGGACAGCTGACCGAGGTCGAATGCAACGATGACAGCGTGGCGGCCCTCGGACCCTCATCGCTCGTTTTCGATGCTGCAGCCGGGACGACCTACTACATCGAGGTCACCCGGTCCGCCAGCAGCCCGGCGGACACGCTCGCGAACACCCTCCAGCTGCGGGTCACCCGCTAGCGCAAGGCCGTCGAGCTCACGTCAGCCGACGACATTCGAGCCGCCCGGCTTCCCATCCTCGGCGACGACGCGGCCAAAGTAGTCCTCGACGTTCTCCTCAAGGATCTGCTCGACGTGCCGGGTGAAGGACGGAAGGGCGGCCGTATGGGTCTGCGACCGCGCGTAGGGACCCGTGAGCTGGACGAACTGCCAGCCGGCGCTCTTGAGCAGCTCGGCGGTGCGGCGGTAGTGGTGCCAGGCGTCGCCGAAGTGGAATACCTCCTCTGTCATGGCGAGCAGCGCCACGACGAGGCTCACGCTGAACGTGATCCAGCGCAGCACCTCGCTCTGACCGGCCCCGAGGCTGAAGCTCACGAGCGACGGGAGGATGACGCCACCGCCGGCAACGATCCAGCGGAGGGCCAGGTGCCGGCGCCGCAACACCCGAGCCTTGCCCGACATCCAGTGCATCTGGTCGAGCCAGCGAGATCGCAGGAGGATCTTCTGGTCCTCCTGCAGGTCAAGCTGCTCGAGGAGGTCTTCGATCCGCACCGCACGGGGTCGACCACCGATCGTTCCACTCATCGCCCGCGTCCTCCCTCAACGTCCGTTGACAGCATGATGGCCAGCTCCGCCGGTTGGATCGTGACGTCGACGACGACGACCGAAGGACTGTCGACGATCGCCGAGAGTCGAGGGTCGTGCCCGCCTGGTTGCCGGATGGCGGCCGCCACATCATCGGCCGCCCGTCCGGTCCCGTCGACCACGAGGACGGGGCCGGAGCGCTCGATGCTCCGGCCGACCTCCTCCAGGGCAATCGGGCCGCCGTTCACCAGCACCGTCACGATGGGCCCCGACGTCAGGCGGTTGGCCACCGGGTAGAACCAGCGAGACTCTGCCCCCCATTGATCGCCCGAAATCAGGACGAAGTCCGTATGTCCGCGAGCCAGCTCGGTCGAGCCCTCGGAGCCGGGGACCTTGACCTTGCCGAACGGGGCAATCCCGACGATCCGGACCCGAGCGCGGGCACGCTCGCGCGCCTGACCGACCATGCGCATGACGCCGGCGTCGGTTCCTCCATCGATGACGATCGCACCCAGGCCGGACACCGCCGGAATCAGTGCGGACGTGAGGAACGTATCGATCCGCGTTCGGTTGCGGACCTCGAGCCTGCCGGCACCGCCGTAGAGCAACACGACCGGGCCCGGTGGGATCTGCAGTCGAGCGACAGCCGCCGTCAGCTCCTCCTCTTCGTGGACGCGGATGGCTCGGGCCGTCCCCCCATCCGAGAGACCAACGTCGAACGGTTCAGGCACCTGGCCCGGTTCGCCTGTCGCCCGGCCATCCGGCGAGCCAGGCGCGGCGCGCCCGCTCATGGCCCCCTGATCTCCAGGAGGTGAAACGCTGCCTCGAAGTCCGGGTCCTGGTAGGCAGTGACGCCGAGCGCTACCGATCCCCTGTCGAGCCCGTTGGGATCCAGGTAGGTCGACAGGCTCCGCCCGTCGACCGAGAGCGCAACCGCGGTCGTACCTCCCGCAGGTCCGGCACACACCAGCCGCAGCGTGCGAGGCTGCCCGGCCGCAGTCACAAGGTCCGGAACGAACCCATCGCCGACGGTCGTCTGGACCCCTCCGACAAACCGGGCGATCTGCCAGTAGCCGACCGGCGAGAAGCTGGCGATGTAGAAGTTGCCCGTGGCGGTCGTTCCGACGCGGCGACACGAGAGGTAGGCATCTCCGGGGCCGTACTCGAACTCCGTCGTCGAGAACCTCGAGAACTCGACGGCCACTTCGAGGCTCACATCCTGCAGTGAGACGACGGCTGGATCGATCGCCGCCAGGTTCGCATCACAGAATGCGTTGGGGTCCAGCCCCGTGATCGCGAGGCCATCGGCCACCTTGACCTCGCAGTAGGCGTTCAATCTGGCGGACAGGCCGCTGATCGGCCCGGTCAACGCGTCACTGAAGAGCAGCGATCCGAACGATGGCATGGCCGCCGGCGCCGTGGCACTCGGCTCCGCGGACGGGGCGGCTGCAGACGGAGAGGTCGAGGCGCTCACCGATGACGTGGCGCTTGCTGTTGGCTCGGCCCGGCCACCTCCCCAGGCCATCATCCCGATCGCGAATGCCACCGCCAGCAGCAGGCCGAAGATCGCGATGAGGCCGACTGCCCGGGGGCGGCCAGGCCGTTGCCCGGAGCCTCCCCCTTGCTCGATCGCATGGATCAGCCGGACGACGTCCTGGTCCCAACGCGCGTCGTCGATCTCGAGCGCGTGGCGTCCGCGGAGTGCGCGGAGATCATCGGGAAGCTGCTCAGCGGTCGGCATCGCGGCACGCTGGACGAGGACCGGGATGACATCAATCCCCCGCCGCAGGGCGGAAGCGATCTCGAGCCGAACAAGATCGTCCGCGTCGTCCAAGCGGCGCGTGCCGTCAGGGTTGACGGCGTCCACCCAGCGCCTGCCAATGATCGCGAGCACCACGCTCGACGCGTCCAGGGCCGAGTCGATCGCAGTCCGGAAATCCATGCCCGGCCGGATCGTGCTGACGTCCATGAACACACGGCGCCGGCCGAAGCGATCCGCGAGCTTGTCGAACAGCCGACCTGCGTGCCCAGCGCTGTCGTCCCGGCGGTAGCTGACGAAGATGCCGAACGGGCGACGGCCACTCGGACCTGCCGTCTGCGCCCGGAACGAGCGAGCAGTCTGGTCTTGGGGTTCGGCAGGGACGCCGGGTTCAGCCTTCGCGGTAGGACCCACCGCGGGAGTGTAGCCCCCATCCACGAGCACGCGCGCCGATGTGCCAGGGCACGTCAGTCGATCAGCCCCCGGCGGCGCGCGACAGCGACCGCCTCACCACGCGTGCTCGCCCCGAGCTTGTCGAGCAACCTCGACACGTGTATCCCCACGGTCTTGGGGCTCAGGAACAGCGTCTCGGCGATCTGCGGGTTGGTCCTGCCCTCGGCAACCAGCCGCAGCACGTCGAGCTCGCGACGGGTCGGGGCATCAGGCTCGGTGCGAGGCCGTGAGGCGCCGACCTTGACCCTGGCCCGCCGCGCGAGATCGTCGATCCTGGCGAGCAGCGGGGCGGCGTCGAGCTCGGCCGCGGTCGATTGGGCGCGGTCGAGCGCCTCTCGGCCGCGCCGGCCGTCGCGAGCGGCGAACCATGCGGCGGCGTGGTCGAGGGCGGCGACGGCCGCCTCCCAGGGACGTGTCGCGTGCTCCCAGGCGTTGACGGCTGCGCCCCAGGCGGTCACCTGGTCGAGGCTGCCGGGCTCCGTCAGGCACGCGCGCAGCTCAGCGGTGATCGCGGCGGCGATCGCCGGGTCCGGATGTGCCCGCGCCGCCACGAGCCCAGCCTCGGCTGCAATCGCCCTGCGCGGTCCCAGCTGGGCCATCCAGCGTGCGCGCCACGCGGCAACATCCCGGCCCCAGACGCCCGGCACTCGCGGCAAGGCGTCCAGCACCGTCGCCGCGCCGGGGGTGTCGCCCTGCAGCCAGGCCAGCTCCACGCGGGCGAGCTCGAGCCAGCCGCCGAGGGCGCCCGGGCCGCCAATCGAGCCCGCAGCCGCAGCGTCGGCGAGGAGGATCCCGGCCGCGTCGAACGAGCCTCGCCGCATGGCGAGCAGCGCCTGTGCGAGGAGCGGGAAGGCTCGGGCGTCGGCACGTTCAAGCACCGTGTCCGCCTCCGTCCATCGCCCGCGATCGATGAGCAACAGGGCGAGCCGGCCCCGGTGGTCGGAGCCGTGGGTGCGCGCGGTTCCAAGGCGGTCGCAGGCGTCGACGCCCTGGGCGGCGACGCGGAGAGCGTCGTCCACGCGACCCGCCAGGCCCAGCAGGTCCACGAGGAACTGGTGCGTGTGCCCCACGACGGGCGGGGCGCGGAGCTCGAGCGCCAGCGCCGCGGCGCGCTCCAGCGATGGGATTCCCTCGAGGCTGTCGTCGAACCCGAGCGCCATCCCCGTGAGCGCCAGGGCATCCGCTTCCACGCCCGGGCTGCCGCAGGCGCGGGCCTGGCGGGCAGCGCGCAGGCTATGATCGGCGGCCTCCCGTGGATGACCCATCGCGACGGCGGCGCGCCCGGCAGCCCATTCGCCGCGGGCCCGCCGCTCCGGCGACCGGTCGGCGGCGAGGAGCGCCGACGCCCGCAGGAACGCACTCGCTGCCTCCGGGCGCCGGCCGGCGTCCCAGCGGTACGTGGCCAGAGCCAGTGCCCCGTCGGGTCGGTCCGGCTCGATCGACACCGCGCGCTCCGCGAGTGCAACCGCACCCTGCGGGTCACCTGTGACCCACGCGGCGTGGGCGGCCCCGAGCAGCGCCTCGACGAGGCCCGGGGCTCCGTCCGGCCAGGCGGCGATCGCCCGCTCCAGGTGCGTTCGCGCCTCCGCGAAGGCGAACGCCCGGGCCGCGGCTTCCCCGGCTTCCCGGGCACTGGCCCAGGCCTCGGGAGCCCCGGCCAGCCACCAGTGCTCCGCGATCGCGGCCACGTCGCCGGTGCCGGTCAACGCGACGGCGGCCCGGGCGTGGAGGCTCCGCAGCTCCGGGCCCGCCAGCTCCGCCGCCACCACCTCGCCATACAGGGGGTGCCGGAACCCGTGTCCCTCGCGGGTGGCAACGGTCACCCCGGCAGTCGTCGCTTCGCGGAGACACGCCTTCACCTGCGCCGCGGGGAGGTTCGCGACCTCGGTGACCAGCGAGGCCGGCACGGGACCGCCGAGAACGGCGAGCGCCTCGAGCACCGGGCTGCTGGATGCCCCAAGGTCGTGGACGCGCTGCAGGAGCATCGTGCGCAACGCTGCCGGCACGTCATGGACGCCACCTGTCCGATCCCCCATCCGACCGCCGTCGGCTCGGCCACTGCTCGCGATTCCCCGCACGAGCTGCTCGACGAACAGCGGATTGCCGGCGCTTCGACGGTGGAGGCCGTCCACCTGGGTGGTGTCGAGTGGACGGCCGGCGATCTGCTGCGCGAGACGGCGGACGTCCTCGCGCTCCAGCCGGACGAGCGGCAGGAGGGCAAACACGCGCCCAGTCGCGATCGGGAGTCGCCCGGCCGGCGCCGGGTCGTCGCGGGCGAGGGCGACCACGAGCAGCGGCGCGTGCGTGACGCGGTGCGCGAGGTAGTCGAGGACGGCGATCGTGGAGTCGTCCGCCCAGTGGACGTCGTCGATGGCCAGCAGGGTCGGGGTGCGGACCAGCAGGTCATGGATCGCCTCGAACAGGCGCGCGGTGTCGAGCAGGCCGGCCTCCACGGGCACTGCACCGCCGTTGATCGCGAGTGAGACCGTTGCTGCCGCAATGTCGCGGGCAGTCGCGCTACGTCCATCTCCCGGGTGCTCGAGCACCCGTCGCAGCGGCGCGAGCAACGGCAGGAAGGGCACATTGCGCCCGGTCTCCGTGGCCGTGCCGGCGGCGACGCGAACCCCCGCCGCGTCGGCGCGCCCGCTGAGCTCCCCGAGCAGTCGGGTCTTGCCGATCCCGGCCTCCCCCGTCACCAGCCAGAAGCCCGGCGAGCCGTCGCGTGCCCGTTCGAGCGCACCCGCGAGCCGTGCGATCTCCGTGTCCCGGCCGATGAGCCGGTCGCCGTCGGTCATGCGCGCAATGTAGCGGCGGTCCGCAGTCGCGAATAGGGCATCTTCCAGACGCCCGGGACGGCCGGTTGCGGCACGGTTGGGTGTGTCAGCACCCACCCGTCAGCGAGGTTCGACATGCGGCGTCTCGTCCCCACCGGTTCGGCCACGGCGTTCAGGGCCCGATGGACCACCACAGCTCGCAGGTTTCCATCCACCTGCCCCTGACGGGGAGCGCGGCGACTCGTCGCCGTGCGCTGACCCCGGGCGCCGCTGTCGCCAGCGGCGCCCGGGGTTGCCGATCCGACCGCACACCTGCCTCAGTGGAGACCATCCAATGCTTCGACATGCCCTCACCCTCACCTGCCTGCTCGCCGGCACCGTTGCCCTGACCGCGTGCGGCGGCGCGTCGCCCGTCGTCCCGGCGAGCGCGACGACCGACACCGCGGCCACCCCATCCGAGCCGACCCCCGAGCCGGTGGCCACCGATGACGCCACCGGCAACGACGCCGAGCCGGGGATCCTGAGCTGTGCCGTCCTGCTGCCGGACGACGAGCTCCACAACATCCTGTTCGTCCCGACGGGCACGCTCACGGAGCGCACCTATCCCGGGTCCACCGAGTGCAAGTGGCAGTACGACGCCACCGGGATGGGCGCCAATGACTTCTTCCAGGTCATCCTCGACCGCAACGCCTCGGACGTGGACCTGTGGCGTGCAACCAAGGACTCGGAATCCGACGGGGAATCGCAGAATGTCACGGCCATCGAGGGCATCGGTGACGAGAGCTACACCTGGGTGGGGCAGGGCGACTATCGGAAGCTCTATGTCCGTCGCGGTGACGTGACGCTGATCCTCCGGTTCAACTCCAACCTCGGCGCGCTCTACTCGCCGTCCACGATGACCAACTTCGTCGATCGGCTGTTCGGGCGGGCCTGAGGGCCTGCAGATCGACTGCCGCAGGACACGACGGGACTTGCGCAGGGCGGGGCGAGCGCCTGCGCTCGCGGTCAGGGATGGCCGGTCGTCACGTGCACTCGGTCGGCCAGGTGTTCGGCGAGCATGATCGTGACGAGGTGCGGGAAGCCCGAGGGCGCGTCCGGGATGATGGACGCGTCGATGACCCGAAGCCCGTCGACCCCGTGCACGCGTCCGGCGTGGTCCACGACGTCACCGGCGTCAGGGTAAGGGCCCATCCGACACGTGCCCACGACGTGCGGCAGGGAGTAGGCGGCTGTCAGCACCCGCTCGCGCAGCTCGGTCCGACTCCCGGGAACCGAGGGTCCTGGCTCCGATGAGAGGGATCGGAACCCGCGGTGGTTGGCGGTGGCGACCCCCAGCTCATAGCCCTCCATCAGCCGCTCGACGTCGCGCTCGGCTCGCAGGCCGGGCAGGATGACCCGGGGTGGCTCCCCTGGGTCCGCGGATCGCAGCCGCACCGATCCGCGTGACTCGGGCTTGAGCAGGATCGGGTCAAGGTACATCCGGCCATCGCCCTCGGAGGGTTCGCTCACCCAGAACATGAGGTCCGGGGGGCCGTCTGATGGCTGGCTCCGGCTGCGGTACGTCGCGAGCGTGTGCAGGAGCGCCTCGGACGGAGCCGCTCCGCCGAACCCCGCGTCGAGATCGACGCCCGGATGATCGGCCAGGTTCTCGCCCACCCCGGGCAGGTCGACAACCACGCCGATCCCCATGTCCCGGAGGTGGCCTGCGGGACCGACACCCGAGCGCATCAGCACCATCGGGCTGCCATATGTCCCCGCACTCAGGATGACCGAGCCCGCCGGCAGCTCGGTGCCGTCGACGAGTCGGACACCGAGGGCACGCCCACCGCGGATGAGGACCCGGTCAACCTGCGCGCCCGCGCGAACCGCGAGGCCGGATGGCCGTCCTTCCTGCGGCAGATACGCCTGGAGCGTCGTGAGGCGGCGGCCCATGCGCGTGCTCATCGGCATCGGGCCAACCCCGACCGCCGCGGGCGCGTTGTGATCCTCGACCGTCGGCAGCCCAAGATCCTCGAGTGATGCAATGGCCGCATCGTGGATCGCCGAGCGGCCACGCGCGACGTAGCGGTCGATGGTCATCGGCCCGGCGCCGCCGTGCCAGGGCTCGGCGCCGAAATCGACGTCGGTCTCCAGCCGCCGGAACGTCGGGAGCACGTCATCGAAGCTCCAGCCGGGGTTGCCACGGGCTGCCCAGGCGTCGAAGTCCGCCGGGTGGCCACGGACGGCGAAGCGGGTGAGCCACGACGTCCCCCCGAGAAGTCGCCCTCTGCGGAGCGTCACGGCGCTGCCGCCCGCACCGGGCTCGGACTCGAAGCCCCAGTCCTCCAACCAATCGGGTCCCTGGGGGTTCCGCCAGCCGTCGAGCAGGGCGGGGCTCATGCGCCCCCGAAGGTCCGGCCCGGCCTCGAGCAGGAGGACCGACATGCCGCGGTCGGCGAGCCGCCGCGCCAGGACGCAGCCAGCGGTGCCACCGCCGATGATCACGACCTCGGCCCGCTCTGGGCTCACCTGGCTGTCTGCGGTTTGACCACGGCTTCAATCGTCGCCACCGCCGCCCCTACGAGCAGGGATCGCGATGGCTCAATGAGCGCGTCGATGCAGGCGGGGACCATGGGACGCTCCTTCGGTCCAGCGTCGAGCCGATGGGCGCATCGTGACAGATCTGGATGACGACCGGAACGGCCTGATCTCGAGGTCGACGCCGCCGGTCGGCGCCTGGCTCAGCCTCCGCCCTGGGGCTGGCGTCCCGCGCCCGTGGGACCCGATCCCCAGGGCGATGATCGCGGTCGGGCAGATCATGTCCGTGTTGCCATCGCCGGGCCGTACAATTCTCCGGACCCTGCGCGATCTCGAGAACCATCAGGTCCCCGGTGCGGTGCGCCAGAGGGCCTGCAGGTCGGCCCGAAGCAACTTGCCGACGGAGCTTCTCGGCAGGCGATCGAGAAACGTGATCGAGGCCGGCAGCTCGTGCGGGGCGAGTCGACCGCGGACGAACTCGAGCAGCTCCGTGTCGGCCACCCGGCTCCCGGGCTGCAGGACGACAAACGCCGCCCCGGCCAGCTGGCTCTCAGCGGTCATGACGCCCGCGACCCCAGCGTCGGCCACCGCGGGATGCGTCATGAGCTGGCGCTCAACATCGCCGGGGTAGACCGTCCGGCCATCGACGACGAAGCCGGCGGCGACGCGGTCCACGATCCGCACGTCGCCCTCGGGATCCATGCGTGCCGCGTCGCCGGTGCGGAGCCAGCCATCGGCGGTCAGCACTTCCGCGGTTTCGGCCGGTCGACGCCAGTACCCGGCCATCACGTTGGGGCCACGCGTCACCAGCTCGCCGGCCTGGCCGGGATCGACATCGTGCCCATCGGGATCGAGGATCCGGACGTCGACAAGCAGGGGTGGCCGGCCGGCGGACCCGATCTTCCGGAGCGCCTGGTCCGCACCGAGCAGCAGGACGACGGGGCCAGCCTCCGAGAGCCCGTAGCCCTGGACCAGCGCGACACCGCGGTCGTGGTACGCCTGGATCAGCCGCTCGGGGACGGGTGCGCCACCGGTCAGGATGAACCGGATGCAGGACAGGTCGGCAGCGGCCCATCGCTCAGCGCGCACCATCTCGTCGAGCACATCCGGGTTGCCGAAGCCGACAGTGACGCGATGCCGTTCGATGACCCCGAGAAGTCCATCACCGCTCGCGTCGTCCGGCACGACGACGGCGCCGCCGAGGAACAGCACGGGCATGACGTTGACACCGGTCCCACCGACCCGGAAGAACGGCGCGATCGCCATCGTCACGTCATCGTCCCTGAAGTCGGCCCGGGACAGCAGGTTGACCACGTTCCAGGTCACGTTGCCATGGGACAGCATCACCCCTTTGGGGGAGCCGGTGGTGCCCGAGGTGTGGGGCAGGAAGAGCAGGTCGTCGAGGCCGATGGCCCGATCGATCGGATCATCCGGCGACCCGGCGACGAAGGACTCGTAGTCGACGGCGTCCTTCGCTGCGCCTCCGCCGACTACCAGGCGGTGGCGGACCGAGGCGGACGGGCGGGTGGGCGCCACCGCGTGGTGCTCGATCAGCACCCTGGGCTCGGCGTCGTCCAGCACCCGCGCTCGCTCGTCCGGCGGCAGGCGGTGGTTGACCGGTGCCAGGACGGCGCCCAGCGTGCCGGCCGCGAAGAATGCCTCGAGGAAGGCGCCATGATTGGGGCCGAGCCATGCGATGCGGTCGCCGGGAGTGACCCCGAGACGGTCGAGACCGCGGGCCAGCCGCCGGATCCGCTCGGCCAGCGTCCCGTAGGTGACCGGTCGACCCTCGACGATCAGCGCGGGGCGGTCCGGATCGATCCGCGCCCTTCGCTCGATCCAGGAGCCGACGCCGACGGCCGCGCGTGCTGCGGAGCTCACCGCCACAGGATGCCACGCCGCCCGGGGTCTCTCGAGCTGCGTCGGCGCGTCCGACGCGTCGATCAGCCGCCGCTGCGGAACGGTCGCGACGGCGTGGAACGCGCGGGAGCGCCACGGATCGTCATGCCGTCGCGAGCGCGAGGAGCGAGCCGGCAAGCAGCAGCCCGATCGAGGCAATTGCCCCGATGAGGCCGATCGTCATCGGGATCGCGTAGATGGCACGGGATCGATCCGCGAGGACCCAGCCGAGGCTGTTGAGCGAGGTGTAGGCGAGGGCGCCCAGGCCGATGGGGATCGCCCACGACCACACGCCTGGCGGGGTAGAGAGCACCAGCCCGAACCCTCCGACCGCCAGCAGGAGAGCCGTCACATATTCGGCCGTCCAGTGCGGGACGAGGAGCGAGCCGTTCGAACGGTCCCGCGCACGCAGGAAGCCGCGAGTGCGGTCAACCTCCGGACTGCGGACGATGTCCACCGTCCAGATTCCCGCGATCCCGGCTCCCATGACGACCATGAACCACCCGACAAGCCAACTCATCGTCCCGCCACCCGCACTTCTCGCTGACGACACGCGCGCCAGCCAAGGCCGCATCGGGCAATCGTACGGTCAGTCGCTGCTGACGCCTACCGGGGGTTCAGGCGGACTTCCGCGAACCGGAGCGACGCCGTGCCGCCGTCCATGCTGAACCGGCCGTGGTTGAAGAACCAGCTGATGGGGACCGAACGGGCGCGGGGTCGTCCGTCACAGGATTGCGGGTCATCGGGCGCGTTCCCGATTCAGAGCTGGCACCGGAGACACGGAACAGGTCGTTCGGCCTCCGCTGCGGGACCTCCGGTTGTTCAGCCGCGGGATCGGAACCTTGATGATGAGGCCCAAGCCCGAAGCCCGAAGCCCCGGCACGCTCCGGGGAGACCGCCCCTCAGGGCAGCTGGGGCAGGACCTGCTGGGCGAGCTTGAGGCTCGACACCTTCGCGTCGTCCCCGGTGATCTCGATCCCGAGGTCGTAACGGCCGGACAGGACCCGCAGCCCGAACCCGTCGGAGTACGTGGCCTCGTCGGCGAGGTTGAGGATGTCGACCCCGCCAAGACCCTCGGTCGTTGCCGTGTACTGGTCGCGGGCTGTGGCGGCGTCCGGGTGAGCGTAGATCGAGATCGTCAGCACCCTGGTGGGGGTGGCCGCGCCCGTCCAGTAGCAGACCCGGAGGTCAACGGCACTGTTGTCGATGCCAGCCTCCGCAGGCTCGCCCAGGACGGCCTCGACGTCGGCGGCGCTGATCATCGAGCATACGTCGAGCGCCGAACCACCCGCGGTTGAGCCCCCTCCCCCGCCGTCGGTGGGCTCCGCGACCGGCGCCTCAGTCGCCGTCCCGGTGCCTTGCGTCGCCGCGCCGTCGCCTCCGGACCCGCCTCCGCCGCAACCTCCGAGCAGGAGCGCCAGCCCGATCAGTGCGAACGGGGCGATCGCCGGTACCCGCATGTCAGTCCTCCTCGCCCATCATGCTTCCGGGTGTCTCGCTGGATCCTGTGGAGCGGACAATAGTGCACCTGCCGGAGCGTCGCGGAATACCGGATCCGCCGCCCCATCGACGCCGCGCCCGAGACCTGTGGACGCCGGCTCTTGCTTGTAGACTCCGCCGATGGCTGGCGAGGCATCAGCGGCCTGTGCTTCTTGCGGGTTCCAGAACGTCCGAGGCGACCAGTTCTGTGGGTCGTGCGGCGTCTTCCTCGCATGGACGGATGACCCGCAAGCGCCGGACGCCGTCAGCGCGGACGCTCCGGAAGCTGTTGCCGCCGGGTCGTTGACCTGCGGTGCCTGCGGCCTCGAGAACGTCACGACTCGAACGTTCTGCCAACGGTGCGGGGATCGACTCAATCGGAAGCCGATCGCGCCGGCGGCGAACCGGACACCCCTGGCACCGCTGCCATCACCGGGTGAGGGACCGCCGGAATCGTCGGTCGCCCCCGCCACGGGGTTGCCAGGCAAGGTCGAGCAGCGTCGCGCCGGGACGATCTGGCCGCGAGTCGCGCTCTTGACGACCGCGATCGTGGTGGTCGCCGTCGTCGCCATGGCCGCGATCCTGCCGTTGGGCGGGGAGCCCGTCAACCTCGCCCTCCGCCACCCGGTCAATGCGTCGCAGAGCCAGCCCGATGGCCCCCCAACGGCGGCGGTCGACGGCACCTGGGACACCGAGCTCATCTGGAATTCGGGTGATTTCGCCACCCAGTGGATCGAGGTGGATCTGGGTGCCCCGTCCACGATCACGGGCGTGCGGCTGCATGTCGCGCAGTTCCCCGCGGGACAGACCCATCACCGGGTCTTCGGCCGGGCCGCCGAGTCGGGGCCCGAGGTCCTGCTCCACGAGTTTGTCGGGGTCACCGCCGATCCCGGGATCCTGGAGGCGACGCTCGAGCCGGCGGTCCCCGGTATCCGTTTCGTCCGCGTCGAGACGCTGACGAGCCCCTCGTTCGTGGCATGGCGCGAGGTGGAGGTCCTCGGTCGGCCCTGATCCGGGCACGGGGCGTCCGGCCCAGGACCGGACCCGTTGCCAGCCGGTAGCGAACAACGACGCGGGACATCAGCCAACGCGGGCCTCGGCGCACTTCGGCCTCGGCCCGACCCGCCGGAACCGGCGCTACCGGCGCGGCGTCTCGCCGTGGTGACCGAGACCACGACGCCGACAGCCCCGCTCGCCCGGTTTGAGGCGATCTTCGCGGCCCACCAGCGTGTCGTCCTGGCCTACGCGATGCGGCGCACCGAGACCCTCGCGGATGCCGAGGACGCGGCGTCCGAGACGTTCGCCGTCGCCTGGCGCAGGCTCGCCGCGATCCCCGTTGACCCGCTCCCATGGCTGTATGCGGTCGCACGGCGCGTGCTCGCCAATCAGCGCCGCGGCAACGGTCGGCGGCAGCGACTGGCGGCGTTCCTCCACGTCGAGGACGTCCCAACCCCGCTCCGTGCCGGCGAAGACCTCGATGGGCCCGTGTTCGAGGCCCTCGCCTCCCTGCCACCCGCCGAACAGGAGATCCTGCGGCTCGTCGCGTGGGAGGAGCTGCGCAATCAGCAGGTCGCCGAGGTCCTGCAGATCACGCCCAATGCGGTGGCCATCCGCCTGCATCGAGCCCGGGCCCGATTCGCCGCAGCGCTCGAGAACGCCCGGGGGGAGCACGACCCGAAAGATCCTGGTCGCAGCCGGACATTGGCTGATGTGAAGGGCACCCAGGGTGTCGCATGGAAGGGAGTGGCGGAATGAGCATGCCGAACGGGACCGGTCCGTTCGACCGGCTCCGTGATGCCGACCCGGTCCGTGCGCACGACGTGCCCGACGCGAGCCTCGCCCGCGTCTCGGCGAGGATCCAGGAGCACATCATGACCAACGCCCAGCCCACCCCCACGGACAAGCCCTCGCGCCGCCCGTTCGCCCTGCTCGGCGGCATCGGCCTCGCGGGCGCGCTGGCCCTCGCCATCGCCATCGGGCTCGGTCCCGGCCTCGCGTCCGGGCAGCCCGGCACAGTCGGCAACCTGCCGACGCCGTCCGCCGACCCCGCCGGCGGCGGCGGGATGGCCTCGTGCCTGATGTACGACCCGGCGATGCTGCCGACCTTCGATGTGGTCTTCGACGGCACCGTCACCGCCGTCGATGGCGACCAGGTCACCTTCACCGTCAATGCCGCCTGGAAGGGCGTGGACGGCACCGTCACGCTCACGAGCCCCTCGGCCAGCGTGGCGCTCGTGGGGCCCGTCCCCGACTTCGAGGTCGGCGGGCGCTACCTGGTGACGGCAGCCGGTACGAACATCAACGCCTGCGGCTACACGCTCGAGTTCGATGCCGGGACGGCGGCCTCCTGGGCGGCGGCCTTCGCCGACTGAACCCGCCGACCCCACGCACGAGGCCCTGTCGTCAGGCGGGGCCTCGGCGATTCCGGCGCCTTGGCGATGTGGTCCACCCGTCATCAGGGCGTCACGGGTTGCGGGCAGGCTATGTGCAACCACCGCACGGAGCCGTCCATGTCGTTCATCGGGGATCTCGGCAGCTTCATCCTGGGAACCGCGTATGCGCTGCGCGTCCCGCTCGCGATCGCGGGGATCGTCGCGCTCGTCGTCCTGGCCGCGATCGCCCGCCGCCAGGGCTGGGCCGGCGTCGCACGGCGCCATCCGCTGGCGTCGGCGGTCGCGATCGGCGCCGCGGTGATCGTGGCGGTGCCGCTCGGCTGGTACCTCGTGTCACCCGTGTTCCTGTCGACGGAGCTGCAGGAGGCGCCGGTCGTCGCCGCGGCGGACCCGTCCCCGTCCCCGTCCCAGTCCCCGGTCGCGCTGGCGACGCCGGCGCCGGCCCCTTCCTCCAGTCCGCGCCCCGGCGCTTCTGCGCCGGTGGCCCCCTCCGCGTCGCCGACGCCGACGCCCGAACCCGCGACGCCCGAACCCTGGACGCCGGCGCCGCCGCGCCAGGGCGAGTTCGTCGGGACCGACGACTTCCACTTCGGGCGGGGCACCGCCACCCTGCGCGAGGTCGCGCCCGGGGAGTGGGTCGTGCGGTTCGACGACTTCGCCGTCCGCAACGGCCCGGATCTGTTCGTCTACCTGTCGCCCAAGGCCGACGGATATGCGGACGGCGCGATCGAGGTCGCCCGTCTCAAGGCCGACAAGGGCAGCTTCAACACCCGGGTCCCGCCCGGCACGGACGTTTCGGGCACCAGGTCCGTGCTCATCTGGTGCAAGCAGTTCTCCCACCTGTTCGCGGTGGCCACCCTCGAGCGCTGAGGGAGCGTCCAGGGGGCGTCGAGCGCGGGAGGGAACCCGCGGGACATGCCATCCGATGACTGGACCCGCCCGAATTGAGGGCGTGAAGCAGCCACGCATCGTCAGCGCCCCGGCGATCACCATCGGAGTCCTGCCGTGACCCGAATAGCGCTCATCTACCTGGCGAGCCTTGCCGTCTTCCTGCTGATCGACCTTGTCTGGCTCGGCCTGGTCGCGCGGGACTTCTACCGGAACCAGCTGGGCAGCCTGATGGCCGACTCCATCGTGTGGGGCGCGGCCATCCTGTTCTACCTGCTGTTCGTGGCTGGCCTGGTGGTGTTCGCCGTGCTGCCGGCCCTCGACGGTGGCGGGTGGGTCCGGGCGCTCGCGGCGGGTGCAGCCCTTGGCTTCTTCGCCTACATGACGTACGACCTCACCAACCTGGCCACCCTCCGTGACTGGCCCCTGGCGCTGACCGCCGTGGACATTGCCTGGGGCACGATCCTGGGCGCGACCGTCGCCTCGGTTGGCTATCTCATCGGGACTAGGCTCCCGCCGGCCTGACGACCGCGCTCGCTCAGCTTGGCCAGGGCTATCTGCCGGCGTAGGCTGGGTGACGGACGCCGGCGCATCCGGTGGCCCCCACCGAGTGGAGGCAGCGGTGACCGGCCGGGATCGGATCCTCGCGGCGATGGATGGCGAAGAGCCCGACGTCATCCCCCTCGCGCTCGCGTTCTACCGCGTCGATGGCGCGCAGCTCGCACCGCCCGGGGCCTGGCGCGACGATCTCGTCGACATCGAGTTCGTCGAGTTCCCGGTGTCGGACGAGGAGGCAGAGCTGCGCAGGATCGCCTCGCCGTACGAGGGCAACACCAGGGTCGGCAACACGTCGCAGGTCGCGCGCTATGCGAGCTGGCGATACCAGCCCGGGATGCCCGAGGCCCGCAATCCCCTCGAGGCGGCGACGACGCTCGATGACCTCGAGCGATTCCCGTTCCCGGCCGTGGCCGGACCGATGGCGGTGGATGGCCTTGCGCGGGCGGTTGACGACGTGCACCGGCGCGGCCTTGCGGCGGGCGGCAACACGCCGCATCTCGGTGGGGAGCTGTTCGAGGCAGCGTGGCGGCTGCGCGGGCTCGAGGCCTTCCTCATCGACCTGCTCGATCGCCAGGACATGGCCCACTTCCTGCTGGACCGGCTGGCCGAGCTCGCGCGTCGCAACGCGACGACCCTCGCCGCCGCCGGCGTCGACGTCCTCTCGCTCGACGACGACGTGGGAATGCCGGGGACGATGATGATGAGCCCCGCGACCTGGCGGACCTTCTTCAAGCCGCGCCTGGCGGGCATGATCGAGGCCGCGCGGGCGATCAACCCCGCGATCCGGGTGCTGTACCACTCGGACGGGACGACGGAGCCGATCCTGGACGACCTGGTCGAGATCGGCGTCGTCGCGATCAACCCCGTCCAGCCGGAGCACATGGACGCCGCGCGGATCCGGCGCCGGTACGGCAGCCGGCTCACGCTCTGGGGCTGCGTCGGCCGGCAGACGTCGTTCTCGTACGGGCGCCCGGAGATGATCGCCGAGGAGGTTCGGACGCGCGTCGCCGGCCTGGGTCGGGCTGGCCTGGTCCTGTGCCCCGCCTACGACATCGATGAGCCGGACGTGGCCTGGGCCAAGGTCGCGGCGTTCCTCGAGGCCGGACGCCGCTGGGGTGCGCGGCGGTCGTGAGCCGACGGTCTCCCGCGTCCGCGCCCGACCAGCCAGGCGGTTCGGGCCTTGCCCCCGCCGGCGACGAGGTCCAGCATCTCCGGTGCACGTGATGGAGGCGACCACCGTGTTCGATCACCCGTACCGTTCACCGCTCATGCGGCTGCTGCCATCGGCCACCCCCGGCCGCTGGTCGATCGGACTGGCCATGAGCAGCCTGGTATCGCCCCACTGATGGCCGTTCGGTGGCGGGTGCGAGGCGGGGGCATCGTGGCTGCGGGAACCAGCCCGATCGAGGTCGTCGCGATCGCCCTCATCGTGGTCGCGAAGTTCGGGCTCCCGCTGCTGCTCATCCGCTTCCCCTTCGCAGCCGGGTGGGCGAACTTCTTCCTCGACGGCGTCGACGGCGACCTCCTGGTCCCCCTCGGCCTGTCAGATGACGTCTACCAGCCGGTCGACAAGCTGTCCGACTGGGTCACCTACGTCGCCATCGTCGTCGTCGCATACCGGAACGACTGGCCGACGAGGCGACTGATGCTGGGGCTGTTCCTGTTCCGCTCGGTCGGCCAGGTGAGCTTCCTGCTCACGAGCAACGAGCTGCTGCTGGCCGCGTTCCCCAACTTCCTCGAGCCACTGTTCCTGGTGACCGCCTCGATCCTGGCCTGGGAGCGGGTCATCCGCCGGGTCCCCGACTGGCGGGAGCGCGGGTTCGCCTTCCTGCGCCGGTACCGGTGGCTGATCGGGACGCTCATCGTGGTCTACAAGCTCCAGGACGAGTACTTCACGCATGTCGCCAACATCGACCGCAGCGACTTCCTCCGTCAGCTCCTCGGCGGGTAGCCGACACATTCACGCGGCCGGATCGAGATCACGCCCGACTGCGCGGCCGCGATGACCACGAGCCGGCTGAGCCGTTGCAGCCCTGGCCGGCCCGGCTCGCCAGGCGGACTCGGCGCGCTCGCGAACCTCCTGCTCCCGTCCAACTTTGCGACCCGGCGCCAGCGGATCGGGCGCCGGCCGACGCCCGCGTCAGCACCGGTACTCCGAGCGGGGGTGGCTCGCCTCGCAGTAGCGCACGTGGATGTGATCATCGTGACCCGGGTACCACGTGGTCAGGCCGGCGCGGATGAGGACCGGATCGTTGAAGTAGATGACCGCGACGTGCCCGGGGGCGGAGGCCCGGATCGCGTTGACCAGGGCCCGCGTGCCCTTCCGGTCGTAGCTGGACCACCGCCAGGAGGTCCCCCAGCTGCACTGGTCGCCGGTCGTCCGCATCATCCGGAGGTCGACGTCGAGCCCCACTTCGTGCGTCTGGTGGAGCGGGATGTTCCCGCCCTCTTCGACGCTGATGTCGCCGACGGACACGCGCCCATACCCCTTGGCGGCCACGATCCGGGCAGCCGCCTCGAGCTGGCCAACGGCCGCCGCCGTTCCCCAGTTCGCCGGTCCGTTGCCAACGCTGTAGTCGCACAGGGATGTGCGATTGAAGCCGGGGAGCTCGAGATGCGTGATCAGCCGGCGCCATGTGGCGCGCGTCACCTCGCCTGTCGCGGGGCGCCCGACGTGTCGCTGGAAGGTGCGGACCGCAGCCTCCGTTGATGCCTCGAAGACCCCATCGACCGCGACAGCGAGGCGCTGCTTGGCGCGGAGCTCGCGCTGGAGGGCCTTGACGGCCGGCCCGGTGTCACCGATGCGCAGCGGCCGGATGAGGGCCTTCCAGGTGCCCTGGCCGACGATGCCGTTCGCGGCAAGCGGCACCGTTGCCTTGAAGGCGCTGACGGCATCGGCCGTGCTGGCACCGAAGATGCCATCGACGGCCACCGGGAAGCCCCGATCGCCGAGCAGCAGCTGGATCGCCTTCACGTCCGTGCCCTGGTTCCCAAGGCTCTGGACCGGGAACCGTCGCGAGACGGGCGACGCGAGCGTGGCCGGGGCGAGGATCCCAAGCAGGAGGCCGGCCAGCGTGGCAGAGGCGAGGAGGCGGGCCGCTGTGCTCATCGGACGCAGGATACCGGGGCAAATCGCGGGCGCGGGGCCAGGTGGTGGCTCTAGTGCGTCGGGGCGAGGCGGCCGGGCCGCCCGAGGAACCACCCCAGCGCCTCGACCTCGCCCACGAGCCCTGGGAGCCGTTCATCGCCGGGCGGGCCGAAGAGCTGAGGCTCGACCACGACCTCACGCGCGCGAGCCGTCCGGCGCCACGTGCCCACCACCTCGCCATCGACGACGATGGTCGGCCGGAACACCCCGTTTCCGCCCGGGACCACGCGGCCGGCGTGCCCTGGATCCAGGACGGCGGACCGGTCCCCGTAGCCGAGCAGGTACTCGTCAAAGCCCGGCAGGAGGAGGACGCCCGGCTGCGTCGAGCGCGGTCCACCGATCCCGGCGGCCAGCGTCTCCGGATCGAGGTGATAGGCCGTCCCCCCGATCTCGACCGTCGCGAGGGCGCCGCCGCAGATGGCTCGCCCGCGCCGCGCCTCGCGGAGCGGGATCCCGGCCCAGCGGGCAAGGTCCGCGTCGGTGGCGGGTCCATGCGATCGCAGGTAGCGGAGCGCGAGCCGGCCGAGCGCGTCGTCACGATCCAGCGTCGGGGACGGTGCCACCCACTCATCGAGCAGCGCGAATGCCTGGCCGCTGCCGCGTGCTGCGCCCATGACCAGGGTCCCGGCCTGCGACAGGTGCCACAGCAGGTGATAGCCCCGCTGGCCGTCCGTTTCGACGCCGGCCGCCTGGATCGCCACGAGGAGCTCGTCGCGGGCCAGGAAGTGCCTGCCCTCGAGCGCCGCCCGCACGGCCGCGTCGGCGCGCCCGACATCCGCGTCCGTGATGCCGAGGGCGAGCCGGCGAGTCGCCGCGTGGCGGACCTGGTTGGGCCCCGTCAGCGCCGCGAGCCACCGGAGATCCTCGGCGGCAACCAGGTGGAGCGTCCCGCGCAGCGGCCACGAGCGCGACGACCTGGCCGGCGTCGAGCGCCGCGTCGATGTCCATCTCCCTTGCGCCGTCGGTGCGCAATCCCACCGACCACTTGGCACCCGGCAGGTCCTGCGCCTGGACGGCCAGCATCCAGTGGACGGCTGCCGCCGGGGACGGCGCAGGGGGCGTGCCGAGGCGCTGCGCCCGCAGCCGCAGCGCGGCGATCCGGCGCCGGTCGGCGGGGGACGTGACGGAGGACATGGGGCGGAGTATCGCAGCGCCGGCGAGCTATCCTCCGACGATGCCATCGACCGAGCCGCCCAGGGTCACGCTCCAGCCGATGACCGCCGCAACCTTCGCCCTGTGGCGTGCCCGCTCCGTTCGCGCCTACGCCGCCGACAAGGTCCGGGTCGGTGCGTGGCCAGCCGACGGTGCCGACGCGCGATCGGAGCGCGAATTCGCGGAGCTCCTGCCGCAGGGGCTGGCGACCCCCGATCACGAGCTGCGCTCGATCGTGAGCGAGTCGGGCGAGGTGGTCGGTGCGCTCTGGTTCGGACCGGTCAGGACGGCCGATCCGGGCACCTGCTTCATCTGGGACATCGAGGTCGCGGAGGAGGCTCGCGGCCGCGGCTACGGCCGCGCCGCGATGATGGCGCTCGAGCCGATGGCGCGCGGCCTGGGCTACGGCGAGATCGCCCTGCACGTGTTCGGCGACAACGAGGTTGCGCGCAATCTCTACCGGTCGTCCGGCTACGCCGAGACGGACGTGATGATGCGGAAGCGGATCGGCTGAAGCCTGCCCTGCGTCCGTAGCCGGGCACGCCCTGCGCCCTCCGACTTGGCCCGAAGGCTACCGTGTGCGATGACCCGGCCGGTCCCGACGCCGGTGCGCGTCGCGGAGCCCGTCCTCGAGCGCCGCGATCGGCTCGACGATCGACGCGAGGAGCGATCGATCCAGGGGCAGGGATCCGAGCCAGGCGCGGCATCGCGCGGCCTCCTCGGCATGGGCGAGCGCATCCGGTCGGTCTCGGAACGCCTCGCGGACGGCAGTCGCGACCGCCTGCTGGGCCATGTAGGCCATCTCGGTGCCTCCGTTGGATCCGCTGGTCAGACCCTGCCCGGCCGCGAGGCGCTCGAGCGTCGCGCGCTCGAAGAACGCGGCGTCCTCGAAGCACCAGCCCCAGCCCTTCGCGCAGCCGGATCGACCGGAAGATCGGGTGGCCGGTGGCCTCGTGGTGCGCCCGCATGTGCTTGCTGACGGACGTGTCGCAGCAGCCGACGAACCCGCACACGAGGCACATCCGCAGCGCCGGCCAGAAGCCCCCGGCCGCGACGCACTGGGCACATTCGTCGGCCGTGGCCTCGAACACGCGGGCCTGCTGCCAGGTGACTGCAGGGCCGGTCCGCAGCCGAACCGGTGAACGCGAGCTTGAGCAGGAACTCGGGGGGTCGGATGGGGTTGGCCGGAGGCAGGTGCATCTGGTCCGCAGGCGGCACCACGCCGACCTCGCGCAGCATCCCGAGCACTGCCGTCGGGGGTGCGTCGCTGCTCACGACCCATCCGTCACCGGTGTCGCGCAGGCGTGAGCGGCACGTCGAATCGGACCTTCGCCCCCGTCGCCGGCGATCCCCACAGCTCGCTCCTGTGGGTCCCCTCGAGGCCCACACTCACGCGCACGCCGTCCGCGTCCTCGGTGATCTCGTCGATCGTGACGATCAGGTCGGGGAGCGCGCCGACGAGCTCGGGCACCAGGGCCGACCCACCGGTCCGCCTGCGATGGCTCGTCCGGCCCTCGCTCGTGCCCCGCGTAGTGCTCGGCCAGGAAGGCTCGCATGCCGTCCTCGTCGGCGGTGCCACCGCCCGCGCAAACGCCTCGACCTGGTCACGGGTTCCCTGGGTGACACGATCGCACCTCCGCGCCGCAGCACCCGACCGACGAGACGGCAGCATGCGCCGATGGGTGGGGTTGACGCAACCTCGGGTCGGGCGACGAAGCGGACGGCGTGCTGCCTGCCTCCGCGGATCGTGGTGGCGGTCACGACCGAGGTCGAAACCTCCTGACGGAGCCCGCCCCTCGCTGCGCGACTCGACAAGGTCGTTGCCCGCGGCCTCGGTCCGTCGCGAATACGCCGAACGGCGAATGGCCCGAGCGCCCCGGGCGCGGCACGCTCTCGGCAAACGCTGCCGAAGGAGGTCCCTGTGAAGAAGTCGATCCGAGCCTGTCTGATGGCGACTGCGCTGGTCACGTTGGCAGCGCCGACGGTGCTGGCCTTCGGACCCCAGCCGCTGCCGGACGCTGCCTGCAATGCCGAGAAGGTCGGCTACGAGGCGTCGGGCGGCTACAACGTCGTCCCACACTGGAAGGACTGGGATGGGGATGGCGAGTACGCGTGCTACCACCTCAACCCGAACTACCCGCCCGGCAACCCATCGCTGGAGTAGCCAGGCTTCGAGCGCCGAAATCTGGAATGTGCGTATTGCGTCGGCGGGCGGACCGGTATAGGGTCGCGACCTGATGCACCTTGTCGCGAGTGACGCCCAGGCCATCCTGGATCTTCTCGCCGACGTCGATTCGACCGGCGCGGACGAGCCGTTCTCCGCTGAGTTCCTGGCGCGGCTTCGTGACGTCGTCGCCTGTGTCGAGCTCACCTACCAGGACGCGGACGTCGAGGCCAGGCGGTTCATTGCGACGATGCCTGAGGAGCAGTCCGAGGAGGACGACGCGGTGTACTGGGCCGTGGGCCCGTGCCCGATCTCCAAGTACCGAGCTCGGACGGGCGATCTGCGCACGCTCGCGATGTCGGACGTGATCAGCAGGCGCCAGTACCACGAGCTGCCGCTCTACCGGGAGTACTTCCAGCCCGTCGGACTCGACCATGTGCTGGATGTCGGGCTGTCCATGGCCGCGCCCAGGCTGCGCTCCCTGGTGTTCCTGCGTGCGGCCGGCGACCCCGACTTCTCGGATCGGGACCGTCACGTGCTCGACGCGCTGCGTCCCCACCTGCGAGCTCGCGAAGCGCGCGCGGAGCTCTGGCAGCGCGCGCAGGCCGGGAGCCAGCTCGACATATCGCCCGCCGGTCTGCATGAGCCGTTGACGCCCCGGGAGCGGGAGGTGATCTACCTGGCCGGTCAAGGCAAGTCCAACGCCGAGATCGCGTCGGTGCTGTGGGTGACGCCGGGCACGGTCAAGAAGCACCTGGAGAACATCTACGGCAAGCTCGACGTGGGGAGTCGTGCGGCCGCCGTTTCCCAGTTGCCGGCGGAATTTCCGGGCGAACTGAGCCGGCGACGGTCGTGCGCCCGGGGAGCACCGCGCTGGCCGCTCGCTCCGCACCCGGCAGCTGATCACCGGCGATCCGTGCGGCTCCGAGCATCCTGCTCAACTGCGACGACGAAACCCCGGCCGGTCAGTGACCGGCCGGGGCTGGGACGCGCAGGAGAAGGGTGAAGAGCTAGGGCAGGAGCACGCCGCCGACGGCGTGGATGATCCCGTTCGAGGCCGGGACGTTGGTGACGATGATCGGCGCGCCGTCGATGGTGCCCGCGCCGGCGTCGACCTTCGCGAAGTCGCCGTTGAGCATCCGGATCTTCGAGCTGCCGAGCACCTCGGCCGCATCACGCTCGCCCTTGGCCACGTGGTACAGGACGATGTCCGTCACGGTGCCGCGGCCGAGCGCGGCGATGGCCGCGTCGACGTTGCCGGGGTTGAGGCCGAGGTCGGTCTGGAAGGCGTCGTCCGTGGGCGCGAAGACCGTGAGCTGGCCGCGCTGCGAGAGCGCGCCGGCGAGGTCCAGCTTGACCACGAGCGCGATCAGCGTGTCGAACGAGCCCGCGTAGGGGCCGCTGCTGTTCACGGCGATCGCCGTGTCGACGATGTTGGAGCCCGAGGTGTCGGGCTGCTTCGCCGCGACCGGGCCGGCGACGACGCCGAGGGTCAGGGCGCCGGCGAGGATGGCGAGGGTCAGGCGTCGCATGGGTTGGTGGACCTCCAGGGGGCTTGTCAGGGTGGCGGGTCGCCGTGGATCGAGGAACCCGGCGATCCCGTTCGAGCTTCCTCACCCCTGTTTCGCGCGGGCTCCAGCGCCGGATTGGAGGTAAATCGATGTCGCCGCCCGGAGATGGTGCGGCCGCGCACCAGCCGTCGCTGGCCAGCCGGCCAGCCGCGACCTCTCACCGGGGACTACTTGGCCGGCAGGCTGGCGGCGAAGGTGACGCCCATGTCCACCCAGGCATCGAGGTCCGCGTCGGCGACGATCCCTTCCGCTGTGACGGTGATCCAGCCGACCATCGGGCGGGCCGTGAAGTCCATGATCCGCGCGCCCGGCCGCGCGACCGCGGCGTCGTGGCCGGCCTTGCCGACGCGGACCATCAGGTCGTCCCCGTGGACGCCCACCGCCATGTTGCCGCCGATCATGAACGCGATCCCACCGAACATCTCGCGCTCGGTCAGGGCCGGGTGCGTCCCGATGCGGGATCGGATGCGTGTGGCGAGCGACTGGTCGTATGCCATGTTGCGATCATGCCCTCCAGCTTCCGACCAGCTCATCGACGATGCGGTCGAACGCGGTCACGCCCAGTGAGAGATGGCCTTCCCCCTCCAGCAGCCGCGCCGTCGCCCCGGGCACGTGATCGGCAAGCCACTGCCCGTGAGCGAACGGGACCATGGCGTCCTCGGAGCCCTGCCACACGGCGACCGGGACATGGATCTGGTCCAGGCCGAAACCCCAGTCGCGGACGAATGCCAGGTCGTCGTCGAACCAGCCCCAGATCCCGGTCCGCACGGCATCGCGGAACAGCGCGGCGCTGTGCTCGGCGAAGTCGCCGGTGAGCGCCGCCCGGTCGACCGGCGGGATGAGCCCGCCGAGCATGTCGGCGACCTGGTCACCCGTCACGTCCCTGAGTCCTGCCGCGAATGACTCGAGGAAGTGGCGCAGGGCCGTCGGGTCCGTCGCAGCGGCCCCGAACTCCTCGACGTTCTCGGACGCCATGCCGTCAAGCCAGTCGAGGCCTTCCGCCTCGTACGGCGCCACACCGGCCATCGACGCAGCCCCCACGACAAGGTCGGGCAGCAGCGCGGCACACGCGAGGGCGTGCGGGCCCCCGCCCGACCAGCCGACGACGAGCAACCGGTCGATGCCGGCGGCGGCGGCCATTGCCCGGACGTCCGGCGCCACGTCCGCCACGGAGCGGCCCGGCAGGCGCGTGGAGTCCGCGTATCCCGGCCGCCCGAAGGTCAGGAATCGGAGGTCATGGGCGGCGGCGGCCGCAACCTCCTTCGGCGATGCGGCCACACCGGTCGGGGAGCCGTTGATGAGCAGCAGCGCCGACCTGGAGTCCGGGCCATCAACGATGACGTCGAGGTCGCGCCCGTCGGGGAGCCGCACGAGGCGGCGCGTTGCGTCCATCGCCGGATGGTACAGCGCTGGGAGGGGGGTGCCGGCGGGGCCCAGCCGCGAGGTCCGCGTCAGCCCGAGCCGATGGCCGGTCCATCGCCGCTCGCCGCATCGACGACGATCCGCAGCGCTCCGCCGGCCTGGCGCTGGTACACGACGACGTACTTGGTCTGCCCGGCGGAGCTGATGATCCGGCCGACGTCCACGACCAGGGAGCCCTCGGCGATCACCTCATCGGTCACGAACCGCAGGGTCGCCGGGCCGTCCGCGACCATTGCCCGCAGCGTGGCGTCGACGGCCGCCCTGCCCCGAACGGTCGGCTGGCCATGGAACAGGAGGCGGGCGTCGTCCGCATAGAAGGAGGCCAGACGCTCGGCATCCTGCGCGGCGAAGGCCTCCCCGAACCCGGCGTTGATCGCGTCCAGCTCGTCGCGGATCGTCACGTCTGCTCCCGTCCCGGCTCCGTCGGCCGCCGCGCGGCCTCTCGACATCCTAGCGGTCGCAAGACGACGCGCCGTGCTCGACCCGCCGCCGGCGGGAGCCGGTGCTTCGCTGGCCGGCTCAACGGTCCGGCCCACGCGACGTTCGTGCCGCTGGCCGGCGTGATTGTCCGTTGCGGGGCGTTGTCAACCGACGAATGTGCCGCCGGACGAGGTGTTCGTTCGCCCGGGCGGACCGTTGGTTCGGTGGGCGGCGCGAACGGACCGAAGCGCAACCGGGCCGGGGCGCGGGCGGACCGAAGCGCAACCGGGCCGGGGCGCGGGCGGGACCGTTGGGGAGTTGCGCCGACTACCCGGGCTTCCGGACCCGGGCGTTCGGACGGCCGCCGGCACTCAGCACCAGGGCGATCACCATCTCGTCCGGCCGCGGCGCGTCCGGGATGCTGATCTCCACGGCGTCCATGTCGTCGAACACCCAGCGGTCGTCCTTGTTGCCGATCGGCATGGTGATGGACGCGCCAGGACCGGCGACCTTCTTGGTGCCGGGGATGATGTCGAGTCCCCCGCCGATGGCCGCCCGCACGGGAGCCCCGAAGCGCGGATGGAGCACCGCCGCCGTGTGCTCGCGGTCGCCGTCGATGCCCACGATCGCGCCCTTGCCGTAGCCCCGAACGTCGGCGGCGGACAGCCCGACCGAGGCGAGCACCGCGAGGGCCTGGTCGACGAGCAGCGCCGCGGCCTCACGCCCGATCTCCTCAAGCTCGACCAGATCCTCGACGCGGCCTCGCCCGGCGAGCGGGTTGTGGACCGCCAGCGCCGCGGTGGCCACGGTCGTCGGTGGGTCCACCATCGCGTCGGCCTCGATCAACGTCTGCTGGACAGACGCCACGATCACACGCACACGGTCCAAGGCGGTGCTCCTTCGGCATGCGAAGCCGGTCGCCGTCGCGGTCGACCCGGCGCCCACCATCGTGGGATCATCTGGCCTCACGCGCAACCCGCCGAAGGGCGATCCCCACCCGAGGAGGAGCTTGTTGAGCCAGACGCGTTCCGAGATGGTGGCCCTCAACGCCGATGTCGTCGGGTACAGCCGACTCATCGCCGACGACCTCGACGCGGTGACGGCGACCATGGACGAATATCGCGCCCTCGTCGCCCGGACGGTGGCCGCGAACGGTGGAGCGCTGGTCAACTTCGTGGGCGACAACTTCATGGCGGTCTTCGGAAGCGCCATGGACGCGATGCGCGCCGCGATCGCCATGACCACCGAGATCGAGACCAGGAACGCGGGCCGATCCGGCGCGCAGGCGATCCGGTTCCGGATGGGCATTGACCAGGGCCCGATCGCGGTCTCGTCCGGCGATCACTTCGGGGACGCCCTCAACATCGCGGCGCGCATCCAGGCGCTTGCGCTGCCCGGCGGCATCAGCGCGTCGGGACGCGTCTACCGGGCCCTCGACGAGCCGGCCCTGCGCTTCCGGCCGATCGGGCGGCGACACCTCAAGGGCATTCCCGAGGACGTCGACATCTACGAGTTTGCCGACCTGCCCACCGAGGGATCGGCGGCCTCGGGATCCCGGTCACTGGCGCTGGAGTCGCCGACCGTCGCCGTCCTGCCCATCCACGCCGATCACGTGGACGAGGCGGTGCGGACCACCGCGAACCTCCTCCGGACCGACCTGGTCCACCGCCTCACGCGCATCCCCGGGCTCCAGGTGATCGACGTCAGGGCCGAGCCAGGCGCCGGCGGAGCTCCCCCATCGGCCCGGTACATGATCCAGACCGGGATCCGCCAGGCGGGCGACAACGTCCGGGTCCACGCGATCGTGATGGACGTCACCACCATGAACGTCGTGAAGTCACACAAGCGGACCGCCAGGGCTGCCGACCTGTTCGACCTGTCGGACGAGATCGCCGACGAGGTGGGTCGCTCGGTCGAGGTCGACCTGATCATCGGCGAGCCGGCCGGCCTGTACGCCGACCTCGACGACCCGGTGGCGATCGAGCAGGTCTACCTCGGCTGGTACCACCTGAACACGGGCATGTCGGAGGGCTGGACGCGGGCCCTTGAGCTGTTCGGGGACGTTGCCCGCAGCCACCCGGACAAGCCGTACGGGCACGTCCTGTCGGCATTCGCCAACTGGATGGGCGCCAGCAACGGATGGGCCGCCGACCCGGCTGCGACCTTCCAGCTGGCCCGGGAGCAGGCCAAGGTCGGTCTGCGTGTGGCGATCCCACCGGCATGGCGAGGACGGTCGAGGCGGCGATCCTCATCTCCGAGGGACGCCCGGACGAGGCCCTGGAGGCGATCGAGGCGGCGGAGATCGTGCGCCCCACCTGCGACATCACCTTCGGCCTGGAGGGCAGCGTCCGACGCTATCTCGGAGAGTTCGACAAGGCCGTCGACCTGACCGACAAGGCGATGCGCCTGACCGGGGTCAACAAGCCCTGGTACCCCACCGTCAAGGCGTGTTCCCTGCTGATGGGCGGCCGAGTCGAGCAGGCGGCAGCCGTGGCGGAGATGGTCCTTGAGCACCAGCCGCACAACCTGGAGGCACTCCTCGTGCTCGCGGCAGCCCAGGTCGAGCTGGGACTCGACCGGCGGGCTCGGGCGACGGCTGCGCTGGTCAAGGATCGACACCCGTCGGTCGACGTCGTGGCGTGGCTCGACGGAAGCCCGTACCGGGCCCGCGGCGCGGTCGACCGGTGGAAGGGAGACCTCCGATCTGTCGGCGCGATCGCGACCGCGCCCGAGGGATCGCCACCGGCGACGGACTGACCCGCGCGAGGTCACCATGGGTGGTGCGCATCGAGCGCCAGCC
>CAVOXZ010000020.1:0-24679 GCA_963700555.1 uncultured Chloroflexia bacterium
AGGCAGGCCGACAGCCCGACCAGGCCCTCGCTGTACTTGGCGAGGTGCTCCCGGTCGATGCGGGGCTTGTAGTAATAGCCGTCGATGTGGGCGTCGGTGATCAGCCGGTTGAGGTTCCGGTAGCCGGTCATGTCCGTCGCGAGCAGGACCAGGTGGAACGGCTGGCTGTCGGCCTTGCCCTCCTTGTCGGTCATGGACCGCCGGGCGACATAGGTCTCGACGCCGATGATCGGCTTGATCCCCGCCTTGGTCGCCGCCTGGTAGAAGGCCACCTCGCCGTACAGCGCGCCGTGGTCGGTCACGGCGAGGGCGTCGAACCCGTGCTTGACCGAGGTGTCGACGAGCTCGGTGATCCGTCCCAGCCCGTCGAGCAGGCTGAACTCCGAGTGGGTATGGAGGTGGACGAAGTCGTTGGGAGCGATGGTCACGGGACGTCCATGGTAGCCCGGCTCCGGTCGCCGGGTCGGGCGAGATCCAGGCGGCGACGCCGTCCCGCGCGAGCCCGGCAGGAGGGCGGCGATAGCATGCGCGAATGACTCAACGGCCTCGCGTCGCGCGCCTGATCCTCGTGGCCCTGGCCGGGCTGCTGGCGACACTCGGGATCCTGACGCTCGGCCGCACGATCCTGGCGCCGGACCGCACGGCGCCCCTCTACGACCCTCCCGTGCTCGCCGGGCAGTGGATCCCGGGCTACTGCTCGGCCGGCGTCTACGCCCGGCTCGGGGACGCGATCGTGCTCACCACGTCGCCCCACTGCGGGGGTGATGGCATCCGGGCCACGTCGCCGGATGGCACGGTCCAGGGAGTCCTTGGACCGACCGCGGTGATCACCGACTGTCCGCACCCGGATCACACCTGCAAGGCCTCGGACATGAGCTACCTCGTGGTCGAATCGGACCGCGTGCCCTGGGGCCACCTCAACGAGATCGACCTCGGCGCCGGCGGCTACCGGATCGTCGCGCCGGACACGAAGCCGCTCGTCCTGCGGCGACATCGCGATCGGCGACCCGATCGAGATGAGCGGCCGTGGCGCCTACCGGACCGGGACGGTTGCCGAGAAGGGCGAGTACCTCCACCCGGCCGACCAGGATGGCGACTTCTTCCCGTGCCTGGTCGCCTCGCGCCTCCAGGTCGGCACCGGCGACTCCGGGAGCGTGGTGCTGGTGCGTGGGATCCGGGCGGGGTCACCACGCGGAGCCTCGATGGCAACCTCGGGTTCACGCCGCTGGCCGAGGGGCTGTCGCTGCTGGGTCTCGAGATGTGCACGACCCCCGATTGCGGTCTCGTGCCGCCCGGGACCGCCGTCCCGGGTTCCTGACCGCATCGGAGCCTCATTCGGGCTACGCTGCCGGTCATGGGCGCGCCGATCGACGACGACACGTTCGAGAGTTGGGTGGTCGAGGCGATCGAAGACCTGCCGCCGCAGTTCCGCGAGCGCCTGGGCAGCGTCGCGATCCTCATCGAGGACTGGGCGACGCCCGAGCAGCTGGCCGTGACCCACGCCCATGGCCTGTACGGCCTGTACTCCGGCGTCCCCCGCAGCCGGCTCGGAGCCGACTGGGCGACCACGCCATCACGGATCACGATCTACCGTGGCCAGCTGGAAGCTCACTTCCGCACCCCCGAGGCGCTCCGGGCGAAGGTCATCGACACGGTCCACCACGAGATCGCCCACCACTTCGGGATCTCGGACGAGCGGCTCCGGGAGCTGGCGCGCGAGCGGGGCGCCCGCTAGGGACCGCTGCCATACTCCAACACGTGGACGCACGCATCCTGGTTGTCGAGGACGATTCGTCGATCCGCGAGGTCGTCGCGATGGGCCTCCGCGCGGCGGGCTTCGACGTCGAGACGGCCGCCGACGGCGAGGAGGGCCTTGCCCGCTGGCGCGCCGGTTCGCCGGACCTCGTCCTGCTCGACGTGATGCTGCCTCGTCTCGACGGCCTGGAGGTCTGCCGCGCGATCCGGCACGAGTCCACGACCCCGGTGGTCATGCTCACCGCGCGCAGCGACACGATCGACGTCGTGGTTGGTCTCGAGTCGGGTGCCGACGACTACGTGCGCAAGCCGTTCGAGATGCGTGAGCTGATCGCCCGTGTCCGCGCCGCCCTCCGCCGCCAGCGTGCCGAGCCCGCCGCGGGCGAGGTCGCGCTGCTGCAGCTGGGCCCGCTCCGGATCGACACGGCCGGACGCAGCGTTGACCGTGACGGGGAGGAGATCGCGCTGACCCGCACCGAGTTCGACCTCCTCGTCGAGCTTGCCCGCCACCCCGGGCAGGTGCTCACCCGGGAGGTCCTGCTGGATCGCGTCTGGGGCTACGACTACCTCGGTGACTCGCGCCTGGTGGATGTCGCGATCGGCCGGCTCAGGGCCCGGATCGAGCAGGATCCGACGGCCCCCGAGCTCGTGCTCACGGTCCGCGGCGCGGGGTACAAGGCCGCCCGGCCGGGGACGTAGGCGCGCGCCGTGGGCGTCGGCATCCGCGGTCGTCTCGCGCTGGCCATCGTGGGCCTGGTCGCGATCACCGTCGCGTCCATCGGGGTCGGCGTCTACGCGTTCGTCGACGCCTCGCTGCGGACGCGCACCATCGCCGATGCGCGCCAGCGGGTGGACTACGACCTCTCCGTGCTGCTCCCCGGCGCGGATCCGCCCCCGGTCGACATCGGCGCGTTCCGGGCCAGCGGCCTGCCCACCGCGTTCGCGCTCAACGGGACCGATCGGTTCCTGGTGGACTTCGGCGACGGCACGCTCCTGGCCTGGCCGGACCCGGGCCTGGCCCCGCAGGCCCCGGCCGTGACCATCGCCCCGGAGCTGCGGGCGATCGTGGCCCGGGGCGAGATCGGGTACGCGTGGCAGGACGTCGGCGGGGCGCCGTCGCTCGTGATGGGCGGCCGCCAGGGCGCCTACCCGGAGCTGTACTTCGTGTTCTCGGCCCTGCCCCTCGAGTCCGTGCTTGTCCAGCTCCGCCTGGGGCTCCTCGCAGGCGCGGCGGCGGCGATCGGGGTCGCGCTGCTGGTGGCCGGGCTGATCTCGCGCTGGCTGCTGCTCCCGCTGGCGGAGGCGAGCGCCGCTGCTCGCAGGATCGCCGGTGGCGACCTGTCGGCGAGGGTCCCTGAACGTGGGCGCGACGAGGTGGGGCGCTGGGCGGCCGACTTCAACCGGATGGCGGATGGGCTCGAGCGGACGATCGCCCGGCTTGACGCCGCCCAGCAGCAGAACCGGGTGTTCGTCGCGGACGTGGCGCACGAGCTGCGAACGCCGGTGACGGCCCTGGTCGCGGAGGCCGCGCTGCTCGAGGGCCGGGTCGGGGCGCTGCCCGACGAGTCCCGGCGCGCGGCCGAGCTCCTCGTCGCCGATGTCCGACGCCTGCGAACCCTCGTGGAGGACCTGATGGAGATCTCGCGTTTCGACGCGGGTGCCGAGCGTCCATCCTCGGAGCCGGTGGACCTGGGCCGGATCGTGACCGGGGCGGTCGCCGCACGGCTGCCGGGCGCGGCCGTGACCCTCCCGGACCGGCCGCTGATCGTGGACTCGGACCCGCGGCGGCTCGACCGCATCCTGGGCAACCTGCTCGACAACGCCCGCGAGCATGCGCCGGGAGCCCCGGTCGAGGTCGCGCTCCAGGCCACGCGGGACGGGCCCGGTGATCGTGGTCGCCGACCGGGGGCCCGGCGTGCCCGGCGACGCGGTCACGCACCTGTTCGAGCGCTTCTACAAGGCGGATCGCTCCCGCGCGGGCGGCAGCTCGGGCCTTGGGCTCGCCATCGCGGCGGAGCATGCGGAGCTCCTCGGCGGGTCGCTCCGTGCCCGAGCACGGCCCGGGGGCGGCATGGTCTTCGCCCTCTCGCTGCCGGTGACGGGACCGTTACCGGTGGGCGATCGGCCCGACACGGCCGTGGACGATGATGACCGCGCTGCCGATACCGCACCGAGGACCGGGCCGTGACCATCGCCGTCCAATTCACCCTCCTTCCGGGTCTCCTGCTGATCCTCGCCATGGCTGCGGTCGCGTGTGCGCCCGCCAGCGGTCCACTGGGCACCCCCGCCAGCCCGGTCGCCTCCCCGGACGTGTCCGGGGCGCCCGCACCGACGGACGTGGCCCCCGAATCCCCGTCGGCTGACCGCCACGCCAACCGCCGCGCCGTCATCGTCCGGCGGCCCGGGCGGCGCGAGCCCCTCGGCGGCCGTGACCCCGGCGCCGACCGCGTCACCGGTCGCGACGACGCTCGTGCGCGCCTACTTCATGCTCGGATCGTTCACCGACAACGCGGGCCTGGTCCCGGTCCTGCGCCGGGTGCCCGAGACGAAGGCGGTCGCGCGTGCCGCGCTGACGGCGCTGCTCGAGGGGCCGATGGGGGCCGAGCTCGAGGCGTCGCCGGCGATGTACACGAGCATCCCGACCGGGGTGACGATCCTGGACCTCTCCATCAGCGACGGTGTGGCCACCGTCCTCCTGTCGCGCGAGTGGACCGGCGCGACAGCCTCATTCACGGAAGGCAGCGCGACCGCCCAGGTGGTCTACACCCTCACCCAGTTCTCCACCGTCGACAAGGTGCGGCTCGACGTCGATGGCCGTGAGCCCGGGGCAACCGTCAGGCGCTCGGACTTCCAGCTGCTCGGCCTGCTGCCGGCGATCTTCGTCGACCGGCCTGCCTGGGGTGCAGCGCGCCGGCAACCCGATGCGCCTCACCGGCATCGCCAACGTGTTCGAGGCCCAGTTCATGGTCCAGGTGCTCGACGGCAAGGGCAACGTGCTGGCCGAGCAGCCGGTCATGGCCACCTGCGGGACCGGGTGCTGGGGAACGTTCAGGACGGACGTCGCCTACGAGATCGGGAAGGCGCAGTACGGCACGCTGCGGGTGTTCGAGCCCTCGGCCATGGACGGGTCGCCGGTCAACGTGACCGAGTACCGGGTCTGGCTGACGCCCTGAGGCCGCCGGGGCCGGCTGCGATCGACGCGGCCCCATCCGACCGGTCAGCCGAAGCTCGCGACCGCCTCGATCAGCAGGTCGGCGAACGCGCCCCGGTCGATGTCCAGCGCGACCTCCACGTTCGGCGCCTGACCGGGCTGCCCCCGGTCGTCCACGACGGTTCGGCCCCGGGTGATGTCGGAGTCGACCGCGACGTCCACGTGGTAGCGGTGCGTGGTCACGAGCGTCGGCAGCGCGACCGCCGCGACGGCGACCGCGTCGTGGATCGGCGTGTCCGCGGTTCCGTATCGCTCCAGGTGGAACCGGGTGAAGAACCGCAGCAGGTCCGCGAAGACCCCGGCGGCTCGCGTGCCGAGCGTCCGCATCCGGTCGATCTCGGCCAGTCCGAACAGCGCCTTGTGGGTCACGTCGAGACCGCTCATCGTGATCGGCAGGCCGCTCCGGAACACGATCCGGGCAGCCTCCGGGTCCACCCAGATGTTGAACTCGGCCGCCGGCGTCCAGTTGCCGGCGCGCATCGCGCCGCCCATCAGCGAGATGTGCGCGATCTTGTCCGCGAGGTGCGGGTGGGTCCGGAGCAGGAGCGCGATGTTGGTCAGCGGCCCGGTGGGGATCAGCGTCACCGGGGCGGATGCCCCGGCCAGGGTGGCGCGCAGGAACTCGAGGGCGCCCTCCGGGCGCGGATCCGAGACCGGCTCCGGGAGGTCGGCGCCGTCGAGGCCACTGGTCCCGTGGACCTCGGGGGCGGTCTCGAGCGCCCGGACGAGCGGCTGGGCCGCGCCGGCCGCGACCGGGACGTCGGGCCGGCCCAGGAGGGCGAGCACGCGGAGGGCGTTGAGCGTCGTCGCCGCCAGCGGCGCGTTGCCGCCCACGGTGGTGATGCCCAGGACCTCGAGCTCCGGACGCGGCGAGGGCGAGCGTGATCGCGAGGGCGTCGTCGTGGCCCGGGTCGCAGTCGAGGATGACCGGCACGGGCCGGGCGGGCGTTGCGGGCAGCGGACGTTCACGGGAGCCTCGCGAAGGCGTCCAGGAGCAGGCGCGTGAAGCGGTCGCGGTCGATGACGATGCCCACGTCGGCATTCGGCGCATGCCCGTCGCGGCGCAGGCGGTACGGGAGGCCGTCGCAGATCGTCCGGCCGCGGGCCGGCCCGGTCGTGGTGTCCACGGTGACGTGGTACCGCGCGACCGCGACCAGGTCCGGCACCAGCAGGTGCGCGATCGCCACCGCGTCATGGATCGCGGTGGTCGTGGCCCCGGACCACTCGAGGTTCCGGTCCAGCGCGTAGTCCGTGAGCTCCGCCGCGACCCGGCCGGACTCGGTGCCGAGGCCCCGCAGCCCGTGCGCCGCGTGCCGGTCCAGCAGCGCCTGGTGGGTGACGTCGAGGCCGATCATCGTGATCGGGATCCCGGACCGGAAGACGACGTCCGCCGCCTCCGGATCGGCCACGATGTTGAACTCCGCCGACGCGGTCGTGTTCCCCTCCCCGATCGATCCGCCCATCAGGCACAGGTGGGCGATCCGCGGTACCAGGTGCGGGTGGAGTCGCAGGAGCAGGGCGATGTTGGTGAGCGGCCCGATCGGCGCGATCGCCACCGGCTCGGGGCTGTCGGCGATGAGCCGCGCCATGAGCGCGACGGCGCCCTCGGGGCGCGCTTCGATGACCGCCGGCGGCAGCCGGGTGGTGCCGATCCCGCTCTCGCCGTGGACCTCGGTGGCGCGGACGACCGAGCCCAGCAGCGCCCCGGCGGCACCCTCGGCCACCGGCACGTCGTCACGTCCGAAGACGTGCAGCAGGCGGAGGGCGTTCTCGGTGCACCGGGCCACGTCGGCATTGCCGCCCACGGTGGTCACCGCGAGCAGCCGCAGCGCCGGGCTGGCCGCCGCGAGGCCGATCGCCAGCGCGTCGTCGAGACCGGGGTCGCTGTCGATGATCAGCGGCAGCGGCCGATCGGGCGTCCCGAGCGGCGCGGATCGCTCCCCTGCGGCCGCCCTGTGGTAGGTGGGGATCGCGTGGACCGGCCCCCACTCGTCGACGTTGTAGCCGGCGCTCACCGGGGCGTCAGCCCTGCTCGTACGGCTGGCCCGCTGACCGCGGGACCGCGGACCCGTCCGACGACGCCGGCCACCACGATGATCGTGACCACGTACGGGACGCTGTTCAGCAGCTGCGGCGGCACGTTCACGCCGAGGATCGCCAGCAGCGTCTGCGTGGTCCCGGCGAAGCCGAACACGAGCGCCGCGCCGAGGGCGCCGACCGGGTGCCACGCGCCGAAGATCATCGCCGCGAGCGCGATGAAGCCCTTGCCGGCGACCATCTCCATCCCGAAGTTGCCGGCGATGGACAGCGACAGGTAGGACCCCGCCAGGCCGGAGATCATCCCCGCCAGGAGCAGCGCCCGATAGCGGATCGAGATGACGTTGATGCCGACTGTCCCGGCTGCGGCGGGCTTCTCCCCGGAGGCACGCAGGCGCAGCCCCCAGCGGGTCCGGAAGAGCATGTACGTGAGGATCGCGACCATGACGTACATCAGGTAGACGTACGGCTTGGCGGAGAAGAGGATCGGGCCCAGGACGGGGATGTCGGCCAGGAGCGGCACCCGCCATGGTTCGATGGTCGGCGGCCTGTTGAAGTCCGTGTTCCGGCTCAGGACGCGCAGGAACAGGAAGTTCGTGATCCCGACCGCTCCGATGTTGATGACCGTGCCCGCGATGATCTGGTCCATCCGGTGGCGGATGCCCATCCAGGCCAGCAGCACCCCGACCGCTCCCGAGACGAGCATGGCCGCGGCGATGCCGATCACCGTGGCCACGAACGGCTCTCCGGTGACGAGCAGGCCGATGCTGGCGGCGACCGAGGCGACGCACGCCCCGATCAGCATCTTGCCCTCGAGGGCGATGTTCAGCATCCCGCTTCGCTCGGAGAGGATGCCGGCGAGGGCGCCCAACGTGATCGGCACGGCGAGCTCGAGGCTGCCGCCGATCATGCCCGTGAGGTTCGCCGGCTTGCCGTCGAGGACGCTTGCGAGGACAGCCACGATCCACGGCCAGACGAGGACGAGGAGCCATGGCCGCCACCGGAAGTCGGTGCCCCGCACCAGTTGGAGCGCCGCGACCAACAGCGAGGCGAGGCCGGCGACGATCCACAGGACGCCGGCCGAGGTCTGCAGGGTGGCGCTGTCGCCACCCTGGGCATCGATCCAGAACGAGAACGTGGTGGACGTGTCCATGCTCTGGCTGGCGAAGTAGAAGGCCGCCAGGCCGACAACGGCGAACGAGATGCCCCGGATCCGCGCGTTCCGCGCGGCGCGCCGGGCAGCGACGCCGCCCCCGCTGACGGCCAGGGCTCCGGTTGCGGCCGTCATACCGGCGCCTTCGGCTGCGCCGGGATCGTGAGATCCGGTTCGTGCTGGTCGCGCTTGATCCGCCACATCGACCGGATGAGGTTGGGGGCGGCCACGAACATGATGACCAGCGCCATGATGAACACCAGCAGGTCGAACGGGATCCCGGACTGGATCCCCATCAGCTTGCCGCCGGACGTCAGCGCCCCGAACAGGAGCGCCGCGAGCACCACGCCGATCGGCCGGAGCCCGGCGAGGAGGGCGAGGGCGATGGCGGTGAACCCGATCCCGCCCGACAGGTCGAGTGAGAGCTGGCCGACCGTGCCGATCACCATGAACGAGCCGGCCAGGCCCGCCAGTGCCCCGGACAGGGCCATGGCGAGCATGATCGAGCCACCGGCGCTCATCCCGGCGTACCGCGCTGCCGTGAGGTTGAACCCGGAAGCGCGCAGCTCATAGCCCTTGGTCGTCCGGAACAGGAGGAACGACACGGCCCCGGCCATGAGCAGCGCGACGACGAAGCCGTAGTCGAGGCGGATCGCGGGCAGGTCGAGGATGAGCGGGATGTCGACGAACCCGGACATCGGCTTCGAGATGGGAGCCGTGCTGCCGGGGGCGCGCAGCGTCGGCGACCGCAGGGCGAAGAACACGACCTGCGCGGCGACGTAGTTGAGCATGATGGTCGTGATGACCTCGTGCGCGCCCGTCCGCGCCTTGAGGAACCCGGGGATGAACCCCCAGAAGGCACCGGTGCCGACCCCGACGGCGATCGACACCAGCAGGATCACGAAGCCGGGCACCTGGCCCTGGAGCACGAAGGCCGTGATCGTTGCCCCCAGGGCACCGATCATCAGCTGGCCGTCGACGCCGATGTTGAACATGCCGGCCCGGAACGAGATCGCCACGGCCAGGCCCGCCAGGATGAGCGGTGTCGCGGCCACCAGGGTCTCGGTCAGCGGCCGGATGGCCGTCGCGACGTCCGCAGCACTGCCGGTCTCGAGCGCGGTCAGGATGCGGGCCGGATCGCCGAACGCGCCGGTGAGCATCGCCCCGTAGCCGGCGATCACTCCGCCGAGGGCTCCGCCGATCGCCCCGAGCGGATCCGTCCCGAGCTTGGCGAGGCTCACGAAGTCGGTCAGGACGATCACCACGGCGCCGAACAGGAGGGCGGTGATCACGGCCAGGAGCGGGACGAGGCTCTTTCGCAACACGCTCTTGAGGGTGGTCACGCCGCGGCTCCTCCGCCGAACTCGGCACCGCCCATGAGCAGGCCCAGCTGCTCGTAGGTCGCATCCTCGCCGGAGAGCATGCCGACGATCCGTCCCTCGAACATCACCGCGATCCGGTCCCCGACGGCCAGGACCTCGTCGAGCTCGGTGCTGACGATCAGGATCGCGGCCCCGGCGTCTCGCTGCTCGACGAGGCGGCGATGGATGTACTCGATCGAGCCGACGTCGAGCCCCCGCGTGGGCTGGGCCGCGAGGACCAGCTTCACCGGAACGGAGAACTCCCGTGCCACGACGACCTTCTGCTGGTTGCCGCCCGACAGCGAGCCCGCCAGGGTCTCGATCGAGGGGGTCCGGATGTCGAAGTCCTTGACGCCCTGCGCTGCCCGCTCGTCGACCATCTTGAGGTCGAAGATCCCCCGGCGGCTGTACGGCTCGCGATGGTAGGTGTCGAGGATGTAGTTCTCGGCCACGGTCATGGTGCTGATCAGCCCGTCGCGACCCCGATCCTCGGGAATGTGGGCCACGCCGAGATCGGAGACCTCGCGCGGTGTCGCGTTCTCGATGCGATGGCCGGAGATGGACGCGCGGCCCGAGTCGAACGAGCGCAGGCCGGCGATCGCCTCGACGAGCTCGGTCTGGCCGTTCCCCTGGACGCCGGCGATGACCACGATCTCCCCGGCCCGGACCTCCAGGTCGAGACCGTCGACGGCGAGCTCGAGGCGATCGTCGCGGACCCGCACGTCCTGCAGGCTGAGCACGACGTCGCCCGGCTGGGCGGGGCCCTTCGGGACGATCAGCTCGACGTCGCGGCCGACCATCAGGTTGGCGAGCTCCTGGCGGGTCGTCGTCTTGGGGTCGGCCGTGCCGGCCACGGCGCCGCGGCGCAGGACGACCACGCTGTCGGCGACCTCGAGGACCTCGTTGAGCTTGTGGGTGATGAAGATCACCGTGGTCCCGGCAGAGGCCAGCGAACGGATGATCCCGAACAGCTCCTCCGTCTCGAACGGCGTGAGCACGGCGCTGGGCTCGTCGAGCACGAGGATGTCGCTGTGGCGGTAGAGCGCCTTGAGGATCTCCACCCGCTGGCGGACCCCCACCGGGAGGTTCTCGATCCGGGCATCGGGATCGACGCCGAGGCGGTACTGGTCGGACAGCTGGACGATCCGCTTGCGAGCGGCGGCGCGATCGAAGGTGCCGATGCGATCGGTGACCGTCTCCGCCCCGAGCGCCACCGCCTCGACAACGTCGAACACCGGGACCAGCATGAAGTGCTGGTGGACCATCCCGACCCCAGCGTGGATGGCGGAGGCGGGATCCTCGAACACGTGCGCTGCGCCGTCGATGAAGATCTGGCCGGCGTCGGGCTTGTACAGGCCCGACAGGATGTTCATGAGCGTGGTCTTGCCGGCACCATTCTCGCCCAGCAGACCGAGCACCTGGCCGCGGTCCGCCGAGATGGAGATCCTGTCGTTGGCGAGGACGCCAGGAAAGCGTTTCGTGATGTCACGCAGTTCGAGCCGCATCAGCGGGACCTCGGTGTCAGCGGACCGCCCCCGGCCCGCGACGCGGACCGGGGGCGGCTGGTGTGGCTCTAGGGTCTCACGCGACTGGCTAGCAGCCGCGCCCGAGGAAGCTGCAGACCGTGACGCTGCCGTCGATGATCGCTGCCTTCAGCGCATCGATCTCGCTCTTCGTCTCGGCCGAGATCTGGCTGTCGAACTCGTGGAACGGCGACAGGAGCACGCCGTTGTTGGCGAGCGTGCCCGAGTAGTCCTCGCCGCCGAGATCGCCGCCCGAGGTCTTCTTGATCACGTCGAGGACGGAGACGTCGATGGCCTTCTGGGCCGACGTGAGGATCGCGGCAGCGCTCTCCGGGATGGTGAGGGACTGGTCGTTGTCGACGCCGATCGCCCACTTGCCGGCGGCGAGCATCGCCTTGATGGACCCGTTGCCGGTCTCGCCGGCGACGGGATGGACGATGTCCACGCCCTGGTCGAGGAAGGTCTTGGCAATCTGCTCGCCCTGGCTCGGGTTGTTCCAGGTGTCGGTGCCGCCACTGCCACCGACGAAGGTGCCGGTCGTGGTCGGATCCGGAAGCGAGCCGTCCCAGCCGAGGACCTCGACCGTGGTCCCCTTCTGCTGGTTGTGGTACAGGACGCCCGCGTAGAAGCCGTCCATGAACCGGGTCACGCCCGGGAAGGCCAGGCCGCCGTAGGTCGCCACCTTGCCGGACGTGCTCCACGACGCCGCGAGATAGCCCGCGAGCATCGACGCCTGGTCGACCTGGTAGTCGAGGCCGGTGAAGTTGGCGGGGACGCCGGGGGGCGGATCGTCCTCCGTGCCGGGGGTGAAGTCGTCGCCGGCGGAGTTCCAGGTGGCGTCGACCTGCCCGAACGCGATGTCCGGATTCGCAAGCGTCGCCTTCGCCGTGGCCGAACCCTGCAGGAAGCCGACCGTGATGATGGTCTGGCAGCCCTGGTCGATCAGGCGCTGGATGTTCGCCTCGTAGTCGGTGGCGCCCTGCGCCTCGGCGGATGCGGTCTGGTAACCGGCCGCCGCGGCGTCGTCGAGGCCCTTCTTGGCCAGGTCGTTGAAGCCCTTGTCACCCAGGCCGCCGGTGTCGAACGCGACGCACGCCTTGTAGTCGCCGGCGACGGGGCCCATGGACTCGGGGGCCATGGACTCGGGGGCCATGGACTCGGGGGCCATGGACTCGGGGGCCGCGGTGGGCGCCGGGGTGGCGGCGCCACCCGAGCACGCAGCGATGAGAATGGCCGACGCCGCCCCGAGGGCGACAAGCCTGCGAGAGAGCTGCAACGTGTACTCCTCCTGGGGTCCCGGGCACCCTCGACGGGGCCGGGTTTGCCGTACTGTAGCGTGGCGACGCAACCCCTCGTGGGGCGCGCCGGCAGCGACTCCCGACCGACAGCGCGAGAGGAGCTCGCCCGTGAGATCCGACGCGGACCGCGACCTCGTGGCGACGCTCATCGCCATCCACGAAGGCCGCTCGCCGGTGCCCCTCCTCGATGACGAGGGGATCCTCGACCTGCTGCGGTCACGACCCCGAAATCGCGGTCATCGGCGCATCCACCAACCCGGTCCGGCCGGTCCATGGCGTGATGCGCACGCTCCTCCGGGCAGGCTACGACGTGGTGCCCGTGAGCCCGCGGGCGGACGAGGTCCTGGGCCTCCCCTGCTACCCGACGCTGCCGGATGCGGTCCGCGCGACCGGGCCCGTGGACCTGGTGGACGTGTTCCGGCGGTCCGAGCTGTGCGTGCCCCACGCGCGCGAGGCGGTCGAGGTCGTCGCCCGGTGCCTGTGGCTCCAGCAGGGCATCGCGAATGTCGAGGCCGGGCGGATCGCCCACGAGGCGGGTCTTGCGGTCGTCATGGACCGCTGCACGGCGGTGGAGCACTGGCGCCTGGCCGCCGGCGGCTGAGCGGGACCGTTCCCGGCAGCTACTCCTTCTTGTACGGCGTCCCGTCGGCCGCGGGCATGCGCACCCTGCCCACGAGCCCGGCCACCACGACGATGGTCGTGAGGTACGGGACCATGAGCAGGAACTCCGACGGGACGGCGGAGCCAAGGATCGAGAGGCGGCTCTGGAGCGCGTCGGCGAACCCGAACACGAGGCTGGCCAGGAAGGCTCCGATCGGGCTCCAGCCCCCGAAGATCATCGCCGCGAGGCCGATGAACCCGCGACCGGCGGTCATGTCGCGCTCGAACGACCCCGTCGATCCGATCGTGAAGTACGCGCCGCCGAGGCCCGCCATCATGCCGCCCAGGATCACGTTGCGGTAGCGGGTGAAGTTGACGTTGATGCCGACCGTGTCCGCGGCCCGCGGGTGCTCGCCGACGGACCGGACCCGGAGGCCATACCGCGTGTAGAACAGCGCGAAGTGGATCAGCCCCACCAGCACGAACACCGCGTACACGAAGAAGCTGCCCGAGAAGAACACTGGGCCGATGATCGGGATGTCCGACAGCACCGGGATCACGATCGGCTCGAACCGCGGCGGCGTGTTCCACTGCTTGTTGGCCGACAGCACCCGCGTCGCGAGGAACGCGGTCAGCCCGGCGGCGAAGATGTTGATGACCGTGCCCGCGATGATCTGGTTGACCATGTAGCGGATTGCCAGGACGGCCAGGACGCCGGCCAGCAGCCCGCCGGTGGCCACCGCGGCCAGCAGACCGATCCAGTTGTTGCCGGTCGCGCTGGCGACCACCGCCGCGACGAAGGCGCCGGACAGGAGCATGCCCTCGATCGCGATGTTGACCACGCCCGACCGCTCGCACAGGACGCCCGAGAGCGCCGCGAACGTGATCGGGACCGCCCGGAAGAGCGTCGTCTGGAGCACCCCGACGAGGTTCATCGACCGGTCGGCCGCGGCCCAGGTGAGGAAGCCGAACACGAACGCGATCATCGCCACGGCCAGCAGGACGGCCCATTTGGCCCCGACCGCCCGGGTCAGCTGCATCGCCCCGCAGAAGGCCGCGACGCCGGCCAACAGGTAGATGACGGGTGCGGACGGCAGCACCAGGTTGGGCAGCACGATCGCCGGCGCAACCCCGAGGTTGAGAGTGAACGTCGTCTCCGTGTCCGCCTCGAGACCCGAGCCGAACACGAACACCATCGCGGCGGCGAGGGCGAAGTAGAACCCGGACAGCACGATCGCCCGCCGGTTGATGTGGCTGGTCCCGGCCATGACCGCCGTCGCGGCGCTCACGACCGCCACCCCTGGGCAAGGATCTCGGTGCCCGTCGTGCGCTTGGCCTTGATGCGATAGATCTCACGGATCAGCGCGGGGGCCGCCACGAACATGATCACCAGGGCCTGGATCACGACGACCAGGTCGATCGGGATGCCGGTCGCCGCCTGCATCGGGGTTGCACCCGCCCGGAGACCGCCGAACAGCAGCGCGGCCAGGACCACGCCCAGGGGCGACGAGCCCCCGAGGAGGGCGATCGCGATGCCGTCGAAGCCGTACCCGGGCGAGAAGCCCGGGGTCAGCGACTTGTTGACCCCGATGATCTCGCTTGCGCCGGCGAGGCCGGCGAGGCCGCCGCAGATCGCCATCGTCAGGACCAGGGTCCGCGAGATGTTCATCCCGGCGTAGCGGGCGCCCGACGGGTTGAGCCCCACGGCCCGGAACTCGAAGCCCAGGGTGGACCGGAACAGGAGCCACGAGACCAGCGCGGCCGCTCCCAGGGCAAGGACGAACCCCCAGTTCATCCGCAGGCCCTCGATGAGCGGCGGCAGGACCGCGGACGCGTCCACGATCGGCGACACCGGGTCGCTCCGGCCCGGGCGCTGGTAGAACGGCTGTCGCAGCACCCAGGTCACCAGCTGGTACGCGGTGTAGTTGAGCATGATCGTCGTGATCACCTCGTGGGCTCCCGTCCGCGCCTTGAGCAGGCCCGGGATGAACCCCCACAGGGCTCCGCCCAGGAAGCCGGCCGCGATGGTCAACGGCAGGTGGATGAACCACGGCAGGCCGTGAACCGAGAAGCCGACGAAGGTGGCGACGATCGCGCCCAGGTACAGCTGGCCCTCGGCACCGATGTTGAACAAGCCGCTGCGGAAGCCGAGCGCGACGGCGAGCCCCGTGAAGATGAGCGGGGTCGCCGCCAGGATGGTCTCGCTCACCGGCCGGAAGGCGAGCTTGATCTGTTCGGCGTTGCCCGACGTGAACGCATCCGCGTACGTGACCGGGTTGCCGAGCGCCCCGCCGATCAGGGCACCGTAGCCGTCGAGGACGGCCCGGAGTGACGCACCGGCAGCCTCACCCGGGTTCGAGGTCCACAGGGCGAGCAGCGCGGTATCGGAGAGGACGACCACGAAGGCGCCGATCAGCAGCGCCGTGAACACCGCCAGGAACGGCAGCGCCAGCTGCCCGGGCAGGCGGCGGAGCCAGGCGGGTTCCGGCGCGGCCTCCGGCTCCTCCGCCGGGTCCGGCTCGGGGGCGGGGGCGGCTCCCGGGGCGGGCACCTTGGCGTCGCTCATGGCTGTGTCCCCTGTGCGGGTGCATCGGGTGCAGTGGCGGAAGGCGGCGATCCGGGCGGGCCGGGCGCGTCCCCTTCGGCCTCCGCCTCGGCCTCGTGCTCCGGGGCGACCTCTGCGCCGCCCATGTACAGCCCGAGCCGCTCCGGCGTCGCCTCGGAGGGTTCGAGGATCGCCACGATCCGGCCCTGGTACATCACCGCGATGCGGTCGCCCAGCGCCAGCACCTCGTCGAGCTCGGTGGACACGATCAGGACGGCCGCCCCGTCGTCACGCTTCTCGACGACCCGACGGTGGATGTACTCGATGGACCCGACGTCGAGCCCTCGGGTGGGCTGGGCCGCCACCAGCAGCTTGATGGGCCGCGTGAACTCGCGGGCGACGATCACCTTCTGCTGGTTGCCGCCCGACAGGTTGGCGACCTCGTTGAACACGCTGGGCGTCCGGACGTCGAACTGCTTCACGAGCTCCGTGGCCGTGGCCATGATCGCGTCACGATGCAGGCGCAGGCCATCTGCGTACGGCTTGAGGTAGTAGGTGTTCAGGACGAGGTTCTCGGCGATGGTGAAGGCCGGGATCAGGCCCTCCTCGAGACGGTCCTCGGGCACATGCGCCACGCCCGCCTCGAACACGCGCCGGGGGTCGGGCTTCACCTCGTGGCCGTCGATCCGCACCGAGCCGCCGGTGGACTTGCGGAGGCCCGTGATGGCCTCCACCAGCTCCGTCTGGCCGTTGCCCTGGACGCCGGCGATGGCGAGGATCTCGCCCGCGCGCACGACCAGGTCGAGGTCGCGGACGGCCGGATGGCCCCGGTCATCCGCCACGGAGAGCCCGCTGATCTCCAGCACGGGATCGCCCGGGCTCGCCGGGCCCTTCTCCACCTCGAGCTCGACCGGCCGGCCGACCATCATCTGGGCAAGCGACTGCTCAGTCGCCTCAGCAGGCGTCGCCGACCCGGCCACCTTGCCGCGACGCAGGACCGTGATCCGGTCCGCGATCTCGAGGACCTCGTTGAGCTTGTGGGTGATGAAGATGATCGACGTGCCCGTCGCCTGGAGCGAGCGCATGATCTCGAACAGCTCGCCCGTCTCCTGCGGGGTCAGGACGGCGGACGGCTCGTCCAGGATGAGCAGGTTCGACTGGCGGTAGAGGGTCTTGATGATCTCGACCCGTTGGCGCACGCCCACGGGCAGGTCTTCGACCAGGGCGTCGGGGTTGACGTCGAGGTTGTGACGCGCGGAGATCTCCAGGATCCGCGCCCGAGCGGTCGCCTTGTCGAGGACGAGGAGCGGGCCGCGCGTGGACTCGACGCCCAGCATCACGTTCTCGGTGACGGTGAACACCGGCACCAGCATGAAGTGCTGGTGGACCATGCCGATGCCGGCCCGGATCGCATCACCCGGGTCATGGAACGAGACGGGCGACCCGTCGATGAGGATCTGGCCCTCGTCCTGCCGGTACAGGCCGTACAGGACATTCATCAGGGTCGTCTTGCCGGCCCCGTTCTCGCCCAGCAACGCATGGATCTGCCCGGGCTCGACCGTGAGGTCGACGGCCTCGTTGGCGATGACCCCGGGGAATCGCTTGGTGATCCCGCGCAGCTCGAGCTTCACGTGCTCCTCCGGTGCCGGGTGCGGGACGGGCGGCGCCGCCGAAGGCGCCGCCCGACTCGCGCTTGGAAGGTGTCGGCTACTTGGCGAAGTAGTCGGCGACCTTGACCTCACCGGAGATGATCTTCGCCTTCAGGGCGGCGACGCCGTCCTTGAGGGTCTGCGGAACCGCGGCGTCGAACTCGTTGAAGGGGCCCAGGTCGACGCCGCCATTGGCGAGCGTGCTGACATAGACCGGCTGCGGCGCCTCGTCGTTGACCGCACGCGCGACGGCGGCCGTGACGGAGACGTCGATCTTCTTGAGGATGCTGGTGAGCAGGATGGGGCAGTACTGCGGCGCGGACACGCACCAATCGACGTCGACGCCGATGCCGTAATCCTCGGCCGCGGACTCCTGGAGCGCGGTGTAGGCACCGCCGCCGATCGGGCCGCCGACCGGCAGGATGACGTCAGCGCCTTCCTGGAGCATCGGCACCGTGAGGGCCTTGGCGTTGTCGAGCGAATCGAAGTCGCCGGTGAACGAGCCTTCCTTGGTGACCGCGTTCCAGCCGAGGACGGACACGCTGGTGCCGGCCTCCTGGTTGTAGAAGTTGGCGCCCGCGACGAAGCCGTCCATGAAGTCGGTCACGCCGCCGCCGATGTTGATGCCGCCGAACGTGCCCATCACGCCGGACTTGGACATGCCTGCAGACACGTAGCCGGCGAGCATGGCCGCCTCGTTCGTGGTGTAGACGAGTCCCTCGACGTTGGGCAGCGCCGGATCATAGGCGTAGTCGACGATCGCGAACCTGGTGTTCGGGTTCGCCTCGGCAGCAGCCTTGGTCGCGTCGCCGAGCAGGAACCCGACGGTCACGATCATGTCGCAGCCTTCGCTGACGAACTGGATGAGGTTCTTCTCGTAGTCGGTCGCCGCGCGGGACTCGAGGAACTTGACCTCGATGCCCAGCTGCGTCTTGGCGTCCTCCATGCCCTTCCAGGCGTTCTCGTTGAAGCTGTTGTCGTCGATCCCGCCGACGTCGCTGACCATGCAGGCCTTGAAGTCGACCATCGCAGCGCTGGGGGCTTCGGTCGGGGCGACGGTCGGGGCTTCGGTCGGGGCGACGGTCGGGGCTTCGGTCGGGGCTGGGGTCGCCGCTCCCCCGCCGCACGCGGCGAGAATGAGCGACGCGGCGCCGACCAGGGCGACGAATCGGATGCTGGTCCGCAAGGTGTGTCCTCCTCGTTGCCTCGGCCTGCGCACCACGGTGGTTTGATCAGGCCGGGCCATGCGGGCGCGACATGGGCGCCCACGCCGCCAACGGGATCGATCCAGCCTTCTTCGGGCTGGCCCCAGGGCGGCTCCACCCAGCATGATAGCGCCGTCGCCAACGCGGTCAGGGTCCGGCGGCGCGTTCATCCGGGACGGTCGGCATGTCACCCGCCGGTGGAGTCGCGTCCCAGCCCTCGTCAGCTCGTGACCCGGAGGTTCCGATGCCCCAGATCCACCTGCACGCCGAGCCCGGCGACTACGCGTCTGTCGTCCTGCTGCCCGGCGATCCCAACCGCGCCACGCGGATCGCCGCTCGCTTCGATGGCGGGCTCGAGGGGTCCAGGCTTGTCTCGGAGCACCGCGGCCTGCTCGGTTACACGGGAACCGTGGACGGCGTGCCGGTGTCGGTCCAGACGACGATGATGGGCGCGCCGACCACATCGATCGTGATGGAGGAGCTGATCAACCTCGGCGTCACGACGTTCATCCGCGTCGGGACCACGGGGGGCTTCGGCGGCCTGGGCATCGGAGACGCCGTCGTCGCGCTGTCGGCCGCGGGAGCCGCGGGCATGAGCGGGATCCTCGGGGCGAACGAGCCGACCGCCCCGACGGCCGACCTCGAGGTGGTGCAGGCCCTCGTGACGGCATCCGTGGCCAGCGGCCTCGTGACCCATGCAGGCCCGATCGTGACCAGCGACGTGTTCTACGACCCGCACCCGGACGGCGTGGCCCGCTGGGGACGGCGCGGCTACCTGTGCGTCGAGATGGAGACCGCGGCGGTGTTCCTGATCGCGATGCGCGAGCGGGCGAAGGGCCGGCCGGTTCGGGCCGGGTCGATCCTGACCGTGAGCGACATCATCGCTGACCCCGCGGCCGAGCAGGCCGTCCGATTGGCCGGCAGCGAGGCCTGGTTCCGGCCGCCGGAGGACGAGGTGACCCGCCGGGTCGACCTGACGATCGGGGCGGCGATGGCGGCCGCGGCGGCGCTCGGACGGGAGTAGTGCCGGGGCGTCAGGCGACGAACGAGAGCCCGAGCGCGAAGTCGTCGATGAGGTCCGCGACGTCCTCGCAGCCGACCGAGACCCGGATCAGGCCATCCCGCTTGGGCTGCGGGTAGACGAGCGTGAACACGTCGCCCAGGCTGACGCCGATGTCGCACAGCCGGAGGTGGTCGGTGAAGGCCGCCATCGCGGGGACGCCGCCCCTGGGGCGGAAGGTGACCATGGCCCCGAAGCCGTCGGGCAGCAGCCGCCGGGCCACGGCATGGTCGGGGTGTGAGGCGAGCCCCGGGTAGCGCACCCAGTCCACCTTGGGGTGGGACTCGAGGAAGGCGGCGAGCGCAGCCGCGTTCTCCGACCCTTTCGCGGACCGCAGCGGCAGGGTGCGCACGCCGCGCAGCACGAGGAACGAGGCGAACGGGCTGGCCGCCTGGCCGAAGGTGTCCACCTGCTTGCGGATCGGATCCAGCAGCGCCTTGGGACCCGAGACCACGCCGCTGACGACGTCGCCGTGACCGCTGAGGTACTTGGTGGCGGCGTGGAGCACGAGGTCCGCGCCGTGCTCGAGCGGGCGGAACAGCGCCGGGCCGAGGAACGTGTTGTCGGCGACGACCAGGAGCCCGTGGCGGTGCCCGATCTCCGCGAGGGCCGGCAGGTCCGCCACGCGCAGCCGCGGGTTGGTGGAGGTCTCCATGAACAGGATGCGCGTGCGGGACGTGATCGCCGCCTCGACCGCGGCCAGGTCACCCATGTCGACCGGCGTCACGGAGATGTCCCGGCGCGGCAGGTCCTCCTCCCACAGCACGCGGGTGATCGCGAACAGCTCGTCCCCAAGGACCACGTGGTCGCCTGCGTCGAGGTGGGCGAACAGGGTCGACGCCACTGCGGCCATGCCCGACGCGGATACGACGCAGTCCTCGGCCCCTTCGAGGCTGGCGACCTTCTCCTCGAGGGCCCGGTTGGTGGGGTTGCCGGTGCGCGAGTAGAAGTACGACGTCGGGTCCCACTCGAGCGCCCGGTCGACGGCGTCCTCCTTCTCGGCGGCGGTGTCGAACGCGAACGTCGCGGTCGCGTAGATCGGCGTGTTGTGCGCGCGGGTGGAGGGATCCGGCCGTTCGCCCGCGTGGATCGCCCGCGTGGCGAAGCCCTCGCCATCCGTCCGTTCGCGCATGCCGACCTCATCCTGGGGTGCCGGTGGTCCCGGCGGGGGCAAGTCTATTGGCTTCGTGTTCCCGCGACGGGTGCCTGGGGCCGTACGCTACCGGACATGGACCGATCGGACTGGTGGACGACCCTCTCCCCGGCCGCGCATGCGGCACTCGCCGGAACCTGGATCCCCGTGGGCCTGCCGGGGTTCGCCGGCGAGGCCAAGCACCGGCGGTCGGCCGTCCTCGACGAGCGCTTCGGCGCGGACGGCTGGCGGATCGCCCACGTCGTTCGCGGCCGCGTGGTCCCGTTCGACGACGGCCATCCTGGAGTACGAGGAGGCCTACCGGCGGTTCCTGCGCGATCGGCCGGCCCTCGTCCGGTTCCTCGTCGAGTCGTGCGGCAACGTCTACGACGATCGGGTCGAGAACGTGTTCGACCTCGAATACCACCAGCCGCACACCGCCTCGAACCACTACCAGGACATCTCCGTCCGCCGCGTGATCTCGGAGCTCGTGGACGACCCGGCCTGGCCGGACGTGGTCGAGACGGCTGGTGGCGAGGCCGACCTGGTCGATCTCGGCACGGGCATCTCACACCGCCTGCCGCGGGCGCGCGGGTTCCGGGGCGACGCGCTGCTCCAGGTCCGCGAGCCGACGTCGCCCGGCTACGTCCTCAATCCGGCGGTGGTCCCGGTGCACGACCCTGCCCTCATCACCGCCGTCCCGGGGCGGACCGAGTGGTATCACGCCGAGGGCTGCGGGCACCTGTCGGTCGAGGCGTTCTGGCAGGCGAGCAAGGTCGTCGAGGTCCGCTACGACCGGTTCCTCGCCCTCGGCGATGCCCGACCCGAGCCGCTCGCGGGACTGTGAGCGGCCTTCGTCCGGCTGGCGCGGCCGGCGCGGCCGGCGTCGCCGGTGCGGTGCCCGCTCCGAGCTCGGTGCTGCTGGGCGCGTCGAGCCTGGACATCTACGTGGGCCGTGATCTCGTGCTGCCCGGCGGTGGGGCGCTGAACATGGCCTGGCACCTGCGCGCCGAGCCGGATCCGTGGCTGTTGCTGACCCGCGTCGGCGACGACCGGCCGGAGGTGTTCGCGGACTTCCTCGCCCGGCACGGGATCCGGCATGCCCCGTCATCGATGGTCGGCCGCGGCGCCTCCGCGTCCATCGACATCGTGATCCAGCCGGACCTCCAGCCGTGGATGGACAACTTCGTCGAGGGCGTGTGGGCGACGTTCCGCTCCACGCAGGAGGAGGAGGCGCTGATCTCGGGCGCGCGACGGCTGCACCTGGTGCTCGTCGAGGGGGCCATCCGCGAGCTCGAGCGGCTGGCCGCGGCCGGGACGCTCGCGGGTGTCGAGGTCAGCGCCGACTTCCTCGGCTTCCGGCACTACACGCTGGAGCGATTCACGACCACCATGCGCCACGTCGACGTCGGCTTCGTGGGCTGGCCGGGCGAGCCATCCGATCCGGTGGTGGGCGGCATCCGTGAGGTCGCTCACTCGCTCGGGCGGCTGGTGGTCGTGACGCTCGGTTCGCGGGGCGTGCTCGTGTTCGACGGACGCCCTGGCGGCGGCGACCGCGTCATCCCGGTGGTTCCCGTGACGGTCCGCGGGACGACGGTCGGCTGTGGCGACGCGTTCGTGGCCGCGTTCCTGGCGACGTGGCGCCGGTCGGCGGACACGCTCGCCGCGGTCGAGGCGGGGAAGGTCGCCGGCGCGGCCGCGACGGCCTGGCGGCGCCCGCTCCCGGACGAGGCCTACGGGCCCGAAGCCGCCGCGGCGCTGGCAGCGGCGGACGGGGCTGCCGGCGGTGCTCCCGGGCAGGAGCCTGACTCACAGTCAACGATCCCGGCCTGAACGACCGCGAGAGCCGCAATTGCGGCTCCCAGCCAACGGATCCGTGACGCTCCGTCACGAACGTGGCCTCGGATGGGCGCGGTGCCGCGCCTCGACCCCTGGACGTTGACCGTGAGTCAGGGTCGCCCCGGGAGCCGCGCTCTCTCAGGACGGAGCCGCGGGCCTGCGGGGCCTAGTTGACGAGAAACCCCGCGATCACCAGCACGAACCCCGCGATCACGATCCCGGCCCCGACCTGCGCCTGGCGGCGGAGCATCTGCATCGCCACCGATGCGCCGGTGCGCCCGTCGGGGCGCGATCCCCCTCGCCAGGCCTCGTAGCGGGCGACGTTGGCGTCCTGCTCCCGCAGGGCCATGTAGCGCCGATACGGGTCCCGGGCGCGCACGACGCCAACGACGATCAGCACGATCCCGGCCGCGATCAGCCCGAGGCTCATGAAACCCACCGGTCAGCCTCCCTCGTCCAGGCGCTCGCGCACCAGCTTCGTCACCCGCGCCGCGTCGGCTGCCCCGGCGCTGCGCTTCATCACCTGCCCCACGAAGAACCCGGTCACCGGCTTGCCGGCCCGGTAGTCCGCCACGGCCCCCGGATTGTCGGCGATCACGGCCTCCACCATGGCCGACAGGGTGGCGTCATCGCTGATCGGGCCGGGACCGGCCTCGGCGAGGAGGGTCGTGGCCTCGGCTCCCGAGTCCAGGTGCTCGGACAGCAGGTCACGCCCGACCTGGCGTGAGACCTGTCCGCCGGCGATCGCCAGCAGCAGCGCTGCCACGTCGGCAGGGCGACCCGCCCCGGCCAGGCCGTGGGCGTTGGGACCCGTCGCCTTCATGACCCGCGCGTGGGCACCCGTCACGAAGTTGGCCACGTCCTTCGCTGCCAGACCGCCTCCGGCGGCGCCGATCGCCTCGAAGGCCCCCCACATGAGGGGATCTGCCACGAGCACCCGGGCGTCGTACGCCGACATCCCCTGTTGCTCATAGCGCGCCCGCCGCGTCGCCGGCAGCTCTGGCATTCCCAGCCTGACCTGCTCGATCCACGCCGGGTCCACGTGGAGTGGCGGCAGGTCCGGATCCGGGAAGTACCGGTAGTCGTCGGACGTCTCCTTGGCGCGCATCCGGTAGGTCGCCTGCCGGCCGTCGTCCCAGCCGCGCGTCTCCATGAGCAATGGCTCACCGCTGTCCAGCGCGTGGCCCTGGCGCTCGATCTCGAATTCGATCGCGCGTTCCACGGCCCGGAACGAGTTCATGTTCTTGACCTCGACCCGGGTCCCGAACGCGCTCGTGCCACGAGGACGCAGGGAGACGTTCGCCTCGACCCGCATCTGGCCGCGCTCCATGTCGGCGTCCGACGCGCCGATGGCCCGCAGCAGGAGCTGGAGCTCCTCGGCATACCGCCGCGCCTGCTCCGCGGTCCGCAGGTCCGGCTCGGTGACGATCTCCATCAGTGGCGCGCCGGAGCGGTTGTAGTCGAGCAGCGAGCCCCGGCCGCCGGCCTCGCTCGCGACATCCGCGTGGATCAGCTTCGCCGTGTCCTCCTCGAGGTGGGCGCGCGTGATCGGCACCGTGAACGGCCCCTCCGAGGTGTCGATGGTGAGCCGGCCGCGAGCGGCGAGCGGGATCGCATACTGGCTGATCTGGTAGCCCTTCGGCAGGTCCGGGTAGAAGTAGTTCTTGCGCTCCCACTGCGTGTGCACCGGGATCTCGGCCTCGACGGCCAGCCCGGTCGCGATCACCAGCTCCACGGCCCGACGGTTGATCACCGGCAGCGCGCCCGGCAGGGCCAGGCAGACCGGACAGACGTGGGTGTTCGGCGCCGAGTCCGCGTAGGCGTTGGAGCACGCGCAGAACATCTTGGACAGCGTACGGAGCTGGCAGTGGATCTCGATGCCGATGACCGCCTCGTAGCGCTCGAGAAGCCGGGCCGCCGGGGCCTGGGCGGTGCTCACGCCGCCGGCTCGAGGCCGACCGTGGCCAGGTACAGGCCGGACATCGCGACGGCCAGCCAGGCGAGCGCAAGGCCCAGGTTGCGCGCCGCGCCGCGCACGCGCGTGCGCGCCAGCACCGGACGGGTGGAGTCGACGAGGGTGCGGGTGGGCTCTCCGTCCCGGCCAAGGGGCATCAGCACGGCCCGGGCTGTCGCGTAGCCGCGCAGGCTGCCGTACACGGTCAGGAACAGGCCGGTGGCAACCAGGACGGCGGACAGCATCGCGGGCAAGTTTCGCACAAGCCGCGCTGGCGCTGCCCTCGGCGGCTACGCCTCGCGAACCGCCTTCAGGGTCCCGATGGCCTGCTGGATCGCCTCGTGCAGGCGGGCGCCC
>CAVOXZ010000021.1:0-166038 GCA_963700555.1 uncultured Chloroflexia bacterium
GGAGCAGGTTGAAGATCGCCAGCATGACGTTGAAGATCACGAAGAACAGCAGGCCCTGGCCGACGAGGGACGGCACCGAGACGCCGAGCGCGATGATGACCCGGACGACGATGCGCCGAGGACCGCCATCACCAGGTTCGATGCCGGGCCCGCGAGGGCGACCAGCACCTCGTCGTTGCGGCGGTTGCGCAGGTTGGAGGTGTTGACCGGCGTCGGCTTCGCCCAGCCGATCAGGAAGCCCCCGAGGAAGATCGAGATGATCACCATCAGCCCGCCCAGGCGGTCGAAGTGCACGATCGGGTTGAGGGTCAGGCGGCCGAACAGCTTCGCGGTCGCATCGCCCCGCACGTAGGCGACGGCCGCGTGCGAGAACTCGTGGACGGGGAACGCGATCCCGAGGAAGATCGCGATCATGATCAGGTTGAGGAGGATCTGGTCCACGCGGGCCTCGTGCGGGGGGTTCCGGGGGTCCCGCGTATGGTACCGGGGCAGCGGGGCTACAGCCGCGCGAGCAGCTCCGCCTTCTTCGCCTCGAACTCCTCGGGGGTCAGGATGCCCCGGCTCCCGGAGGTCGCCCAGCCGTCCGAGCGCATCGGCGACCTCACCGGCGGTGTCGGCCTGCGGGGTGGGCGCCGGGGCCGGCGTGCTGCCCGTCGCCGCGGCGTCCGAGGACCGGACCGGCGGCATGGTCGGGCGGTTGAGCTCGATCTCCAGCTCATGCTTGGCCTCGAGCATGGCCTTCTTGAAGTCCTTCGCGTCACGGAGCATCCGCAGCTTCTCGATCCCGCTCTCCGAGGCGGTGAGGACGTCGAGGTCGCCGAACCCGAACAGCCGCCCGAAGATCGACTCCACCAGGATCGCGTCGTTGATCTTCTCGAGCGCAGCATCCGTTGCCCGCTTGTTGATCACGCCATCGACATGGAGGATCCGGCGGCTCGTGATCACGTACTCCTCGGCCCGGTACTGGAGCGCGCCCCAGCCCAGCAACGCGAGACCGATCAGCAGCAGGACCAGCGTGGCCCAGCCGAACAGCGTCCACAGCAGGCCGTCGGTGTCCGACGAGACGGCCCGCAGGATCGTGAGCGCGATCGCGATGACCATGCCGATGGCCCAGCGGGCGCGCCAGAGCATGATGAACCAGTGCTGGTGCGCGACGCGGATCATCCGTTCGCCCGACGCGAGCAGCGTCTCGGTGTAGCTCATCGTTCCCCGATCCTCAGGCCCGCGGATGGGCGCGGGCATAGACCTCTCTGATCCTGGCCCCAGTCACGTGCGTGTACAGCTGGGTGGTCGCAATACTCGCATGTCCCAACAGCTCCTGGACCACGCGCAGGTCCGCACCGCCCTCGAGCAGGTGCGTGGCCAAGGAGTGGCGGAGCGTGTGGGGCGACACGCGATCACCCAGCCCCGCCCGCGCCGCGGCCGCCCGTACCGCCGCCCACGCCGTCTGCCGGCCGAGGCGGGCGCCGCGCGGGCGCCGCCAGCAGCGGCGTCCCGGCGGCATCCCCGCTGCCGGCCGCCGCCAGCCATGCCGCCCGTGGCTGACGCCAGGTAGCGCCCGATCCACTCGAGCGCCACGTCGCCGACGGGAACCATGCGCTCCCGGTCACCCTTGCCGATGACGCGGACCCAGCCGTCACCGGTGAGGTGGTCGCGGTCGAGGCCAAGCGCTTCCGAGACCCGCAGCCCACCGGCATAGAGCAGCTCGACGAGCGCCCGGTTGCGGAGCGCGATCCCGTCCGCGGCGCTCGGCGCAGCACCCTCCGGCGGCGCCGCGCCCACGGCTTCGAGCAGCCGTTCCACCTCGTCCACGCTGAGCGTCTCCGGCAGCAGGCGGGGCTGCCTCGGCAGGTCCAGGTGCGCCGCGACGTCGGCTGCGATCAGCCCGTCCCCGAACGCGAACCGGTAGAAGCCGCGGATCGACGCCGTCCGGCGGCGCAGGCTGGTGGCGCAGACCAGGTCGTGGGAGCGTCCGCGCCGGGCCCGGGCCGCGAGATAGCGATGGGCGACCTCCGGCCCGGCGGCCCAGCTCCTTGGGCGGCGCCCCGGCTCATCGAGAAGTCCGTGAGATCGGCGCGGTAGGCCCGGATGGTCGCGTCCGCGACGCCTCGCTCCACGCGCAGGTAGGCCAGGTAGTCCTCGATCGCGCGATCGAGGTCCGGGCTCATCCGGCTGCCCCGGCCACCCGTCCGGCCCGCCAGGCCTCGGCGCGGTCGAGCAGGTCCCGCGCGGATTCCAGCGCCGCCGCGCCGCCGGTGGGCCCGCCGATCATCTGCGCGACCTCCGCGTCCTGCTCCGCCCGATCCAGCCGGGTGATCTCCGTCACCGCGCGTCCGTCGCGCTCGCGCTTGGCGATCCGGTAGTGCGCGTCCGCGTAGGCCGCGATCTGGGCAGGTGGGTCACGCACAGCACCTGGTGCGCGCGGGCCAGCGTCCACAGGGAGCGCCCGACCGGATCCGCGCTCCGTCCGCCGATGCCGCTGTCGATCTCGTCGAACACGAGCACCGGCGTCTCTGTCGACCTCCGCCAGGACCTGCTTGACCGCGAGGGCCACCCGCGACAGCTCGCCCCCGGACGCGATCCGCGCCAGCGGCCGCGCGGGCTCGCCGGCGTTGGGACGGAAGGCGAACACCACGGTGTCGATGCCCGTGCCATCGAATGCGACCGCGTCGCCGTCGACCTCGACCGCCGCGTCGTCGCGCGCGGCAGGGCGGCGCCCCATGGTCACGCTGAACGCCTCGGCCGGGAACCCGAGCTCGACCAGCACGCGCGACACGTCCCCTCCCAGGTCGCCGGCAGTGGCCTGGCGGAGGACGGACAGCGTGGCGGCCGCATCGGCGACTGCCAGCAGCAGCCGGGCATCCTCGGCCGCTCGCCGCGCCCGCTCGTCCTCCAGCCCGCCTGCTGAGGCGGCCCGCCTCGGCCGCGGCGCGTTGACCGTGGGCGATCACCGACGCCTCGTCGTCCCCGAACCGGCGCAGCAGCCGGTGGATCTCCCCGAGGCGTGTCTCGAGCTGCGCGAGCGAGTCCGGGTCGTGGTCCACGGTCTCGGCCAGCGCCCGGACCTCGGCCGCCACGTCCTCGACCTCGGCCTCGAGGCCGGCCAGGCGATCCGCGAGCGGTGCCCAGCGATCGTCGAGACGGGCCAGCGATCGGAGCTCGTGCTCGGCGAGGGCCACCCGCTCCCGGGCGCCGCCGCCCTCGGCGAGGAGCGTCTCGCGCACCGTCTCCGCGCCCCGTGCGATGGTCTCCCCGTGCTGTGCCGCCGCCAGCTGGCGCGTGATCTCGTCGGCCTCACCCTGGCGGAGGCTCCGCCTCGATCTCCGCGGCCTCGTGCTCCAGGATCTCGAGCCGGCGCAGCAGCTCGCGGGGGTCCATCGTCAGCTCCGCGAGCGCGGCCCGGTTCGAGCGCCAGCGCTCGACGGCCATGGCCACGGCCGCCCGTGCCGCGCCGTGCCCCCGAACGCGTCCAGCAGGTCCCGCTGCCAGTCCTCGTCGAGGAGGCGCTGCTGGTCGTGCTGGCCATGGATCTCCACCAGGCCCGCCGTCGCCTGGGCGAGCCTGCCCGCGGTCACCGTCTCATCGTCGAGCCGGGCGGTGGACCGGCCGGTGGCGGCGATCTCGCGCACGGCGATCATGGGCTCGGGCAGCCGGTCGAACAGGGCCTCCACGCGCGTGCGCTCTCCGCCCCGTGGCGGACGAGCGCGGTGTCCGCCCGGCGCCTGTCGCGAGGCCCAGCGCGTCGATCAGCAGGCTCTTGCCCGCCCCGGTCTCACCGGTGAGCACGTTGAACCCGGCCTCGAGCGGCAGCCGGAGCCGGTCGATCAGGGCAAGGTCGCCAACCGCCAGCTCCAGCAACCGGCCGGCGCGGTGGGAGGCAGGGTCGCTCGCCATCGTCAGGACGGCAGCAGCTGGACCTTCGTCCGGAGCAGGTCCCAGAACGGCATCGCGCCGGACGGCTCCACGAACCGGATCGGCCGCTGGAGCGCCCGAACCTCGACGACGTCACCGACCTCGACCCGGTGGTCCTCGCGACCGTCGACCGAGACGAGGGCCTCCTGGGCATCGAGGATCCGGGCCCGGACCACCTGCTCGGGCGAGACCACGATGGACCGGATCGCCGAGAGATAGCCCGCGATGGGCGTCACGACCAGGTTGCGGCCGTGCGGGTCCAGGATCGGGCCACCGGCCGAGAACGAGTAGCCCGTTGAGCCCGTGGGGCTCGCGACGATCAGCCCGTCCGCGATGAACGTGGCGAGGTGCGATTCGTCGATCGTCACCGCGAGCCGCACCACCCGGGCCAGCGACCCGCGGGCGACCACGATGTCGTTGAGCGCCGTGAACCGGGTGTCACCCGGCCGCCCGGCCGGCAGGATCGAGCCTGTCAGGCCCATCCGATCGCGGATGACGTAGGCGCCCGCCTGGAGCTGCTCGAGGACCGGCTCCAGCTGGTGCGCCTCCGCCTTCGACAGGAACCCGACCTTGCCCAGGTTGATGCCCAGCAGGGGCACGTCAACCTCCGCGACCGCCTGCGCGGCGCGCAGGAAGGTTCCGTCGCCGCCGAGAACGACGAGGACGTCCGTGTCCGGGAGCTTCTCGACCAGCGTGGCCGTCTCGCCCGCAGGGATGGTCCAGTGCCCCACGCCCCGCATCCGGCACCAGCCGGCCGCTCGCTCGCTGAGCTCGACCGCAGCCTCGATGGTCGGGTTGTAGGCGAAGCCCATGCGGCGGACCGTCACGTGACATCCTCCCAGGCGGCCGCGACGGCCGCGTCGATCCGGTCGTCCAGCTCGGCGCACGAGGGGCCCGCCCCGAACCAGGCGAGGAACTCGCGGTTCCCCTCCGGCCCCCGGATCGGCGACGCGATCAGGCCTCGGGTCCCGAGGCCGAGCTCCCGGGCCACGGAGGCCGCCTCCCGGAGCACCCGGCGATGGACCTCGGGATCACGCACGACGCCGCCCTTCGCATCCGCCCGGCCGGCCTCGAACTGCGGCTTGACCAGGGCCACGATGGACCCGCGGCCTTCGCGCAGCACGCTCCGCACGGGCCCCAGCACGAGGCCCAGCGAGATGAACGCCACGTCGATGACGGCGAGATCGGCGGGCTCAGGCAGGCTCGAGGCGGTGAGGGTGCGGGCGTTGACGCGCTCCATGGACGCGACGCGCGGGTCCAGGCGCAGCTTCTCGGCCAGCTGCCCGTAACCGACGTCCACGGCGTAGACCCGGGCTGCCCCCCGGGCGAGCAGCACGTCCGTGAAGCCGCCCGTCGAGGCGCCGACATCGACGGCCACGAGGCCGGCCGGATCGATCCCGAAGGCGTCGAGGGCGGCGATGAGCTTGTGCGCCCCACGACTGACCCATTCGCGATCACCCGCGACGGCGACGCTCGCGCCCCGGTCCACCAGGTCGCCTGCCTTGAGGTCCCGCCTCGCCCCGTCGCCATCGCCGACATGGACCCGTCCGGCGAGCACGAGGGCCTGCGCCCGGGAGCGGGTCGGCGCGAGCCCGCGATCAACGAGCAGCTGGTCGAGGCGGAGGCGCTTGGTGGTGGCTGCCGGCATGGCGCCTATCGTGGCACACGCCGCCCAATCCGGACGTATGCGGGTGCGAGGCGTCAGCCGGCGCGGGCCGGAATCTCGATCCCGAGGGTGTCCATCGTCTCCTCGACCTGCGCGAGGAGGCCGGGCACGTCGATCCGGATCAGCCGCCGGAGGTCGGTGACGGAGCCGTGGTCGACGAACCGGTCGCCCGGGATGCCCAGGATCTTGACCGGCACGGAGCGATACGCCGGGTCGGCCAGCCTCGCCTCCTCGAATGCCTCGAGCACCCCGGCGCCGAACCCGCCGGTCACCACGCTCTCCTCGAACGTGACCACGAGCTGCTTGCCGCGGGCGGCGTCGAGGATCAGCTGCCGGTCGAGCGGCTTGGCGAACCTGGCGTTGATGACTCCCACCGACCAGCCCCGTGCCCCGAGCGCGTCCGCCACGTCGAGGGCGCGGGCGGTGATCGGGCCGAACCCGACGAACAGCAGGTCCCGGCCTTCCCGCAGGACCTCGCCGCGGCCGACCGGGAGCACCTCCGGCTCGCGCTCGGGCACCCCGAAGCCGGCATCCCGCGGATAGTGCAGCGCGAACGGATGGTCCTGGGCGAGGGCGGTGCGGACCAGCGACCGGAGCTCCTGCTCGTCGCGAGGACTGGCGATCACGAGGTTCGGCAGCATCCGCTGGGCCGGCAGGGTGAACATGCCCTGGTGGCTGGTGCCGTCCTCCCCGACGAGTCCTGCACGGTCCACCGCGAGCAGGACCGGGGCGTCGTTCTGGCAGACGTCGTGCACGGTCTGGTCGAATGCCCGCTGCAGGAACGTGGAGTACAGCGCCACCACGGGCCGCATGCCGCCCAGCGCGAGGCCGGCGGCGAGCGTGACCGCATGCTGCTCCGCGATCCCGACATCGATGAACCGCTCGGGGAACGCTGCCTGCATCCTGGACAGGCCGGTGCCGGTTGGCATCCCGGCCGTGATCGCGACGATTCGCCGATCGTCGGCTGCGAGGGCCACGAGCTCGGCGGCAAAGTGAGCCGTGTAGTTGGGAACCTTCCTGGTGTTCTGGGGATCCGGCTCCGCCGGCCTCGAGGGCTGGACCGCCACCCGGTCGTGACCACGACGGTCCGCCATGACCGATGCGGAGGGAGGAGCGCCCTCCTCGGCCTCGTGGGACGGTGTCACCGAGGAGCCGCCGGCGGCCGACGACGCCATGCCGTCCCCGTGCCCGTTGCCGTTGGCACCGCCGATCCGGTCGTGCAAATCGGTCGCAGGGACGGCGATCGGGGGCAGCGCCGCGCCGTGGAAGCTGACCTGGTCGGTTTCCGCCGGCTGGTAGCCCTTCCCCTTCTGGGTCCGCACGTGGACGATCACCGGTCCGTTGAGCGCGAGCGCGCGACGGAACGTCTCCTCGAGGAACGGCCGGTCGTGGCCGGGCATGACCCCGACGTAGGTGATGCCGAGGTCCTCGAACAGCTGGCCCGGCTGGGCGAACGAGACCACCGACTGGCGGAAGCGGCGGCTCATCTCCACGAGGCGGGGGCCGACCACGGGGACGTGCTCGGTCACCGTGTCCCAGGCGCCCTTCCCCTGCTGCCAGGCCTGGCTCAGCTTGATCTCGGAGAGGTACTTCGAGAGCGCCCCGACCGACGGGCTGATGGACATCTCGTTGTCGTTGAGCACGATCAGGAGCTGCGTCTGGCGATGCCCGATGTCGTTGAGCGCCTCCAGCGAGAGCCCGGACAGGAGCGCCGCGTCACCCACGACGACCGCGATCCGCTCCATCGAGTGGCGGAGGTCGCGGGCCGTCGCGAGGCCCTGGGCGATCGAGAGGCCAGTGCCGGCGTGGCCGCCGTCCATCACGTCGTGGGGCGACTCGCTCCGGCGTGGGAAGCCGCCGATGCCGTCGATCTGGCGGAGCGTGTGGAACCGCTCCAGGCGCCCGGTCAGCAGCTTGTGCGCATACGCCTGGTGGCCCGTGTCCCACACGATCCGGTCACGAGGCGACTCGAGGAGCCGGTGGAGGGCGAGCGTGACCTCGACCACGCCCAGCGAGGAGCCGAGATGGCCGCCGGTCGCCGCGACGGTGCGGATGATCGTCTCGCGGACCTCGCCGGCAAGCTCCACCAGCTCGGCCTCGGACAGGCCGCGAAGGTCGGCGGGGTCATGCAGGCGGTCGAGGATCGGCACAGCTGGTGGCTCCTGGTGCTCGGGCGTGGCGTCGTCGACTGGACGGCCACGCGCAGCCTTCGGTGATGCAGGCGAGCGCTGGGAAATATGATAGTCGATGGTAGCAGGATCCTGCATCCGCCCCGACGCGGGTGTCACTCCCCTTCCGTGACGCCCTGGCCTAGGCTTCCTGGGCGTCCTCCGGGACGACGTCCACGGCAGCCGGCGAACCGCCGGGACGCGCCATCAGCTGCTGGACCCGCAGCTCGGCCTCGCCGAGCAGCCGCTCGCAATGACGCTGCAGGGCCACCGCTCGCTCGTACTGCGCGATGGTCGCCTCGAGCGAGCCGCCCCCAGCCTCGAGGGCCGTCACCACCCGCTGCAGCTCCGCGAACGCATCGTCATAGGCCAGGCTGCCGACGTCGGCCGTCGCCTCCGGTCCGGGTGTGTCGGTCACGGGCGGGCTCCTGCGGGTCGAGAGACGTGATGGATCATACCGAGGGCGGGACCAGAGCCGGGCCATCGCTGGTGGCCTCGAGGCTGCCCCCGGCGAGGGTGAGACGGAGTGACGTGCCCGCGGGGGCCATCGACGGGTCCCGGAGGATGGCCCCGTCCGGGGCGCGGCGCACGATGGCGTAGCCGCGCTCGAGCGTCGCCTGCGGTCCGAGGGCATCGAGCGAGGCGCTGGCGGCCGCCAGGCCGGCCCGCGAACGCCTGAGGCGGGTATCCATGCTCGCGGGGGCGCGCATGGCCAGGCTGTCCAGGCGACTCCGCTCCACCGCGAGCCGGGCCGGCAGCAGCCGGGTGAACCGCACCGCCAGCCGCTCACCGGCACGCGCGGCGTCCCCCAGCCGGTCCGCGAGCACGCGAACCGCGCGGTCGAGCAGCAGGCCGGCGCGCTCGCGCGACGCCGCGAGCTGGGCTTGGGGCTCGAGGCGGACGAGGGCCCGCCGCTCGGCGTCGAGGTCGCGGCGGCCGGTGGCGATCACTCGAGCGATGGCCGAGTCGGCGCGCACGCCCGCCCGGCGGCTCCGCTCGAAGGCCTCGGTCCGGTCTGGCACCACCAGCTCGGCCGCGGCCGACGGCGTCGCCGCGCGAACATCCGCGGCGAAGTCGGCGAGGGTCACGTCCACCTCGTGGCCCACCCCGGTGACGACCGGGACCGGGTGCGCGACAACCGCCCGGACGACCCGCTCGTCGTTGAACGACCACAGGTCCTCGAGCGAACCGCCGCCGCGGGCGAGGATCGTCACGGCGGGAGCATCGGCCGCACGCCCCTCGGCGACCTCGGCGTCCCGGAAGCGCTCCAGCCGTCGGAAGGCGGCCACGATGCTCTGCGGCGCCCCGTCGCCCTGGACCCGGCAGGCGACCAGGAGCACGCGCGCCAGCGGCCAGCGGCGGGCCAGCACCGTGCACACGTCGCGCCAGACGGCGCCGGTCGGCGACGTGATGACCGCGATCGTCCGGGGGCGATCCGGCAGGGACCGCTTGCGTGCGGCGTCGAACAGGCCCTCCTCCGCCAGCCGGGCCTTGAGCTCCTCGAACCGCAGCGTGAGGTTCCCGAACCCGGACGGCTGCAACGCCTCGACGTACAGCTGGAGCGCGCCCTGCGGCTCGAACAGGTCCATGCGGCCGTGCGCGACCACCTGGAGGCCGGTCTGGGGCTGGAACGGCGAGCGGACCCGGTCGTCGCGGAACCAGACGCACTGGATCTGGGCTCGGGCATCCTTGAGCGTGAAGTACGCGTGTCCGGCGCTGGATACGGTGACCCGGCCCACCTCGCCCTCGACCCACAGGTCGCGCAGCCCGTCGTCGGACCGGACGCGCTCGCGGATGGCGCGGCTGACCTCGGACACGGTACGGACGCGCAGGCCGAAGGTGCCGCCCGGGATCGGACCACGCCCGTCGTCGGAGGCCATCGGTCAGGCGTCCGGGCGGGTCAGAGGCGCGTCTGGTACTCGCCGGTGCGGGTGTCGATCCGGAGGGTGTCCCCCTCGTTCACGAACAGCGGCACCGTGACCACGAGGCCCGTCTCCATGGTCGCGTTCTTGCGGGCACCCTGGGCGGTGTCGCCGGCGAAGCCGGGCTCGGTCTCGGTGACCAGGAGGTCCACCGTGACCGGCAGCTCCACGCCCAGCGTGTCGCCCTGGTGGCTCGTCCGGTCGAGCGTCATGCCTTCCTTGAGGAAGCCGACCACGTCGTCGAGGGTCTCGGCCCGGAGGCTGAACTGCTCGTAGGACTCGGTCTCCATGAAGTGGAGGTCGTCCCCGTCGCGATACAGGAACTGGACCGGGCGCCGGTCGATCTGGGCGCGCGGCCAGCGGTCACCGGCCTGGAACGACTTCTCGACCGTGCTGCCCTTCTTGACGTTGCGCAACTTGATCCGGACCTGTGCCGAGCCGCGGCCCATCTTGATGTGGTGGTAGTCGAGGATCTGCCAGAGGTCGCCATCGAGCTCGATGACGACGCCCTTGCGCAGCTCGCCGGTGCTGATCATGCGGTGTGGTGCTCCGGTGGCGCGTGGCGCGGTCGGGAGGCGTGCAGGCTCGCCGCGCTCGGTCGGTTGGATGTCCCCGGGATGCTACCAGAGGCCGTCCGGGCGACACTGCCACCGAGCCTGTCCGGCGGTCAGGCCGGAAGGGCGATCACGTCGCGCGGGAACCGGGTCAGACGCTCCACGACACCCCGGGCGGCATCGAGGTGGACCAGGTCCTCGATCCGGACGCCGGTCTCGCCGTCGAGGTACACGCCGGGCTCCACCGAGAACACCGTGGGGCTGGGCAGCGGATCCTCGGTCCCGCGGCGGGACAGGGAGGGCTCCTCGTGGGTCGCGAGGCCGATCCCGTGCCCGGTCCCGTGGCCGAACCGCTCCCCGTGGCCGGCCCGGGTGATCAGGTCGCGCGCAGCCAGGTCTGCGGCCCGGCCGCTGATCCACGGAGAGCCCGATGCGGACGACCGCCCAACCGACGCAGAGATGGCATCGATCGAGGCCTGCTGGGCCCGCGCGACCAGGTCGTAGATCTCGAGGTCCCGGGCACGCGGCTCGCCCACGAACAGGGTCCGCGTCATGTCGCTCCGGTAGCCCTCCACCTGGGCGCCGAAGTCGAACAGGAGCACCTCGCCGGCCACCACCGGCCGGTCGCCCGGCGACCCGTGCGGGAGGGCGGCCTCCGGGCCCGCCAGGCAGGCCACGTCGAACGCCAGGGCCTCGGCGCCGCCGGTGCGCATCAGCCATTCGAGCCGGAGGGCAAGGTCGTGCTCGGTCACGCCGGGCCGGATCTCCGGGAGCAGCGCCGCGAGCGCCCGGTCGGCCACGGCGCACGCGGCCTCGATCCGCTCGACCTCGTCGGGGGTCTTCGTCGCCCGCATCGCCTCGACCCAGCCCTCCACCGGGACGAGCTCCACGCCCGGGGCCGCGGCGGCCAGCCGGGTCCACAGGGCATGCGAGACGGCCGAGGCCTCGACCGCGACCCGCCGCGCGCCGGCACGCTCGACCAGCCGCGCCCAGTGCTCGGGCAGGTCATAGCCGATCTCCTCGACGATCGCGTCCGGGGCCTCGCGCCGCGCCTGGAGCGTGTAGCGGGAGTCGGTCACGACCAGGACGTCGTCCGGCCCCACCAGCAGCTGACCGGAATGCCCCGCGACCTTGTCCTCACCCTCGGCCAGGGTGAAGCCGGTGAGCCACCGCATGTGCTCCCGCCGCACGCCGAAGTAGGCGTCGACTCCCTCGGCGGCCATGCGTGCTCGCAGCCGGGCGAGGCGCCCGGGCCGGAGGGCGCGCTCGGCCTCCCGCCACCTGGCGCGAGCCGGGCCATCCGGAGGCGGGGCGAAGTCGGCGGGCACGGGCAGTCGCGTCTCCACGTTGGGCCTACCGGTAGCCGTACTCGACGAGCTTGCGCTCATGTTCCGCTGACGACTTCGAGAAGTCGTGGGCGCCATCGCCGCCGGGGATCGCCACGAAGTACGTGTACCCGGTCTTGGTGTCCGGGTTGAGCGCGGCATCGAGCGACGCCACGCTGGGCGTGGCGATGGGACCCGGCGGGAGCCCCCGCACGACGTAGGTGTTGTAGCCCGCCAGCGGCTCCGGCAGGACCTGGTCCCGGAGCGGCGCACCCTGGGGCACCGTCCAGAACACGTACTGCGTCCAGGCCCGGCTGAACTTGCCCAGGTTGACGGTGTCCACGGCGTAGATGACGGTCGGGTCCGCCTGGAGCAGCCCGTGCTTCACGCTGGGCACGCGGTCGATCCGGTTCTGGTAGACGCCGGCGATCAGCGGCCGCTCCTTGTCGAGCACCGCCTCGCGCTCCACGATCGAGGCCAGGGTCAGCACCTGGTAGAAGGTCAACCCGCGCTTCGCCGGCACCTGCAGGCGCTCCGGCCCGACGGCGGCATAGAACGCGTCGAGCATCATGCGGGCAAGGCCGTCGGCCGTCGTGGGCGCGATGCTGTCGATCCTGAGCGCGTAGGTCGCCGGGTACAGGAACCCTTCGAGCGACGTGCCGGTCGGTCGCACGTTGTCGTCCAGCAGCCACGGATAGTCGCCGAGGATCTCATCCGTGGGCTTCGTGACCAGGCGGTAGAACTCGGCGGGATCGACCTCGGTTCCCTCGAGCGTGGCGAGCTTGGCGGTGATCTGCTCCAGTCGGAGTCCCTCGCGGAACGTCACGTCGACCGTCCGGATCACGATCCGGTTCTCCACCAGGCCCTTGACCACCTCGGCCGGCGTCAGGTTGAGCGCGAGCGAGAACCGGCCGGCCGTGAGCTTCGGCGCGAGGTCGTCCATGCGCGCCTGGAACAGGAAGGCCCGCTCGGACGCGATGACCTTCGCCTCGAGCAGGCGGGGCGCCAGCGTGGCCGGCGTGTCGCCCGACTCGACCATGAAGTCGACCTCGCCAGGGTTCGTCCCGGCACGCGAGGTCAGGGCCGCGCCAAGGTCCTCTCGGACGAGATCCTGGATGAACCCGATCCGCAGCGCGGCCGGATTGTCCTCGGCAAGCGGGACGATCACGAGCCGTGCGATCGGCCGCGCGACGGTGAACAGGGCGACGAGGACGATGGCGGCAAGGACGAGGAGGAACAGGACGAAGCCCAGCAGGCCGGCGAAGCCGCTCCTCCGGTCGCCGTAGCGCTCGTACCGCCGCTGATCTCCCGGCCCGCGCCCGAACCGGCCGGTCCGCCGGTATCCGTTGGGCTGCGGGCGCACGGGCTCGGGAGCGGGTGACACGTAGTCCTCCCGCGGGCCGCGCCCGCCCCGGATGCTCACTCCTGCGCCTCCGCGGGGGGCTCCGTCCCGCGCGCCGGGCCAGCTGCGCTCATGGCATCACGGCGTGCATCGAGCTCGTCCTGCAGGATGACGCTCGCGGCCTCGCGGTCGACCCGGGCCCGCCAGGCATCGCGCTGTGTCCGCGAAGGCGGGCCGCCCGAACGGCCCCGCGGCATCCGTCCCATGCGCCGCTCCGCCTCGAACGATGACAGGCGCTCGTCGCGGAGGGTCACCGGCAGTCCCAGCCACGCGGCGACATCCTGGGCCCATCCGCGAGCACCCGCCGCCATCTCCCCCTCGGTGCCACGAGCCTCGAGCGGCAGGCCCACGACCAGCTCGCCCACGCCGTGCTCGGCGCAGACACGGCGGAGCGTGTCGGCATCCGCCTCCGGGGTCGCGGCGCGCCTGACGGTGGCAAGGGGCCGGGCGATCCCGACACCGTCATCAGCGACGGCGAGGCCGATCCTTCGTGATCCGAGGTCGACGCCGAGGATCCGGCTCACCGGCACGAGCCGGTCATCGGGGGTGGCTGGAGCATCAGCCCGATGGTACTGGCTGGGAGGGAGTCCCGCCGTCGAGGGAGGCCGATGGCGATGGCGCGGGCCGGCTGGTGGCCGGGACCGGGTCCACATCCGGCATCGTGTCGATGGGATCCTGCACGGAAAGCGTCACGCGCTGGTCGACCGTCGGGACGGCCGTGACCATGTCCGGCCAGAGCGTGATGGTCACCTCGCCATAGGGCTCAAGGAGCGCGCGGGCCTGGTCCGCGGGCAGACCCATGACCTGCGCCCGCAGCTGCTCGCCGTCCACCGGCCGGACCTGCTTGGCGGCACCCGCGACCGGGAACTCGATCACGCCCTGCCTGACGGTGCCCTCGCCGACCGATACCCGGCTCGAGCCCTCGACGAGCGCCCAGCCCGGCGACACCGCATCCGCGAGCGCTGTGGCGGCGATGTCGTCGATCGGTGACGTGTCGACGGCCAGGACCGTCGCCATCGCCGTCAGTCCCAGCTGGAACGCCTCGACCTCCACGCTCACGAGCGACTCCGGGTCAACGGTCGTGATGGGCTCGCCGAGGACGGCGGTGCCCGGGAACATCGTCCCGAGGAACGGAATCCCGATCGGGTCCTCCACCTGGGCCTCGAACTGGGCCCGCAGGCTGGTGGCCAGGGTGGCCAGGGCGGCATCGACGTCCTTGCGCGAGATCCGGGTGAACTCGTCGCGGGTGCCGCCGGTCGTCGGCGCGCGGTTGGTCACCGTGATCAGGTTCCGGTCGTAGCGCGCCGGCACGACCTCGATCTGGCCCGCATCGACGTTGCCGTCCGGCCCGGGCTTGGACGCCGTGACCGCGACGTCGGTCGTCTGGCAGCGGATCGTCTGCACCGACCCGGTGCCCGTGATCTGGGCGACGGCGAGGAACGCGTCCTCGTCGATGGTGAACGCGATGCCGGCCTGCGTCCTGACGGCCGTCCCGGACGCGATGGTGTAGGAGGCGGATGGATCGCAGTTGCGCCAGCGGACCTCGCCCGTGGCCGGGGACGTTTCGACGCGCTTGCCGGTGGCCGGGAACTCCATGGAGACCTCCACCGGGAACTCCACGGCCTGGGCGGGGATCACGAGCTCGGCGGCGTTCACCGCGCCTGCCGCCGGATCCGCCGTGACCACGAGGTCCACCGGACCCACGGCCTCGACCCGGGGGCTGATCGTGATGTCGGCGGCCGGCAGGAACAGGAAGCCGGCGACGCCCGCCGCCAGGAGGCCCACGAGCAGGACCACGACACCCGCCACGAGGCCGGCGCCCGGAAGGCGGAGTGGCGGCCTCACGACGGGGACTTCGCGACTGCGTCGGACGATCGCGTCGAGCTCGGCCTCACGATCCGGGGCGCGCTCGACGACCGGGTCCGGGAGACCGAACCCCGGGGCCGCGGCCGTGGGCGCATCGTGCGGCCCTCCGGGCTTCGCATCGCGGGGGCCTGCGGCCCCATCGGACGACCGGGGCTCCGCCGCCCCGCGGGCTCGCCGCCCCGCTGGTGGCCCGGCCTGCGGGCTGCCGGTCGCCGGCAGGTCGGCCGTCGTCGGCCCGTCTGCGGCCGCCGGACCCTCGAGCGCCTCCTCGTACTCCCCCACCGATCCGAAGACCGGCAGGCCGGCCGACGCCGCCAGCGCCCGCGCACTCCCGTCAGGCGCCACGATGTCCAGCCGGCGCCCGTTCGCCATCGCCTCGCGGGCGAGCAGCCGGAAGTTGATCCGGGACGTCGCGACGCGGGACCCGAACGGGATGACGATCGCCACCCTGGAATCCGACGCCTGCCGGATCCGGGCGGCCGCCGTCGTGATCTCGTCGTCGGGATCGAGATAGATGATCGTCGCCATCGCCGGCGCTAGACCTTCATCGCCCGCAGGACCCGACGCAGCGCGGTGTCGAGCGGGTCCTCGGAGGTCTGGATCTCGATCGCCTGCCAGGCCAGGCCCAGCGGCGTCACGTCCTGCTGGTCCACCAGGAGCTGGGTGGCGTCGCTGATGGCCTCGATCTGGTCCGGGGCCATCAGGGCGACCTCCGGCGGTCGCGCGAACGGGAGCTGCTTCCAGAAGCGTTCCGCACCCAGCGCGGCCCGGATCTCCGGGAGCCTCGACCCACCACCGCACAACCAGATCCGGGACGGGAGCATCTCGCCTGCGGCCAGCTCCTCCATCACCAGCTCCACGCCCGCAGCCCAGACGGCGACGTCGTCACCGACGATCCCCGCGACCGCGCCCTGGTCGTCGATCGCCAGCCCCCGCGCGTAGTCCACCTTGAGCGCCTCCGCCCGGGGGAACGGCAGGTCCAGGCGATCCGCGATGGACTTCGTGAAGGCCCGGCCACCGAGCGCGAACATCCGGGTGCCCTCGATGCCGCCCTGGCGCACCAGCGCGACGTCCGTCGTGCCGCCACCCACGTCCACGAACAGGGCGCCGGCCTGCCTGACGTGCTCGGCCCCGAGCACGCGGGCCACCGCGTACGGCTCCGCAACCACCTCGAGCAGCTCGAGGTCCAGCTGGCTCGCGACCGATTGCAGCGCTCCGAGGTGGACGAGCGGGGCGAAGGCATTGAAGATGCCGATCTTGACGTGGCGTCCCTGGAACCCGACCGGGTTCGAGAGGCCGTAGCCGTCGATCGAGGCACCCACGATCGCGCTGTGGACCAGGCGGACGTCCACGTGCGGCAGGCCCGTCTCCCAGGTGATCGACCGCTCGGCCTCCTTGAGGGCCTCCCGCTGGACGCTGTCGATGAGCTTCACGAGCTCGGCGTCATTGACGGCCAGGTCCGGCCGCTTGCGCTCCTGCGTGAGGGTGGTCGTGAATCCCTTGACCAGCTCGCCGGCGATGCCGATCACGACCTGGGTCGGCCGGAAGCCGGCCATCTCCTCCGCCTCCTGGAGGGCGACCGTGCAGTTGTCCACGACGGCCGCGATGTCGGCGACGGTCCCGGACTGCATGTGTGACAGGCCCTGCCGCTGGCGGCCGACGCCACGCACCGTCCCATGCCCGGTCTCGTCGATCTCGAACACGAGGGCCTTGGCAAACTCCGTCCCGATGTCGAGCGCCGTGCAGGCGGCCGGGACCGGGGCCTCGTCGCGGTTCCAGAGGCGGCGCAGGAAGGACATTCAGGCGGCCCCGATCGTGGGCTCTGCGGCGGGTCTCATGCGGATCCGCGGTGGGCGGCAACGGCCGCGCGAATCGTCGCCAGCGCGCCGTCCAGCCCCTCTCGCCGCGTCCCCCGGCCCTGCGCCATCTCCGCCCGACCGCCGCCGCGCCCATCGATCCCGGCCACGGCCTCCTGGACGAGCGGGCCGGCCGCGATGCCACGCGCGACGAGATCGTCGCTGACCGTCACGAACAGCTGGGGCTCGTCTGCTTCCAGGCCGACCGCGATGACGCCGGTCGGAAGCGAGCCCCGCAGGTCCTTCGCAAAGGCCTTGAGCGCGTCCATCGACTCCAGGTCCAGGCTGACACCGACGAACCGGACCCCATTGCCCAGGTCCTCCGCCCGGGCGGCCAGGTCCCCCGGTCGCGGGCGCGAGGCACCCCCGCCGCCCGCCCGCAGGCGGCGCTTCGCCTCGCGAAGCTCGACCTGGAGCGCCGCGATGCGCTCCTCGACGGCCTCGGGGCCGCGGGCGCCGACCGCCGCAACGGTGCGGTCGAGCGCGGCAAAGCGCTCGTCCATGAGGGCGTCCGCGGCGACGCCGGTGACCGCCTCGATCCGGCGCATCCCGGACCCGATCGACCGTTCGCCGGTGATGATGAAGTTGCCGATCTGCCCGGACGCCCGGCAGTGCGTCCCACCGCACAGCTCGTGGGAGAAGCCGGCGACCCGGATCGTGCGCACGCGCTCGCCGTACTTCTCGTCAAAGAACGCGTCGGCTCCGGCCGCCTGGGCCTCGGCCATCGTCATCCACTCGACGCTCACCTCGCGGTCCTCGCGGACGACGCGGCGGACCTCGGCCTCGATGGCCCGCGCCTCGTCGACGGTCAGCGCCCGCTCGAAGGGGAAGTCGAACCGCAGGTAGTCCGGGTGGACCAGCGACCCTGCCTGGCGGGCGCGCTCCCCCACCACGTTGCGCAGCGCACGATGCAGGAGGTGCGTGCCCGTGTGGTTGCGCATGGTCCCGGCGCGGAGCGCGGCGTCCACCTCGCAGCGCACTGTGTCGCCGATCGCGACGCGACCGCGGAGGACGCCGCGGTGCACGGTCAGGCCCGCGGTCTGGGTTCCGGCCACCCGCTGGACGTCGTCGACCTCGAGCAGCACGGCCCCGTCGGCCGCGCCCAGCACGCCCGTGTCCGCGACCTGGCCACCGCTCTCCGCGTAGAACGGCGTGCGATCCAGCACGATCTCGGCCCGCGCACCCGCCTCGGCCCGGAGCTCGACCTCGGGCACGGCTTCCAGGACCTCGTACTCGACGCCGTCGCGCAGGATCGCGACCACGCGCGCGTCACCGGTGGTGGACTCGTAGCCGATGAACTCCGTGGGGGCGGTCCGGGCGAGCACGTCCGCGTAGCGTGACGCCGCCAGGTTTGCCTCGGCGAGGCCTGACCTGGTGTTGGACCGGCTCCGCTGCCGCTGCTCCGTGAGCGCGTCCTGGAACCCGGCCAGATCGGTTCTCACCCCGTACTCCGCGGCGAGCTCGACGGTGAGATCGATCGGGAACCCGTACGTGTCGTGCAGCCGGAACGCGACCTCGCCCGGGAGGACGGGAGCATCCGGTGGCAGGTGGTCCGCCTGCCGGCCGATGGCACGAGCCTCCGAGGTCAGCGGGGTGAGCGCCTCCTCCAGGATCCCCACCCCGGCCTCGAGCGTCCGGTTGAACTGGCGCTCCTCGCGCTCGATGACGCCCAGCACCTCGGCGCGGCGCTCGGCCAGGTGCGGGTACGCATCGGCCATCGTGTCGATCACCACCTTGGCCGTCTCACCCAGGAACGGCTCGTGCCGGCCCAGGAGGCGGCCGTGGCGGATGGCCCGGCGCATGATCCGGCGCAGCACGTAGCCGCGGCCCTCGTTCGACGGCAGGACGCCGTCGGCCACGAGGAAGGTGACCGCCCGGCTGTGGTCGGCGATGACCTGGTAGCTGAACCGCTCCGCCTCGAACGCATCCGGATCGCTGCCCAGCAGCTCGCGCATCCGGTCGTGGATCGGAGCGAACAGGTCGGTGTCGTAGTTGGTGCTCACGCCCTGGACGACCGACGCGATCCGCTCGAGGCCCATGCCGGTGTCGACGCCCGGGGCCGGCAGGGGCGTCAGCGAGCGGTCCGGGTGGAGCTCGAACTCCATGAACACGAGGTTCCAGACCTCGAGCCAGCGCGGGCAGTGCTCGCTGTGGTCCGGGACGCAGTCGGGGCCTTCGGACAGGTGGGCACCCCGGTCGTAGTGGATCTCGGAGCATGGCCCGCAGGGCCCGACGTCGCCCATCCGCCACCAGTTGGCCTCGTCCCCGGCCGGGAAGTCACCCCAGCGCACGAGCCGGTCATCGGTCAGCCCGATCTCGTCCTTCCAGACCGCGTGGGCGACATCGTCGGTGGTGTAGACCGTGGCCGCGAGCCGCTCGGCCGGGATCCTGAGGTCGCGGGTGAGGAAGTCCCACGCCCAGTGGATGGCCTCGCGCTTGAAGTAGTCGCCGAAGCTCCAGTTCCCCAGCATCTCGAACAGCGTGTGGTGGCGCGGCGTGCGGCCGACCTCCTCGAAGTCGTTGTGCTTTCCGGCCACTCGCAGGCACCGCTGGTAGTCCACGGCCCGCACGTAGTCCCGCTTCTCGACGCCGGTGAGCGCATCCTTGAACTGGACCATGCCGGAGTTGGTGAACAGCAGCGTCTGGTCGCCGGCTGGGACGAGGCTCGCGCTGGGCACGATCGTGTGGCCGCGCTCGGCAAAGAACTCCACGAACCGGCCGCGGATCTCGGACGCGGTCAGGTACGGGACGGCAGGACCGGAAGGCTCGGGGCTGGACATCGCCGCAATGGTACCGAACGGGCGGTTGTCGAACGGCCCGACGCCAAAGGTCCCCCTGCCGGTGGGGACCGCTGGGTCCTCGCGCGGTGCGTCCGGGCACATAGCCTGATCAACATGCAGCCGGGACGGTTCCCGGCGCCCACTTCCGAGGGACGACCAAGCGTGCAGCCTTCGCGTCGAGTCAAGCGCCTCCTGGTCCGCGCCATCCCGTGGCGCACCCTGCTCGTGCTCGTGCTTGCCATTGCGACCATCCCGGCCATCGCTGTCGGCCTGTTGGCCGAGGTGAGCCTCCTGACGGCCGGCGGCACCTCCGGCACGCTGCCTGGCGCCGCGCTCGCTCCCCTCCTCCTCGCCGCGCCCCTAGCGGTCCTGCTGCTCCTGGTGGCTGCCTCAAGCCTGCGGACACGTTCCCGCCAGGTGCGCGCCCTCGACGCCGAGATGCGCCGGACCAACGGCCGCCTCGATTCGATCATCGGCGCCGCGGAGGACGCCATCATCCTGCTCGATCTCGAGGGAGCCGTCCGGGCCTGGAACCCGGCTGCCGAGCGCCTCTACGGCGTGGGCGCCGAGGAGGCGATCGGACGGCCCTTCGAGTCGTTCATCGACCCTGGCGACCGTGAGGCGGCCCACGACGCTGCCCTGATGGTGATCGCCGCCGACCGCAAGGTCACGACGGAGAGCCGACATCGCCGTGGCGGGGGCGTCTTCCCTGCGCTCACCGTGTGGGCCGCCATCCGGGAAGCCGACGGTTCCGTGGACGGCGTGTGCGCGCTGGTCAAGGATGCCTCGACCGTCGCGGAGAGCGAACGCCTCGCGACCGAGGCCCAGGCGCATGCTGACCGCTACCGGACGCTGGTCGAGCACCTGCCGGGCGTGGTGTACCGCGCGAAGGTCGGCCGCTGGGCGCCGGTCACCTACATCAGCCCCAACCTCGGGACGCTGCTCGGCTACACGCCCGAGTCCTGGATTGGCGTCCCCGGCGCGTGGGAGGAGCACGTCCATCCCGCCGACCTCGAGCGAGTCCTTGCGGAGGATGACGCCGAGACTGACGGCCGGGCCGAGAGCGAGGATCGCGAGTACCGGATGCGCACGCGGGACGGGACCGACATCTGGGTCCGCGACCACGCCGTGATCGAGCGGGACGCGGACGGGAACGCGGTCGCCTGGAACGGGTTCCTGTTCGACGTGACGGAGCGCAAGCGACTCGAGTCCCAGCTCCTGCAGCTCGCGTTCCACGACTCCCTGACGGGGCTTGCCAACCGCGCCCTCCTGAACGATCGCGTCACCCATGCCCTCGCGCGTCGCGAGCGCGAGCCGGGCCCGATCGCCATGCTGGTCGTGGATCTCGATGACTTCAAGCTCGTCAACGACGCCCACGGCCAGGACGTCGGGGACCGCCTGCTGGTCGCGGCCGCCGAGCGGCTGGGCGGCTGTGTCCGGACCGGGGCGACCGTGGCGCGCGTCGGGGGGGACGAGTTTGCCGTCCTCCTCGAGGACCTCACCGACGACGCGGCCGCGCTCGTGGTGGCCCAGCGGATCGTGAAGGGGTTCGAGAAGCCGCTGCGGATCGAGGGTGCCACGGTCTCGGTGCGCGCGAGCGTCGGGGTGGCCGTCGACGTGACCGGCAAGCGCACGGCCACCTGGCTGATGCGCAGCGCTGACACGGCCATGACCGAGGCCAAGCGTCTCGGCAAGGCCCGCTGGCAGGCCTACGACCCGGCCGCCCATCTCGCCGCCGCCAAGCGCCTGGTCCTGGAGGGCGAGCTCAGGCGGGCCGTCGAGCGCAAGCAGTTCGCGCTCGTCTACCAGCCGATCACGGACCTGCGCTCGGGGGACATCGTCGGGACCGAGGCGCTGATCCGCTGGAACCACCCCACGCGCGGCCTGGTCAGTCCCGTCGAGTTCATCTCGCTCCTGGAAACGACCGGCCTGATCGAGCCCGTCGGTCGCTGGGTGGTGGACGAGGCGGTCCGCCAGATGGCCGCCTGGTCACAGCAGCTGCCGAGCCTCCGCTGGACCGCGGTCAACGTGTCCTCCGCCCAGCTGCGCAGTGACGCCTTCCATGACTGCGTCCGGGACTCGCTCACGGCGCACCAGCTCGACCCGGGACGCCTCACGCTGGAGGTCACCGAGGGCCTCGCCCTCGACGACTCGCCCGAGACGCTCGGGCGTCTCGAGGCCCTCAAGGCCCTCGGATGCGGGATCGCGGTCGACGACTTCGGGACGGGCTACTCCTCGCTGGCGTACCTGCGCCGGCTGCCCATCGACAAGCTCAAGATCGACCGAAGCCTGGTCGACGGGGTGGGGCCGGACGCCGAGGCGACAGCGGTGGCTCGCGCGATCGTCGACCTGGCGCGGACGCTGCGCCTGACCACCGTCGCGGAAGGCATCGAAGGGCCGCACCAGGCCGATGCCCTGCGCGAGATGGGCTGCGATCTCGGCCAGGGCTACCTGTTCGCGAAGCCCCTCGGCGCGGTTGAGCTCGCCAGCTTCGTGGCTGGCCGCGAGGCGGCTGCAGCCGTCGCTCCGGGCGCCGCCGATTCGGCCGTCGCCTGAGCCCGGCGCCCGGGCACCAGCGCTAGGGCTGCTTGTCGTTCTCGTCGCGACGCCGGCGAACCAGCGCGGCTCCGGCGACGGCGGCGCCGACCAGTGCTCCAGCGATCAGGCCCCCCAGGAACCGTCGCGACCGGTCGCTCTCGCCGCCGAGGAGGTCGGCCAGGTCCGCGAGCCCGCCGAGAGGTCGGGGGTCGATTCCCGAGGTCACGACGGCGTCGTCCTCGTGGGCGTCCTTGTCGGCCATGCGTCAGCCCGCCTTTCTGGACTGGGGTCCCAGCGTCGTGAGGATGGCCACGATGGCAATGGCCAGCCAGGCCACGATCGACGCCGGGATGAGGGAGAAGTCCCCGATCGCGAGGAGCGTGACGCCGAGGCGCGTGCCCACGGCCGCACCCGCCCAGGCGCCGAGCACGGCCGCGGCGAACGTGACGGGCAGCCGGCCGCCGGCGTCACCGCGGACGAGGACATAGATCGCCGTATGGACGAGCCCCACCAGGACCGCGAGTGGCAGCGCGGGGCCGATGGTCATGCGAGGGCGACCGCGCTGCCCGCCAGCGGGATCGGGGTCCGTGCCGTCGGGGATGCGATCCGCCCGCCGCCGAGACACCGGTCACCGTCGTAGAGCGCGCAGACCTGCCCTGGGGCGATGGCCCACACGGGCTTGTCCGTCTCGATCGACCATGCCCCCATGCGGGCGGGCTCGTCCTGGCTCGCCGGGCGAACCCAGGCGGGCACGAGCGGCGCCCGGTGGCGGATCCGCACAGCTGCCCGGAACGGGTTCCACGAGCCGTCATCGTTCCGCCCGGCGGGCGGCCGGTCCGCCACGAACGACACCGAGTCGAGCGGAACGGTGCGCGTCTCGAGGTCCTCGCGCCTGCCCAGGACGATGGCGTTGGTGGCCGGGTCGATCCGGGACACGAACCGAGGCTCGCCGAGGGCCAGCCCGAGGCCGCGTCGCTGGCCGATCGTGTAGCCCGGGGTGCCGGCGTGCGTCCCGAGCTCGGTGCCGTCCGCGTCCAGCACCGGCCCCCGTGCCGGCGCCCAGCCCCCGCGCGCCTGGAGCTCCGCGCGGTAGTCACCGCCGGGAACGAAGCAGATCTCCTGGCTCTCGGGCTTCTCGGCCGTGAGCAGACCGAGGCTGCGCGCCACCTCGCGCACCCGGGGCTTGGTGAGGTCGCCGAGCGGGAACCGGCTGTGCCACAGCTGCTCCTGGCGGAGCCCGTACAGGAAGTAGGTCTGGTCCTTGGCCTCGTCGGCGGCCCGGGCCAGCACGGCCCGCGGCCCGTCGGGGGTGTCCTCCACGAGGCGCCGGGCGTAGTGACCGGTGGCGACCGCCTCGCAGCCGTACAGGTGGCGCGCGCGACCGAGCAGGGCTCCGAACTTGACCACGGTGTTGCAATCCACGCACGGGCTCGGCGTGCGGCCATCGAGGTAGGCCGCCACGAACGGATCGATCACGCCCGCCCCGAACTCGCGCTCGAGGTTCATGACGTAGAACGGGATCCCGAGGTGGGCCGCGACGCGCCGGGCGTCGTCGGCGGCGTCGGCAGAGCAGCAGCTCTTGCGGAACTCGCTGTAGCTGTCGGCGACCTCGTGGAGGCGCATCCACACCCCGACGACCTCGTGGCCCTGCTCGGTCAGCAGGGCGGCCGCCACGGAGCTGTCGACGCCGCCGCTCATCGCGACGAGGATCCGGCTCATCCGGTGGCCGCCTCCGCGGGCATCCGCGGCGACGCCTCGACCAGCCGCCGGAGCACGGCGGGGATCACCCGGACAGCCTCGTCGACCTCCGCGCCCGTCGTCGTCCGGCCGAGCGAGAGCCGGACGGCGCCGCGGGCCTCCTCGTCGGGGTAGCCCATCGCCGCGAGGACATGGCTGACCTCGGTCGAGCCGCTGGTGCAGGCGGAGCCGGTGGAGCACGCGATCCCCTCGAGGTCCAGCGCGAGCGTGACCGAGCTGCCATCGACGCCGTGGACGACCACCGACAGGATGTGGGGCAGCCGCTCGACCGGGTGTCCGGTGAGCTCCACGCCGTCAACCGCCAGCAGGGCATCGGCGAGGCGATCCCGGAGCGACTGCACCCGCTCGGCCGTCTCGGCCCGCTCGGCCGCCACGAGCTCGAACGCCCGTGCCATGCCCACGAGCCCCGCGAGGTTCTCGGTCCCGGCTCGCCGGTGGCGCTCCTGCGACCCGCCGTGCTGCTGGGCCAGGATGTGGGTCCCCTTCCGGATCCAGAGGGCGCCGGTGCCCTTGGGCCCCTCTGCCTTGTGGGCACCGAAGGCGACCAGGTCGGCACCCAGCGCCTCCATGTCCATCGGCAGCCACGGGGCGGCCTGCACCGCATCCACGTGGAGCAGGACGCCGCGCCGTGACCGGACGACCTCGGCGATGTCCGCGATGGGCTGGATCGTGCCCACCTCGTTGTTGGCGAGCATGACGCTGACCAGGATGGTCCGGTCGGTCAAGGCCCGCTCGATGCTCGCAGGGTCGACCCGACCGTAGCGGTCGACGGGCACCTCGGCCACGTCGAAGCCGAACTTCTCGAGGTGGGCCAGCGAGTGCCCCACGGCGTGATGCTCGATGGGCGAGGTGACGATGCGCGCGCCGCGGGCACGTCCGGCCCAGGCCGCCCCCTTGAGGGCCAGGTTGCTCGCCTCGGTCCCACCGCTCGTGAAGACCACCTCGCGTGCCTCGGCCCCGATGGCCCGGGCGAACCGCTCGTGCGCCCCGTCGAGGGCCTCGCGGGCGGCTCGACCCCAGGCATGCACCGACGACGGGTTGCCGAAGGTGCCGCCCAGGAACGGCAGCATCGCCTCCAGCACCTCGGGGCGGAGCGGGGTGGTCGCGGCGTGGTCGAGGTAGATCGACATGGTCGGGGGATTGTACGTCCGCGCGGCGCGCACCCCCGGGTCGGGGGTCGCAGGATCAGGCGCGATCGGCCCGGACGACGTCGTAGGCGCGGCCCCGCTCGCGCTCGCGCTCGTGCTTGGGCAGCAGCCGCTTCCGGAGGCGGATCGCCGACGGGGTGACCTCCACCAGCTCGTCCGCGCCGATGAACTCGATCGCGCTCTCGAGGGTGAGCGGCCGGGGCGGCGTGAGCCGGAGCGCCTCGTCGTGGGCGTGCGTCCGGATGTTGGTGAGCTTCTTCTCCTTGGTCGCGTTCACGTCCATGTCGCCCGATCGCGCGTTCTCGCCGACGATCATGCCCTCATAGACATCCACGCCGGACCCGACGAACAGCTCCGACCGGTCCTGCAGGTTGAACAGCGCATACGCGTTGGAGGTCCCTGCGCGATCGGCAATGAGCACGCCGTTGGTCCGGTGGGTCACCTCGCCCGCCCACGGCCCGTAGCCCTCGCCGATCTGGTGCAGCAGCGCCGTGCCGCGGGTGTCGGTCAGGAGCTGGCCGCGGTAGCCGATGAGCCCCCGGACCGGGAGCACGAACTCCATGCGCACTCGCCCGTCGGTGTCGGTGGTCATCTGCTCCAGGCGGCCCTTGCGGCCGGCCAGCGCCTGCTGCACCTCACCGATGTAGTCGGGCGGGATGTCGATGGTGATCCGCTCGTACGGCTCCTGGACCGCCCCGCCGACGGTGTGGAGGATGACCTCCGGGCGGCTGACGGCGAGCTCGTAGCCCTCGCGGCGCATCTGCTCGATGAGCACGGCCAGCTGGAGCTCGCCTCGCCCGCGGACCTCGAACGTGTCGCCGGACTCGGTCGGGTGGACCTCGATCGACACGTTGCCCAGGATCTCCCGGTCCAGGCGGGCCTTGATCTGGCGGGACGTCACGTACTTGCCGTCACGCCCGCCCAGCGGCGAGGTGTTGACCCCGAACGTCATGCTCAGGGTCGGCTCGTCCACGTCCAGGCGCGGCAGCGGACGCGGGTCCGCGGGATCGGTGATCGTGTCGCCGATCGTCACCTCGGGCAGGCCCGCGACCGACACGATCTCGCCAGGGCCTGCTTCCGCGATGTCCACCCGCTCCATCCCCCGGGCCGTCTGCAGGCTGCTCACCGTGCCGCTGATGGTCACCGTGCGGCCGGGTTCCACGCCGCCCGCGGTGTCGTCGGGCTCGTCGCGCACGACGGCGATCCGCTGGCCGACCCGGATCGTGCCGTTGCGGATGCGGCCCACGGCCATCCGCCCCACGTAGTCATTGGCCGTCAGGTTGGTGACCATGAGCTGGAGCGGGTGGCCGTCCTCGAACTCGGGCGCCGGCGTGACCTCGACCAGCAGGTCGAGCAGCGGCCGCAGGTCCGTCCCGGGAACGCCGAGGTCGCGGGTCGCGGTCCCCTGCTTGGCGTTCGTGTAGACCACCGGGAAGTCGATCTGGTGCGCGTCAGCGCCGAGGTCCATGAACAGCTCGTACACGTCGTCCAGCACCTCGGCCGCCCGGGCGTCGGAGCGGTCGATCTTGTTCAGCGCCACCACCACGGGCAGGCGGCGGGCCATCGCCTTCTGGAGCACGTACCGGGTCTGCGGCAGCGGGCCCTCGGCCGCGTCCACCAGGAGCAGCACGGAGTCCACCATCAGCAGGCTCCGCTCGACCTCGCCCCCGAAGTCGGCATGTCCCGGTGTGTCCACGATGTTGAGCCTGACCCCGCCCACCTCGATCATCGTCTGCTTGGCGAGGATCGTGATGCCCTTCTCGCGCTCGAGGTCCCCGGAGTCCATCACCCGGTCCACCAGCGCCTGGTTCTCACGGAACACGCCGGTCTGGCGGAGCATCGCGTCGACGAGCGTGGTCTTGCCGTGGTCGACATGGGCGACGATCGCGACGTTGCGAAGGTCGCGCCGGACGGCGGAGGTGGTGGCGGGCACGACGGTGCCGGGGGTGCTGCTCATGGGCGGGCGGAAGTGTCGCACATGCGGGCCATTCGGGCGACCGACCGCTACACTCCCGCCGAGCATCGAGGAGCACCCATGACCGTCGCCGCCGTCATCCTTGCCGCGACCCCCGACTCTGCCCTGGCCGACGCGGACGGGACGCCCGTCGCGCGCCGCCTTGCAGACACGGCATGGGCGGGCGGCGCCACGCCGGTGGTCGTGTGCACGCACGACCCCGGGGGATCGGTCGCCGCGGCCCTCGCCAACGCCGAGGTCACGCTGGCGGACCCGGTCGATCCCTCCCTCGGCCCCGTCGGGCAGATCGTCAGCGGCCTGGAGGCGGCCCGGCGGCTGGTGACCGGCACGGAGGCGGCGCTGGTGTGGCCGGCCCGGCTTGCCTGGGTGGACGCGGAGACGGTCACCACCCTCATCGCGGGCCATGGCGAGGACCGGGGGGCCGTCGTCCGGCCCGCCTACCACGGCGAGGCCGGCTTCCCGGTGCTGCTGCCCATCGCGCACCTGGACTCGTTCCGGGGGCTGGGACCGGACCTGGTGCCCGATGCGCTGTTCCGGGACCTCGAGGACAAGGGGGTCCCGTTCCGGGTCATCGAGACCGGCGATCCGGGCGTGATCCACGACATCACCACCCCCAGGAGCGAGCTGCCTCCCTGGGATGGCCCGCCCGAGCCCGCCGACACGCCCGAGTGGGGCTCGGCCGTCGCCGACCAGCCCGATGACGAGCCCGTGACGGGACCTCCTCGTCTCGGGGCTGACGGGTGAGGCGAGCCCTCCGGGCGCTGGGCGCAGCGCTGCTGGTGCTGCTCGTCGTCGCGATCGCCGGCTGGTTCTGGTACACGCAGCCGCAACCGCTGCTGCCCGAGGCGACCGCGTCCCTGGCGTCCACGGCCGAGGTGACCTTCGTGGACAACGACGGGCGGCTGGAATGGTCGCCGGCGGACAACGACTACGCGACGGCGCTGGTGATCTATCCGGGCGGCAAGGTCCCGGCCGCGGCCTACGGGCCCCAGGCGCAGGCCATCGCCGCCGAGGGGTACCTGGTGATCATCTCGCCCATGCCGTTCAACCTGGCCGTGTTCGGAATCGGGTCGGCGGACGCCGCGATCGCCGCGCACCCGGAGGTGGCGACCTGGGCGCTCGCGGGACACTCGCTCGGGGGCTCGATGGCCGCCCAGTACGTCTCCGACCACACGGCGCAGGTCGCCGGCCTCGCGTTCTGGGCGTCGTACCCGGCCACGGACCTGTCGGCGACGAGCGTCGAGGTGGTCTCGATCCACGGCACGCTCGATGGCGGCGCCGCGCGGATGTCCGGCGACGAGGCCCGCTCCCAGCTCCCGCCCGATGCGGTGTTCGTGGCGGTCGAGGGCGGCAACCACGAGCAGATGGGCTGGTACACGGGGCAGCCGGACGATCCGCCGGCCACGATCCCGCGGGCGGACCAGCAGGCGCAGGTCGTGGACGCCACCGTGGCGATGCTCGCGGGTCTGGCTGCCCCCTAGCTCGGCGGTCGTCGCGGCCCGAGCCCGCCCGCCGTCGCGTTCCGGCGCTCAGCGCTTGTCGGCGGCGCCGACGAACCGCAGGCCCAGCTCCTGGTACTGCAGCTCGTCCGGCGCCGACGGCGCCTCGAGCATCAGGTCCGATCCCGACTGGGTCTTGGGGAACGCCATGACCTCACGGATGTTCGTCTGGTAGCTCAGGAGCGCCGCCCAGCGGTCCACGCCGAGCGCGATGCCGCCATGCGGCGGGGCCCCGAACTCGAACGCATCGAGCATGGCGCCGAAGCGCTCCTGCATCTGCGCGCGGGTGTAGCCCTGGAGGTTGAAGCTGCGGGCCAGGAGGTCCGGCTTCCAGATCCGCACCGAGCCGCCGCCCAGCTCCCAGCCGTTGAGCGCGAGGTCGTACTGCATCGCGCGGGCGCGACCGGCCGGGTCCTCGGGCGAGCGGACGTCGAGATCGCCCGAGACCGTGGTCAGCAGCGGCTCGTCCTCCGGCACCACGCCGCTGAACGGGTTGTGGGTCGCGTCCCAGCGGTTGAACGGCTCGTCCCACTGGTACATCGGGAAGTGGTGGATCCAGCAGTAGGCAAGCTCATCGGGATCGGCCAGGCGGAGCCGCCCGCCGAGCTCGGTCCGCAGGCGTCCGAGGACATCGTTGACCGTCTCGCCCTGATCGGCGATGACCAGCACGAGGTCGCCGTCGCCCGCTCCGGCGGCCGCCCTCACGGCAGCCTGCGTCTCGGGGGCCAGGAACTTGGCGACGGGTCCGTGGAGCTCGCCCCCCTCCTGGACCGCGAGATGGACCAGGCCCTTCGCGCCGAGGCGCTTGGCGAGCTCCGTCAGCTCGTCGATCTCGCGCCGGGTCGCGCCGGCCATGCCGGGCGCGGTGATCCCCTTCACGCGACCGCCCGATGCGAGCGTCTCGTCGAACACGCGGAACCCCGACGCGCCTGCCCCGTCCGCCCCGGTGAGCGCCGGCGCCAGGTCGAACAGCTCCATCGCGAACCGCAGGTCCGGCTTGTCCGTGCCGAACCGCTCCATCGCGTCCTCGTACTCGAACACCGGGAAGGGGACCTGCCGGATGGGCCGCTCGGGCACGGTCGCCCTCGTGACCTCGATCGCCATCCGCTCGATGAACGCCATCAGGGTGGCCTCATCCACGAAGCTCATCTCGAGGTCGAGCTGGGTGAACTCCGGCTGGCGGTCACCGCGCAGGTCCTCATCGCGGAAGCAGCGCGCGATCTGGAAGTAGCGGTCGATGCCCCCGACCATCAGCAGCTGCTTGAGCTGCTGGGGGCTCTGGGGCAGGGCGTAGACGGCACCCGGCTGGAGCCGGCTCGGGACGATGAAGTCCCGCGCGCCCTCCGGGGTGCTCTTGATCAGGTTGGGGGTCTCGACCTCGATGAACCCGGCCGAGTGGTGGACCTCGCGAATCGCCTGGACGAGGCGGCTGCGGAGGAGCAGGCGCTGCTGCATCGCCTCGCGCCGGATGTCGAGGTAGCGGTACTTGAGACGGAGGGTCTCGTCGATGGTCGCGTCGGGGTCGTTGATGTAGAACGGCGGGGTCTTCGCCTCGTTGAGGATCGTGACCCTGCGGGCCTGGAGCTCGATCGATCCGGTCTCCAGCCTCGCGTTCTCCTGGCCGGGCTCACGGAGCGCGACCTCGCCCTCGACCGCGATCACGAACTCCGACCGCACCCGGCTGGCCTGCACGTGCGCCTCCGGAGCGTCGGCCGCGTCCACCACGACCTGCGTGATCCCATGGCGATCCCGGAGGTCGATGAAGATCAGCTTGCCGTAGTCGCGCCGGCGATGGACCCAGCCGGCCAGGGTCGCGGTCGTGCCCGCGTCGGCCGCCCGAAGGTCCCCATTCGTGTGGCTGCGGTACGACGTGGCGAGGCTGAACGGTTCGGCGGGCACGGGGAGGGCTCTCCGGTTGCGGAATCTGGGGGGCCCATCGTACGTCACCCCCTCATTCGGTGGCCGCCGGCCGACGGAGGCCCAGCTCCTCGAGCCAGTCGACGAGGACGCGATGGACGGCCGGCGCCCCCACCAGCTCCCCGGCCGGTGCCGTCAGATCCGACGGATGGAGGATGAAGGCCTCGGTCTGGGCGCCGCCGAGACCACCGTGAGAGCCGACCAGCTCCTCGAAGGCCGCCACCTCACCGGTCTCGGCGTCGAGCATGGACAGGACGACGAGGTCGCCGACGCCGCCGAAGCCGTCCAGGCGTCGCAGCGACGGCTCCGCGAGGGGACCGAAGGGCTCGAGCGGGTCGGCGCCGTCCACCCGGCCGGTCGCGAGATGACGCAGGCCGCCGCCTCCGAGGACCACCGGGCCGTCGAGCGCGGACCGGACCATGACGAGGCCCACGCCGGGGTGGGAGGCGAGCGCCTCGACCAGCCCCGGATGGCGGTCCTCGAGCTCCTCCCATGACATCCGTCCCGGTGCCGCGGTCACGTAGATGTTCGCGAGGTTGCCCGACGCCGCCACGACCACGTCGCGGTCGCCGGCCGGCTGCGCGGCCAGGCGCCAGGGGGCCACCGCCTCGCCAGTGGCGTGCATCCGGCGGCGAGCCAGCCGCGCACCGCGCCCTTCCCCGCCGGCAAGCTGGGTGAGCACCGTGTTCAGGTAGCCCCAGCCTTCGACGTCCGACGTCGCGGCCAGCATCGCGGGCTCGCCGGCCATCAGGTGCCGGACCAGGTCCCCGAGCGTGATCCCGTAGCGCTGCAGGAACGTCGCCCCCTGGCTCTGCCCGTGGTCGGACAGGACGACGATCCGGTAGGCCCTCGGCGTCGCGGCCGCCGCCTTGGCGAGCAGGCCGATCTGGCGGTCCGCCTCGGCGACCTCGTTGAGCGCCTCCGGCCGCTCGGGCCCGGCGTGGTGGGCGACCTCGTCGTACCCCACCAGGTCCACGTAGATCACCGGCACGCCTCGATGCATGTCCTCGAGCACGAGACCGATCGACAGGTCGCGGAGCACGATGCAGGCGGCGGCGCGCAGCACGGGGAAGGGCCACGCCCGCGAGGTCCGCGGCTCGAGTCCGCGAAGCCGCTGGGCGCGCGCCTCGAGCAGCTCCCGGACGACCTCGATCCCGACCAGCACCAGCGTCCGGAAGACGGTCGAGGGATCGGCGAAGAACCCGAAGAAGTCGCGGCTGCGCACGCCCTGCGGACCGAGCAGCGTGGAGTTGGTGAGGACGCTGTGGGTCGCGTCTCCCGACAGCAGGTTGGAGACCGAGGATCCGCCGCCGGAGAGGAGTCCGTCGCCGGTGGACACCCGCCGCTCGATCTCCGCGGCATCCGCCGGCCGGTTGGACACGAGCAGCCGCCCGCTCGCCTTCTCGAACCACCGGAAGGCCGGGATGTCGTCGTTGACGCCGTGGAGGATCCCCGCCTGCGACGACGATGTCTGCGAGGGCAGCAGCACGGACCACGGCGTGATGCGGTGGGACCCCGACCGGACCCACCGGGCCATGTGCGGGGCGTTGCCGGTCCGGATCGCGAACCGGAGCAGCGGCTCCGCCAGGCCATCGACCTGCACCATGACCAGGCCGGGTGGCAGCGGGCCCGCCTCGTCGGGACCCCGCCGCATCAGCTCCAGCACCACCGAGCGGTACCAGGAGTCGGCCCAGTCCAGGTTCAGCACGAACCCGAGCACCAGGTTGACCAGCGCGAGGTACAGCGAGAGGACGAACGCCCACAGGAAGGATCCGACCTCGAAGCCGGGCAGCAGCTGTGCGACCAGCCCGATCATCAGCCCGTTGATCAGCAGCGACAGCAGCCCGAAGGTGAGGATCGCGTACCGGACCAGGAACCGGATGACGATGGGCCGGACGAGCGCGTTCGCCGCGCTGATCCCCACGACCGTCACCACCAGGCTGGGCAGGTCGTGAAAGCGGACCGGGTCAAGCAGCCAGGCGGCGGCGGCCAGCGCCAGGCCGTCCGCCAGCCACGTCAGGAGGACGTAGCGGACCAGTCGCGAGCGGTCCTGCCGCCATTCGCCGGCGACCCGCAGGTTCGCCCGCCAGAACCCGGCCAGGTCATGGAGCCACCGGCGGGCGAGGGCAGGGAGCCGCATCGCGCGCCCTCCCCCACCCGATCAGCCGTGCCGGTGGCCGGCGTCGGCCCGGGCGAGCTCGCGGGCCAGGTCCCCGACGACCACCAGCCGCTGCGTCCCCGCCAGCAGGTCGCGAAGCTGCACGTGCCCGTCCTTGAGCTCGTCACCGAGGATCACCGCGAAGTGCGCGCCGTCCCTGCCGGCGGCTTCCAGCTGGCGACCCAGCTTGCGGCGGCCGAGATCCGCCCGGACACGCAGCCCGGCCCCCCGCAGCTCGGTTGCGAGCCTGAGGCGACCGACCGTGTCGTCGGGATCCGCGCCAACGACCACCGCCAGCGGTCCGGGCGATGGCCCTGGGGCGACCCCGGCCGCGGCGGCCTGCTCCGCGATCACCAGCGCCACGCGGTCGAGGCCCAGGCCGAACCCGATGCCGGGCGTGGGCTTGCCTCCCAGCAGCTCGACCAGCCCGTCGTAGCGGCCGCCACCGCCCAGCGCCTGCTGCTGGCCTTCGCGGCCCGCAACGTAGAACTCGAACGCCGTCCGCGTGTAGTAGTCCAGTCCTCGAACCAGCCCCGGCTCCACCCGGTACGGCACGCCCACGGCATCGAGATGGGCCGTGACGCTGTGGAAGTGGGCGGAACAGGCATCGCACAGCCGGTCCGTGATCCTGGGTGCCGCGGCATTGAGCGCCGCCATGGCCGGGTCCTTCGAGTCCAGCAGGCGCAGGGTGTTGCGCTCGAGCCGGTCGAGCTCGGTTGCGGGCAGCCGGTCCTCGTGGGCGCGGTAGTACTCGACCAGCTCCGAGAGGTAGGCGGGCCGGCAGGCAGGGTCGCCGATCGAGTTGACGAGCACCTCGACGCCGACGACGCCGGCCTCGGCGTAGAACCGCGTGCCGAGCTCGATGATCTCGGCGTCCACCGCGGGCCCGGGATCCCCGATCGCCTCCACGTCGAACTGCCAGAACTGGCGGTACCGCCCCGCCTGGGGCCGGTCGTAGCGGAACATCGGCCCCAGGGCCGTGAGCTTCACCGGCTGCGGCAGCGTCTGCATTCCGTGCTGGACGTAGGCACGGACGATGCCGGCGGTCGGCTCCGGGCGCAGGGCCCACGACTCAGCGTCCTCCGTCCGGGGTGCGATCCGGAACAGCTCCTTCTCCACGATGTCGGTGACGCTCCCGATGCCGCGCTCGAAGACGGCGCTCTGCTCGAACAGCGGAGTCTCGATCGGCCGGTAGCCGTACCGGGTCGCCAGGTCGGAGCCGATCCGGCCGAGGCGGTCGAAGGTGGCCTTCTCGTCGGGAAGGAGGTCGCGGGTGCCCCGGGGGGCTCGGAAGGTGGGCATCGGGGGAAGTCTAGCCCTCGTCCACCCTGCGGGAGGGTCCGGCTGGAGCGCCCGGGCCGCCTCGGTGGTGCCGGCTCCGGTCGGCAACCCTAACGTTCACGTCAACGGCAATGTTTGCTAGGATGGACGGGTGACCGAGACCGAGACCTCCGACCGCCTGCTGCGAATCCAGGAGGTTGCCGAGGACACGGGCCTCACGCCCCGGGCCATCCGCTACTACGAGGAAGTCGGCCTCCTGGCGCCCGCGGCCCGGTCGGAGGGCGCCTACCGGCTGTACGACGGCGAGGATCTCGAGCGCCTGCGGTTCATCCGCGGGCTTCGCGACGACGCGGGGTTCTCGCTTGCCGAGATCCGCCAGCTGCTGGTCGACGAGGAGGCCCGCGCTCGCAACCGCGACCGGTTCCGGGCGACGACCGACGCGACCGAACGGCGCCGCATCCTCGCCGACGCGCTCGAGATCGTCGACCGCCAGGTGGCCACCCTCGATGCCAAGATCGGCCGCCTCCAGGCCATGGTCGCGGACGCCACCGGCCGGAGGTCGCACCTCCTGGCCCACCTCGAGGACCTCGACGCGGGCCGCGAACCAGTCCACGAGCACGCGGGGACGGGCGCCGGCCGGGCCGGGGACGGACGGTGATCCGCGAGCCGGGGCGCGGCCTGCCGGCGTTCGGCCTGGGCTTTGCCCTGCGGAACGGCGGGCGTGCCTTCCGTCATCGCAACTACCGGCTGTTCTTCGCCGGCCAGCTGACGTCCCTCGTCGGCACCTGGATGCAGCAGGTCGCCCAGGCGTGGCTGGTGCTCCAGATCACCAACGATCCGTTCGTGCTCGGCCTGGTGACCGCGCTGGCCTTCCTGCCGGTGCTTGCCCTGGGCCTGTTCGGCGGGTTGATCGCGGACGCCCTGCCCAAGCGCCAGACCCTGATGGTCACCCAGGCCGTGCAGATGATGCTCGCCTTCGTCCTGTTCGGCCTCGTCGTGACCGACACCGTGCAGGTCTGGCAGATCCTCGTGCTCGCGGCCCTGCTGGGGGTGACCAACGCCGTGGACATGCCCACCCGGCAGGCGTTCACCGTGGAGATGGTGGGCCGGGACGATGTCGCCAATGCGGTCGCCCTCAACTCGGCGGTCTTCAACGGCGCGAGGATCATCGGGCCCGCGGTCGCCGGCCTCACGATCGGCGCCTTCGGCGGTGACGTCTCGATGGCCTTCCTGATCAACGGCATCAGCTTCCTGGCCGTGATCATCGCCTACGCCGCGATGCGGCAGGAGGACCTCCACAACCCGCCGCCGCTGCTTCGGCCCCACACGATCCGCGAGGTCAGGACCACGATCGCGGGCGGCCTGCGCTACGTCCGTGGCACGGACCTGGTCCTGCTGGTGACCCTCAACGTCGGCATCGTCGCGACGTTCGGGATGAACTTCGGGGTCACGATCCCGGCCCTGGCGCAGCAGGTGCTCCACACGGACGCCACCGGCTACGGCTTCCTGATGACCGCGTCGGGGATCGGATCGCTGGTCGCCGCCCTGGCCATCGCCTTCTCCGGCAAGTCGCGGCCGGTGCTGGTGCCGCTGGGCGCGATCCTGCTCGGCATCGCCCTCACGGCCGCCGCCGTGGTCCACGTCTATGCGCTGGCCATCGTCGCGATGCTGTTCGTGGGCCTGGGCGCGATCGGGATGGCCGCCACGGCCAACACCACCATCCAGCTGGCCGTCCCCGATGAGCTCCGGGGCCGGGTCATCAGCGTGTACACGACGGTGTTCGTCGGCTCGACGCCCATCGGCGGCCTGCTGATGGGCTGGATCGCCTCGGCGTTCGGGGTGGACGTGTCGCTCGCCGTGGGCGGCATCGGGGCGTTCGTCACCGGCGTCATCATGCTTGCCTGGATGCGGCGGATCCGGGGCGCGAGGCTGTTCGCCCCAACGACCGGCGCGGTGCGGCCCGGCCCCACCGGCGGCGCGCTGCCGATGCCCGCGCGTCCCCGCTGAGCGGGGGCGGCGTCCGGGCGCCCGCCGTCGCTAGCCGAGCTCGCGCTGCGCGCTGAGCACGTCCTTGAGCTGCTCGACACGGCCCATGACCTTGGCCAGCTGCGCCACCGAGCCAACCTGGACGGTCATCGAGATGACCGCGGTGTGGTCCATGCTGACCCCCACGTTGGCCGCCAGGATGTTGACCTTGTTCTCGGCCATGACCTGGGTGATCTCCGACAGCAGCCCGGTCCGGTCGTAGGCCTCCACCCGGATCGCGATCGGATAGGTCTGGGCCGGTGCGGACTCCCACTCGACCTCGATCAGGCGCGTGATCTCGCGCTCGTTGACGATCGTCGAGCAGGTCCGCAGGTGGACTGTGATCCCCTTGCCCCGGGTGATGAACCCCTGGATCGGATCGCCGGGAATGGGGTGGCAGCACTTCCCGAACCGGACGAGCAGGTCCCCGACGCCCTTGACCCGGACGCCGCCGGTCCGCGCGGGCTGGGCGGGCGCGATCGTCGGCAGCGCGGTCTGGTCGTCGCCCAGCACGCCCAGGCGCATGACCACCTGCTGGGTGGAGACGGCGCCGTAGCCGATCGCCGCGTAGAAGTCGTCGAGCGTGTCGTGGCCGTAGGTCTTGCCGACCTCGGCGATCCGGTCGTTGCCGACGGCCTGGATGCTGGTCCGGGCGAGCCGCCGGAGCTCCCGCTCGATGCTCTCCCGGCCATGGGCGATGTTCTCCGTGCGGTCCTTCTTCTTGAACCACTGGCGGATCTTCTCCCGGGCATGGGAGGTCCGGACGATGTTCATCCAGTCGCGCGACGGGCCGTGCTCGCCCTTGGTGGTGACGATCTCGACGATGTCGCCGTTCTTGAGCCGGTAGTCGAGCGGGACGAGGCGGTTGTTGACCTTGGCGCCGATCGTCCGGTGCCCGATGTCGGTGTGGATGCGGTACGCGAAGTCGAGCGGCGTCGCGCCGGCGGGGAGATCCTTGACATCGCCGCGCGGCGTGAATACGAACACCTGGTCCTGGAAGATGTCGAGCTTGATGCCCTCGACGAACTCCGTCGCGTCCGACTCGCTGACGTCGCGCTGCCACTCCATGAGCTGGCGGAGCCAGGCGAGCTTGGCGTCGTAGTCGCGCTCGGCCTTGGATCCCTCCTTGTACCGCCAGTGGGCCGCGATGCCGACCTCGCTCACCTGGTGCATCGCGTGGGTCCTGATCTGGATCTCGAGCGGCTTGCCGTCGAGCGCGATGACGGCGGTGTGCAGCGACTGGTAGAGGTTGTTCTTGGGAACCGCGATGTAGTCGTCGAACTGGCCGGGGATCGGGCGCCACAGGGCGTGGACGATGCCCAGCGCCGCGTAGCAGTCGCGGATCTCGTCGACCAGGAGCCGGATGGCGTAGACGTCGTAGATCTCGCCGAACTCGGCGCCCTTGCGCTCCATCTTCTTCCAGATGCTGTAGATGTGCTTCGGCCGCCCCTGGAGCTCGGCCACGATGCCGGCGGCCTCGAGGCGCGGCTTGAGGTCCTCGATCGCGCGGTCGATGTAGCTCTCGCGGCCCTGGCGGCGGGTGTCCAGCAGCCGGGCCAGCTCCCGGAAGGCGTCCGGCTCGAGGACCTTGAAGCTCAGATCCTCCAGCTCCCACTTGATCTGCCAGATCCCGAGGCGCTCGGCCAGGGGGGCGTAGATCTCCATCGTCTGACGGGCGATGCGCTCCTGCTTCTCGGGCCGCAGGTAGCCCAGCGTGCGCATGTTGTGGAGCCGGTCGGCGAGCTTGATGAGCACGACGCGGATGTCGTCCGCCATCGCCAGGAACATCTTGCGGATGCTCTCGGCCTGCTGCTGCTCGTGGCTGTGGGTGCTGAACCTCGACAGCTTGGTCACGCCGTCGACGAGATGCGCGATCTCCGACCCGAACAGCTCCTCGACATCCACGAGGCTGTACTCGGTGTCCTCCGGGACGTCGTGGATCAGGGCGGCCGCCACCGCCACCGGATCGATCCCCATCTCCGCCAGGATCTGGGCGGCCGCGATCGGGTGCGTGACGTACGGCTCGCCCGATGCCCGGACCTGCGACTTGTGGGCCACGACGGCCAGGTCGAAGGCCTTCTCGACCACAGCCAGGTCGGCCTGCGGATGGCTGTCCAGGACGGCATCGAGCAACCTGGTCCGATAGGAGGCATCGTCGAACGGGACGTCGGCGGTGCCGACCGGCCCCCGCTCCGCCACGGGCGTGGGCGGCTTGGAACCGCGGCGTCGCTTGGACGCGCCCCCTCGACCCGCGTCGAGCGGCTGCTCCGGATCGCGCACCACGGGCTCGGTCATGCCGCGGAGTCTACCCCGTGGGCTCGCGGGGCTCCCGGCTCAGCCCAGGGGGCTGATGAGCAGGCCGCCGGCAAGCTGGAGATCACCGCCGTCCGTGACCATGACCGATGTCAACGTGATCGGCAGGTCCTCGCCGCCACGCAGGACGACGAGCGGCGTCCCATCGGCGAGCCCCGCGGCGGCGCGGACGACCAGGTCTCCACCACGGGTCACGGCCAGCCGGCCGGAGATCGTGACGCCGGCCCGGATCACGACCTGGTCCGGAGCCTCCAGGCGGACGGACGATGGGCGCACGCCGAGCTCCGCCTCGATCGCGGCCCTCAGCAGGGCTCCGGCCTCGTCGTTCGAGACGACGGTGGTCGTGGTGATGTCGTCGCCCCCGCCGAGGAGGACGATCCGCTCGATCGCCACGTCCCGGCCCCCGGGCGTCCGGATCGTCACGTTCCGCAGCTCACCGTCCACGGTGACCGCGGTTCGATCCAGGATCCCGACGTCGCCCAGGGCGAGATCGAGGGCACCAATCTGCATCCCGCGGAAGGTGGCGTCCGTTGCCGTCACCCGGACGGTGTCGGCGTGCAGCCCGAGGAGGTCCGTGGGCGGGCTGGACGAGACCGTGACGGCCGTGTCGTCGGCGACCAGCCCGGCCGCCGAGACGCCCGCGGTGAGGATGCCGCCCGCGAGCGCCGGCAGGCCCACGACGACCAGGAACGCGATGACGATCGCGCCCAGCAGCAGGGTGAACAGGCAGCCGCGCATGCGCCCTAGGCCCGCCAGCCCATCGCGGCGAGCGTCTCGCGGGCCACCGCGGCCTCGTCCCAGGGCATCGCGTGATCGGCGTACAGGATCGTGGGCTCGTGGCCCTTGCCGGCCAGCAGCACGATGTCGCCCGGGCGGGCCCGCTCGAAGGCCGCGGCGATCGCCGCCCGCCGGTCCGGGATGCCGAGGACGTCCACGCCCCGCCGGCGGCCTGACGCCTCCGCCCCCCGGACGATCTCGTCCACGATCCCGGCGGGGTCCTCACCCCGGGGATCCTCGTCCGCGGCCACGACGAGCCGGCACCGCTCGCCGGCGATCCGGCCCATCACGGCCCGCTTGGCCGTGTCGCGCTCGCCCGCGGATCCGAACACGGCGATCAACCCTCCCCCGCCGGCCGCGGCAACCGGAGCGAGCAGGCCGAGCACCGTCTCGAGCGAGGCGGGCGAGTGGGCGTAGTCGACGATCACACCGAACGGCTGGCCAGCCTCGATGCGCTCCATCCGGCCCGGCACGGCCGTGACCCGCTCGAGGCCGTCCCGGACGGCCATGGGGTCGAGACCCAGGCCCTCCCCCAGGGCGACCACCGCGAGGGCATTGTGGACGTTGAACCGGCCGGCCAGCCGGAGCTCCAGGGCGCGCTCTCCGGACGGGGCCGTGAACCGGACCCGGATCCGGGTCGCATCCTCCTCGATCCTGATGGCGCGCACGTCCGCCGCGGGACCGGTGCCATACCCGACCAGCGTGGCCCCGGCCTCGCGGGCGGCGGCCTCGAAGAACGGTGCGGCCGGGTCATCGCGGTTGACCACGGCGAGCTTGGGCCACGGCCGGCCGTCGACCGCCTTGGCCGGGTTCCCGGGGCCGGCTGCAAGCGCCTCGAACAGGCGGAGCTTCGCGGCCCGGTAGCGCTCGAAGGTCCCGTGGAGATCGAGATGCTCGTGAGTCAGGTTGGTGAACACGGCCGCGTCGAACGCGACCCCAGCGACCCGGCTGAGCGCCAGGGCATGCGAGGTGGTCTCCACGACCGCCGCGACGTTCCCCGAGGCGGCCATCGCGCGGAGCGTGGCCTGGAGCTCCGGTGCCGCGGGCGTGGTGGCGTGGACCTCATGGCGCTCGCGCAGCGCGCCGACCTTCGTCTCCACGGTCCCGATCAGCCCGGTCGAGATCCCCGCGGCCTCGAGCGCGGCGACCGCGAGGTAGGTCGTCGTCGTCTTGCCGTCGGTGCCCGTGACGCCGACGATGCCCAGGTCGTGCGACGGATCGCCGTACCACCACGTCGCCGCGCCGGCCAGCGCCAGGCGGGCGTCGCCGACGATCAGCTGCGGGATCGCCGCCTCCGGGACGTGGCGTTCCACGATCGCCGCCGGGGCGCCGGCGGCTGCCGCCTGGGCGACGTAGTCGTGACCGTCCACGTGGAACCCGGGGATCGCGACGTACAGCGTGCCGTGACCGACCTCCCGGGAGTCCTCCGCCACGCCGCGGATCTCGATCCCCGCGAGCGCGTCGGCCGCCGGCACCGATCCACCGTCGGGAGCACCCTGGGCGAGCCCGGCGGCTTCAAGCCTCGCCAGCAGCCCGCCGAGGGGCCGCGGCTCCCGGGGCGCCGCGTCCGCGATCCGCTGGTCGATGGGCGACCGCTCGCGGGTCATGCCGCTCCCCTGCCCCGTCCGGCGACCCGCGCGGCCCGGGCGACCGCCCGGCCGAGCGCGTAGCGCCACGGGCGGGCCACCTGCTCGTACGCGCCCCCGAGGGCCACCCAGGCTGCCCCGAAGGAACGCTTGTGCTCGTACAGGCCGTACGTCGGCTCACCTTCCATCGGGATCCTGCGCGCGCCGGCCGTATCCACCCCGCCCAGGTCCATCTCGGTCCGGCCCTCGGCCAGGGCGAGCTGGATCGCCCGCCAGCGGAGCAGGTGCATCGCTCCCGGGTGGTCCCGGCGCCGTTCCGCGCGGTCGGCCGAGTGCGCCGTCGAGAGCCGCCGTCCGTGCCGGTAGAGGATCAGCCCCCCGAGCACCTCCCCATCGGCGCCGCCCTCGCGGGCCTCGAGGTACGCGAGGTGTCCGGCCGCCAGGCCGCTTCGCCACCAGGACGTGAACTCGGCCGGCCCGGCAAACCCGAACCCTCGCCGGTCGCCGGTGGCGCGCAGCAGGCCGTAGAAGCGCTCGAGGGCGGCTCCGGCGTCCTCGCCCGCTCGGAGGATCCCCTCAACGTCTCCGGCCGCGAGATCGTGGCGCACGACGACCACGCGGTCGCGCTCCGCCCGCCGGATGCGCTGCCGGGTGGCCTTTGCGATCCCGTCGAACACGGAGGCCTCATCGGCGGCCGCCAGGGCCAGTGCCATCCGGTGACGCGACGGCTGGATCTCGTCGATCGGGCGGAACCCCGAAGCATCGAGGGTGCCGCGGTACGCAGCGTCGTCCTCGGCCACCTCGGGGTCGGCCGCCACGACGTCAACCCCGTCGGCCGCGAGATGGGCGGCGATCGCCGAGAGGGTGTCGCCGATCACGCTCCCCGCCCCCAGGACCGCGCCCGCCCCGTCGAATGACCAGGGAATCGCCGGCCCGACCGGTCCTCGCGGCGCGTACCCCGATCCCCCGCCGAGCACCGGCCACGGCCGCACGAGGACGAGCGCCCGCTGCTCGCCAACGGCCAGGAACCGGGGCAGCCAGCCGCTCGCCCGGCGGTGCTCGGCCCAGGCCCGCGACTGGAGGACGTGACCGCCGGCGGCATCCACGGCCCCGGCATCCCAGTCGACCAGCTCGCCGTCCCGGAGCTCCCGGACCGGTGCGATCGCCGCCGTCACGCGTCGCCCCCGGCGTCGCCCCCGTAGCCCGCCGCAGACGTGGCGCCTCTGCCGCGAAGGCCGTGCCGCATCCGCTCGACGCGGACCCGCGCACGCTGGGCAACGCGGTAGGTGCGGCGTCCGAAGGGGTCCAGCACCAGGTCCCAGGCCCCGATGTACCGGACCTCCCGGCCCCCGAAGCCGGTCTTGAAATGGTCGATCCCGGCGTGTGCCAGGCCCCACAGGTCGTAGGTCGTCGCACCGGCGGCCTTCGAGCTGCGGATCGCCTCCCACTTGAGCAGGTAGTTGGCGCGCGTGTCCGCGCCCCCGGGGGTCATCCCGCCATATGGCTCCACGACGCGCGCACCGGCCCGCACCAGGAACAGCGTCGCGACCGGACGGCCGTCGGGGAGCTCGGCGAACAGGAGTCGTGCCCGGCCGTCGGGACCGAACGCGTCCCAGGCATCGCGGTAGGCAGACTGCGCCCGGATGAGGAAGCCCGCCCGGTCCGCCGTCTCCCGGTAGATCCGGTAGAACTCGTCGAGGCGCTCTGGGCCGGCGTCCACGACCCGGATCCCGCCCGTTCGCGCCTTGTTGACGTACTGCCGCCACTTCTTCCGCAGGTCTCCCCACAGCGCGTCCTCGTCCGCCCGGAGATCGATCACCCGGGTGCTGACGGGCTGGATGGCCGGCGAGACGTGCCACCCGGCGCGCTGCAGCGCGCCGGTGATCGCGTCCCCGTCGTCGGCGCCGGCGCCCCTCTCGATCTCGGGGTCGATGATCAGGTGGCTCACCCGGCCTCCGGCACGCAGCCGCGCGGCCGCCATGTCCGTGAAGGCCGCGACGGCTTCCGGGCTCCAGGTCGCGAGCACCGGGCCGCGAGGGGCGTAGGCGATGGCCCACGGCAGCGGCCCCGGGCGGCGGAGCAGCACCTGGGCGCCCATCCCGGCGGCCGGATCGGCCAGGCGGCGAGCCGACCAGCCGTTGACCGCCTTGACCCGCGCCCAGCCCGAGAGCTGGAGGTACGAGCCCAGTGGGTTCCCCTCGACCAGCGCGTCCCACGCGGCGGGGTCGAGATCACTCCCGGCGAGGGAGGTCGTCGGAATGCGCGCGGTCATGCGCGCCCGCGCCGGCGCAGGAGGTCCACCACGATCCCGACGATAGTCCGCAGCTCGGTGATCCGCAACGCGAGCGAGCCGCCGATGATGACCAGGCCCCCCGCCGCCGTGGCGGTGCTCGTCCGCGCCAGCAGGAGGAGGAAGCCCGGGTCCTCCCCCCAGGCGGCGAGCAGCGCCTGCTCGACGCCCCAGGCGACCGCTGCCCCGGCCAGCGCGACCACCACCGCCCTGGCAAGCACCCAGGACACGTACCGCACGCCGGCGCCGTACCCGGCCACCCGGCTGCGCAGGAGGAGCGCCAGGACGCACGTCTCCAGCCAGGCGGAGATGGCGATCGACGCCGCCAGCCCGTTGAGGCCCAGCGGCCCGACCAGGATGTTCGCGAGCACGATGTTCGTGCCCACGGCCCCCAGCGCGGCAAGCACGGGGGTGCGGGTGTCCTTGAGGGCGTAGAACGCGCGGGCGAGGACGGCGATCAGCGCGTGGGCCGTGAGCCCGGTCAGGAACACGGCCAGCGCGAGGCCCGTCGCCTCGATCGCCGGCTCGCCGATGTCCGCGACGCCGAACAGGAGGCGCACGACGTCCTCGGACACGACGATGCCGAGGGCGGCGATGCCGACCATGACATAGGCCAGGATCGCCAGGGCCCGGACCAGGAGCCGCGTGAAGGCCTCCGTGGCTCCGCCCGCCGCGACCCGAGCGAGCGACGGCAGCAGGACGACGCCCAGGGGCACCCCGATCACGCCGATCGGGATCTGGAGCACGGCGAAGCTGAAGTTGAACACCGGAAGGGCCTCGGCGCCCAGCGTGGACGCGAGGCTGGTCATGACCACGAACACGAACTGCGTGGCGCCCAGCCCGATCGCCCGCGGGACCATCAGCACCAGCGCCAACCGGGCCTGGTCGTCACGGAGGTCGACGAGCGGCCGGAGCCTCGCCCCCAGCCGGACGAGCGGCGGCAGCTGCACCAGCACGTGGCCCAGGGCTCCCAGCACCACTCCGATCGCGAGGCCGGCGACGCCGAGCGATGGCACGAGCAGGATCGCCCCGCCGATGATGCCGACGTTGTAGACGAGTGGGGCGAGCGCCGCGGCCGCGAACCGGCCGCGTGCGTTGAGCGCGCTCGTGGCCACCGCCCCTGCGGCCAGGAACAGCGGCGCCAGCACCATGATCCGGGTCAGGTCCGTCGTCCGCGCCAGCTGGTCCGCATCGAATCCCGGCGTCATGAGCGCGACCAGGCCCGGCGCGAACAGGAGCACGATGCCCGCGAGCAGCGTCAGCAGGGCGAGCATGAGGGTCGCCACGGTGGAGACCACGCGCCACGCGCGGGCGTCCTCGTCGGTCGCGAACAGGGCAGCCACGATCGGGATCAGCGCCGAGGACAGGGCGCCGGCCGCCACCAGCTGGAACAGGAGGTCCGGGATCCGGAAGGCGGCATAGAACGGGCTGAGGTCGCCCACCTCCGGGACGGATCCGGCGATCGCGATCGTCCGGACATAGCCCAGGACCCGCGACGCCAGGAACAGGACCGTGACGATCAGGCCGGCTCGCGCGATCGCCCGGGTCGCGGCGGAGCCTGGCCGGCTCGGGCTCTCCGGGTCCGCGGCCGGCGGGGCGAGGACGGGGTCGTCCATCAGGGCGTCCTCGCTCGCGGGTGGGCCAGCCGGTAGGCGTCGCGGAGCCGCGCCGGGGACACGTGCGTGTAGACCTGGGTGGTCGCGAGGCTCTCGTGGCCGAGCAGCTCCTGCACGATCCGGAGGTCGGCCCCGCCCTCCAGCAGGTGGGTGGCGAACGAGTGGCGGAGCGTATGGGGGCTGATCCCCTCGGGCAGCCCCGCCAGACGGCACAGGCGGTCGAGGCGCATCCGCAGGCCGCGGACCCCGAGCGGGCCCCCGTGGTGGTTGAGGAAGATCTCGACTGGCGCCTCGGCGAGCGGGTCACGGCGGGCCGACAGCTCCGGGCGCCCCTCGTCGAGATAGGCGGAGATCGCTTCGCGGGCGGGCCGGCCCAGCAGCCCGACTCGCTCCTTGCGGCCCTTGCCCATCACCCGCAGTTCACCGCGCCGCAGCTCAAGGGAGCCGAGATCCGCCGCGGCGAGCTCGCTGATCCGGAGCCCGGCGGCATACGCGGTCTCCACGAGCGCCCGGTCCCGGAGCGCGAGCGCGAGCGCCAGGGCCGGGTCCCGGCGTCCCGTGGGTGACGTCCCGGCCGCGGCGGCCGCGAGGTCGTCGTCCACGACCGCGAGCATCGCCTCGACCTGCTCCACCTCGAGCACCTTGGGCAGCCGCCGCGGCAGGCGCGGGGTGGCGATCACGCCCCATGGGTCGCCGGGAGCGAAGCCGGACCGGGCACAGAACCGGTGGAACGAGCGCAGGGCGGCCATCCGCTGGGCGACCGAGGACCGGGCGTGCCCGGCCGAGAGGTCAGCGAGGTAGCTGCGGAGCGTCGCCCGGCCCGGCTTCCGCCAGTCGGCGTCGCGCGCGGCGAGCCAGTCGAGGTAGGCGGCCACGGTCGCCTCGTACGAGCGACGCGTCTCGGGCGAGAAGTCCCGGGCCTCGAGTGAGCGCAGGAACCGGCGCAGCGCCTCCGGGCCGGTCACGCGCCGGCCCCCGGGGCCTCGAGCGTCGTGGTCCCGGCGATGGTCACGCCGTCTTGCGCCTGGAACCCGGCGCCGCGCGCGAGCTGCCGGCCGTCGCCCGGCCGGTGCGTCTCGACGGGGCTGCGCCGCGCGCCCCGCCACCCGGCCGGCCGCGACGAGCTGGTCGAAGCAGTGCCTCGGGGTTGGCTGGGCCGCCCGGGAGACGGAGCCCGACGAGGCTCCCGTCGAGCAGCTCGACGGTTGCCCCACAGGTCAGGCAGATCCCGGCCTCGCCCTTGCGGGCGACCGCCCCCCGGCCATCTGCGTGCGTCGCGTCGGAAGCATCGTGGACCGCGCCGGTGGGCTCGTCGTTGGTGGTGAAGTCGCACTTCGGATAGGCGGAGCACCCCCAGAAGACGTTCCCGGTGCGCCGGGCGCGACGGGCGACCAGCTTGCCGTCGGCCTGCTTGGGGCAGACGACCTCGAACGGCAGCGGGTCCGGCGGTGGCGGACCGTCCTTCCGGATATAGCTGCAGTCGGGGTACCGCGAGCAGCCCACGAACGCTCCGAACCGGCCGCGGCGCTGCTGGAGCGTCCCCTCGCCACACTCCGGGCAAGGGTCGCCCTCGCCCTCCAGGGGCGGCGGCTCGTCGCCCGGCAGCGGCCGCGTCTCCTTGTGATCCGGGTACGTCGAGCAGGCGAGGAACTTGCCGGTCCGGCCCAGGCGGATGACCATCGGGTGACCGAGGGAGCACACCTCCTCGGTCTCCTCGGTGGTGAAGTCGCGGCGCTTGAGCTCGCGACGCTTCTCCTCCACGCGCACCTTGAGCGGGCCGAAGAACGCCCGGAGGAGCGGCACCCATTCGCGCTCGCCCCGCGCCACCTCGTCGAGCTCCTCCTCCATGCGCGCCGTGAACTTGAGGTCCACGTACTCCCCGAAGTGGCCGACGAGGAGGTCGGTGACGATCTCTCCGATCTCCTCGGGATGCAGGCGCCGCTCCTTGACCACGACATATCCCCGGTCGAGGATCGTCGAGATCGTGGCGGCATAGGTGGACGGCCGCCCGATCCCGTGCTCCTCGAGGGCCTTGATCAGCGTCGCCTCCGTGTACCGGGGCGGGGGCTCGGTGAAGTGCTGCGTCGGCGTCACCGATTCGACGCTGGTGACATCGCCCTCGCGCAGCGGCGGCAGCTGGCGCTCGGCCTCCTCGTCCGCGTCGTCGGCTCCCTCGGTGTAGACGCGGGCGAAGCCCTCGAAGAGCGTTCGCGTCGCCGAGGCTCGCAGCCGGTAGATGCCGTCGACGAGCTCGGCGGTCGTGGTCTCGAGCTCCTTGGAGGCCATCTGCGAGGCGATGGCGCGCTGCCAGATCAGGCGGTACAGCCGGTGCTGGTCCGACTTGAGGAACGGCTGCATCGACTCCGGGTCCCGGAGGAACGAGGTCGGCCGGACCGATTCGTGCGCCTCCTGGGCCCCTTTCTGCTTCGTCTTGTAGACCCGCCCCTTGGCCACGCCGAAGCGCTCCCCGAACCGGTCCGTGATGACGGCCTGGGCCTCGGTCATGGCGACGCCGGCAATCGCCGTCGAGTCCGTTCGCATGTAGGTGATCAGGCCGACATGCCCGTCGGGGGTGTCCACGCCCTCGTACAGGTCCTGGGCCACCGACATCGTCCGCTTGGGGCTGAAGCCCAGCTTCCGGCTGGCCTCCTGCTGGAGCGTGCTGGTCGTGAATGGCGGCGCGGGGTTGCGCTTGCTCGTCTTGGTCGCGACCGAGTCCACGATTGGGCGCAACGTTCGGATCGCTGCCGCATGGCGCTCGGCCGTCTCCCCATCGGCGATCTCCACGGTCTTGCCGTCGATCCGCGCGAGGTCGGCCGTGAACGTGGCCCCCGATGCCGTGGCCAGGACCGCCTCGATCGACCAGTACTCGCGCGCGGTGAACGCGCGGATCTCGCGCTCGCGCTCCACCACCATCCGGACGGCAACCGACTGGACGCGGCCGGCGGACAGGCCGCCGCGAACCTTGCGCGAGAGCAGCGGGCTGAGGGTGTAGCCCACGAGCCGGTCCACGATCCGGCGCGTCTGCTGGGCATCCACGAGGTGCTGGTCGATGTCGCGGGGCTCGGCGAACGCCGCTCGGATGGCGTTCTCGGTGATCTCGGTGAAGGTCACGCGGCGGGTCTTGGAGGCCGGCACGCCCGCCGCCTGGGCGACATGCCATGCGATCGCCTCACCCTCACGATCAAGGTCGGTGGCGAGGTACACCCGCTCGGCGCCCTTGGCCGCCCGGGCGATCTCGTTGACCTGCTTCTGCCGGTCCTCGGAGATCACGTACTCCGGCTCGAAGTCGTGATCCACGTCGACGCCGAACTTGCCCTTGCCCGGGTTCTCGGGCAGGTCCCGGACGTGGCCGTACGAGGCGAGAACCTTGTAGTCGGGGCCGAGGTAGCGCTCGATGGTCCTCGCCTTGGCCGGCGACTCAACGATCACGAGGTTCTTGGCCATGGCGGCGCGGAGTGTAGCACCGGCCACTTGCGTGCCGATCACGCGCTCCCGGTCACGCGCTCCCGGTCACGCGCTGCCCGGCAGGGCGCCCGGGGAAGGGGGCGGCGGCCGCCCGCGGCTCAGATGTCGCGGACGCGCTGCAGGAAGTCCTCGTCGATGTCGAGGTCGTCGTCCGTGCCGGCGGTGTCGGGTCCGGCCTCGCCGGGATCCGCCACCGCGACCGGCAGCCGCTGGTCAGCGGCGACCGCGCTCGTCTCCGAGGCCGCGATGGTGACCGGCGCGTCGCCACCTTCCTCCACGTGGCGCGCGATGGCCCCGGGCGGGATCTCCAGGAACCGGACGACGCGGTACGGGAAGAAGAAGGTGGCCGCGATGTTGTCGATGAACACGGGCCGCTTGCCGTCCATCATCCGCAGGTTGGTGCACAGGAGCCCGGCGTCAGCGGCGGCGGGGATCCCGAACAGGTCCGCTAGGAGCGGTTGCTCGTTGGCGACATGGATGACGACGTTCCTGATCACGACGTTGATCCTGCCCCGCGAGCGGATGGGCGTCACCCGCCCGATGGTCCCGGTCTCGCGGGATCGATCAGGGGGTGTAGAAGTCGACCACGAGGCGGACCCGGCCGCTCGACACCCAGACGCCGATGCCGACCTGCTTGAAGCGGGCATCCATGAGGTTGACGTAGTGGCCGCCGTTGTAGGACTTCTCGCTCTGGAAGTAGCGGTGCGACCCGAGGACCGCGGAGTACGGGTTGCCCGACCGACAGCCGAGGTTCTCGCCCCACCGGTAGCTGGTGTAGCCGGCGCGGCGCAGCCGGTCGCCGGGGTTCCCGCCGACGAAGTGGTCGCAGAGGTTGCGCGTCGCGAGGAGCTTCGCGTACGGGCGCGCCACGCGGGTGCTGATCCCCGAGTTGAGCGTGAGGGCTGCGACGTCACGACCGCCGGGCGAAGAACAGCTGCCGTCGGAGGTGACCCAGCCGCCGGTCCGGGTGCAGTTCATCAGCCGCAGGTAGTACGTCTCGACGCCGTACCAGCCGGCCGAGACAGCGCCGCCGCCACCGCTGCGGGGAATGGGCTTGGTGGACGGCTTGGCGGGGGTCGCCTGCTTCGGCTTGGCGGCAACCTTGAACGTTCCGCTGGCAGCCTCCGCGACCGGCGCACCGAGCTTGGAGACGGCCGTGGCGCCCACCGTCGCGGTGACCTTTGCCTGGTAGGGAAGCGACTTGTCCGGGACGAACACCAGGACCGTGCCGGCCTCGGCCCAGGTGGTCTTGCCGGCGATCGCCTTGCCGTCGATGGTGACCCTGAAGGCCTTCGCCGTCGCCGTCCGGTTCATCGCCTCCGTGAAGCGCACCGAGATCGCCGCTGTGCGATCCACCTTGGTCTCACCCGCGACCGGCCGGAAGCGCACCACCTCCGGTGCGCCGGCTGTCCTGACCACCAGCGACGGGACCTCCGCGAAGGGGATGCCGTCCGAGTCGGCCAGGCCGTCGAGCGTCAGGCGGTAGGTTGCGTCCACGGCCAGCGGAGCCGCGGGGGTGAACAGGTACTCACCCGCGGTCGCCCCGGCGCGGACGGTGCCGGAGACGGCAGGGCTGGTGTGGAGCGCCGCCGTAACCGTGGCGAGCGCGAGGGGACGGTCGAGGACGATGCGGAAGGCCGTGTCGATCCGGGCCCGCTTGCCGCCGGCCCGCGTGGCCTCGATCGCGCCGCGTCCGGCGGTCGCCGTCAGCACAGCCGCACGAACGGGAGCTGCGAGGGCGCCTCCGTCGGCCGCCCGCGCGGCGGAGGTGACGGTCAGGACGTAGAGCGTGTCCGGCTGCCAGGCGGTCACCGGGGTGATCGTCAGCAGGGTGCCGGTGTCGTCCCAGGTGAAGTCGATGGCCGCATCGGGGACCAGCCGCATCGCCGCGGCGACCGACGAAACGTCCATCGGCGCATCGAACCGGACACGCAGCGGATCCTTGAGGCCGTGGCCCGTGGCCAGCGCCTCGACGACGCGTGCGTCCACAGGGGCCGGTATCGAGGAGGCCGGGAGGGCGTTGCCCGGTGCAGGCGGCAGTCCCGCCGTCACGACGAGGGCGACCACGAGTGCTGCGCCAAGCCCGGCAGCCGCGCGCGTCAACCCGGCACGACCGAGGAGCGCGAGGTAGACGAGCGCAAGCACGGGCAGCGCGAGCACGTTCGCACCGAACTTCCGCAATACGCCGTCCTCCAACCAGCCCGCCAGGCAATCCGCGATCGTCGGCGCCGGCACCCGGGGACGAGACCGGCAGGCAACCGGTCGCGGTTCGGCGGCAGCGTACCACCGAGGGCGGCGAATTGGCCAGCCCGCGCCCCGTGCCGTCAGGCGGCGGCGCGACGCCTCCGGCCCCCGACCGGTGCGCCGCGCATCTTGGCGCCGGCGCGCAATCCCGCCAGGGCCCCGGTCGGCCGGTACCGCCCGAATGTCTCGAGCACCAGCCCGCGAAGCTCGAGCGTCGTGAGGGCGCCAAGGATCGTCGCGCTCCGGGCACCGGTGGCTGCCACGAGCGCATCGACCGTGCCAAGCCCGGCGACGAGGTGCCCCGCGACGGCCTGCTCGGTGCTGGTCATGCCCGCCATCAGCGCGTCGCCGGCGATCAGGCGCCGGCCGCCGGCGGCGAGGAGGCCCAGGTCCTCGAGCAGCTCGGGGATCCCGGCCACGATCCGCGCCTCGGGGCCGGCCTCACGAAGGAACGCGAGGCAGCCCGCGACCGCCGGGTCATCCGGCCGGCCGGGCACCAGGTGGAGCGACCGCCCCTGCTCGAGTGCCCACGCGGCGGTGGTCAGGGCTCCGCTCCTGGCACCCGCCTCCACCACGACGGTAGCGTCCGCGAGGCCGCTGATGATCCGGTTCCGACGCGGGAACGTTCCCCGCGACGGCTGCGTGTCCGGTGGGAACTCGCTCAGGACGGCTCCGCCGGCGATCACGATCTGGCGAGCCAGCGCCCGGTGCGCGGCCGGGTACAGGCGCTCGTGGCCGCCGCCGATGACGGCCACGGTCGGGGCTCCGGCCCGGACCGCCGCCGCGTGCGCGGCGCCATCGATCCCCAGTGCCAGCCCCGATACGATCGTGGCCTCGAGGGTGGCGACGGCATCGGCGATGCGCCCCGCGATCGCCCGCCCGAGCGCGGTCGGACGCCGGGTGCCCACGATGGCCACGGACCGGGTCCGCTCCAGGCAGGCCGGGTCACCGTGAAGGTAGAGCACCGGCGGCGGCAGCTCGATCGCCCGCAGTCGTGAGGGATACGCCTCGTCCGCGAGGGTCAGCACGGTCACGCCGGACCGGCGAACCGGCGCGAGGGATCGCTCGGGAGCCAGCGCGGCGACGCGGACGGCGGCGGCAGTGGCCGGACTGAGGGTCGGCGAGCCACCGTCCCCGTCGCCCGTCGCCTGCACGAGGCGCGCCGCAGCCCCGGGCGCGAGGGAGGCCGCCAGGACCGCCTCGGCGCTCCCGAAGGCGGCGATGAGACGGCCGAACGAGACGGGCCCCACGCCCGCGACCCCCGCCAGCACGACCCAGGCGTCGCGCTCGCCGGCAGGTCCCGTTCCACCGATCTCCGCCTCGGCCCGCCCGAGCGGCCCGCGCCGGCCGACCCCCAGCATCAGCCTGCCTCCGCCAGGGATGGCGCATCGGCGGGCGCCCGGAACCTCGCCGCCTCGTCGAGGTGCGCGATCTCGACGGCACCACAGGCCTCGAGGTCCGCGATGGTGCGCGCGACGCGCAGCAGCCGCTCCGTGCCGCGGCCCGAGAGCCCCTCGCGCTCGGCGAGCATGACCGCACGCGCCTGCTCCCCTGGCCCGAGCCGGCAGGCCCGGCGGAGCTCGCGCCCACGGATGCGGCCGTTCGGCGCACCGCCCGGCCGGGCCTGCTGGCGCCGGCGCGCAGCGGCGATCCGGGCCGCGACCACCCGCGACGGTTCCGGAGCCGTCCCGCCGACCAGCACCGCCGGCGGGACGCGGTCAACCGGCACCCAGAGGTCGATCCGGTCGCGCAGCGGGCCCGAGATCCGTCGCCGGTAGCGCTGGGGCAGGCCCGGCGGGCAGGAACAGGCCCGGTCCGCCGATCCATCGTTGCCGCAGGGGCAGGGGTTCATCGCCGCAACGAAGGTGAACCGGGCCGGGAAGACCGCCGACCGCCCGACGCGCACCACCGTCACGCTCCCCTCCTCCAGCGGCTGGCGAAGGGCTTCGAGCACGTCCCGCCCAAACTCGGGGAGCTCGTCGCAGACGAGGACGCCCTGGTCCGCCCGTGTCACCTCGCCGGGCGACATCCTGGGTCCACCGCCGACCATGCCGGCATAGGACACGGTGTGGTGGGGCGAGCGGACGGGCGGGCGGCGGACGAGCGCCCGGACCGGCTCGTCGCCGGCCACCGACGCGACGACGGTCGCCGCCAGTGCGGCTGCATCGTCGAGATCCGGCAGCAGGCCCGGGATCGTCCTCGCGAGCAGCGTCTTGCCGGCCCCGGGCGGCCCGACCAGGATCATCGCGTGCGAGCCTGCGAGCGCGATCTCCAGCGCCCGGCGAGCCATCGCCTGCCCACGCACATCCGCGAGGTCCACCCCCGGGACCTCGACATCGTCCCTCGCCCGTGGCGGCACCCCCGGATCGGGGCGGCCGGGCGGGAGGGCCGAGAGCGAGTCCGCCCGCGGCAGCGGCGCCGGGGACGGCCGGCGGGTCCTCGGCGAGCGCACCGCCTCGGCGGCCTCGGCCAGCGTGGCCACGCCCACCACCCCCAGACCGGGCACCAGCCCGGCCTCGGCGCGGGCCGCGACAGGGACGATGACCCGGCGCACGCCCGCGGTCATGAACGCGAGGCTCATCGGAAGCACGCCCGGTACCGGCCGCACCTCGCCACCGAGGCCCAACTCGCCGATCAGCCCGATCCGGCCGGGCGCCGCCCGCAGCTGCTCGGATCCCAGCAGGATGCCCAGGGCGATGGCGAGATCCAGCGATGCACCCGCTTTGCGGACGTCGGCCGGGGCGAGGTTGACCGTGATCCGGCGCGGTGGATGGCGGTAGCCGGCGTTCCGAAGGGCTCCACGAACGCGCTCGCGCGCCTCGGAAAGCGCCGCATCGGGGAGGCCCACGATCGTGAACCCGGGAAGGCCGGGGGCGACATCCACCTCGACGCGGACGAGGCGGCCGGAGATGCCGCTGAGGGTGGCTGAGAGCAGGGTCGCGAGCACGAGCGAGACGCTACGCCGCGCCGCTCACCTGCGACTTATGCGGCCCCCGTGGAGGCCCGCGAGAAGGCCCCGCGCGGAGCCGGGCTCAGCGCCCGACGGAGGGAGCCAGCAGGCCGACGGCCTGGCCCGAACCCTTGTCGACCGCCCGCGCGAAGTCAAGGACGGACCGGCCCAGCACGGAGTCGCCCTTGGCGATCATGAACGGCGCCCCGGTATTGAGTGCCGAGATGGCACCGCGATACTCGTTCACGACCTGGAACTCGATCGGCCGCCGCAGCGCGCCTTCCGCGCTCTTCACGCTGATGCCGGTGTAGGCATTGGACCGGTTGAGGACCAGCTTGAGCTTGTTCTGCTCGTAGCCCAGGTGTCCGATCGTCTCCAGCAGCAGGCGGACGTTCTTGAGGCACGACAGGTCCGCGGTCATGACCGCGAACACCGTGTGGGCGACGTCGAGCACCATCAGGTTTCGATCGTCGAGCCGCTTGTCGATGTCGACCACGACGTAGTCGTACATCGCCGAGAGCAGGTCGAGGATCTCGCTCAGGTGGCCGGCGGTCACGATGTCCGCGGCCTCGGGCGACGGCGGCGCGAGCAGCAGGTCGATCCCCGAGTCGTGCTTGACGACGATCGACTTGACAAGGTCCGGATCCATCGAGGGAGCACTGACCAGGTCGGCCAGGCTCTTGCGGTCGAGGCCGAGGTCAAGGAACACGCGGTGGTCGCCGAACTGGAGGTTTCCGTCGACGAGGCATACCCGGCGGCCGAGGCCGTGCAGCGCGATGGCCGCGTTGATCGCGATGGTGGTCGTGCCGACCCCGCCCTTGGCACCGTAGTACGCATGGATGCGGCCGAGCGGGGGCCGCCCGACCAGCGACTCGCTGGGGGCAAAGCGTGCGATCAGGCTCTTCATCCGGGCGATCAGCTCGGCGGGATGGAACGGCTTGATCAGGTAGTCATCGGCTCCGGCCCGGAGCGCCCGCACCTTCCCCTGCACGTCCCGGTCGCCGGTGAGCATGATGATCGGGACGTGTCGGGCGCCACCTTCCTCGGCACGGATGCGTGTGGCGACCTCGTAGCCGTCCATCTCGCCGACGGAGACGTCCAGGAGCACCAGCGACGGGGCGTCCTGCTGCCAGCGGCGGAACCCGTCCGCGCCATCCGAGGCGATGACGGCCTCGTATCCCTCCTGCTGCAGGGTGAACTGCAGGAGCCGCTGAACGCTGACGTCGTCATCGACGACGAGGACCTTACCTGCCACACGCTCTCCCATCAGGGAACCACCGGTTCCACCCGGACGGGCCCGCAGCCCGCGGAATCACGGAGGAGTATACGGGGGCGACGGGCCCGCGCCCCCTAGCTGCGGGCCGATCGGAAGGCGTCGCGCAACAGGCTGGTGACCGCCGTCTCATAGCGGCCCGGATCGACGCCATGCCCGCCGCCATGGTCGGCACCGGGGATGACCACGGCCCGCGCCCCCTCCGGCGACGCCGCCACCAGCCGCCTCACGTCGCGTGGCCTGATCGTCGCGTCCCTATCGCCGTGGACCAGGAGGAGCGGAAGATCCTCGAGCAGGCCGACGACCCCGATGGGCTGGGTGAGGCGGGGGTCACCGCCGACGAAGGTGGCCAGCCGGGTCCACGCATGACCGGCGATCCGCCGCCCGAACGGGACGCGCAGCCGGTTCGCGACAACGGTCGCGAGGTCCGGCGGCACCGAGTCGCCAACCACGGCGACGATCCGCGGCCTCGGCGCCTCGACGGCGGCTGCCGGCGCATCCAGGTCGATGTCGGCGGCCACGAGCCGCCCGTCGCCGAGGACGGCGACGGCGGCGATGGCGACGATCCCGCCCATCGACGAGCCGACGAGCGCGACCCGCCGGATCCCGCGCTCGCCCATCCAGGCGAGCGCGCCCGCGACATCCTCGACCTCGTGGAGCCCGAACGTCGTCGGCGCGTCGTCGGAGCCGCCGTGGCCTCGGAAGTCGAGCCCCAGGACGCCCGCCGTCCGGCGCAGGAACGGGCCGAGCTCGACGAGGTCGGGTGTTGCCGAGCCGCTCCAGCCATGGAGCAGGAGCACGGCCTCGCGGGGGTCGTGCTCCCAGTCAGGGTCGGGCTCGGCCGCGAGCCAGCGCCCGGTCAGCCGGACCCCGTCCCGCGAACGGAGCCGGACCACCTCGCCGCCGAGGCGGTCCAGCGCGGCGGCCATGCCCGCCTCCTCCGGGGCCCGCCTCGGGGCGTCCATCAGCTGCCGGGCGATCCGGTCGATGACCGGCCGGACCGCCAGGAGCGCGACGACGGGCGCGCCCGCGATCAGCAGGAGGCGCCGGATCACCGCGCGGCGGGGTCGCCGGACGGCCGCGCCGCCAGGCCGCGCTCCACGTAGCCGCCGACCTGGTCCGCGAGGCGCGAGAACTCGGTCGGGATCACGAACTTGGTCGACGGGCTGGCACCAAGGGACTTGAGCGCCTCGAGGTACTGGAGGGCCATCGTCTTCTCGTCGACCAGGCGCGCCGCCGAGAAGATCCGCTCCAGCGCCTGGCTGAAGCCCTCCGCCCGCAGGATCGCCGCCTGGCGCTCACCCTCGGCCTTGAGGATCTCGGCCTGCTTCTGGCCCTCCGCGACGTTGATGGCCGCCTGGCGGGCACCCTCGGACTCGGTGATGACCGCGCGCCGCGTGCGCTCTGCGGACAGCTGGCGGTTCATCGCGTCCTGGACGTCGCGCGGGGGCGTGATCTCGCGGATCTCGACCGAGGTGACCTTGCCGCCCCAACGCTCGGTGATCTCGTCGAGCTTGACCCGGAGCACCTCGTTGATCCGCTCGCGCTTGCTCAGCACTTCGTCGAGGCTGATATCGCCGATGACGGCGCGCAGGGTGGTGGACGCGATGCCCAACAGCATGGCGTCGAGGCGCTGCGGCGCGAGGACGCTCAGGAGCGGATCGGCGATCCGCCAGTAGACGAGGAAGTCCACGCTGATGGGCGCGTTGTCCTCGGTGATCGTGGTCTGGCTGGGGACTTCGGTCAGCGTCTCGCGCAGGTCCACCTTCACCGGGCGGTCGATGATCGGGATCAGGAAGCGGAGCCCCGGCTCGCGGACCATCTGCTCGTTCGTCCGGCCCAGCCGGAAGACGACCATCCGCTCGTACTGCTGGACCACCCGCACCGAGAGGTACAGGAGCACCAGCAGCACCGCGACGATGAACGCGATGATGGCAAGGACGACGGCGTTCTCCATGCGTGACTCCCTTGTCAGCTCCAGGGGGCTGGCGCCGATGGATCGGACGCAGCAGCCGGGAATGCATCTGTCGGCTCGACGATCGCGGTCAGGCCGTCGAACCCGACCAGTCGGATCGCGGCATCGCGCGACAGGGGTCGCCCGTCCGCCGTGCGCGCGGTCCACGGCTCGCCGGCCAGGTTGGCCGTCCCGACCGGGTCGAGTGGCGCCTGGACCGTGCCCAGGGTGCCGATCGGCAGCCCGGCGCCGACCGCACCGACGGGCGCCGGCATCCTCCGGGTCCGGACCGCGGCGACCGCGACCAGGCCCATGAGCACGGCCGTGGTCCCTGTCATGACGATCACGAGCGGCGTGGCGACCTGGACGATCGGACCGGTGGGATCGCCGGGCTCGGTGTACAACGCCGACGCGCCCAGCGCGAAGCAGACGATGCCCCCGACTGTCAGCAGGCCGTGGCTGACCACTTGCGTCTCGAGCACGAACAGGACGACGCCCAGGCCCATCAGCAGCAGGCCGGCGAGGTTGAGGGGCAGGCTGCCGAAGCCGACCAGGGCGAGGATCAGCGCCAGGGCGCCCAGGATGCCGGTCACGAAGTTCGGGTTCTGGAGCTCGAAGATCAGCCCGTAGACGCCGATCGTGAACAGCACGAACGCGATGTTCGGATCGGACAGCAGGTGGAGGAACCCCTGGAGCGGGTTCATCGCAAGCTCGCTGACCTCGGGCGCCGCCAGGTCGAGCGTGACCTGGACCCCGCGAACCTCCACGACCCGGCCCTGCGCGGCCGCGAGCACGCCGTCGACATCGATCGCGATCCCGTCGACCGCCCCTGCGGCGACGGCCTCGCTGGCGGCGTACGAGGCGGCCTCCTCGACCGTGGACACCGCCCAGTCCACCGGCCGGCCGCGTGCCTCCGCGATGGCCGTGATGTTCTTGATCGCGTCGTTGCGGACCTTGTCGCCCAGCGTCCCCTCGATGTCCTCGCCGCTGCCGCCGACCGGCGAGGCGGCGCCGATGTTGGTGCCGGGAGCCATGAACGCGAGGTTGGCCGCGAGCGTGATGAAGGTGCCCGCGCTGGCTGCCCGGCCGCCCGCCGGCGACACGTAGACGATCGTGGGCAGCGGAGCCTCGAGCAGCGCGCTGGTGATCCGCTGCGTGGCGTCGAGGCTGCCGCCGGGCGTGTTGAGACGGACGACGACGGCAGCCGCACCGTTTTCGGCCGCGCGCTGGATGCCGTCCTCCAGGTAGCCCGCGAGGACGCTGTCCACGACGCCGGTTGCCGGCAGGACCACGACCTGCGGCGATCCATCCTCGGCCCGAGCCACCCCGGCAAGCGACAGCAGGAGCAGGCCCAGGACGACGACGAGGCGGGCGACCCGCCGGTGGATGCGCGGCTGACCGGTCATGACAGTGCCACGAGTATCGCACCGCTTCGCCGACGGGGCCCGTGCCGCACCTCCTGACCGCAGCGGGTCACTCGGTGAGCGCATCGAACGTGAGGCGGCTCCAGGTCTCCATGTCGTCGCGGACGGCCACCACCGACGCCGTCGCCGCGAACGCCCCTTCCAGCTTCTCGGTCTCCCGGATCGCCACCGGGCGTCCACCGGCGTCGGCCGCGTAGACGAAGCCGACATGGACCGCGCCGACCGCCGTCGTGTCGTCGTTGAGGAGCCCGACCGGCGCGTAGTCCGGCTCGAAGTCCGCGACCAGCTCCTCGGCCCACTCGCGGGCGAGGCCGCCGGCCACGTCCCCATCGCCCGGGTTGAGGTGCCCGCCCACGCCGATCGACCACCGGTCGTGGAGGCGGGCGTCACCGCCGGCCCGGGTCCGGCGCATGAGGAACCAGCGCTCGCCGTCACGGAGCACCAGGTACGGGATCACCTGCTTGAGGGACGGATCCTCCTCGGCATCGGCGCGACGGACGAAGAACCCGTCCCGCGCGACCACCGCCAGGGCCTGCGCAAGGTCCCCCCGTCGGACACCCTGCCAGCCCTCCCCGGGCACCAGGGAGGCCCGGGGGACGACCAGCACCTGCTCGTCCGGATCGCCCATCAGCCCTTGCCCTCCAGCCGGGCCCGTAGCACCCCGAGGCGGGCGGCCATCACCTCGGGATCCGGGCCGCCGGGGGCCTCGAGCAGGGCGATCCACTCGTCGATGCGCTCACGATGGCGCCGCAGCCCCTCGACGATCGCCGCCGCGTTGGTGGCCGCGATCTCCGCCCCCATCGTCGGCTCGCCCCGGGCCAGCCGGGTCGCGTCCCGCCATCCGGTGGCCGAGAGCGCGCCGGCGGCCGGCCAGTCTGCCTCCGCGGGACCGGGTGCGCCGGTGACGGCCTCCGCGAGGGCCACCGACGCCAGCAACGGCACGTGGCTGATCGCGGCCACGAGCCGATCGTGGCGCTCCGCATCCAGCTCGACCGGCAGCGCACCGCAGGCCAGCGCGAGCCCTCGCACGGCCGCCGGGTCGCCGCCCCGGACGGCGTCCGTGATCACCCACGGCCGGCCCACGAACAGGGATCCGTCTGCAGACCCGAAGCCACTCGTCTCGCGACCCGCCATCGGGTGGCCGCCCACGTACGGGATCCCGGCGTTCCGCGCGGCACGGGTCAGATCGGCCTTCGTCGAGGCCACATCGGTCACGGTCGCGCCGGGTGCCAGCCGGTCGCCAAGGCCGGCGCCCAGGCGCTCGATGATCGTGATGCAGGCCACGGGCGGCGCCGCCAGGACCACGAGGTCCGCGCCGTCGATCGCCTGCTCGAGGTCAGCGGCCGCGATGTCGACCACATCGGCCGCGAGGGCGGCCTGGGACCCCCGTCCGGACGGCGTCCAGGCGACCAGGCGGGCTTCCGCGTAACCGGGTGACTGGCGCAGGGCGCGCGCCACCGACCCGCCGATCAGTCCCAGGCCGACGAAGACGATGCGCACCCGTCGATTATGGGTGAGCGAGCCGGGTCGAGGCCGTCCGACCGGTGGCGGTGCTCAGCGAACCGACCAGACCGATCCGTCCCCGGACCGCCGGCGGCCGCTCCGGCGGTCTCCACGACGTCGCTCGGCGGTGCCCTGTGGCGGGCCCGGGATGTCGGGGGCGTTCGCCCGCCGGATGACCGTGCGGCGGTCCACCTCCCGCCGCTCTCGATCCATGGGCGCCCCGCAGCGGGGACAGCGACGCTCCTCGAGGAACAGGGAGTCGAACGAGGCGGCGCTGTAGAGCTGACGCCCGCAGGCGCGGCAGGCGAGCTTGGGCAACGACAGTGGCTCCCCCCGCGTGTCGCGGGTCTACGACGGGCCGGGGCACCGGCTCCGCCAAGCGTACTCGACGCCGGTCAGGCCCATGGGCTCCCCGCGCGGCCCGGGCCGGCCGGTCAGCCGACCTTGGGCAGCCCCTCCAGGGCCGCCCGGACGGCCTCGGCCGGGTATTCGTAGTCCTCGAGCGAGCCCTGCAGGTACCGCTCGTAGCTCGACAGGTCGAAGTGGCCGTGGCCCGAGAGGTTGAACAGGATCACGCGCGGCTCGCCGCGCTCCTTCGCCTCGAGCGCCTCGTCAACCGCGACCTTGATCGCGTGGGTGCTCTCGGGGGCGGGCACGATGCCCTCGGCGCGGGCGAACTGGACGCCGACCTCGAACGCCGCGCGCTGGTGGACGCTGCGGGCGTCGATGACCCCCTGGTCCTTGAGCAGCGAGACCAGCGGCGACATCCCGTGGTAGCGGAGGCCGCCGGCGTGGATGGGCTCGGGGATGAAGTCCGAGCCCAGGGTGTGCATCTTGACGATCGGGGCCATGTGGCCGGTGTCGCCGAAGTCGTAGGCGTAGACGCCGCGCGTGAGCGACGGGGCAGCTTCCGGCTCGGCGGCGATCACGCGGTAGCTCGCCTCGCCGCGGAGCATGCGCCCCACGAACGGGAAGGTGAGGCCGGCGAAGTTCGACCCACCGCCCGCGCAGCCGACGATGACATCGGGCTCCTCGCCGGCGAGGGCCATCTGCTCCATCGCCTCGAGGCCGATCACCGTCTGGTGGAGGGCCACGTGGTTCAGCACGGAGCCCAGCGAGTACTTGGTGTCGTCACGGGTGGCGGCGTCCTCGACGGCCTCGCTGATGGCCATCCCCAGCGAGCCCGGGGAGTCCGGGGTCGCGGCAAGGACCCGGCGGCCGTAGTTCGTGTCGGGGCTGGGGCTGGGCACCACCGACGCGCCGTAGGTGTGCATCAACATCCGGCGGTACGGCTTCTGGTCGTAGCTCGCCCGCACCATGTAGACCTTGACCTCGAGCCCGAACACGGCGCCGGCGAAGGCGAGCGCGCTGCCCCACTGGCCGGCGCCCGTCTCGGTCGCGAGGCGGGCGACGCCGGCCTCCTTGTTGTAGAACGCCTGCGGCAGGGCGGTGTTCGGCTTGTGCGATCCCGCCGGGCTGACCCCCTCGTACTTGAAGTAGATGTGGGCGGGGGTGTCGAGCGCCTTCTCCAGGCGGTGCGCCCGGATCAGCGGCGACGGCCGGTACAGCTGGTACGCGTCTCGAACCGGATCCGGGATCTCGATCTCGCGGTCCTGGCTCACCTCCTGGAGGATGAGGGCCATCGGGAACAGCGGCTCGAGGTCCGCGGGGCCCAGCGGCTGGCCGGTACCGGGGTGGAGCGGCGGCGGCAGGGGCACCGGGAGGTCGGCCGCGATGTTGTACCAGGCCCGGGGGATCCGGTCCTCGTCGAGGACGAACTTCGTGCGGCGGGGCGGGGCGCTGGCCATGACGATGCGGACCTCCTGGGTGGACGTGCGGACGCGGCCCCGAGAGCCTACCGGGTTGCCCTCGCGAGAGGCAACCGGCGCCTATTCCGCGAGAAGGGCCTCCACCATCGGCTCGTAGCGTGGAGCGCCGCCCCCGAGGTGGCTCCGGTACAGGATCACGCGGTCCGCCACGAACGACGTGTGCCAGTCGGCGGCCGCCCGTTCGAGCTCCGCCGCCACGGCTCCTCCGTCCGCGATGGACGCCGAGTCGAGACGAGCCACGGTGAGGTGCGGCCGGTACGGACGTGCGTCGAGGGGCCAGCCGAGGGGCTCCAGTGCCGGTCCGAGCGCATCCGCGAGGGCGCCGAGCTCCGCTGCCCCCCGCGTCATGCCCAGCCACAGCGCTCGGGGCTTGCGCAGACCCGGGAACACGCCCGCTCCTTCGAGGACGACGTCGAACGCGCTGACGCCGCACCGGCCGATTGCGTCCTGGACCGCGAGCGCCACATCGGGCACCAGCTCCGGGGGCGTGTCACCCAGGAACCGCACCGTGAGGTGGAGGTTCTCGAGGTGGACCCATCGCGGCACGGATCCCAGCGGGCCCGCCCGAACGCCGTCGATCAGCGCGCTGCAGGCGGCGAGCGGCTCCGGTGGCAGCGGGACCGCCACGAACAGGCGGTGCGGCCGGTCAGTCACCCACTTCGCGCCGGAACCGGTCGCGGTCCGCGGTCAGCACCTCGAGCGCGCGCTCCCGGTTCCGCCAGCCCAGCACGTCGACGTCCTTCTCCTCGAGCAGCTTGTAGGTGTTGAAGAAGTGCTCGATCTCGACCAGGCGATGCGGCCGCATCTGCTCCAGGCGGTCGATGTGCTGCTGGTGCGGGTCCCCGATCGCGACGCACAGGGTCTTGAAGTCAAAGCCCTTCTCGTCGCGCATCTCGAGGCCGCCGATGGGTCGCGCCCAGACATGGCAGCCGGTGAACGTGGGTTCGTCGATGATCAGCAGGGCGTCGGTGTGGTCGCCGTCATCCGCCCGGGTGCCCTCGATGAAGCCGTAGTCGAAGTTGTAGAACACCGCCGACGAGAGCACCCGATCGAGGCGGTAGACATGCGCCTCCTCGTCGTACTCGTACTTGTTGCGCGATCCACGCGGGATCTCCACGACGATCTCGACGACATCCGGGAAGTCGGCGACATGGCGGCTGCTCATGGGTGGCACTCCACGGCGCGCCATCCGGGTCGGACGACGCTCGACGGGCGGCGCCCCGGCGATCCCTCGCGGGGCGCCCGCTGGCGCTAGTCGTTGTAGAGGCGCTCCTCGATCAGCTTCTCCTGCACGGTTCGCCCGTTGGGGTCGAAGCAGGAGAACTCGAAGTGCTTCTCGAACTCCAGGTCCACCGCGTCCTGGCCGCCGCGGTTCTTCTCCACCGAGACGATCACCCAGTCGCGGAAGCGCTGCGCCTGGTACGGGTTGAACTCGATGTTGACCTTGGCGACGATCTGGTACTTCTCGTTGAGGATCAGGATGATGTCGGCCTCGTAGTTGATCGCCGAGCTGCCCCGCAGGTGGTAGTTGCGCAGGCGCGACGCCTTGAGGCCCTCCTTGTCCGCCGCGACGATCGCGATCAAAGGCACGTCCTCGGACAGGGCGATGTCCTTGAGCCCGTTGACGACGTAGGTGACCTTCTCCGCCTCGTTGGGCGGCTCCGGGATCTGGGGCACCTTCTGCATGTAGTCGACGATCACCAGCAGCCGGCGCTCACCGGACAGCTCGCGATGCTGCTGGATGAGCTGGCGCATGCCGTCGATGGTGCTGGATGTCTGGCTGCCGCGAAGCAGGAACAGGTTCTGGCCGTAGCGGGCGATCCGGTCCAGCGACGGCCGGAGGCGCGGGTTCGCGGCGAGCTGGGCGACACCGCCGCCCTCGGCCATCCAGGTGCCGAGGATCTCCTTCCTGACGTCCTGGATCTTGATCGCGCCCGTCTTGTGCGGCAGGTGCGCGAGCGCCGACTCGGCGGCGATCAGCCGGTTGAGCAGGTACAGCTCGTCGTGCTCGAAGCAGATGTAGAGCACGTTCGCCTGGCCGCCCGATGCCACGTTCCGGGCCATCTGGAGGGCCATCGTGGTCTTGCCGGTGCCCTGGGCGCCGCCGATGAGCATCAGCTCACCCGGTCGCAGGCCCCCGCCGATCGTCTTGTCCAGCGGGGTGTAGCCGAGGGGAACCGGCTGGTACTCCCCCACCCGCCCGCTCGCGACCTTGTCATTGAGATCAACCAGCACCTCGATGGCCGACCGGGGCGCCATGCTCCCGTTCGGTCCGTCGAGCCGCCAGGTCGCGCGCGGCGCCGCGCCTTCCCCCGTCTCAGTCGTCACGTGTGTGCGTCCTCCCGCGATCCGATCCCGTTGGCGCATCCTAGCACCGGTCCGGGCGGGCGCAGCCACCCTCCGGGACCAGCCTGACCCGGTGAAGGTACCGGCTCGCGGCCGTCCAGCCTAGCGCGGCAGCGCGGCCAGCTCATCCCAGAGGCGCACGATCACGCGCGTGCCCTGTTCGAAGTTGTCGAGCAGCAGGTACTCGTTGGGCGCATGCGCGTTGCAGGCAGGCTGGGTGAACCCGAGCAGCACCACCGGCAGTCCCAGGCTGTGGTCGAACGCGGCCGTGACCGGGATCGAGCCCCCCTCCCGGATGTAGACCGGTGGCACCCCGTGGACGGCCTCGATCGCCCGGGCGGCGGCCTTCGTCGCCGGGTGGTCCAGCGGCGTCAGGGACGGCTCCCCGCCGTGGATCGACGTGGTCCGCACGGTGACGCCGGGCGGCGCGATCTGCGCGAGGTGGTCCCGCAGGGCGGCGAACACCTTCGCCGGGTCCTGGTTGGCGACCAGGCGGGTCGATACCTTGGCATGGGCGTGGGCCGGGATGATGGTCTTGGCGCCCTCGCCCTGGAATCCGCCCCAGATCCCGTTGACGTCGAAGGTCGGGCGGGCACCCTTCCGCTCGAGCGTGGTGAACCCCGTCTCGCCCACCAGGCCGGTCACGGGGATCGCCGCCCGGAAGGCCTCCTCGTCGAACGGCAGCGACGCCATCGCCTCGCGCTCGAGGTCCGTGAGCGCGACGACGTCGTCGTAGAAGCCGGGAATCCGCACCCGCCCGTCCGGACCCTTGAGCGCCGCGATCATCGTCGCCAGGGCATTGGCCGGGTTGGCCACGGTGCCGCCGTACATCCCTGAATGGAGATCGACCGGCGAGAGCTCGACGTCGATCTGGGCGTACATGATCCCGCGCAGGCCCACGGTGATCGCAGGCAGGTTTCCCTCGAAGTAGCCCGTGTCGCTGATCAGCGCCGCGTCGGCCGTGAGCCGGTCGCGGTTCGCCTCGATCCACGCGTACAGGCTGTCCGAGCCGTACTCCTCCTCGCCCTCGAACACGAAGGTGAGGTTGACCGCCGGCGCCCGGCCCACCGCCCGCAGCGCCTCGATCGCGGCGAGATGCATCACGAGCTGGCCCTTGTCGTCGGCGACGCCGCGACCCACGAACCGGCCGTCGCGCAGGAACGGCTCCCAGGGCGCAGTCTCCCACAGCTCGATCGGATCCACCGGCTGGACGTCGTAGTGGCAGTAGACGAGGATCGTGGGCGCGTCCGGAGCCTCGTGGATCCGCCCGTACACGATCGGGTGGAGCTCGGTCCGCTCCACCGACACGTCGGTGGCACCCACCCGCCGGAGGCGCTCGGCGACCCACTCGGCTGCGGTGACCATGTCCGCCGCGTGCTCGGGCAGCGAGGACACGCTGGGGATGCGGGCAAACTCGAGCAGCGCCTCGGCACGCGCCCCGGCAGATGCCGCCAGCGCCGCTTCCACGGCAGGGTCGATGGGCGTGTGGGGCGGGTCGTCCGTCATCGGGTCTCCAGGTGGAGGGACGTCAGGGGTCGATCCTATCGCGGGCACGGCTCCGAGCGTGGGCACCCGGACAACGGCGGGTGGCGGAATCGAACGGGCGGACCCGACGGGTCCGCCCGATGCGGCTGCGGTCCGTGCCGGATCAGGCCGGCTGCGGCGACGGGTTCGGTGCCGGGGAGCCGGGTCCCGTGGAGGTGCCGCCGTCCGTGCCGGGGGCGATCACGCGGGGGATGCCCGCCTGGCGCTCCGGCTTGGGCGGCAGGTCGTCGAACAGCTTCTCGAACTCGACCGTGTCGACGGTCTCCTCGGCGATGAGCTTCTCGGCCAGGCTGTCGAGCCGGTCGCGGTACTCCGTGAGGACTTCCGTGGCCCGGTCGTACGCCCGGTCGATGATCGCGCGGACCTCCTCGTCGATGATCATCGCGACGTTGTCGCTGTAGTTGCGCTGCTCCCCGATCTCGCGGCCCAGGAACACGAGCTCGTCGCGCTTTCCGAACGAGAGCGGGCCGAGGCGGTCGCTCATGCCGAACTCCGTGACCATGCGGCGCGCGAGGTCGGTCGCCTTTTCGATGTCGTTGCTGGCGCCGGTCGTCGTATCGCCGAACACCAGGCGCTCCGCCACGTTGCCGCCGAGCAGGCCCGCGATCTTGTCCTCGAACTCCGACTTGGACTGGAGGTAGCGATCCTCGGTGGGCAGGGCCATCGTGTAACCGAGGGCCATGCCGCGGCTGATCACGGTGACCTTGGCCACCGGGTCGCACTTGGGCAGGATCCGCTGCACGACGGCGTGACCGCCCTCGTGGAACGCGATGATCCGCTTCTCCTCGTCGCTGATGACGCGGCTCTTGCGCTCCGGGCCTGCCACGATGCGCTCCAGCGCCTCGCCGAACTCGTTCATCCCGACGGTCTTCTTGTTGCGGCGCGCGGCCAGGATCGCGGCCTCGTTGACGAGGTTCGCGAGATCCGCGCCGGAGAAGCCGGGCGACTGGCGCGCGACCTCCTCCACGACGACCGTCTTGTCGAGCGGCTTGCCCTTGGTGTGGACCTTGAGGATCGCGGTGCGGCCCTTCATGTCCGGCCGGTCGAGGATCACCTGGCGGTCGAAGCGGCCCGGGCGCAGCAGCGCCGGGTCGAGGACGTCCGGGCGGTTGGTCGCGGCGACCACGATCACGTTGGTGTTGGTGTCGAAGCCGTCCATCTCGACCAGGATCTGGTTCAGCGTCTGCTCGCGCTCGTCGTGGGAGCCGCCGAGGCCCGCGCCGCGCTGGCGGCCGACTGCGTCGATCTCGTCCACGAACACGATGCACGGGCTGTTGCGCTTGGCCTGGTCGAACAGGTCCCGGACGCGGCTGGCGCCGACGCCCACGAACATCTCCACGAACTCCGAGCCGGAGATGCTGAAGAACGGCACGCCGGCCTCACCGGCCACGGCCCTCGCCATCAGGGTCTTGCCGGTTCCGGGCGGGCCCACCAGGAGCACGCCGCGCGGGATCCGGGCGCCGAGCGAGTTGAACTTCTCGGGGAACTTGAGGAACTCCACGACCTCCTGGAGCTCCGTCTTGGCCTCATCGACGCCGGCCACATCGGCAAAGGTGACCACGGTCTTGTTGCCCAGGAACATCCGGGCCCGGCTCTTGCCGAAGGACATCGCCTGGTTGTTGGTCCCCTGGGCCTGGCGCATCATGAAGAAGATGAAGCCGCCGATGATGAGCAGCGGCAGCAGCCCGGTGAGGAGCAGCCCCACCCACGAGGTGTCCTGGGTCGGCTTGCGCTGGTAGGCCGAGGTGGCAAGGTCGCGGCCCCCGCGAGCCGCCGCCTCCTCCATGTCGGTGGCGACGTTGGTGAAGATCGGGTTGGGGACAAGGACCGAGTAGGTCCCGCCGCCGCTCAGGGTGACCGTGACCGCCTCCCCGTCCTGGACGGCCGTCGTGACCCTGCCGGCCTCGACATCGGCCATGAACTGGAGGTAGCCCTGGGTCTGGGTCGGGGTCGAGGTCTGGACCCACGTGTACAGCAGCGCGACCGTGCCCGCCACGAGGACGAGCATCACGATCCCGTTGCGAAGGAACTTTGCGTTCAAACGGAGCGCCTCCGAGTCCGACGTGCCGGCGGGGGACGCCGGGTGTTGAGGGAGTATACCCGCGGGTTCCCGCGCGGCCGTTTGCCGTGCCGGGACGCCGCCCTTGCCATGAATACGACCCAGCATCGCTCATGGATGGCCCGGTTCCGGTATCCGGCCGGTTCAGGTTTCGCCACATTCCGGCACGACATCCGGCTTGCCAAGCGAAACGCCCAGGCGCACGGCCCGGGCGTCGGCTGATGATCGGTTGGTAGCGGAGGGCGGATTTGAACCACCGACCAAGGGCTTATGAGTCCCCTGCTCTACCACTGAGCTACTCCGCCGTGGTTCCCGGATTCTAGCGACCCCGTCACGACCAGTCCAGCGAGCCTGCCGTGCAGTTCGGGGGTGACGGAACGCCCGTGCACCCACGAGAATGGCGACGCCACGCGAACATCGACAGGGGAGGGTTCAATGACCAGCGACGCACCGGGTCCCAATCAGCCAGGGTCTGGGCGACCGCCCGAGCCCGACCCTGGGGCATCCGACGCCGGTGAGTGGCCGGCCGAGCTCGTACCGCCGCCCGAAGCCCCGGCACCCGGTCCGGCGGCTCCGGCACCCGGTCCGGCAGCGCCGGCATCCGCGCCGCCGGCGGGCGCCTCTTCGGGGACCTGGGGCACGACGCCGACCTCGGGGACCTGGGGGGCGCCACCGGCATCACAGGACCCGTCGTCCGCCGCTCCGCCGGCGGCACCGCCGGTGCCCCAGGCGGCGCCTGCGCCGTCCGGCCAGTGGGGTGCGGCGGCGACACCGCCTCCACCGGGAGCCGGCTGGGGAGCCCCACCCGCGGCTGCGCCCGGCCAGCCCGGAGACCAGTGGGGCACGCCTCCGGCACAGCCAGGCGGGTGGGCGCCCGCGCCCGCCCAGTCGTCGGGCAACGGGTGCCTCAAGGCGTGCCTGATCGTGGGCGCGATCCTCATCGTCGTCGCCATCATCGGCTTCCTCGCCCTCGGCGCCCTGGTCGGCCAGTTTGCGTCGGACATGGGGATCGACGACAGCGGCAACATGAGGAGCTGCGAGCTCATCTCGCAGGGCGATGTCGAGAGCATCCTGGGCCCCGACGCCCAGGCCACCCCGATGGGCGGGCTCGTCGACAACACGATCGGCCGGGTCCTGGATCAGCGGATCCTGCCCGACGCCCCGGACTGCTGGGTCATCTCCGGCCTGGCATCGAACGTGACCGGGCGGATCGCCCAGCAGGTCGGAAACGCAGCGGGCGACTTCGCAAGCGCCAGGCAGGCGGCCGAGGCCGGCGGCTTCTTCGCGGGCGACGTGACCTTCGGCGACGAGGCGTTCTGCACCGGGATGACCGAGGTCGGCTCGTTCGGAATCCTCGTCAGGCGCGGCGACAGCCTCGCCTACGTGAGCCTCCTCGATGCCGACGCCATGGAGGCCCAGAACTTCGAGATCGACCCGGACGGGCAGCTGGTCTCGCCGCAGACCTGCGACCTCGCGGGCCGGATCGCGGAGGCGACCCTCCGGTAGTCGGACGCTCGATCCGGTGCAGCAGGAAGGGCGGCCGCGAGGCCGCCCTTCAACCTCTCCGGTCGCGTCTCCCCCGCTCAGCGGCCCGCAGAGTCACCCCGGCGCTCCTCGTACGCGTCGAGGAGCATCCCGATCGTCACGTCGCCATAGCGGGACGAGAGCTCGTCCCGCGCAGCACCCCACAGGACCCGCAGCGAGCGAGGCCCGCTGCGGTCGAGGTCCCGGAGGCGCGTGCCGCCGAAGCGCTCGATGCCGGGGATCCGGACAAGCTCCTCCGCCAGCCGCGTCGCGGAGGCGCTCAGGGTCGACGACTCGTCCAGGCCGACGGCCGATGCCGCGGCGGCCGCGGCCGCGCGCCGCTTGTCGCCCGGCCGCATGTCGCTGACCGGGGGCAGCGGCGGCATCGGCGACGTGAAGCCACCGAGGGCGTCCGCGGCCGGGGCTGGGGTCCGTGCCGTGGCGGCCTCGAGAGCCCTCGACGCCGTGGCAAAGCGCTCCTCGGGCGTGGGCTCACGTGCCGGCGTGGGCGCGGCGGCCTCGGCGTCAGCCTGAGCCTGCGGCATCACGGCCTCGGGAGCGTCGAACGCTGCCGGCGTGGCGCTGCCGGCGGACGCAGCCGATGACCCGCTGCCCCCGGCCGGAGCCGGGCCGGAGCCCGTCGGCGGTGTCCCGCCCGCGCCGCCCGCGCCACCGGCGCCGCCGGGCCCTTCGTCGGGCTTGCGGGTCGGGCGATCCGGGGATACCGGTTTCGCCGCCGCGCGGCTGGGGCTGCCGCCCATCGCCGAGGTCAGCAGCTCGGGGACGTCGATGCCGGTGAGCCCCTTGACGGTCGCCGACGCCTCGGCGAGCGTCCGGGTCGTGGTCTTCACGATGTCGGACGCGCCCTCGCTCGAGAGGACCGTCAGGTTGTCGATCTGGCCGAGCGGCTCGGCGGCAGCTCGGACGATCTCCGGGAGCATCGAGAGCACCGTCGAGATGATCGCCGCGTCGTTGAACTGGCGGTACGCGTCGGCGCGCAAGCCCAGGGCCTTGGCCTCGGCCTCGCCCTTGGTGAACACGATCCCGGCCTCGGCATTGCCCTCCAGGGTCGTCTGCTTGGCGACAGCCTCGGCATTGACCAGGGTGACGCGCGCCTGCGCCTCGCCCTTGGTCACCTGGACCGCGGCCTCCGCCCCACCGGCGAGCTTCACCCGCTCGGCCTCGGCCTGGGCCTGGGCGATCCGGGCCCCCTTGTCGCCCTCGGCTCGGCGGATCTGGGCCTCCGCCTCGGCCTCGGCCGGGCGGATGGTGCTCGCGACGAGCTCCTTCTGGGTGCGGTCGGCCTCGAGCTGCGCGAGCTCGGTCTGGCGCTTGACGACCTCCTGCTGGGCCTCCGCCTGGGCCAGCGGCCCGCTCTGCGACGCCTTCGCCTCGGCCGCGGCCGTCACGGAGACGACCTCCGCCTGGCGGAGCGACACGTCCCGCTGGGCGTTCAGCTTGATCTGCTGGGCCTCGGCCTCCCGGACCGCGGCCTCCTGGTCGGCCTGGGCCTTGGCCATCCGGGCGTCCCGCTCGCGGCGGGCCGTCTCCTGCTGGCCGATGAGGTCCATGTAGCCGACCTCGTCACGGATCGCCTGGATCGTGAAGTTGTCGATCGCGAGGCCGGACGTCGCGAGGTCGGCCTTGGCCGCGCCCTGGACCTCCTGCTGGAACTTCTGGCGGTCGTAGTTGAGCTCCTCGACCGTCAGCGTGCCGACGATCGACCGGAGCGAGCCCTCGAGGACGTTCTTGACGATGGAGTCGAGGAGGGTCTCCTCGCCCAGGAACCGCTCGGCCGCGTTGCGGATGGACTCGTCGTCGCTGCCGATCTTGACCGTGGCCACGCCCTGCACGGCGACCTTGATGCCCTGCTTGGTGACCGCGTCCGAGAGCGCCACGTTGATCTGCCGGGCGCTCAGGTTGACCTTGCCCAGCTTGTGCACCAGTGGCAGGACGATCACGCGACCGGCACGGACCACCTTGAGCTGCGTCGGGGCGCCGCCCCACACGCCGCCCGTGCGGACGAGCGCCTCGTTGGCGCCGGCGACCTTGACACGGCTGGTCGCATAGGCGAACAGCAGCGCGATGATGATGATCGGCACGATCACGGCGATCACGCCCGTGTCGATGCTGAAGATGTCAGGCATTCCCGTGTCCCTCCTCCACGCCGGCAGCACCGGCCACGTCCCGAATGATGAGGCCGGCGCCGGCAACCCCGATCACCTCGACCGTGCGACCGGCCGCGATGTCATGGTCAGCCGTCGCCGCGAACTCGTGGGTCTGCCCCTCGGCCTTGACCAGCACGCTCCCGTGGCGGCCAGAGGGGACGGCAACGCTCACGTATGCGGACCCGCCGACCAGGTCCGAGAGCGTGAACGGCTCCTCGCTCTCGCTCCGGCGCAGCAGGCCGAACAGGGCACCCGCGAGCCCGGCGCCACCGGCGCCCGAGACCACGCCGATGATCGCCGCCGGCGCGGCGTGGAGATCCAGCACCTGGGTGGCGAACAGCCCCCCGGCCCCGAACATGCCGACGAACCCGAGCAGGATGGGCGTGATCGACGCCCCGCCGAACTCCAGGCCGAACCCGTCGAGGATCCCGCCCAGCAGGTCGTCGAACACGATGTTGAGCAGCAGGAGCACGCCGCCCACCACGGCAGCCACGCCGAACACCCAGTCCTCGATCGGAATCTCGATCATCCGGGGCCGGCCCACCCTCCGCGTGCGGCACCGTCAGCGGTGCCATCGTGCCTACGCTGGTTGCTGCGAGCGACGAGGCCAGCATAGGCCCTGCCGATGTCGCGCGGAAGGAGATCGGGCCGCGGCGCAGAACGTCACGGGCACCCCGTGATCAGTTCGTTCGCCCGTCCTGTGGGTCGCCGAACAGCAGCCGCGCCCACGATTCGAGCGGCGTCGGCGTGTCGGGATCGCTGCCCAGGCGAACCGTCGCCGAGCCCGGGGCATCTGGGGCCAGGGGCGGCGCATCGTCCGCGAGCACGAACGGGATCTCCGCCGCGGTGCCGAGACGGTACTGGCGGGCCGCCTGTTCGATGTAGGCCTGCTTCTGGACCAGGGCAAGCTCCGATTCCAGGCCCTCCACCTCGAGCGTGAGCTGGCCCGTCGCTGCCTCCATCGACATGGCGCGGTCCATGGCCTCGCTCGCCTCGCCCACCTGGCGGGCAAACAGGACGATGACCCACGCGGCGACCAGGGCGCCGATGAGGATGGCGACCCGGCGACGGGTCAGACCCGCGACCGGGAGGTCCGCCAGGGATCCCAGCGCGCCGGCGGCAGCCGGCGAGAGCTGACCGGCGGGGGTCGACTCCGGGGCGCCTTCGACCGGTGGCTCCGCGGTTGCGCGGTTGGGGGTGGTTCGCCGACGGGGTCGAGGCATCGCACCGAGGGTAGCTTCGCCTGATTCGGCTGTCAACCCGATCCGGATGGCCTGTTCTGGGGGCCGGACCGCCCGATCGTGCACGACAGTGACAGGCAAGGTGGCACATGGCCCGCGCAGCCTGCCGTAGACTCCGTCCATCAATTCGATCGTGCGTTCTAAATCACACCGGAGACGGCATGCGCACCTACGCTCCCGCCAGCACCCGGGCCGTGCTGGACCAGCTGCTCGACGAACCGTCCCTTGCCCGTGGCGTCGTCCACCACGAGGTCCGCGAGGCCCGCTCCCCGGAGCACGGGGACTGGCCGGGCTGGCTGGACCCGCGGATCCGGGCCGGCCTCGCGAAGCGCGGCATCGAGCGTCCCTACACCCACCAGGCGGATGCCATCAGCGCCGTCCACGCCGGCGAGGACATCGTGGTGGTCACGCCCACGGCTTCGGGCAAGTCCCTGTGCTACACGGTGCCCGTGCTCCAGGCGCTCGCCGAGGATCCGTCGGCGCGGGCGCTGTTCCTGTTCCCCACCAAGGCGCTCGGCCAGGACCAGGTCGCGGAGTTCGGCGAGCTGGTGCAGGACGCGGGGCTCGAGGTCTCGTCCGCCTGCTACGACGGCGACACTCCCGCGCCCATCCGCTCGGCGATCCGCAAGGCCGGCCAGGTCGTGGTGACCAACCCGGACATGCTCCACTCCGCCATCCTCCCCCACCACACCAAGTGGTTCCAGCTGTTCGAGCAGCTGCGGGTCATCGTCATCGACGAGCTGCACACCTACCGGGGCGTGTTCGGGTCGCACGTCGCCAACGTCCTGCGGCGGCTGCTGCGACTGTGCGAGCACTACGGCTCGACGCCGGTGATCGTGTGCTGCTCGGCGACCATCGGCAACCCCGGCGAGCTGGCCGAGCTGCTCGCCGGCCGGCCCGTCAGGGTGATCGATCGCAACGGGGCGCCGTCGGGCGAGAAGCACCTGCTGCTCGTCGATCCGCCGGTGATGGACGCGGCGACCGGGGCGAGGGGCTCGGCCCTGACGCTCGCGCAGCGCTGGGCGCTGCCGTTCCTGCGGGCGGGACGCCAGACGGTCGTGTTCGGCAAGAGCCGGGTGGCGGTCGAGATCATGCTGTCCAACCTGCGCGAGACGCTGCGCGCGGATCTCGGGCCCCGGAGCCGGATCCGCGGCTACCGCGGCGGCTACCTGCCCACCGAGCGGCGGTCGATCGAGCGCGGGCTGCGGGATGGCGAGGTCCTGGGCGTGGTGTCCACCAACGCCCTCGAGCTCGGGGTGGACATCGGGCGGCTCGATGTCGCCGTGCTGGCGGGCTACCCGGGCTCGATCGCGGCCACCTGGCAGCAGATGGGTCGCGCCGGGCGGCGCGGGGACGTGTCGGTCGCGATCCTGGTCGCGTCGCCGGCGCCCGTGGACCAGTACGTCATCCATCACCCGGAGTTCGTGCTCGGCGGGCGGCCGGAGGAGGCGCGGCTGGACCCGGACAACCTGCATGTGCTCCTCGCCCATCTCCGGTGCGCTGCCTTCGAGCTGCCGTTCGAGCCCGGCGAGTGGTTCGGGCCCGGCCCCGCCGACGACCTGCTCGCCTTCCTCGGTGAGGGCGGCACCGTGCGCCAGGCGGACGATGGGCGCTGGTACTGGAGCTCCGAGAACTTCCCGGCCTCCGAGGTCTCGCTCCGCTCCGCGGCCCCGGAGAACGTGGTCATCATCGACACGACCCCGGACCGGCCCCGGGTGCTCGGCGAGGTGGACCTGTTCAGCGCCCAGGTCCTGGTCCACCAGCACGCGATCTACATGCACGAGTCGGTGCAGTACCACGTGGACCGGCTCGAGTGGGGCGAGCGCAAGGCCTATGTCCACCGGATCGACGCGGACCACTACACGTATGCCAATCGGGCGGTGACCCTCAAGCCGCTCGACCTGTTCGCCCAGGGTCCGGCCGTCGGCGGCACCCGGGTCCACGGCGAGGTGATGGTCGCGAGCCTCGTCACCCTCTACAAGAAGCTCAAGTTCGTCACCGACGAGAACGTCGGCTGGGGGCCCATCGACCTGCCCGAGATCGAGCTCCAGACGACCGCCTACTGGCTGACCGCCGAGGCCGCCGCGACCGGCTGGCGGCGGGACGAGCTGGACGTGGCGCTGATCGGCGCCGGGCGGGCGATCCAGGCCGTGGCCGCTGTCCTGCTCATGGTCGACCCGCGTGACCTCGGCCTCGTCTCCCAGGTCCGGTCGCCGCATCACGAGGCGCCGACGATCTACCTGTACGAGGCGATGCCCGGTGGCGTGGGGCTTTCCGAGCGGCTGTTCGCCCGCCATGCCGAGCTCGTCGAAGGGGCCGCGGACCTGATCCGTGCGTGCCAGTGCGAAGCGGGGTGCCCCGCGTGCACGGGGCCGCGCCTGGAGCCCGAGGTGGACGGCAAGGCCCTCGCGCTCCGGCTGCTGGCCGGGCTCGGATCGGAAACGCTGGCGGGTTCCCCGGCCGGCGCGGGCGGATCGAGGACCGGGCAGCGTCCGGACAGCGCCCAGGTCGCGGTCGCATGACCGCGGAGGCCGCAAGCCCCGTCACGCGCCAGCGCCGCCTCGCGAACCTGCGGGCCACGCTGGCGCGATCGGGTGGCGCACCCATCGGCCCTGACCAGGAGCCCGCCCGGGCACCGTTCGCGGGCCGCCGGAGCCCGATCCTCGCGGCCCGACTGGCGGCCGTGCTCGGGGCTGATGTCGTGGAGGAACGCGGCGCGGTCCTCGTGCGACGCGACGTGCCGCCCGTCGAGATCCCCCTCGACCGGGAGCGGCTCGCCCGTCTCCCCGGCCATCCACCCGCCGACGCGCCGCTGGTCTGCATCGACACCGAGACGACCGGCCTCGCGACCGCCGCTGGAACGCTGGCCTTCCTCGTCGGGCTCGCCCGCTGGGAGGGATCCGCCTTCCACCAGACCCAGCTGCTGCTCCCGGATCATGCCGACGAGCCCGCGCTGCTCGCCGAGATCGCCCGCTGGGTCACCCCGGATTCCTGGCTCGTCAGCTACAACGGCCGCGGCTTCGACTGGCCGCTGATCGAGGCCCGCTACCGTCTCGCCGGCCGCGCCGCGCCCGTCCATGCCGGACACCTGGACCTGCTGCCGTTCGTCCGGCGCGTGTTCCGGCACCGCATGGAGAACGCCCGGCTCCAGAGCGTCGAGACCGAGCTGCTGGGGGTCTCGCGCGTCGGCGACGTGGCGGGCTGGGAGATCCCCACGATCTACCTCGAGGTGCTGCGGGGCGGTCCGGTCGGTCCATTGGCCGGGGTCGTGGTCCACAACGAGAAGGACGTCCGCTCGCTCGGGCTGCTGCTCGCCCACGTGGAGCACCGGTACGTGGACCGGGCGACCCGGCACGAGGCCCCCCGTGGAGATCTCGCCGGCCTTGCCCGGGCCTACGCCCGCGACCGGCGGCACGACGAGGCCCTCGAGTGCCTGGACGACGCGCTGGCCGCGGAGCCGCCCGTGCGGGACCCGTTCGGGCGCAGCGCGGTCGGACCGGCGATCGCCCGGGAGAGGATTGCCGAGGAGCGCGAGGCGTGGTGGACGCCGCGGGTCCGGCCCACCTTCGGCGGGCGCGCACCGGCAAGCGGCTGGCGCGGGGATCTCGCCAACGGCCGTGGCGGTGCGCTCGGCCCCACTCCATCCGCGGCGGCGTTCGACACGGCCTCGGATCGGTGGACGGACGAGCGCCTGGCCGCCGAGCGGGCCCGGACCCTGAGACGCCTGGGGCGCTGGCCCGAGGCCGTCGAGGCGTGGCAGACCGCCGCCGCAGCGGGTGGGGGGCTCGGGGCCATTGCCTGGATCGAGGTGGCCAAGCTGCGCGAGCATCGGCTCGGGGATCCCGGGGGTGCGCTGGCCGCGACCCGGGCTGCGTGGCGATTGCTGGAGCGGCTGCGGGTCACGGGACGGGCGCACCCCCGCCTGGAGGCTGACCTGGAGCGGCGCGGAACCCGGCTCGCGGCGCGGATCCGGCGGCAGGCCGGCGGTGCCGTCCCCGGCGAGCGCTAGAGGCCCAGGTTCCTGAGGAACTCCCGGTTCGCCCGCTGGCCGGCCACGACGTCCTCGCGAGTGACCTCGGCGCCGAGGAACTGGTCCTGCTCGACCACGACCCACCCCTGGTAGTCCGTGTCGGCGAGGGCGGCAACGACCGCCGGGATATCCGCGTCCCCCGCGCCGAGCGGGCTGAACACCCCGCCGGCGAGCGCCGCGACCACGTCCTGGTCCCGGGCGACGACATCGTGCAGCACCTGCATCCGGCAATCCTTGACGTGGACATGCCGGACGACCGACGCGTAGTCGCGCAGGCATCGGGCCGGCTCGGCGCCGCCGAAGCGGAAGTGGCCGGTGTCGAGGCAGAGGCCCACGATCGACGGGTCCATCGCGTTGACCAGCCGATCGACCTCGCTCGCCGTCTCGAGGTATGTCCCGGCGTGGGGATGAATGACGGGCTCGAAGCCCAGCGACCGGGCTCGGTCGGCGGAACGGTGCATGTTCGAGATCAGGCGGCTCCAGCCGTCGTCGTCGAGCAGCGCGTCGGGACGACGGTCGACCCGGCCCGCGGCCTGGAGTCGCAGCGGGATGTCGATGGACTCGCACAGGACGGCAAACGGGCGCGCACCCGGCGGGAGCCCACGACGGAGGTCGCCCAGCAGGCTCGCCATCCACTCCCGGTCGCCCGGAGCGCGCGCGTCGTCGTGGAAGGCCTGGGGCAGGAAGGTGCCGACGAACTCGAGGTTGCGCGCGGCAAGGCGCTCCGCCATCTCCGACCCGCCGCCGAGAAACCCGGGCGGACCGAGCTCGGTGCCCTCGTAGTCCAGCTCGGCCATCCAGTCGAGCATCTCGTCGGGACCGGGCATCCAGATGTCATCCACGATGACCTCATCAACGCCGAACGAGCACGGCGCCGAGGCGACACGGATCCCGTGGCGGGCCGGGCCGGTCATGGCGTGATCACCACCTTCGTTGCACGGCCGGACTTGAGCGCGGCCAGGCCCTCCTCGACGCGCGCGAGCGGCAGGACCTCGGAGACGAGGGGCGCGAGGTCCAGCGTCCCGCCCTCGATCAGCCGGATGGCCTGCGGAAACGTGAAGTTCGTGATGTAGGTCCCCATCACGGTCAGGCCCTTCTCGGTGATCTCCACCTGGTGGACGGCCGGCCGGGCGTTGCTGTTCATCCCGAACAGGACCACGCGGGCGCCCATGCCGGCGGCGTCGATCGCCTCCGGCAGGACGCTTCCAACCGCGTCCACGACCACGTCGGCCCCCCCGGGCAGGAGGTCCGCCCGCCGGCGTCCCCAGGCTTCGGGGGCAAGGACGTGCGTTGCGCCCATCGCCTGTGCGACGGCGGCGCGGTCCGCGTTCGGCTCGACCACCACCAGCGTGGAGGCGCCCGCGGCGTGCAGGACCGCCGTGAACAGGCAGCCGATCGCGCCGGCGCCGAACACCACGGCGGATTCCCCCGGGCGGAGGGCCGCGCGGTTGGTCCCGTTGACCACGCAGGCCAGTGGCTCAGCGAGGGCCGCGAGCGACGCCGGCACGTCGTCCCGGATCGGGTGACAGGTCTCCGCGGGCGTCGCCACGCGACGGGCCAGCGCCCCGTCCCGGTAGACGCCGAGGGCAACGATGTGCTCGCAGTTGGCCGGCCGCCCGGCCCGGCACGGCCCGCACGACCCGCATTTCGGGTCCGGGTCCACCACGACGCGCGTGCCCACCGACACGCCTCCCGTGCCCGGGCCGAGCGCGATCACCCGTCCCACGAACTCGTGCCCCAGGATGACGCCCGGCGTGGCCGGATGGCGCGGCGGGATATCGAGCACCGCCAGGTCCGAGCCACAGATCCCGCACGCCTCGACCTCGACCAGGACCTCGCCGGGGCCGGGCTCCGGATCTGGGCGGTCCTCGATCACCAGGCGTCCGGCGTCCGCGAACACTGCCGCCTGCATCTTCCGGTCTCCCCTGGATCCACTCGGCCGGCGTCGCGCACGAGCAACGCAAGCGATTGCGCTGCGACGCTACCACCCGGTCAGGGGGGTGTCAACGCGCTCGGGCGGCAGGGACCCTTGCGGCTGCGCAGCGTCAGTCCGGGTTGTCACCGCCGTGCATGCGCCGGATCGCATCGGCGAGGTGGGGCACCCCGTACAGGCCCGGCCCCTCGAGGACCAGCGACCCGCACGCGGCTCCGAGGCGGATGTCCGGATCCGGGCCCTGCCAGCCCGCGGTGATCCCCGGGCGCACCCAGGCGGCAAAGGTCCCGGCGAGGAACGTGTCGCCGGCCCCGACCGGGTCGACGTAGCTCTGGATCGGGATGCTCCGCCAGTGGCGCGCCGTCAGGTCGTCGGGCGAGGCGCCGATCTCGAACGCCGTCCCACCGTGGATCCCGTCAGTGAACAGGAGGGTTGCGCCGGGCTTCATCAGGGCCGCGAGGTGACTCGGGGTCGTGGCCTCGTCCACGTCGTCGCTGCCCACGCCCACCAGGTCCGCACGGCGGACCACCGGCGACGGTCCGGGCGGCAGATGGCGAACCGGGGCGCCGTCCTTGAGCACGCGCAGCAACCCCTGCCAGCCGAGGGCGACGAGGGCACCGGCAGGCGGGATCCCGGCCCAGTCATCCTGGACCTCGGCTGCAACGGGCGCGAACATCCACGCCCGGGCATCGCGCCAGGCCTCGGGGAGGGCGGCCGGATCGACGGGATCCGAGACCTGCGGCGTGTGCTGGACCCTCCCGGTGGGCGTCTCGATGTTGATGAAGATCGGGCCACGGGAACCCGGGATCACGTGGACGTCCACACCGGCGTCGCGCACCATGTCCAACTCGGTCGAGTGAGCGGCCAGCTCGTCCGCCACCACCAGGGCACCGACCCGCAGCCCGAGTCGAGCCAGCGCCAGGGAGGAATAGGAGGCGCCGCCGCCGAGTCGCCACCCGCGCTCGTCGTCGTCCGCCAGGTCCCGGCAGGCCGCCCCGATCACCACGACCTCGGGTGTGTCGCTCATCCGTCCCTCCAAGGAGGGTCCGGAGGACCCGCCTATACTGGCCGCCCCGCGCACCTGCGCGCTGAGCGGCCACGTCTCCGGCCGCTCCCCGACCGAGGTTCCTAATCATGCACTTCTACGAGCTTCACGAGGGCGACGACGACGTCTTCGCCGACCTCCTCCTTGCCCGCGAGGAGGAGATGGACCCCGAGGAGTTCTTCGACGTCGTGCAATCCGTGCGTCGCCGTGTCCTCGAGTCGTTCGAGCAGAACACGCTGGTCGAGGCGATCGCCGACGAGCTGGAGCGCGACTACGGGTTCATCGCCATCACCGATGATCGGCTGACGGCCGCGGTCAACGTGTCGCGAGAGGACGACGAGAACTTCCTCGCCGACCTCGACGCGCCCGAGGAGCCAACCGACTACCTGTCGATCCTGGCCGACCTCCAGGCCGAGGGCGGCCGCCCGAACTGACCGGTGGCGCGACCGCCGCCCGATCGCCTACCGGCTGAACAGGATCTCGATGACGTCGCCATCCCTGACCCGGTAGGTCTTGCCCTCGGAGCGGACCTTGCCGTGCTTCTTGGCCTCGGCGATGGACCCCAGGGCGAGCAGATCCTCGTACGGGATGGTCTCCGCGCGGATGAACCCGCGGGCGAGATCGGTGTGGATGGCGCCCGCCGCGTCCACCGCGTTGGAGCCGTCGGGGATGGGCCACGCACGGACCTCGTCCGGGCCGGCGGTCAGGAACGAGATCAGGCCCACGAGCTGGTACGAGAGCGCGATCACGCGGTCCAGGGCGGACTCGGCCAGGCCCAGCTCCTCCATGAACACCGCGGCCTCATCGGGCTCGAGCTCGCCGAGCTCCATCTCGATCCTGGCCGACAGCGCGTCCACCATCGCGTGCCGGTGGTCGTAGCCGGCGCGGAGCCGCTCGATCAGGGCCGGTGCCTCGGCCAGCTCGCCCTCGCCCACGTTGAGCAGCACGAGCACGGGCTTCTGGGTCAGGAACCGGTAGCCGCGAAGGGCCTTCTCCTCGTCGGCGTCGAGCGGCTCGTCGCGGATCGGGCGACCGGCCTCGAGGGCGGGCTTGAGGCGCTCGAGGATCACCTGCTCGCGCTCGTTGGCCTCGCGCTCGGCGGGCGTGCCGTGGCGCCCGGATCCACCGAGCCGGTCCAGGCGGCGGTCCACCATCGCGAGGTCCGCGAGGATGAACTCGAGGTCCAGCTGCTCCAGATCCCGGGCCGGATCCACTGAGCCCGAGGGATGCGGGTGTGCCTCGGAGTCCCATGCCCGGACGACGTGGATGAGCGCATCCGAATCGCGCAGCCGGGCGAGGTGCTCGGCGGGAAGCTCCTCGGCGCCGACATGCCCCTCGTGTGAGGCGGGTGGCGCCGGCAGGTCCACGTAGGTGACGTCGGCGTGGACGATCTTCTTCGGCTTGAACACGGCCGCGAGCTTCTCGAGCCGCTCGTCGGGAACCTTGACCACGCCCACGTTGAGCTGGAGGCCGCCGTAGCCCCCGGTCTCGGCGTGGCCGCGGGTGAGCGTGTTGAAGACGGTGGTCTTGCCGCAGCCGGCAAGCCCGACGATGGCGATCTGCATGGGGTGATGCTACCGCCGGTCGTGACGTGGGCCGCCGGCTGGCAGCCGTCGCTCAGTACCCGGCGTTCGGGTCCACCACGTTGACCAGCGGACGCCCCTGCGCATAGCGGCGCAGGTTCTCGCAGAACAGGTCCACCGAGCGGTCCAGGACGCGGGTCGAGGACCAGGACGTGTGGGGCGTCAGGATCACGTTCGGCAGGTCGTACAGGGGCGACGTCGGCGGCAGCGGCTCCTCGTGGAACGTGTCCAGCACCGCGCCACCGATCCGGCCGTCCTGGAGCGCATGGCCGAGCGCCACGTCGTCGACCAGCTCGCCGCGAGCGACGTTGATGATCCAGGCACCGGGCTTGAGCTGCGAGATCGACTCCTCGCCGATGAGGCCCTCGGTGTCCTCGGTCAGGGGTGCCGCGAGCACCACGAAGTCGCTCTCGGCCAGGAGCTCGGGCAGCTGGTCCGGCGAGAGCACCCGGTCCAGCATGATCGACCCGAGGTACGGCTCGTCGCCGGCGCCCTCCGGGGCGTGCGAGCCCGACTCGGGGCGCCGCCGGGTGGCGATGACCCGACATCCGAACGCGGTCGCGAGCGCGCCCACGGCGCGCCCGATCGAGCCCAGGCCGACGATGCCCACGGTGACATCGCGCAGCTCGCGCGACTCGAGGGGCTGCCATGTCCGCTCGGCCTGCAGCTCCAGGAGCGACGGCAGACGGCGCGACACGGCCAGCATCATCAGCATCACGTACTCGGCGATCGGCCGCGAGAAGACGCCGCGCGCGTTGGTGATCGTGAGGTCGCGGGCTCGGGACGCCGGAGTCAGGACGCGCTCCACGCCGGCGGTGGCCGAGTGGACCCATCGCAGCGCGGGCGCCCGGGTCAGGATCCGATCGAACAGCTCGGCCGGGAAGCGGCCTCGCAGCATGACCTCGACGTCGTCGAGCGGACCGTCAGGATGGCCGTCGAACCCGATCGTCACCAGGCGCGTCCCGGGCGCCGCGGCCCTGATGGCATCCAGGTCGCGCGTTCGCCAGCGGGCGGCGAGGATCGGCGTCAGGGCGATCGCCACCGGTGCGCCGCCAGGCCCTGATCCCGGCCCGGGTGTTCGCGAGGCCGCCTCGGTCACGCAGATCCTCCTTGAATGCTGAGGTTCAGCCGGTGCACCCAGCGGTCCGGGTGGTCGATCTCGTCCGGCGTCGGCAGGGTCTCCGGCCCATCCCAGAGTCGCCGCAGCGCCACGGCGCCCGCGAGCCGCTCGATCTCGGCCACGAACAGCTCGCCCTTACGGTACTGCTCCATCTTGAGGTCCATGCCGGTGATCCGCAGCATCGCCCGCTCGAACGCAGTCCTCTGCTGCCGACGGCCGTGGAAGCGGGCCGAGATGCGCTCCACGCCGGGGACCAGGTCGCGGCCCACCTCGTCCATCACGTGGTCCCCGAACCCCTCCAGCAAGGCCATGACCGCCTGCGTCTCTCGAAACAGGCGCCGCTGCTCCTCGGTCATGAGGCGCTCGAGCCAGTGCTGGTCATCGTTGCGGCCCTCGCCCCTGAGCACGCTGCCCAGCGTCCGGACCGCCTCGCGGCCGAGCGACGCTGCGTCGTCGGAGAACAGGGTCAGCTGGCGCTCGAGGCGGCCGGCGAGATACGGCCGCAGCCAGGGATGCGCCTCGAACTCGAAGGCATGGGTGGTCTCATGGAGCGCGATCCAGGTCCTGAACGGGCCCAGCGGCACGTCGAGCGCGCGGGCGGTGTTGCGGATGTTCTCCTCGACGAACAGCAGCCGGCCGGGCTCGGTCTCGGCGGCGAGCAGCGCCAGGTCGTACTGGCCGAGCACCCGCTGGCCCATGAACCCCAGCAGCAGGCCCATCTGGCGGGTCGTGACCCAGCGGTTGGCGAGCGACCATCGACGCCTTGGTCAACCCGCCGCCCTCCGGCAGCACCTGGTCGAGCAGCGGGCCCTCGATCTTGCCGATCAGCCCGGCGAAGGCCGAGGTGTTGGCACGCACCCAGGCGGCGCGATCCACCGACCGCGACCCGGTCCACCACCCCGGGCAGCTCCGTGCCGAGATGCCGGGCGAGCGCCGGGACCACGCGCGCCATCGCGTCCCGGTAGTCGGGCTCGGTCGAGCGAAGCTCGGCCTCCGTCAACGCCCCCGGAGCCCGGCGCAGGCGGCCGATGGCGATGTCCTCCACCCGGCGCCAGTCCACGAGCCCCGCTGCGCGGGCCGTCCGCTCCGCGTGGCGGCCGGCGATCGTGACGGCGGCGCCCAGGACGGAGCCGACCACGAACCCGACCTGCCACAGCCGCTCGCCGGCGTCCCGCTCCCCGCCCGACCGCGATCCTGCCCGGCCTGTCCGTTTGGTCCGATCGGCCATCAGGTGCCCACCGCCAGGTCCACGGAGCCGACGTCCGGAAAGGCGTCCCCGAACATGCGCGACGCGATCGCCCGGAACCGCCCGGTGTCACCCGTGGTCAGCTGCACATGCATCGGTGGCGCGCCGTAGGTCTCGGCCGGGCGCGAATGACCCGCCGCTCCCGGGTCCGCGGCGGTGCCGCGCGTGGTCCCCGGCGCCTCGAGCCCGTTCACCGACAGGAGCTCCGACAGGGTCGCCGCCGTGGCCGTCGCCGAATCGACGATCGCGACCCGGTCGCCGACCGCGCGGGTCAGGATCGGCCGCAGCAGCGGGTAGTGGGTGCAGCCGAGCAGCAGCGTGTCGATCTTGGCCGACGGCGGCCGCGGGAACACGAACTCCCCCGCCCCGTCGCGCTCGCCGAGCAGCGGCGCCAGCTCTTCCTTGACCACCGCCTCGAGCTCGTCGCCGGACAGGATCCCGGCTTCGACCATCGGCACGAACCTCGGCGTCGCGTGCTCGTAGACCTCGACCGCCGGGTTCTCGTCCTTGATCGCGTTGAAGTAGGCATGGGACCGGACGGTCGCGGGGGTCGCGATCACGCCTACTCGGCGGTTCCGCGTCGCGAGCGCCGCGGCCGCCGCCCCGGGTCGGACCACGCCCAGCACCGGCAGCGCATAGCGGGCGCGCAGGTCCCGGAGCGCCACCGCGGTGGACGTGTTGCAGGCGACGACCAGCGCCTTGACGTCACGACCGGCGAGCTCGTCGAGCGCCTCGGCGGAGAACCGGCGGACCTCGTCGTCGGTGCGGACGCCGTACGGGGCGCGCGCGTTGTCGCCGAGGTAGATCGTGGATTCGTGGGGGGATCGGCGAAGGATCTCCCGCAGGACGGTCAGGCCGCCGACGCCAGAGTCGAAGATGCCGATCGGTCGCGGGTCGGACACGCGCCGACGCTACCGGCGCGCGGCCGCTGGGGCAAGGCGCCCGATCAGCTCGCTCGCGGTGCGGTTCACGTCCTGGCTGATCTGCGCCGACGGGTCGGCAAGGACGAACGGGATCCCCTCGTTGTTGGCGCGGGTCACGAGCGCGCCCCCGGAGCTCACCTGGTGCTCGGGCGTCCGGCCGAGGGCCCGGCTCAGCACCTCCGGATCGATGCCGCCGGTGGAGTCGGCCCGGTTCACCAGGTAGCGCACCTTGGTGGGCGGGTACCCGATCATCCGGAAGGCATCCGCCATGACCATCGTCGAGTGGATCGCGGTGGAGTCGTAGGTGACGACCTCGAGGATCGTGTCGGAGGCGTCCAGGAACACGAGGTTGATGTCATTCACGACGGCCGGGGCGTCGACGATGACCACCTCGTACACCCGGCGCAGCAGGCTGAGCGTCTTCTCGAGATCCCGGGTGGTGACCATCTCGGCCATCTCCACCCGTGGCGGCGCGAGCAGGATGTCGATGCCCGACGGGTCGCGCCACAGCACGTCGGCGAGGTCCGATTCCTGGATCCGGTCGGTCGGCAGGTCCAGCAGCGAGGGGGCCTCGAGCGGCACCTTGAGCAGGGCGCGCAGGTCGCCGAACTGGAGGCTGCCGTCGATGAGCACCGTTCGCGGTCCGAGCTGCCCGACTGCCACCGCGAGGTTGAACGCCAGCGTGGTCCTGCCGACCCCGCCCTTGGGGGCGAAGATCGTGATCATCCGGGCGAGGTGCGCGCCGTCCGTCGTCTGGGACGCCTGGTGGACCTGCTGGAGGCGGGTCACCAGCTCGTAGCCCGTGAACGGCATGCCGAGCACGCCGTGAACACCGTTGACCGGGTCCACCATGACCGGCTGCTGGGGCACCGTGAGGACGATCACCGGGATCTGCAGCCCCGTCTGCTGGATCTGGGCGACCAGGTTGAGGCCCTTCACCCGGCCCTGGAGCAGGGCATCCACCAGGACCACGTCGGGCCGAAGCTCGTTGATCAGGTTGAGGACCTTCGAGCCGTCGCTCACGACGTCCAGCAGCTTGATCGCAGACTGCGAGTTGAGCAGCCCGCGAACGTACTGCGCGACCTGGGGAACGTCCTCGACCACGAGGAGGCGGATCAAGTCCGACATCGTCTCGACTCTACCACGCAGACCCTGCGTCGGCCGCAGGCGACGATGGTCCCGTCGGACCCGTCCGGGAGGGCCATCCCCGTGCCGGCAGGCGCCCGATCACCGCTTGCGGGCGACCATCACGACGCGCTCGGCACCCGGCTCCAGGTCCCCGAGCTCGTAGTCGCCGCCGAGCGTCTCCACCACCAGCCCTGCCGCCCCGGCGAACGTCGCCAGCTCGTCGGGTGACACGAGGCGCAGGCGGTCCACCCGGACCCAGCGCACGGGGGGGTCGCCGGGCGCACCCTCCTCGAAGATCGTGGTCAGCATCACCGAGCCGATCGTGGCGTCGTAGAGGGCGCTGCAGGACTTGGTGACGACACGGCCGGAACCCTGGTCCTCGCGGACCCACTCGAGGACGAGCCGTCCGTCGTAGCGGGCGAGATCCTCGGCGTCCGGAAGCCAGGCATCGACCATCGCGAGCCCGCCCGGCGCAAGGTGCTCGGCCAGCGTCGCGACGGCGGCCGCCTGGTCGGCGCGGCTGCCCATCAGGAAGATCGAGTTGAGCGGGATGATGGCGAGCGCAAAGCCACCGGCATCCGCCAGGCGGACGATCCGGCCATCGGCGTCGACCAGGCGCACGCGGCGGGCGACGTCCCGGCCCGCGGCGTCGGCACGATCGCGAGCCCGGGCGAGCATCGCCGGGTCCGTATCGACACCGGTGACGTCGTAGCCGGCCTGGGCAAGAGGGACGGTGAGCCGCCCCGTACCGGCGGCGAGCTCCAGGATCGGTCCGTCGGCACGCGCCGCGAGCGCCAGCAGCAGGTCGAGATCGCCCGGATCGTCCTGGAGGTCGAGGTCGTACAGGCGGGCGAGCGCTGCCGCTGCGGTCTCCGTCATCCGGGCGGCCGCTCGTAGCGGATCGGGTGCCCGGCGAGGCGCTTCGCGGCGAGGGCCGAGATGACCTCCAGGGCGACCCGGTTGGCCGCCATCGCCGTGACCTCGGCGTGGTCATACGGCGGGGAGACCTCCACGATGTCCACCCCCGCGATGTCGACCGCCCCCGCGATCCGCCGCACGGCTCGCAACAGCTCGCGCGGCAGGAACCCGCCGGGCTCGGGGGTGCCGGTGCCGGGCGCCGAGCCCGGATCGATGACGTCGATGTCCACCGAGAGGTAGATCGCGTCGGGCCCGTCGAGCGCCTCGGCGATCGCGTCGTCGATGACGGCCTCCGCTCCGCGCTCCTCCACCTCGCGCATCAGATGCCAGCGGAGCTCGTGCTCGCGCATCCACTCGAATGTCTCGACCGGGGGCCAGTAGCCACGGAGCCCCACCTGGACGAAGTTGCGGCCCTTCACGGCGCCCGACTCGATCAGCCGCCGCATCGGCGTCCCATGGCCGGCGAGGACACCCCAGTCCTCGTTCGCCGTGTCCGCGTGGGCGTCGAAGTGCACGATCCCGATCGAGCCCGGCCGCCGAACCTGCGCCACCGCCGTCGCCGACGGCCACGTGATCGAGTGGTCGCCACCGAGCACGATGGGAATGGAACCGGTCGAGGCGACCTCGTGGATCTTGCGATAGATGAAGGCATGGGCCCGCTCGATCCAGGCCGGCACGATGTTCGCGTCGCCGGCATCGACGACGTCGAGGATCTCGAACGGCTCGACGCCCAGCTGGAGCGAGTGGATCGACCCACCCGTGTACTGCGCCTCACGGATCGCCCGCGGCCCGAAGCGCGCGCCCGGGCGATGGCTGACGGCATCGTCGAAGGGGGCCCCCACGATGGCGATGTCGGCGCGCCGGGCTCGCAGCTCGGCCACGTCCGGGATCCAGGGCAGCTTCATGAACGTCGGCAGCCCGACATAGGTCGGCAGGTCGTAGTCCGAGAAGGCCTCGTACGGCTGGTTCCAGCCGTTGCGTGAGGCGAAATCGGGCCCGTCACCCGCTCGGTGGGGACGCTCGGCCACGTGTTGTCCTCGGCACGGGCGCCGCCGGTTCGGGTCCACCGTCCAGCGGGGCGCAGGGCGGCATGGTAGCGCGTGCCGGAGCCCGGGTCACCCTCGCCGGCTCAGGCTTCGCCTCGGAACTCCCGCCACGCGGCGTCGGCCACCGACGGATCGAGCAGCAGGTCCAGTGCGGTCTGGGCCACGATCGTCGCCGCAAGGAGCACCGTGCGGTCGGCCAGCGGGCGCGCGGCCGCGTCCCGGAACTCGGTCGAGTGGCCGGGTGTCGGCCCCTCCGTGATCGACATCTCGGGGTGGATCGCCGGCAGCACCATGGACACGTTGGCCATGTCCGTGGAGCCCGAGGCGGTGTCCTTGCCAAGGTCCTGCAGCCCGTAGGCGGCAGCGTTCGCAAGCCATCGGCTGGCCAGCGTCCGGTTGTGCTTCATGGTGGAGGCGTAGCCCGAGAACTCGATCTCCACCTCGACACCCGCCGCGAGCGCGGCCGCCTTGCACAGCTCCACGAACCGCGGCTTCATCCCGTCGTCGTAGAACGCCTGCTCCGCGGAGCGGATCATGAACCAGGCGCGCGTCCGGTCCGGGATGATGTTGGCCGCGGTGCCGCCCTCCGCGATGATCCCGTGGACGCGGCAGTGCGGTGGCAGCTGCTGGCGCCACAGGCCCACCGAGACGAACAGGGCGACCATCGCGTCGAGGGCGTTGCGGCCTGCCCAGGGCTCGGACGCAGCGTGGGATTGCAGCCCCTTGAACACGACGGTGACGTCCTCCGATGCGAGGGGCGCCACCTCGACGTAGTTCGCGTCCGCCGGGTGGAAGAGCAGCGCCGCGTCCAGGCCGTCGAACAGGCCGTCACGGATCATGATCTGCTTGCCGCTCCCCCGCTCCTCGGCCGGGGTGCCCAGGAACACCACCTCGCCGGCCCAGGCGTCGCGGGTTGCCGCGAGCGCGATCGCCGCGCCGACGCCCGATGCCGCCATCGTGTTGTGGCCGCAGCCATGGCCCAGGCCAGGCAGCGCGTCGTATTCCGCGAGGACCCCGATCCGCGGGCCGACCGGGCCCTTGCCCCCCGTGATCCGGGCGCGAACGGCAGTTGCCAGGCTCCCGGCCGGCAGCTCGACCGTATATCCGTGACGGCTCACCGCCTCGGCGCACCAGGCAGCCGCCTGGTGCTCCTCGAAGGCGGGTTCCGGGTTGGCATGGATACGATGCGAAAGGTCGAGGATCTCGTTGCGCGCCTCATCCACGGCGGTGGCGGCGCGGCCTTTCACGTCGGCGAACGGCTCCGCTGGACGCGCGGCTAGCGGCGACTCGGACACGGGGGCTCCTAGCGTTCGGCAGACAGGGTGATCTCGGCCACGACGAAGATCGCGGCCAGGAAGACGACGATCGGCAGCTGGAAGGCATCGACCAGCCGGAGGACGACCAGTACCGCGACGAGCAGGCCGACCCAGGCGCCGCGGCGGCCGGCCCGCATCCAGTCCCCGGCGTAGGCGATCCGCCGGTGGCGGGCGAACACGACGAGCCAGGCCAGGGGCGCCGCGACGAGGCCCACGGCGAGGCCGAGCAGTCCGGCCCCGAGATAGCCCGCCGGCAGGTCCTGATACGGGTCACGGCTGGTCAGGAGAAGGGCGACAAGGATCCAGACGACTCCAGCCGCCGCAAGCAGCCCGAGGTTCAGGATCCGGTCGCGAGCCTCCATCGAGCCGAGTCTACCGGTCAGGCGAGGGTCGTCAGGGCCGCCTCCAGCTCGTCGAGCGCGCCCAGCTCAAGGTCCGCGACGACCGTCCCGTCGCGGACCGACCCGGGCAGGGGCGAGTCGCCCGGACGAGTCATCAGCCAGGCGGCCCTCCAGCCGGCCCGCTTCGCCCCCACGACGTCCGCGGCCCAGTCGTCCCCCACGTGGAGGATCTTGTCCACTTCCGGGTTGCCGAGCGCCTCCCGCGCCGCCTGGAAGATGGCCGGATGGGGCTTGATCGCCCCGATCCGCTGCGAGACGACGATCGCGTGCAGGAATGGCATCCACCCGGCGGCCTCGGCGAAGCGGTCGATCGTCGCGGCGAGCGGCCAGTTGGACAGGATCGCGAGGCGGTAGCCGGCCCCGTGAAGCCGCGCCAGGAGCGGCCCCGCGGACGGGGCGGGTGGCAACGCCGTGACGAACGCCCGCGAGTACACGTCAACGGCGCGCGCCGCCTCCTCGGCGGTCGACCGGCGGGCCGCGGCCGCGTCGTCCCAGGCCGCCTCGGGTGGCGGGGCGGGCATCCCCCGCAGCCGGGCGAGGATCCGGACCAGCCGCTGCGAGAGGTCGACCTCGCGGAACTGCGGCACCTCCTCCCGGAACTGGCGCTCGCGCTCCTCGCCCCAGATTCGCAGCACCTCGGCCTCGTCAAAGGGCCCGAGCTCGCCGGCCAGCCACTGCGCCGTCTCGGCGACGACACCGCGCAGCCCGCCCGCCGACACCGGGACCAGCGTGTTGCCGAAGTCGAGCGTGATCGTGGTGACGGTCACGACCGCTCCCCCGCCTCGCCTGCCAGGCGCGCCCGCGCGATCTCGACCGCGACGGGATTGCGGTCCACCAGCAGCCATCGTCGCCCCAGGCGCGCGGCGGCCACCCCCGTCGTCCCCGAGCCCCCGTAGGGATCGAGCACGAGGTCGCCGGGCCGGCTGGAGGCCGCCACGATCCGCTCCAGGAGCCGCACCGGTTTCTGGGTGGGGTAGCCCGTTCGCTCCGCTGATGCCGGAGGCACGATCGTCATCCACCACACGTCGGTCGGCAGCTTGCCACGGGCCGCCTTCTCGGGGCCGACCAAACCCGGGGCGAGGTACGGGACGCGGTCGATCGCCTCGCGGTCGAACAGCCAGGTTGGCCCCTTCGCGTACCACAGGATCGTGTCGTGCTTGCGGGGCCAGCGATCGCGGGCCCGGCCGCCGTAGTCGTACGCCCAGACGATCTCGTTGAGGAACCGCTCCGGCCCGAAGATCTCGTCGAGCAGGAGGCGCACGTGGTGGACGGTTCGCCAGTCCACGTGGAGGTAGAGCGAGCCGTGCGGGGCGAGGACGCGGTGGATCTCCCGGATCCGCGCCCCGAGCGCGACCAGGTGAGCCTCGAGCGGGAGATCATCCTCCCAGGCCAGGTCGCTGACCGCCTCCCAGGCGACCTCCTCGCCGCGAAACCCGCCCCTCGTCCGATCGCCCGCTCCCGTCCGGATCGAGACCAGCCGCTGCCGGCGACCCGTGGCGAACGGCGGATCCGCGTAGGCCAGGTCCACGACCCCGGCCGGCATCGCCTGCAGGACCTCGATGTTGTCCGCATCGATCACCGCCCCACGCGCGCTCCCGGACACCACGCCGTCGAGCGACGCGCGCGCCTCGTCAGCCAGCAGCGGCATCGCCCCCGACCTCAGCGGACCGCGCTTGCCGGGCAGATCTCCCGGAACGCGCACCAGCTGCACGCGAGGTGGTCCGGCTTGGCCGTGAAGTCGCGCTCCCGGATCCCGGCCGCCGCGGTCCGGATCGCCGTCCGTGCCTTGTCGATCCGCTTGCGGTCCACCGCCGTGGTGCCCACCAGCCCCGAGTCCAGGAAGTGCAGCGCGACCGCGTCGGGCAGGCGACCGGTCATCGCCTCGTAGCCCATGGCGTAGATGCTCAGCTGGAGCGAGTCCCTGGCGCGCTGCCGGGCCTTGACCGGGTCCCGGACGTCGGACGACTTGTAGTCCGTGATCACCACGTGCTCGGGGTAGGTGAACATCGTGGGCTCGACGACATCGGCGGCACCGTTCTCCACCACGGCCGCGAGCACCTCCGGAGGCGCGTCGTTGCGCGGGACGATGTCCACGCGGTCGTACCGGCCCCGGACCCGGTCGCCATCGAGCAGGAAGCTGAACTCGCGCTCCACGTACGCGGGGATGATCGCGCCTGGGCGGAGCTGCTCCTCGCGGAACCGGCGCAGCGAATCTCGGCCGGCGGCCAGCCTGGCCTCCTCGTGCTCGCGGGACAGGAACCCCTCCGATCGCCACGCGGCGGCGAACGTGGCCACCAGCTGCTCCTCGGTCATGACATCCCCGCGGGCATGCCGCTTGTGGAACTCCGAGACGGCCGCGTGGAGCGCGGAGCCGTAGATGATCGAATGGTGCGGGGCGAGCGGGACCCGGAGCACGTGGGCGTACTTGTACTTGAGCGGGCAGGTCAGGTAGTCGTCGATGGCATAGAACGAGAGCGTGATCGGCTCGCCCGTGCTGGCCCGCGGGGCGACCGGGGCCGCCTCGGGTCGCTCGTTCGAGGCGAGCCGCTCCAGCGGTGAGGTCGCCCTGGCGCCCGCGCCGGATGCGCCCGCCGCGACCGGCAGGTCCAGCGCCTCCAGCACGAACGGGCTCACCCGCCGCGCCCGCTGCCCGCCGTAGTCCGCGGCATGGCTGAGCACCAGCTCGTCGCGGGCCCGCGTCATGCCGACGTAGAACAGCCGACGCTCCTCCTGGAGCTGGTAGTCGCCCTCGGGCAGCGTCTCGTTGACCAGCTCCACCGGCAGCGCCAGCGGCTCCCGACGCCCGGTGGCCGGGAAGCGCCCGCTCACCAGGCCCGGCAGGTAGACGACCGGGAACTCCAGCCCCTTCGCCTTGTGGACGGTCATCACCGCGACCGCCTCGGCATCCGGGTCGATGTCCGCCGTCGGCGGGTCGTCGCCCGCCCCGATCAGGGTCTGGAGGTGGCCCACGAAGAAGACCACGCGGTCGTCCGCGAGCAGCGAGGACTGGGCGCGGACGATGTCGAAGAACCGGGCGATGTTGGACAGCGCCTCCTCCGCGGCGACCGTCTCGGTCTCTGCGAGCCGCTTGAGCCAGCCCGATCCGCGCAGGAACGCGTACAGCACCTCGCCGGTCGGCCGCTCGTGGGCCAGGGCCACGTACTGGCGCAGGTCCGCGACCAGCCGGGCGCCGGCCGCGCGCGTCTCGGGACGCAGGCGCAGGATCCCCGGCTGGCGGCCGAGCTCATCGAGGATCTCGAACACGCTCCGGTTGCGCCGTCGCGCAGTGTTGACGATGTTGACCAGGTCCTCGCCGCCCATGCCGTACAGCGGCGACGCGGCGAGCGCGTACAGGTCGACCGAGGCGTTGGGATCCGCGACCGCGCGCAGGAACGACAGCAGCAGCTTGATCTCCGGCCGCGCATACAGCCCGCTGGTGCCGGAGAACCGCCAGGGAACCCCTTCCAGGTTCAGCGATCGGAGCACCGGGTCGGCCGCGGCGTTGGCGCGGACGAGGATGGCGACGTCGCGCGGCGAGGCTCCCTCGCGGATCCGCCTGGCGATGTCCGCGGCGATCCAGTCCGCCTCCTCCGCGCCCGACGCGAAGGCCTCGTGGCGGACCGCCGGTGCCCCGTCGGCGCCGCGCTCCGGGACGAGCTTCTTGACGATCCCGGCCCGGACCTCGAGCCGGTCCGGGTCGTTGTGGCGGATCAGGCGGTAGGCGGCATCGAGGATGGGGCCGCGAGACCGGTAGTTGCGGCGCAGGACGACGACCTTCGCGTTCCGGTAGCGCTCCCGGAACTCGAGGATGTTGCTGATGGCCGCCCCGCGGAACTTGTAGATCGACTGGTCGTCGTCGCCGACGACGGTGACGTTGCGATGGCGCTGGGCGACGAGGGCGACGAGCTCCGCCTGGGCCCGGTTCGTGTCCTGGAACTCGTCCACCAGCACGTACCGGAACCGGTGCTGGACCTGCTCCCGTGCCGACGGCGAGTCGCGCAGCAGCCGCAGCGCGAGCGAGACCTGGTCCCCGAAGTCGATCGCCCCGTTGGCGGCGAGCAGCTCCTGGTAGGCCCGGTAGGCGCGGGCCAGCTCGCCCCGCCGGCGAGCCTCCTCGGCCAGGGCCGCCACGGCGTCGGGATCCGCCTCCGCCGCTTCGCCCGCCGCGGCCGCCTCGGCCGCCAGCCGCGCGCCATGCGCCTGGAAGGCATCGGGCGAGACGTCCTCGTCCTTGGCGCGCGAGAACAGGGTCGCGAGCGCGTCGAGGAACTTGGTCGGGTCGCCCAGCGGCCGGTACTCGTCCAGCCCAAGCTCGAACACGTGCTCGCGCAGGAACACGACCGTCTCCGGGCGCGACAGGACGCGGACGTCCGATGGCAGCCCCAGCTCCAGCGCGAACTCCCGCACCAGCCGGTCCCCGAAGGCGTGGAAGGTCGAGATCGCGGTGTCGGTGTAGCCGTACGGCACGAGCTGGTCCACGCGCACCTGCATCTCGTCCGCCGCCTGGTCCGTGAAGGTGAGGGCGAGGATCTCCGAGGGCCGTGCGCGCTTGGTGGCGATCAGCCACGCGATCCGGCGGGTGATGACCTGGGTCTTGCCGGTGCCGGCGCCGGCGACCACGAGGAGCGGCCCGTCGCCGTGCGAGACCGCCCGCCGCTGTTCCGGGTTCAGCCCCTCGAGCAGCTGATCCGTGCCCTCCGCCTGGGGCGCTTCCTCAGCCGGATCCTGGGTGTCGCCCCAGACCGGGATCTGGACCAGGGGCTGCGGCTCGCCGCGGCCGGATCGCCGTCTCACCGGGCGCTCCTCGACCGGGTCGGGCTCGCAGGTGAGGGGACGTCGGGGGGCTGGCACACGACCAGCATGCGGTGAGCCCGTGCCAGCTCGGGTGTCACGGGTCCCATCGGGATCAGCGCTTCGCCGGTCCCGTCCCGGACGCGAGCGCGATGCGCAGGGCCTCCGCCTCCTCGTCCGAGAGCGCGGCCTCGGACCTGCCCCCGACGACGGCCTTGCCGTAGACACGCGTGGCCGTCCGGGTATGGAGGCTGCTCACGATGACGCCGTCGCCGCGACCGTCGAGCAGGGCGAGCGCGAAGCTCTGGTTGCCGCCGGTGTCCTCGAACGGGTTGTAGCGGACCAGCCCCAACCGCTGGAACGCCCCTGGCTCAGCGGTCTCGAGGACCGCCGTCCTCGCCTTGAGCGCGTCGAGCTCACGCACCACCGCGTAGACCTTGTCGATGTGGGCTTCGAGGGTCGACTCCAGGCTCGCCCCATTGCCTCCCGCCATGAGCTGGCTGATCCGGCGATCCAGCTGCCGCTGGCGCCGCACGACGACCAGGATGACGATGACGAGCGCGAGGACCACCGCACCAAGCACCAGCATCACCGGGCCGAGCGACTGGGTGAGGGACTGCGTCAGGTCGTCCAAGGGAGTCCTCTGCAGGAAGGGCTGGCGGGCGGCCCGAGGATACCAGCCGCCGCTCACGCGCCATCCGCCGGGCCGCTGCCACGACGCCCGGAGACCCGCCCGGTGTATCCTCCCCGCCGACACGCCGTGATCGCGGCGACCCGTCCACCAAGGAGGCCGAACCCCGCCATGGCGAAGCGCGCCCGAGGCAGCGTCCGTCCCGGCCAGCGCCGGCCCACCGCCCGCCGCCCTGCGTCCGCCGGTGCATCGCGCCCCACGGCCGAGGCGGCCCCGAGATCCCCTGGCCTGTCCGAGGCGGAGCTCGCACGCGCCGCGGAGCTCGAGGCGCAGATGCTGGCGGCCGAGAAGGCCGCCGATGAGGCGCGGTCGCGGACGCGCGCTCGGGCCGCAACGCGCGAGGCCGTGTCGCCGGTAGCCCCAGGCTCGCTCGCGGTCAAGGCCGCCACCGAGTACGCCTACGTGGCCCGCGACGTGAAGGACATCGTCCGCATCGCCTCGCTGCTGATCGGCATCCTGATCGTGCTCTGGATCCTGATCGACGTCGCCAAGGTGATCCCGATCGGCGGCTGACGCCGCGCCGGGCCTTACCATTCGGGCCATGCCGCCCAGGCGCGCCATCCCCGGCGCTCGTCCCGAAGCCCTGTTCAAGCCTCCTCCCGAGCGCCAGCCGCTCGCGGCGCGGATGCGTCCGCGCACGCTCGAGGAGTTCGAGGGGCAGGAGCACCTGGTCGGCGAGCGAGGTCCGCTCCGCCGGTCCGTCAGCCGCGGTCACCTCGCCTCGATGCTCCTGTGGGGCCCTCCGGGCACGGGCAAGACCTCGCTGGCCCGGCTCCTGGCGGACGCCGTCGGCGCCGAGTTCCGCACCGTGTCGGCCGTCATGTCGGGGGTGGCCGAGGTCCGCGCGATCGTCGCCGAGGCCCAGGAGCAGCTGACACTGAACGGCCGCCGATCGGTCCTGTTCATCGACGAGATCCACCGGTTCAACAAGGCCCAGCAGGACGCGCTGCTGCCGCACGTCGAGGACGGCACCGTCACCCTGATCGGGGCGACGACCGAGAACCCGTACTTCGAGGTGAATTCGGCGCTGCTCTCCCGGATGCGCGTCTGGCGCCTTGAGCCGCTGACCGACGAGGATGTCGCTGCGATCGCCCGGCGGGCGCTCGAGGACGAGGAGCGCGGGCTGGCCGGGACGTTCGGGCCGCGTGGCGGCGTGGCGATGGCCGACGAGCCGTTCGAGCACCTGGTCGAGGTCGCCGGCGGCGACGCCCGGCAGGCGCTCAACATCCTCGAGGGCGCTGTCGCGCTCGCCGAGGACGAGGACGCCCACGACTCCGACGGCCGGGTCTCCCCCACCCTCGCCCAGGTCGAGGCGGCCGCCCAGCAGCGGGTCCTCGCCTACGACCGTGCCGGGGACGGCCACTACGACACAGTGTCGGCGTTCATCAAGAGCCTGCGCGGCAATGACCCGGACGCCGCCCTCTACTGGCTGGCGGCGATGATCGCGGCCGGCGAGGACCCGAAGTTCGTCGCCCGACGGCTGATCATCAGCGCCTCCGAGGACGTGGGCAACGCGGACCCGCGCGCGCTCCAGGTCGCGGTCGCGGCGGCCCAGGCGCTCGACTACATCGGGCTGCCGGAGGCGCAGTACGCCCTGGCCCAGGCAACCACCTACATCGCGACCGCGCCCAAGTCGAACCGCGCCGGCGGTGCCTACTGGGCCGCCGCCGGCGACGTCGTGGAGAAGGGCTCGCTCCCCGTTCCCAACCACCTGCGGAACGCGGCCGATCGGCGGATGAAGCACCACGGGATCGGCGTCGGCTACCAGTACCCGCACGACTTCGCAGGCCACGACGTGGACCAGCGGTACCTGCCGGACGCCCTGGCCGACCGTCGCTACTACCTCCCGTCCGACCAGGGCTACGAGAAGACCATCGGCGAGCGCATGGCGTGGCGTGCGGGCGAGCGCGAGGCCGCCCGGGAGCGCGGCCGCACACCGCGCAACCCCGTTCCCGGGCCGCAGGTCGACGGCATGGGCGCGTCCGGGAAGATCACGCGAGCCCGGGAGGAGAGCCGTCGCCGGCTCGCCGACACCCAGAAGGACGACGCCGGAGGAGCAGGAGGAGGCGCCAGCGAGGCACCCCGTCGCTGACGTGGTCCAAACGCGGATCGTCGAACGACGTTCGCGTCCGCGAGGCCGCTAGGCGGGGACCCGTGAGCCCACGAGGGCGGATCCGGCCCGACGAGACCGGCGGCGGCGGGTCGGGGCACCTGGGGCCTCCAGCTCGGCGAGCACGTCCTGCTGGCGGATCGCCACCATCATCTCGTCGGGGAGAAGCGGCTTGGCGTAGAAGTACCCCTGGCCGTACGTGCACTTGAGGTCGCGCATCCGGCTCGCCTGTGCCGGGGTCTCGATCCCCTCGGCGACCGTGTCGATCCCCAAGGAGCGGGCCATCGCGACGATCGCGGCGGCCAGGGCCGAGTTGCGACTGCCGTCCGGCTCCTCCTCCTGGGTGAACTCGCGAGCGATCTTCAGCGCATCGACCGGGAACTGGCGCAGGTGGCTGAGCGAGAAGTAGCCGGTGCCGAAGTCGTCGATGACCACGCGCACGCCCAGATCCCGGAGCGCCTGCAGGGTGGCAACCGTCGTCGGGGTCGCCCGCAGCAGCGCAGTCTCGGTCAGCTCGACGACCAGGCGCGCGGCGGCGATCCGATGCTCCGCGAGCGCTTCGCGGACGCCGTCGACGAACCCCTGCTCCTGCACCTCGCGCGCCGACACGTTCACGCAGACGAACATCTCGCGGGACATCGACCCGTCGGCGATCCACGCCGCCGTCTGCCGGCAGGCTTCGCCCAGCACCCACCGACCGATCGGAACGATCGAACCATGCTCCTCGGCGATCTCGATGAAGTCGCCCGGGGCTCTGAGGCCCCGTTCGGGGTGCTGCCAGCGGACGAGCGCCTCAACGCCCGAGAGCCGGCCCGTCTCCAGATCGATGATGGGCTGGTACCGCAGGTGCAGCTGATCCAGGTCGACCGCTCGGGTGAGCTCCACCGCCATCTCGTGGCGATCGCGGACCGCCTGGTGCATCCCGGGATCGAACACGGAGAACCCGGACTTGCCACCCGCCTTGGCCATGTACATCGCGACATCCGCGTTGCGCACCATGTCCGCCGCGCCCCCCACGGCGTCACGGGCGGAGGCCACACCGATGCTCGCCGAGATGACCACCGACTGACCTCCGAGGAGGTATGGCGCGCGGAGCTCGCGGACGAGCCGGTCCGCCATCGTGCGCGAGCGCCGGAGGTCGGGCAGATCCTCCATGAGGATCGCGAACTCATCCCCGCCGAGCCTCGCCACGACGTCGCCCTCGCGAACGAGGCCCGTGATCCGCTCCGTGACCGCCACGAGGAGGGCGTCGCCGGCCGCGTGGCCGAGGGTGTCGTTGATCACCTTGAAGTCATCGAGGTCGATGAACAGGACGGCCGCAACGCGGCTGCGGCGGTCGCTGTTGGCAAGGATGACCCGCTCGAGGCTTGCCTGGAACGACCGGCGGTTCGCCGCACCCGTCAGCGAATCGCGCTCGGCGAGATCCTGAACCTTGCGCAGGAGCACGGCGTTGCGCAGGTTGAGGGCGGCCATGGCTGCGGCCTGCGCGACCATCCCGATGACTCGCCGCTCCACCCCATGGGCGCGACCCTGGTGCTCGAGCACGATGGCGCCGACCAGGGCTCCGTCGGCGATCATCGGCGCCACGATGACCCTGCGGGCACCGGGGAGCAGCGCGCTGAGCGCCGGGTCCTTCGCCGGATCCAGCCGGCGCATGGCGATGGGGCCGCGAGCCGCGACCGCGCGGTTGAGCGCGGCGTCAATCGCCACCGGGTCGCCGGGCTCGACTCCCTCCACGCCATGGACCCCGAGGACGGCGATGCCGTCGTCGATCACGCCGAGCACGAGCGCGCGAGGGAACGCGTAGCGGTCGACCAGGCCTCCGAGGACCGATGCGGCCTGGCGGAACAGGTCACGCTCGTCGTCGAGGCGGGCCCCGATCGCAACCAGGGCCTCGAGGTCCACGCGCCGCTGGCGGAGCTCGCGCTCGTTCATGGCGCTGAACACGGACGTTGCGAGGGCGAACAGCCAGAACGCGGTCACGTTGATGACCGGCAGGCTGTCGAGGTTCATCCCGCCGGGCTGGACGTCGACGGCCGGCAGCATCGCCGCCGCCTGCGCGTACAGCACGACGAACAGCAGGAGCGAGTGCCAGAGCGCGATCTTGAGCCCCGTCCGGTACGAGGCGAGCAGGGAGACGGCCACGAGGTGGAGGTAGGTCAGGAATCGCAGCGGGCTCTGGGTCCCTCCGGTCGCGTACATCGCTGCCGCCAGGAACACGCCGTCGACGAGAAGCATCACCGTGAGGGCTGGGAATGCTGCCCGCTCGGCACTGTGACCGATCCTGTCGAGGACGACCGCCAGGACGAGATACCCGGCGACCAGCCATGCCACCGTGGCGAGCGGCATCCCGAGGCCGTTGCCCGCCGCCGCTGCGAAGGCAACGGTCGTGGCTCCCACGGCCACCCGGAGCGCGAGAAGCAGACTGAGGCGGTCGGCGAGGACCGCGTAGTCGGAGCGCCCCCGATCCGCCACGCCGGGCATGGCCGTCGTCATGCCTTGTCCTCCTCGAATCCGACCAGCAGGTCGATCGGCGACCGCGGGGCGGTCCTGAGCTTGGGATCGTGCTCGTCCAGGCGGGGCTGAACGACGAGGAACAGGACCACCAGCAGCGCGAGCGCCAGCGGGAAGCTGAACGTGGCCGCCACCGCCGCGGCGGCGTCGGGCCGGACGACGGTGAGCGCCTGCTCGGCGACGCCGACGATCGCGTCGACCATGGCCGCAACGGGACCAGCCCCGGAGGCCGTCGCCCCATCGACGGCTACCCCATCCGTCACGCGGTCACGCGGGCGACCGGCCGAGCCGCTGTCGCCCGGAGGCGGCGTGCCTGCCGGCACCACGGCGACGAGCGCGGGCGGTGACGGCGTGGGCTCAGGCGTGGGGACCGGCGTGGAGTCCGGGGTCGGGTTCGGCGTGGAGTCCGGCGTGGAGTCCGGGGTCGGGTTCGGCGTGGGGTTGGGGGTGGGGTTGGGCGTGGGGTTGGGGGTGGGGTTGGGCGTGGGGTTGGGCGTGGGGTTCGGGGTCGGGCTGGGGGTGGGGTTGGGGGTCGAGTCGGGCGTGGAGTCCGGCGTGGGCTGGGGCGTGGGGGCCGGGGTGGGGGCCGGCGTGGGGACCGGCGTGGGGACCGGGGTCGGGTCGGGCGTGGGGACCGGCGTGGGGTTGGGGGTGGGGTCCGGGGTCGGGTTGGGCGTGGGGTTGGGCGTGGGGTTCGGGGTCGGGCTGGGGGTGGGGTTGGGCGTGGGGACCGGCGTGGGGACCGGGGTCGGGTTGGGGGTGGGGACCGGCGTGGGGACCGGGGTCGGGTTGGGGGTGGGGACCGGCGTGGGGACCGGGGTCGGGACCGGCGTGGGGCTCGGCGTGGGGTTCGGGGTCGGGTTGGGCGTGGGGTTCGGGGTCGGGTTGGGCGTGGGCTCAGGCGTGGGCTGGGACGTGGGGTCCGGCGTGGGGACCGGCGTGGGGCTCGGCGTGGGGTTCGGGGTCGGGCTGGGCGTGGGGTTCGGCGTGGGGATCGGCGTCGAGTCGGGCGTGGGGTCCGGCGTGGGGTCCCCCTCGATGGTTCGCCTGACCGTGTCCCACGCATCGGCTCGCTCCGGTGCGTCGACCGGCTCGTCGCAGCTGTCCAGGCCGTCGGTCGTCCGGGCGCAGATGAGATCGGTGCCCACCGCCACCACGACGTAGCTCACGGTGCAGAAGCCTCCGTGTCCCGTGTGGCACTGCAGGTCGCTCCAGCCCTCGGAGGGATCGTTGGGGCTCCCGGGCATGAACGTGAACCGGATCTGGGTATTGGAGCTCGGGCCCGTGAGCAGCGTGACGCCGTCCGGTGCGAAGATCCAGGCCGTGAGCGTCATGGTGTCGCCCACCTGCGCGGTCGCCTCCTCCGGGGCCACGTCGAGGATCGGGTCCGGCTGGGCCGCGAACGCTCCACCCGCCGGCCACGCCGTCGCGAGCAGAACCGCGAGAACGGCCACCACGGCTCCCGTGAACCAGGGCCGGGACGATCGCTTCCTCACGATGCTCAACTCCGTCTACTACCCGCCGGTGGGATGCATGCCGGTGTGGTCTCCCCCAGGAGATGGCGCAACAGTGACCAGTCCCCGATCCAGGCTCTATCGCCCGATGCGCCTATGTGCGCGCCCGCACCGCCTCCGGCCGCGCCGTGTGGCGACCTGGGTCCTGCCCGCCGCCCGGACCCAGGTCCCGGTCTGGGGTGCGCTCCGGTGGAGAGCCGTCGCCCCCGGTGGAGTCATCGGGCAAGCAGCCGCCGCCATCGCCGGTGCGGCCCGGCACCGCCGCGAGACAGCAGCCCGGGCGGTGAGCTAGCGTCCCACGTGTGGCGGCTGCCGCGTCCAAGGCAGCAGCGCCGCGCCACCGCGGCCACCGGGAGGGTCGGAGGAACGATGGAGCGGATCCGGGCGCTGCTGGCGCGCTTCCTGCCCCAGGGCGCCATCCTGCTCTCGGTCCTGACCTTCGCGGCCTACGCCGCGGGCCTGGTGCGCGATCGCCTGTTTGCGCAAACCTACGGCGCGGGGATCGAGCTCGACGCCTACAACGCTGCGTTCGTGCTGCCTGAGCTCGCCCTCGACGTGCTCGTGGCCGCCGGGCTGACCGCCCCGTTCGTCCCCGTGTTCAGCACCCTCAGGGGCGAGGACGGCAGCGCGGCCGCCAGGTTCGCCCAGACGGTGCTGACGCTCGCCGTCATGGTGATGGGCGCGGCGTGCGTGGTGCTGCTCGTGATCGCACCGTGGACCGTGGAGCTGATCGCCCCGGGATTCGACGCCGCGGGCCGGGCGCTCTACACGGATCTGTTCCGGATCATGCTCCTCACCCCGGTCCTGTTCGCCGCGTCGATCACCCTCGGCGAGGTCCTGGTCGCGGAACGCCGGTTCCTGTTCTATGCGCTGGCCCCGATCCTGTACAACGTCGGCATCGCCGGGGGCACGTTCCTGCTCCACGACTCGATGGGGATCCACGCGGCCGCGGTCGGAGCCGTAGCGGGTGCGGCGCTCCACCTGGGGATCCGGATCGCCGGCATCCTGCGCTCGTCCGTGCCACTTCGTCCCCGCCTCGACCTGCGACTGCCGGCCCTCCGTGAGTTCGTCCGGCTGATGATCCCCAAGATGGCCAGCCACCCGATCGAGCCGCTGACCTTCCTGTACTTCACGCGAGTGGCCTCGACGCTCGCGGCCGGGAGCGTCACCGCGATCTCGTTCGCCCGCAACTTCCAGAGCGTGCCGGTGTCGCTGATCGGGGTCTCGATCGCCCTGGCCGCATTCCCCGGCCTGTCGAGCCTGTGGGCGGCGGGCGACAGGGCCGGCTTCGCCGCCGAGATCCGGCGTGCGGCCGTGACCATCGGCGTCCTGTCCGTGATCGCGGCCGTCGGTCTCGTCGTGGTCGGCCCGCTCGGCATCGAGATCCTCCTCGGCGGTGGGCGCTTCGACGCCGACGACGTGCAGCTCACCGCCACGGTGCTCGCTGCCTTCGCCCTCGCGGTCCCCTTCGACGCGCTCGGCCACCTCGTGGCCAGGGGCCTGTACGCGACGCACAACACGGTGCTGCCCGTCGCGGCCTCGCTCACCGGCTTCGCGGTGACGGTTGCCGCGACGACGCTCCTGGTCGAGACGCTCGACGTCGTCGCGGTGCCGGTCGGGTTCACCGCCGGCGCCGTGGTCCGCGTCATCCTCCAGTCGGCGGCCCTCTGGTGGCGGCTGCGGGTCGCCCCCACCCCGCACGAGGCTATCTCGTGAGCGGCAGCGTGGGCACGACCGCGATGTATCGACCGTCGCGGCCGGGGTAGCTCCCCTCGGGCCGGGCCCAGGGCAGGTAGTTGCGCCGCATCTCGGCCATGTCCTCGAGGTTGCCCGGCGGATCCGACGGACCCCAGATGGACGAGACCCACGGGTACCACGGGTCCTGGATGTAGACGCCCGAGATCCGCGCGTCGTCGAACACCGTCGGATCGGCGTCCGCGCGGAACCCGGTCATGATCCAGGTGTGGGCGCCTCTCCAGGTCAGCAGGATCACCGGTGCCTCCGTGGCCTCGATCGCGCGCGCGGCGTCGGTCAGCGCATCCTGGCGGGACTCGTAGGCGCGGACCTCGTAGCCGGGAACGCCATTCGCCTCGAGCGCGGCCACCATCGCTGACGGGCCCCACCCGCCGTTGCGGCTGTCGCGCCGGCTCTCCCAGTCGTCGATCCGGCCGGCGAGATCACGCTGGTAGGCCTTCGTCAGCGGGGCCTGGCCGTGGATCGCGAGCACCATCTGCGTGCCGGCGACGGCGCACCAGTCGTGGTCGTCCTGGTGGATGAAGTCGGCCGCAGGGTCGTCGAGGATCTGGAGGTCGATCCGCCTGCGCTCTGGCGCGGGTGTGGGCTCCGGGGTGGGCGGCGCCGTCTCGCCCGGCGCGAGGGACACGGATGGGGCCGGCGTCACCGACGGGCGGGGCGTGACCACGACGTCCGCCTCGATCGGGCGGTCGGGCGGGGGGTCGACGATCAGCGAGACCCTGTCGACGAGGTTGTCGAAGCGGGTGCCGACCTCGAACAGGTTGAGCCACACGGCACCGATGCCGAGGATCCCGATCGCGAGCGCGGCGAGGATCAGGGCGCCCCAGGGGATGCGGCGGTGTCGGCGATGGGGATGCATGGGCAGGGGTCAGCTCCGGATCGTCAGGCACGGGGGACGCATGGACGGGCTCGCGTGCGACGCGAGACCGGCACCCGGGCCGGCCGCGGCCCCTGCCAGCGGGCTGGTCAGGCCTTCGGCTTGCGTCCTCGACCGCCCGGCAGTCTCCCTGGCGAGATGTAGATCGTCCGCCCCCGGACCGCCATCGACGTGCCGGGCCGGTGGGTGGCGATCGCCTTCTTCACGGCCGCACGCATGGTGGGGATCTTCTCGGCCGGGTCGAGCTCGATGGCCAGGATGTCCTCATCAGCCTTCAGCCTGCCCAGCGCCTTCTTCAGCTCCTCCTGGCGCTGGAGCGCGGCCAGCTGGCGAGGCGACAGCGCTCGCTCCCGCGGCTTCGGCGTGAGCTCCTCGATCTTCGCACTGCGGATTCGCATTCCTGCTGTCACTCCCTGGGCGAGTTCCGACGTAGGCACGCCACGGATCATGACACGAATCCGATCCAACTCGATACGAAGCGACCCCGGGGAGATGCGATCGTGCCGATTCACTTGGCCAATTCACTTGTGGGCGTCGGACCGCCTTGGGCGCTGAGCGCTCCGGCCCGTGGCGACGCCCGGAGACGGGGAGGTCTGCCGGAATAGGTGCAGAGATGGGGTACCCATGCTGCTCAAGGCGATCTATGCTTCATGGCAAGCCGGCGCAGGGCGTGCCGGAGAGGGAGGTTCACGCGCATGACAGAACCCACCGGGGGCGCTCCGAGTCCCCAGGCCCCGCAGCCCCCGGAGCCGGCGCCTGCGCCGCCGCCCGCGGGTGCACCCGCGCCGCCGCCGGCTGGCGGCAACTGGAGCTCGCCGCCGCCTTCTGGCCAGACGCCCGGTGGCTTCAACCCCAACTTCCAGTCCGCCGCCGTCGAGGCCGGGCCCGCGCCGGGCATCGTCTACGCGGATCTCGTCAACCGGATCATCGCCCTGGTCATCGACGGCGTGATCCTGTGGGTGATCAACATCGTCCTGATCTTCATCGCGGGCGTCATCGCCGTCGCCACGGACCTGGGCTGGGTCTTCACCCTGGTCTTCGGGCTGATCTGGGCCGCGGTGAGCGCCGTCTACTTCGTGTACGGCTGGACCCGCATGCGGGCATCCTTCGGCCAGAAGTTCCTCAACCTCCAGACCGTCAGCGCCGCCGACGGCGCGACGCTGACCCAGGACCAGGCGATCCGCCGCTGGGTCTTCCTCTGGGGGCCCTTCGCCCTCGGCGCGATCATCCCGATCCTCGGGGTGTTCATCTCGCTCCTGGCCGTGCTCTACGCCCTGTACCTGCTGTACACCGCGAACCAGAGCCCCAAGCGCCAGGGCTTCCACGACGTCCAGGCGGGCACCGTGGTGGTCAAGCGCGTCGCCTAGCGCCCACTGCCGCTCGCGGCACGTTGACGGGGCCGGCATCGCCGGCCCCGTCTTCGATTCCTACGGCTCGAAGTCGAGCGCCCGGACGTGGCGCGGCCGGAACACCGCCAGCGGACGGCGGTCGAACGCCGCGACGCGCCGGATGCCCAGCCGCTCCGCCGTGGCCACCAGCAGTGCGTCCGCGAGGCGGGGCCGATGCTCGGAGGCCTCCTGCATGAGCACGCCGGCGCGCGCAAGATCCTCGGTCGAGGGCGGGACCAGCCGGATCGCGTCGCTGACGATCGCCTGGAGCACCGCCTCGGTGGCGGCTGGGCCGAGATCACGCTGGAGCAGCAGGTCCAGCTCGGCGAGCCCGAGCGCTCCGAGCAGCAGCGGCTCATCCGCGCGCGAGAACCAGGCGACGGCCGCTGCATGGTTCAGGTCGGCGACATCGGCCGCGGCGACGACGGCCGAGGGGTCCAGCAGGATCGCCACCTAGCGGTCCCCGGGCCGCCGGCCGGCCTCGCGCCTCGAGATGGAGCGGCCGTCCAGCGACAGCCGCCCGTGGCTCGACCGGCCGATCCCGACGAACGGGAACTCGGGAACCGTCTCGTGCTCGTCGAGCCACGCCGCGATCGCGGAGGCGATGACGGCGGTCTTGGTGGTGCGTTCGCGGCGCACGTGGCGGTCGAGGCGCTCGAGCAGGTCGGCATCGAGCAGGATCGTCGTGCGGTTGGTGGGCATATGACCACATATATAGCAGGCTGGACGACCGGCGTCGCGTCGGGCAGGATGCCCGCTCCGGAGCAGCCGTCGCCGCGCCCGGCAGGCGCTGGCCGCGGTAGTGGGAGGCAACCGATGCGGATCCTGGTCGTCGAGCCGCTTGCCGCCGAGGGGCTCGAGCTGCTCCGTCGCCACCATGACGTCGACGAGCGACTCAACCTACCCGTCGAGGGATCGCCGCGATCCTGCCCGAGTACGACGCGCTCGTCGTGCGCAGCCAGGTCAAGGTCGATGCGGAGCTGATCGCTGCGGGCACCCGGCTGGTCGTGATCGGCCGCGCGGGCGTCGGCGTGGACAACGTCGACCTCGAGGCAGCGACGCGAGCGGGCATCGTCGTGGTCAACGCCCCGACGGGCAACACCATCGCCGCCGCCGAGCTCACGCTCGCGCTCCTGCTCGGGCTGGCCCGCAGGACCGCTGCCGCCGATGCGTCGATGCGGCGGGGCGAGTGGAAGCGCAGCCAGTTCACGGGCACGGAGGTCCGGGGCAAGACGCTCGGTATCGTGGGCCTGGGGAAGATCGGCCAGGCGATCGCCGTCCGCGCCCGGGCAATGCAGATGACGGTGCTGGGATCGGACCCGTTCGTGACCGCCGAGCAGGCGGCCACGCTGGGCGTGGAGCTCGTGGCGTTCGAGGAGCTCATCGCCCGCTCCGACGCGATCACGGTCCACGTGCCCAAGAACAAGAGCACCGCCGGACTGATCAACGCCGCGGTCATCGAGCGCATGAGGGACGGGGTCCTGCTGCTCAACGTCGCCCGCGGCGGCATCATCGACGAGGCGGACCTCGCGGCCGCGCTGCACGCGGGCAAGGTGGGCGGTGCGGGGATTGACGTGTACATGGCGGAGCCCCCGACCGGATCGCCGTTGCTCGACGCCCCGAACACGCTCCTGACCCCGCACCTCGGGGCGTCCACCGCCGAGGCCCAGGTCGCCGTCGCGGAGGAGGTCGCGGAGCAGATCCTCGACGTGCTCGATGGCCGGCCTGCGCGCTACGCGGTCAATGCCCCGCTGCTGACCCCCGAGACCGCCCAGGTCATCGCCCCCTACCTGCCCCTCGCGGAGACGCTCGGACGCGTCGCCGCGCAGCTCGCCCGGCGGGCCCCCTCGACGCTCACGCTCGAGATCGCCGGCGAGCCTGCCGCGTTCGACTCGTCGTCCCTGGTGGCGGCGGTGCTGCGCGGCCTGCTCGAGGACGACACCGAGGAGCGGGTCAACCTGGTCAATGCGGCCATGCTCGCCAAGGCCAGGGGGATCACCGTCGTCGAACGCAAGACGCCCAACGCGGGCAGCTTCTCGTCGCTGCTCACGCTGACCGCCGACGCCGGGGACCAGAGCGTGACCCTTGCCGGCACCGTGGCCCGCGGCGAGCCCCGCCTGGTCCGCCTCCAGGAGCACGCGATGGATCTCGCGCCGACGGGCGTGATGCTCATCTCGCACCACCGCGACCGGCCGGGAACCGTGGGTCGGGTTGGCGTCCTGCTCGGGGCGGCGGATGTGAACATCAGCTCGATGACCCTGGCGCGCTCGGCGCCGCGGGCCGACGCGTTCATGGTCCTCGCGCTCGACGATGACGTGCCCGATGGCCTGATCGACGCGCTGCGGGCGGACGAGGCGATCATCGACTGCTGGGTCATCCGGCTGGGCAGCGAGGGATGAGCGAGACCTCCGCGCCGCCGCTCATCCCGGAGGGCCTCGACGCCACGCTCGTCCTGCTCCGCCACGGCGAGACGGAGTGGATCCTGCAGGGCCTGTTCCAGGGGCAGAGCGAGACCCCGCTCTCCGAAACCGGTCGCCGCCAGGCCGAGCTCGCGGGGGCCCGGCTCGCCCGCCCGCACGAACCGCCCACGCTGCCCGTTCCGGGCGGGCGTCCCCTCGAGATCGTCCATTCACCCCTGGCACGGACCGCAGCGACTGCCGAGGCCGTTGCCGCCGCCATCCGGCGCGCGGCCGCGGCCGACGGTGAGGATCCGTCCGGCATGGTGGTGCGACCCGAGCCCGGCATCCTGGAGATCGCGCAGGGCGAGTGGGAAGGAGTCCACCAGGACGAGATCGCGCGACGCTGGCCGGACATCCTCGCCGGATGGCGGCGCCGTCCGTGGGAGACGTGGGCGCCCGGTGGCGAGTCCCCCGCCCAGGCGCAGCTGCGGGTCCGGCCGGCCCTGGCCACCGTCCTCGATCGTCTCGGCCGCGATCACCCGCGGGGCACGCTCGATCGTCCCCAGGTGCACGGCTACGCCGGCGCCGGCGGCGCCGCCACCCAGCCGTGGTCGATCCTGGTGGGCCACGACGGCGTGTTCAAGGTCGCGATGCTCACCCTGTTCGGGCTCCCGCTCACGCACTTCTGGATGTTCACCATGGCGCTGACCGGGATCACCGTGGTCGAGTTCCGGGGTGGCCGTGCGGTCGTGCGCGCAGCCAACCTCACCGAGCACCTGACCCCGATCGCCGACGACCAGGCGCTGGAGGCCACCGAGCGGCGGGCACGGTCAGGCGCGATGTAGCGTCCCCGGCGAGGATGGTCAGGCGTGCCCTAGCGGCGCCGCCGCCGGTGCGACCGACGGAGGGCCAGCCGGAGCATCGTCACCCGAAGCCGGCGCACGGCGTCGCGGACCGCCTGCAGCCGCGGCCCGGAGATGGTCGCGTGGGCGTAGACCGTCTCGACCCGGGCGACGGCCACGGTCTGGAGGTCCTCCTCGGCCGCCGGGACGAGCTCGCCCAGCGAGGATGCGTACTCGTAGACCGTCTCGGTCGGCCGTGGCGCGAACCCGAACCGCGAGGCCGTCCTCGACAGCGCCTGCCAGGCGCGCTCCGGGCTGACCTCACCGCGCGGACCACGCACCCACGCCGCCACCGCGACCCCGCCGATCGCGAGCGCGAGCAGGACCGTGAGGATGATCAGCAGCGTGGTGTCCCCGGTCCGGGACGGACCCGGTCCCAGGGGTCCCGCGCCGCCGAGCTCCTCGCGCCCCTCGTTGGGGAACGTCCGCCCGGGCGTGAGCGCCCCGTCGCTCGAGGTCGGTGCCGGCGTCGCCGACTCGACCGGAGCCCCCTCCGGCAGCGCGGCCGGCCGGCCGACCCCGCCACCGGTCGGATCGAAGGGGATCCATCCATAGCCCGGGAAGAACACCTCGACCCAGGCATGGGCGTTGCTGTTGCGGACGGTCTCCAGGTTGCCGACGCGCTCGCCGGGCAGGAAGCCCTGCACGAGGCGGGTTGGGATCGGGTTGTCCGGGTCGGCGGCTCGCAGCAGGATGGCCATCGTGGAGGCGTAGTGCAGGCAGTAGCCGGTCTTCTCCCGCGCGAAGCACTCCACCGCACCCGCGTCGCACTGGATGCCGGTGATGTCGGTGGTGTACTGGAACCGGTTCGAGCTGAGGTACCCCTCCATCGCCCGGGCGAGGTCGTAGGGGTTGTCGGTGGCCACCGTGGCCCGGATCGCGTCGAGCAGCTCCCGCGCGTCCGGGCCCATGGCGTCGGCGGGGACGACCGTGTAGCGGGCGGCGACGTCCGGCGGGTAGTCCTGGCCGGCCGCTCGCAGCCGGTTCTCGGTCAGCCCGCCCTCCTCTTCGGCCCGGAACACCGAAGCCGTCACCGCGTACGGGTCGCGCGACCCCGGCAGGTCCACGCCGGCGAACCAGCCCACGCTCCCGAACAGCAGCAGGTTGGCCGAACGGCTCACCAGGGTCGGGGTGCCGGGCGAGAGCATCAGGGTGTCGCGGAAGTCTGCCGGCCGGACCTCGAGCTCCACCGGGCTCGTGAGGTCCGGGTCGGGTTCCTCGGGCAGCCCTCCCAGCAGCGGCTGACCCGGTTCGACCGGAACCGCCGTGATCGCGGACTGGGTCCAGGCGTTGCCTTCATAGGCGTCATAGGTCGCGGCGCGCCACTTCTCGCCCTTCGTCTCGTCCGGGACGACTGCCGTGAACGTGATCTGGCTGTCGGTGAACCACCTCGGCGCAATCCGGGCCGACGACCCGAACGAGACGCCGCCGCCACCGCGCCAGTCGCCGCCGGCCGGCAGCAGCCGGGCAATCTCCTCGAACGTGTCGAGCGCCTGGTCGCTGATGCCGTCCCAGGCCCCCGCCAGCGGCGCCGACGCGGCCCGCTGGGTGAGGCCGAGCGAGGCCACCATCGCCACCACGATGAACACCGTCCCGCCACGCAGGTACAGCGACGACAGCTGCCCGGGGTCCCCGATCCGCCGCTTGAGCCACATCGTCCGCTCGTCGAACATGTGCATCGCGATCAGGAGGACCAGGGAGATCCCGGTGAACATCACCAGGAGGCCAAGCTGGTCCCGGGCGGTGAGCGCCATGTTCGCGACCAGGACCAGCCCGACCATCATCACCGCGCTCAGGGGACGGTGGTGGCCGAAGACCGCGTAGGCCGCGAACTGCATGGTGCCCCACGCGATCCCGCCAAGGGTCAGCGTGTAGTGCACCTCCTGGTCCGTGAGCAGGAGACCGCGCCAGGCGAGGTCGAGATACGCATCCGCCGTCCCGTCGGCCGTGTACTGGAAGGCCTCGGCGACCGAGCTGCCGGGCAGCGACGACCAGCCCGCGATGATCGGGACAAGGAGACCGGCGAACATGGCCCCGACGAGATGGGTGGTCCAGCGGCTCCAGCGCAGCTTGGGACCCGCGAACCCGGCCAGCGCCCCCAGGAGGCCGCACAGCGGGAGCGAGTCCGTGAGGGCGCCGCGGCCGTTGACCCATGCAGGGTCGTCGAGGACCCAGCCGAGCAGGAACGCCATCGCCGCGACGAGGATGACGACCGTCCATCCCTCGATCGGGCGGTGCAGGCGCAGCTCTCGGCCGTTCATCGGGCGAGGGCCTCGGCGAGCGGCTGATGCGGACCCACGTGCACGGTCGGGAGCTCGAACTCCGCGAGGGCGTGAGCGAGGGCGCGGGCGCGCTTGCGCTGCTGCTCCTGCACCTCCTGGTCGGCGAGGGGCTCGAATGCCGGGCCGTCGAGCGACACGACCACGGCGCCGATGCCGCGCGACTTGAGCGCCGCCAGCGGCCGCACGAAACCGGGATCGTCGGTGGGCGTGATGATGATCGCGGTCATCCCCCGCCGGAGTCGCGGCAGGCTGCCCAGCAGCGCCTCGCCCAGCGGGGTGTGGCCGTCAGCCTCGACGGCCGCGAGGATCTGGAGGATCTTGAGCCGCTGGCGGGCGCCACGGTCGGCCGGCAGGATCGTGAGCCGGTTGCCGCTCACGGTGAGGCCGACGGCCCGGTTCTCGCCGAGCGCCTTTTCGGCGATGGACGCGGCGGCCCGGATCGCGACCTCGGTCGTCGAGGCCTCCCCGAAGCCTGCCTCCAGGCCAGCCTCCAGGTCCAGGACGATCCAGGCGTCGGCGGTCTGCTCGAGGTCGAACTCCTTGACCTGGATCTCGCCGGTGCGGGCCGTGGTCGGCCAGTGGATCCGGTTCATCGAATCGCCGGGTGCGTACGGACGAACCGAGGTCGCCAGCGGCGTGGTCTGGAGCGTCCGCTCGGGCTGGGCGTGCGGGCCCTCGATGCTGGCCGGTGGCAGCCTCCACAGCGGCAGCCGGTCCACCCGCGGGTAGACGACGACGGTGATCCCCTGCCCGACGCCGGCGGAGGCCTCGAAGAACCCGAACGGATCCCCGGTGCGGATCTGGAGCGCCTCGATCCGGTAGTGGCCGCGGTGCTGGAGCGATCCACGGACCAGCCAGGATCGCTCCCGCCGCCCGCCCAGCGAGAGGGCACGGCCCGGCAGGCCGCCGGGCAGCGTGGTGGGGTTGTAGACCTCCAGCCACGGCTTCGGCAGCCGGCCGGTGTTGCGCAGGGTGTAGGTGACCCGCAACCGGTCGCCGACATGTGCGGTCAGCTGGCTGACCGCGTAGCCGGCCTCGAGGTCCGACAGGCCCAGGCGCGTCAGGATGTAGCTGCCGCCGCCGATCAGCAGCCCGACGTAGACGAGGAAGAACAGGAACGGCCAGCCGGTCGAGAACGCCGCCACCACGAGGACGACCACGAGGACGATGAGCTGGAGGCGACGTAGCATCCTGGTCGGTTCCTCCGGCCGGGGGCTGGCTGTCCGGGACTCCGGCCGTCAGCCCGCGGGACTCGGCCGAACCTCGCGCGGGCCGCCGGCTGCGACCCGGCCGGCCTCGATCGCCGTGGTATCGACAAGCTCGCGCACGACGTGTGCCGCGGAGACATCGTGGATCGAGGAGCTGGTCTTGATGATGACCCGGTGGGCCAGCGCGGACTCGGCAAGGGCCTTCACGTCGTCGGGGATGACGTAGTCACGACCGAGCAGGCCGGCCAGCGCCTGGGAGGCGCGGTAGAGGGCGATCGACCCACGCGGGCTGGCGCCGAGGTAGACGTCTGGGTGGGTGCGAGTCGAGGCGACGAGGCGGACGATGTAGTCGCTGACGGCCGGGTCCACGTAGATCTCGCGGACGTTCGCCTGCAGCGAGCGGAGCTCGTCGACCGGGCAGACCTCCGCGAGGTCGTCGATCGGGTGCGTCCGCTTCTGCTCGTCGAGGATCACGATCTCGTCGAGGAGGGCCGGGTAGCCCAGGCGGATCCGGAGCATGAACCGGTCCAGCTGGGCCTCGGGGAGGGCGAACGTGCCCTCGTACTCGATCGGGTTCTGGGTCGCGATCACCAGGAACGGGTCGGGCATCGGGTGGGTGATCCCGTCGATCGTCGACTGGCGCTCCTCCATGCACTCGAGCAGGCTCGACTGGGTCTTGGGGGTCGCCCGGTTGATCTCGTCGGCGAGCACGACCTGGCTCATCACGGGCCCAGGGCGGAACTCGAACTCCTGCGTCTTCTGGTTGTAGATCGACAGGCCGGTCACGTCGGACGGGAGCAGGTCCGGCGTGAACTGGATTCGCCGGAAGGTGCAGCCCAGGCTCTTCGCGATCGCCTTGGCCAGGACGGTCTTGCCCGTACCCGGCACGTCCTCGATCAGGAGGTGACCGCGGCACATCAGCGCAACCAGCGCGAGGCGCACCTCGTGGTGCTTGCCGACGATCACGCGCTCGACATTGGCGAGGACCTTGTCGCCGACCTGCTGGATGCTGCTCATCGGTCTCCCGTCAACGTGTGGGACGCGGGTGGGTGCGATGCCTCTCGAGCCAGTGTACGACCGACTCGACGAACCGGTTCCCGAAGGGGTTCCAGCCCCGGACGGTCACACCATGGGTTCGTGCGGCCCCGGGTCGTGGATGGTTGCCCGCGGACTCCAGCCGTGTCGGCCGAGGTCAGCGGCCCTTGAACAGGGTCAGGCCGCCGACCCACAGGACCATCAGCAGGCCGGCCGCCGCCATGACCCCGAAGAAGGGCTCGTCACCGGCGAACGCCGCGACCGCCACGACGGCGAACAGGGCAGCCATCACGAGCGCGAGGAACGCCATGCCGATCCGCTCGATGAACGGCCGAGGCTGCGGGTCAGGACTCGGGCTCGTCGGATCCGGCCCGGGAACGGGGGCAGTCACGCGCCGAGCGTACAGCGGCGGGCGCCGCCCTGGGACGTCACGGCGTCCCGTACAGCTCGAAGTAGCGGGCGAGGAGCGCGCCGGCCATCGGCGCTGCGGTCTCGCCACCGCGACCACCGCGCTCGACCAGCACGGCGATGGCGACCCGCGGGTTCTCGACGGGGGCGAAGCCGATGAACCACGAGTGGGGCTCGCCCTTGCCGCCCAGCTCGGCCGTGCCGGACTTGCCCGCGGTCGGGACGCCGGGGACTGCGGCACCGGCGGTGAACCGGCGGCCCAGGTCTCCCTCGACGGCCTGCTCCATGGCCACCTGCACGGCACGCGCGTCGTCAGCGCTCATCACGCGGCGCCAGACCTCCGGGTTGATGGTGCGCGTGCCGGGTCCGTCCCCGGTGAGGGCCGTGACGAGATGGGGCTTCATGAGCACGCCGTCGTTGGCCACCGTCGAGGCCACGAGCGCCATCTGGAGCGGTGTCACGAAGGTCTCCCCCTGGCCGAACGCCGCCGACGCCAGCTCGGGATCATCGGTGAACCCCCCGGGCTGCGGCCCATCGCCCGACGTCACCGATGAGATCGCCGTCGGCAGGTCGAACGGGATCGGGGCCCCGAAGCCCAGCTCGGCTGCCTCGCTCACCAGCCGCTCCCCTCCGGTCCGGAGCCCGGCGAGCGCGTACCAGATGTTGCAGCTGACCTCCGTGGCGCCGGTCAGGTCGAGCGGCACGTCACCGGTGAAGGCGTGGTGGCCATCGCGGATCCGGAACCCGTCGACCAGGAGCCCGCCGGTCTCCGCTGCCGGCTGTTCGGGGAAGGTGGTGGATGGCTCGATCGCGCCGCTGTCGAGCCCGGCGATCGCGGTCACGATCTTGAACACGGAGCCAGGCACGTACCGGCCGAGCGTCGCCCGGGGCAGCAGTGGGCGGGTCTCGTCAGCCTGGAGCGCCTCGAAGGTGCGGGTCGCGGTTGCCGGGTCGGCGATCGCCGACGCGTCGTAGACCGGCGTCGAGGCGAGCGCGAGGATCTCCCCGGTGGCCGGGTCGAGCATCACGACCGCTCCCGCGTCGCTGCCCAGGGCCCTGACCGCGGCGCGCTGCAGGCGAAGGTCGAGCGTCAGCCGCAGGCCGAGGCGCCGGTCCGGGGCGCTGGTGAACTTGCCCATCAGGTCGCTCAGCGCGCCGGCGCCCGCCAGTCCGAGCAGCTGGGCGTTGTAGGTGCGCTCCAGGCCGGCGGTCCCGTACCGGCGTGACGCGTAGCCGACGACCTGGCTGATCGTCTCGTCGCGGTACCAGCGGACGGCCTCACCATTGGCGTCACGGTCGCTGCGAGCGAGCCACAGCCCGTTGCGATCCTCGATCTCCCCACGCAGGGCCCGGCGGGCGATCGCGATGACCGCCGGGTTGTCTGCGGCGGTCGAGAGGCGCTCCGCCTCCGCGACCTGCCACCATCCCGCACCGACGGCGAGCACGGAGAACGCGGCCACGACCGCGACACCCGTCCGGAAGACGTTCGCCCGGATCGCCCGCGACCGGCCCCGTCGGACGCGGCGGTCCACGATTGGCTGCGGCAGGCTCATGCGCTTCCCCCGCGCAGCCGGAACCCGCGCAGCCGGCGGCGGCCGTCGCGCGGGGCCGGCGGTGGCTCCGTGCCGCGATCCGAGAGCACGAGCAGCAGGCCGACCACGACGGCGTTCGCAAGGAGCGACGACCCGCCGTACGAGATGAACGGCAGCGTGATGCCCGTCAGCGGGATCAGCTTGAGGTTGCCCGCGGCGATGATGAACGCCTGGACCCCGATGACCAGCGCCAGGCCCGCGGCGAGCAGCGACCGGAAGTCGTCACGCGCCATCGCCGCGATGCGCAGCCCACGGGACACCACCACCAGGTACAGGCCCAGCAGCGCCAGCAGCCCGACCAGGCCGAGCTCCTCGCCGAGTGCTGCCAGCGGGTAGTCGCTGTGGACGGCCGGGATCGGCAGGTTGCCCGCGATCGTCGGCAGGCCGCCGCCAAGCCCCACGCCCAGGATGCCGCCCCGACCGAAGGCATACAGCGCCTGGACGACCTGGAACCCCGCCCCCTGCGGATCACGCCACGGATCGATCCAGTTGTCCACCCGGGCCTGGACGTGCCCGAACACGCTGTACAGCACCAGCGAACCCACGGCGAACAGCAGCAGCCCGAGGACCACGTAGCTTGGCCGGCCCGTGGCGATGTACAGCAGGGCGAGGAACACGACGAAGAACAGGAGAGCCGCGCCGAGATCACGCTGGACGACCACGATGCCCAGCGCGATCGCCCACATCGCGACCATCGGCGCGAGGTACGGAAGCGGTGGCAGGAGGATGGGCCCGATGCGGGTGCTCTCCTCCGCGAGCAGAGCCCGGTTCTCGGACAGGTACGCGGCAAGGAACACGACCAGGATCACCTTGAGCAGCTCGCTCGGCTGCCCGGATATCGGCCCGATCGACAGGCTCAGCCGGGCCCCGTTGACTTCCGAGCCGAGCACGAACACGAGCAGCAGGAGCCCGATCCCGGCCGCCGCCCAGGTGTACTTGTAGGTGCGGAGCCAGGCATCGGAGCGCACGGCGAGACCGATCGCGGCGATCACGGCGAGGGCCACCAGGAGCCAGGCCAGCTGCAGCTGCCCCAGGCCGAGGCTGGCGTCGCCGAACGACTGGACGACAAGGGTCTGCGGCAGCCGCTGCATGAGCAGCAGGCCGATGCCGCCGAGCATCCCCACGGTGGGCAGCAGGACCTGGTCCGTCCGACGACCGGCGACCACGAACGCAAGGTGCACCGCCAGGAGCGCGCCGAGGTAGATGGCCAGGCCCTGCGGATCGGGCGGGATGAAGTCGAGCGCCTTGAGGGTCCTGCCCGCCTCCGTTGCCGCGCGCAGCTGCTGCGTCGCGCCCAGCGACGCGGCGCCGACGACGAGGATGACCGCCACCATTCCCAGCAGCAGCAGCTCCGTCGATCGAGGACGGGGGTGGATCCGCAGCCTGGCTGCGGGGCGCGCCTGGGCGATCACGCTCACGAGCGGCCGCGGTCGAGTCGGAACCGGATCTCGCCGACCTGGATCTCATCCCCGAAGCCAAGCGGTCCGACCCCATCGACCGGGATCCCGTTGACGAACGTCCCGTTGGTGCTCGAGAGGTCCTCCACGAACCAGCTCCGCCCCCGGAAGGTGAGCACGGCGTGCTCCGCGGATGCGAAGGGGTCGTCGAGCACGATCCCGTTGTTCACGTCCCGCCCCAGCGTCGTCACCGCGTCGAGCGGGTAGGACGCCCCCGGCTGGGGTTCGCCCAGGGGCGACGCGAGCACCACCAGCCGGCCGAGCTCGGCCGGCCCTCGCGACGCGTTGCGCAGGTCGCGGAGCAGGACACGCACGACCGCGAACAGGAAGCCGTACAGCAGGGCGAGGAACAGGATGCGCACCACCCACAGCGAGATCACGAAACCGTCCATGGGTCCGGCCTCAGCCCGGGATCTGTTCGACGATCAGCACGGTGTCGCCGAGGACGACGCGGTCCCCGGCACCCAGCACGCACTCGTCCACGCGGACGCCGTTCACCCGGGACCCGTTGGTGCTGCCCAGGTCCGTGATCACCAGCGTCCCGCGCCGCGCCTGCAGGCGTGCGTGGTGGCGTGAGACGCGGCGATCGGCCAGGACGAGACCGTTATCCGGGGCCCGGCCCAGGGTGAGCGGCGTGCCATCCACCTCGATGACCCGCTCGACGCCGGCGCTGGGAGCCAGCCGGAGGACCGCTCGCGCCGGGGCTGGGGTCGGCCGTCGGAAGACCATGGTGCCGGTGTCGTCGCCGCGGATGCCACCCGGCACCGGTGCGACGGCGGGATCCCGCACGGGCGGCAGGCGATCGATCGGGGCTGGCGGCACGGTGGCATCGACGGCGTCCTCGGGGCTGGCGGACGGCCCAGCCTGCGTCTCCGGGCCGACGGGCGCCATGACGACGTCCACCTCGATCACGCCCTGGACCACCGACGGGTCGCGGACCAGCGCGATCGTGGGTCGTGAGGGCAGGTGGTACCCGTGTGCGCGGGCGAACGCCAGCGCCGCGTCCGCGAGCCGGTGCGCAAGGGCATCGGGTCCACCCGAGGCCCCGGCAACCTCAGCCAGGTCCACGGGATGGAGGCGCACGCGATAGCGGGCCGGGACAGTCGTGCGGCCTCCGGCCGTGGTCCGGGCGCGGTCCATCGCGCGCTCCACACGACGCTCGACCTGGACAGCCTGCGGATGAGCCCGGAAGAGGCGTGCGGTCGAGCGCTCGAATACGCGTTCGAGGAGCCGTTCGAGATCGGCAAGCACTGCCATCGCTTGGCGAACCCTACCAGAGGCAGGACCACCATCCCCCGGCGGGACCAACGTCGGGGCCCGGCGGTACCTCGGTGCGAGCCCGGTCGCCGAGGCGGGCCTATACTCTGGCCCTGTCCGGCCGGAACCGGACGTCGCGTCCTGTCCTTCGGGGGCACCATGACCGAGATCCTCACCGAATCGTTCTGCGAGCGGTGCGGCACCCGTTACACGTTCGAAACGGCTGCGCCCCGCAAGTCGCGCATGGGCCGCGTGAAGGTGGTGTCCAGGGGCCTGCGGAACTACGTCCTGCAGGACGAGAGCACCCTGAGCGAGGCGATGGCGGATGCACGCTCCGAGGAGGAGCGCGCCGCGACGTCGCACCAGCTCGACGCCTTCCACCAGACCTTCAACTTCTGCATGACATGCCGGCAGTACACGTGCAGCAACTGCTGGAACGACACCGAGAGCCGCTGTCTCACCTGCTCTCCCCTGCCGGAGGCCGAGACGTCACCCGCGGTGGAGGTCCCCGCGGCGCCGCCGATCGTCGTGATCGGCGCGATCGAGGCCGAAGGGGGGCCGGAGAGCGGGCCGGAGAGCTGGCCCGAGGCCGACCTCTCGCCTGACCGGCTGGCGCGAGTCGTCGGGGCACCCGAGGCTGCATCCGACCAGTCCCCGCAACCGCCCGCCATCGGCATGGCTCCTGGGCAGACCCTCGAGGACGCGATCGCAGCCTACGAGGCCGAGCTCGCAGCGGAGGAGGACGCGGTCCGCAGGGCCATTTCCCGGAAGCCGGAGCCCGTCGTGGCCGCGGCACCCGAGCCCGAGCCGGAGCCGGAGCCCGTCGTGGCCGCGGCACCCGAGCCCGAGCCGGAGCCGGAGCCCGTCGTGGCCGCGGCACCCGAGCCCGAGCCGGAGCCGGAGCCCGTCGTGGCCGCGGCACCCGAGCCCGAGCCGGAGCCGGAGCCCGTCGTGGCCGCGGCACCCGAGCCCGAGCCGGAGCCGGAGCCCGTCGTGGCCGCGGCAGATGACATCATCCAGCAGCCGACCTGGCCGGTCGCCCCTCCGGCGACCCCCGCGCCGGCCGGTCAGCCCGAGCCCGCTGTCCCCGGCGCGAGCCCGTGGCTCACCGTGGCCCCCGACGACGGCTCGGCCGAGCCGCAGTGGCCGATCGCGCCCACCTGGGCGCGCAACTCGCGCACCGACGCGCCGACGACGCTCGCCGGCCGCCAGCTCCTGCCCCGGGACGATGCCGCCGCCCTTTGGGCCGCCTCGGCGCGCGAGGTCCTGAGTGGCGGCACGAGCAGCCCGATCTCCCCGCAGGCCGCGCCGGCACCGGTCACGCCCCAGCCGTGCGTCCAATGCGGTCTGTCGCTGTCGGCGAACGCCCGCTTCTGCCGGCGGTGCGGCACGCGCCAGGGCTGACCTACCCCTCGGCCCCGGGATCCTCGCCGGTCCGCCACCTGACGCGCGTCCAGGACGCACCCAGCAGGAGCAGGTTCAGGCTCAGCGACAGCCAGGCGAGCAGCGCGAACAGCGCCACGAACGTGCCGTAGATCGCCGCGACACCGGTCAGGCGCGGCCCGATCCACGTGAACAGCTGGGCGATGGCCGCCAGGATCAGGCCGACCACGGCGGCGGGCGGGACGAGGGCGCGCATCGGGGGCGGCTCGCCGGGCACAAACCGGTAGACGAGGATCGTCCCGCCGACGAAGGCGACGATGGACCCGGCAGGCGTCGCGACCTGCCACAGCGTGCGGACGATCCCGCGAACCTCTCCGCCTCCGGGAGCCACCTCGAGCACCCAGCCGGCGATGGAGCCCAGGACCACCGCCACGAGCGGCATCGCCACGACGATCAAGGTCATCAGCACGCCGCGTACGGTCCGCTCGAGCTCATTGCGTCCACGTGTGCTGCGGAAGATCCGGCTGAAGGCGTTGTCGATGGCCGAGTAGAACCGGCTGGACCCCCACAGCAGGCCGACGATGCCGACGATGCTGGACGGCACGGCGCCCCGCGAGACCTGCTCGAAGGCAACCTGTGCCACATCCTCGAGCGGTGGCACGGCCTGTCCGATCGCGCCCACGATGAGATCCCGCTGGTCCGGGTCGTCCACCCAGAAGCCGACGGCCGACACCAGCAGCAGGAGCCCGGGGAGCAGCGCGAACAGCGACGTGTAGGCGAGACCCCCGGCGACCAGCCCACCCCCCGCGCGGCTGTAGGTGTCGAGCGTGGCCACGAGCACCCGGACCGCCCGGATCCGGCCCACCCGCGTGGCGACCTTGCCCGCGCGCGCGCGCAGTCGCCCAACGAGTCGGTCGATCCCCGGGAAACGGCTCACGGCGTCAGGCGTCCAGGTCCTCGAACAGGCCCGGCTGAAGCTCCCCGGCGCTGACGCGGCGGGGTGCCAGGACCAGCGCCTTCACCTCCCCGCGGCGCACGTAGCGTCGGCCGCCGAGCTTGATGCTGGACAGCCGGCCCGCGCGGGCCCAGCTGCCGATCGTCTCGGGTCGGAAGTGGATGTTGGCCGCGGCAAGGATGCCTGCGGCCTCCGTCAGCGTGATCCAGTCGGCGGCAGACGGCATGCGTTGGGCCTCATTCGGTCGAGCTCGGCTTGCTGGAGCTGGTCGAAGCCGCTGGCGGCGGCGTGCGCGATGGCGAATCGCCCTTCGCGCCGTCCTTGGTCGCACCCCCGGGGCCGTCGCCAGCCGCGCCACCGGTGCCCTCGCTCGCCCCGTCGCGGGAGGGGTCGCTGGTCGCGGTGCCGTCCCCGTCGCTCGACGTCGACTTGGCCGACGCCCTGGTCATGCTGGCGTTGCCCCGGTCCTTCTTGGCCCACCCGGTTCCCTTGAAGTGGACCGCCGGCGCCGCGAACTGCTTGCGCATCGTCCCCTCGGCCCCGCAGGACGGGCAGAAGTTCGGACCGGGGTCGTTGATCCCGTGGAGGATGTCGGCGCGATGGTCGCACGCTGTGCACAGGTAGTCGTAGACAGGCATCGTCGATCCCTCCGGAAGCCGAGGTCACGCCCCTGCGAGCCATCGGCGTGAGGATTTCAGCCGCGGAGCAGTCGCATCCCGCACTTGGGACAGTAGAAGGCGCGCTCGTGGCCGGATGCAAAGCCGCAGTGCGCACAGACAAGGCCCCCGCGACCTGCCGCGGGGACCGGCCGGTCCACGGTCGTGATGCCCATCGCAAACTGGCTCGCGAGGATGTTGGTCAGGAGGCCGCCCAGGATCCGAGACGCGATCCGGTCGGTGTCACCGCGGACCCCCTTGCCACCCCAGCCGACGACACCCCTGACGACCATGTCGCCTGTCGCCTCATCCCAGTGGGAGGCGAGCCCGCCGACGACCGCGCTGTAGTCGGGGTAGCCGGAGGTGTCGGTCTCACCGTCGAGCAGCGAGCACACGAACGTGTCGAAGGCCAGGTCGACCGCATCGATCGACTCGAGGACGACGAGCGCGTGTCGGGTGACGGGGCTCAGCTCGTGGTGGGCGTTGAGCCATTGCATCGCCTCCGACGGGCGCGCGATCACGGGCACGGCCTGAGCGAACTCGAGCGGGAGCGGCTCGACGACCTCGACCGGGTGGCGAGTCAGCCCTTCGAGCATGCGCGGGAGCTCGTCCATCGCGCGTCCGTCACCCGCTCGAAGCCGGACTCCCTCCGTGCTCTTGCCCGCGTAGTAGAGCTTGAGCTGGTAGTCCTGGGCGACGACCTCCTCCGGCAGCGCGATGGCCTGGGCGGGCTGGCGGGCAGGCTTGGGCTTGTCGGAATCGCCCTTGCGCTTCAGGAACTCGAGGGGCACAGCGTCCTCCGGGCGATGGCTTCGCGGTGGTCAGGGACCATCCTAGCAGCGCCTGGGGGTCCCCTCACCGGCTCGCAGCGCGCCGCCGCCGCGGCGTCATCGTCGTGGCGTCGCTGGAGACCAGCCAGCGCACGCCGCGGGCCCGGATCTCGATCGGAGCTGTTGCGGAGTGCCCCGACCGGTCGAGCAGGTCGATGAGCCGCCCGGTTGACGACGGCGGGAGCAGGTCGGCCGCGATGGCGCTCGGGGCATCGGCGAAGTTGCTCACCGCCATGAGTGGTCCGATCGGGTGGTCACGCCGGAACGCGAACATCGCCGCGCTCCCAGGGTCCACGACCTCGAGTGGCACCGAGGCATGCAGCTGTGGGGAGGCCTGCCGGACGGCGATCAGGTGCCGGAGACCTCGATGGATCCGAGCCTCGATCGTTCCGCGCCGGAGACGCCGACGCGCGCCCGCCCAGTCCATCGTCGGCCGGTGCATCCACCGGTTGTCGCCGCGATGGTCCGCCTCCAGGAGGTATCCGTGATCGTTGCGCATGCCCAGCTCATCGCCCATGTACAGGAGGGGCAGGCCATCCCAGGCCAGGATGAGCGCGTGCCCGAGGTGGATCCGCTCGATCGCCGCGTCGATCAGCTCCGGCTCACGGGCTTCGATCGCGGCCTCGAGGCCGGCGAGGCTGGCGAACGTGCCGCTGATCCGGCTGTCGCCCGTGGACGGCACGTACTGGAACACCGCCCCGCGGGCAAAGCTGGCGGGGAAGCGGCCCGAGTAGAACTCGGAGAGGAACCCGCGGTGCGAGGGTCCGCCCCAGCCAACGGCCTCGGCAGCCTCGTCGACCACCGCCCAGCCGATGTCGTCATGGCACCGGACGTAGGTGGCCCAGGCCGTGTTCGAGGGCTTGCGCGGCAGCCCGCCCAGCACCAGCGTGGCCAGGCGCGCGTCCCGGGTGGCCAACGCTGACCAGAACTGGACCATGAGGCTGTTGTGGTAGGCCATGTCCGAGACCCGGCCGTGGTGGCGGCCCTCGCCCAGGTAGCGTGTCAGGTCACCGGGGCCAACGATGGCCTCGGCCTTGAAGATGATCGCTGGGGCCACGATCCGCGCGCAGGCCCGCAGGGCCTGGAGCAGGTCGTGGACCTCGGGCTGGTTCTGGCAGTTGGTGCCCATGCGCTTCCACATGAAGGCCACCGCATCGAGGCGGAACGCTTCCACCCCCCGTGCGGCCAGCGCCAGGAGCACATCGAGCATCTCGATGAAGACCCTCGGGTTCGACCAGTTCAGGTCCCACTGGAACGTGTTGAAGGTCGTCCACACCCATCGTCCGTCGGACAGCCGGGTGAAGTTGCCGGGCGCCGTCTCCGGAAAGGCCTCGGGCAGCGTCCGCTCCCACCGGTCCGGCTCGGTCCGGTCCAGGTAGACGTAGTACATCTCCGCCGCCTCGGGGTCGCCGGCCGCGGCAGCCACGGCCCACGGGTGCTCGGCGGCCGTGTGGTTGAGGACGAGGTCGATGCACAGGCTCATGCCGCGTTCGCGCAGCCGGTCGCACAGACGCTCGAGATCGTCCATGGTCCCGAGTCCCGGGTCGACGGCGCGGTAGTCCGCCACCGCGTATCCGCCATCGGTCTCGCCGGGCCGGCACCGCAGGAGCGGCATCAGGTGCAGGTAGCGGACGTCGAGCTCTGCGAGATAGTCAAGGTGCTCTGCCACGCCGGCCAGGGTGCCCCCGAACCGGTCCGCGTAGCAGACGTAGCCGATCATCGACGGCTCCTGGAACCAGTCCGGCCGGACCGTCCGCTCCAGGTCGAGGGACGCCAGCGCCGGCGGTCGCTCCCGGTAGCGGTCCGCCATCAGCTCGACGAGCTCCACGAGGGCGGTGCCTCCCCGGGCGTGAGAGCCGTACACGCTGGCCCACGGCTCCGCGAGGTCCGGCCACCAGCGCGCCAGCCTGATCAGGAACAATTCGATGTCGCGGGCGGGCATTCCAGCCAGCCGCCGACGCGCCACCGCGGTCGCGGCGACGAGGTCGGGCAACGGAACCGGCGACCCGGAGGAGGAGTTCCGGGACGCCGGGTTCCGTCTGGCGCGGGACGAAGGTCCGCCCGTCAACCCTTGACCGAGCCGGCGAGCAGCCCCCGCACGAAGTAGCGCTGCAGGCCCAGGAAGACGGCCACGGGAACGATCATCGAGACGAACGCCCCGGCCGTGAGGAGCTGCCAGTCCTGGCCCTTGGTGCCGGTCATGGACACCAGCCGCTGGGTCATCACCGCCACGTCGGCGCTGGTGCCCAGGAAGGTGGCCGCCACCAGCAGGTCGTTCCAGACCCACAGGAACTGGAAGATCGCGAACGACGCCAGCGCCGGCAGGGACAGGGGGAGGATCAGTCTAGTAAAGGTCGTGAAGTGCGACGCTCCATCGATCGCGGCCGATTCCATGAGGTCCTTGGGCAGTTGGCTGATGTAGTTGTAAAGGAGGTAGGTGGCCAGGGCCAGGCCGAACCCTGCGTGGGCGAGCCAGACCGCCAGGAACGTGCCGTTGAGGTCGATGAGGAGATAGGCCTTGAGCACGGGGATCAGCGCGATCTGGAGGGGCACCACCAGCAGGGCGACGACCGTGATGAACAGGATCCGCCGACCCGGGAACTGCATCCAGGCAAACCCGTATGCGGCGAAGGCCGCGATCAGGATCGGGATGACGACTGCGGGAATCGTGACCGCCAGGGTGTTGAGGAACGCCGTCGCGAGCCCGTCCCCTCCGAACAGCACCTTGTCGTAGTTGTCGAGGCTGAAGCCGCCCTGTCCGAGCGAAGTCCACCAGCCTGAGTTGGAGATCGACTGCTTGTCGCGGAAGGAGGTGATGAACAGGCCGATCGTGGGCACCGTCCAGATCACGATCAGGAACAGCACCGTGAGATTGATGGCCACGCGTGACCAGGTGATCCGTCGCATCACATCGCCCTCAGATCGCCCGGCCGCGGAACTGCCGGAGGTTGTACCAGATCACCGGGGTCACGGCGACCAGGAGGATCACCGCCAACGCGGAGCCCCGACCGGCATCGAGGAAGATGAATGCCTGTTTCCACATCAGGGTGGCGATGACCTGGGTGTTGAAGTTGCCGTTCGTCATCGCAGTCACGATGTCGTAGATCTTCAGGGTGAGGATCGCGATCGTGGTCGCAACCGTCACGATCGTCGGCCAGATCGTGGGCACGACAAGCTTGCGGAACGCCTGCCACTCGCTGGCGCCATCGATCCGTCCCGCCTCGAGCATCTCCTCGGGCACGCCCTTGAGCGCCGCGGAGATGATCACCATCGCAAAGCCCGTCTGGCCCCAGATCAGGATCACGATCAGCAGCATCGAGTTGAGCGGCTCGCCCGTCAGCCAGGACACCGGCGAGATCCCCACCGAGCCAAGGATGGCGTTGAGCAGCCCGATCTGGGGCTGGCCCTCCGGCTGGTAGGACAGGACGAAGCGCCAGATGACGCTGGCGCCCACGAACGAGATCGCCATCGGCAGGAAGATCAGCGTCTTGGCCAGGCGGTCCAGCCGCGAGCGCTCCACCAGGACCGCGACAGCCAGGCCGAGGCCAGTGCTGAACGCCGTCCCGAACACCAGCCACAGCACGTTGTTGCGGATCGCCGTGACCATCTCGGGGTTGCTGAAGGAGTAGACGTAGTTGTCGAGGCCCACGAACTCGCTGCCGTTGGCGTTGAACACGCTGGACCAGCCCGTGAGGATGGCCGGCACCAGGAGGTAGAACGCCAGGATGGCCACGGCGGGCCCCACGAACACGAAGGGCAGGATCCGCCGACGCCAGGCGTGTGGCAACTTCTCGGTAAGCCAGTTGGCCACGACATAGAGCATGGCGACGCCGCCGATGCCCCACACGATCGCCACCGCGACGATCACCAGCTTGGGTGCGCCGCTATCCCGGAGGAACAGGAAGCCGCCCCACAGGACGATGAAGGCCACGATGGGGACAAAGATCGAGACGACCACGCGCCCGACGCCGGTCGCAAGGACCTGACCGATCCCGCGCGCCGGCGGCGCGGCACTAGCCTGTTGCATCCTCGTCTCCTCCTCCCCCTCCTCCCTCGCCAATCAGCAGGGGCGGAGCCGCGTGCGCGCCTCCGCCCCTGGCAGCGCGACTACTCGGGCCAGCTGGCCGCGATGTTCTGCAGAGCCGTGTCGAGGTCCTCAGTGCCGGTGAGCACCCTGATGGGCTCCGTCCAGAACGTGCCGGACCCGACAGCCTTCGGCATGGCGTCGCCGCCGTCGAAGCGGACGAACGCCGCGTCGACGATCGACTGCGCAAACGCCTTGTCGAGCTCCGAGGAATAGAGCGAGACGTCCTGGGTCCTGTACGGGAACAGTGCCCCGCCGGCCTGCTGCCAGGAGGTCCCGGACTCGGGGGTTGTCAGGAACTTGAGGAACGCCCAGATCTCGGGGCGATCCGCGAACGCCACGGCCTGATCACCACCCACCTCCGCGGGGGTGCCGATCGCCGGGTCTGTCGCCGGGAGGGTGAACACGCCCACCTGGTTGTCCAGGTCGGCCTGGATGTCCTCCGGGAAGAACGTGGTGATGAAGTTGCCCTGGTTCGTCAGCAGGCACTTGGGCGGATCGTCGAACGCCGCCTTGGGCGCTTCGCCGAATGCCGTCTGCACGACGTACTCCGGACCACCATAGACGTAGTCCGGGTTCATCCAGATGTCCAGCACGCGCTGGAAGGCGGCCTTCACGCTGGCGTCTGTGAACGGTGTCGTCCCGGCAACCCACGCGTCGTACCCCTCGGCACCGACCGTCCGGAGCATGACCTCCTCGACCCAGTCGGTGAATGGCCACCCGGTTCCCGCGCCGGATTCGATGCCGATGCACCACGGCGGGGTGCCGTCAGCGACCATCTTGTCCATCAGGGTGATCATCTCGTCCCACGTGGTGGGTGCGGTGTACCCCTTGGCATCCCAGACGGCCTTCGGGTAGAAGACGAGGCCCTTGAGGTTGACGCGATGGAACACGCCGTAGACCTGGCCGTCGGCGGCGGTGCCGACCTCCTTCCAGCCGGGGCCGTAGTTGGCGTCGATCGATGCGATGACGTCAGCGGGGAGCGGGAACAGCTTCCCGTCGGCCGCGAATGTCTTCATCAGGCCGGGCTGAGGCACCAGCGCGATGTCAGGGGTGTTGCCCGCGGCCGCCTGCACCACGATCGCCTGCTCGAATGTCTTGTCACCGTTGTAGGTGACCTTGGCTCCGGTGGCGTCCTCGAACGGCTTCACGGCATCCGCGAACCGCTCCGCCTCGGCGTCAACGAATGCGCCGCCGACCGTGATCGTCTTCCCGGCCAGGTCGCCTCCCCCACCCCCTGCCGGGGCCTCCGTACTGCTCGCGCCGCCGCAGGCGGCCCCCACGAACAGGGCGGCCATCAGGCCAACCATCAATCGCTTGTGCATGTGCTCCTCCTGGAGAATCACCCGCGTCATGGATCGACCCAGCACCCGACTGGAACCGGTTCCACACGCTGTCTGGAGTTAGCGTACCAAGGGCGTCAAGAGGCGGCCGGCGTGTTCCGGGCGTCCGACAGGCCCGGTGGCGCCGTGGAGCGGCGCCGGACGAGACTCAGGTCCTGGACCTCCCTGAGCGGTTCCGTCGCAACCCCGTCGAGGAGCCGGAGCAGACGCTCCACAGCCCGGACACCCGATTCGAACAACGGCTGGTGGATCGTGGTGAGGCCCAGGTGATCGGCCAGCTCCAGGTCGTCGTAGCCGGTGACGGAAAGGTCCTGGGGTACCCGAAGCCCGAGCGCAGCCGCCGCTTCCAGCACGCCGGCCGCCTGCGTGTCGCTCGCGCAGACGATCGCCGTCGGCGAGCCCGGCGACGTCAGCATCCGTGTCGCAAGCTCCGATGCACGGCGGCGGGAGTGCTCGCCGGTCCCGACGAGCGCCTGGGGAAGCTTCAGCCCTGCCGCCTTGAGGGCACTTCGCACGCCGGTCAGGCGGAGCCGGCTCGACGTGAATGCCATCTCGGTCCGGTTGTGGTCGCCCACGAAGGCGATCCTCCGATGGCCAAGGCGGATCACGTGCTGGGCGGCAAGCCGTCCGCCGAGCACGTCGTTGCCGACCACGCGGGGCAGCGCACGATGGTGCGCATCCACGAGGACCGTGGGCAGGCCTGCCCGCTCGATCCGGGCGAGCTCGGACTCGTGGGGCGACAGGGAGACGATGATCAGGCCGTCGATCCGTTCAGGCCGCGGCAGGTCCCGGAACACCGCCTCGCGACGCTCCGCCGTCTCGATGTTGAACACGATGGGGTCGTAGCTGACATCGGAGAGTGCCTCCTCGATCCCACGGAACCGCTCGACCGCCGACGGCCGCGCCAGGTACGGGATGATCACGGCCACGGTCTGCGTCCGCCGCAGGCTGAGCCTTCGCGCGGTGCGGCTGGGGACGAAGTCCAGCTCCCGGATCGCCGCGAGCACGCGTTCGCGCGTTGCGGGATCGACGTTGGCGCGGTCGTTGAGCACCCGACTCACGGTGCCGCGGCCGACGCCCGCCAGCCGGGCAACGTCTCCGATGGTCACACCCACGCCAAATGCACCCTCCGTATGGAACCGATCCCATTGTACGGGCGCGTGCAACGAGATCCGGCAGGCACCATCCCTCGGCGGCGGTCGGCTAGCGCCCCAGGCGGGCGCGCAGGCGGTCCACCTGGTCGGCCAGCTCGGCCTCGCGGGCACGGGCCCCGTCCACGACGGCCGCCGGCGCCTTCGCCATGAACGACTCGTTGGCGAGTCGAGCCCGCGCCGCCTCGAGCAGGCGCTCCGCATCCGAGAGCTCCTTCTCGAGTCGCGCGCGGTCGGCCGACGCTGCTGCCGGATCGGCCGCGGCCCCGACACCCACGATGGCCTCCGCCGGGCCGGCGATGACCGCGAGGCCGGTCGCCGCGTCCTCGGTCGCTTGCAGGGCCTCGCGGGTGAGCCGGCGGCGGATCGGCCGCGTGTGGGCCAGCCGCTCGACCGCCGGGCGGAGCGCCTCGAGCGCCGGGCCCAGCTCGGGTTCGACGTAGACGTCCAGCGGGAGCCACGCCGACGGTTCAAGCCGTGCATCGGCGCGAGCGTTCCGGACCGCGCGGACGAGCTCCACCAGGGCTCCGACCTCGGACTCCGCCGTGGCGTCCCGCTCCCGCACCCCCGGCCAGCGGGCGACGATCAGCAGGTCCGGGTCCGTGGCACGGTGCGGGAGCGCTGCCCACAACGTCTCCGTGATGAACGGCATCACCGGATGGAGCAGGCGGAGATAGGTGTCGAGGGCGTCGACGAGCGCCCACCAAGTCGCCTCGCGCTCCGCGTCCGTTCGCGTCGGGTCGTTGAGGCGGACCTTGGCCAGCTCGATCCCCCAGTCGCAGAACTCGTTCCAGATCGCGTCGTACAGGATCCGGGTGACCTCGCCGAAGGCGTAATCGGCCATCGCCCGGTCGACGGTGGCGGTGGTCGCGGCGGCACGCGACAGCACCCACCGGTCGCCCGGTCCCAGCTGCGTCGCATCCGGAAGCCGGCGCTCCGAACCCGTCGGGATCGTGGACGGCCGGGCGCCCAGGACGAACCGGGTGGCGTTCCACAGCTTGTTGGCGAAGTTCCGGGCGTTCTCCACCTTGGCCGCACCGAACCGCTGATCGTTGCCGGGGGTCGCCCCGTGGACGAGGGCAAACCGCATCGCGTCGGCCCCGAGCTCGTCGATCATCCCGAGCGGGTCCACCACGTTGCCCTTGGTCTTCGACATCTTGTGGCCGTTCGGGTCACGGATCAGGCCCGACAGGTAGACGGTGTGGAAGGGCGCCTCGCCGGTCAGCTCGATGCCCAGCATCATCATCCGGGCCACCCAGAAGAAGATGATGTCGTAGCCGGTCTCCATCACGGCACCCGGGTAGAACCGCCGCATGTCATCGGTCGCGTCTGGCCAGCCGAGCGTGGAGAAGGGCCACAGGCCGGAGCTGAACCAGGTGTCGAAGATGTCGGGGTCCTGGGTGAGCTGCGCCGCGGGGCGCCCGCAGGCCTCGCAGCCGTCCGGGCCGGTGGGGTCCGCACTCACCGTCGCGTGGCCGTCGGGGCAGTACCAGGCCGGAATGCGGTGGCCCCACCACAGCTGCCGGGACACGTTCCAGTCCCGGATATCCGTCAGCCAGTGCTCCCAGGTCTTCTCGAACCGCTCCGGCAGGATGCGGGTCCGCCCGGAACGGGTGGCCTCGAGCGCCGCCGCCGCCATCGGCCCGGTCTTCACGAACCACTGCGTCTTGAGACGCGGCTCCACGACATCCGTCGAGCGCTGGCAGCGGCCGATCACCATCTCGTGCGGCTGCTCGCCCTCGAGATCGCCGCGCTCGGCGAGCTCGGCGAGGATCGCGGCGCGGGCCGCGTAGCGGTCCATGCCGTCGAAGCGCGTGCCCGTGTTGGCCACGCGGGCGGTGTCGTCGAGGATGGTCGGCATCGCGAGGCCGTGGCGGACGCCCGTCTCGTGGTCGTCGTGGTCGTGGGCCGGGGTGATCTTCACGGCTCCCGTGCCGAAGGCCATCTCCACCACCGGGTCGGCGATCACCGGCACGTCCCGGTCCACGAACGGGATCCGCACCTGGCGACTCACAAGATCCGAGTAGCGCGGGTCGTCGGGATGCACCGCGACCGCCGTGTCGCCGAGGATGGTCTCGGGGCGGGTGGTGGCGACGGTGATCGTGCGCGCGGGATCCGGGAGCCCCGTCTCGGGATCGACCAGGTGATAGCGGACCCGCCACAGCGTGCCGGTCTCCGGGGTCGGGATCACCTCGAGGTCGCTGACGCTGGTCCGGCAGCCGGGGCACCAGTTGATGAGCGCCTCGGCGCGGTACGCCAGGCCCTTGCGGTGGAGGCGCACGAACGCCTCGCGCACGGCCTTCGCGGACACCTCGTCCATGGTGAACCGGAGCCGTCCCCAGTCGCAGGAGCCGCCCACCCGGCGCTGCTGGCCGAGGATCGTCGTCCGGGTCACGTCCACGAACTCGCGCATCCGCTCCAGGTACCGCTCGCGACCCAGCGATGCGCGGTTCTCGCCCTCCTTCGCGAGGATGCCGTCGAGCACGAACTGGGCGGCGATCGAGGCATGGTCGAGACCGGGCAGGAACAGCGTCGGCCGGCCGAGCATCCGCGCGTGGCGGATCATCAGGTCCTCGACGGTCGTGCGCTGGGCGTGCCCCAGGTGCAGGCTGCCTGTCACGTTGGGCGGCGGCTGGATGATGACGAACGGCTCCAGCGCCCAGTCCGCGGTCGAGCCCGCCCCATCGGGCGCGAAGACGTCGGCGGCCAGCCAGCGCTCGTAGATCGCGTGCTCGAACTCGGCGGGCACGTAGGCCCTCGCGAGGCCCTCGGGCGGCTGCGGCTGCGTCATCGTCGTTCGCTCCTGGTCGGTCCGGTCCTGGGCCCGGAGACAACAACGCCCGCTCGTCCAGCGGACGAACGGGTCGTGGTACCACCTGCTGGTTCGGCTCCGGGGCCGGGTCCGCTCATCACGGCCGGAGGGTTCCGGGGCTCTCTCTCGGCGCGCTATCGGGCGCCAGGCGCACGGCTCGCGAGCGACCTTCGTGTCCGTCGTCCCCGCGCGGCTCGCACCATCCCGCGCTCGCTCCGAGGGCTGTCTCGGACCTACTCCTCTCGGTCGTCGCCGTGAGGCCGGGAGTGTAGCACGCGGGTCCGGCCGGTCCGGTCAGGCGAGGTCGGCGGTCGCGGCGTAGATGGCGCCCAGGAACCGGCTGGGGACGCGCCCGAGCAGCCGTGGCGGTGCGAAGCCGGCCGCGGGCGCGAGACGCTGCCACGCGGAGAACGAGATCGGGAATGGCACCCAGTGGTTGCCGTGGTCGGCGTCGTACTCCACGAGCACGAGGCGCCCACCCGGTGCGAGCCGGTGGCGAGCCGTCTCCAGCACCGGCCGCGGGTCCCGCACGAAGTGGAGGCTGTTGGCGGCGAGCACCCCGTCGAACGGACCACCGGGCAGGGTCGAGATGAAGTCCGCGACGATCGTCTCGAGCGTCACCTGGGCGAAGCCGGCCAGCACGCGGCCCTCGAGCCGGCGAAGCGCCCGCTCGTCGCGATCGACCGCGACGATCGCCCCGCCGGGTCCCAGCAGGTCCGCGAGCGCGAGCGTGAACTCGCCGTCGCCCGCCCCCAGCTCCAGCCAGCGGCCGGGGTGATCGATACCTTCCCGGAGCAGCCCCACGTGGTCGCGATGGTCCATGCCGCCCATCATCGCCCGCTGCGACCGGGCCGGCCAGCGCAGTCGATCGGGTCCGGTGGCCCCTTCCCCACCCTGCACCGCCCGACCGACCATCGCGCCATGACGACCGCCGCCATCGTGTACTGCAGCGCCACCTGGACCACCGCGGGCCTCGCCGACGACATTGCCGAGCACCTGCGGGAGCGTGGGATCGAGACGAGCGTCGCCGCCTTCGGCGAGATCGACACTGCCGGCCTCGCGGACGTGGACTACCTGTTCCTCGGCTGCTGGACACACGGCTGGTTCATCGTGAACCAGCACCCCGAGCAGGCCTGGGTCGACTGGACACGAGAGCTGCCCCGCCTCGAGAAGCCGCGGGTGGCGCTGTTCACCACCTACAAGCTGCGGACGGGATCCATGTTTGCCCGGATGCGCGAGGCGCTGCGTCCGACCGGGGCGCGCGTTGGGGCGGAGATCAAGTCACGGGACAAGCGACTGACCGACGAGGGACGGCGCGCGCTCGACGCGTTTCTCGACGGCTGAGGTCCGCCGTTGACCCTCGTCCGATCTACGCGGTCTCTCCGCGCTCCGCGAGCCACTCCTCGTAGTTGGTCTCGTCGACGCCCTTGTCGACGTCCGACTTGGTCAGGAGCAGCGGCAGGCGTCCGCTCCGGATCGTCTCCTCGGTGATGATGCACTTGCGGACGTCGGTGCGCTCCGGGATGTCGAACATCACCTCGAGCAGCGACTCCTCCACGATGGACCGCAGGGCACGGGCGCCCGTCTTGCGGTCGATCGCCACCTCGGCGGCCGCCTGGAGCGCGGCCTCGGTGAACACCAGCTCCACCTTGTCCAGCTGGAGGAACTTCTGGAACTGGCGGGTGACGGCGTTCTTGGGCTCGATCAGCACCCGGACCAGGTCCTCGACCGTCAGCGGCGAGAGCGTCACGATGACCGGCAGGCGGCCGATGAACTCCGGGATCAGCCCGTACTTGAGCAGATCCTCCGGCATCAGCTTCTCGATCATCCGCGCCCGGTCCGCCTTGGACAACTGGCCCTCGGACCCGAACCCGATCGAGCGCTTGCCGACCCGCTCCTCGACGATCTTCTCCAGCCCGTCGAACGCCCCGCCGCAGATGAACAGGATGTTCGTGGTGTCGATCTGGATGAAGTCCTGGTGGGGGTGCTTGCGCCCGCCCTGCGGCGGCACGTTGGCGACCGTGCCCTCCAGGATCTTGAGCAGCGCCTGCTGGACGCCCTCGCCGGAGACGTCGCGGGTGATCGACGGGTTGTCGGCCTTGCGGGCGATCTTGTCGATCTCGTCGATGTAGATGATCCCGCGCTGGGCCCGGGTGACGTCGAAGTCGGCCGCCTGGATCAGGCGCAGCAGGATGTTCTCCACGTCCTCGCCGACGTACCCGGCCTCGGTGAGGCTGGTGGCGTCGGCGATGCAGAACGGCACGTCCAGGATGCGGGCCAGCGTCTGCGCCAGCAGCGTCTTGCCGGAGCCCGTGGGACCGACCAGCAGGACGTTGGACTTCTGGAGCTCGACATCGTCCACGCTGTTGCCGGCGTTGACGCGCTTGTAGTGGTTGTAGACGGCGACCGAGAGGACCTTCTTCGCCTTCTCCTGCGAGATGACGTACTGGTCCAGGTTCATGGTGATCTGGCGAGGGTTCGGGAGCTTCTGGCTGGACGGGCGCGGCTTGGGCGCCTCCAGCATCTCCTCCTCGATGATCTCCTGGCACAGGTTGATGCACTCGTCGCAGATGTAGACGCCCTGGCCCGCGATGAGCTTCCGGACCTGCTCCTGGCTCTTGCCGCAGAACGAGCAGCGGTACGGGACCTTCGTGCCCTTGGAACCCGTCGTCGACACCGGCATGGCTCCTGCGCTACCTCCCCGTCGCGGGGCTCGGCCCGCTGTCCGAGCCGGGGTCCACGATCGAGGAACCCGCGCCACCGGAGAGCGCTGCGTCGTGCGCCTGCGCGATCAGCGAGTCACCCGGCAACGTGTAGACCGAGTCGATGATGCCATATTCCTTGGCCTCGTCGGGCGACATGAACTTGTCGCGGTTCGTGTCCTCGACAACCTTCTCGAACGGCTGGCCCGTGTGCTGCGCAAGGATCTCCGTGTTGCGCTTGACCAGGAACTCCCACTCGCGCATCTGGATCACCGCGTCCGGGGCGTTGCCTCGGAAGCCGCCGGACCCCTGGTGGATCATGATCCGGCTGTTGGGGAGGGCGTATCGCTTGCCGGGCGCGCCGGCGGCCAGCAGCACGGCCGCCATCGAGGCCGCCATCCCGATGCAGATCGTGCTCACGGGCGCCCGCAGGTACTGCATGGTGTCGTAGATCGCGAGGCCGGAGTTGACGACACCGCCGGGCGAGTTGATGTACAGGCTGATGTCCTTCTCGGGATCCTCGGATTCGAGGAACAGCAGCTGGGCGATGACGAGGTTGGCGAGGTGGTCCTCGATCGCGTCGCCGAGGAAGATGATGCGCTCGCGGAGCAGGCGCGAGTAGATGTCGTACGCGCGTTCCCCGCGACTGGTGGATTCGATGACCATCGGGACGAGCATCGCGGGTCTCCCCTGGGTTCGGTCGGACATCGCCGGCATGGGTGGTGGCTAGTCGATGGCAGCCGGGAGGGCACCCGGATCGGTGGCGTCGACGGTCGCGTTCGCTTCGGCCTGGGGGGCGTCGACGGGCGAGGGCACGTCATCCTCCAGGTGCGGCAGCGGCGGATGCTCGGGGTGGGCGGCCAGCCAGCGATCCACGAGGATCTCCACGAGTCGCGTCCGCCGGAGCGTGCTGCGGATGAAGTTCCGGCCGCGCTCGGACTCGAAGTACCTCGCGGTCCTGGGATCCTCGTAGCGAGCCCGGGCCAGCTCGACCTGGGCCTCGACCTCCGCGTCCGGGATCTCGACACCCTCGGCGTCGGCGATCTTGCTGAGCACGAGCAGCACCTTGGTCCGGTGCTCGGCGCGCGGACGGAACTCGGCATGGAGCTCGGTCTCGCCCTGGCCCGTCGCCTTGAGGTACGCGGCCTCGCCGATCCCCTGCCGGGCGAGCTGCGAGCGGAACTCGTCGTGCATCACCTCGACCTCCTGGTCGACCAGGATCTCGGGGAGCTCGATGGTGCTGTTGGCGACGGCGTATTCGATGATCTTGTCGGCGAACTCGTGGCGGGCGCGGTCGAGCGCGTTGCGTCGCAGCCGCTGGTCGACGTCCGCCTTGAGCGCGGCCAGGTCCGCGTACTCGCCCATGTTCCGGGCGAAGTCGTCATCCGCGGGCGGCATGACCTTCTCGCGGAGCTCCTTGAGATCCACGTGGAAGCTGACCGGCTGGCCGGCCAGGCCCTCCTCCGGGTAATCCTCCGGGAAGCTGATGTCGAAGTCCGTGGACTCGCCGGGCCGGAGGCCGACGATGTTGGCCTCGAAGCCCGGGATCAGGCGATCCTCGCCGAGGATGAGCGGCATCCGCTCGGACGTGCCGCCGTCGAACGGGACGCCGTCCCTCGTGCCGGCGAAGCCGATGACCGCCCAGTCGCCGTTCTGCGCGGCGCGGTCCTCGACAGCGGCCAGGGTGGCGTTCTGGTCCCGCAGCTCGTCGATCACCTTGTCGACCTTGTCGGGCGTGACGTCCTCGATCTCGGGTCCGAAGTTGAAGCCGGCGTAGTCGCCCAGCTCCACCTCGGGGCGGACCTGGACCGTTGCCTTGAACTTGAGGGGCTTGCCCTCCTCGGCCTCGACCAGCTCCACGTCGGCGTTGGTGAGCGGAATGATCTTCTGCTCCAGGATCGCGTCACGGTAGGCGACCTGGACGAGCTGCTCGACCGCCTCGTCGAGAACGGCGGTGGGACCGAGGACTCGCTCGAGGATCGGCCGCGGGGCCTTGCCTGGGCGGAAGCCCGCGACCCGCGTCTTGCGCGAGAGGCGCTGCGTGGCGTCGCGCACGGCGCGGTCAAGCCGGTCGGCGGGCACCTCGATCTCGAGGAGGATGGAGCTCTTGGGGGCGGGGGTGGCGGTCACATTCATCGCCGGGCGAGTATAGGGTGGGTCGGCGGTCCGGGCGGCCGGGCGCCGGCGTGGCGCGGGGCGCCACGGTGGCCGAGCGCGGGCGTGGAGCGCGCTAGACTCGGAAGCACGGGCGAGTGGCGAAATGGCAGACGCGCCGGCCTTAGGAGCCGGTGTCCCGTGAGGGACGTGTCGGTTCGACCCCGACCTCGCCTACCAGCCCGCGCTGGGCGTCAACGCGTCTCGTCGATCCCCGACGCGGTTCGCCTGGCGCGGACCCTGTCCAGCTGCTCACGCAGCTGCTGCGGGTCGGCGGTCGTGAGCTGGTCCACGATCTGCTTGCCGTAGCGCGCGATGAACGGCTTGCCGGCGGACATCAGCAGCGACGAGATCGTCGCCGGCAGGTCCCGGCTCTTGCGCTCGGGCGCCTTCTCCTCGAGATACGCCGCGAACTCGCGCTCGATCGTCCCGCGGACCTTGGCCCCATCGCCGCCCAGCTTGCCGAGCGCGTTGTCGATCTCCTTGGGCAGCATCGACCTGGGCAACGGATCCGGCGCCCCGAACACCGCGTTGCGGGCACGGCGGAACAGCCGCTGGGGGCCGCCGAGGACCAGGAACCCGGCACCGGCAGCCACCCCGGCGGCCTTGACGGGGTTGCGCCTGACCTTGGCCCGGATGTCGACGGCCGCGCGCGCCGAAGCCTCGAGCCGGACGAGCTCCTCGTCGAGGCTCGCCCGTGAGGCCAGCAGCGCCTCTCGGGCCGCTACGACCTCGGGGTGCGGGGCACTCGTGCCTTCGCCCACTCGATGCTCTCCTTCGTGGTGTCGATGGTGGTGGAGGGGTAGAACCGCTTCTTCAGTGCGTCGGTGTCGATGCCCTGTCGCTGGGTGCGGATCCCGTTGAGGACGGGCCAGGCCAGCAGGAACGTGGCCACGCCCAGCGCCGCGCCCACGCGAACCCCGAACGTGATCGAGAGGAACGCACCCACGAGCGCGCCCACGATGAGACCCCCGACCAACCCGCCGATCGCGCCGGATCCGCCGCCGGCCCTGGCGCCCAGCACCAGCCCAAGGACCGCGCCCAGGATGCCGACGGTGATGACCCCCAGCACGAGCGGCCGTGTGGCCGCGTCGACACCCAGACCTGATGCATCGCCCATCGACCTGAACAGCACATTCGGGAGATCGAACCCGAGCACGAGCCCGACCACGACGCCGATGACCAGCGCGACGACGATGTCCTTGGCCAGCCCGGGGATGCGGAGCGCGACCAGGATCGCCATCACGGCGACGGCGATCAGCAGCTCCGAGCCGAGCAGGAGGCCCCAGCCGATCGACCCGAACACCCACTCCCCGACGAACAGCATGCCGCCGATCGAGAGCAGGAGCGCGAGCAGGATGGCGCTCGCGATGGCGATCCCGCCCAACGCCGCTGCCCGGGCAACCTCGCCCTTGATCGCGTCGATCTCGGCCTTGGCCAGCTCGACGTGGGCCCGGACGAAGTTGACCGCCGCCTGGCGCGTTGCGGCGAACTGCGCCCGGAGACCGGGCTCCGATGCCGCGGGAGCCGGCTCGGTCGGGGCGGGCGCCGGGGGCGCGTCTTCGATGGGCGGTCGTTCGGGATCCAGCGGTCGTCCTCCGCGGCGTTGATGGGCGGTCATCGGGGGGAGCGCACCCATGATACCAGCGTGGTCCGCGGCGCCACGGCTGGACGCTGGTCGCGACCGCGATCCCTCCCCGTCGCGATACGCTCCATCCCATGACCGACGAACCCCGCCCGCCCGTGGCGCCGCGCCCCATCCGTGACGCCGAGCTCCTCGCCGTCGGCTCGGAGCTGACGGTGGGCGAGACGACCGACACCAACAGCGGTGAGCTCGCCCGCTCGCTGGTCGCCCACGGCGTCCACGTGACGCGCATCGCCAACCTGCCGGACGACCTGTCGACGGTGGTCGATGCCCTGCGGACCGCGCTCACGCGTGCCGACCTGGTGGTCACCACCGGGGGCCTTGGCCCGACGCCGGACGACCTGACCCGGGAAGCGGTCGCCGAGACGTGCGGCGAGACGGTCTCCGTCGACCCCGAGGTGCTCGACTGGCTCAAGGGGCTGTGGGCGAAACGGGGCCACCCGTTCCCGTCGGTCAACGTCAAGCAGGCCTGGACGATCCCGTCCGCGACCAGCCTCCCCAACCCGAACGGGACGGCCCCGGGCTGGCTCGTCGACCGGCCCGACGGCCGCGTCATCGTCACGCTGCCCGGTCCGCCGCGCGAGATGCGCCCGATGTGGACGGAGCAGGTCCTGCCCCGTCTCGCGGATCGCGGCGTGGGCGGCGACCTGGTGGTGCGCACGTTCCGGCTGCACGGGATCGGTGAGTCCCAGGTCGCCGAGGAGCTGGGTGAGGCGATCCTGCGGTCGGCGAACCCCGTGGTCGCGACCTATGCGCGGGCCGAGGCAGTCGATGTGCGGATCAGCGCCAGGCCGGCAGACGGTCGGAGCGCCGAAGCGCTGGCGGAGGAGGCGGAGGCGGCGGTCGCGGCGGTGCTCGGCAGGTACGTCTGGGCGCGGGGCGCCACGACCTGGGCCGGCGAGATCGGCGCCGCGCTCGCGGACCGGGGCTGGACGCTCGCCACGACCGAGCGAGGGACGGCAGGGGCGCTGGTCGCGCTCCTCCGCGGGCTGCCGACCCTGACCCGCGCTGAGGTCGACAACGACCGGTCAGCGTCGATCGATGCGGCCTCGGTCGCGGCAGACGCCGGGCGTGTCCGGGTGGCAGGGGCGGCCGACGTGGGCTTCGCGATGGCGACCATCGACCGCGATGTCGACACCCGGGTGCTGGTCGCCGTGGCGACGCCGTCGGGAACCGTGAGCGACGAGCGGATCGCGTTCCAGCGTGGCGCCCAGGGTGCGGACCGCGCGGCGATCGCCGCCGCCGCGGTGTTGCTGGCGAGCCTCCGCGACTAGCTAGGTCGACATCCCGGAGGGCCCGCACGAACGACCGGTGCCGGACCAGCCGCGGCCATGCCACCCGCTCCAGGCCTCCGAACGCCAGGTGCGCGCGCACGGCATCGGCCATCGCCGCCACGAACCCTCGGTTCGTGGCATCGTCGAGCGGGTCGAACCCGTCCTCCCACCACAGCCCGAGGACGCGGAGCGTGCCGGTCCGCCGGTCGATGCGCGGCTCGATCCGTCCCACGAGGCGATCTCCGAACAGCACGGGCAGCACGTAGTACCCCCAGCGCCGCTTCGCCTCCGGGACGTAGACCTCCCACACGTAGTCGAACCCGAAGAGGCGGCGGGCGAGATCCCGGTCCCACATCAGCGGATCAAGCGGCGCGAGGAACGCGACACCCGCCGGCGACCCGCCCGGCGCGGCCGACTCGACCGCAACACCCTCCGCGGCCACCTCTCGCTCCGCCTGCTGCAGCTGGACCAGGTCCTCGGCCACGATGTACCGCAGTCCCTTGAGCCCCTCGACCTCGACCGGCAGGAGCTCACCCCGCTCCACCAGCTCCGCATGGAGCGCTCGCCGCCCCGGGGTCTGGAGCGGAACGCCGTCCTCGACCCCGAGCGCCGAGCTGGGCGAAGTACCGAACCACAGCTCCGCGCTGCCGGTGGCGCCAAGCAGGCCATGGGCGCGATACCGCGAGAGCAGCCGGTGCCGGAACTGGTCGCGAACGGCCGGCCGATGCGCCAGCACGTCAGTCGGCAGCAGCCGCTCGGCGAGGTCGTACACCCGCCGGTTTCCCTCCCGGCGGGCGATCCCCAGGATCCCGGCCTCGGCGAGCGCCTCCAGCACGGCTCGGACCTGGTTGGTCGGTCGCCAGTACCAGTCGATCGCCGCCCGGGGCTCGATGTCCGTCGATGACAGCGGGCCGCTTGCCCGGATGCGAGCGAGCAGCTCCTCGACCAGCGGCGCGTGCTCGTCGAACGCCCCGCCCTGGTGCCGCACGCGGGCACGGTCCCAGGTCACGCGGTGCCATGGGAGCTCCGTGGTCGGCAGCAGGCTGAGGCCCTTGTTGTACGCCTCGAACAACGCCCGTCGCTCGTACAGCAGCGCGTCGGTCATCGCCCGCCGGTATCCGCCCACACGCGCGAGCAGGACCAGGTCGTGGTTCCGGCCGGCCACCTCGAGGGGATCGAACTGGATGCTGCCCAGGCGCTCGAACACCGCGAGCACGCCGGCCTCGCCCGAAGGCAGGGAGCGGGGTGGAGCGAGCAGCTGCCGCAGGACGAGGAACCGGCGCGCAACCGCCGCCGGGACGCGATGCGGGGTCACGGGCTCGGGGGTGGTCAGCGGCGGGCGGCGAGCTGGAGCCCGGGCAGGTCCAGCACGACGATGGCGTCGCGGTCCAGCCGGATGAGCCCGTCATCGGCCAGGTAGCCCAGCAGCTTGTTGACGCTCTGGCGGGTGCTGCCGACCATCGCGGCCAGCTCACCCTGCGTGATCGGGCCCTCGAGCCGGATCTCGCCGTCGCGCCCGGTGCTCCCCTGCTCCTCGGCCAGGCGGGCGAGGCGGGCGGCGAGGCGCCCGGCGATGTCGAGGAAGTGGAGCTCCTCCACGTGGTACGTCAGCCGTCGCAGCTCCCCTGCCAGCTCGGCGAACACGTGGTCGCGGATCTCCGGCCAGTCATTGACCAGGCGGCGGAAGGTGTCCCGGGGCAGGATGAGCGTCTCGGTCGCCTCGACAGCGGTTGCGGATGCGGACCGGGGCGCCCCGTCCAGCAGCGCGAGCGAGCCGAAGAACTCGCCCGCACGCAGGGTCGTCAGGATCGCCTCCACGCCCGACTCGGACGGGCTGGAGATCTTCACCCGTCCGGTCATGATGATGTGGAGCGAGTCGCCGGGATCTCCCTGGTGGAAGATCACCTCGCCGCGCCGGTAGCGCCGCGTGCGGAGGCTGGCGGCCAGCGTTCCGAGGTCCTGCTGGGAGAGGTCCCGGAACAGCGGAACGCTTTCGAGCGTCGCGCGCAGCGCGGCCGGATCTGACGGGTGGCGGACCTGGCTCATCGGCTGGCTCGACCCGGGGGTGACCGTCAGGAGACGGAGAGGACCGGCGCCTGGGCGGTCGCGGCCCGGACGCTCATCCGCGCGGCGACAAGCCTGGCCACGGTCTCCAACGCCTGGGCGGCCGGGCCGGGTTCGCGCTGGGCGACGGCCGGGACACCGGCATCCCCGCCCTGGCGGACGGTGATGTCCAGCGGCACCTTGCCCAGGAATTCCACGCCGTGCTGCTCGGCGAAGCGCTCACCACCACCGCGCCCGAAGATCTCGGTCGCCTCGCCGCAGTGGGGGCAGACGAACGCGCTCATGTTCTCGACCAGCCCGATGATCGGGACGTTCAGCCGGCGGAGCATCGAGAGGGCCTTGGCCACGTCCGACAGCGCGACCTCCTGGGGGGTGGTGACCAGGACCGTCCCGCTGATCGGCACGGCCTGGGCAAGCGTCAGCTGCGCATCGGAGGTGCCCGGCGGCAGGTCCACGACGAGGTAGTCCAGCTCGCCCCACTCCACGTCACGCAGGAACTGGCTGATCGCGCCCCCGATGAGCGGTCCGCGCCACACGATGGGCTGGCCTTCGGGAACGAAGAACTGGATCGAGATCGCCTTCACGCCGTGGCGCTCGAGCGGCACGATCTTGTTGTTCTCGCTGGCCTGCGGCTGACCGTCGAGTCCGAGCATCATCGGGATGTTGGGGCCGGTGATGTCGGCGTCGAGGAGGCCGACCGTCGCCCCGGCCTTCGCGAGCGCAACCGCCAGGTTGACCGAGACCGTGCTCTTGCCGACGCCGCCCTTGCCGGACGCGACGGCGATCACGTTCTTGACGCCCGGCACCAGCTGCTCCGCCGTGCGCGGCGTGGCGCGCCGGACCGTGGCGCCCCAGGCGACGCCCAGCTCCTCCACGCCGAGCGGGATGAGCGCCCGGCGGACCTCGGCCTCGATCTGGTCCTTGAGCGGACAGGCGGGTGTCGTCAGCTCGATCGTGAACGCCACCTTGGCGCCGTTGATGACGAGGTCACGGATCATGTTCCGGCTGACCAGGTCGCCGCCGAGCTCGGGCTCCTGGACGGTGCTCAGAGCGGCGAGGACGTCGGACTCGGTGATGGCGCTCATGGGGATTCGGCTCGCTCCTTGCGGACGGGTCGCCCGGGGATTTCGACGCGCGGGCTGTCGATATCGTACCTGCGAGGCGCCCGGGACGCCGCCTCGGGCGCCATCCGCGACAGGTGGGCCCGGCCCGGACCCGACACCGAACCCGACACGGCGCCCGGAACCCTGCGATTTGGTGCCTGCCGGCAACCCCGGAGTGCGAGATTCGAAGCAACTGCGGCGCCACGCCCCGTCTCTTCGCGGATTTGACACCACCCTGCCTCGCTCCTATCGTTCGGGAGCCGACGTGCTTGGCGTGTACCGTCCGCACGCACCCTGGGTTCGCCCGGGAAAGCCGTCCGTAGCCGTGGAGGAGCTGGCTGCGCTCGTGCCTGATCTTGACGTTCGCCTCGTCGACGTCGCCAAGCTGTACGGCGACGTCACCGCTGTCGACCACATCAACCTCGAAGTGGCCAACGGCGAGTTCTTCAGCCTTCTCGGCCCGTCCGGCTGCGGGAAGACCACGACGCTGCGGATGATCGGCGGCTTCGAGCAGCCCACCTCGGGGCTGATCGAGCTCCAGGGCCAGGACGTGACGTGGCTCCCGCCGTACCGGCGCAACGTCAACACCGTCTTCCAGAGCTATGCCCTGTTCCCCCATCTCTCGATCTACGAGAACGTGGCGTTCGGGCTGCGCCGGACCCACGTCAAGAGCTCCGAGATCAAGTCGCGCGTCACGCAGATGCTCGAGCTCGTGGAGCTGCCCGGCTACGAGAAGCGCAGGCCAACCCAGATCTCGGGTGGCCAGGCCCAGCGGGTGGCCCTGGCCCGGGCGCTGATCAACCGGCCGGCCGTGCTGCTCCTCGACGAGCCCCTTGGCGCCCTCGACCTCAAGCTGCGGAAGCAGATGCAGGTGGAGCTCAAGCGGATCCAGCAGGAGGTCGGGATCACGTTCATCTACGTGACCCACGACCAGGAGGAGGCGATGACGATGTCGAACCGCATCGCCGTGATGAACAAGGGCCACTACGAGCAGCTGGGCGACCCCGAGACGCTGTACGAGCACCCCGAGACGCGGTTCGTGGCCGGGTTCCTCGGCGTGAGCAACCTGCTCGGAGGCGAGTGCCAGGGGACGGACAACGGCCAGGGCATCATCAAGCTGAGAGATGACACCGTGGTCCGCGCACCCGCCGCGTCCGTCTACGGCCGCACGACGGTGGATGTCGGCGTGCGGCCGGAGAAGATCCGGCTCCACAAGCATGGCGACCCGACACCGGACCAGCACAACCACCTCGACGGCGTGGTGGTCGACACCTCGTACCTCGGCGTGAGCACGCAGTACATCATCGCGACCCGCGGCGGAGCCCGGGTCATGGTCTACGAGCAGAACATCGAGCACGCCTCGAAGGACGAGCTCTGGGCTCGCGGCGACGAGGTCCACGTCACGTGGGCGCCGGAGCACACCTTCGTCGTGGAAGCCAGCGGTGCGTCGGCCGGGGATGCCGACGAGAACGCCGCCTGACCGGGGACACCTGGAGGAGAGACCGTGGATCGCACTTCCCTAGCCAGCACGCCGGTCGGTCGCCGGCAGGTTCTCGCCGGCTCCGCCCTCGGCGGGTTCGCCGTGTTCCTTGCGGCGTGCGGCACCAAGCCGGCAGCCACCCCGGAGCCGGCCACGGCGCCGCCCGCGAGCACCGGTCCCGTTGCGACGCTTGCCCCGGGCGAGTCGCCCACCGAGGCACCGCCCGCCACGCCCGCGCCGCAGCCGGATGCCGAGGTCAACTGGGCCAACTGGACCTACTACATCGACGTCGACGATGACGACCCGAACCTCCATCCCACGCTCGAGGCGTTCACCGAGAAGTACGGCACCGTCGTCAACTACAGCGAGATCATCGACGACAACGAGGACTTCTTCGGCAAGATCCAGCCCGCCCTCCAGGGCGGCGCCGACACCGGCTGGGACATCGTCACGGTGACCGACTGGATGGCGGCCAAGCTGATCCGCCTGGGCTGGGTGGAGACGTTCGACGTCGGCAACATGCCCAACTTCACCGCCAACCTGGTCGACACCTACAAGGGGGTCAACTGGGATCCCGACGGCAACAAGCACACCCCCTGGCAGTCCGGCATGACCGGCATGGGCTTCGACCCCAAGAAGACCGGCGACCTGACCAGCCTGGCCGCCCTGTTCACGGTTGACTCCCGCTGGAAGGGCAAGGTGGACTACCTGACCGAGATGCGGGATGCGGTCGGGCTCGCCATGCTGTACCTGGGCCTCGATCCGGCGGATCCAACCCGCGACGCCTGCGACCAGGCGATCGCCGTGCTCCAGGAAGGCCGCGACAAGGGCATCCTGCGGGCGTTCCGCGGCAATGCCTATGCCCAGGACCTCGCGCGGGGCAACGTCGTCCTGTCGATGGCCTGGTCGGGCGACATGATCCAGCTCCTGATCGACAAGCCGGGCCTCAAGTTCGTCATCGCGGACGAGGGCGGCACGCTCTGGACGGACAACAGCCTGATCCCCAAGGGGGCCGTCCACAAGTACACAGCCGAGCTGCTCATGGACTGGTACTACCAGCCCGACATCGCCGCCGAGGTCACGGCCTACGTCAACTACATCTGCCCGGTGAAGGGCACCGCCGAGATCCTGATGGCCGCCGATCCCGAGATCGCGAGCAACCCGCTGATCTTCCCGACGCCCGAGATGCAGACGCGGCTGCATATCTTCGGCGGCCTGTCCGAAGAGGACGAGCAGTACTTCAACCAGAAGTTCGCCAAGGTGACCGGCAAGGGCTGAGCCCTGGCCACCGCCACGCCCAAGCCCGGAGGTTCTGGCCGCCTCGATGGGGACCCTGCTCAAGCGTCATCGGTGGATCGCGCCCGTCGCGCTCCTGGCGCCCGGCCTCCTGTGGCTGGTCGTGTTCTACGTGTACCCGGCCCTCCAGATGTTCCAGTCGAGCCTGTGGAGCGGCTCCCTGGAAAAGGGCTTCGTGTTCTCGCTCGACAACTACACGAACTACACCCAGGCCCTCGAGGACTACGCGCCGATCTACGGGCGCTCGATCATGTACGCCGCCGCAGCCACGGTGCTCACGGCGCTGATCGCCTATCCGCTCGCGTACACCATGGCGTTCAAGGCCGGCCGCTGGAAGAACCTGATCCTGTTCCTGGTGGTCGCCCCGTTCTTCACCAGCTTCCTGCTGCGCACCATCAGCTGGACGATCCTGCTCGCCGACGACTCGCCGATCCTGCAGGTCATCCACCTGCTCCCGGTGGTGCCCGAGGAGTTCCGGGTGCTCGCGACGCCGATCGCGGTGATCTCGGGCATCACCTACGCGTTCATGCCGTTCATGACCCTGCCGGTCTACGTCGCGCTCGAGAAGGTGGACATCAGGTTGATCGAGGCGGCGCGAGACCTGTACGCCGGGCCGTGGCGGCCGGGTGGGGCGATCGCCGGGTTCCTCGTGGGCGGCGGCCTGGCCGCGGTGCTGGGCTTCGCCTTCGAGTGGGACTGGCTGCTCACCGGCCTGGGCGGCGGGGTCGTCGGAGCGGCGGTCGGCTGGCTGTTCATCTCGGAGGCGTTCGTCCGCGTCGTGTTCCCGCTTTCGCTGCCCGGCGTGTTCGCAGGATCGCTGCTCACGGCCATCCCGGCCATCGGTGACTACGTCAACGCCGAGCTGCTGGGCAACCCGGACACGACCATGATCGGCAACGTCATCCAGAACAAGTTCCTCACCCAGAACGACTACCCGGCCGCAGCCGCCCTCTCCTTCATGCTCATGGCGGGTGTCCTGGTGGTGGTCGCGGTCTATGCCCGGATCCTGGGCACCGAGGAGCTCTCGGCCAGCGCGGGGAGGATCTGATGGCCGTCGCCACCGCCTCGCCCGCTCCCGTCGTCGGGAGCGCCCGCCCGCGCCGCCAGCTGATGGGCCGGCTGATCGACCGGTACCTGCTGGTCGTCTACACCCTGCTCGCGATCATCTACCTGCTGATGCCGGTCGCGGTCATCGTCCTGTTCAGCTTCAACGATCCCGCCGGGCGGACCAACTACACCTGGGTCGGCTTCACGCTCAAGTACTGGCTCAACCCGTTCGGGGTCGCGGGCCTGTTCGAGGCCGTCAGCCTGAGCGTCGTGATCGCGCTGCTGGCCACGCTGATCTCGACGGCGCTCGGCACGCTGGTGGCCATCGCGCTGGAGCGCTACCGGTTCCGCGGTCGCGCCGGGGTCAACTCCCTGATCTTCCTGCCGATGGCGACGCCCGAGCTCATCATGGGCGCCTCGCTCCTCACCCTGTTCGTGTCCATCGGCACGGACCCGTTCTTCCCGCTCAACTTCACGACCATCCTGATCGCGCACGTCATGTTCAACATCAGCTTCGTGGTCGTCACCGTGCGCGCGCGCCTGGCCGGATTCCCGAGCCACCTCGAGGAGGCGGCCGCCGACCTGTATGCCAACGAGTGGCAGACCTTCTGGAGGGTGACCTTCCCGCTGATCCTGCCGGGGATCGTGGCGGCGGCCCTGCTGGCGTTCGCCCTCTCGATCGACGACTTCGTGATCACCAACTTCACCGCCGGCAAGACCCAGACGTTCCCGATGTACATCTACGCCAAGGCCCGCATCGGCATCCCGGTCCAGGTCAACGTCGTCGGGACGGCGATCTTCCTGGTCGCCGTGGGTGCCGTGGTGCTGACGACGTTGTCGTCCCGCCGTCGCCGCTGAGGATCCCATGACCGCCACCCTCCCGCCCGCCGATCGTGCCGCCTCCCTCCCCGACCGGTCCGTGATCCCGCCGGTGTGGGGCCGGATCACCAACCTCGTTGTCGACCACGGGGAGGGGTCGTGGCTTGTCACACCCGAGGGCGATCGCTACCTCGACTACACCTCGGGCATCGGGGTCACCAACACCGGCCATGCCCACCCGCACGTCGTGGCTGCCGTCCAGGCCCAGGCGGCCAAGCTGCTCCACGGCCAGCAGAACATCGTCTACCACGAACCAGGCCTCCGGCTCTACGAGCGGCTGGCGCGCCTGCTCCCGGGCGGCCCGTGGAGCGCCTTCCTGTCCAACTCCGGGGCGGAAGCGGTGGAGGCGGCCGTCAAGCTTGCTCGCGTCGCCACCGGGCGCCCGGTGATCATCGGGTTCCGGTACGCGTTCCACGGCCGGATCGGCAACGCGATGGCGCTCACCGCGGCCAAGGACGTCTACCGGGCTGCCTTCGAGCCGCTGCCGGGGTCCATCTACCACACGGCGTACCCGTACTGCTACCGGGCTGCCGGCGGCTCCCACGACCCGGCCGCGTGCACCTGCGACTGGGAGGAGCAGCTCGACCTGCTGTTCCACCAGCTGGTCTACCCGGACAAGGTCGCGGCGATCATCGTGGAGCCGGTCATCGGCGAGGGCGGCTACCTGGTGCCGCCGCCCGACTTCCTGCCGCGGCTGCGGGAGCTCACCCGGCGTCACGGGATCCTGCTGGTGGCCGACGAGGTCCAGACCGGCTTCGGGCGGACCGGCGAGATGTTCGCCGTGCGCCACTGGGACGTGGAGCCGGACATCCTGGTCATGGCCAAGGGCATCGCGTCGGGGCTGCCGCTGTCGGGGATCCTCGCCCGCACGGAGCTGATGGCGCGGTTCGCGCCTGGGACGCACGGCGGCACCTACGGGGGCAACGTCGTCTCCTGCGCGGCGGCCCTGGCCACGCTCGACGTCATCGAGTCGGAGGGGCTGGTGGCCAACGCGCGCGAGCGCGGCGCCCAGTTCCTGGCCGGGCTGCGGGCGCTCGCCAGAACGCACCCGTCCATCGGCGACGTGCGGGGCCTGGGCCTCATGCTCGCGATGGAGTTCGTGACGCCCGGAGAGGGCGACGGGCGTGCTCCGGATGCTGCGCTGACCAAGCGCGTCCAGCAGGCGTGCTTCGAGCGCCGGCTGATGGTCCTCACCGCCGGCACGTCAGCGAATGTCGTGCGGATCATCCCGCCCCTGGTCACGACCGCTGACGAGGTGGACCTGGCGCTCGGGATCATCGCCGAGGCGCTGGACGTCGCTGGGGCATAGGCCCGGTCCGGTCCGGCGCGTCGCCGCCGTTGCGCCGGCGCCTCAGGGGTGACAGACGCCGGCTTCGAACAGGGCGGCCAGCGCGTCCGCGGCCTCCTCCGCGTCCGCACCCTCGGCGTGGATCTGCAGCCGCGTCCCCGGTGGGATCGCCGCGCTGATCAGGGACAGCATGCTGCCCGCATCAACGGTGCGGCCGCTCGCGGAGTCCTCGAGCGTCACTCGCGCATCGCGACCGGCGAGCGCTTCCTGGATCCGGTGCGCGGACCGGGGGTGGAGACCATAGCGGTCACGAAAGGTTGCGTCCCGGGTGATCAACTGGGTCACCTCCGGCTCGATGAACGGGGGCGGCCGGCCCGTGGGGCCGGCCGCCGTGATGGCCTGTCAGATCCGGCGGCCGCTACTCGGCCGGCGGTGCGGATGCCGCGGCGCCGCCGGGCACCCAGTCGGTCTCGACGTAGCGCCGCTGGAACCAGCTGGCGAAGACGACGAGGGCCGCGCACAGGACGACGACGCCCAGGGCCGCGACGTTGCCCTCGATCCGGGCGATGTTCCCGACGAGGAAGCCGAACCACTGGAAGTCGGCGTCGCCGAACGTGGTGTTCTGGAAGCCGATCGCGCTCATCACCGGGACGAGGAACGCCGCGAACAGGGTGATCATCAGCCCGTTCACGAAGCCACCCGCCACCGCGCCGCGCCGGCCGCCCGTGGCGTTGCCGAACACGCCGGCGGTGCCGCCGGTGAAGAAGTGCGGGATCATCCCCGGCAGGATCAGCGGGATGGCGAACGCCGCCCCGAGCCCGATCGCGAGGATGCCGAACCCCAGCAGGCCGCCGATGACCGACGCGAGGAAGCCGATGATGACGGCGTTCGGCGCATACGGGAAGGCGACCGGGCAATCGAGCGCGGGGACCGCGCCCGGGATGACGCGCTCGGCGATGCCGGCGAACGCCGGGACGATCTCGCCGAGGATGGTGCGGACGCCGAGCAGGATGACGGCGACGCCGCCGCCGAAGATCAGCGCCTGGTTGAACATCACGGTGGAGAGGCCGAGGAACCCACCGGAGGCGCCGGCAGCACCGCCGCCCATCGCCGCGTCCACGGCACCGATGGCGGTGGCTTCACCGGCCCGGAGGATGAACACGATCGAGAGCAGCAGGTAGATCACGATCATGGCGACCGCCGTCCCGACCATCGGGTCACGCAGGAACCGGAGGCCCTGCGGGAACTCCATCTCCTCCGTGCTGCGGCTGCCGCGGCCGACCACCTGGCCGGCGATGCCGCCGGCGATGTAGCCGAGGGTGCCGAAGTGGCCCATGGCCACCTTCTGGCCGCCGGTGACGCGTTTCATCCACGGCATCGAGAGCGCGGGCATCACGACCATCATGGTCGCGAGGCCGATCGCCGCGACGAGGATCTGGACGACCTGGTCGACGTTGGCGTTGTAGAGGACGACCGTCAGCACCGTTGCCATGAACAGCATGTGGTGCCCGGTGAGGAAGACGTAGCGCAGCGGCGTGAGCCGCGCGAGGACGAGCGACAGCAGGACGCCGAGGAACATCGCGAAGGCGACGTTCTGGGCGACGTCCGGGATGTCGTTCACGATGGCGGTGATCGCCTCGTTGGTCGGGACCACGCCCTCGACGTCGAACGCGCCCGTGATGAGCGCGCCGAGCGGGTTGAGGGCCCCGATCACGGCCCCGGCGCCGATGCCGAGGATGACGAAGCCGAGTGTCGCCTTGAGCGCCCCGCCGACGATCTCGCCGGCCGGCTTGCGTGAGGCGATGAGCGCGATCAGCGTCATCAGCCCCACGAGGTAGGCCGGCACGCCGAAGATGTCGCGTGCGATCCAGTTGATCACGTAGTTGAGCTGATCCATGAACCACCCTCCAGGACCGTGGTCGCGTGGGCGCGCGGCCGCGGCCAACTACCCCTGCATACCCGGGGCCGGCTGGGCGGATGTCAGGCGAGGGCAGCGCGCAGCTTCTCGACCATCTCCTTGAGGTCGATGAAGTTGGTGATCGTCACGATCTTGGGTTTCACGGCACCCAGCTGCTGGGCCAGCTCGTCCGAGGTGAGGATGAGGTCCGCCGACGAGGCGAGCGCCCGTGCGGTGCCGATGTCCGCGACCTCGACGTCTGCCTGGACGCCGATCTCGCGGAGCGCCTTCTCCGCCTGCATGCGCAGCAGGAGCCCACTCCCGAGCCCCATGCCGCAGACCGCCAGGATCTTCACCGGGCCAACCACCAACTCCTTTCCCTCGTGGGCACGACGGGTGCCCGTCCCTCATGCGTCCCCGTACAGGGCCTCGTGGGCGCGGATGAGCTCCGCCACGGCACCTGGATCGGAGGCGTTGGCGAGCGCGGCCCGCCTGTCGTCGTCGGCGAGGAACTCGGCGAGCGTCGCGAGCGCCAGCACGTGACCCTCCTCGTCGGGCGCCGCGAGGCCCACGACCAGCGTCACCGGGTCGTTCTGCCGGTGGCCGAACTCGACCGGTGTCGCCAAGGTCACGAGGCTCATCCCGGCGCGGTGGACCGCCGGCGAGGGGCGCGAATGCGCGAGCGCGATGCCCGGGGCGATCACGATGTACGGTCCGAGCTCCTCGACCGTGGTGATCATCTCGTCGGTGTACCCCGCCGACGTCGCCCCGCTCGCCACGAGCGCATCCCCCGCCAGGCGCACCGCGGCCCGCCAGTCGGAGGCCTGCTGCCCCACGCGTACGGCACGCGAGTCGAGCAGGCTCGACAGCCTCTGACCCGCGGACCCACCACCGGCCTCGGTCATCCTGCCACCTCAGCGATCCCCCTCAGACCTGAACGAAGTATCGCAGTCCGCACAAGTCACCTCGTGAGGGCCGATCGGCCCATCCGGATGCCACGGGCACCGGCCGTCAAGGGGCCGAGGGGAGCACAATATGGCCATGGATCAGGTGCAGGGGGTCGCTGCCGCACCAGGTGTCGCCGTCGGTGCCTGGACCCGCCCGGCAATGGCACCAGCCGTCGCGGGCGGTCGGATCGGCGCGGGGCAGGCTGAGGGCGAGACGGCCCGACTCGCCGTCGCCACCGAGGACGCCGCCCGGGCCCTCGAGGCGATCGCCGAGCGGGTCGCGGAGGAGGGCCACCCGGACGAGGCGGCGATCTTCGGGGCGCAGGCCGCGATCGCGCGTGACCCGGCGCTCGCGGCGCTCGCAGCGGACCGGATCCGGGACGACCACGAGGACGCGATCGCGGCCGTCCAGGCGGCCGGTGCGTCATTCGCGGATCAGCTGCGGGCCATCGGGGACGAGCTGCTCGCGGCTCGCGCGGCCGACGTGCTCGACGTCGCGGACCGGATCGCCCGCCACCTGGCGGGCGTGGCGGATGACGCAGACATCGGGCTGGACCGGCCCGCGATCGTCGTGGCCGAGGATCTGGCGCCCTCGGTCACCGCGACCCTGCCGCGCGACCGGCTGCTGGGTCTCGCGCTCGAGGGGTCGTCCCCCACGGCGCACGCGGCGATCCTCGCGCGGGCGTACGGGATCCCGGCCGTCGTCGGCGCCCGCGGCCTGATCGCCGCGCTCGAGGCGCTCGACCACCCGGGCGGCGACGCGGTTGACCTCGCGATCGACGGCTCCACCGGGGAGATCATCATCGCCCCCGACGAGGCCACCCGCGACCGGTTCGAGGCCGGGGCGGCCGCCCAGCGGGCCCGGCATGCGGAGGACGTGCGGGAGGCTGCCCTCCCGGCAGCCACCCTCGACGGCACCCACGCTCACGCTGCTGGCCAACATCGGGACCCCGGAGGAGGCCGGCCGGCGTGGAGCTCGGGGCCCGGGGCGTCGGGCTGTTCCGGACCGAGTTCCTGTTCCTCGAGCGCACCACGCCACCGTCCGAGGACGAGCAGGCCGAGGCGTACCGCCGCGCTGTCGAGGCCTGCGCGCCCCACCCGGTGACGATCCGCCTGCTCGACGTGGGCGGGGACAAGCAGATCCCGTACCTGCCGATCGCCCCCGAGGACAACCCGTTCCTGGGCGTGCGGGCCCTCCGGCTCGCCCACGACGACCCCGGCCTGTTCGTGACCCAGCTGCGGGCGTGCCTGCGGGCGGCGGTGCGCGGCCCGGTCAAGGTGATGGCGCCGATGGTCGCCGACGCCGGCGACGCGAGGCTCCTGCTCGACCTGGCGGAGCAGGCGCGGGCGGGGCTGCTGGCGGACGGGATCGAGGCCGGGGAGATCGGGCTCGGCGTGATGCTGGAGATCCCCGCCGCCATCCTCGTCGCCGACAGCTACTTCGGCCGGCTGTCCTTCGCGAGCCTGGGGACCAACGACCTGCTCCAGTACGCGCTCGCGGTGGACCGCGGCAACGCCGCCCTCGAGCGCTACCGGGACGCGCTCCACCCTGCCCTGCTGCGCCTCGTCCGGACGGCGGTCGAACGAGCGGCGGCGGCCGGGATCGACCTGTCGGTCTGCGGCGAGATGGCGGGCGACCCGATCGCCGCGCTGGCGCTCGCGGGCCTCGGGATCCGGTCGCTGAGCATGGCCGCCCCGAGCCTGCCCGCCGTGCGGCGCGCGCTGAGAGCCGCGCGAATGCCGGATCTGGAGTCGGCCGCGCGGGTCGCGCTGGACGACCCGGACGCTGCGGCGGTCCGCGCCCGCTTCGCGGCGCTGGTCGCGCCGGGGATGCCAGGCCCAGTAGGCTCCGCTGGGCTGTCTAGCCCTCGACCGTCTCGCCCATCCCCGACTCCACGAGCGCCACGAGCGCCTCGACTGCGGCGTCCGCATCCGGTCCGTCCGCGGTTACGCGGATCCGGTGCCCGCTCGAGACGCCGAGGGTGAGCAGGAGCAGCAGCGACTTGGCGTCCACCGGGCCCTTGCCCCGGTCGAGGTTCTCGACCTGGATCCTCGCGGTGAACCCCGCCGCAGCGCCCGTGAACAGGGTGGCCGGTCGGGCATGCAGCCCGCTCGGGTTGCGGACGACGAGCTCGATCTCACGCATGACGCCAGCGTAGCGCAGCCCGCCAGTGCCGTTGCGCATGCGGCGCCGCGGGGCGCCGAGCTCAGGCCTCGCGCAGGCGCCGCAGGACGAGGTCGTGGAGCAGGCCGTTGGAGCCCACGAATGACGGCGCGTCGATCCGCCGCTCGCCGAACACGTCGGTGACCTTGCCGCCGGCCTCCTCGATCACGACCACGGGCCCGGCGAGGTCCCAGGGCTTCATCCCGGTCTCGAACATCGCCTCGCCGGCGCCTTCGGCGACGAGCGCGTAGCCCCAGAAGTCACCGAACCCGCGCTCCCGCCAGGCGTCCGCGAGCAGCCGGTCGAAGCCGGGCATCAGGCCGCTGGCCACGGTGTCGCGGGCGGATCCGTACAGGAGCTGGGCGTCCTCGAGCGCCGCCACCCGCGACACCCGGATCCGCCGCTCCGTCCCCTCCGCGCCGCGGTTCCACGCCCCTCCGCCGCGGTGGGCATACCAGCGCTCGCGCATGGCCGGAGCGGAGATCACCCCGACCTGGAGCTCGCCGTCATGCTCGATGCCGAGCAACGTCCCGAACAGCGGCACGCCCCGGATGAAGTTGTGGGTGCCGTCGATGGGGTCGATGAACCAGCGCGTCCGGGCGTCGCCGTCCTGCGTGCCGTACTCCTCCCCCACCAGGCCGTGATCCGGGTATCGAGCCCGGATCCGCTCCCGGATCAGCCGCTCGATCCCCTGGTCGGCGACCGTGACGAAGGTGCGATCGGGCTTGCGCTCGATGTCGAGGTCGCGCCGGAAGTGGCGCAGGGCGATCTCGTCGGCGGCGTCGCACAGCTCGAGGGCAAACGCGAGCCACTCCCGGAGGATGGCTTCCGGGACACGGGCGCGGGAGGCAGACCACTCCGGTCCGAAGTCGGGCGATGTCATGCCCCCATGATGCCGCCAGGCGCCGGTGCCCGTGGGCCCTGTGGACGAACCAGGCACCCCAGACCCAGCGGTCAGGCCAGCGGCTCGAACGCCTTCGGGTAGCGGACCGTCCCGCGCATGTCATCGTTCCAGGCGGGCAGGAGCCGGGCCATCCACGCCTCGTCCGGCCACTCAACGGCCGGGGGCTGGAGGCCGGCATCCCGGGCGCTCGAGAAGCCGAACCGCGGGTAGTACGCCTGGTGCCCGAGCAGCACGAGGGCCGGCACGCCGCGCGCCACCGCGAGGCTCATCGCCGCACCCATCAGGGCCGCGCCGATGCCCCGGAACTGGAGCTCCGGCAGCACCGCAACCGGGCCGATCGCCATCACTGTGGCCACGAGACCGCCATCCGCGTCCTCGACGCCGCACGGCGACAGCAGCAGGTGACCGACGACGACCCCGTCGGCAGACGTGTCGGGAGCGCCGACCGCCACGACCGAGTGCCATCCTTCGGGCGACTCTCGCCGGATCTGGTCGACGATGTCCGCCTCCTCGGGACCCGTGAAGGCCGCGAGGTTGACGCGACGGACCCCCGGCTCGTCGCCGGGGGTCTCGAGGCGGATTCGGACCGGGAAGGGTTCCGGCCCCGGGGTCGCGGACGGCGTTCCGGGATCGGGCGTCACCGGGTCAGGCGGCCGCGGCCTTGAGCGCTTCGGGGATCGGGCGCGAGACCGAAACCGGCTTCACGTACCGGTTGACCATCTCGAGCGACCCGTTGACCCGCAGCTGGGTGAACAGGTACTCCACCTTGGCGCCCTGGCTGGCGAGGATCTCGTCCCGGGTGGCGAGGTCCCACAGCTGGCGCTTGAACGGGCCGATCGCCTTCTTGCGCGTGGTGTACAGGAACTGCTCCTCGGTCTGGCCCGCCTTGCGCTCATCGGCTGCGTTCGCGCCGCACCAGGTGTAGATCTCCTCCATCAGCTCGGCCGGGAACGCGGGGTGCTCGTAGAGCGCGTTCTGGAACCCCGTCGCGAGGTGGATCTCGGCGGCCTCGACCTCCGGGAAGCGGTGGAAGAGCTCGTCCGGGAGGGTGGACGCCCCGTGCTGGACGGCGCCGGCCAGGCCGCGCGACCGCGCGTGCTCGCCGAGCCTGGCGAGGACGTCGAAGTCGAGCTTGACCTCGGCCACGCCGCCGTCGGGCAGCGGCACGCCGCCGTGGCTGGTGCCGGTCTGGACGGAGACCTTGGACACGCCCTTGGCGCCCGGGGCCAGCTTCGCGAGCACCGCGTCGTACCCGTCGAGGTAGGCCTTGAGCTCGTCGACCGTGGAATTCTCCTTGCCCACCTCGCCGATCTCGCCGCCCACGCTGATGGTCACGCCGTCGGTCTCGAGGGAGCGGATGAGCGCGGTCAGCTCGGCGGCGCGCGTGTAGTTCTCCCGCTGCTCGAGATCAAGGTTGGGCTGGGAGAGGTCCACCAGGGTGGAGCTGTCGATGTCGATGTTGCGATAGCCGGCGTCGATGGCCAGGCGGCAGGCGCGGCGGATCTCCTCGGTCATGGCCTCGGGGTCCGCGGCGTACTTCTTGGCGTTGAACTGGTAGTGGTCGCCCTGGAGGAAGACCGGACCGCTCCAGCCCGCGGCGATGGCGCCGGCGTAGACCGAGGTCGCGAAGTCCATCGGTCGCTGGTAGGTGTAGGTCTGCTCCGAGCGGGCGATCTCGAGCAGAAGCGCACCGACGTCGTTCTTGCGGGCGGTCTCGAAGATCGTGCGCGCCATGTCGAAGGTCTGCGCCCGCAGGTTGATCGCGGGGACCGTGAAGCCGGAGATCTCGCCCCGGCCGCGGGCCATGTACAGCTCCTGGATGGATGCGGACTGCGCGCCCAGGGCCTGGCTCGCCTCCCAGACGATCCAGCGGGCGGCCTCGGCGGTGGCATCGTCCGCGGTGAACGCGGCGGTCCATGCGAGGTCGGCAGCGGCTTCGCTCCGGAAGCGCGCGGCGTCATCGATGACCAGCTTGTCCTCGGCCACGTGCGCGATCCCGGACAGGTGGGCGAGCAGGTCGGCGGGTGAGGTTGCGACGTAGGGCATCGGGATCTGGCTCCTGTGGCGTGTCCCTCGATGGTACCGGCGGCGGATGCGAGGGACGTGAGTGTGCTGCCGTTGCTTGGCGGCGTGACCAGCATGACCGACCGCTGTGTCGATGCGGAGGGCGAAACGGCGTGCGTCGCGCGGGCACGGCACCCCGACTCGAGGGCCCAGTGGACCCGGTTCGGGGGCCAGGTGGACGGATCACGCCCAGCCGACCGCTGAGCCGGTGGGGCGAGACGCGACCGGCGGGCGGCTGGGCGAGCCCGCCAGGCTGGCTGCCGCGCTCCCCTCGCGGTCTGGCGAAGCCTGGCTCCCCTGGCGGGACCGGTGGTGCGGCTCGCTCGCCAGCCTGACTGCCTCGCTCCCCTGGCGGGCTGGCGCGCTCCCCGGGCGGGCTGCCTCACTCCCCTCGCGGCCTGGCGCGCTCCCCTGGCGGGCTGGCGCGCTCCCCTCGCCGGACCAACGGTCGGTTGCACCCTACGTTCGTGCCGGACGCCGTGGCATTCGTTGGCTGGCGGCCCGGGCTATCGGACGAATGCGCCACGGGCCGACCCATTCGTCGGACGCAGCCGACCGTTGAGCCGGTGGGCGGCACGCGACCGGGGGTGGGGGCTCGCGTGCTCCGGTGGCCGGGGTGACCCGCTAGAAGGGCTTCGCGACCATCAGGTAGGTGATGATGACGACGAGCACGGACAGGGCAGTCCCCGCCAGGCGGATCCGCCGGGCCGTGGCCGGGAGCTCCGGCGACGGCGGCTGGCCGGGTGCCGGAGGCTGTGCCGTGAGCGCCACCAGGCGACGGGACGCGGGCGCCAGAACCGCCATCGCGAGGACGAGCGCGACGACGTAGAGCAGGATCCCGGCTTCGAGCCAGTGCCTCCCCCCGACGAGGTTGGACCAGCCGCGGACCAGGATCATCCCGACCCCGGTGATGGCCATGGAGATGGAGACGGGGGTGATCACGGCGCGCGCGGCCAGCGCCTGGCTCCGCGCGAAGAAGTTGGCGTGCTGCGGCTCCTTGGCCACCATCGGTCCGACGACGAGGGACACGAAGCCCGGCCCGAACGCGACGATCGCGCCGAGCACGTGCAGGAACAGCAGGATGACGAACAGGTCCAAGATCGGTGCCTCCCCAAGGTGCGTAGCGCCCTCCCGGCGCCCCGGCCGGATGCTAGCAGGGAGGCGACGGCTCGAGGGGCCCTGGATCGCGCGATGGCGGCATCGCGAGCTCCAGGAGCGCGGCGGCGCGGCGAGCCTGCTCGCGCTCGAGCTCCAGCGGGGTCACGCCGAGGCGGCCGGCGAGGTCCGGAGCGACGCCCCACGCAAAGTGGTCCCAGGCGGCACCTGCCGGGTTCCACGTCGCGAGCACCGCGGGGGGGAGGCGCTGCACGTGGCCGTGCGTGTCGAGCGCGATCGGCCGGACGTAGTGCGCCGCGTCCACGCGCGGCTCGCCGGCCACATCGGTCACCGCCAGGACGACCCCCAGGCGGGAGCGCTCGTCCTGGTCCGCGCCAACCAGAGGGTCGTGCAGCGCGTTGAGGACGTCGTCGAGCCCGTCGCCGTCCATCGTCGCCAGCAGCCCGAAGCCGAGGGCCAGCGCCCGGACCACGATCCGGGCCCGCTCGCCGTCGATGCCCCCCGGCTGCGCCAGTCCGCGGGCAACCAGGACCCCGTCCGTCGACGACAGTCGGTCCACGGCCGGCGACGCTCCCGTCCGGTCGCGGCGCCATCCGAGCTCGGTCGCCTCGGCCAGCCAGGCGAAGTCGTCATCGGGCGCCACCGCCCGGATCCGGGCGACGGTTGGCAGCAGCCCGGCGAGATCGTCGATCACGCGCCCGGTGCCCATCGCCGAGCGGCCGACGGCCACCACGGGGAACCGCGCCTCGAGGAGCACCCACAGCAGCGCCAGGAGCTCGGAATCGAGGACGGCGCCTCGGAGCAGGTCCCGGGGGCCGGCAGGGTCGCGCATCGTGTCACCATAGGGCACCCACAAGGAGGAGCCCGTGAACATCACCCGTATCGACCCCGGCCGCCGGTTCTGCGAGACCATCGTCCACGGCGACACCGTCTACCTCGCCGGTCACGTGGGATCCGACCCCGCTCGACGGCGTGTACGAGCAGACCCGGGACGCCCTCGCCCAGATCGATGGCCATCTCGCCTCCGCAGGATCGGACAAGTCGAAGCTGCTCATGGTCAACGTCTGGCTGTCGGACATCGCCACGTTCGACGAGATGAACCGGGCCTGGGACGAGTGGGTTGACCGCGACAACATGCCGGCCCGCGCGACCGTCGAGGCGCGCCTCGCGTCGCCCGATTACAAGGTGGAGATCGCCGGGATCGCCGCCCGCTGATCGGCTGGTGGGGCGGCTACTGCCAGAAGCCCGCCGCCGAATAGGCGTACTTGACGCCGTACAGCTTCTTGACCGACGAGCCGTTGATCCGGTCGATCTTGACCCAGTCGGCGCCGCTGGTCCCGCACGCGCCCGCCTCGTAGGGATCGCCGGTCACGGTGTCGGCGACCCGGACCTTGGTCAGCTTCACCGCGCGCACGAACACCTGGTCGGTCATCGTGGGGCCGGAGCGGATGGCGACGCCCGCGCAGATCGCGAGCATCCTGACGGCCGCTGCGGGCGTCGGCTCCGGGGCGACCGTGGGGGCCACGGTGGGGAGGGGCGCCGTGGTTGCGGCAGGCGGATTCGCCGGTGATGATGCCGACGCCGACGGAGACGCCTCCGGGCCACCGCACCCGGCGAGCAGGGCCAGGGTAAGCGTCGCGGCCAAACCGCCAACCATGATCCGACGCAGCATTCCCGGTCCCTCCTGATGCGGTGCGGTGTTGATCATCAGGATATGCGGCCCGCGCGATTTGCACGAGTCCGCGCCTCGAGCCGCACGATCCACGGGTGGCCCGGGTGAAGGAGCTCAAGCGCGCCGCGCAGCCACGCCCGACTGCGGTGATCCAGGAGCGGCAGGATCACCTTGAAGTCGCGTTCGTCCTTGGTGCGGCGGTGTCGGGCCTTCATGTGCAGGACGATCTCGGGGCGGAGGTAGCGGATCCCGTCCTGGTGCGTGAAGGTTGCCTCGTCCAGCGACAGACGGAGTCGGTCGTCGCGAACGGAGATCCATGTCTCGCCGTCGTGGGGCGTCATCGCCAGGTCGACGAGCCAGGGTGAGTCTCCGTCCTTCCGCACCCAGATCTGACGGCAATCCGGCAGCAGGTCCGCCGCCTGCCGTAGCGGGCGGAACGTCCCGGACGCATTGGACCAGGCGCAGTAGTCCCCCTCAAGGTGCTCGAGGAGGCGTGGCAGATCGGCCGCGAAGAACCCGACATCAACGTCGTCGTGCTCGCGCGGCTCACCCGTGAACGCGTCGACCGCCCACCCGCCCACGATCCACCAGGGAGCGTCGAGGCCGGTCATCAGCTCGCCCACCTCCACCGGCGAGAGGCCGGCCCAACGGCCATGCCAGCGCAGGAACTCCCGGTCCTCGTCGCTTGCCATCCGCTCAGCCTAGAGCGTGTGAGGGCGGTCGTGCGGCATGATGGCCTCCGATGGAGATCGTTCCCGCCTCACGAGACCTCTGGCCCGCGATCGCCGAGCTGTTCGCCGCCGGCGGCGACCCGAAGTGGTGCTGGTGCCAGTTCTGGCGGAAGGCCGGATCGAACTGGACGAACACGAGCCCGGCGGACAACCGGTCGTCGCTGGAGGAGCTGCTGGGACAGGACCCCGCGCCGGGTCTCGTTGCGATGCAGGACGGCGCCGCCATCGGCTGGGTCGGCCTGGGGCCACGGGAGGACTTCCCGCGGCTGGCTCGCTCGCGGACGCTCCCGCAGCTGCCCGGGGACGACGTCTGGTCGATCAACTGCTTCGTCGTGGCCCGCCGGCAGCGTGGCCGTGGCGTCGGGGATGCGCTGCTGGCGGCTGCCGTTGACTACGCCCGGGTCCACGGTGCTCGTCTCGTCGAGGGCTTTCCCGTCGAGACGGGCGGCGAACGGATGCCGTCGGCCGGTGCCTACACGGGCACGAGCGGGATGTTCGAGCGCAACGGGTTCGAGGTCGCGGCTCCGACGACGTCGAAGGCGCACGGTGGGCGACCGCGGGTGGTGATGCGGCGCGAGCCGTGATGCAGCCAGGCCGACAGCGCTAGAACCCGAACACCTCCGCGCACGGGTTCTCGCCGGCGACGATCGGCCGGACCGTCAGCCCGAACGTCGCGCTGGTCTCCGGGTCCTGGGTCCATTGCGTCAGCTGGTTCGCAGCCTCGAGCGCTGGCCGGAGGATCGCAGCGTCCTCGCCGTCAGCCAGCCCGCACCGGTAGCTCCCGTCCATGACGGGCGCTCCAAAGCTGGCAAGCGGGATCTCGAGTGGCCAGTCGGCGATCGAACCCGGGATCCCGGCCTGCGGCCCGGGGGGCGGGCCGACGAGGATCGCGTAGGCGGCTGGCGTGTAGGGCTGCTCCGGCCCCAGCTCCGCAGGGAGCGTCGCCGGGAGCGATGCGATCCGGCGCCACAGCTCGGCAAAGGCCACGGGGGTGCCGGGCTCCAGGACGCCGTCGACCTCCGGGACGCCGGTCAACGTGACCAGTCGCCCGTCGACGGTCAGCTCGATCCGCCCGGTCATGCCGCCGGGGAGCCCGAGCTCGCCCACGAAGTCGGTCCTGCCTGCCAGCAGGCCCAGCTCCCGGGCCCAGCCGATGATCGTTTCCCGGCCGGTCTCGCTCACCTGGTGCGCAACGAGGGGCATCACGAGCGGACCGGGGAAGATGGCCAGCATGGCTCCCGGGACCAGGTACCGGCCGTCACCGGTGATCACGGCGGCCGGCGGGAACGAGAACAGGTTCTGCGGCGGGATCGCCTGCCACGACGTCATCCGCAGCCAGTACGTCGGGCCGTCGGCCCCTGGCGACGGGGTGGCGATGACCGGGGTGGGGGGAGCCGGGGTCGGCCCGGCGGGTGTTGGCAGGGGGCCGCCACACGCGGCGACAAGCAGGGCGACGACGGTCACGGAGAGGGATCGAAACGGCAGTTGCATGGTCTGTCCTTGGGATCGTGACACCGGTTCAGGAAGCCGACGGTGCCGGCTCGTTCTGGGTTCCGCGAGCCTCCTGCCACGGACCGCCCCGAACCAGGCTCGGGGACGCGGCCAATCCTGGGGGTTCCCGGCGGCGCAGAAGCCGGCAGCCAAGGCATCCCGCAGAAGCCGGCTGTCGGACGACAGCGACTCTGACCGCCAAGGCGACAGCGATTCTGTCACCGGGGTCGGGGCCTGACGGCAGGGTACCGCCGCCATGGATGGTCCTGCCGGTGGCCGGGCGCGGTCGATGCGGCCGACGGTGCGGGATCGGTGATGGGCTCGCGCGGCTCGGGTGGGCTGGCGAGCTCGGGCACGCGGTTGACCCTGCGGGCGCGGAGGACCGGGGCGGTCGGCGGGGCGGCGACCAGCGGGTACAGGTCCCCCTCGTCGCGTGCCCACAGACTGCCGTCCAGCCGCTCCTGGACGATGACCCGCCGACCGGCCCACGAACCCACGCCGCGACGGCGCGGCAGCGCCAGGCTGTCGCCGTCCCAGCTGACCGTCGCGTCCCGGGCGGCCCGGCGCGGGTACTCGAAGCAGAACACGGCCTCTGGTGGCAGGTCCGACGGCCAGGGACGCCAGGTCGGGTCGGCGTCGGCCGCCTCGACCGCGAACCGGCGGTTGTGCCGGGGCAGGTACCAGGCGAACAGCTCGTTGGCACCCTCGAGCGTGCTGACGCGGGCCCGCCGGAGCTCGGACACGAACCGGTCCTGGAGGGTCCCCCAGAGGCGCTCGACCCGGCCCTTGGCCTCGGGGCTGCGGGCCCCGATCCAGCGGATGCCCAGCTCGTCGAGCGCCCGGCCCACCTGGGTCAGGCTGCGCTGCCCGGTGAGCTGCTCGGCGAGCGTCGGGGGCCGGTCGGGGTCCTTGATGAAGATCCCCGACAGGTCGGAGTACAGCGCGAGCGGCAGGCCGTGGCGGCGGGCCGTCTGGACCAGCATCTCGAAGTACCCCGCGGCATCCTCGGCCGCCCGGAACACCCCGCCGGTGACCGTCCCGGTCGCGTCGTCGATGCCCCCGACCAGGGTGAGCTCCGGTCCCCGGCCCTCGAGCCAGTCGTGCCGCGAGCCGTCGGTCTGGAGCAGCATGCCCGCCTTGGACATCCGCTCCCGCCGGCTGCGGTGCGCGGGTGCCCGACGGGTCCGGGGCGGCTTGACCCCGGCCTCGGCCAGGATCCGCTGGACCGTGCGCGGCGAGGGGATGGCAGGATCAGCCTCGGCGAGGGTCTCGGTGAGGTGCACCGGATTGAAGCCGGCATAGGTCGTGAGCGCCTGGTCGACGATCGCCGCCCGGACCGCATCGTCGACCCGGTTGACCGGCTGCCGGCCCCGGTTGCCGTGCACGAGCCCCGCCGCCCCCTCGGTCCGCAGCCGCTCGGCGAGTCGGTTGACCTGGCGGGTCGAGAGCCGCAGGTACGCGGCCGCTTCGCCCGCGTCGAGCTCGCCGGCGAGGACATGGGTCAGGACCAGCAGGCGCTGCTGGGTTTGCGCATCCAACGTGATCGTCTCCCTCGTTTCCATGGGATCGAGGGTGACAAAGTCGCTGTCGTCTTAGCCCGGACAGAATCGCTGTCGTCCGACACATCCCGCAGAAGCCCGCTTGACGACCTATCCGGGACCGTCGTAGACTCCGCGCCGGTCGAGCAGGTCGCTCGTCACGTCCTGAATCCGGAGGCGGAAGCCAGATGGTGAAGAACGCAGTCTCCTACCCGCGAATGGCGGATGCCCTCGGCATCGTCAGCGGGAGAGGTGTGCCCACCACAAGGTAGGACGCGGGGCGTGACGCCCCAGGAGCGACCAGCCGAGCCGTGGGCCACCGGGCCCCCGGCTCTTTCGTTTATCTGGGCACGCGCAGGCCCCGATGAACCCCGAGCCGCGAGGCCCCCCGATCGCCGGGCCCGCGGCTCGTCCCATGCCTGGGACCCCGCGATCCGGCTCTCATCCGAGTCAAGAGCCACCAACCAACCACCAACGGAGGGTCCCGTGACCACCACCCTCGCACCCGAACCGAAGACGATCACTCCGACGTCGAGCCCGCTGCCGGCCGTCAACGCCGACACCGAGCCCGCCGCGCGGATCCCGGCCGGTCCGGACACCGAGGGGACGACCCTCGAGACCCGGGTCCCGGCCGGTCCGCCGGCCCTCCTCGTCGAGCACGTCACCAAGCGCTTCAACGTCGACCGGCGCAAGCCCCCGGTCCTCGCGATCGACGACGTCTCGCTCCGCCTGGAGCGAGGCACGATCCACGGGATCCTGGGCGCCAACGGCTCCGGCAAGTCGACCCTCATCCGCCTCGTCTCGGGGTTGCTGACCCTGGACGAGGGCCGGGTCGAGGTGTTCGGCCTCGACATCGAGCGCGACGAGCTCGCCGTGAAGCGGCTGATCAACCGGGTGAGCGTCGATGCGGCGTTCTTCAAGAAGCTGAGCCCGATGGAGAACCTGCTGTTCGCCGCCCGCCTCTACGGCCTCGACGCCGGCGGGGCGAAGCGACGGGCAACGGAGATCCTCGGCCGGCTCGGCATCGCGCAGAGCCGCCTCGGACGCCCGGTGGAGCAGATGAGCCGGGGAATGCAGCAGAAGGTCGCCATCGCGCGAGCCCTGCTGACGAGCCCGACCCTGCTGCTCCTCGATGAGCCCACGACGGGCCTCGACCCGCGGAGCAAGCTCGACGTCCAGGCGTTCGTCGAGGAGGTCAACGCCTCGCACGAGGCCACGATCGTCCTCACGACGCACGACCTGGAGGAGGCAGAGCGGCTGTCCGACCGGATCACGATCCTCGATGGAGGACGCGTGGTCGCCGAGGACACGCCCGACGGCCTCAAGCGACTGGTCGCGGAGCGGCACGGGCAGCTGCCCACGCTCCACGCCGTGTTCATGACCTACACCGGCCGCTCCCTCGACGAGGACGTCGAGGAGGACGGCGACACCGATGACTGACCTGAAAGGAACCATCCCGATGCATGAGCTCCAATACCGGATAGCGGTGATCCGGGAGCGCGAAGCGCACCTGCGATCGATCCGCCATCACGAGCGAGCGGCCCACGGGAACGCCCGCTCGGTCCGGCTGCGGCTGGGCGAGTCGATCATCCGACTCGGCCGCCGCGTGGCCGGGCATCGTTCCGCCTCCCCCGCCTCCCCCGCCTGGACCGGCTGATGCCGGCCGAGGCGGGGTCCGACCCGGCACGGGGCGGCTCCACACCCGGAGTCGCCCCGGACGGGCTCCCGAAAGGAACCACCCTTGGCTCTCATCGCGCATGAGCTGAAGGCCTCGTACGCCTTCGTCGAGCGCAACTTCTTCCTCACCCGCCGGTACTGGGGGTGGGAGCTCGCGTTCCTCGTCTACTCCGTCGCCGGTGCGCTCTCGATCAGCCTGATCGGCGCCGCGGCGGGTGACGATCGCCTGCTCCTCACGCTCATCGTCGGCGCGGTGTTCTGGAACTACCTGTCCGTCGTCTTCTCCTGGATCGCCGAGACGATCGCGGTGGAGCGCTGGGAGGGCACGCTCGAGTACACGTTCATGGCCCCGGTCCGGCGCTGGACCCAGCTGCTGGGCTCGTGCCTGTACGCGATGGCGTACGGGCTGGTCCACACCGCGGCCATCCTCGTCGTGCTGGTGCTGTTCTTCCCGCAGCTCAACGTGTCGGGCATGAACCTCGCCACCGCGGGGGTGTTCATGCTGCTCGGGTCGTTCAGCTTCGTGGGCATCGGCATGATGGCCGCGATGCTGCCGCTGCTGTACGTGGAGCGCGGGGCGCAGATGACGTTCGTGCTCCAGTCGTGCCTGCTCCTCGTGTCCGGCGTGTACTACCCGGTCGAGGTGCTGCCCGGCTGGATGCAGGTCCTCTCGCACCTCTCGCCCGCGACGTACGTCCTCTCGGGCGTGCGGGCGGGGCTGCTGGACGGGACGCCCGCCTGGCAGCTGGGGGGCGACATCCTGCCCCTGATCGTGATGGGCATCGTGCTCATCCCGGCGGGGCTGTGGGCCTTCGGCCGCGCCGAGCGATACGCGAAGCGCACCGGCAAGCTCAAGCGGGTCGGGTGATGACGATGTCGAACCCGACCCCGGCCTCGCCGCTGGTCGATCTTGGCTGGGACCCGGGCTGGGCCACTGCCTTCGCGCCGTTCGATGCGGCCGGATGGCGGCCCGCCCGGGTCGTGGCCGCGCACCGCGACGCCTGGATCCTGGCCACCGCCGGAGGTGATCGCGAGGCCGGCATCTCCGGGCGACTCCGGCATGAAGCTCTCGGCCCTGGCGACCTGCCCGCGGTCGGCGACTGGGTCGCGGTCGCCGGAGGTACCGGCCCGGAGGCCACCCCGGGCGCCACGGTCATCCAGGCCGTCCTCCCCCGGCGCACCGCGTTCCGCCGCAGCACCGGCGACGAGAACCGCAATCCCACCCTTGGCAACGAGCAGGTGTTCGCCGCCAACGTCGACATCGCCTTCGTCGTCGCGGGGCTGGACGGCGACTTCAACCTCCGTCGCCTCGAGCGCTACCTCGCGGTGGCCTGGAGCGGCGGGGCCACGCCCGTGATCCTGCTCAACAAGGCCGATCTCGCCGCTGACCTCGACGGGCAGCGAGTGGCCGCCGAAGCCGTGGCCCCCGGGGTCGAGGTCCGGCCGATGTCGGCGCTGAGCGGTGAAGGGGTCGCGGCCCTTGCGTCCGACCACCTGGTCCCCGGGCCGAACCGCTGTTGTCCTCGGCTCGTCGGGCGTCGGCAAGTCGACGCTGGTCAACGCGCTGCTCGGCCACGAGCGGATGCGGACCTCCGCGGTTCGCGATGACGACTCGCGCGGCCGCCACACGACCACCCATCGCGAGCTCGTCCGCCTCCCCGGTGGCGCGCTCCTGATCGACACGCCGGGGATCCGGTCGCTGGGCGTGGCCGGTGCCGCAGACGGCCTGGACCGCGCGTTCGCGGATATCGCGGCGCTCGCGGTCTCGTGCCGGTTCTCGGACTGCAGCCACGAGTCCGAACCCGGCTGCGCCGTCCAGGCCGCCCTCGCCGACGGAACGCTGGCGCCGGAGCGGTATGCGAGCCACCGCAAGCTGGAACGGGAGGCGGACCACGTCGCCCGCTCCGGAGATCCCCTCCTGCGCGCCGCCGAACGAAGGCGCTGGCGGATCATCCACACCTCGGTCAGCAGGCACATGCAGCAGAAGTACGGGAGCGATCGATGAGCGCCACCACGGTCCACGTGCCCGGAGCCCCGGCCATTCCTGGGCTCGCGTTCCGGAATGCCACGGCATCCGACTGGGACGCGATCGCGGCCCTCGTCAACGAGGCGCGCAGGGCCGACGGGATCGGCGAGGTGCGCACGGGCGCGAGCCTCGCGGCCGAGTACCCGGAATCGTCCACCTTCGCCGTGACCCGGGACGTGCTCCTGGCGGAGGTTGACGGGCGGCTCGTCGCGTACGCGAGCGGACACCGGGTGATCCGGGACGGCAGCCCGGTCGGTCAGACCGACGGCGCCGTCCATCCCGCCTATCGCCGGCAGCGGCTGGGGACGGCCGTCCACGAGACGACCGTGGCCCGACTACAGACCGAGTTCGCCGATGACCCCCGCCCGGGTCCGCGCCAGCTGCGCACCTTCGCCCTCGAGGAGGAGGTCGGATGTCGGGAGCTCCTCGGCGACCGGGGCTACGTGCCCGTCCGGTACGGCTTCGTCATGAAGCGGTCCCTGACCGGGGTGCTGCCCGAGCGCCCGCTGCCCGATGGGCTGGAGCTGCGCCCGGTGACCGAGGACCAGCACCGCGCGATCTTCGATGCCAACAACGAGGCGTTCGCCGACCACTGGGGGCATCGCGAGCCCGGCGACGCGGACTTCGCGGCCCACTTCCACGGTCCGGACATCGACCCGTCCATCTGGTGTGTGGCGTGGGCCGGGGACCAGGTCGCGGGGGTCGTGATGAACGAGATCATCGCCAGCGAGAACGAGGCCCTGGGCATCCGCCGCGGCTGGCTGGAGCAGGTGTCGGTCCGCCGTCCGTGGCGCGGCCGCGGCCTGGGCAAGGCGCTGTGTGCCGCGTCGTTCCAAGTCCTGCGCGACCACGGGATGGACGAGGCGTGGCTGGGCGTGGACGGGACCAACCCGACCGGTGCGCTGCAACTGTACGAGGGGCTCGGGTTCCTGGCCC
>CAVOXZ010000022.1:0-49260 GCA_963700555.1 uncultured Chloroflexia bacterium
AAGGGCCTCGGCGGCAAGTACGGTGCCAGCTTCACCGGTGAGGGAACGCGCGGCCTGACCTTCGAGCGCCGCTGGACGCGGCCAGGCGTCCACCCCTACGACGAGATCACCTGGGAGTACCGCACCGCGGGCATCTCCAGCGAGACCGGCAAGACCGTGTTCGAGCAGAAGGACGTCGAGGTCCCCAACTTCTGGAGCCAGCTCGCCACCAACGTCGTGGTCAGCAAGTACTTCCGCGGCCACGTCGGGACGCAGGAGCGCGAGCACAGCGTCCGGCAGCTGATCGACCGCGTCGTCAACACGATCGCGGCCTGGGCGGAGACCCAGCGCTACTTCGCGACCGACGAGGACCTCGCGGCGTTCCAGGCCGAGCTGACCCATCTGCTGGTCCACCAGAAGATGGCCTTCAACTCGCCGGTCTGGTTCAACGTCGGGATCGAGGCGAAGCCGCAGTGCTCCGCGTGCTTCATCAACTCGGTCCAGGACAACATGAGCTCCATCATGGACCTCGCCAAGACCGAGGCCATGCTGTTCAAGTACGGCTCCGGCGCCGGGGTGAACCTGTCCCCCATCCGCTCCAGCCACGCGAAGATGTCGGGCGGCGGCATCGCCAGCGGCCCGGTCTCGTTCATGCGCGGCTACGACGCGTTCGCGGGCGTCATCAAGTCCGGCGGCAAGACCCGCCGGGCGGCCAAGATGGTCATCCTCGACGTCGACCCACCCGGACGTCATCGACTTCATCGACTGCAAGGCGCTCGAGGAGAAGAAGGCCTGGGCCCTCATCGAGCAGGGCTATGACCCCAGCTTCACCGGCGAGGCCTACGGCAGCGTCTTCTTCCAGAACGCCAACCACAGCGTTCGCGTGACCGACGACTTCATGCGCGCGGTGGAGCGGGACGGCGACTGGACGACCTACGAGGTCTCCGACGGCCAGCCGGCCGGCACGTACAAGGCCCGCGACATCTTCCGCAAGATGGCGGACGCCGCGCACCTGTGCGGCGACCCGGGCATCCAGTACGACACCACCATCAACGACTGGCATACGAGCGCCAACACGGACCGGATCTACGCGTCCAACCCGTGCAGCGAGTACATGTTCCTCAACGACACCGCCTGCAACCTGGCGAGCCTCAACCTGATGAAGTTCGTCAAGGACGACGGCGAGTTCGACGTCGACGCCTTCCGGTTCGCCGCCAAGGTGACGATCACGGCGCAGGAGATCATGGTCGACAACGCCAGCTACCCGACGCCGAAGATCGAGGAGAACAGCCACCGCTATCGGCCGCTCGGCCTGGGCTACGCCAACCTCGGCGCGCTGCTGATGGACCGCGGCTTCGCGTACGACTCCGAGGAGGGCCGCAACTACGCCGGCGCGATCACCGCGCTGATGCACGGCGAGGCCTACCGCCAGAGCAGCGTCATCGCCCGCGACCACGGCGGCGCCGTTCGTCGAGTACGACCTCAACCGGAGCTCGTTCCTGCGGGTCATCGCCAAGCACCGCGACGCGGCCTACGCCCTGCCGCCGGTCGGCGTGCCGGAGGCCATGCTCGAGAACGCGCGCCACCTGTACGACGAGGTCCTGACCCTCGGCGAGCAGCACGGCTACCGCAACGCGCAGGTCACGGTGCTCGCGCCCACCGGGACCATCGCGTTCATGATGGACTGCGACACCACCGGCATCGAGCCCGACATCGCGCTCATCAAGTACAAGAAGCTCGTCGGCGAGGGCTACCTCAAGATCGTCAACCAGACCGTCCCGGCCGCCCTGCGCAAGCTCGGCTACACCCCGGCCCAGGTCGAGGAGATCATCGCCTACGTCAACGAGCACGAGACCATCGAGGGCGCGCCCGGGCTGAAGCCCGAGCACCTGCCGGTCTTCGACTGCGCGTTCAAGCCGATGAACGGCGAGCGGTCCATCCACTACATGGGCCACATCCGGATGATGGGCGCCGTCCAGCCGTTCCTCTCGCGGCGCGATCAGCAAGACCGTCAACATGCCCGAGGCCGCCACGGCCGAGGAGATCGAGACCGTCTACATCGAGGGCTGGAAGCACGGCCTCAAGGCCATCGCGATCTACCGCGACGGCTCCAAGCGCACCCAGCCGCTGTCCACCGGCAAGAAGAAGGACGAGGGCGCCGAGGGCTCGGCCGAGGACCGCGAGACGATCGAGGCCCTGCGCCGCCAGCTCGCCGCCGCCCAGGTCGAGGCCAGCAAGCCGCACCGCCGCCGGCTCCCGCCGAGCGGACCGCGGTCACCCACAAGTTCGACATCGCGGGCCACGAGGGCTACATCACCGTCGGCCTGTACCCGGACGGCCAGCCCGGCGAGATCTTCCTCAAGATGGCCAAGGAAGGCTCCACGATCAGCGGCCTGATGGACACGCTGGCGACCTCGGTCACCCTCGCGCTCCAGTACGGCGTGCCGCTGCGGGACGTGGTCAACAAGTTCGCCCACGTGCGGTTCGAGCCCAGCGGCTTCACCGGCAACCCGGAGATCCCGATCGCCAAGAGCCTCGTGGACTACATCTTCCGCTGGATGGGATCCCGGTTCCTGCCGGGCGAGGAGAAGGGCGCCCTCGGGCTGATCGACCGCTCCGCGGTCGTCGCGGAGGCCCCGGCCGCGCTCTCGGGCGCGTCGGCGCTGCGGCCGCGTGCGGATGAGGGCATCACGGCGCAGTCGGAGGCGGTCACGCCGGCCCCGGCGCCGGTCGCCCCGCCGGTCCCGGCACCCGCGTCCGACGACGTGGCCAAGGCGTCGGCCGCCCCGGCGGCCCCGTCGATCAGCGTGTCGGTGCCAACGGCGGAGCTCGTGACCGTCAGCGTCCAACGGCGCTACGTCCAACGGCCACGCGCAACGGCAACGGCAACGGGAAGCGGACCTGGAGACGCTTCACCGGCTCGCTCGGCGGCGGCGGCCGAAGGTCGCGTTCGCGGCCCAGGCGGACGCCCCGTCCTGCGCCGAATGCGGCTCGATCATGATCCGCAACGGGTGCTGCTACAAGTGCCTCAACTGCGGGAGCACGTCCGGCTGCAGCTGATTCCTCGTCGCGCATGAAGCGAAGCCCCGGGTCGCCAGCCGGGCTTCGCGGTTCCGTGGGACGTCAACTGCGCCCGGGTGACATGGTGCCTGCGGCCGTGGGCGGATCGGCCCTGCCGCGCGCACCGACGACGCCCGACGCTCCGCGCAGAGCGGGAAGGGAACAGCCCGCAGGCTCGGATTGGCGGTGATCAAGTGCACGCTCGGCGAGCGATGACGCTCGGAGGATCCTGGTGGCGGCGGGCCTCGCCGTCGCCATCGCGACAATCGTCGCGGCGGTCGACTTCGTGCCCACCACGACGACGATGGTGTCGGTGGAACCAGAGATCGTGGACCTGCACCAGCCGGTGACCTTCACGGCCCGGGTGCTACCCGCAGATGCGTTCCCGACGAATGTCACCTTCCGGGTCGACACACAGTCAGCATCATCATGGACCTGGCCAGACTGAGGCCATGCTGTTCAAGTACGGCTCGGGCGCCGGGGTGAACCTGTCCCCCATCCGCTCCAGCCACGCGAAGATGTCGGCAGCAGCATGGCCAGCTGCCCTGTCTCGATCAGGCGCTGCTACGCGCGTTCGAGCGGCGTCATCAAGTCCGGCGGCAAGACCCGCCGGGCGGCCAAGATGGTGATCCTCGACGCCACCCACCGGACGTCATCGACTTCATCGACAGCAAGGCGCTCGAGGAGAAGAAGGCCTGGGCCCTCATCGAGCAGGGCTATGACCCCAGCTTCACCGGCGAGGCCTACGGCAGCGTCTTCTTCCAGAACGCCAACCGCAGCGTTCGAGTGACCGACGACTTCAGGCGCGCGGCGGAGCGGGACGGCGACTGGACGACTACGAGGTCTCCGACGGCCAGCCGGCCGGCACGTACAAGGCCCGCGACATGTTCCGCGAGATGGCGGACGCCGCGCACCTGTGCGGCGACCCGGGCATCCAGTACGACACCACCATCAACGACTGGCACACGAGCGCCAACACGGACCGGATCTACGCGTCCAACCCGTGCAGCGAGTACATGTTCCTCAACGACACCGCCTGCAACCTGGCGAGCCTGAACCTGCATGAAGTTCGTCAAGGACGCGACGGCGAGTTCGACGTCGACGCCTTCCGGTTCGCCGCCAAGGTGACGATCACGGCGCAGGAGATCCTGGTCGACAACGCCAGCTACCCGACGCCGAAGATCGAGGAGAACAGCCACCGCTACCGGCCGCTGGGTCTGGGCTACGCCAACCTCGGGGCGCTGCTGATGAACCGCGGCTTCGCGTACGACTCCGAAGAGGGCCGCAACTACGCCGGCGCGATCACCGCGCTGATGCACGGCGAGGCCTACCGCCAGAGCAGCGTCATCGCCCGCGACCACGGCGGCGCGTTCGTCGAGTACGACCTGAACCGCAGCTCGTTCCTGCGGGTCATCGCCAAGCACCGCGACGCGGCCTACGCCCTGCCGCCGGTCGGCGTGCCGGAGGCCATGCTCGAGAACGCGCGCCACCTCTACGACGAGGTCCTCGCCCTCGGCGAGCGGCACGGCTACCGCAACGCGCAGGTCACCGTGCTCGCGCCCACCGGGACCATCGCGTTCATGATGGACTGCGACACCACCGGCATCGAGCCCGACATCGCGCTCATCAAGTACAAGAAGCTCGTCGGCGAGGGCTACCTCAAGATCGTCAACCAGACCGTCCCGGCCGCCCTGCGCAAGCTCGGCTACACCCCGGCCCAGGTCGAGGAGATCATCGCCTACGTCAACGAGCGCGAGACCATCGAGGGCGCGCCGGGGCTGAAGCCGGAGCACCTCCCGGTCTTCGACTGCGCGTTCAAGCCGATGAACGGCGAGCGGTCCATCCACTACATGGGCCACATCCGGATGATGGGTGCGGTCCAGCCGTTCATCAGTGGCGCCATCAGCAAGACCGTCAACATGCCCGAGGCGGCCACGGCCGAGGAGATCGAGACCGTCTACCACGAGGGCTGGAAGCAGGGCCTCAAGGCCATCGCGATCTACCGCGACGGCTCCAAGCGCTCCCAGCCGCTGTCCACCGGCAAGAAGAAGGACGAAGGCGCCGAGGGCTCGGCCGAGGACCGCGAGACGATCGAGGCCCTTCGCCGCCAGCTCGCCGCCGCCCAGGTCGAGGCCAGCAAGCCGCACCGCCGCCGGCTCCCCGCCGAACGGACCGCGGTCACCCACAAGTTCGACATCTCGGGCCACGAGGGCTACATCACCGTTGGCCTGTACCCCGACGGGCAGCCCGGCGAGATCTTCCTCAAGATGGCCAAGGAAGGCTCCACGATCAGCGGCCTGATGGACACGCTGGCGACCTCGGTCAGCCTCGCGCTCCAGTACGGCGTCCCGCTGCGCGACGTGGTCAACAAGTTCGCCCACGTCCGGTTCGAGCCCAGCGGCTTCACCGGCAACCCGGAGATCCCGATCGCCAAGAGCCTCGTGGACTACATCTTCCGCTGGATGGGATCCCGGTTCCTGCCTGGCGACGAGAAGGGCGCCCTCGGGCTGATCGACCGGTCCGCGGTCGTCGCCGAGGCCCCGGCCGCGCTCTCGGGCGCGTCGGCCCTGCGGCCGCGCGCGGATGAGGGCATCACGGCCCAGTCGGAGGCGGTCACACCGGCCCCGGCGCCGGTGACCCCGCCGGTCCCGGCGCCCGCGTCCGACGACGTGGCCAAGGCGTCGGCCGCCCCGGCGGCTCCGTCGATCAGCGTGTCGGTGCCAACGGCGGAGCTCGTGAGCGTCAGCTCCGGCGCTACGGCCAACGGCCACGCGAACGGCAACGGCAACGGGAAGCGGACCCTGGAGTCGTTCACCGGCTCGCTCGGCGGCGGCCAGAAGGTCGCGTTCGCGGCCCAGGCAGATGCCCCATCCTGCGCCGAATGCGGCTCGATCATGATCCGCAACGGGTCCTGCTACAAGTGCCTCAACTGCGGGAGCACGTCCGGCTGCAGCTGAGCGACACCACTTCGACCCGCGCAAGAGGCCCTGAGGTCACTCGGGGCCTCTTCGGTTCGCTCAACCTGATGCCGCCGCCCGCCGGAGCTCCGCCAGATAGCGGCCGTGGCGCGCCCAGTCGGGCGGGGGTTGGCCGGTCCCGTACGGGGCCGGTTCCTCGCGTGCGGCCGGGCGTGGACGAGGCGTTGCGCGCAGGCCGGCCGCTCGGGCGAGCCGCGCGTCGAGGGTCAGCAGGTGCATGTCGGCGGCCTCCGCGAGCGCGAGATGCGCGGCGTCATACGCACTGAGGCCGTGGGCCACGGCCAGGTCCAGCGCGGCGAGCACCATCGGCCGGTCCGGGCTGACGGTCTCGATCCCGAGCTCGTCCAGGTCCCGGACCGCCTCCACCACGGCGTCCGCATCCCAGCCATGCCGGCGCGCCAGGACGTTGACGACCTCGAGCCAGAACAGGTCGAGCACCAGGATGGGCCCGCCTTCGGCTGCCAGTAGCTGCTCGCGCACGGTCCCCGCCTCGGGCTCGGCGAGCAGGATCGCAAGCGCGGCCGAGGTGTCGAGGACGAGCCCGTCAGCCATCGTCGCGGTCCCGCTCCTGGCGCACCGCATCGACCGCGGAGGGTCCGCCGGGGTGGCGAGCCCGCTGCGCCCGACCCAACGCCTCGAGCCGGTCCAGCGCCGCCACCGTGCGCCGCCGGCGCTCCTCGGGGTCGCCGTCGAGCCGCCGGCCGTCCTCTACGGAGACGAGCATGGCGACGGGCCGGTGATCCCGCTCGACGAGGAACCGCTCCCCCGCCGACGCTTCGTCCAGGATGGCGCCGAGCGAGCGACGGAGGTCGAGCGGACTGATCGTTCTCATAGGACGGTATGATAGCTCGTCCCTGTTCGTGCGGGCCCGTCACGCCCGACCGTGTCCAGTCGCCCCCGCACCTCGAGCCAGGCGCGGCCAGAACGCCGCCAGCCCGGCCGCCCGGTAGACGTACATGAGCAGGAACGCGATCCAGACCCCGGTGTTGCCGAATCGCGGCGCGAGGACGAGGTCGGTCGCCACGTAGAGCACGGCGGCGGCCACCCCGGCGGTCCGGAGCGCGCGGCCCTGGGTCGTGCCTAGGAAGATGCCGTCGAGCTGCCACGCGGCGACGCCGAGGAGCGGCACCGCGGCACAGAACGGGAGGTAGGCGAGTGCCGCGTCCCGGGCCGCCGGATCGGCGACGATCGCCTCGATGATGGTGGCCCCGCCCGCGAGATACAGGAGCGCGAACGCGGCGGCGAACCCGACGGCGATCTCGCTCGTGAGGCGGACCGCCCGCCGGAGCCGGGCCGGGTCGCGCGAGCCGAACGCCTCGCCGGCCTCCTTCTCGGTGACGAACGCGAACGCGTCGAGCACGAACGCGGACACGGTGATGAACTGGAGGAGGACCTGGTTGCCGGCCAGCTCGGCTGTCCCGACCTTCGCGCCGGAGTTGGCGAACCAGGCGAAGGAGAAGACCAGGGCGACCGTGCGGACCAGGATGTCGCGGTTGGCCGCGAGGAGCGCCCGCAGCCTCGCGCCGTCGAGCAGCCGGGCGCGATCGCCGACCCGGAGCTCACCGCGGACGAGGAGGAGGCCGAACCCCAGGGCGACCCACTCGGCGATCGCGGTCCCGGCGCCGATCCCGCCGGGTCCCAGCTGGAGCCCGGCCACGAACCACGCGTCGAGCGCGGCATTGACCCCGTTGAGCACGACCTGGAGCGCCAGCAGCGATCGCGTCCGCCCCGCGCCGATGAGCCAGCCGCTGATCCCGAACGTCACGAGGATCGCGGGTGCCCCCCAGATCCGGGCGCCGAAGTAGGCCGCGGCCCCCGCCTCGACGTCCGGTGCCGCTCCGAACAGGCCCAGCGCCACGAAGAGGATCGCGGGCGCCAGCACCAGGATGGCCAGCCCGATGACGGCGCCGAGCAGCGCGGTTCGCGCCAGCACGGCCCGACTCTCCTCCCGGTCGCCGGCGCCGAGCGCCTGCGCCGTCAGGCCGGTGGTCGACATCCGCAGGAACCCGAAGCTCCAGTAGAGGAAGTTGAAGGTGACGGCAGCGAGGGCCACCGCAGCAAGATCGACCGCCATCCCGGTGCTGCCCATCACCGCCGTATCGACGATGCCGGTCGTGGCCGTCGCCACCTGGGCGAGGACGACCGGCCAAGCCAGCGCGACGACGCGGGCGCGCGTCAGGGGCTGGGACATCGAGTCGTCAGTCGCCGGGTCGAGCCCAGCGAACCCCGCGGAAGCGACCGAAGTCGGCGTCGAACGTCGAGATCAGGGCCGCGTGCTCGATCGCGAGCGCGGCGAGATGGGCGTCATTGACGAGGTTGCCCGCGGTCCCGGCCTCGGCCAGCAGGCCGCCGAGCACCTCGGCATGGCGCGGACCGGGCTCAACGACAACCGCCGACGGCTGGGCCAGCCAGCTGCGAACCACGTCCACGGCCTGGGCCGTATCGAGCGGGCGAGCGAACACCGAAGGATGGGTGGCGAGACGAAGGAATGCGAGGAGAGCCACCCAGGCGAATCCGACGGCCTCGTCGCCCGCCAGCGCCCCGTCCAGCCATGCACGCGAGCGCTCATGGTTGGGCGCCGCGCGGTTCACCGCGTACAACAGGACGTTGGCATCAACCAGGCGCATCGCGGTCAGCTTCGCTCGGCGAGCCGGCGGATCAGCGCCTCGTCCTCGAGATCGGCGGCAAGGCGCAGGGCCTTGTCGATCGGGATCGACGAGGCGCCAAGGTCGAACGTCGGCGTGACGAACGCCGGGGCCGTACCGGTGCGTCGCTCGGCCATCCCGGCGCGGATCGCGGCGTTGACGGCCTGCTTGAACGACAAGCCGCGCTCCCGCATCAGGCGCCGGACGAGGGCATCGGTATCGGCGTCGAGAGTGACCGTCGTGCGCATGCCCGCATCATAGCATCAATAACACGTACATCAGTACACCATCTCTCGCTCCGTGTAGCATCGGCACCGATGCGCGCGCTCGTCCTTGAGCAACCCGACCCCGCAGACACCAGTCCCCTGCGCCTCCGCGAGGTGCCCGATCCAGTCACGGATCCAGGCGATCTCATGCTCCGGGTCACCGCCTGCGCGGTCTGCCGCACGGACCTCCAGATCGCGAGCGGGGACCTCGCCCCGCGACGCCTGCCGATCATCCCGGGCCACCAGGCCGTGGGCGTCGTCGAGCAGGTCGGCGGGGAGGTCGAGGGCTGGACGATCGGCGACCGGGCGGGCGTCACCTGGCTTGCCGGGTTCGATGGCACCTGCCGGTTCTGCCGGTCCGGGCGCGAGAACCTGTGCCGCGATGCAACGCTCACCGGCTGGGACCGCGACGGTGGGTTCGCCGAGCGGATGGTGGTCCGGGCCGACGTGGCCGTGCGGGTGCCGGCGGTGATGGATGACCTCGCGGCCGCCCCCCTGCTGTGTGGCGGCGTCATCGGCTACCGCGCGCTCCGGCAGTCCGGGATCGAGAAGGGCGGGCGCCTGGGCCTGTACGGATTCGGGGCCTCGGCGCTCCAGGTGATCCAGGTTGCCAGGCACTGGGGCTGCGAGATCCACGTCGCGTCGCGCTCGAGAACCGACCTCGATCGGGCGCTCGAGTACGGCGCCGCCTCGGTGGGCGGCTACGACGACCCGCCGCCGGCCCCACTCGACGCCGCGATCACGTTCGCGCCCGTTGGCTCGGTCGTGGTCGCCGCGCTGCGGGCCCTCGACCGCGGCGGGATCGTCGCCGTCAACGCGATCCACCTCGACGGGATCCCGGCCTTCGACTACGACGACCTGTGGTGGGAACGCGAGATCCGGAGTGTCGCCAACGTCACCCATCGCGACGCGACCGAGTACCTGGAGCTGGCCGCCGAGATGCCCGTCCGCACCGAGACCGAGATCCACCCGCTCGCCGACGGCAACCTCGCCCTCCAGCGAATCGAGAGGGGCGAGGTGAACGGGGCCGCGGTCCTGGTGATGTAGGCGGATCGAGGGAAGGCCGCCGGGCCCTCGATCGGCCATTCCGGGTACATTTCCACGGGCACTGGCACGATCAGCACGGGGAGCAACGTGGCGAGGAATCGATGGGCGGGCCTCTCGGACCGCCGGCTGAACAGGCGCCTGGGCAAGATGCTCGGGGTCAAGTTCGACGCCAAGCCGGTCGGGCGGCTGGGCGGTTCGCTGGGCGCGCTCGCGGAGGTCGGTGACCACGCGTGGGTCGCCGTCCAGGTCGAGCACAAGCACACGCACCCCGCCGAGAACGTCCTCCAGTACTGGCCGTGGCTCGAGCGGAGCCGCCGACGCCTCGTCCTGATCCACGTCATCGCGCCCGACGCCCGCCGGCGAAAGGGCTCGCGGACGGACCTCACGATCTGGATCGGCGCGATGATGGAGCGCGTGCTCCCCGGCCGGTTCACCTACTGCCGGCTGGAGCTTGGCACCTCGCAGGAGATCGCCCAGCTGTGTGCGGCCATCGGGGCGATCGCGGTGGCCCGCTCCCCGATGGAAGGGCGGATGCTCGTCCAGGTCTCCTGAGACTCGCCGCCGGTCGGTCGCATCGGCCGTAGGCAGTCCCTGCCCAACGACCCTGTTCGCCTGCGGTGCGGACGCCCACCATCGGTCTCACCGCGACAGGAGGTGGCGACCATGAAGGCCAGGGCCGGGAACCGGATCGTGCTGGAGTCGGAGCGCGTCGGGCAGGGAGATCGGACAGGCGAGATCCTCGAGGTCCACGAATCGCCCTACGGCCCGGAGTACCGGGTCCGCTGGGACGACGGGCGGATCACGGAGTTCCGACCCAAGGCGGGCAGCGCCCGGATCCTCCCGACGGAGCCGGCGGCGAAGCGCTGACGGTCGGGGTCGCGGTCTGCAACCCGCCTCCTCGCGGGTTCGCCTTCGCCTGCGCACTGGAACCGGTGACGTGGAGGTGGCCGAAATGACGATCGATGCGCGTCCCCACGTGCCGGACCTGCCGCCCGGCGCCGCGACGGCGGATGCACGGTCCCTCGAGCCGCCGGCGGAGCGAGCTCTTGGCGCGGACCCGGCCACAGCACCCACCCGGGATCGACGAACCGCGCTTGCACGATCCGTGATCTCGATCCTCACCAGGCTCATCCCGGACGACGCGGGGCTCACCGTGGCCCTCGACGGGGACCCGGTTCCCGAGCGCCCAACGCCGGGCGGAGGACGGCGCGCGCACGTGCGGGTGCACGGCCCCGATGCCGTCAGCCGGGTTGCCCTGGTGCCGTCCGAGACCTCGTTCGCCGACGGGTATCTCCGCGGCGATCTCGACATCGAGGGCGACGTCGCACAGGCGGTCGGGGCCGTCAGGCGGCTCGACCCTCGCCGGCTCACGCCCACCGATGCCCGGCGGCTGGTCCGCTACGGCCTCGAGCTGCGTCGCGGGCGTGGTCCCGCCCCCGAGATCCACCGCCTCGCGCACCTCAGCGGCCAGCCGCACTCGCGAGCCCGCGACATGGCCGCGATCCGGTTCCACTACGACGTCGGCGAGCCGTTCTTCCGGCTCTGGCTCGACCGCCGCCTGACCTACTCCTGCGGCTACTTCGATCGCGACACGAATCCCTCGGGTGATCTCGACGCCGCGCAGGAGGCCAAGCTCGACCTCGTGTGTCGCAAGCTGGATCTGCGGCCGGGGCAGCGGCTCCTCGACATCGGCTGCGGGTGGGGCTCGCTGATCCTGCACGCCGCCGAGCGGTACAAGGTCGAGGCCGTCGGCGTGACCCTCTCCGAGCGCCAGGCCACCGAGGCGAACCGCCGGGCAGCGCTGATGGGCCTGGAGCATCGGGTCCGAGCAGAGATCCGGGACTACCGGGACCTGGCCGCGCTCGGAGCGTTCGACGCCGTCGCCTCGATCGGCATGTTCGAGCACGTGGGCGCCACCAACCTGGTCCCCTACTTCGAGGCCGCCCGGGAGGCGCTCGTGCCCGGTGGCCGGTTCCTCAACCATGGAATCGCGACCAACCGGCACGAGCCTCGAACGGCCGGACTGCGCGCCAACAGCGGCTTCGCCGACCGCTACGTGTTCCCCGACGGCGAGCTCGTTCCCGTCGAGCGGGCGATCGAGATCGCCCGCGATCGGGCTGGGTTCGAGCTGCTCGACGTCGGCCTGCTGCGCCCGCACTACGCGCTCACGCTGCAGGCCTGGGTGACCCGCCTCGAGGCTCGCTGGCAGGAGGCGGTGGAGGCCGCCGGCGAGGAGGTCGCGAGGGCCTGGCGCCTCTACCTGTCGGCGGCGCGCGTCGGGTTCGAGCAGGGCGACCTCGACGTGGCCCAGATCCTGCTGGCCAGACCGCTCGATGCCGGCATTCCCGCGCCGAGGCCGCTCCGCCCCTGGTGGTGACGGCACGCGACAGGAGCCGCGGTCAGGCCCGGGCGAGCCCCTCCGGCATCGAGACGTGCCAGCCGATCAGCTGGCAGCCGAGGAGGTGGGGCGAGCGCTGGCCGGGCGTGCAGTCGGGGCAGCCCCACGGGGTCAGGCCTCCGTCGTCGGCGAGATAGGCGACGTCGCACAGCGCCTCGGTCGGATCGCAGCCCGGGTGGTGGCAATCGCAGTTGCAGTGCAGCCAGTGCTCGCAGGTGCACCTGGCGTCGGGCGACGGCTCGCGCAGGACCGATGCCGGGAACGGGTGGACTTGCATGGGCTGCCTCGGAACGCGACCACCAACTGGCCGGCCTGGCATCCGGCGCCCGGTGGGTTCGATTGTCCTCCCGCGCGTCAAGCGGCCCGATCACGCCTGTTGTTGGTCGCCCGATCACGCCTGCTTGTCGCCACGTCTACCATCGGGTGATGCGCCTCCTCTGGTTCGGCTCCGGCCGTCTCTCCCGCCTCGCCGTGGCCGCAGCCGTCATCGCGCTGACAGCCGCGGTCATCATCCCGAGGCCGGCGACGGCCGCCCTCCTGCCCTGGACCGGCTCGGTCGACGTGTACCGGGAAGGCGTGTTCACCACCCAGAAGACCTGGCGCTGGTGCACCGCGGCGGACGTCCAGATCATGCGCAACATCGTCCGCAACCAGGCCGACCACTCCCGGGCCGGCCAGGAGCGGTACTGGCACTACATGCGCCGCCACAACCGGTACGACATCCCGGCCCGCGACGGCGTCGACCCCGGCGGCTGGACGGCAGGGCTGCGGCGATTCGTGGACGACCGCTACCGGCTGGTGGCGAGCGACAGCTTCAAGCGTGCACTCCGGTCAGCGGTGCGCGCACTCCGCCGCACCAACCTGCCGGTCGGGATCACGGTCGCTCACGGGACGCATGCCTGGATCCTCACCGGGTTCTCGGCCACGGCCGACCCGGCGGTCACCCGCCACTTCACCGTGACGAGCGTGCGGGTCGTCGGGCCGCTCTGGGGCCTCCAGAGCCGGTCGTACGGCTACGACATGCGGCCCGACAAGCGACTGACCAAGGCGCAGCTCAAGGGGTTCTTCACGCCCTGGCACTACGGCCCGATCCGGATGGCGTGGGAAGGCGACTGGGTCTCGGTCCAGCCGAGGGGCGCCTGACGCACCACCGGACGACCCCGCTTCCTCGCGGTCCCGCACAAGTCATCTCGTACTTGCGCAAGTACGCAAGTTATCGCTAGACTGCTGCCGCGCGGCACCGCAGCCAGCACGGCCGGTGGGCCCGACAGGACGAGGAATGAATCGTGGAGATGATCGTCGACTTTCCCGGGGGTGCGCGCGTCGACGCGCACTTCGGCGACTTCGTGGTGCCGACCGACCAGCCCCCCTCGGGCGGCGGTGAGGCCTCCGCCCCCACGCCGTTCGCGACGTTCCTCTCGACGATCGGCACCTGCGCCGGGATCTACGTGCTGGGCTTCTGCCGCCAGCGCGGCATCTCGCCCGAGGGCATCCGCCTCGTCCAGCGGATGTCCGTCGACCCGACGACCCGGCTCGTCAACGACGTCCAGGTCACGATCGAGCTGCCGTCCGGGTTTCCCGAGAAGTACAGGGAAGCCGTCGTCCGCTCCGCCGAGCAGTGCGCCGTGAAGAAGCACTTCGAGCACCCGCCGGTGATCCGGGTGGACTCGGTGCTTGCCGCCTGAGGCTGGCGATCCGCCGGGATCCGTGCTCGCCGCCCGAGGCGGCGCACCTCCTCAGCCGCCCAGGATCTCGTCCAGCTCCGCGTCCGCTTCGTGGTCCCAGGCCGGGCGCCGGGAGCCGCCGGCCGCCCGCCACTCCCGGGCCCGGCTGCGCACGCCCTCGATGATCTCCGGTCCGGCCTGCTCGGCCAGCGCGAGCGCGGCGCGCAGCGGCGCGATCATCGTCACGGTGCTGGCGCCATCCGCCGGGGACAGCCGGTGCACGACTTCGAGCACCGCCGGCAGGTCGGTGATGTCGCCCTGGCGAGCGAGTCCAGCCGAGGCCTGGGTTGCCTCGAACACGTCCTCCGAGGCGAGCAGCGGGCGCAGGGCGGACGCGACCGCGGGGTCGGGGTCCCAGCCCGCAAGCTGGGCAATCGCCACGTGGCGCTCGGGGGAGCTGGTGCCGGCAAGCTCGGCGATGAGCTCGTCGCGGTGATCCTCGGTCTGCAGCGAGCTGGGGACGCGTGCCGGGTCGGCGGCAACCTCGTCGGCGATGTCGGGCGTGATGTCGAAGCCGAGCGGGCTGCGCTGGACGAGCCCCAATTCGTTGAGCTCCTCGGCGAGGTTGCGGGCTGCGGTCTCCTGGTCATCCATGGGGGAGGCCATCAGCCCTCGGCCAACGGCCGCGAAGGCCTCCTCGGCCTTGCGAACGTGGACGTCGGCGCCCTCGGTGGTCAGCGGAGCCTCGGCGAACGCGGCCGGCAGGCCCACCACCTCCCGCTGCGGGTCCACGACCGCCATGCCGGTCTCGAAGGCCGCGTCCGCCACCGCGGCCAGGACCTCCTCCACCCGGCTCCACGGGATGCCCACGTAGATGTACGAGCGGGCGACGTCGAACTCGAACGGGGGCGCGATCGGCGTCTTGGCGCGCACCTGCCAGTAGCGGCGGCCGAGCGCGGCGATGAACGGATCCAGGGTCGCGTCGTGCCCGCGCCGGAACCCGAGCGTGCGCTGGAGGCGCTCGACCTCCGCCGAGGCGTCGTCGAAGGTCATCGCACGGTCAACTGGCAGGATGTACAGGTCGTAGGTCACCCGGCCAGTATCGTGCAGGTTGCGCAGGAGCGTCGAGCCGCTGGGAATGCGAGGCTCCTCCGGATGCGGTGACCCGGCACGCCGTACCATGTCGGGAGCCAGAGCACCAATGGCTCCTGGTCACCAAGGGGAGACGCTGATGGCGCGTTGGCGACGCACCACCATCCCGCGGCTGGCCGTGCTCCTGCTCTGCGCGGTCATCCTCGGGGCCTGCTCGGAGTCGCCAGTCTCAGGCGCGATCGAGACGATGCTGCCCGCCAGCGCGGAGCCGGCGACCAGCCCGTCCGCCGTCCCGCCGTCCGACGGCCCCGACACCTCGCCCGACACCGGATCTCCGGACGTCACGTCCGTGCCCACGATCGCCCCCGACCGGGGCATCCCCGACAAGCCGGCCACGGTGACGTTCAAGGTGATCGACCGCCAGGATCTCGGCGGCGGGACCATGCAGGTCACCGCCCGCCTGACCTGGAAGGCGCCCGACGGGGTGGCCGACCGGTTCCTCGTCTACGGCATCACCCGCTGCCTCCGCGAGGAGAAGGCATTCGATGGCAAGCCCTGCCTGGTCAAGGGCATGCCGATCCCGAAGAAGGTCCAGGAGCTGATCGCCACCGTGCCCGGTTCGGACCGGTCGGTGGAGATCTCGTGGGAAGAAGGCGAGATCGGGCCTGGCCCGTACGCTGCCGTCCTCATCCGCGCGACCAATGATCTCGGCGACAGCATCTTCACGATCGCGTGGAGCGCTGACGTCTGCTGGCAGTGCATCTACTGACCACGCCCCGGAGGAACCCGTGAACGTCGCCATCCTGACCGACTCGACGTCGGACCTCTCGCCCGACCAGGCCGCCGCCGCCGGAATCACCGTCGTCCCGCTGTACGTCCGGTTCGGTCCGGACGAGTACCGGGCCGGCGTCGATCTCACGACGGAGCGCTTCTGGGAGACGATGCTCGCCCCCGGCGCGGCGCACCCCACGACCGCGGCTCCCTCGCCCGGAGACTTCCGGGCCGCGTTCGAGGCCGCGTTCGAGGCGGGCGCCGACGCCATCGTGTGCCCCACCATCGGCCACAAGCTGTCGGCGACGTTCCAGTCCGCGACCCTGGCGGCGGAAGGCCTGCCCGATCGCGAGATCCACGTCGTCGACACGGGGTCGACCTCGATGTCCACCGGCATCCCGGCGCTGCTGGCGGCTGACCTCGCCCGTACGGGCCTGCCGGCGGCGCAGGTCGCGGAGGAGATCACCCGACGCCTGCCCAGCGTGGACCTCCTCGTCGCGGTGGACACGCTCGACTACCTGCGCAAGGGCGGCCGCCTGTCCGCCGCCCAGGCCGTCGTGGGCTCGATGCTCTCGGTCAAGCCGATCATCACCGTGCGCGACGGCCTGGTCGTCAACCTCGACCGGCAGCGGAGTCGGGCGAAGGCCCGCGCCGCGGTCATCGCCGCCATCGCGGCGGGTCCCGTGGAACGCCTCGCCGTGCTCCACACCCCCACCAGCACGCCCGAAGAGGTCGAGGCCTTCCGCTCGGGGCTCTGGCGGCAATCCCGGGCGGGGTCGAGCCGGACCGGGTGACGACGGGGCTGATCGGCGCCTCGACCGGGCCACACCTGGGGCCGGACCTGATGGGCGCTGCCTTCCTCCGCCGGGACTGACGCGGCTTCCCCTCGAACGAGGACCCTGGACCTGTTGGTACTCGGATCAGAGTGATCGCCTGAGCCAGGTGGAGTTCCTGCTCCGACGGGCGCTCGCGGATGCCGGCCGCCTGGCTCGCCCGAAGCGCGAGGGTCGCCCCCCTGGCGACTGACCCGCCGCTCAGGCTCGCTGGTCGATGGCCGCGCGGAGCGCCATGAGGTCCGCTGAGCCGAGCACGACCCGGCCGTCGAGCGTGGTGTAGACGAGGTCGAGATCGGCGCCGGCGTCCGCGACCCGCTGCAGCAGCTTCGCCGCCGCTCCCGGGGCGTTCTCGATCGGGATCGCCAGCACCTGGCGCCGACCCAGGATGTCGAAGCCGGCGTCGATCAGGGCGCGACTCGCCCGCTCGGCATCCGCGACGAGGATGTGAAGCTCCGGCCGGTCGCCGACCACCAGGCCGGCGGCGGCCTCGATGTTGATGCCCGCGGTCCCGAGCGCCTCGCACGCCGCCGCGAGGGTGCCGGGCCGGTGCGCCAGCCCGATGGTCAGGTCAGTGGTCATCCGCGGCCTCCGTGCGTCCGTCGCTCCAGCCAGGTTCAGGCCCAGCATGAACCGATCCGGCGGCGGCGTACAGCGCCCCCATTCCGGACGCGACCACCCGTGCTCACCGAAGCGGCGTCGCGGCTCCCCAGAGGCCCAGACCGGCATCACGGGCCACTCGCTCGGCCGTGCGCAGCTCGTCCTGGAGGCGCACGTCGGGCGGGAAGCTCACCGCGTTCGCATAGCCCGTGCGCACGAGCTCGAGGTTGACCAGCAGCCAGCCGTCACCCTCGCGCAGCCAGACATAGCGCAGCAGGCGGTCGAACCGGTCGCGGTCCGAGACGTCGCGCTCGAGCACGACCTCGCGGCCTTCCACGAGGGCTGCATTCGCCGCCGACGCCTCGTCGCCCATGAACTCGACCGGCGAGCCTGGCTTCACGCTCTCGGGGGCATCGATGCCCACGTATCGCAGCCGCTCGTTGCCCAGCCCGCGATCCACGATGATCGTGTCGCCATCCACGACACGGACCACGATCGCGGTCTCGGTGGGGCCGGCCGGCGCGAGCCCGGCGATCAGCGAGGGGGCCGGGCCGGCGGGGGTCGCCGCGAGCGGCGAGCTCGTGCCACCCGCGGGCCCGCATCCCGCCAGGCACGCGGCGACCGAGCACACGAGCAGGAGCCGCTTCATCATCCGCATCGGCCCCACCGTACCGCGGCCGGCGACCGCGCCCTAGTCGTCCGCGATCACGGCAGCCGGCGGGACCGCCGCGACGACCTCGAACAAGGCGACGGCCGGCGTGCTGCCGGCGGCCGCGAAGGACCCGTCGACGTCGTCGACGAGGTCGATCACGAGCGCCCAGCGACCCGGCGTCGCCGGTGCCTGGCCCGCCGTGTCGACGCGGATGGTCTCGCCCGGCTCGACGGGCGCGCGGCGAAGGGTGATGGAGGTGGCCGCCCTGAGCGCGCGTTCTCCGACGCCGGGGGCCGCCGCGCCGCTCGCCCGTGCGGCCGTCGCCTCGTCCAGTCGGATCCAGGTCGCCACCAGGCGGGTCGCCCGCGGCGTCACATCCCCGCCGGCGGCAGCGGCCTGCCTAGGGTCCGCCCAGGAGGCTCCGCCGCTGTTGGTGACCACGACCGAGAAGGAGACTGTCGAACCGGCTGCCGGAGCATGGTCGTCGGCACGCAGGTGAAGGGCTGCGCGACGGGCGCCCGGGACGAACGCCACCACCGGTCCAGCGCCGGCAACCCGCTTCCCGAAGCGACGATCGGTGAGCACGAGGGTCACCAGCCAGGCGCCGGGGGTGGAGGGCAGGGCCGCCGACGCGGTGAGCGTGCCGGCCTCCACCCGGGCGGTCGGCCGTACCGGAGCGGCCTCGGTCGTGGCCTGGCTGCCGGCGGCAGCCGCATGAGCGGCGGCGATCAGCGGATCGTCGGCGGCCGTGATGGTGGCGCGCACGTCGGCGCCGGCAAATCGCCAGCTGCGTGGCGTCCGAACGGGCCACGCGGCGGAGGCGGCGAGGTCCGACGAGCGGAAGGTCGGCTCACCGAGTGACACGCCCCGAAACGGCGCGGCCTTCGCGGTCGGAGTCGCAATCGCCTGGACGCGGCCGCCGGTGAACCAGGCATAGCGGTAGACGCTCCAGACGCTGATCCACTCGCCGCCATACGAGCCGCGCCCCAGCGGGTCCATGAGCCATACCCGGCCGCGCTTCGCGTCATAGCGCTCGACGTAGACGGCGTGGTTGTCGGTCTTGCTCCTGCCGTTCCAGAACGGGCGATCCCAGCGCCCGAACCAGCGTGGCAGCTTGCCGTAGTCGCCGAGCACGACCGCGCCGGCGCCCGACTTGAGCCGGGCAAGCAGCCCCCGCCAGGTCATGGTGCTGTCGCCGGTGGGACTGAGCGGGATGGCGAATCCGAGCCGCCGGAACGCCACCTGCATGTCCGTGAACGACGATCCGCCGTGCAGGTCGCCCGACAGGCGGCGAAGCCGCTGATGGGAGACGAGCACGTCGCCGTTGGTCCACTTGTCGAGCAGCATCGCGGCCGATGCCCAGAGGCAGTCACGCCACGGCCGGACGTCGGTCTCGGTGACGAACGCCGCCCGGTGTCCGGGCAGGGGTCGCGGTGGCTCCAGCGCGCTGGCCGGCACCGGGGCTGCAGCGAGCAGGGTGGCCACGACCAGGCAGGCAGCGGCGAACTGGGTGGCGCGTGGGTGTCGGTTGGGCATTCCGGCGTGACGGTGGCGGTGGCAACGCCGGCGAGGTACCGGGGCGTGGGTGACCGCGGGGTGGTGCCGTCAGCCTGCCGGGAGCGAGCTCACGCGGCCATGGATCGGCGGTCCGGTGAACCGGGGGCCGATGGTCCCGGCGTCCGGGTCAGGGCCAGGAGATGGTGGCGTCGAGCAGCGTGACCCCGAACCCCTCGTTGATGTTCTGGAGCACCAGCTTCCACGGGTTGCCTGGCGTGACCGGCAGCGATACCTGGGCCCCCGTGGACGGACCCTGGTCCGCCAGGACCTGGGTCCCCGGCCCTCCCTGCTCGAGCAGGTCGACCTCGTAGCTGAACGGGTGGCCGCCCCACGCCGCGTCGAGCGTCACGTCGCCGGCCTCGCGGGGCGCGACGAACACCTGGAGGCCGTTGGTCTCGGGGAACAGGGTTCCGTCGAAGCGGGCGTTGGCGATCGTGATCGACGGGTTCCGGGCCGGGAAGGTGATCGTGACCTCCACGACCGGCGCGAAGATCCCATCGCCCCGCAGCGTCACGACGAAGTCCGCGTTGCGGGTGGTCGTCGTTGCCGAGATGGTCCCGACGCCCGTCGTCTTGCACCCGACGCGCACGCCTTCCTGCGAGAGGCACAGCACGGCCGTGCCCTGGGGCGAGATGGTGCGGATCGCGACATTGACCGTGCCCGTCCCCTGGCTCCGGAAGCTCAGCTTTCGGTTGCGTCCATCGGGATCGTCCTCCGCGTCCAGCTTGAGCGCGGTCAGCACGACGACGGTGTTCCGTCCCGGGGCGACCGTGGGCGTCGGCGATGGGCTCGCTGTCGGGGTGGGCTCCGCGGAGGGCGAGCTCGTGGTGACTGGCGCCGCCGATGCGGTCGCGCCGTCGCTGGGCAGGATCGAGGCCGGCGGCGTCTGCGTCGAGCCCGCCACCGGGCTCGTCGAGGCCACGGGACCGCCACCACTGCCGCCGAGGAGCACGAAGGCGAGGGCCCCGCCTCCGACCAGCGCGATCACGAACGCGAGGGCAACGGCGAGACGCTGCGGAGTGCTCATCGCCGCATGGTAGGCGTGTCAGGCCTCGGGCGCGACCGCCGGCTTCGCCAGCCCGTCGACAACCTCCACGCTGGGCAGCGTCAGCAGGATCGACGCCGGCGCAATGACCTTCCAGCCGCGCGACCCGCCACCGAGGACGATCCGGTCGCGCGCCATGACCGCCGCATCCACCCAGATCGGGAGCGCGGACGGGAGGCCGAACACCGTCACCCCGCCGATCGCGTGACCCGTGATCGCCTGGGTCTCCTCCGGCGACGCGAAGGACGACTTGCGCCCGAAGCGGGCCTTGATCGCCCGGTTGACGTCCAACCGGTGGGTCGCGAGGACGACGCAGGCCGCGTACATGGGCTCCGCGCCCTTGCCGACGACGATGATCGTGTTGGCCGAATCCTCCATCGCGAATCCGTAGGCAGCACAGAAGGCCGCGGTATCCGCGAGCGCGGGGTCGCAGGCGAACAGCTCGTGCTCGCCTCGTCCTTCGAGGGCTGCCTCGAGGGCGGTGCGCTCCGGATCCGTGTCGGCGGTCATGGCGGGCAACGGTAGCCAACATCGAGGGGTCGTGTCCAAGTCGCCGCCCGGGCGCCGGTCCCGCGTGCGTGAATCTGGGCAACTCTCCGTAGACCGGATTGCTAGAGTTTGAGGGTCTCGATGAGACCCAGAGGCGCCCGACCTTCCCCCCAGGTCGGGCGCCTCTCGTCCGGCGCCGGTGCTAGCCTGCCGGCATGACCCCTGTCGACCTTTCCGCCTTCGATGTGCTCACGTTCGACTGCTACGGCACCCTGATCGACTGGGAGGCGGGGATCCTCGCGGGCCTGCGCCAGATCCTCGGGCCGTCCGGCGTCGTTGCCGGCGACGACGACCTGCTGGAGCGATACGCGCGCGCCGAGGCCGCCGCCGAGTCGGGTCCGTACCTTCCCTACCGCGAGGTGTTGGCCCGGTCAGCCGCCGCGGTCTGCAGCGAGCTGGGGGTGACGACGGGCGCGGCCGACCTGGCGGCGTTCGGGGGATCGGTCGCTGACTGGCCCGCGTTCGCGGACTCCGCGGAGGCCCTCGCCGCACTCGCGGCGAAATACCGGCTGGGCGTCATCACCAACTGCGATGACGATCTGTTCGCCGCGTCGATCGAGAGGCTCGGGGTCACCTTCGACCCGGTCGTGACCGCCCAGCAGGTGGGGGCCTACAAGCCAAGCAGCCGCAACTTCGAGGTCGCGCTCGAGCGCCTCGCGTTGCCGCGCGAGCGGATCCTGCACGTGGCCCAGAGCCTGTTCCACGATCACGTGCCGGCGAAGCGGCTGGGGCTCACCACCGTCTGGATCGATCGCCGTCAGGGGCGACCGGGGAGCGGCGCGACGCCGCCGGCCGAGGCGACACCGGACCTGTCGGTGCCCTCGATGGCCGCCTTCGCGGAGCTCGCCCTCGCCTGAGCGACCGCGCGCCGGTCGGGCCCCAGGTCAGGCGCCGGCGAGGAGGTCCACCACGCGCGGCTTGGCGGCCTCGGCGAGGTGCTCATCGAGCATCCGCGACGCGGCCTCCATGTGCGGGCAGACCCCGTGCGTCTGGCTGAACTCGCAGTCGCAGGACCAGCCGGTCTCACCGAGACGGATCACGTGGTTGCCGCCACCGGCCTCGAACGTCCCCTCGATCGTGCGGATCTGGAGGCGGTCGGGCTCCTGCGCGTAGCGGTGTGCCTTCTCGGCCTTGGTGACGATGGTGCTCTGCATGACAGGCTGCAACCTCTGCTCGATGAGGGGGGCGCGGCGTGGGGTCGCGGGCGATGCCCCCCGGTCGGTGTCCTGGAATGGTCGAGCGGATGCGGCCCACGGTCAAGCAGCCCGCCGGTGCCGGCCGGCCCTGCGCCTGCGCCCGAGCCGCGGGGCCCCTCGTCGGGGACCGTTTGGCGATCCCGATCGGTCCGGATGGCCCCTAACCGCGCCCGGACCCTCCGGCGATCCTTGCGTCGATCAGGTCGCCTCCCTCCCCTGGCGGCCCGATCCGGAGGCTGGCCACGGGCAGGGTCACGCCACCACTGCGGTACTCGTGCCGCGCGGACGAGCTGTGATCCCCCGGAGGCTCTCCCCGAGCCGGGGGATCACAGCTCTCTTCGTCTCCGGGCCCTCCGCAGAACGGCCGATCGGCCCTGTCCGCCGGTCGCGCGTCTTCGTAGCCTGCCCTCGCAATCCGCATTGGAGGTTCCAGCGCATGGTCACGGTTGCCGAGGCGGCCCACGACTTCCTCGCCCAGAAGCGGATCGCGGTTGCCGGCGTGTCGCGCAACGCCGGAGCGCACAGCGGCAACGGCATCTACCAGCGGCTCAAGCAGCGCGGCTACGAGGTGTTCGCGGTCAATCCCAACGCGGACATGGTCGAGGGCGAGCCCTGCTACCGAAGCCTGGACGCGATCCCGGGCGGGGTCGACGGCGTGGTCATCGCCACCGCCCCGAAGGCGGCCGCGAGCGTCATCGCGGACTGCGAGCGGCTGGGCATCCGGCGGGCGTGGCTGCACCGGTCGTTCGGCGGCGGCAGCGTCGACCCCGAGGCCAGCCGGATCGGCCGAGCGGCGGGCATCACGGTCATCGAGGGCGGCTGCCCACTGATGTTCGACCCGGCGGCCGACGGGTTCCACAAGTTCATGAAGTTCTGCATCGGGTTCACGGGCTCGAGGCCGAACGCAGGCTGAGATCGGCGGCTCGAGGCCGAAGCCCGCGCCGCCGGCCCGATTGTCACCAGTCTGTTGCGGATACTCCCCGCCTGTATCGGTTTGGGGGGTTGTCAAGCGGGGCTCAATGGCCTAGACTTCTAATCCAATGGCGTGTCATTTGACACGCCACTACGTGTGTCGGGAAGGCGTGGTCCTGGCGCGGTTGTCCGGCTCGTGGGCCGGGGTTGTGGTCAGTCATCCAAGAGCCGCACGGTCGGGTGTGGCTCGTGCAACTGGAGCACCGTGATTTCCATCGAATCATCTTCACCCGCCTCCGACGCGGAGGCAGCGCTCGCCGTGGCTGCGATCGAGCTGGACCCCAAGGCTGCCGAGGCGGAGGCCGAGGCTGCCCTCGAGACCGGGGAGCCCGCCGCCGAGCCCAAGGTCACCCCGGAGGCCAAGGCCGCCCGCAGCCAAGGAGGAGCCCGAAGCGGAGCCGGAGCCGGTGGCCGCCGAGGTCCTCGATACCGACGATTCGGTCCGCCTCTACCTGCGCGAGATCGGCCGTGTGCCGCTGCTCACCGCGGAGGAGGAGGTCATCCTCGCGAAGGGAATGGAGCTGGGCGCCCAGTCCGAGTCGGAGCCGTGGAAGGCGATCCTGTCGCTCCACGAGTGGACCCTGCACCGCAGCGAGCCGACGGCCCGCGCGAAGGACAAGCGCTACGTGCTGCCGTTCGAGGAAGCGTCCCACCGGATCGTCGAGGGCGCGATCCGCTCTGACGACGCACGCGACCTCCTGGTGACCGCGCCTGCGCTCGGGCTTGCCGACGCGCTCAAGAAGGCCGAGACCGACGCGCTCCGCGAGCGCCTCGTGCAGGCCGGAGACCTCCGTTCCCTGTACAACGAGCGCCTCGACGCCGAGTCCTTCCTGGACCTGCTGAACTGGATCGAAGGCGAGCTCGGGAAGCCGAACGCCGAGATCCGGGCGAGCGAGGCCCTCAGGGACCTGCGGGACTGGGCGCGCACCGAGATCGCCTACCCGGCGATCGAGCGCTTCCTCGACGCGGGCAACGAGCAGGCCGTCCAGGATGAGCTGGCACCGGTGCTCCGGGACCTGGCCAAGCATTCCCGCGACCACCTGACCTCGGCCAACCTGCGCCTCGTGGTCTCGATCGCGCGCAAGTACATCAACCAGGCGGGCATGGGTCTCCTCGACCTCGTCCAGGAGGGGAATGCCGGCCTGATCCGCGCGGTGGACAAGTTCGAGTACGAGCGCGGCTTCAAGTTCAGCACCTACGCCACGTGGTGGATCCGCCAGGCGATCCAGCGCGGCCTCGCTGACCAGAGCCGGACCATCCGGATCCCGGTCCACATGGTCGAGACGATGGGGCGCGTGGCGCGCGTCGTGCGCGAGCTGTCCACCCAGCTCGGCCGCGAGCCCACCAACACCGAGATCGCGGCGGCCCTCCCGGACGAGACGCCGACGATGACCCCGCAGCGGGTCGAGGAGATCCGCAAGCTTGGCCGGGAGCCCGTCAGCCTCCAGTCCCCCGTCGGGGACGAGGGTGACGCGGAGCTCGGCGAGCTGATCCCGGACGAGGATGCGGTGTCCCCGCTCGATGTCGTCGCCGACCGCATGCGCCGCGAGCAGATCGAGCACGTGCTCGCCAGCCTCGACGGCCGCGAGCAGCGGGTCCTGCGCCTCCGCTTCGGCCTCGACGACGGGCACGCCCGGACGCTCGAGGAGGTGGGCCGCGAGTTCGGCCTCACCCGGGAGCGGATCCGCCAGATCGAGGTCCAGGCGCTGCGCAAGCTCCGCCACCCGTCCCGCAGCCGCAAGCTCCGGGAGTTCGCCGCCTAGGCGCTTTCACCACAAGGGTCCCAACGACTGCCCGCGTCGCACGCCGACGCGGGCAGTTGCTTGTTCCGGGGCTCCAGGCTCCGCTGCCCGGCGCCGGCGCCTAGCCGCCCAGGGTCGCCTGCGGCCAGCTGACCGAGAACCGGGCGCCGCCCAGTGGCGACGCCGTCACGGCCCAGCGGCCGCCTGTGGCACGCACGATCGCGTCGCCGATGGCGAGGCCGAGGCCCGCGCCGCCGGCCTCGGTCGAGGTCACGACCGAGCGGTGGAAGCGGTCGAAGATCCGGGTGCGGTCCTCGTCGCGGATTCCCGGACCCGAGTCGTCGACCGTGAGGATGGCGCGACCGCCCGTGTCGGGCGCGACCGTGACCTCGACACGTCCCCCCTCGGGCGCGTACTTGCACGCGTTGTCGACAAGCACGCCGATCAGGCGGTCGACGAGCTCGGCCGGTGAAGCGACGAGCACCGGCTCCCGCGGATCATTGACGACCAGGGCGAGACGGCGGGTCTCGGCGATCGGCCCGAAGCGATCGACCGACTGGCGGGCGAGGGTCGCGAGGTCGACGGGGTCGGACGATCGCGGGGCGGCCGTCGCATCGAAGCGGGCCAGCCACAGCATGTCCTCGAGCAGGTGGCGCATGCGCTTGGACTCGCGGTCGACCTTGGCGAATGCCCCGCGGTACCACGCCGCGTCCCGTTCCTGGGCGAGCGCCAGCGACGTGTGGGCCTCGATGACCGACAGTGGCGTGCGCAGCTCGTGGGAGGCGTCCGCGGTGAAGTCCAGCTGCCGGCGGCGCGCGGCCTCGATCGGCGCCGCGACCCGGCGACCGACGATGACGGCGCCGGCAAAGACGCCGCCCAGGAGGATGGGGGCGATCAGCAGCGACCCGAACAGGATCGTCCGCTGGGCGTCGCCCACGAATTCGAGCGACTGGGCCACGATCACCCGGTTCTCCCCCACCATCGTGCCCGCGATCCGGACCTGCGTCCCGTCGATCGAGGCGGTGATCGGCGTCGAGACCGAATGGAGCTCGGCCGGCAGCTCAGGGCTGATATCTGGAGCCAGCACCGTCCCATCGGGCTGCACCGTCCAGGCGAAGATCCGGAACCCGAACGGCCGGCCCGGGTCGGTGCCGGGATTGAAGCCGCCCTCGGGCGGCCGCGACGCCCCACCATCGGGAGGGAGCCGGGTGAACGCCTGCGTGATCCGCTGGTCGATCTGTGCCGTGAGGTCAACCGTCGCGAAGCCGATGACCATTGCGGCAACCGCGCCGTAGATGACGGCGACGACGAGGGTTGCCGACAGGGCGACCCGGATCGACTGGCGGCGGACCCCGGGCAGCTGGCTCATCGTCAGGCGGCCTCGACCCGGTAGCCGGCGCCACGGACGGTCACGATGCGCACGCCCGCGTCGGGGAGCTTGCCCCGGAGGCGTGACAGCTGGACGTCGATGGCGTTGGAGCCGAGCGGCTCCGTCTCATCGGCCCACGCGTGCTCGGCGATCGCCTTGCGGTCGACGACCGACGGCATGCGCCGCAGCAGCAGCTCCAGGATCCGGTACTCGGTTGCCGTGAGTGCTCGCTCCGCCCCGCTCACGGTCACGGTGCGGGTCACCGGGTCGAGGGCAAGCTCGCCGCAGCGGAGGATCGGCTGGTCAACGCCGCGGGGCCGCCGCTGGAGGGCCCGCACGCGTGCCAGAAGCTCGCCGAAGTCGAACGGCTTGACGAGATAGTCGTCCGCGCCGGTGTCCAGGCCGCGGATCCGGTCCGCCGGCGCATCCCGCGCGGTCAGCATCAGGAGGGCGGTCGGCCGGTCCTGCTTGCGTGCCCACGAGACGACATCGATCCCCTCGGCGCCGGGCATCCTCCAGTCGATCACGGCCACGTCGTAGTCGTACCAGCGGAGCTGGTCGATGGCATCGTCGCCCCGGTCCACGGCATCGACGTGATAGCCGGCGTCGGTCAGCCCGAGCACGAGGACCTCTCGCAGGCCCTCGTCGTCCTCGGCCACCAGGATTCGCATGCTGTCAGCCTCCCTGTCCGTGGTGATGCCCGCAAAGGGTGCGGCGGGATTCCTTTCGGACAGGTGACGACGCGGTGCCACGCCGCCCCACGGCGCTCAACGAGCCGCGAGGATTGCCTCGAGCTGCACACGGTGCTCCTCGAGGTGCGCCAGGATCATCCGCTCGAGGACGCCATCGGCGGTCATCTCGCCCAGCCTCGGATGGAGGCCAACGGCGCTCCCCTCCCCTGGCTCGGCGTCGGCGAGGCGCTGCTCCCAGCGACCGATGCCGGCGTCGATCCTAGCGAACAGCTCCCGGAGCGGAACGGTGCGGTCGCGGTCCAGGATCGCCTGGCGCACGATGTCCCCGCTGTTGCGGCCGAACGGCTCGCCGTCGCCCGGCGCCCGGCTCGCCTCCGCGATCCGCTCGTACTCGCCGAGCCAGAACGGAAGCATCTCGCCCAGGTGGGCGAGGACTTCGGGCGGGCCCCACGAGGCCTCGGGCCCGCTGCCGCTGTCCACGGCGAGCGGCCACGGGGCACGAGCCGTGACGGGCTCCTGCAGCGCCGCATAGGCGGCGCGGAGGTCGCGCAGCCGCTCGATGGCCGAGACGTAGGGTCGGGGGATCTGGCTCATGCACCGAGTGTGGCGCGACGGACGTCTCGTGTCACGCCTGAAACCGTCGGGCGCCACCGGGCGTACGGGTCCCTGTCCACGTCCCACGGACCAGGAGGCTCATCGATGCACGCTCGTCACGCGGCCGCACCCCTGCTCGGGATCGCCCTGCTGCTCGCCGCCTGCGGCTCCGGCGCATCGCCGACCGCGGCCCCCGCCACGCCGGCTCCAGCGACATCCGCCCCGGCGACGGCGGCGCCGACGCCGGTCCCCACCGAGACACCGCTCGCCGCGGGCGCCGCCGTCACGGTCTTCGAGAGCGCGCTCGGCAGCATTCTCGGCGATGGCGAGGGCATGACCCTGTACGTCTTCCTGCCCGACAACGCGGGCGCCTCCACCTGCTACGAGGGCTGCGCCGCGGCCTGGCCGCCGCTCCTGTCCGATGCCGCACCGTCCGTGAGCGCCGGCCTCGACGCCGCGGCCTTCGGCACGACCCCGCGCTCCGATGGCGGTACGCAGGTCACGTTCAATGGCTGGCCCCTCTACTACTTCGCGAGTGACGCGGCCCCCGGCGACGCCAGGGGCCAGGGTCTCAACGACGCCTGGTTCGTGGTGGGCCCGGACGGGACGGCGATCGGCGCCCCGGCGGCAGCCGGCGTGGCGGTCAACGTCGCGACGACCAGCCTCGGCGATGTGCTCGTCGATGGCGCCGGGCTCACGCTGTACATGTTCACCGCCGACGCCGATGGGGGATCTGCGTGCTACGGCGATTGCGCCACCAGCTGGCCGCCGCTCCTCTCGGACGCCGTCCCGAACCTGGGCAAGGGGCTCGACAGCAAGGACTTCGGCGCGACCACCCGCGACGACGGCACGGCACAGGTCACGTTCCACGGGATGCCGCTCTACCTGTTCGCCGGCGACACCGCCCCGGGCGACGTCAACGGCCAGGGCCTCGGCGGCAAGTGGTACGTCCTCGACGCCGCCGGCAAGGTCGTGAAGTAGTCCTCGCGCCTCGGGCGACCTACTGGGCGACCGACACGGCTGCCGGCAGGACCGGCTTCGCGAGGTTCAACCGGATCGCCCGGGGCATGCCGAACGCATCGCAGGGCACCGCGCCAGGAGTGATCGCCACGGTGACGGCGAGACCGGGCCCGCGCCCGACGATCGTGATGGCCGTCGCGGCGTCGCAGGGTCCCGCCGTCCAGGGGATGTCGAGGGTGTTCGGCATGCCCGCCGGCGCCGTGACGCCCTCGAACAGGTTGGCATCGGCCGGATCGAACTGGACGTCGTTGACGAGGCCGCTGGTATCGGTCACCTGGACCGACTGTCCGCTGCCGGCCTGATCGGTGGTGAACAGGCCCCAGCTCCGTGCACCGACGCTGGGAACCAGCCCGCAGGCACTGACGATCACCGCGAGCGCGAGGAGGGCGGCGGGGCGAGCGAGACGATCGGTGACATGGGGCGTCGACATTGGGCACCTGCTGGGGCTCTGGATCCCGTTCATGACGCGCCTCGGCCAGCCGCGGTTCCGGGGGGTCGATCGGACAGGGCGGTCGGGCGCCATGGGCCCGGGTTCTCCATCATGTGTCGATGACCGCGGCTGCCCTCGACGACACCTCCCTGCGGCAGGCCGCCGGTCTCCTGGCCGACCGCGACCCGGCGCTGGCCGGGATCCTCGAGCGGCACGGCCCGCCGCCGCTCTGGGCCCGCGAGCCGGGGTTCGCCACGCTCGTCCACCTGATCCTCGAGCAGCAGGTGTCGCTGGCCTCGGCGCAGGCGGCGTTCGACCGTCTTCGCGAAGCCGCGAACCCGCTGACCCCGGCAGCGATGCTGGCCCTCGACGACGGCCAGCTGCTGGCCATCGGGTTCAGCCGCCAGAAGGCCCGGTACGCGCGCTCGCTCGCCGCAGCGGTCAGGGGTGGCGCGCTGGACCTGGATGCCCTGGCGACCGTCGATGACGACGAGGTCGACAGGCGCCTCACGGCGCTCCCCGGCATCGGCCCCTGGACCTCGACGATCTACCGGCTCATGGTCCTGCTCCGCCCCGACGCCTGGCCGGTCCACGACATCGCCCTGGCCCAGGCGATCGCCGAAACCCGCGGGCTGGCAGCCCGCCCGTCACCGGACGCGATGCTGGCGCCTCGCCGAGGGCTGGCGGCCGTGGCGCGCCGTCGCTGCCCGCCTGCTGTGGCACCACTATCTCTCGGTTCGTGCGGAGCGGCGCGCCACCCGGGGCTAGGGAGCCTTCTTCGACCCCGCCTTCGTCCGCCGCTCCCGGTCCCCGACGATCCGCTGGGCCGCGAACTTGCCGGGGGCGCCGGTCACGCAGCCGCCGGGATGCGTCCCGGACCCGCACTGGTAGTAGCCGTCGATGGGCGTCCGGTAATCGGCCCAGCCGGGGGCCGGCCGGAACGAGAACATCTGCGGGGCGAGGATCTCGCCGTGGAAGATGTTGCCCTCGGTGAGGCCGGCCACCCGCTCGATATCGGCGGGGGTGACGACCTCGCGCTGGAGGACCAGATCGCCGAACCCGGGGAAGAACGACTCCAGCGTCGCCTGCACGGTGTCGCCCAGGCCCTGCCGCTGCGCGTCCCAGTCGCTCTCGCGGAGCTGGTACGGGACCCACTGGACGAAGCAGGACATCACGTGCTTGCCGGGCGGAGCCATGTCCGGGTCGATGGTGCTCTGGATGGCGCAGTCGAGGTATGGGCGGGTGCTGTACCAGCCGTACTTGGCCTCGTCGTAGGCGTGCTCCAGGTAGTCCAGCGACGGTCCGATGTTGGTGAAGCCGCGATAGTGGTCCTCGCGGCTGGCGAGCGCCGGGTAGACGGGCAGCCCGTCGAGCGCGAAGTTGACCTTGGCCGAGGTGCCCTGGAACCGGTAGCGGCGGATCGCGTCGACGAGGTCGCCCGGGAGCTCGCGAGGATCGACGAGCTCCATGAAGGTGCGGCGCGGGTCCAGCGCGGACACAACCACCGGGGCGTGGTACTCGGAGCCATCCTCGAGCGCGACGCCAACGGCCCGGCCGTCCTTCGTGATCACGCTGGCAACGGGTGCCTCGAGCCGGATCTCCGCCCCCAGCGCGGTCGCGGCTCGCGACAGCACCTGGGTGAACCCCCCGTTGCCGCCCTTGTGGAACGACCACGCACCCATGATCCCGTCGTGCTCGCCGAGCAGGTGGTAGAGCAGCACCAGGCCGCTGCCCTGTGACCGTGGGCCGACCTTGGTGCCGATGATCGCCGAGCTGGCGAGGTACCCCTTGAGGATGTCCGACTCGAAGTAGTCGTCCAGGAAGTCCGCGGCCGACCCGGTGAGCAGCCGGACCGCGTTGTGGAGCACGTCCTTGGGCAGCGCCTTGAACCGGGCGCCGAGGCCCGCCAGCGCGAGCAGCTCCTCGGGGTCGTCGCTGAACAGGTTGGGTGGCGGCGCGTCCATCAGCGGCTTGAACGCCTGGAGGACCTTGCCCAGGTCGTGGTCGAACCGGTCGTAGGCATCCGCGTCGTGGCGGGAGTGGCGCGCGATCTCCTGCTGGTTGGCGCCGTGGTCCTGGCCCAGGAGGAGGTAGTCGCCGTTCTCCATGGGCGCGAAGGTGGACGACATCAGCAGCGGCATGAAGCCGTGCCTGACCAGGTCCAGCTCCTGGACGATGTCGGGCCGCAGCAGCGACAGCGCATACGAGAACGTCGTGAACGAGAAGCCGGGTCGCAGCTCCTCGGTGATGGCCGCCCCGCCGACCCGGTCGCGGCGCTCGAGCACCAGGACCTTGAGGCCCGCCTTGGCGAGGTAGGCGCCGTTGACGAGGCCGTTGTGGCCGCCCCCGACGACGATGGCGTCGAAGGTGTGGGCGGTGCGATCAGTGCGAACGGTCTTGGCCATGGTCACGCCGTCTTCCGCTGCGGGTTGAAGTGGGGCAGCCGCGTCGTGTGCGCGACCACGTGGACGTAGCGGTGGTTGATCGGGATCTCCAGGTTCACCTTCGACCCGGGCGCCGCCGACGCGACCGGCACCCGGGCGATCCCGACGTGTCGCTGGAGCACGGGCGAGTACATGAAGCTCGTGGCGAAGCCGACCTGGGTGCCATCGTCGTCGTACAGGAACATCTCCTCCTGGACCGGCGTGTGGTCCATCGGCGGCACGAGACCCGCCTCCTCGTGCAGGCGGTTCCAGTGCCGGTAGTCGACGACGATCCCCGTCGTCCGGAAGCGGGACGTCCTGCCCGCGACCTCCCGGCGGATCGCCGCGCCACCGATGAACCGGCGGTCGTCCGCCTCGACCCCGCGCAGCATCCAGCCCAGGCCCAGCTCGTGGGGCGTGGCCCGGTCCGCGTCCGTCCAGGCGAACCGGCTCGAGGCGAAGTCCACGTCGAGCAGCAGCAGGCCGGCCTCGATCCGGGTCATGTACAGGGCCTGCAGCCCGAACGGCATCACGCGGTGCCCGCGCCCTGCCTCCCAGATCGCGTCCCAGACGGGCAGCGCGTCCTCCGCCGGGCACCACACCTCGAAGCCGAGGTCCCCCGTGAAGCCGGTGCGCGACACGTGGACCCGGTGCGTCTGGATCTTCGCCTTCCGGTGCTCGAAGTAGCCGAGCTTCTCGATCCCCGGGTCCAGCTCCGCGAGCACCACCCGGGCCCGGGGGCCCTGGATCGACAGCACGGCCCAGGCGTCGGAGACGTCCTCGATCAGCACGTCGTCGCGCGGTCCCACGAGGTCCGAGAACCAGGCGAGGTTGGGCTCGGCCGCGGTCAGGATGAAGTCGTCGGGGCCATGGCGGAGGAGCACGCCATCCTCGACGAGGAAGCCGCGGTCGTCGCACCAGATCGTGTACTGGGCCTCACCCGGCTTCAGCGGGCGTGGGTCCCGGGCCAGCACGCCGGCGAGGAACCGCTCCGCGCCGGGCCCGGTGAACCGGTACTTGAACAGCGGGGAGGTATCGAACAGGCCGACCCCGTTGCGGACGGCGAAGTATTCGAACTTCTCGGAGAGCTGGTACTTCTCGACCGCCAGCCGGCCTGCCCAGTGGCTCCAGAGGCCCGTCTCGTTGAGCGCAGACGTGCGCTCGTGGAACGGCGTGGTACGGATCATCGGGGACGCGCTCCAACCTCCCTGCGTGGTTCGCGCACCCTAGCGCGCCGGGCCGCGGCGCGGCCAGCGGGTGTTGCCGTGGACGCACCACGCAGTTGCGTCCGGGACCCGTGGGGTCCGTGGACTGGCCGACTCCTCCCATCCGGGGTAGGACGTATCTCCCGTTGCGGATCGGACCCGGCGGGTGCACGGTCCCATGCATGGCGCCTCAACCGGCCCCGCCGCACACCTCGGGAGACGGGACCGCGTGGCGCGGGCTCGCCGCCCGCGTCGCGCTGCTGTTCGCCGTCGGGCTCACGGCCGTTGCCCCGGCGCCCGCGGCCGGGACGACCACCTGGACGAGCAACCTGTTCGTCGAATTCGGCGTTCGTCTACCAGGACCCGTACTTCAACGCCTGCACGGCGGCGGCCACGATGTTCATGCTCAATCTCGTGGCCGAGCGCGGCAGCGGCGGCCCGGACTTCACGTGGACCCCGTACCGCCGGAAGAACAACCCGGATCCTGCCGACGCGCGGGACATGGTCTCGATCCTGGCCTTCGCGCGGGCGAACGACACGCTCTCCGGCCGGGGCAAGGGCACGGATGCCCATGGCTGGCGCAACGCCCTCAACGCGTACGGCTGGGGCGAGGGGTCCATGGATGACCCCGCGCGGATGATCTACGACGACCGCGCATACCGGACGTTCAACCGAGCCGTCCGGGCCGCCGTCAAGGCCATCGCTCGCCACCGGATGCCCGTCGGGATCCTCGGCTGGGCCGGCGGCCACGCCCAGGTCGCCACCGGCTATGTGGTCACGGGGAGCGACCCCCGCATCAGCAACGACTTCACGGTCCGCTACGTGTACCTGTCGGATCCGCTCAGGAGCAGCCGGGTGCTCAATCGCAGGACGAGCGTCGAGAGCCTCAAGGCCGGCAAGCTCAAGCTGCGCTTCCAGGCCTACCGCCAGACGGACAGCCCGTACGACGATCCGGTTGGGCCCGGCGACATCGCGGCCTCGATCCGCATGGCGGACGGGCCCTCCGAGTGGTATCGCCGGTGGGTGCTGGTCAAGCCGGTGCGCAGTGGCGTCCCATCCGCCCCGCCGGCCGATCCGGAGCCCACGCCGGCGCCGACGGAGACCCCCGCAGCGACGGACGCGCCGTCAGCCACCGAGACGCCGCCGTCCCCGTAGTGCTCAGGCGGTCACGAGCTCCTCGCCCGGCGCCTCGGACGTGATGCCCCAGCCGCCGAAGATTGCCGTCCCCTCGAGCCTCAGCGTCGGCGCCCCCTCGGGCGGGTTGCCGTCCGGGCGGCCGTCGCCGGCTCCACCGATGCCCACCACGTGCGGCTCCACGCGCCAGTCGTCGGGGACGATCACGTTGCCGCCGCCGAACAGGGCGCTGGTCCGGAGCGTGGCGCCGGCGGGATCAAGCGTCGCGCCGCGCAGGTCGAGCGTGCCGCCGCCGAACCACGTGGTCACCGATCCGCCGCGAAACGACGTGGCCTCGCTGCGGTAGTCCAGCGGCCCGAACGTGATCACCAGGTCGATCTCGTCGGCGTCGGGTTCCGGCGTCGTGGCGTCCCGGCCCACCAGCTTCGCGTAGACGACGGCGCCCACCACGAACACGAACCAGCCGAACAGGAGGAGGGAAGCGGCCCTTGCCGCGCGTCCGAGCATCATCAGCACCCCGATCCACGCAGGGCGGCCCGGGTGGCCACCCGTCCGGTCCAGCATCGCCCGGGGGCCCGCTCCCGTCCAGTCGAGGGTCGAGGGCGCGCCCGGGCAGCGATTCGCCATTCCGCTCGATCGCCGGTATGGTCGCTCCCGCAACTCGTGTTCGATGGACGCCCCCGGTCGGCGTCCCGGTCCCGCAAGCGACCGCTTGATCCCGATCCCCATCTCGCCCTGACCGGAGCCCGCCCGCGGGCCAGGGGCCCGTCAGGAGCGTCCTTTCCGTGTCCTTCTCCACTCTCGGGCTGTCGCCCGAGCTTCTCCGTGCCGTCGCGGACGAGGGGTATACCACCCCGACGCCGGTCCAGCTCGCCGCGATCCCCCTCGTGCTCGAGGGCCGCGACCTGCTCGCGGGCGCCCAGACCGGCACCGGCAAGACCGCCGCCTTCGTGCTGCCGATCATCCAGCGCCTGCACGAGACCCGGCGCGACGGGTCCGGGCGACACCCCGTCCGTGTCCTCGTTGTCGTGCCCACCCGCGAGCTCGCGATCCAGGTCGAGGAGAGCGTCCGGACCTACGGCGCCCACCGGTCCGTGCGCTCGGCGACCGTGTACGGCGGCGTCGGCTTCGGGCCCCAGCTCTCCCGGCTGCGTGCCGGTCCGGAGATCGTGGTGGCCACACCGGGCCGCCTGCTCGACCACATCGGCCAGCGAACGATCGACCTCTCGCACGTGGAGGTCCTCGTGCTCGACGAGGCCGACCGGATGCTCGACATGGGGTTCATCCGGGACATCCGCAAGATCCTGGCCCTGCTCCCGGCCCGACGCCAGAACCTGCTGTTCAGCGCCACCTTCTCGGACGAGATCCGGTCGCTTGCCGCCGGCCTGCTCAACGACCCGGCCTACGTCCAGGTCGCACCCCGCAACACCACCGTCGAGCTCATCGACCAGCTGGTGATCCCGGTGGACCGTGAGCGCAAGCGCGACGTGCTGCGCGAGCTGGTCGCGCTGGGCCGGGTTCGCCAGGCACTCGTGTTCACCCGGACCAAGCACGGCGCGAACCGCCTGGCGGAGCAGCTCCGCAAGGACGGCATCGAGGCGGCGGCGATCCATGGCAACCGCAGCCAGTCCCAGCGCGTGAAGGCGCTCGAGGACTTCAAGTCGGGACGTGCCGACATCCTCGTCGCCACCGACATCGCCGCCCGGGGCCTGGACATCGAGCAGCTGCCGCACGTGGTGAACTTCGAGCTGCCGATGGTGCCCGAGGACTACATCCACCGGATCGGGCGGACGGGCCGGGCCGGCGAGACCGGCCAGGCGATCTCGCTGGTGTGCGTCGACGAGGCGCCGCTGCTGCGCGCCATCCAGGGACTCCTCAAGCGCCAGCTGCCGACCGAGACGATCGCCGGGCTACGAGCCGGACCGCAGCATCCGGCCGGAGCCGATCCGGCTCCGCTCGACGCCGGCCGAGCGTCGCGAGCACGCAGCACAGCGCGGGGCCCGGCCGGGCCGAGCCGGCGCCGGACCCGGGGTGGCGGCGGGACGCCGTGGGAGTGCGCCGGGTCACCATGCGGGTGCGGCTCGCGAGGAGACGGCGGCGATCCACGTCCAGGGCGGCAGCGGCCACGGCCAGCCGGGCGTTGCGCGCGGCCAGGGCACCTTGGGGCCCCGCCAGCCCGGCGGTGGACGCAGCGGCGGCGGAGGGGGCCGGGGCCGGCGCCCGGGACGGGGCCGGGGTGCCGACCAGCGCGTGCCCGGCACGGGGTTCGGCAATGCCAGTCCGGGATTCGTCACCGGCGGCAGCCAGTCGCCGTCGCAGGGCCAGGGCCGCGGGTCCGGCCAAGGTGGCGGCGATAGCAGGGACGGCAGCGCGAGGGGCGCGGGAGGTCACCGCGGCCAACCCGGTGGACATCGAGGACAGGCCGGCGGCCGCCGAGGCCCCGCGGGAGCGCCGCGTGCGCTGCCGGGAGAACGGATCCGCCACCTCGGGTAGCGCACGCGCGCAAGCGGCCGTCCGCGCCTAGACTGCCTCCATGCCGCTGTACGGTCTCCAGGACCCGCTCCCGACCCTCGACGCGCCCGTCGTCGTCGCCGCGTTCGATGGCTGGGTCGATGCCGGGTCCGCGGCAACGACCGTCCTGGACGTCGTGGGCGAGGGCGCGCCCGTCATCGCGCGCTTCGACCCGGATCGGCTGTTCGACTATCGTGCCCGACGGCCCACGCTCGAGATCCGCGACGGCCGGCTGGCGTCACTGGCCTGGCCGGAGCTCACGCTGCGGGCGGCCCGGTTCGGCAGCCGCGACGTCCTGATCCTGTCCGGTGCCGAGCCGGACGACCGATGGCGAGAGCTGGCCGCCGACACGATCGAGCTGCTGCGCCGGCTCGATGTCCGGCAATGGATCAGCCTGGGCGCCATCCCGGCCGCCGTCGCCCACACCCGGCCCGTCCCGATCCTGGGCACCTCCTCGCGGTCCGGGCTCCTGCGAGGCGGCGTGAGCGCGGGCCCGACCGGCCTGATGAAGGTCCCGGCGGCCGCGCTGTCGATGCTGGAGATGGCCGTCACCGAGGCGGGCATCGAGGCGGTCGGCTACTTCGCCCAGATCCCGCATTACGTCACGGGCACCTACGCCCTCGCGAGCCTCGAGCTCCTCAAGGCGCTGGAGCTGCACCTCGAGGTCAGCCTGCCGCGCGGTGAGCTGGCGGAGGAGAGTCGCCTGCTCCGCCTCAGGCTCGACGCCGCCACCGCGGCCGACGAGACCACGCGCACCTACGTCGAGCGCCTCGAGGCGATGGTGGATGAGGCGCGCCAGCCCGCGGGCGACGACCTGATCGCCGACATCGAGCGCTTCCTCCGTGACCGGAGCGGCGGCGAGTCCTAGCCGAGACCATGACGGCGCCCGACCCAGCCCCGCTCAGGATCCTGCATGCGCCGCGCAACATCGCGGGGCAGGGATCGGACATCGTCGCTGCGCTCCGGCGCCTCGGGCACCACGCGGAGCTCTGGGAGGACGTGCCGGACGTGTTCGGCCGTCCGTCGGACCGGGTGCTCGCCCTCGACCGCACCGACGGGCGGCCCACCTGGGATGCCCTGCGCGAGGTCGTCGAGCAGTTCGACATCGTGCACTTCCACTTCGGGCACACCTTCGTCCCCCGCCACGGCGTGCTGCCTCCGTTCTGGGACCTGCCGCTGCTGCGGTCGCTCGGTCTTCGGGTCTACTTCACCTTCCACGGCTCCGACATCCGCATGGGCCGGATCCACGGCGAGATCAACCCGTGGAGCGGGCTCTTCGTCGGCCCGAGCGTGCCCGAGGACGACCGGATCGAGAAGTCCCTGCAGGTGATCCGCACCTACGCGGACGAGATGTTCGTGACCTCGGTCAACTACCTCGCCTTCGTGCCGGATGCGACCTACCTGCCCCGAGTGATCGACCTAAGCGACCTGCCACCGCTCCCGCCTCGGGCCCGCTCGGTCCCGGTGCTCGTCCATGCGCCGACCCGGAGGGGCACCAAGGGAACGGACCTGCTGCTCTCGATCCTCGATCAGCTCAGGGCCGACGGCGTCGACTTCGAGCTCCGGCTGCTGGAGGGCGTGTCCCATGCGGAGGTCATGGCATCGCTCGCCGACGCCGACATCCTGCTCGACAACGTCGTCGCCGGTTCGTATGGGATCGTCTCGCTCGAAGCCATGGCCTGCAGCACGGTCGCCGTGTCCAGCATGTCCGACGCGGTCATCGCAGCGCACCCCGATGTTCCGGTGGTGAGGATCACCCCGGACACCGCCGCCTCAGTGCTGGGGCGGCTCATCCCCGACGTCGAGGACCGGCGGCGGCTGGGCGGCCTGGGTCGCGCCTTCGTCGAACGAGTGCACGACGCCGACAGGGTCGCCGAGCAGCTCGTCGACCGCTATCGGGCGGGGCGCCGGCCGATCCGAGACCGGGCGATGCCCGATTGGATGTCGATGCGGCCGGTTCGTCACGTCGAGGCGCTCGAGGCCCGGATCGAGGCCCTTGAAGTGGACCTCGCGCGGGCTCGCCGGATCGAGCGACAGCTGCGCGAGCGCCTTGGCCTGCCGCCCGAGGAGACCCCCTCGATGGCTCGCCGCGTCACCCGGCGCGTGGTGCCGATCGGGATCCGCAGGCGCCTCGCCCGACGCTTCTAGTACCGCTCCCGACGGACCGTCACCTTCACACCCCGGATCGTCGCCGCCCGAAGCGCCCCGATGACGTGCTCCGCCGCCGCCTCGGGCACCTCGACCAGCGAGAACCCGTCCGCGATCTGGATCGCCCCGATGTCCCCGCCCCGCAGCCCGGCCTCGTTGGTGATCGCCCCGACCAGGTCGCCCGGCCGCATGCCGGCGGCGCGCCCGGCACCCACGAACAGCCGCGTCACGCCACCCGGTCCCCCGGAACCGGCGGCCGGCGGCCGCATCACGGCCCGGCCCTCAACGTCCCGCCAGCCGCTGGCCCGGTAGCCCTTGCGCGGACCCGCGGGCATGGGTCCGCCCGCTGGTCCCGGGCCCGGGTTCCGCATCCCGCCCCGCGGCTCGGCGGGCATCCTGGCCTCGCCGGGCGCCATCCGGGCGGGATGCGGTCGAGGCGCAAACCCGGTCGTCTGCTCGCCGTACCGGGGCCGGGTGCCGGCGCCGCGGACCGGACGCTGGGGCCGCTCGAGCGACGGCAGGGTCGCGGGCGCCAGCTCGGTCGTGTCCTCGGCGCCGCGGGCCTCGGCGTCCGCCTGGCTGATGGCCGCGAGGGCGATGTCCACCAGGTCGAACTCGCCTGACAGCGCCTCCACGACGCCGCGATAGCGGTCCGTGCCGCCGGCGACCAGCGTCTCGCGGAGCTGGCCCTTGAGCATGTCCAGCCGGTGCTCCCGAACGTCGGCCACCGTCGGCAGGCCCGCGACCTGGAGCGGCTGCCGGATGGTCCGCTCGATGTCCCGGAGGAGCCGGTGCTCGCGCGGCTCGACGAGGGTGATGGCGACACCCTCTCGGCCGGCGCGCCCGGTCCGGCCGATCCGGTGGACGTAGGTGTCGGGCGAGGAGGGAACGTCGTAGTTGACCACGTGGCTGATCAGCCCGATGTCCAGGCCCCGGGCCGCGACATCGGTGGCGACGAGGACGTCCAGGGCGCCATCGCGGAAGCGGCCCATGATCCGGTCGCGCTGCTCCTGCGACAGGCCGCCATGGAGCGCCGCGGCGTCGCGGCCACGCCCCGACAGTGCCTCGGCGAGGTCATCGACCTCGCCACGAGTCCGCGCGAACACGAGGGTCGCGGCACCATCCTCGAGGTCGAGGATCCGTCCCAGCGCCGCGAGCTTGTCCGCCCGACGGACGACGTAGGCGACCTGCCGCACCCTGGCCGGCTCGCCCTCGGAGACCCGCTCGGACTGGACACGGACACGGGCCGGCTGGCGGAGGTGCGCCTCGGCCAGGCGGGCGATGGGGCCCGCGATCGTGGCCGAGAACAGCGCGGTCTGGCGCTCGAGCGGCAGCGCGCCCAGGATCCGCTCGAGGTCGTCGGCGAAGCCCATGTCCAGCATCTCGTCGGCCTCGTCGAGGACGACGGTCGTCACCTCGTCGAACCGGATGGTGCCGCGGTCCAGGTGGTCCACCACCCGCCCGGGCGTCGCCACGACGACGTCGACACCGCGCGCGAGCCGGTGGAGCTGGGTGGTGATCGGCTGCCCGCCGTACACCGGGACCACGCGCACGCCGAGCTCGCGGCCGTACTTGTGGATCGCCTCCGCCACCTGCATCGCGAGCTCGCGCGTGGGCGCCAGCACCAGGGCCGACGGCCGCGAGCCACGGCCATCCTGCGGGACGCCGCGTCCCTCGACGGGGCGACCCGGCTTCGCGATCGGCGTCCATGCGCGCCGCCAGTCGCTGGAGGATGGGCAGCGCGAAGGCCGCGGTCTTGCCGGTCCCGGTCGGCGCCTCGGCCAGCAGGTCCTTGCCCTCGAGCAGCGGCGGGATCGCCGCGAGCTGGACCGGCGTGGGCTCCTCGTAGCCGAGGGCGGTAAGCGTGCGCAGGAGACGCGGGTCGAGCGGGAGGTCGGCGAAGCCGGGGGCATCGAGAGCGGGTTCGGTCACGGACAGATGCTAGCCCCGATCGGGATCGACCGAGCCCGGGCCGCCGGCGGACGCAGCCGCGCGAGCGCGCGGCCGTTGCTAGCGCGTCTCGGTCACCTTGGCGAGGCCCCGCGGCCGCTCCGGGTCCAGGCCGCGTGCGATGGCGAGGTGCATCGCGTGGAGCTGGGCCGGGACGATCGCGGCGATCGGCCCGAGCCACTCCGCGAGCCCGCCAGGCACGGCCAGCGACCACCGGCCCGCGGCCCGCGCCTCGGGATCATCGGACAGGACCAGCACGTTCGCGCCGGCGTCGCGGATGAGGGTCCGGACCGGATCCAGCAGGGCATCGCGCGCCGGACCGGCGGAGATGGATGCGAACACGGCGGAGCCCGGCGCCACGAGCGCGACGGGGCCGTGCGCGAAGTCGGCCGCGGAGTAGGGGTCCGCCCACAGCTGGGCGACCTCCTTGAGCTTGAGGCTCCACTCGCGCGCGGTGGCGTACCCGAAGCCCCGGCCGAGCACCACCGCCCGGTCGAGCGACGCCTGGTCGGCGGCGATCCGCGCCGCATGGGGCTCCGCGTCGAGCGCTCTCGCCAGCGCGTCGGGAACCAGGGCCAGCGCCGCGCGTGCGTCATCCTCGTCCAGCGCCACCGAGAGGAGCGCAACGGCAAGGAGCTCCGCCGTATAGGTCTTGGTGGCCGCGACGGACCGCTCCTCACCCGCGCCGAGGTCGAGGTTGTGCTCCGCCGCCAGGGCGAGCGGCGAGCCCGGCGCATTGGTGATCGCGAGCGTCAGGGCGCCCTGGGCCCGCGCCGCCGCAACGACGCCCACCACGTCGGGGCTCTGCCCGGACTGCGAGAGCCCGACCACCAGCGCGTTGCCGTACTGCGGCGAGGCACCGTACAGCGTCACCAGCGATGGGGCGGCGAGCGCCACGGTGAGGCCGTTGCGGGCTCCGAGCACGTACTGGGCGTACACGGCGGCGTGGTCCGACGTGCCACGGGCCGCGATGACCACGAGCCCGATCCCCCGCCGCCGCACCTCGGCCGCGACGGCGACGAGCGCGGGTGGCCCGGCCACCAGCAGGCGCGCGGCGACGTCCGGCTGCTCCCGGATCTCGGCGAGGAGTCTGGTCTCGGTCATGAACCCATTGTCGCCCAGGGCTCAGGGTCGCGCGGAAGCCGGCGGCACGGGATACTGGCCCCGATGCGACGAGTGACGGCGGACGCGCTGGTTGGTGCGTCCCGTGACGAGGTCTGGGACCTCTACGACGACATCGACGGGCTGCCCCGGTGGGTTCCGGGCATCCGCGAGATCCGCTACCTGTCGGGACCGGCGCGGGCCGGGACGGTGTACCGGGAGCGCCGCCGGACCGCCGGGATCCCCTCGACCGCGCAGTGGGAGATCACGGAGCATCGCCGACCGGTTCGGCAGGCCCACGTCAGCGTCTCGGGCTCGATGGAGCGGACCCGCATCATCACGTTCGAGGCGCGCGGATCGGGGACCTGGGTGCACCAGGTCATGGAGCTTCGCTCGCTTCTGCCGGCGCCCGTTGGCTGGCTGCACGAGCTGGTCGCCGCCGTCCAGGCCGGGTGGGAGGTCAGCGCGGCGGTCGCGGGCGCAAAGCGCGTGTTCGAGGGCCACCCGGGGCGCTGAGCCGCCTGACGATCGAAAGCGGACCGCCGGGGGAGGACAGATTCGGGGCTCCGCCGCCGCCCGGCATCCCGCCGGAAGGTCGACGCGCCGCCCCACGTGGTCCGGATGTTGGCGGTCCGCTCGATACCGGCACCGTACGCGGCTGCGGACCCCGGGGAAACCAGCCAAGAGTCACCCCCGGTCATGGGACGGCGCGGGCGCCACGCGCTTGCGGCGGCACCCGCGCGCGACCGGGGATACAATTCCGGGCGATGACGACGACCGACCCTGACCGCCACCTCGTCCTTCCCGGCACCCGCAATGTCCGCGACGTCGGCGGCTACCCGGCGGGAAACGGACGGCGCACGCGCTGGCGCACCCTGCTCCGGTCGGATGAGCTGACCCGGATCCCACGGGTGACGCGCCGGGCGCTCGAGGAGCTCGGGCTCCGGCAGGTGATCGATCTCCGGTGGCCGGAGGAGCTCGACGTCTCCCCGAACACGTTCCGCGACTCCCCTTCCGTCCGCTATACGAGCATCCCGCTCCTCGCCGACGACCCGACGCCCCACGCCGGCCTGGCCGGCATGTACCGGCACGTGCTCGATGCGCGAGGCAGGCAGCTGGCCGAGGTCGCGCGAGCCCTGCTGGCCGACGACGGGCTGCCGGCCGTGATCGGCTGCGCGGCGGGCAAGGACCGGACCGGCGTGACGATCGCGCTGCTGCTCGACCTGGTTGGCGTGCCGCGCGACGTCATCGTCGAGGACTACGCGGTCTCGGCGCAGCACTTCGCCTCGGCCGTCGCGCACATCGAGCTTGACGATTGGCGCAGCCGCAGCCTCGTCGTGGACAGCCCGCCCGAGTTCATCGAGAGCGCCCTGGAGCACCTCGACCAGCGGCACGGCGGCGCGCGATCGCTCCTGCGACGCCACGGCCTGAGCGACCCGGAGCTGGACCAGCTGGCCGACCGGCTCACGGAGGCGGGACCCGCCTGATCCCAACCAACGGCACGCGGGTTTGGGCCGTCGGCCCGCTGCGTGGACGGCCGAGGGTCCGGACGATGGCCCCACGCGGACGCCCTGCACGCCGCCTTCGCGAGGTTGCCTCCGATGGCCGATCCGATCCCCGCCGATCAGCTGGTCCGTCTTTGCGATCCCGCGGCATTGCCGTTCGCGACGACCGCCGAGCTCGAGCCGCTCGACGAGATGGTCGGGCAGGACCGCGCGGTCGAGGCGGTCGCGTTCGGCGTCGCCATCCGCCAGCCGGGGTTCAACCTGTTCGCGATGGGGCCCGAGGGCACCGGCAAGGCCAGCCTGCTGCGATCCGTCCTGGCGGCCCGCGCGGCCGGCGAGCCGGTGCCTGCCGACTGGTGCTACGTCCACAACTTCGTCGATCCGCGGCGGCCCCGGACGATCCGGCTGCCGGCCGGCGAGGGCCGCCGCTTCCGGGACCGCATCGCCCAGCTCGAGCGCGAGCTCCGAACCGCCATCCCGGCGGCCTTCGAGTCGGACGAGTACCGCAATCGCCGAGAGGCGATCGAGACCGGACTCAAGGAGCGGCGGGACTCGGCGCTCGGCGAGTTCGAGGAGCGCGCGGCTGAGCGGGGCCTGGCGCTGCTGCGGACGCCGATCGGCGTGGGGCTGGCTCCGGTCCGCGACGGCAAGGTCATGGAGCGCGAGGAGCTCGACAAGCTCCCGGAGAAGGAGCGGGCGAAGCTCGCGGAGGCCTCGTCGGAGCTCGAGGGGACGCTTGGAGACCTGATCCAGCACCAGTTCCCGCAGTGGGAGCGGGAGGCGCGCCTCGCCATCCGCGAGACCGGCCAGGACGTCGCCGGGCGAGCCGTACGGCACCTGGTCAACGAGGTCCGGCGGGGCTACCTGGAGCATGCCGAGATCAAGGACCATCTCGGCGCACTCGAGACGGACGTGATCGCCAACGCGGAGGAGTTCCTCGCCGCCGCCCAGCCGCGCGAGCTGCCCGCAATGCTGGCGGCCCGCCTCGAGGACGGGGCGTCGTTCCGCCGGTATGGCGTCAACCTCCTCGTGGACCACGCGGACACGCCGGGAGCGCCGGTGATCTTCGAGGACCTGCCGACGCAGCCGAACCTCCTGGGACGGATCGAGCACAGCGCCCACCTCGGCGCCCTGGTCACGGACTTCACCCTCGTCCGGCCCGGCGCGCTGCACCTCTCGAACGGCGGCTACCTCGTGCTCGATGCGCGGCGGCTGCTCACCCAGCCGTTCGCGTGGGACGAGCTCAAGCGCGCCCTCCGTGCCGGCGAGGTGCGGATCGAGTCCATGGGCGATCGCCTCGGGCTCTCGACCGTGTCCATCGAGCCCGCGCCGATCCCGCTCGATGTCAAGGTCGTGCTGGTCGGCGACCGGACCGTCTACTACCTCCTCGCCGAGCTGGACCCCGACTTCCTCGAGCTGTTCAAGGTCCAGGTGGACTTCGAGGACGACGTGCCACGGACACCCGAGGCCGAGGCCCGCTACGCGCGCCTCCTGGCCACCATCGCGACCCGCTCCGGGCTGCGGCCGATGGACGCCGCCGCGGTGGGGGCCGTGATCGAGCGGGCCTCGCGGATCACCGGCGATGCGGACCGGCTGTCGACCCACATGCGGCGGGTCACCGACCTGCTGCGCGAGGCCGACGACCGTGCCGGCGCCGTCGGGCGGGACGGGGTGACCGCCCAGGACGTGCGCGACGCCGTGGAGGCCGCCCGCCGGCGTGCCTCGCGGATCCAGGAGCGGACCCTGGAGCAGATCGAGCGCGGGACCGTGCTGGTGGCCACCACCGGCGAGGCCGTCGGGCAGGTCAACGGCCTCTCGGTGACGACCCTCGGTGAGGCGTCGTTCGGCCGGCCGACGCGGATCACCGCAAGCGTGCGGCTCGGGGACGGCGACATCGTCGATATCGAGCGCGAGGTCAAGCTTGGCGGGCCCATCCACAGCAAGGGCGTGCTGATCCTGGCCGGGCTCCTCGGTGCCCGGTACGGGCGGACGCGGCCGCTGTCGCTCCACGCCAGCCTCGTGTTCGAGCAGAGCTACGGCGGCGTCGAGGGCGACAGCGCGTCGCTGGCCGAGGCCTGCGCGCTGCTCTCGGCCATCGGTGAGATCCCGTTGCGGCAGTCGCTCGCGCTGACCGGGTCGCTCAACCAGCAGGGCGAGGTCCAGCCCATCGGCGGCGTGAACGAGAAGATCGAGGGGTTCTTCGACGTCTGCGCCGGTCGCGGTCTCGACGGGTCCCACGCGGTGGTCATCCCGGCCACGAACCTTCCGCACCTGATGCTCCGCGACGATGTCGTGGAGGCCGCGCGCGACGGCCGGTTCGCCGTGTACGCGGTGCGCACGATCGACGAGGCGATGGCCCTGCTGACGGGCCTGGAGCCGGGGGTCGTGCACGAGCGGGTAGCGGCCGGCCTGGACGCGCTCACCGACCGGGCGGTGCAACTCGCCGCGCGCGCCAGGGGGGACGGAGAGGAAGGGCGTCGAGCGAAGGGGCGACGGAAGGCCTCGGCCACGTAGCATTGCGGCGTGGGCCGAGTTACTGCCGCCGTCGATCTCCCCTACGCCGCCGACCTCGTATTCCGGGTCGCGACGCGCATCTCCGCGCTGCCCGGCTGGCTGCCCGAGGTCGTCGCCGCGGAGCTCCTGGACCCGGAGCTGGCCCTCGGGTCCCGGGTCCGGCTCAGGCTCGGGCCTGGAACCGGGAACGCGGAGATCACCGGCGTCGTGCAGGAGCTGCGAGCACCCGAGCTGCTCGAGATCACCGGCAGCGGCGGTCCCCTGACCGTGTCCGTCCGGACACGGCTGGAGTCACGCGGGCCGTCGGCCACGCATGTGACCCTGGAGCTCGACCTGGACACGCCGCCGTTCCTGGGGTTCATCGCCAAGGAGGCGGAGCGGCGGATCGGGGCGGAGCTGCCGGCGTCGCTGGAGCGGTTCCGGGCGCTGCTGGACGAGGAGTCCGCGTAGGGCCCCTCGGGCACGGGCCTCTGCGCGCGATCCCGCGATGAGCCGGCGCGCTCCCGGCCGATGCGACGTCCCTGGGCCGGACCGGCGCCCGGATATCACCGCTGCTGATCATCCGCGCACTTCTCCGGTCTCGCTCCCACTGCTGGAAGGACCCGGACGCGGCGATCCGGCGGATTCGCACGGAATATCACCGCAGGTGATCACCGGTGGCGGTATCAGCGTCATGCGGCAGGTCGATCGCCCCCCCGGGCGCCCTGAGGTGCGCATCGATCATGGCTGCTGATCAAGGGGCCGTGAGCGCCGATCAGGGCGCCGCGAGCGCCGATCGGGGCTGCTGATCAAGGCACGGGACGGTGTCGCAGGCGTCGCAGGAGGGCTTCGTTCGACCGCAGCGGCCGGCGCCCCGTCCGGTAACCGCACACAGGGGGGCGACCCAGCTCAGTCCGGGTAGCCCGGGACCGTCACCACCATCAGCGGGCTGTGCTCCATCATCACCTCGAGGTCGTCGCGACCCCAGTTGCGGGCCACACCCTCGAGCAGCGCGCGTCGCTCAACCGGGTCGGTGATCACGCGCGCGACACCGTTGACGTCGCCCACCGCGTCGGGGCCCTTGTAGTGGAGCGTGACCCCTGGGTTGTCCGCCACGTTGCGCAGCCACGCGCGGGTCCGGCCGGGCGCGGGCATCCCGCTGATCACCAGCCGGCCGTCGAGGTTGTGGATGAAGATCTCGATCCGTCGCGGCTCACCGGATTGGCGGCCGGTGGTGGTGAGATCGATGACCTGGCTCCGGTCGAGAGTCGCTCGCAGCGCCGCGTCCAAGGATGTCCTCCGGGTGGCCGGTTCGGGTCGGCCCTCTGGATAGTTGCTGACGCAACGATACCCCGTCAGCGCTCGATGGGCAAGCGGGACCGAGCGGCGCCTACACTGGCCCTGCCATGCTCCGGACCGTCACGGCCACCCGCTACGTCACGCCCCTTCGCGAGGGCGGGTCCGTACCCGCGCTTGTCGAGGCGGACGACGACGGCCTGTATGTCGTCAAGCTCCTCGGCGCCGGCCACGGCCGCAAGGCGCTCGTTGCCGAGCTGCTCGCGGGCGAGCTCGGGCGGCACCTCGGGCTCCCCGTCCCGGATCTCGTGCTCGTGGAGCTTGACGCCGCGCTCGCAAAGGCCGAGCCCGACGGCGAGATCCAGGGCCTCCTCGAGCGGTCGGCCGGAACGAACGTCGGCCTGGACTTCCTGCCCGGGGCACTCGCGTTCGCACCCGCCATCGGCCCGAAGCCCGAACCGGACCTGGCCGCCGCCGTGGTCTGGCTGGACGCCTTCACGACCAACGTCGACCGCACCGCCCGCAATCCCAACCTGATCGTGTGGCACCGGCGGCTCCACCTCATCGACCATGGCTCCGCGCTCTACATCCACCACAGCTGGAAGGCGCCGGCCGCCCACGCGCGCCGCCCCTTCCAGCAGATCCGCGACCACGTGCTGCTGCCGTTCGCGAGCTCCATCACCGAGGCCGACGCGCGCCTGGCGCCGCTGGTGGATCGCGCCCTCCTCGATCGCCTGACCGCGGCGATCCCCGATGACTGGCTCCAGCCCGAGGCCGGGCTGCCGGATCCCGACGACCATCGCCGGGCCTACGTCGACTACCTCGCCGCCCGGCTGCGTGCCCGCGACGCGTTCGTGGAGGAGGCGGAACGTGCCCGGGCGGCCTGAGGCGAAGGCGCGCAAGCCGTTCGAGTACGCGATCATCCGCGTCGTGCCGCGGGTGGAGCGGGGCGAGGCGTTCAACGCCGGGATCGTGCTGATGTGCCGTTCGAAGCGCTTCCTCGGGGCCGTGACCGAGCTCGACGCGGACCTGCTGGTGGCGATGCGCCCCGACTGCGACCCGGAGATCGTCCGAGCCCACCTCCACGCCATCGAGGCGGTCGCGGCGGGCGCCCCGCACGCCGGGCCGATTGCGGCGCTCCCGATGCCGGAGCGGTTCCACTGGCTGGTGTCGCCGTCCTCGACGGTCATCCAGCCGTCGGAGGTCCATACCGGCCTCACCGCGGACCCGGCGGCGACGCTCGATCACCTGTTCCGGACGCTGGTCCGCCGCTGAGCCTTCGCGGGCTCAGTCTTCGGCCCGGCTGTTGGCCGTGCGCACGCCAGTCGCCGCGTCCACGCACCATGCCTCCCAGCCCCAATGCCATCGGTGCGTGGCGCAGTAGCTGAGGCTGAGCTTCGCGTCCTGGTGGCCGGTCTGGGGGTCAAAGGCCCGGATCCAGAGGAGCCTCGGGTCATAGGTGGCGAGCGTCGCGCGCGACACCCTGGCGAACTTCGCCAAGCGGGCGTCGAGCGTGCTGCGACTGAGAATCGTGCCCGGGACGCGCCGGTGCGCCGGCCGGATCAGGTACAGCGCCTCGAGTGCGGCGTCTGCCCGCAGCGTGAGGTAGGCCTTGTCGCCGTCCAGCCACCAGGCCATCGGCGCATTTGCCACGGGGTAGCCGGCGATCCTTCGGTCGAAGGTCAGGTACCAGTCCGTGCTGTGGGCCGCCAGGTGCAGCGTTCCACCCCCAGGATCGACGCCGATATCCCGCAGGGCGCGCCGGGCGGCGCGGAAGACCTCGGCCCGCGAGGCAGCGGCTCCGACTGAGGGCTCCCAGTCTCCATGGCCAATGGTGCCTTCCACCACACGGATCGCGCGATCATCATCGAAGTAGACGAAGAGCCGTGCCCCCTGTCCGTGGGCGATTCGCAGCGAGATCCGATGCAGCATGACGCGGTCGAACGATGGCCACTCGTCGCGGACCTTCGGCCGGGGGTCGGATGCCAACGGGATCCCAGCCTTCCGGGCGTAGGCAAGGGCGGCCCTGACGAGCGCGGCGTCGGGTGTTGGCGCGGGGGTGGCAGTTGGCGGGGGAGCAGGGGTGGTGGTTGGCGTCGGCGCAGGGGACGCTGACGACGTCGGCGTGGGCGTGGGCGTGGTGAAGGGTGTCGGGCTCGGCGAGGGCAACACGGGCATCGGCGAGTCAAGGGGTGGGGGTGACGTGATCTGGCTTGGTGTGACGGGGCCAGGCGTGGTCGGGGTGGCGCCGCACGCGACGACCACGACGGCTGACAACAGGAGCGAGGCCGCCCGCATGCATTTCCCCTGTCTGGCTACCCTGGACGCGCCACTCAGACGATC